>JADGFI010000100.1 GCA_016743945.1 Desulfobacteraceae bacterium
GAGCTCCATCGGCTGGCAGCGGCGGCGGTTTTATTTGCGGCTGAATCGTCAAGCAGGGCGGTAAACGAATCCCTTCAGATCCACGGCGGCTACGGGTACATCACCGATACCCCGATAAACCGGTTCTACCGGGATGCCAAACTCATGGAGATCGGGGCTGGCACCTCGGAAGTTCGCAGGATTTTGATTGCAAACGAGATCATCCAAAAAGGCACAGGCTATGTCTGATGTTTAACCAATAAAAGGATTATTGGGGACGCCCATAAAATTATATTGCGTCAAGATAAATCCGAAGCATCGGGAAAGGAGTAAGTGAACTCCAGGAAATTTGTTAATGTTACCCAGTGGGTGCAAGTCCCGCCTGACCAAAGCCTAGTCAGCAGGTCAGTAGAAAAGTCCGAGGGTAAACCCGGTAACGGGAGTCCTGAGCCGGACATGATCGAGAATGCAGGCCCTGTATTGAGCTTCGAAAATTATGGAATTGTGGTCATTGGATAAACTCTTTCCCTGGAAGGGAGAGATGGAAAAGCCGACATTCTTATAATAATGGAAGGCAGCAGTTCCCTGTGCGCCAGGACAAGTGCAGTGGACACCACCGTAGTCTGAGACCAGGGCATGTATTCAAAGGGGTAGCTCGGGAACTTGAGAGAGCCCACAGTCTCCTTGTATATCATCAGATACAGGAATATCTGAAGCCAAAATTCCCGGTGTCCAAGGGACCCCATTCACCTCCCTTGAACAAGTCCGGGGGCATTTTCGAGATGGTCTCCGGAAACACAAACAAGGTGAATAAGCAAGGTAGCAGGGGCGGAAAGCGAATAGCGAACAAACCTGTGACGGACTTTGGGCAGTCTTAGCGGAACATAGTACCGATGATCAGCCGTTTAAGTTGATTGAGAAGGTGGGGAAGTGTTGTCCAAGCGACCCACTGTAGGGAAGGTGAAGCAGGGCATAACGTTTTGTATGGAAGGAACTATGGGAGATACTCTGAGATCACAAACCATATCAACGGAAAATCGTACAAGTGTGAAACAGGCTATTCACACAGCCAATAGTGTAAGACCCATATCTGAAGATGACGGTAAACCGCCAATGTTAGTGGGTGAAGCGTCATTGAACAGAATAGCCATGTTGGCAAAGAAGAATCCAGGAATGTGTTTCACCTCCCTGGCACACAGGGTCGACCTGTCATTGTTACGGGAAGCATTCAGAAAAATAAAGAAAGGTGGAGCGGCAGGTGTGGACAAGGTTACGGCGGCAAAGTATGCCGTTGACCTGGATCAAAACCTCTATAATCTACATCAACGACTGCGCAGAGGTCAGTACGTTGCAACACCTGTAAAGCGGATTTGGATAGAAAAGGAGAACGGTAAACAAAGACCGATCGGTATCCCGGCTTTTGAGGACAAGATAGTCCAGAAAGCTGTGGAAATGATACTGAGCGCGATTTATGAATCGGACTTCTACGACTTCTCCCACGGCTTTCGCTCTGGACATAGTCAGCACATGGCAATAAGGGAATTGCGGGAAAACTGCATTAAGAATAACACGAACTGGATAGTGAGTGCAGACATTACAGGATTATTCGATAATATTGACCATAGCCATTTAAGGGAGTTTCTTAAAGTGCGGGTCAACGATGGTGGGATCATTCGCCTGATAGGAAAATGGCTGAAAGCAGGGGTGATGGAAGAGGGTCGGTTTTATCGGTCGGACTCCGGTACCCCCCAGGGAGGGGTTATTTCCCCCGTCCTTAGCAACATTTTTCTCCATTATGTGCTGGACGACTGGTTTGTTAGGGAAGTTCAGCCAAGAATGAAGGGAAGATGTTTCCTGATCAGGTTTGCGGATGATTACGCTGCGGGTTTTGAAATGGACTCGGATGCTGAAAGAGCTTTGGAGGCAATGAAAAAGAGGTTTGACCGTTTTGGTTTGGAGTTGCATCCTGACAAGACAAAACTGATACGTTTTGGGCGGCCAACTCGCAAAGTTGACAAGGACAACAAACCGGGAACATTTGATTTTCTTGGGTTCACCTTCTACCGGGCGATTTCTTACCGGGGTTACTGGGTGATCAAAAAGAAGACAGCACACAAACGTCTTGCCCGTTTTGGCAAAATGATATGGAGCTGGTGCAAGAAAAATCGGCATAAATCTTTACAGTATCAACACGAGACCTTGACCAGCAAATTAAGGGGTTACTATCAGTATTTTAGCGTGATTGGCAATTTTGAAGCAATTGCAAGGGTATACTATTATACTATAAGAGCCTGGAAGTACTGGTTGTCCCAGAGATGTCATAAGGGGAAGATGAAATATGAACATCTCACGACACGGTTTCCATTGCCAAAGCCACGGATAATCCATAATTTCTGAAAGTCTGAAGGGCAGCAAAGTTATGCGCCAAACGGGGGAACCTGTTTGGTTTCCAGC
Organism: Desulfobacteraceae bacterium; assembly: GCA_016743945.1. Lineage (GTDB taxonomy): Bacteria > Desulfobacterota > Desulfobacteria > Desulfobacterales > Desulfobacteraceae > NBML01. The sequence continues at coordinate 2,434 of JADGFI010000100.1, forward strand.
TTGGTCAAAAGAGCTGGAATCGAGGAACCGTATGCGGGAATTCTGCACGTACGGATCTGCGGGGGAGGCGTCGGGGAACCGACGCCTCTACCCGGAAGTTTCCCAAGAGAAAGTTATAATTTTATGGGCGTCCCCTTTTTTTTTGACTTATTTTCAAAAAAAGGACGAAAGAAACAGGTCCCCGGGCGGGTGTTTTGTTGCGGATTTGGGTTTTGTACCGGATTGGAATCCTGTTTTTTTGGGGAAAACTGAAATTAGATCAATGGCTTTGTAATGCCCTGATGTCAAGGGTCTTGGGGCGTTGGTTCAGTCATTTAAAGCAAGGGTATCGCAAGAA
>JADGFI010000101.1 GCA_016743945.1 Desulfobacteraceae bacterium
TTGCCCGCCTCACCCGCTCTTGCCGCCTCTATGGTGGCGTTGAGCGCCAGCAGGTTCGTCTGTTCAGAAATATCTGAAATGGTTTCTGTGACCTTGGAGATTTCCGAGGCAGCCTTGCCCAGATCATCCACTTTTCTAGAAATATGTTCGGCTTTGTTAACTGCCGCAGAGGTTGTCTGGCTTCCTTTTTCCGTATTTTTTGCAATTTCATTAATGGTAACTGACATCTCTTCTGCTGCCGCAACAATCACCTGAAGACTGGCAGTGGTCTGTTCCGTGGCAGCCGCCACACTGTTCATACTGGTCGCCATTTCTTCGGCCGCCGTGGCCACATTATTTGCCTTTTGAGAAGATTGCTCAGACCCTGACGCCATCTGTTGTGAAATGGCAGAAAGTTCTGTGGAGGAAGATGTCAGGGTCTGGACACCCCCTGTAATATCCGTGAACATACGGGTCAGATTTTGTGCCATCTCTCGCATATTGCCATAAACACCGGTGATTTTCTTACCATCTGAATTGAACTCGACGGTAAGATCTCCTCGGGCAATACTGTCAGCGATCCTGGCAATTTCGGAAGGATCCTGCCCCAGCTGGGCCATGATGTCCCGGACAAACCAGAGAACAGCCCAAAGAGTAATAACCAGGAAAATAACGCCGACCAGAAGAACCATATTTCGAATCTTGACAACCGGCGCCATAAATTCAGCCTCATCCTGGTTCACACAAATGCTCCAGCCGGTTACGGGAACCGGTGCAAAACTGGCGATTTTATCAACCCCTTTAAAGGTATAGGTGTCCACACCGGATTTTTGAGCCAGCATATCAGCCGCAATCGATTCCATACCATTGAGTTTTGTAATGTTCACTTTGAGGATATCGTCCTGGTTGGGATGGGCCATGATCAGCCCTTTTTTGTCTACCATAAAGGGGTAACCGGTTGTACCCAATTTTACCTGGGAAATTTCCTTTGACAAGGTATCCAGTTTAACCGATATCCCGAACATTCCTATAAACTTACCGGAAGCAGTTTTGAGCGGTACAGCCACCACGGTAATGGGGAGCCCTGTCGTCTTGGCTATCCCTGGAGAGCCAATGACAACGGTTCCGCTTTTTTGAACTAAAGAAAAATAACCCTTGTCTTTTGCAGATAATTTTTTTGTTCGATATCCGCCACCCTTGCTGTCGGATATGAAGGTTCCTTGGGCATCCGTAACAAAGAAAAGATTATAATCTTTTCCAACTTCATTAAAGGCATTTCCCAAAAAACTGTCCAGGGCCTTTAATTTAACCATGGCGTTGTCCGCCCCAACCTGGGCCACTTGAGCGGCAGCATCCTTTATGAGAGGATTAACAGCCAGCCCCTTTGCAAACTTGACTTCCTGGGTCATGTGCCGATCCACCATGGCGGACATGTTTTGAGCAACCATCTGGACCTGTCCCTTTGCAAGCAAATTAACTACCGTTGATGATTTTCTGATTGCAAAAAGCCCGACAACCATTAAGGGGACAATGGCAGCCAGAACGCCCCCGACGATGAGTTTGAATTTTAGTGATCTTTGTCTCATTTTTCCCTTCCTTAATTTAAAATTATTTTTTCAAATATATCTCACATTTCGCTTGTTCAAATAGTAAATTTACGGATTAGGAAATAGCACAAAAACAGCAATAATCAAATGAAATCAATAAAAATATACTATATCAGGGCGGTATTCACGGTTATTTTTCCCTAAGTACTTGTAATAATTGCAAATACAAATAAACTTTGGCATTTTCAATAAACATAATGATTTCAGCCATATAAGATATATATATATAGCAAAGTCAGTAGCGATAACACCGCCGATGTTGACACCTATGTTGAAAATGGCAGAATATGATTGACTTATTAGGTTATCAAATTTTTTTTATATGTAGCAAATTCAAAACTCATTACCAAAGAAAATATGACTCAAATCCACAACGATGATGGTTTCTTTATTGCGCCGGTATCAATGTATGAATCTTATAAAGGGATGTTGCATAATGCCATTGGAACTCATTGTAAGAAAATTCTCATTGGTTACAAGAATCAGTTTAACCGTGGAGTTGAAACACCCATAAAAATAGAGTATGAAAAAAAAATATTTCAAAGCATTAAGATTCTGGTGCCAGTTTGAACTGAACTGGCACCAAAAGATAATAGCGTTCAGCCAAAGTATACCCTGAAATTAATGATGGTAATAATTCTGCCCCTTAAGTTTAAGATCCCTTTGACATAGTCTGATGAATGAGGGACAGAAGTGATGTCAAAGTTTTTGTTGATTTCCTATATATCCAGAATATTGATGCCGCAAAGGGTAGTGCCCACATAAAAAGTTGATAATTCAATATCCTCTATTAGATTTTTCATTGCACTTTTTCTTAGCTAAAAGCGTCCTTTGGCTGATAATTGATTAAAACCATTCAGACCGAACCTGCCTGGCAATTCAGCCTCATCAATATTCAAAAAAACTCCACGTTTTTGAATCCAACTCTATTTTACTCTTATGGAGGCGTTTGTCCTCTCATTTGCATCTTCATTTTTAGGTATTGTAAAACTCGTTTCAGTCATTGGACTTATTGCTTGAATTTTAGACAGCCTCCCGGCTATTTCAGCCGGAAGGCCTTCAATTTTTACTTCAGCTTAAACCTGCTGACCATTTCGTTGAGATTTTCAGCCAGCTTAGACAATTCCACCGCACTGGTATTCACCTGAAGGCTTCCTGCAT
>JADGFI010000102.1 GCA_016743945.1 Desulfobacteraceae bacterium
GCATTGGGCAATCCATGGCCAGACGGCTGCGGAAGTAATCGTAGACCGTGCTGACCACAAAAAAGATAATATGGGGCTGACCACCTGGAAAGACGCTCCAAAAGGTAAAATTCAAAAGTTCGATGTCAGCGTAGCCAAAAACTATTTGACCGAAAATGAGATGGCGCAATTGCAGCGGTTGGTCTCTGCCTATCTGGATATTGCGGAAGATATGGCGCTACGGCAGATCCCGATGACGATGCAAGATTGGGAAAAACGCCTCAACCGGTTCATCGAAGTGACAGACCGGAAAATTCTACAGGACGCAGGAAAAGTCACAGCAGAAATTGCCAAGGCCCATGCCGAAAGTGAATTTGAAAGATACCGCATCATTCAGGATCGCCTCTTTGAAAGTGACTTCGACCGGATGATCAAGCAGTTGGAACAGAAAAATAAAGATAAAGAATAGAGACGCTCAGGCATGAAGTTGGGTGATATTCCAACCACCAAATGAAGCGGATAAACCGCTTATTTGGGGTGTAAACAAAAGGTTAGTTTAAATGAGATCAATTAGAGCAAAAAAAGTCAGTATCGCGGCTACGCAATCCTCAACAGAAAATAAGTTTATCAAGGGCATCCTTTATGGGTCAGCAATTCTCGGTCATGAATCAATACCGGGGCAGATCGTTTAAAAATGATGACACTAAGAGTTCAGGACCCGTTCCGGTCGGCTCACCTTACACGCTCTGGACATGGATCTGTTTTACAACTTCTAAATTCGCTTCACTAAACAGCAAAAACTCCGGGCAGATATGTCCTCAAACAGTTTGCTGTTCTTAACGTTCCGCTTCATTAAGAATTTGTAAAAACGGATCCAAAACCCGCCGCTTTGTGAGGCAACCTGCCGCCACTGGGCATGGTGGTCTCTTTGAACAGTAAATTTAACCATCTTCTTGAATAGGGTCTGAGTGTAGTGATCATGGTGGCGCTAAATCCGGTGGACCTATGATTTTTTTTAACATGGTCTCCCAACTTTTAAAAACCATGAATCGGAAAGTACAGCGGATTTGATTCCAGAACTCCTTACGTGAACTAAAATCCTGTCGGCATAATTGATAAACAGGATCTGTCAGTTCAAGGATTTGATGGGTGTAGAAAGCCAGCAGGTTCAGCATGAAAAAGACCATGGACAGATTTTTCTTGCCATGTCCAAAATTGTGTTCAAGGTGATATCCTTGATTTTTCAGGGTATTAAAAGTCTCATTTTCAATCTTCCACCGTGCTCTGCCGCCTTTGACCAGGTCTTTGATATTGTTTTTGTCAACTGCGATATCTGTTACCCAGCTGTTTTTAAACGTAACTTTGCCTGCTTTATTGATTATCTTGAACTGGAAAAAATTTACCTCATCTGCACCTGGTGTCCCATTTAAGGGAACCTTATTCATCCACTGATATACATATTGTTTTCCCTTTAAATCTTTTAATTCGAACTCACTGGCATCCCCCAGTCCGGTTAGTTCATCCACCCATTCAAACAAAATTTTATGATCTGTTGGTTTGGCAACAAGAATATAAGACATGCCTGCTTTTTTCAGTTCATCAATAAATGGTTGCTTTGAATACAGGCCATCCCCTGTAATGATTATTTTTAGCTTAGGATGGGCTTTTCTGATTTTAGATATGATCCTTTTACCGGCATTAATTTCACAATCTTGCTTTTTATAACCATCTTTGTTTTGAATTGCTTCCGGCGCAAGTGGTAACACCTGTTTCATATCTGGATGAACAATGGCGGCCTGAAGAATCTGGTGATGATAACGAATTTGCCCCTTGGTCTTTTTTTTAAGACAGCCTGGACAGCAGACCTTGTCAGAAGAAAAATATTGAGACCCATCAATGGGGATAAGATACTGACCCTTGAGGAACTGATATAATTCAAGTTGTTTAGCCCTTTGCAGTTGAAACAAAAAATCAGAAAAAATGGCCTCCAGTTCCTCTGTTGGAGCCTGATCCAACACGTCCCGAAGTTGAGTCTCTTTGGGAATGGATTCTATGTTGAACATGGTTTTTAGATTGTTACAATTACATCCTTTTTGCAATCTGTGCTGGAATGTAAGCAGCGAGGGGTCCTGAAAATACATCATGGCAAAGGCGGTCATAAAAATATCATGCATTTTATAAATTGTCCTATCTGGCTTACGACTATCTTCGACTTGAGAAAACCGTTTTGACAACATGTTTCTCAGGCCGGAAAAACCCAGATGTTTTTTAATATGCACTGCAATTTGCCTTGTTGGAATGTAACATACTGAAAATATACAACATTATTAAAGCAAAGTCTAGAATTATTATTTGATGTAATATCATATACTTACGTTATTTTGACAAGTATGTACTGCGAAAAAAAAATTTAACTTTATGGGCAAACCCTTCTTGTACACTGTAAAAAAAAGTCACCGAGAATTGCTGTGGATGCCTCAAATCTCGCATTGGTCAGGAAGTATCGGAACAATTGGACTATATCCCTGCCAAAGTAAGAGTTATCCGGAACGGCCGGTACAAATATGCCTGTAAGAACTTTGAGGGTGTCGATGATAACGGTCCGACCGTATCCATTGCCAGGATGCCCGATCAAATCATTCCGAAAAGTATGGCCACTCCTGGACTTCGGGCACATATCCTGAT
>JADGFI010000103.1 GCA_016743945.1 Desulfobacteraceae bacterium
CTTCTGGGCTGCGGAGTCTATTGCAACGGTGGTAATCTTTCTGCCAATCGAAATGTGTGTTTGATGACAATAAAACAATATGTATCCAATTATTCGTGGTACGTTCATGGACGCTTTAAATAGTTGCTCCATGTAATCGTCCAACGTGACTGAGGATGTAATATCAAAAAATTCATCGATTGATTTTGTACTAAAGTATTTTATTCTTGTCCCAACTAATCTTTTAGTGAAATCTAAAGAAAGAGATTCCATTGTATTTTTGTCATAATTGGAATAGAGATTGTAAAAATCCAAATCAATGATATCAATTTTCCCTTTATCAATGGCACCAAAGTGTATTCTATTAGGGTACGCAGCTACTTTAACCCATCTTTAGGGAAAAATGCTACTAAAAGCGAGTTGTTGGTCGTATTTTATGGCACTTCAAAAATTTAATTTCATAAATTCAAGTAGTTGCGATAACTATTTTGGTGGATCGTTAATGTAGTGCCATAAAATTCAATAACTATTGACAAGTCTCTTGACAACTGTATATATTCAACCCCATGTATATTCGAAGAACCACAATAAAAAGTCGGAAAGACGGCAAGCAGTACTACACCTATAGATTGGTTGAATCTGAGAGAACAGAAAAAGGGGTTAGTCAGCGCACAATCATCAATCTGGGTACTGGCTTCTCATTACCACGGGAGCAATGGCCGGAACTGACCTCTCGAATTCAGCAACTTTTACATGGCGAAGCCCTACTGTTCGCATTGCCTCCCAAAATAGAGGAAATGGCGCAAAACTATGCTGCACAGATCATTCAGGCGCAAGGCAAAACCGATGAAGACAAATCTGATCACAGAGAAGTAGATATTGATAGCCTTGAGATGAGCAGACCACGCAGTGTCGGTTGTGAGCATGTTGCTCTTGAGGCATTCAATTTTTTAAAGCTTGGGAAGCATCTCAAGGCTTTAGGACTTAACGATCCTCAAATTGCGGCTGCTACCGGGACTCTCATTGGGCGTATGTGCAATCCAGGAAGTGAATTGGCAACACATTACTGGTTACAAAATGTTTCTGGATTAGGGGAACTGATTGGCTATGATTTCAACAAACTCAGTTTAGACAGAATGTATACGTGTTCTGATCAGCTCCTTAAGAATAAGGAAGCAATAGAAAATTATTTATATCTTCAGGAAAAGCAGTTATTTGGCTTTCAGGAAACAATCACCCTTTATGATCTGACCAACACGTATTTTGAAGGTCAATGTGAAGCCAATGAAATAGGAAAATTTGGGCACTCCAAGGAAAAACGCTATGACTGCCCTCTGGTGACATTGGCTTTGATGCTTGATGGCAGCGGATTTCCGAAATCAAGTCAAGTATTTAAAGGGAATGTAAGCGAGGCCAAAACTTTAAAAAAAATGATCAAAGGTCTGGAGAGAAAGGGCCGGAATCCGAATATTTTTGAGCAGCAAAAAGCAACGATTGTGATGGATGCCGGGATTGCTTCTGACGACAATATTGAGTGGCTCAAGGGTAATGAGTACCCATATATTGTTGTAAGCCGTAAACGCCATCGGGAATTTGATGAAGACAAGGCTATTATAGTCAAGCACGAACATGATTACACAGTAAAAGCTCAAAAGGTGGTTGATTTAGAAAATGATGAGGTGCTGTTGTATTGTCACTCTACCCAACGAGAAAAAAAGGAGCGGGCGATAAATAATCGCTTTACAGAAAAGTTTGAACAAGCCCTGAAGCACCTTGAGGCAGGGTTACATGTCAAAGGCCGGATGAAAAAATATAATAAAGTTTTGGAAAAAATTGGGCGGCTTAAACAAAAATACTCCAAAGCTTCCAAGCTATATCAGATAGAAATTTCCAAAGACGCCAAAAGTGGCAACGCAGTGAAAATAAGCTGGACTCGAAAAGCAGAACCAGAGACAAAAGATGGATTTCCTGGGGTCTATTGTCTCAGGACGAGCCACAAGGACTTCAATGAAGAGACTCTCTGGCGAACATATACTATGTTGACAGATCTGGAAGCCGTTTTTCGTTCATTGAAATCTGAGTTGGGAATGAGGCCTGTTTTTCACCAAAATACTAAACGAGTGACAGGTCATCTTTTTATCAGTGTTTTGGCATATCATTTGGTTCATAGTATCAGGTATCGGTTAAAACGGGTTGATATTACAGATAGTTGGTCAGGCTTAAGAAAGCAACTGGCAGGTCAAAATAGAATAACGGCTTCAATGCATTGCAGAAATGATGATATCGTGCATATTAGAAAAAGCACGCGTCCTGAGCCGAGGCAACAAAGAATTTACTCTGCTTTGGAAATAAATTATCACCCAGGTGCAACGGTCAAGAGAATAATTGACAAAAGTAGTGCCATAACGGATAAGTCAAAAACGGAATAGGCTGGAATCATGGGTGATTTCAATTCAAGTCCCCAAAGATGGGTTAATGTGTTTATTCATTTTATTGGGTCCGCCACCTGGGCGGACCCAATAAAATCATTTTAAATCCATCATTCAAGGTCAAAGCGAGCTGCGTTTATAACCTGGGTCAAGCGCCCGGGTATCGTAATCCGTGGCAAGGCTCATGGTTGGAAAATCGGCTGTGATTTGGCCATGGATATCTTCAAC
>JADGFI010000104.1 GCA_016743945.1 Desulfobacteraceae bacterium
CAGCAGGAGACCTTGAGGCTCAACGCCAAGGCCTCAATTTCAAAGGGCGTCAGTTTGAAAAATTCCATTATTTGACCCCAAAACCATATTTTTCAAAAACATCCTTGGCTTCGGGTGATTTTAAGAATTCCAAGAAGGCAACCACAGGCAACCGGTCCTTTAAGACAGAAGGTATAGAAAGCTCGGTCTATGAATCCAATGACGACAACATGATTTCAAAGATCAGTATCAATGGCACAGAGACCTTATTTTATTATGATGTGGACAACAAGCGGATCAAGAAAACCCAGGGGACGTCCTCCTCCCTGTATTTTGGGGACAGGTTCGAGATCATCAACGGCACTCCCACCCTCTATGTGTTTGCAGGCAACCTGCGGGTGGCCCAGGTCACCCCCACCAGTCTGGTGTATTTTCATAAGGATCATCTGGGCTCCACCAATGCCATATCCAGGGAAGACGGAACAATTATTGACTTTGGGGAATACCTGCCCTATGGTCTGGACAGAAGTTCCAATGATCTTTTACAATTTAGCCCCTATAAGTTCACGGACCAGGAGCAGGACAAGGGTACAGGGTTGTACAACTATGATGCTCGGCTCTATGATCCGGTTATCGGGCAGTTTATCATGGCCGATAGTATGGTGCCGGATCTGTTTAATCCCCAGAGTTTGAACCGGTATGCTTATTGTTTAAATAATCCTTTGCGGTATGTGGATCCGACTGGGCATGAGGCTGATGATGGTGGTGGCAGTGGTGGCAGTGGTGGCAGTGGTGGCAGTGGTGGCAGTGGTGGCAATGGAGGTCATAGCGGCGGTAGTTCTGGGGGGATGGGTGGTTACGGAGGGTTTAATGGTTTAGGTATAGGAAATCCTGGTAGTTACGGAGGGAGTAATTCATCATCAAGCGGTGGTTCAAGCGGCGGGTTTGACGGTATCTGTGAATGTTCTATAACGGATAATATAGATGGCACAGTTAGTTACGGCCCCACAACTTGTTATGGTAATAGTTCTAACATAGATAATGGTAATGGCCCAAGCCATACTGGGCAACCGAGTCTATCGAAAATCTCCTCTATAAAAAGCAATTTTTTTAGTGAGGTGAAACGAAGCGTACAAGACATTTGGTCTGGCCTGAAAGATGCCTATTATAGTGATGATTTAAGGCGTGGTGTTAAATTCGGTATTGTTGCCTCCGCAAGAGTTTCTCTTGATGTCGTGGCACTTACATCGGCTGCTATAAATACTGCAGTTTTAGGAGCTCTTACACCCGAGAATAATGCCGTCTTAGGTTTGATTGGTTATTCTTATAAATCATATGGTTTTCATAGCGCAGTTTTTTCGGAAAAAGACACCGTTGATTTAGGGAAAGATTTAACTGGTATAGCGTCACATTACGGATTTTAAAAAATGAAATCACCATTTTACGAATTTGACTTGCAAACATTGAATATCTTGATTTGTTTTTTACCTTTTTTTTTACTGATTGACATTTATTTGATCTGGTATTTCAAGAAGAAAGGTACAAAAAAAACTTCGTCATATTACATACTTAATAGCAAAGTAGATTTTCTTTATACTTCATTGTTTAAAATCTTTTGGGCGGCAATTTTAATGTTGATTTACCTGTTCTACATGGACGAATTTAGACGCCCCTTTCTATTTTCTATCGTCTTAATCGCATATTTTTATGGAGTGTTGCAATTGATTTTTCAAATGGTAAAAAATAAATTATCTTGAATGAAGGTGTATTTATGACTTGGTTTAAATTTATATTTTTTTTAGTCGTTTCGATATTTACAGGGACGTTTCAATCTGTTGTTTTTGGTATTGATGTAAAAAGTGTTCATGGTGTAGGAACAACTGTTGGTTTTTGGCTTTTCAGTGCTGGCCTTCCAATAGTTTTGACTCTAATAATTTTAGGGACATTTTATCTCTTTAAACGTAAAATAATGCCGAAAAGTTATGGTGTGCTGTGGGGATTATGGATATTTTTTACAGGATTAAGCTTTTTTGGATTTTACATAAACACCCTTAATCATTGACATAGAGTTTATTAGGGTCAAAAACTGCCGGCCTTGCCAACAAAAATCCTGGGATTAACGATCTGCCCCTGAACTTTGAAAATCAAAACAATTTCCAGACCACCTATACCTATGATGAGTTCGGCAGGATCACCCATGTCTTTCATCCGGATGCCGGGGAAGAACACTATCTCTATGACGATATTTCCATGCCCAGATCCATGACCCAGCGTATTAAAGAGGGCCCTAATGCATTTATCGAGACCGTTACCTATAGGGACGGGTTCGGCCGCACCGTCCAGGCTGTTTCCACATCCAAGGACCAGTATGTGGCCAGCCTGTTCACCTTTGATGATATGGGAAGGCAGGTCTGCGTCAAAGGCCCCTTTTTTACCACGACCAACACTTTTTTATCTCCTGATTTTACGGGCATTGCTACAGACCCGTCTGCTGTAAGTTCCGGGGTCACCACCACCTGGGCCAGAAACTATTACGATGACAATGGCCGGGTTATCCGCATCCAGCAGTCAGGAGATATCAATACCTATTTTGCCCATGACAGCCTGACAACACGGG
>JADGFI010000105.1 GCA_016743945.1 Desulfobacteraceae bacterium
GTGCAATCACGGTGTCTGTGATGTCTTTTCCTGTTTTGGTCAAGGTGACGTGAATTTTTTCACCTTTTTTGATCAATTCAGCCAATTTTTCCGGTTTGATGTATTTTTTTGTGGCTGTATCAAAAAATCTTCCGTTTGCATATTTTTTTATATTTAACATTTTTTGTTCTCCTATAAAATTATATTTAAAAAAGTGAATTTTAAATAACGCATTGTGTCATAACAATAATATGATGCAGCGCGTCATGATGTCAAGAATCTTTTTTACTTTTTTTTAAAAAAATCAGATACTAAAATGCGAAAAATCACTTTAATTTTTTAAAAATATGGGCTGCCTTGCTCCACTTGCAAATATACGCTATAGTCAGTTTTATCCTCACAAATATCAAAAAGTTTGTCGATTTGAACGGGTTGAGGATAAAAAAAAAGTAGCGGTTTTGAATGCGTATCAACCCTTGGGGTGAAACCATAAACAAACTTTATTATCTGATCGGAAATTTTATTTAAATATGCTAAGCCTGAGAGACTTTGATGTTGTAGGCCGGACATACCGGAACATTAACCGTTACCGTCAGATATTAACCATCCTCTTTAAGTATGGATTCGGTAATATTATTGAGGCCCTGAAGATCGACCAATATCTTGAGGTTGGTCTGAAAATGATTTCAAGGGCCAAGCCTGCCCGGTTTGAACGCTTAACCCAACCGGAACGGACAAGACTTCTCTTTGAAGAGCTTGGCCCCACCTTTATTAAATTTGGTCAAATTCTTTCCACACGTCCGGATCTTATCCCCTTAAAATTTATTTTTGAACTTGAAAAACTCCAGGACAATGTTCCTGAATTTCCCTTTTCAGATGTTCAAACGATACTGACCAAAGAGTTTGGCATCAAAGCAAATCCGTTTGTTTCCATGGAAGAAGAACCCTTTGCCTCTGCATCCATCGGTCAGGTTCATCTGGCAAAATTAAAAACAGGTGAAAAGGTTGCTGTAAAGATCCAGCGCCCGGGTATCAGAAAGCGTATCAAGGTGGATCTTGAAATCATGAACCATCTGGCCACCTTGATGGAACGCCATATCGAAGATCTCTCTTTTTTCCGGCCGGTAAAAATTGTTGAAGAGTTTGCCGAAACCCTGGACAAAGAAATGGACTACACCCTGGAGGCGTCCAATATGGAACGGGTGGCCCGGCAGTTTCTCTTTGATTCGACCATCCACATCCCTAAAGTCTATCTGGATCGAAGCACAGAAATTGTTTTGACCATGGAATATATCCAGGGGATCAAAATATCAGACATTAAAGCACTTGATCAACACGGGATGGATCGAAAAGCATTAACCCGGCAGGGTGCGGATATGATTTTAAAGCAGGTGTTTGAATACGGTTTTTTCCATGCCGATCTTCACCCGGGTAATCTGTTTGTACTGCCCGATAATGTGCTGGGCCCTGTGGATTTCGGGATGATGGGATTCATGGACCGGAGGGCCCGGGAAGTTTTTATTGACCTGATCGCAAGTGTTGTTACTGAAAATCCTTCGGCAACCTGCCACTATCTGTTGGAGATTACCGAATATGATGACGAACCTGATCTGCGGTTTCTAGAACGGGATATCTCCACATTTATCAGCCAATATCTGAACAGGGCATTAAAACATATCAATGTGGGACGCCTGCTCCAGGACCTTTTAAAGATTACGGCCAAACACAAGCTTCGGCTGTATCCGGATACTTTTTTGATGATGAAATCCTTTGCAGCGGTTGAAGGTGTCGCTCACAGGCTTGATCCGGAATTTGACATGGTGGGATATGCGGCACCCTTTATCAAACGAAAGAAGATGGAACGGATGTCCTTCTCCCGAATTTCCCAAGATATTTCTACCCTTTCAGCTGAATCCCTTCAACTGCTTCAAGAAGTTCCCCGGGATTCCATTGCCATCATCCGCCAGGCCCGAAAAGGCAAATTTGTCCTGGGATTTGACGTCCAGAAATTGGAAAAAATTATCGGTTCCTATCAACGGGAGAGTCATAAATTATCTGTATCCATCATTATTTCCGCTCTGATTATCGCCTCTTCTCTTCTCTTGAGTTTTAAGGTCTCTCCGCAAATTTTTGGTATCTCTTTGTTTGGGATGGGCGGAATTGCCTGTGCCGTTTTTTTGGGGCTCTGGCTGTTTGTTCGACCCAACAAATAAGAAGGGTCGAATGAATGGCGTTGCCTCTCCTGGAAATGGCCAGGGTTAGAAGATACTTTTAAGTCTTTGTGCCAATGTGTCAATAAATTGGGTGGAATCAAGTATCTTTTTAGCCGAAGGATTACAGATGGCAGCAAGATCCCCTGTCATATAACCGTCCTCAATGGTTTTAATAATGGTTTTTTCCAGTTTTTTTGAAACCGCACAAAGTTGTGGCAACCCATCCAGTTCACCTCGTTTTCCCAGGGCACCGGTCCAGGCAAAAAATAAGGGCAACGGCATTGGTGGATGTTTTTTCCCCTTTCAGGTGCTTGTAATAATGTCTTTGAAC
>JADGFI010000106.1 GCA_016743945.1 Desulfobacteraceae bacterium
ACTGCATTTTTTTAATATTCAAAAATTATGTCAAACCCTTGCTATAAGAGGGCTTCAGATGTGTCGGTCAGGCACTACTTATCAGAGGACATTGTAAAAAAATCTATCGAGGAATATTCAAATTAGTCGATAAATCATCACATAACATTAGCATGCACACGGTTTTCACAAAGTTCCAATAAAGGTTCATCGTTAATCCACTTTCATCAAGGCTGCCGGTGATGCAGGCGAGACACCGACATACTCATCATAAATGGTAAAGAATGATAAATATTGTAAAAGGAAAACTTCGAATAAGGGATGCAGGAAAAAATGACGCAATGATTTTATGTGGTTGGTGGAATGATGGAAAAGTAATGAGTCATGCAGGTTTTCCCTTAGGGCTTGGCATAAATGAAAGCCAAGTAACAGAATCACTAAAAAAGAACAATAATTTCAATAAAATATTAGTTTTAGAATATGAGCATAAGCCAATTGGTGAAATGAATTATAAGACAATAGAAAAAAAAGTGGCATCAATTGGAATTAAAATTTGCGACTTTAGTTGTCAAAACATGGGGTTGGGAACAGAGTGTTTGGAATTATTAATTGAGCATCTCTTTGAAGAAATGAAATATGAAAAAATAGTACTTGACTCAAATTCAGAAAACAAAAGAGCCCAATATGTTTATGAGAAACTAGGTTTCAGAGAAATTAGAACGAATATTAATTCATGGAAAAATCAAATAGGTAAATTGCAATCATCAATTGACTATGAATTAAAAAGAAGCTAACAAAACGCTGGACACCCTCCATTTTTTATTTCAGGGCCTCCAATTGGCTTATATAATCTACCTCATATTTTATATGTTTATGAGATCTTGAATAAAAAAGAACAAGACAAATTTTGTAATGTTATCAGAGATCTTAAAAAGAAAGAGCAATTATATCCGATAAATATAGTTTTTTTATAAAGAAGAAAATTGGCAAACCTATAAAAATGAAGAAACTGGCACCAGTGGAGGCTCGAGAGGGCCAGAGAAAATCATTAGAAAAGTTCGAATCAAATAATATTGTGAATATTCCAACCCTTAGGTTCATAACCCATCACTGGACGGGACCGCGAGCAACGCAGCCGCCTTTTTTAAGAACCGTGGCGCGGCCCGTCAGTTCAAACGTTGGACGAAGCCCTGGCGGGAGGACGGAGAGGGTCTTCCTTCTTTTACCCAAGGGACAAACATCGTGGAAAGCTCACTCGACAAATCGGGTTCACCAACAAATAAGATGAAGCTGGCATTGGGAATTTTTTTTGCTGTGTAGTCGCAGCTTATCTTAACGTTGAATTTCTTCATTCCCTTGCCTCAATTTTTGTTCATTTTGGAAAACACAGAAGCGTGTTTTCAAATACCTCTATCTGGGAAGGTATTAAAAGATGGCTGGAAAAGGAGATATAAATATGGAAGCCTATGAATTCGATATAGAGGCGTACCTGCACCGCATCAATTTTAGCGGAGCGATTGATGTATCCCTCGACACATTGGAAAGGCTGCATCACGCTCATTTTCACACCATCCCGTTTGAAAATTTTGATATTCTCCTGGGCGGGGCATCGATCTGGCCCCACAGGCTGTTTTCAACAAACTGATCCTTAAAAAAAGAGGAGGATACTGTTTTGAGTTGAACGGTTTGTTTTTGCAGGCACTACAGGCTTTGGGATTTAAGGCCCGGGCCCTGCTGGCGCGCGTCCATTTGACAGGAACGCCCTCGGGACGCGGGCACCAGTTGGAGCTGGTTCATATTGACGGCAGGAACTGGCTGGCAGATGTGGGGTTTGGCGGGAACTCACCTCGTATGCCCATCCCCATGGAGTTGGACTGCCCTGTCACAATGGATGGACAGACAATACGGCTGACGGACAGGAGACATTTCGGCACCATGCTCCAGGCCCTTGAGGACGGTGAATGGAAAGACCTCTATAGTTTTGACTTAGGTCATGTATTTCCTGCGGACATTGCATATGGAAACCATTATACTTCCACCCATCCTGATACATTTTTTACATTTTCCCGTGTTGGCGCGTGTCCCCTTCCCGGAGGGGGCATGACATTGCTGGACCGGACATTGAAAATCAACACCAACGGCAGGGAAGAGGTGCAGATGTTGCCGGACAGCCCGGCCTACCTCGATGCATTAAAAACGCATTTCGGCATAGAAATTGACGCATCCTACGATGATCTGAGACCGCTGCCCCCTGACAACGACGAAGATAGACCATAAGGGAGTTATAAGAATTCTGGAGATCGACTTAAATCCAACAATCCAAATGAAGGCGCTGCGACAAGAAGTCGCTTTTAATAATGTTGGGCTTGATCCAACCTGCTGTATTACCGGCAGTTTTCTACTCCGGCAT
>JADGFI010000107.1 GCA_016743945.1 Desulfobacteraceae bacterium
CCTTCCCGCTTATACATCGTTTTCTTACCGTGCCTTTCTTAAGGCAACTGCCTAGGGTTGACCGTGCAGCAACAGTGAAGAGATACATATTTTGAGGGGCTTGATAAAAATTGGGTTTTTGTATAAACTTTGATGGATTCGTAAAAAGTATTTTTGCTTAATATGCTGAATTTAAAGATAATAATCGCTGTTTATGGTTGCTTTTTGATGGACGTTTTTGTAGAATACGCCCAATACAATCAATATCCATTAAGGCGGACCAATGATCCGAACAAACGACCACAAACAAATGCATCTTTTCGATCCTTGGGACTTTTTAAGCCCCAAACGCAGAAAGATGCTGGATGAGTCTTGGGCAGGTCTTTTTCAACAAGAAATTCTTCGTTCTCTTCCCGTTAACCTGGTTAAACCCTTTTTTTCAAAAACAATGGGCCGGCCGACAAAAGAACTATACACCATGCTCGGAGCTATGCTGCTTCAGCAGACCCATAACTTGACGGATGAAGAGACTGTCGCTCAATTGTCATTCAATATTCAATGGCACTATGCCTTGAATTTAACCGACGAGTCAGACGCTTCAAAATATTTGAGTCTGAAAACCCTGTGGAATTTTCGTCAAATCATGACTGAAAACGAGCTTGATGTTGCTCTTTTTAATGCAACCACGGACAAGCTTGCCAAAGTCTTCCAGGTTAACACCGATAACCAGAGACTTGATTCTGTGCATATCAAATCGAATATGCGCCGGCTGGGGCGGATAAGTATTTTCTCAACCAGTATCAACAAATTTCTGGTTAATCTGAAACGAAAGCACCCAAAGCATTTTGCCATTGTAAACGCCGATGTTATCGGAAAGTACATCTCGGAAAAAGCATTGTCGTGCTTTTCCCTGGTCAAGCCCTCTGAATCTTCCAAGACTCTTACTGAGGTCAGTAGAAATCTTTATGATCTGATCGAACAGTTTAAGGATTGCCCGAATATAAAATCCATGTACAGCTATAAGTTACTTGAGAGGGTACTGTACGAACAATGTAACTTGAAAGAAGATCCTCTGGGTGGTCAAAAAGTTGGGCTTAAAATCCCAAAGGAAATACCTTCTGATTCACTTCAAAACCCTTCAGATCCAGATGCAACCTACAGCGGGCATAAGGGACAAGGATATCAGGCGCAGGTGACAGAGACATTTACCAAAACAGAGGATGAGGACGAAAAGGCCAAAACTCTGAATCTAATCACCAATATTGAGGTAGAGCCAGCCTCAGCGAGTGATGCCGACGCCTTTATCCCAAACATGAAATCTATCATAGATCGAGGTCTTGGCCCTAAAGAGATGCAGGCTGATTCACTGTATGGAAGCGATAAAAATCACCAAGCATTCCTATCTGATGGAGTTGATCTTGTCGCCCCTACAATGGGGACTACAGCAAAAGGCAAATTCAGTCTTTCAGACTTTAGCCTTTCGGATGATGGGCAAATAATTGAATGCCCACAGGGCCAGGCGCCTGAACTCAAGAAACGAAAGGAAGGGCGACTCATCCAAGGCTTTCATCTTGATATCTGTATGAATTGCCCCCATCTGGAGACTTGTCCGGTTAAGCCCGGAAAAAAATATGCTTACTATCGATACTCAGCAAAATCGGCAAGGATTGCTAATAGAAGGCGGTATGAACAGACAGATGAATTCAAATTACGGTATCGATGGCGGGCCGGGGTTGAAGCCACCATGTCGGAGCTTGATCGGCGTACCGGTTTTAAAAATTTAAGATACCGAGGAATGAAAGCTATCCGATTCGCTGCTACCATGAAAGCAGTCGGAATCAACATCGTCCGGGCGACTGCTGCCCGAAAGGCCATCAGCTATGCATAATATATGGAAAGGATACCTATTATAGAGTGAATCCCGCCCATTTGGGGCGTCAAAAAGCAAGTTTGGACGAATCAACCCCATATTTCCGAATTGAAATGCCCAAAATATCAATTTGGTATTATGGGGTTTAACATGGCCTTCTTTTTAAGGCCGACTTTTTACAAGACCATCAACATATAGGGGCTATCGACTTGGGCGCTGAAAAAAAACTCTGTTTTGGAAATCTCAGGAAAACTGTCTCAAAAAGAATCATTGAGATTTCCGAGCCCCGTCAGAGTGGAAAAATAAAATATTCTCTGCATGATGTCTGTCTCAGCTCCTTGGGCATGATGTTTTTCCAAGATCCCTCAATGCTTGAATTTCAAAGACGTCTTCAAGATGGGGTGCAGCGAAATAATCTGCAAACAATGTTTAATGTTTCGGATATTCCCAAAGACAACCAGATACGGGATGTTATCGAT
>JADGFI010000108.1 GCA_016743945.1 Desulfobacteraceae bacterium
GTGGTGTATTGTCCAAAGATGCAAATTTACGATGACGAACATGCTTCAACTGGAATTATTCATTCAAAAAAAATAGCTAAATATTTTAGTGAATCCTCTTCGTATATAGCAGATACATATTTTTCCCAGTAATCTGAAGTAGAAATCCTTATCCTCAGGGTCAGATCAGAGTGCAGTGGTTTTGCCATCTGTACGGGTCAATGTTACTCTAATCAATGAGTTTCAACCGGGAAGAGCAAAAAAATTTATTTCAATTTATGGGTGCGTAGCAAAAAGTGGTTTAAAAAATTAAGGAGGTATGACGTTTATTTGTAATACTGGAATTTGTATAAAAAAATGTCATAATGATTTTTACTATTTGAAATAGTAGTTATTTTCAACAGTAAGGCGCCATATCAAAATAAAACCACCCAATAATCAGTCGTCATAGCAGAGTATATCAATCGCCCATTTTTCAATTCCGGTTATTCTGTGGATTGTTTCTTCGATTTTGTCCATCGCTTTTTTTGTCAGCCGAACTCCCTTTTCATAACTTTTCGTAAAAAAATTAACGACAGATTTTTGTCCATTCCACGTCATAGTCCTGGCCAAGCCTAAAACTTTTTCAACGCTGTTAAGTAGCTCCCCATTCCAATGATTTTCCAGACGTCCCCAGACCCGTTCAATTGGGTTGTATTTGCTGTGATACGGAGGGTAGTAAGCCAAACTGACATTTACAGAATACTTTTTTGAAAATTCAACCATGCGTTTCATGAACTGACTTCTCCGACTATTGTTTTCTGGCCCATTATCCATGTTTAGCACCAAGGTATGCGGATTATATTTTTCTTTTATAATCGGCCACAAATGCTCAAGGGAATCCACAATGAAATCAGCGGTAACGAAACTCTCGGTGAAATAAAAAAAGGTTTCATCCGTGACCGGTATGGATATGCCAAAAAGTTTTAATATGGTATCCGGTTTAAAATCATGATCCCATGCTCTAAGCCCATAACGATTATAGCCGCCACGTGAGAATGGACCAACTTTGATTGTTGCTTTCGCGTCCATTGATAGTCTTAATATCCCTGAGCCCAAATCTGATAACTTATTTATATTATGGATATAATTGAATATGTCATCCGTTTCCGGAATTTTTTTTTGGCTTACACTTGGCTATCTTTTTCAATCGATACCCCAGTTGGTTCATCTTCCTGTTGATCGTAATTACAGAGGGAATTTCATCGGCTGAATACCCCTTCAATTCGACCAAACGATTGTGAACTTCTTGAGCCGTTATCGGCGAATACAACTGGGTGGATTTGAATGTCGGATCAGTCTGGCAAATGGGTTCGATAATGCTTTTAATATCTTCCAGCAACGAAATAAATTTGAATTCTGACGGCTTGCGTCCTCTCCCAGAAAAATTATCAACGCAGATGATCCCTGATTTTAGCTCTTTCATGCCCTTTCGTATAGTGCCACGTTCCCAACCCAGTTCATCTTGGGCCCTTCTCTGACCTCCTTTTCCCATGAGAGAAACGACATGGGCCATAAATTGTCTTCTTTCGGTCCCCTTTAATCCTGCCCGTGTTTTGTTTAAGAAGGATTTCATTTCAGGGGTTAAATTTATCAGATGCTCTTGCTGCAATTTTATATGGTCATTCATGAAAACTCGCTTTTTTATAATTTTTCATGATTACCATACATATTTTAGACTCGGTTGTCTACAATTTCATACCACCAGCGGATGGTTTATTTTTGATCTTGCGCCTAATGTCCGGTTAGGTTATTGCAGGTAAAAAGAATTCGATTTTATTAAGAATATTGTCATTTTTTTGTTGACAAATGTGGGCAAAAAAATTTGTGCGCCTTGAAAACCAAATTTTCAAGGAGGCCAAATATGGCGCACATGTCGATCCCGAAAAAACGAATTCAGTCACTGATCTTTGACAACTTCCAAGCCCCTCTGTTAAGGTTGTTACCATTTACACCCGAACTATCATCACGAGGAGACCGACCTTTAAAAATGACTTTCAAAGACCAGGTAAGCGCTCTGGTATATTTTCATCTTCAGGAGCATAAATCATCCAGACATCTCATCCAAGATTTGAAAGAGAATGATTTTGCCAAAGATAATATTGCCCCAGACGGCGGGATCAGCCGAAGCAGTTTTTCTGAAATAATCAATGGTCGGGGACTCGAACAATTACAATTCATTTTTGAGAATCTTTATAAAGAGGCTGCAGGAGTACTACCCAAGGAG
>JADGFI010000109.1 GCA_016743945.1 Desulfobacteraceae bacterium
TAGTAGTAGTAGTAGTAGTAGTAGTAGTAGTAGTAGTAGTAGTAGTAGTAGTAGTAGTAGTAGTAGTAGTAGTAGTAGTAGTAGTAGTAACACATCTCGTGACGTTTGCAGACGATATTGTAGTGTTTTCTGATACAACTGAGGGTTTACAGAGGCAAGTAAATATATTGTCTACTCGTTTCAGTCAATGTGGGCTCTCGGTTAATCCATCTAAATGTAAAACACTAAATATCGTAGTTAATGAGCAACGTGGGGTGTGGGCCTGTGATAGTCGCCCCTTCCTCAAAATAGGTCTAGAGTGTATCGACGCGTTGCAAGTTCTGGATACGTACACATATCTAGGAATCGAGACTGGAGCCCTTAAGCCCGACAACGGCCCGATCTATAGTAATTTTACTAGTAATCTGATTAAATTAGATCAGGCCCTACTAAAACCACACCAGAAAGTTGAGTTGTGCAGGGATTATATTATTCCCGCAAGCACACATACTCTCAACTTTTCTGGTCCATCGAAAAAAGCGCTTCAGTCTCTAGATAAAGCAACGCGTCGTTACATACGTAGATGGCTCCGTCTACCTAGGGATACTTCACTTGGTGTCTTTCACGCATCTACAGATGCAGGAGGTCTTGCTATTCCTGTATTGGCTCTTACTATACCAATGATAAGATGTCAACGGATGGTTAAGATCTCCAATGGTGATGATCCTCTTGTCGTATGCTTGGGTAGTCGGAACAACCTAGGCTGGTCGGTACCACCTTCCATTGATGGCATACCATTACGTAGTACAGCCGAAATTAGAACTTCCCTAAATAAGCAACTAGTGCAGAGTGTTGATGGGCGCGTTCTTAAACCCAACAATAAGCTTAATCGATGGATTAGATGTAATCGTGTGATTAACGCTCACGATTACATCAACGTATTCAAAATGCGACATAATATCCTTCCATGTCCAGCTAGGTTAAGACGCGCCTATCCGCAAATCAACACTATGTGCGCCTTCTGCGGGTATTCAAATACCACAATGCCCCACATATTGCAAATGTGCCCGCAGACCCATGTTGCTAGGGTAAGCCGTCACGACAGGGTAACGGCGTTGTTATCTAGTGCGTTGGAGAAAAAATATTACAAGTGTTTTCTCGAACCCTATATATCAACCCCGACAGGTTTATTAAAGCCAGACCTTATAGCTTGTCGTGGAGGCTTAGCAATAGTTATTGATACGCAGATCATCTCCAACCTTTCGTTAATGGATGAAAGGTACGATCAGAAAATACAAAAGTACGACGTACCCGCCGTCCGCGAACATGTGATCAGAGTAACCGGTGCAACCGAGGTTAAATTCGGAGCGTTAATCTTGGATTGGCGTGGCCAACTCGCCCCCAGATCTAACCAACTTTTGAGTAACCTCGGTGTACCAGCATCGGTGAAAGAATTGATCACAATTCGTACATTAGAAGGAGGTGTGAGAGCGTACAAGCACTATATGCGAGTTAAGTAAGCTTGCTATATTTATGGTATGCCACCATTGGTCCGTTATGGGATAGTGCTAACTCTGTATTTATATACTACAACAAACCATTACCACCCACACGTCATTCTCCATTTTGCCCATCCTACCTTCCCACGTTCCCACCTACCCATTCCCTACACAACATCTCACAATATTAACATATACCCATTATTCCACACCCATACCCATAACCCATTACATAATATTTATTTTCTCCCCGAACCTCATATATTCCCCCACGAACCTATATATATATTCAACCCCGATTACCCATATTCCAATTGATTTCGATTTTGCCTATGTGCCCATTATTATGCTACATAATATACACCCCAAATGGTGCATCCCAGCCAACCGGATTAATATTTTTTTTATATCGTTTTATAATTTTTTTTATATTTTTCCAATAAATGGGACAAAGACTTTTGTCCGAAATAGTAGTAGTAGTAGTAGTAGTAGTAGTAGTAGTAGTAGTAGTAGTAGTAGTAGTAGTAGTAGTAGTAGTAGTAGTA
>JADGFI010000010.1 GCA_016743945.1 Desulfobacteraceae bacterium
TGTTCTATCCCGTCAAGCTGGATTTTTACCAATTTTAAACCATTCCAATGAAATAAAAGATATGAGGAAAACTCTCTCCTTTGCGTTGAAAGAAGAAATGGGATTAGATGTAAAATGTCCTGGTATAATACATTCTACTTTTTTAAGATTCAGAAGAAATCCGGACGATATAAAAAATTTTATTGAAATGTTTGAATCCATAGCGAAAAAATTTAAAATCTGTGAGACGATCATAGATGAGATACTACTCACATCAGAAACTATGCCATATATGACCGGAGGCGAGACTTTACATCAATTCTGCCTGAGGTAAAATAATAGATTACAACTATATTACATCTCTAAAGTTCATTTGAAGATAACGATGGAATTACATTAATAACATTCTATTTCAACCCTTTGCAGCAGCCAAATCATTCAAATTAAAAATTTTAGATTTCTGAGGTTACCTTTAAACTGACATAGAAGATTAACGCCCTTTTTAAATAAGGGGAGTTACAGAAAAAACAGCCGTTGCGGTGAGGCCTTTCTGCTTTTTGGTGATAACTTTTTCAATGGCAATGGATTCAAGGTATTCCCGGATAATCTTTCCAAGTTCGGTTCTTTTTTTTTGATCATTCACCTTTGAAAAAAAGGCCATTTGATTATCAAACTCTTGTTCCAGACCAATTTTTTGATCCCACTCAACCGTGTCAAAAACAATATCTGGAAAAAGTCCCAGGGAAAAAAGCAAATTGATCTTGTACAAAATGCTCTGGGGTTTGTCGTCAAGGGGGGTGCCCATGATCTTTTTCCAAAGATGGATTAAAATTTCATGCTGCTGTCTGGCCGCCCACCCCCGGACGGCACATCCGTTTTTCGAGCATGCCATCATTTTAAAAAAAGCGTCTGCAGTTGCAACTCCCGGGGACATGAAAGCGATGACCAGGTCAAATTGTTTCGCCCAACCCTTTTTTTGAATATCAAGCGTATGCCAGTCTTCGGATAAAATACTTATCCGGTCTGCCAGATCCGATGTTAACCGTTCGGAAAACCTATCCAGCATCCCTTGGGAAAAATCAAGGGCGGTTACATGGGCCCCGTTTTTTGCCAGGTCCATGGCCAGCAGACCAGTTCCACAACCGATCTCCAAAACCTTCATCCCCTCAAATAAAAGGCCTTTTTGTTTCAACAGTCCCAGGGTTTTTTCAAGGCGCCGGTCCTGGATCTCTCGTTCACTCTTGTCATAGGTTGTGGAAGCCTTGTCCCAATATTCGGGCGTGGAAAACCCCTTGTGAACCGCATAGGTATCGCTTGATTTATCTTGTTCCCACTCATTGATCCAAAAAGATTTATTAAAGATAGACTCCATCGTTATTGACCCCTTTTATTTATAATTTCAACTTCATTTATTTCCAGGACCGCCGTTTCCGACGTTCGCTTGTTTTGCCATAAAAATCTCTGTCACATCCACAATCACCACATAAAGGGCCGGTACAAATACGAGTGTCAACCCGGTGGCCACAATCAAGCCTGAACTGATGCTCACGGCCATGGGGATGAGAAACTGGGCCTGGAAGCTTGTTTCCAGCAGCAAGGGAAAAAGCCCTGCCACCGTTGTCACAGTGGTGAGCAATACCGGCCTGAAGCGGCTTTGACCCGCCTCGATTACCGAATCAAACACCTGGGCCCCACAGCGCACCTTGTTATTAATAAAATCAATCAGGATCAAGCTGTCATTGACCACGATACCAGACAGGGCCACAATCCCGAAAATACTGATCATGGTGATATCCAGCCCCATGAAAAAATGTCCGACAATGGCGCCGATGAGGCCAAAAGGGATGGCGGTCATGATGATCACCGGCTGGAGATAGGATCGAAACTGGCTGGCCAGGAGCAAAAACATCACCATGGCAGCCAGGGAAAATCCTTTGACCAGACTGTTGATGGATTCTTCGGTCCGCTTGGCCTGACCCTCCAGGTCATAGGAAACGCCGGGAAATCTATTTACAAGAGAGATTAAAAACTCGTGGCTTAAATTGTCCACAATTTTCTGGGCATTGGCCACATCCTCATCCAGATCGGATATCACCGTGACCACCCGTTTTCGGTCCACCCGCTGGATGGTGGAATAGCCCTGTTCCATCTCAATGCGGGCCACCTGGTTCAAGGGGATTTGCCTTCCATCCCGGGTGCGAATTCTCAAATTATCAATGCTGGCTTCCGATTCCCTTTCCTCCTGGGAATACCGTACCATTACCTTGATATCATCTTTCCCCCGTTGAATCTTTAAGGCCTCGTCCCCGTAATAGGCCTGGCGAAGCTGAATGGCAATATCGGCCATGGTGACCCCCAGAGATTTTGCGCCCTTTTTGATAAAAATCTGTTTTTCCATTTTTCCGGGCCGAAAGTCATCCGTGATATCAAAGGTTCCAGGATAGGTGGCAATCTCCTGTTTAAGCGCCTTGGCCGCCTGTTCCAACTGGACCAGATCGCTCCCCACAAGCCTTATTTCTATTGGGTTACCGCCGGGTCCCCCGCTAATAATGGTAAAGGTCAATTGTTCAACCCCCAAAATATCCCCGGTCAATTCCCGCCATTTTACCGTGACCTCGGGAGCGGAAATACCGGATCGCATGTCTGCCGGCAAAATCTCAATCCAGGCTTCTCCGCAGTGTCCGCCATGGACACCTGGTTTCCAGTCCCGCCTGGGAATAACTCCTACCAGGGAAAAATTATTGACCACCAGGTCCTGGCCGTCCTTTACCCTGTTCCTGAAATAATCGTTCAGTTCAAAGGCCCCGTTTTCGATTTGCTTGATGGTCTTTTCCGTGGTCCCAAAGGGGGTGCCAAGTGGGTATATTGCCTCGGAAATGATCCAGTTGGAATCGGTTTTGGAAAAAAAGACAAAGGGCACATGTCCCCCGGCCAGAAGGCCTAAAGAAATAATAAGACACCCTGTTCCCATGGCCAGTGTAAAGTAACGGTTCCTCACACAATACCTTAAAACGGGCAGGTAAATGGAATGGATAAATTGATTCATTTTCTTTTCCACCCGGCTCCTGACCCAGGCATGGCCGGCTATCACATCTTTTTTCAACCAGCCCAGCCAGAACGAAAAGAGCCGGGACAACCAGCCTTTATCTTGCTTGGAAGGTGTCAGGGTATGTTCCAGGTGGGCCGGAAGGATGATAAAGGCTTCCAAAAGAGAAACAGCCAGAATACAGATCACCGCCTGGGGCATTATGGAAATAAATTTACCCATGATCCCGGAAATATGCATCAAGGGGGTAAAAGCCACAATGGTTGTGGCCACTGCCATTACCACCGGTCCCCCGATCTGTTCCATGCTGTCCATTACCGCCTGTTTGGGAGATTTGCCCATGGAATAATGGGTATAGATATTCTCTCCCACAATAATGGCATCATCCACCAATATTCCCAGGGTCATGATAAATCCGAACAAGGACAGCATATTGATGGAGGCGCCAAAATAATCCAACACCAGAAATGCCCCCATAAAAGAGATGGGAATTCCCGATGCTACCCAGAAGGCCAGGCCCAGATCCAGGAACAGAGCCAGCACAATAAATACCAATAATATCCCCTGGGCCCCGTTCTTGAGCAAAAGGTCAATGCGGTCCTGGACCATGTCTGCCATATTGAACCAATACCCCAGGGTCACACCCTTGGGCATAAGATCCTTGTGGGTTTCAAGATAGTTGATGGCCGTATTTGAAATGGCAATGGTATCCTGGGAATCGGTACGGCTCACCACAATCATTGCCGCAGGTTTCCCATTGAACCTTGCGGTGACATCAGAGTCTTCAAACCCGTCCTTAACCTTTGCCACATCCCCCAAACGAATCTCCGTACCGTCGGGCCTTGTCAAAAGCGGGATGCGCTCAAATTCTTCCCCGGTATACAATTTTCCCTTGGCCCGGACCAGCACCTCACTTCCCCGGGTTTTTATTTTGCCGCCGGGAAGTTCCAGGCTGCCGGTCTTAACTGCTGCCACCACCTGATCAAAGGAAAGGTTAAACTGGCGAAGGCTTGCTTCAGATATCTCAATGGAAATCTCAAACTCCCTGACCCCGGTCAGACTTGCCAGGGAAATCGCATCGGTATCCACCAGGTCATCCCGGATCTTTTCAGCCGTATCCCGCAGCAAAAGCTCATCCACATTTCCGTAAACTGCCAGGTATATGGCAGGCTCATTGTTCTTGATCTCAATGATCACCGGGTCTTCTGCCTCTTCGGGAAAGGAATCTATTAAATCGATTTCCGTTCGAATTTCATCCAGTTTTTCATTGATATTGGTTCCAGCATTAAGTTCCAATGTGACGGAACCATGGCCCTCAAGGGCGGTTGAATACATGGTTTTGATATTTTCAATGCTTTTGAGCTGTTCCTCTATTTTGATGCACAGGCCCTCTTCCACCTCTTCAGGAGAGGCACCCGGATAGGAGACACCGATATTGATCATGTCCAGGGAATACTGGGGAAACATTTCCCGCTTCATATGAATCACCGTGAAAAAACCGGCCACAATCAAAAACACCATGATCAGGTTTACAGACACCCTGTGTTCAACCGACCATTTACCCAGGGTGTTCATGGTTTCACGCTCTTTTGCTGTCCATTTTCCCAGGTCAATGCCATCCCCTCAATGGCACCGGGAAGAGGAGAGGCAATAATCTTGTCCCCGTTGGCAAGCCCGCCATTGATATAGACCTGCTCCTCAAATTTGCGCAACACGGTTACCTGACGCATCTCCAGGCGTGAATCTGTGACAATATACAAGACATTCCTGGGTTTGAGCAGATGCCGGGGCAGCACAAAAATATTTTCATGGGTCTCACCGATAATTTTGCAATTCACAAAGCTGCCGGGTTTTAAATCAAACAAATTTGACCTATCATTATTCAACCTGTCATTATTTCCCGCTTGGATCTCCAGGGTCATGGGCAGGGTTCTGGTTCGTTCATCAATCCTGGCCTTAACCCTTGCAACCGTGGCTTCCCATTCCCTTTTTTTGGGATCATCAAAATTGGCGATACAGATCCTGGCTGAAGGCAAGCGGCCATTTTCAAAAAACGTCTGAATCCAGCGCATCTGTTCCAGGGGAATTCTCACCTCTACATCCAGTGCGTCTTTCGCATAGACAGCCCCCAGGATCTGGCCAGGATTCACATACTCCCCCACCTGGGCCTGTTTCTCCAGAACAAATCCGTCAAATCCTGACAAAATCTGGGTCCTGTCCAATGCCAGGGAAGCTTTGTCAAACTCCACATTGGCCATGGCCAGTGCCGCCTTTCTTTGTTCCATCATGGCCGGCATAAGCGACTGCCGATTCTGGATGGCCTGTAATTGGATTCTGGCGGCAAGATGCTGCTGTTCCGCCTTGTCCAGGGTGGTTTTAGATGCAAACTGGTTTTGGCTCAGCGCTTTCATGCGCTCAAATTCCTTTTGGGTCAGATTCACATTGGCCTTTGCCAATTCCACATCCTTTTTCAAATTTTCTATATCCTGATTCAGGCTGTCCATATCCACCCGGGCCTGGGTAACCCGGACGGCCGCCGCCTCTTTGCCCAAACCATAGGATCTCGGGTCAATCTGGGCAAGCAGGGCCTGATTTTCAATGGATCCCCCTTCCAGAAACCCAGGATTCAGATAAACGATTCGTCCGGGTACCTCCACGGCAATTTTAACCAACCGCCTTGGATGGACCGTGCCAAAGGCCTCCACCATCATCACTTTGGATTGGGAATGGGCCTCAAAGACCCGAACACTGGGCGGGGTTCGCACCACCTCTTTTTTCTCAGGGGTTGACCGACTCGCATACAGCCAGAACGCCAGGGCAAAGGCGATGCCCAGCACAATAAAAACCCGAAAAAGTTTAAACAAAAAAAAAGCGACCGCCTTAAATCTCGATGGTTTTTCCATGGGCATACCCTTTGATCCACAAATTTGTGTCTTTACTTCATATAGTTTTGCTTTTTTATATACCAAGCTTTTTTTCGGAAAGGAAATAGAAAGGATTAGAATACAAAGATTTATAAATTATGGGGTTCTGCCGTGTGACACCCTGTTCAACAGGTTCCGTCAGACACCCCCATTACGCGTACCAAAATCAAAGCAAATTTATTCTTTTGCCTTGGTTTTTGCCTTTATTTTTATTTCCTTTTTAGGGGAAGCGGTTTCTTTGGCAGTTTGTTTGGAAGAAGTCTTTTCCGCTGGCTTGGAAGGGGCTCTTTTCTTTGGGTTCATGCCCCGTAAAATAAGCATGAGCGCCTCACGTTTCTGGGCCATGACCAGAGAGATTTCTTCAAGCTGCTCCTCGGTGATTTTTGTTTTAGCACTTTCCAGGAAATCAAACAAATTGTCGGCAATATCAAGCATTTTATCATGGGCGTCTGCTTCCTTTTTTGTCGCAAATGTCATTTTTTCCTCTCCATTCCTGACAACAATATACTTTACAATTACAGCCATTTTTTCTCCTTGAAATCCGGCATGATTATAAAAAACGATGAGAGATACATCCCACCGTCTCTATCTCTTAATATAAAATAAGGCCCTAGTAAAGAGATATTCTTACCAGGGCCCTCACAAATAAATTTAGATTATATTTCCGGTCGTGGGTAGAGACCGCTTCTTTCAACTATCTCCGGTACTTTTTCCTCCCACTCAATGGCCATGATGTGGAATCCTGCAACCCCTGTCACTTCCTTGAGCTGCTGGATGTGTTCCACACAGATATCAATGCCTTCCTGGGCCTGTTTGCCCTTTTCAACACCGGCAAGGCGGGCTATGATCTCATCGGGCACATCCATTCCCGGCACCTTTTTTTTCATATATTTGGCCATACCCACTGATTTCATGGGGGTCATGCCGGCCATGATAAAGGCTTGTTCGGTCAGTCCTCTGTCCACTGCCCGCCGCATCCATTCCTTGAATTTGTCTATATTGTAGATACACTGGGTCTGGATAAATTGTGCACCGCAGGCAATCTTTTTGGCAAGTCTTGGCACCCGGATTTCAAAGGGATCGGCAAAGGGATTGGCTGCAGCCCCCACAAATATCCTGGGGGGGCGGCGTATGTCATCTCCCCCTAAAAACTTTCCCTCATCACGCATGTGGCAAACGGTCTGGACCAATTGCATACTGTCCAGATCATGGACGTTCTGGCCCTGGGCACAATCGCCAAAACTCTGGTGGTCACCGGAGAGGCAAAGCATATTGGGAATATCAAAGGAGGCAGCCCCGAGGATATCACTCTGGAGAGCCACCCGGTTTCTGTCCCTTGTTACCATCTGAAGCACAGGTTCTATTCCCAAAAGTTTTAAATGAACACAGGCGGCAAGGGAGGACATCCGTGTCATGGCAGTCTGGTTGTCCGTGACATTGATGGCATCCACAAAATCCTTGATCAGCATGCCTTTTTTGCGCACCTCTTCCGGGTCACTTCCCCGGGGGGGACCGCATTCGGAAGTAACGCCCAGGTGTCCTGCTTTCATGACTCTTTCCAGCCTGCCGGCACTTACGAACTCGCTCATATTTTTACATCCTCCCTGGTTACGGTTCTGGGTCCGCCTGCCCGATCTGTGGACCAATCTTTGATGGGGGCTACCTTCTCATAATCATCCATCTTATCAAGGGCTTGGAGCCGATCAATAATGAGCTGCCAGGCACAGTCCGTATCCGGACCCAGTTCGCACTTGCCGTTGGTGGATCCGCCGCAGGGGCCGTTGAGCACTCGTTTGGCACACCTGGAAACAGGACAAATCCCCCCAGTTCTTGCTAGGACACAAGAACCGCAGGCCTGACAGCGTTCCGTCCAAAGCCCCCGGTCTTCATTGGCACCCAGACAGATGGTGTTCACCCCGGGCAACAGGGGCATGGTCAGATATTTTTCCGCTGCAAACTGAACCCCCACCCCACAGGCCAGGGAGACAATGGCATCATAGTTATCAATATTCTTGCGGATTTCCTCCAGATACTCATGATCGCACTGACGTTCCAGAGTGTGCTCGGAAATCGTTTTTTCCTTGCCCTGGGTGATAAAATACATTCTCAATGCCGATGCCAGCACCTCCACCTCTTTTTTACCACCGGCCTCACAAACCGTCACACACTCGTTACATCCCAGAATCAGAATGCGGTCAAAATTGCGTACTTCTTCGATGATTTCCTCAATGGGTTTTTTTTCTGCGATTATCATACGCTTACCTCATATTCAGCTGTTAAATTTTGAAGCCATATCAAGCTGCGGTTGCCTTTTTCTGTTTGGCCATTTTCTGTTTGGCCAGGCGAACGGGGCTGGGGCCCATTTCTTTTATTTTATTGACCATTTCAATGGAATACTGGGCAAACAAGGGGCCTTCACCTGAAGACAGGTTATACATTTTCACCCGTTCTCCGCCAACCCCCACCTGGTCCAGAATCTTTGCGGCCTGTTCAACCCGCTTTCGCGCCCGAAAATTGCCCTGGTTAAAATGACAATCGCCTTCCATACACCCCACCACATAGAGGCCGTCCGCCCCTTTTTCAAAGGCCCTCAGGATATGAATAATATCAATCTTGCCCGTGCAGGGAAGGCGAACAATTCTAAAACTCGTTGGGATCTTCAATCTCATGGAACCTGCCAGGTCCGCAGCTGAATACCCTCAAAAGTTGCAGCAAAATGCCAGTATCACCGGCTCGAATTCTTTTATCATAGTACCCCCTCCAGCAAAGCATCCACCTTGCTGAGCAATGAATCATCATCATACCAATTGAGTTTTATGGCTTTTGCCGGGCATTCCGATGCACATACCCCGCATCCCTGACACAACGCCGGGTCAATGAAAGAAACCCCCATATCATTGATCACCGGCACATTATAGGGACAAGACCGGACACAGACCAGGCAGGATGCGCAATTGGCCTGGTTCACTTCCGCTGTAACCGCACTTAAGGTCAAATATTCCTGGGCAAGGAATGTGGTGGCCCTGGACGCCGCTGCCATTGCCTGGGCAATGGTCTCGGTTATCAACTTGGGTCCGTGGGCCGTACCGCAGATAAACACCCCTTCTGTTCCGCCGTCCACTGGTCGGAGTTTGACATGGGCCTCCATGAAAAAACCTTCAAGATTCCGCTGGGCTTTTATGATGGTGGCCAACTCCCCCGTGTCAGCAGCCGTAACACCTGCACTCAAAACCACAAGGTCACAACTTGCCTCAAGTTTCTGCCCCAGTACATGGTCCCTGAAGGTGACGCTCATCTTGCCATCATCTCCTTGTTCAACCACGGGGGGATGCTCCCTGTCAAACCGGGAAAAAATAACCCCCATATTCCTGGCCTTTGTGTAAAATTCTTCCATCATGCTGTACATTCTCATATCGCGATAGAGGATAAACACGTCGGTAGCGGGTGTTTTCTCCTTAATGGCAATGGCGTTTTTCACGGCATTCTGGCAGCAAATCCGGGAACAATTGGGATTCTCCTCATTTCTGGATCCCACACACTGGATCATAATCACCCGCTCCAGATCCTTGACCCCGCCCTCGCCAAAGGAATTTGCCTCAATCATGTCGGCCAGTTCCAGCTGGGTGACAACACAATCGCTTTCATTGTATAAAAATTCGGTGGGTTTGTATTCAGTGGCACCGGTGGCAACAATCATCACCCCATGGTCAATTTTTTGTTGTGCCATGGAAGACCCGACCAACACTTCAGTGTTAAAATTGCCCTTGTAACCGGTGAACCCGACAATCAATGCCTGTTTGAGCACATCAATGTTGTCATGGTCTTCAATCCCCTTGACAAGCGCCTCTACATAGGCCCTGATATCATCCCCCTCAATGGTGTGATGGAGATGTCTGCCAAGGCCACCCAGGGTATCTTGTTTTTCAACCAGGGTCACATGGAATCCCTGGTCGGCAAGGCCTTTGGCAGCCGTCATGCCCGCAATACCGCCGCCCACCACCATGGCCTTGTCAATGATGGTGATCCGCTTGTCGTGGAGGGGGCCCAGGGTGGCAACCCGTGCCACAGCCATTCGGATCAAATCCTTGGCCTTGGCCGTGGCCTGTTCTGGTTCATGGAAATGCATCCAGGCGTCCTGGTTTCTGATATTGGCCATTTCAAATAAGTATTTATTCAGGCCTGCTTCCTCCAGAGTATCCATGAAGATTCCTTCATGGGTTTTGGGGGTACAAGAAGCCACCACCACCCGGTTGAGCTGATGTTCGTCAATGAGTTCTTTTATGGATACCTGGGTATCCTGGGAACAGGTGAACAAATTCTCTCCGGTATAAACCACATTGGGAAGATTTTTGCTATACCGTTCCAGCTCGTCCACATCAATGATACCGGCGATGTTAATCCCGCATTTGCAGACAAAAACCCCAATCCTGGGTTCTTCTCCAAGTACATCCCTTTCTTCGGGCATGGAAACTGTCCTTGTCAGGGTATGGCGGGCTCCTGCCAGATGAATCCCGGCGGCAGCTGCTGCTCCTGATGCTTCGGTGATGGAAGAGGGAATATCCTTGGGTCCCTGGAAGGTTCCGGACACGAACACGCCGGGTCTGGATGTCGCCAGCGGTGTAAAGGTATCGGTCTTGACAAAATTATAACGATCCAACTCCACCCCGATGCGATTGGCCAGGTCAACACTCGCCTTGGGAATGGTCAGTCCCACGGACAGGATGACCATATCAAAGACTTCCTTGTGCATAACTCCTTCTTCGTCAACATATTTTAAAATCAGATTATCCGTACCCGGCTCTTCCACCACAGAATGGATCCGAGATTTGACAAACCTCACCCCTTCCTGGTCTGCGGCCCGATTATAATATTTCTCATAGTCCTTGCCGAATGTCCGCATATCCATATTAAAGATAGCCGCATCCAGTTCCTTTTCCGAATGCTCCTTGGCAATCATGGCATCCTTGATGGCATACATGCAGCAGACCGAAGAACAATAACCGTTTCCGCACCGATTGGTATCCCTTGAACCGATACACTGGAGCCAGGCAATCTTTTCCGGTTCTTTTTCATCCGAAGGCCGGACCAGATGTCCCATTGTGGGACCACCGGCGGACAGGATCCGTTCAAACTCAAGGGAGGTCATGACATTTTTAGACCGCTTGTACATATAGGTATCATCCAGGCCCGATGGATCGAAAGTCGTGGCCCCGGTGGTCATGATAACAGACCCCACTGAGACATCCCTTATCTTTGGCTGCTGGTCATGGTCGACTGCTCCTGCCAGACAGGCTTCCACACATTGGTAGCACTCCGAACAGATACCACAGGACAGACACCGGGCCGCTTCCCTTTCAATGGCTTCCTTGGCAAGACCCAAAGTGACTTCCGCAAAATTGCCTTCCCTTTTCTCCACCGAAATCTTTTCCGGGATTTCCCGGGGCAGCCGGGGCACATTGATGATCTCGGGTTTTTCAAACTCATAACTTTTTTCCCGGCCCTCGGTGAGGTCCAGGCCATTTATAAACCGGTGCATGCTTTCAGCGGCTGTTTTACCGCTTGCGATGGCATCCACAACGGATTTGGGTCCGTAAAAAGCGTCTCCACCGGCAAACACCCAGTCAATGGGGGTTTGAAGGGTAAGGGGATCTGCCGCATATCCGCCGGGCGGCGTTATAGTTATCCCTTCTCTTTCAGCGAAATCCAATTCCCCTGCCTGGCCGATGGCCACGATCACGATGTCGGCATCATGTGAGTTCAGTTTGCAATCGTCAAACGTTGGATTAAACCGGCCATTTTCATCAAAAACAGCCGTACATTCCTGAAAGGACACCTCGTCTACTTTTCCACCGGTTCCGTAAAAGCCAATGGGGCCCTGGCTGTTAACAATTTTCACTCGTTCTTCCAGGGCTTCTTCAATTTCGTAATCCCAGGCCGGCATTTCGTCTCGTTTTTCAAGGCAGACCATTGTAACATCGTCGGACCCCAGACGCCTTGCTGTCAGGGCCACGTCAACGGCCACATTGCCACCGCCAATGACTACCACCTTGCCGGTAAGTTTGTCGGCCTTGCCCATGGCGGCATCCCGCAAAAAATTTGTTCCCTTGAGTACGCCGTCAAGATCCTCCCCCTTGACCCCAAGCCCCCTGGAACCGTGAAGACCGGTTGCCATGAACACGGTTGCATAGCCGTCCTTTTTAAGGCTTTCCAGGGTGATATCCTTTCCAAACTCAACCTCGGTTTTGATCACAACCCCCAAGCGTTCAATCACATCGATTTCTCGTGCAAGCTCAGCTTTTGGCAGCCGGTATTCGGGAATCCCCACCGCCATCATCCCGCCCTTGACCGGCAATTTTTCAAATATGGTTACCCCATACCCTTTTTGGGCCAGATAATAAGCAGCAGTGAGCCCTGCGGGGCCGGATCCCACAATGGCGATTTTTTCCTCCCGTATTTCGTCAATTTCCGGAAGCCAGGGGTCACCGTTTTCCAGATCCAGCTGTGCCAGATACCGATGCAAATATTGGATAGCCAGGGGCTGATCGGCATCCCCCCTGGTGCAGATCGCTTCACAGGGATGATGGCATACCCTTCCGCAGGATCCGGGAAAGGGATGTTCCTGTTTAAACAGCCTTAGGGCTTCATGGTATTTTCCCTGGCCCATGAGGGCGATAAATCCCTGGATGGACACGTGTGCTGGACAGGTGGCTTTACAGGGTGCAATGGAACGTTTGGAGATGCCATAGGCACCGGGTATGGCCTGTTCATATTGTTTAAAGATGGCTTTTCGAGGCGCAAGCCCCTCGTTGTGTTCGCTTTTTGTATCAACAGGACAAACTTTGGTACATTCCCCGCAGGAGGTACATTTTGAGATATCAACAAACCGTGGGCTTTCTTTGACCTTGGCCGTGAAATTTCCCTGTTCACCAGAAAGTTCCAAAAGTTCCGTATTTGTTAACAACTCAATGTTCAGATGCCGGCCGACCTCGACCAGTTTGGGTGAGATAACTCACATGGTACAGTCATTGGTTGGAAATGTCTTGTCCAAACGGGCCATCATACCGCCAATGGCGTATGATTTTTCGACCAGATAAACATAATACCCAGAATTGGCCAAATCAATGGCAGACTGCATTCCTGCGATACCGCCACCAAGCACCATGACCGCACCTGCAAGATCTTTGTTGGGTGTCAACTTTTGCGTCATTCTCAAACCTCCTAACCGTTTAGTATAGCCTCATTAATTTTTAAGCTATGGCCTGAAATACTTGCTTTTCTGCAAACAATACTTGCTGTCATGCAAGCAATACTTGCTTTTCTGCAAACAATACTTGTTTTTCTGCAAAGGGCTGAACAAAAAAATCCGGTATATGAGAAAAAGTCCAGCGGCCGGACTCACTATAATGATTCACCAGGGTAAACGGTTAGCAACCGAGCAAAAAAAAATCGGCTATCCTGCACCCGGAAAAACCATTCCCGAATCCAAAGCCAATTTTTTTGTATACGCTTTGTTGGACCGGCATATCCTGCCGATCATTTTTATTATATAAGTGCATCCCTTGTGCACAATATGATAAGAATCTATTGGTCACCTCTTCTTAATATTAAAAAGTGGTCTGATGAAACAATCTGCCTCTTGAAATAAAGATAGATACTCTTGAAAAGCCTTGGTTCTCGGGCCAATATAGATCCAAGCGAATGCATCGAATAAATATTTAAGGTTACTAGGCCCCAACATCAACCATATGGTTTTTAAGGTACCTTACCATTATTATCCCCCACCTCTAAGTAAAAAAATGGTATTTCTTTGTCAAGAATTATTTATTTTATAGGGATCCTATCCTTTTTCCCCTGTTGTTAAAGAAGGTTCTGGCAAGAATTTTATTCCAGAAAAATGAAATTTACAATGAATTGGTGTGCTCTTTCATGCCCAGATATTTCCCGCTCAGCCAGACAAGAATCAACACAGGCACCCCAATCACCGCGGTAATGAGGAAAAAAGAAGAATATCCCAGGGTATCAACGATGGTGCCCGAATAACCGCCGAAAACCTTGGGAATCAAGGTCATTAAAGAGGTAAAAATCGCATATTGAATAGCCGTGAATTTAATATTGGTGAGGCTTGACAAAAAGGCCACAAAGGCTGCGCTTGCAAGCCCTCCCGCAAGGTTGTCGGCGGAAATGACAAGATATAACATGGATAAATTATGTCCCATGCCGGCCAGTGCCATGAACAACAAATTCGTCAAAGAAGACAACAGGGCCCCCATAAATAAAATCTTGATCACCCCGTATCGGATGGATAAAATTCCTCCTAAAAACCCACCGGCAATGGTCATAAAAAGACCGAAAGTTTTTACCACACTTGCAATCTCTATCTTTGTAAAGCCAAGATCCTGGTAAAAAACATTGGAAATAACCCCCAATACAATATCCGAAATTCGATAGAGGCCGATTAAAGCCAGCATCAGCCAGGCAAGCCCCCCCCCATACCGGTTAAAAAAATCAGAAACAGGGGCAAGATAGCTGTCCTTTACCATTTTTTTATTCACCCCACCGGTTGCCATGGCAATTTTTCCAATGACAGCGGCCACGCTGATGCCAGAACCTAGCCGGACAACTTCAACCAAAAGACCGGCAAGTGGCTTGTTGTTAAATAGGAGGCCAAGACTATTTTTCACACCTGCGGCCATGTCCGCTGTCAAATGGAATGTCAGGACAAACCCGCCAACGGCCAGGGCAAACAGAAATAAAGATCCCAGGTAATCCTTGGGTGTGTATGTTTTCCCCTCGATTTCTTCACTCCTAGGCTCGGGCACAAACAGTGCCGTGATAATACCCACCAGCATGAAAGCCGCCATGATGCAATAGGTGATCTGCCATGCTTGATATAGATAATGTCCCTTTGTGGATCCAAATAGTTGTGCCAGAAAAAGGGCACCGGCACCGGCAACCAGCATGCCGATCCTGTATCCGCCGATATAAGCAGATGCCATCAGTGCCTGGAGATCGATTCCAGCCGATTCTATTCGGTAGGCATCAATGACAATATCCTGGGTTGCCGAAGAAAAGCCAAGCATGACGGCCGCCATTGCCATGATCGTCAATGGATATTGGCCCGTTGTAGGGTCTGTGAACCCCATCCACAAAATAGCGAGTATAACACCTGCCTGGGCCGTTATTATCCAGCTTCTCCTGCGCCCCAACAACCTTGTGAGAAAAGGGATGGGCAACCGGTCCACCAAGGGCGCCCAGACAAATTTGAATGAATACCCCAGGGCGGCCCAGCTGAAAAAAGTAACCGCCGATCGTTCGACCCCGGCTTCCCTGAGCCAGAGAGAGAGGGATGAAAAAATCAATAATATGGGCAGGCCTGCAGAAAATCCGAAAAAAACCATGGTGACAACCCTTGGATGAAAAAAGGATTGCAGTGAGTCTTGCCAATTACGCATCATTTGTGTTTTTCCATTTTTTTATAAGGAGAAGAAAACTAGGAAATTAAGGTATCAAATTAAAATAGCAGGTTAATCTAACAAATTAATCTATAAAAGGGTAATTTCAAAGGGTAATTTCATAATTACAGGAAACAGCAAAACAATCAATTGCCTGGGTATTATTTGCCTGGGCACGGGTTTTAAGAACCCGGGTGCAGTCTACTATAATGGCATCCATTTCATCGTCGGTCCTGTCCTGGTTCAAATGGATCAAACCCAGTCGTTTAACCCCGGCCTTTGAGGCGAGATCCATGACATCGGGAATGGATGAATGACCCCACCCGGTCTTCCGGACATATTCATTTTTTGTATACTCGGCATCATGGAATAAAAGATCGGCATTTGCAACAAACTGGATATAATCCGCAACCGGTTGGCCCTGGGGATGGGAAAACCCAAGTTCATTATCCGTTAAAAAAACAAAGCTTTTCCCGTCTTCTGTAAATTTGTATCCCAGGCTTCCTTCAGTATGGCTTGTGGGAATCGTATCAACGGCCAAAGAACCGATATTAAAACTGCCGGTCAAGGAGGTATCAAATTTAATATCAGCATGCAGATCCTTTAGCTGAACCGGGAAAAAAGGGGGTTTCAAAACTTCCTTCAACACCCCTTTTGTATCAAAATTCCCAAATTTTCGGTCCTGAAAAACGATCCGTGTTTTCCGGTAAAGCAAGGGTTTGAAAAATGCAATCCCCAGAATATGGTCCCAGTGGGTATGGGTTAAAAGCAGGGTGTAATCAGATATATTTCTGCTCAAAAGGGAATTGCCAAGCCGACGGATCCCGGTACCGGCATCGATGATAACGAGTTCACCTGTTTTCGCTTGAATCTCTATACAGGTGGTATCCCCGCCATAACGTACATATTCCTGTCCTGATACAGATATTGATCCCCTGGAACCCCAACATTTAATAAACATGACTCTCCTGTATCAACCCCAAAGATTAGAATCCATTCAAAAAACTGAACACCCTACAATCTTATGAATCGACACAGAAATCAATATTTTTTTTGATTACCACCAAATTATCGATATCGGTGTTGGGATATTTTCCCCGGTCATAAACAGACTTCATTAAATACCCTTAATTTTCTTTTTGTTGGTGATTTTAAAAATAGTTTAAAATCACCAAACTTTTTGCGGTTAACATATTGACAACTGAGCTTATTTTGCTTAGGAAAACCAAGGATATAAATCGTGACATACCATAAAACTTATATTTAAAAAAGGAATCTATATATGGCACAGCTTATCGCAGACAGACGAGACGTGGATTTTGTATTGCATGAACAAATTGGCATGGTTGACCATGAACTATTTGAAGAGTTTAATAAAAAAACAGCGGATCTGATTGTCTCCGAAGCCAGGAATCTGGCCATTAAAGAGATTTTACCCACCTTCAAAGACGGAGATGAAATTGGATGCAAGCTTGAAAATGGCAAGGTCACCGTACCAGACTCTTTTAAACGGGCATGGAAACTTTATTGTGAAGGAGAATGGCTGGCCATGTGTGACGACCCTATCGTGGGGGGGCAGGGCATGCCCAAGACCATTGGTTGCGCGGCCCTTGAATACATGGTGGGAGCCAATTCTGCTTTCATGCTCTACTACGGCATGACCCATGGGGCAGCCAAACTGGTGGAGGCCTTTGGGGACGAGGACCAACAAAAACTCTATATGAAAAAAATGTTTGCAGGAGAGTGGGGCGGCACCATGCTGCTCACTGAATCCGATGCAGGATCCGACGTGGGAGCGCTGACCACCACCGCCGTAAAAAAAGAGGACGGAACCTATGCCATCCAAGGTGCCAAAATTTTTATCTCTGCCGGTGAGCATGATCTGTGCGACAATATTATCCACCCGGTCCTTGCCAGGATTGAAGGGGCTCCTGCCGGAACAAAGGGGATTTCTTTATTCCTGGTCCCTAAATTTCTGGTGAATGCCGACGGTAGCCTGGGAAAGTTCAACAATGTTGTCTGCACAGGGCTTGAAGAAAAAATGGGCATCCACGGCAATGCAACTGCCTCCCTTTCCCTGGGGGAAAAAGGTGAATCCATCGGCACCCTGCTCGGAGAAGAGAACAAGGGCATGTCCGAGATGTTTAAAATGATGAATGAGGCCCGGGCCTTTGTGGGCATGCAGGGATTTGCAGTGGCCTCAGCTTCTTATATGTATGCCCTTGAATATGCCAGGACAAGAATCCAGGGGAGACACCTTACGGCCGGCAAGGATCCTGACGCCAAAAACGTTGCCATTATTCAGCACCCGGATGTCAAACGCCAGCTGCTCAATATGAAAGCCTATACCGAGGGCATGCGGTCTCTGATCTACTATTACGGGCGCTGCGCCGACATTGTCCATACCACCGAGGATGAAACCCTGAAAAAAGAAACCGCCGCTTTAATTGAGGTCTTAACCCCAATTGTCAAGGGCTATGTCACGGATAAGTCCCTAGAGGTTTGTTCCCATGGTGTTCAGGTCTATGGTGGTTATGGGTATGTCCAGGAATTCCCCGTGGAGCAACTCATGAGGGATACCCGAATTTTCATGATCTATGAAGGCACCAACGGCGTCCAGGCCATGGATCTTCTGGGCCGAAAACTTTCCATGAACCAGGGACGCTCCTTTGACTACTTCATCGCCCAGATCAAAAAAACCATCCAGGATGCTGATGGTATTGAAGGAGTTGAAGATATAACCGCCAAAGTTGCCCATGCCGTATCCCGGTTGGAGGAAGTGGCAAAGGTCATTGGGGATCGATCCAGATCAGCCCAGACATTAAATGCCTATGCCTTTGCCCACCCCTTTCTGGAGATAACAGGTGAGGTCACCTTTGCCTGGATGCATCTGTGGCGGGCCAGCATTGCCGCCCCGAAACTTGCCAAAAAAGTGGGCAGTCTGGACAAGGCCGCCATTGCAAAAAAAGCACTTAAAAACAAAGATGCGGCCTTTTATGCAGGGCAAATGGCAACAGCCAGATTTTTTATTTCTACCCTTCTCCCCCAGGTCTATGGTAAGATGGATGCCATCCTGGAGGGAGATACCTGTGTAGAGGATATCCTGGATGTCTCCTTTGGTTCAAAATAAAAATAAAAAAACCGGGAGGTCAAATGCTTGAAACCATTAAAAAAAGTGTATTAACCGGTGTGGGCCTGGCCCTAAGATCCAAGGGTGAAATCGAGGAACTGGCAAAGGAATTTGCCAAACAATCCAAGATGGACCAGACCGAGGCAAAACAATTTTTAAATGAGTGCCATAAAAAATATGAGAATTCCAAAGAAGGGTTCGATAAAAAAATCGAAACCGCCATTGAAAAAATATTGAAGAAGTTGGATTTAGCGACACAGTCAGACATGAAACTGCTGAACCAGCGAATTGACGAGTTGATGGAGAAGCTATCCGACACAAAGAAAGAATAAAACCGGCACCTTAGCATTGAAGGAACCTGGCCCAACCTTAATAAAAATGAGCCAGGTTCTCTCTTCCACGGACGTTTATGAACAAACTCATGGGCTAACGCCCTTCTTCATAGGGATACCAGTCCGAATCCCTTAGCCGATCCACCTTTAGGGTTAAAATTTCATAGGTCAGGGTATTAAAAACAATTTTTCGCCCCAGCTCTCCGCCCACATCCTCTGAAATAACCTTTATCTGCTTTTGGTTTAAAATCGTTCTGGCGGCTTTAACATTATCAATCCCGATATTTCGAGAGGATTCGGCAGAATTATGAGCGCCTCCAAAAATCTGGGCTTCTAAATTTAACAAAACAGACCCGTTTTTCAGCATCATCCGGACCAGGGTCCATACCGCAATATTGCCATACAAAGAGGTTGCCTGTTTTCCGGTTTCAACAAAGGGAAAAAGGAAATGATTCATCCCTCCTGTCTTCAATTTTTTATCATAAAGGCTGACAGAAACAGAGGATCCCAATACCGTGGATATCACCGTAGGTTTTTCAGGCAGATAGATATACCCGGGTTTCAGGAAATAATCTCTGGTAACAGGTTTTTCAGAAAAATTATTCATATCATTTTCTTTTAAAAATTTTCAGGGTGCGCTAATGGGGTGCTCTGTTCTATAACACTTGCCTTTTCATATCAAGCGCTAACCGTTAATAACCTTGCCAAAGTTATGATGCCTATGATAAGAATATCGGTGTTATAACTGCTTATTTTTATGGGGAGGGGTTAATACCAAGGGGATCTAAAAAGAGGTATTAATGAAGAGAAATCTGAATATTCGCATTGGACATTTAAAAATTATTGATCATCTCATTCTGGGGTACTCTGTTTTCCGGCTTCAATCCACTGGTGCTCCATTACGCAACTCAACCCTTGAAAATGTTCCCATGAATTCATG
Organism: Desulfobacteraceae bacterium; assembly: GCA_016743945.1. Classification (GTDB taxonomy): domain Bacteria; phylum Desulfobacterota; class Desulfobacteria; order Desulfobacterales; family Desulfobacteraceae; genus NBML01. The sequence continues at coordinate 19,804 of JADGFI010000010.1, forward strand.
GGAACAAATTTGTGAGGGATTAAGACAGGGCGATCTTCACGGAGCCTTTATTACGGCTCCCCTGGCAATGGATCTATTTGCCGCAGGCCTTGATATTTCTTTTTTAATGTTTGTCCACAGATCCGGTAGTTTGATGGTAAAAAGCCGGGAAGCCCGAACAAAAAGCCTTGTTGATCTAAAGGGAAAAAGTATTTTGATCCCCCACAACTTGTCGGTTCAACATCTGTTGCTCCATAAACTTCTGACCGCAGCCGGTTTAAACCTGAGCCCCCAAAATTCCCTTTTAACAGAGCCAAAAAAAATCCTTGTCGAATCCACCAGCCCTTTTCTCATGCCCCAAATGCTTGAAAACGACCGAGACCATGATATCGGTGCCTGTATAGTGCCGGAACCCTATGGCAGCCAGGTCATTACCAAAAAGTTCGCCGACAAGCTGTGTACTTCGGACAGTCTGTGGAAGGATCATCCCTGTTGCGGATTTGTGGTTCAAAAGAACCTTGAAACCTCCCATGGCAAAGCCCTGGAAGAACTGGTCGGCCATTTTTTTCAGTCTGCCCACATACTGGACAATCGGATCCCCGCCCCCTCCCTGGAAAACAAGACACTTGATTTTGCTCAAGATTTCCTCGGCCAGGAAAGAAAGGTTATCCAGCAAGCCCTTTTAAATAGCGGGATACACTATTCCCCGCAAAAACTATTACCAGACAGGGAAAAACTGAATATAATTCAAACTTATATGACAGAGACCATGGGCGTGATGTCCCAGACCATTGATCTGGATGCCTTTGTTAACCCTGCCTATGCAAAAAAGGCTGTATCGGAAATAACCTCGTGAAAATTGATATTAAAAAAGTTACAAAAAGTTACAAACGCCCTAAAAAGCCAGATCATATTGTACTCAAAAATATTTCCTTTTCCATTGAGGAAGGTGATTTTGTTATCATCCTGGGAGAGTCAGGGTGCGGGAAAACCACTCTTTTAAACCTCCTGGCAGGACTTGAAAAGCCATCTTCGGGTGCCATCCATGTGGATGGCCGGGAAATCAAAGGGATCCACCCCTCCCGGTCCATGCTCTTCCAGCAACCCGCCTTGATCCCCTGGCTCAATGTAAAAGAAAACGTGGCCTATGGCTGTAAAATAAGGGGGGACATAAAAGAGCTTGATTACCGGGTAAACCAATTTCTTGAAATTATGGGACTGGCCGGATTTTCCGACTCAAAACCAGGCCAGTTATCCCTGGGCATGGCCCAGCGTGTCTGCCTTGCACGGGCCCTGGTCGGTCACCCCAGCGCCCTTCTTTTAGATGAACCCTTTGCCTCCCTGGATACCTTTACCCAGGCCCATATCCAGGAAGAACTGGTCAATTTATGGCTGTCGGAAAAATTTACCGCTGTCTTTGTCACCCATGACATTGATGAGGCCATACGGCTGGGAACCAAAATCATTCTTTTAGCAGGGGAACCCGCCGATATAACCGATATTTTTGAAATAAATGAGGAATATCCAAGGGAACGGAACCATATAAGGTTCAAGGAAATCCGGGTAAAGATCCTGGAACGATTCAAAAACGCATACCTGGCCAAACGAAGCGTATTATAGTATGGCAATAAAAGAGAAAACAATGGACACCTGGTCACGACGAAAATTTTTAAAGACGGCAGCGGCTACCTGTTCCGGCCTTATCCTTCCCTGCGCCCTTCCCTCATTTGCCAAGCAGACGCCCTTGAAACTGGGGTACCTGCCCATAACAGATGCAACCCCGCTTCTGGTTGCCCACGGGCTTGGCTATTTTTCCCAGGAAGGGCTTCAGGTCGAAAGGCCTGTCATGGTCAGATCCTGGAAAATATTGATTGAATCCTTTTTGGCCGGAAAATTCAATCTGACCCATATGCTATTCCCCATACCGGTGTGGATGCGGTTTAAACAAAACATTCCCGTAAAGGTCCTTGCCTGGGACCATACCAATGGCAGTGCCATCACCGTAAGAGGAGATTCCGAAATTTTTAAGTTTTCAGATCTTGGCGGAAAACAGGTGGCCGTGCCTTCCTGGTATTCCATGCACAACCTCATCCTGCAATTGGGTCTCCAAACCCAGGGACTTACACCGGTTATCAAACCCCAGTCTGCAAAACTTTCCCCAAACGAAGTCAATCTCTTTATTCTGTCACCGCCGGACATGCCCACAGCCCTCTTAGGTAAAAGGATCGATGCCTTTATTGTGGCAGAACCCTTTAACGCCCTGGCCCAAATAAAGTTTAATGCCCGGATCATGAGATTTTCCGGAGATATCTGGAAAAATCATCCCTGTTGTGTCATTGTTACCAACGAAAATATTATCCGCCAGAACCGGGTGATGATGCAAAAAGCGATGAATGCCATTGTCCGGGCCCAGGCCTGGTGCCAGAAAAACCCAAAAGAGACGGCCCACTTGCTCAGCCGTGACGGAGAAGGATATCTTCCGGTTCCAGAAAAAGTTCTGGCAAGGGTTTTTGCCCCCCCCGCCAGGACTGAACTGGTTCACCCCAACTGGGATGTGGCAAGAATCGGTTTCCAACCCTTTCCCTTTCCTTCTGCCACCCGATTTATTGTGGAACAGATGAAACAGACCCGGGTTGAAGGGAATACCGATTTTCTTACATCCCTGGATGCAGGATTGGCAACCAGGGAACTCGTGGATGATACCTTTGTCAGAAAAGCCATGGATGAGATGGGCGGAATTTTTAAATTTTGCGATTGTAATATACAAACACCATTTTCAAGGGAAGAAATTGTTGAAATCAATTAATCGATTTGTATATCGAAGTTCCAGGCAAGTTGGATTAAATACGGTTTTCGGCCGCATGGAGTTTGGCTGGAAATATGAAATTATCGGCCTTGTGCTATTTGCAGGACTCTGGGGGCTGGGCTCTTTTTTTATTTTTACCCGGCCCCAATTTTCCCAGTTTAAGGGATTCTTACCCGGCCCTACCCTCACTGCCCTGGTGGATGCATTCAACGACAGTCGTTTCTGGCTCTCTGCCTTTGCAAGTCTTCGACGGATTCTTGTGGGGATATTTATCGCCGCTGTGATCGGATTTCCCGCAGGAATTATCATTGGCTTTTATCCAAAGCTTCGGGGACTGTCCTACTCTCCCCTCCAGTTTATCCGAATGATCAGCCCCCTGTCCTGGATGCCCATTGCCCTGCTTTTATTTACAAGCTTTGAGTCGGCAGTCTATTTTTTGATTGTAATGGCCACCATTTGTCCTATAATACTGAATACAATAATTGGCGTTTTAAATATTAATCCCCAATGGATACGAATGGCATTGAACCAGGGAGCCAGCGACACCCAACTGATACGGACCATTGTGATTCCATCGTCTCTGCCCCATATGTTGACCAGCCTGAGGCTTGCCCTGGGGGTGGCATGGATTGTTCTGGTTCCGGCAGAATTTTTAGGCGTTTCCAGCGGACTGGGATATCTTATCAATGACGCAAGGGATACCATGGAATATGACAAACTTATGGCAATGATCATTGCCATTGGGATTTTAGGGTTTATTCTGGACCGTTTTTTCCAGAAACTCCAACAAAAAATGAACTGGTCCTGGAATGAATAGATACTATTAAATGGCCGGAGCATTGTATTTGCTCTCGCCACAACGAAAAATGAAACTCATAGAATGGCAATGTCTTGGCTGAAGTTTCATATAAAATTTAACATAAAACTATCATATAATAAATTAAGGAGTTTTTTATGGCGGTAGACCCAAATATAAAAATTGTGGTGGCGGATGACTCAGGTACCATGCGCATGATGTTCAAACAGATTCTTGCCAAAGCCGGATATTCAAACCTTGTCATGGCCGTCAACGGTGCTGACGGAATAGAAAAAGTAAAGGCTGAGAAGCCGGATCTTGTGGTCAGCGACTGGAATATGCCCACAATGGACGGCATGGAATTTTTAAAAACACTCCGGGCCTCCGACGAATTCAAAAAACTGCCCTTTATCATGGCCACGGCCCAGTCGGATAAGGGACAGCAGTTAAGCATCAAGGAAGCAGGGGGAAATGGCCATGTCCCCAAGCCCTTTGATGCAGATCAAATCGCAAAGGCCATTGAACAAGCTTTTGCCGGCGGCATGGAACAAACCCAGCGCACAGAAAAACAACGAAGTACCATCGGTGGAAGGGTTGAACTGAACGTGGCCCATATTCAAATTACAGACCACCTTGCCCTGGGTGCTTTGAAGCACAGGATTGAAACCGGAGATGTAGAACCCGAACATTTTGACCTGACCACAACCCTTAAGGGGGGATGGAACCCCATCCAGGAAGGTCTTGAAAACGGTGAGATCGACTGCGCATTGGTCCTGGCTCCCATTGCCATGGATTTATTTGCCTATGATTCCCCCATTAAACTTGTGCTCTTTGCCCATAAAAACGGGTCTACCTTTGTCAGATCCAGACACTATGATCCTAGGTTTGATTCTCTCCAGAGCTTCTACAAATACAAGGTGGTTGACATTCCCCATAAAATGTCTGTCCACCATATGCTGGCCCATAAATTTTTAAAGGAACTGGGATTAAAACCGGGTGTTCCAGGCAAAAAAGCCATCAATGTGCGGTTTGAGGTGGTACCCCCCATTAAAATGCCGGAGATCATGCGAGAAAACGAGGATGTTGCCGGCTTTATGGTGGCGGAACCAGTTGCCACTAAAGCCATTGTCAGCGACATTGGAAATCTGGAATTTTATTCAGCCAGCCGTTGGGACAATCATCCCTGTTGTGTCGTGGCCATGCAGGAAGACTTTATCCAAAAGCATCCAGAGGCGGCCCAAGAATTTGTCTCCCTGATGGTTGAAACCGGAGAATACATTGAAAATGACAAAGCCCGGGCGGCCCAGATTGCGGTCAGCTTCCTTGATCCTGAAGGGAAAATGGGCCTTAATCCAACCGTATTAACAAATGTTTTTTCCCAACCCCAGGCAATCCGTTGGGACGGCCTTTATCCCGAAGCCCAGGATCTTGAAAAAATTCAGCGATACATGCACGACGTCATGGAAATTGGTAAAATTATTGATCTTGAAAAATTCATTGAAAACCGCTTTGCCAATCAGACTTACAATATATAGACGAGGTGTTGTCCATGAAAATTACAGACCCACAAGTCATTGAAGATGGAGAAAAAGACCTGATTAATGCCGTACAAGAAGATCTGGATCTGGATGCCGTCAGACAAATTCTCAAGGAACGCATGGCTGTTTCCACCCTGTCTTCAAAGGGAGGTCAGATAGTAGTTCACAACAATAAAATCGCTTTCCGGCTCGACTTTGATATCAATTTAAGCGGCAGCCTGCTCTTTGACAGGCAAGGAAATTATATTGATACCGGGGAGGATGATATTCTGGAAACTGCTAAGGCCCCAAAAATGTCATTGGAAGGATTTGATGCCGAGGCGGCACTACTCGATGATGACATTGGTGACAAATTTAATGAACCCCCATACGATGGAATTCCCTTGGTTGACACAGGCCTTGCCGAGACCGATCCCATCCAAAAAGATATGGCAGAACAAGATCTGGAAGATAACATTTCCATTGGTCTTCCAGAATATGATCTTGAGGATGAACCAGAAGACAAAATTGAACCGGTCGGTCAAGAGGAACTGGACACCCAAAACCTGGAAAATGAGAGCCTGGAAGATGACGATCCTGCGGATGAAGTCGTGCTTCAAGAAGGGATGCTTGACGATGATATCAATGGTATTCTCAAAGAAAGCCGTGAATTCTGGGAACAAAAGAAGGATTCATAGAAACGGTTGGAGTCCATTCCCCCCAAAAGCAAAAAAAACCTGGTGACCTAGGATATCCATAATGACGAGCAAAAATTTTAAATAAAAGAGGCCCCATCATGGGAACATCGTTTCAAGACCAGCTCCTTAAATCAGGACTTGTTAACAAAAAACAGGTCAAAAAAATCTCCCAGGAAAAACACGCCAATCGCAAAAAAAATCAAGGAAAAAATGCCTCTCCTGAAATAAATACCGCATTAGCCGAAAAGCTGGCCAAAGAAAAACATAACCGGGAACTCAACCAAGAACTCAATCGAAAAAAGAAGAAACGTGAAAACCTGTCCCAAGTCCGGCAGCTCATTGAAACGAACCGTTTGAAGATAGAAGATGATGATGAGCCCTACTACTTTGCCCTGGGGAAAAAAATTAAAAAATTGTATGTAAATGAAGTGATAGCCAAGAAACTAAGTCGTGGGCAATTGGCCATTGTTAAACTTGATGACCATTTCGAGATTGTACCTGCCAAGGCGGCCAACCAGATTGCCAGCCGGGATCAGGATGCCCTGGTGGTGCTGCATAGCCCCGAAGACCCGAGGGAATAAAATGAGTTTAAACTTTGAGGAGATAGATTTTCGATCAACGCCTATCGGAGACCTGATGTTACGGCGCCGCAAGTTACTCCAGCTCGGGGGCCTTGATATATATGAGGTAAAACTTGGCGAGGACTTTTTGATGTCAAGCTTGTTCCATGAGGCAGAATCTCAATTGGCCAAACTGGGGCTAAATCTATTACAAGAAGAAAATTTAGACGTTGTGGTCGGCGGTCTCGGACTTGGGTACACAGCTGTTTCTGCATTGGAAAATGAGCGTGTAAAATCCCTTGTGGTTGTGGAATATTTAGAAGGGGTCATCGAATGGCACCAAAAGGGACTTGTCCCCCTAGGCAAAATTTTGACCAACGATTCGCGTTGCAAACTGGTAAATGCCGACTTTTTTGCGCTGGCCTGTGACGTGTCAAAAAGCTTTGACCCGAGCCAGCCCATAAAGAAGCATGATGCCATTCTCCTGGATATAGATCACACACCGACCCGGGTATTACACCAGACAAACACCCGTTTTTATACGAAAGAAGGGCTGGGGGAACTGACCCAACATTTGAAGCCTGGCGGCGTATTTGCCCTTTGGGCCGACGGACCGCCGGAGGCATCCTTTACCCATCACCTGGGCAAGGTGTTTGCAACGGCGCAGTCCCACACCATCGTGTTTGATAATCCCATAACCGGCGGTTCCTCCGAGGGTGCTGTTTACACGGCACAGGTGGGTCTGTAAGACCACAACGGATAAAGGCGTTCTGGGAATATACCAACCGATGTTTCAGGCCGTTGTTTCAGGCAATCCATTTTATTTTTGTTATTAATTTGTAAAGGTTGTTAAATGTTGCTCCGTAGGGAGGGGCGACGGCCAGGGCTCGTTTGGCCTGTTTGAAAACAGGTCTGAGTTTCGAAAATTCAACAAATCCCTCGTAGCCATGATATTGACCCATCCCGGAGTTCCCAATTCCCCCGAAGGGCAGATCATGCTGGGCCACATGCATGGCACAATCATTTATGGTCACGCCACCGGACAGGGTGTTTTCGATCAGTTTGTCCAAAAAAATCCGATCATTGGAAAACGCATACAGCGCCAGGGGACGGTCATGGCAATTAATATAGGCAATGACCTCATCCAGTGATTGATAGGTCATTATCGGCAGCAAGGGGCCAAATATCTCAGCCTGCATAATCATCATCTCTTCATTGACAGAGGTCACAATACTAGGAGAAATTTTTTGCAATTCATCATTTGCCTGGGGGCCTGGTATTAAATTAATGATATCTGCATTTTTATCCCTGGCATCTTCAAGGGTCGCCATGAGGCGCGAATAGGCTTTCTGGTCGATAATGCTGGTATAGTCCCTGGTTTCTAATTTTGGGTATCGACGGGAAACAATTGTTTTTGCCATTTGGACAACCGCATTCACCTTGCCTTCCGGCACAAAAAGATAGTCCGGGGCCACACAGGTCTGCCCTGAATTCATGAACTTGGCATACATAATCCGCTCAACCGCTGTTTTTAAGTCAAAATCTTCTGCTAAGATGGTGGGTGACTTGCCCCCCAGTTCCAATGTCACTGGTGTCAGATTTTTTGCAGCCGTGGCCATAATCGTTTTACCCACCGTCGGGGAACCGGTAAAAACAAGGTGATCAAAGGGCAGGGAGGAAAAATCTTTTGAGGGGACTCCCGGTAGAAATGCGATCAATTCTTCAGAAATTTTTTCAGAGAATTTTTTTTGCAATAAGGCGCAAAGGGTCTGGGAGTTGGCTGCCTGTTTAACCATTACCCGGTTGCCCGCCGCAATGGCGCAGATTAAAGGCCCCAGCACCAGGAATAAAGGATAATTCCAGGGCGCCACAATGCCCACCACTCCTTTTGCCTGGGGGATAACAGTGTTGCTTCCGCCAAAAAAGACCAGGGAGGTATGGCGTTTTTGAATTTTCATCCATTTTTTTAGCCGTTTCCGGGTATAACGCAACCCCATTATGCTGGAAGAGATTTCCAAAATTTTTGTTTCATGGTGGGAACGATTTCCAAAATCAGTGCAGATCGCCTCACAAATTGTTTGATCATTTTCTTGTATAACCTGCTCGATTTTCCTTAAAACATCCATCCGATCCCCATGGGGAAGATAAGGACGCTTAAGGCAGGCCTCTTTTTGTATTTTAAACCTTTCCAATGCTTTGTTTTTTGTTTCCAGGGGGGCGATTTCAGGGGACGTATACATTTTTTACCCTCACTATTAAAATTTTGGATCCAATTAATGGGGATACCCTCCCCTTCATGCTGCCAGATAAAAAGAACCACACAGACAAAATAAAGCGATGAAAGGCTATTTAAAAAAAATCGATGTTAGTATTTGTCGCTTTTGGGCTTTCTATATAAAATAATAAATTAATAAAAGCTTTTATTTACTATTATTCACCTAAATAAACAATAATTATTTTTCAAGAGGGATCTTCTTGGGAGGATCAGTCGTTAAATTTTGCCAGAAGCGCTGAGCCCCCCTCATCCACATCTTCCTTTATGCATCACATCACCCTTTATGCAGAGGGAAAGAACTATCACAAATTTAGCTTAGGGTACAAAAGAGACAAAACGAAAAAAACGGCATCAGCAGGATTCACAAGGTGCGGTGTAAACCCTATTTTTTACCCCGGGTGGGACAGATGTCAAACATGGGACAGATATCGCACAAAGGCTTTTTAGCATCACAGACCTCCCTGCCAAAATAAATAAACTGCAGGGACAAATCGCTCCAGGAAGATTTTGGGATGAGTTCCATGAGTTCAAACTCCACCCGTACCGGATCCTTCTTGTCGGTGAGGCCAAGCCGACAAGAGAGCCTTAAAACATGGGTATCCACCACAATGGCGTCATATCCAAAGGCAGCCGACCTTACCACATTGGCGGTTTTGCGCCCCACCCCGGGTAATTTGGTCAATAATTCAATCTCCTTGGGAACAATACTCGCGTAATTTTCCAAAATAGATTGGGCACAGGCCTTGATATTTTTGGCCTTGTTGTTGTAAAATCCGGTTGAATAGATAATACGTTTAATATCTTTTAAGGGTGCCGCGGCAAGTGCTTCTGGATCCGGATAGGTAACAAAAAGTTTTTTTGTTACCTTGTTGACCTGATTATCCGTACATTGTGCCGACATAATGGTTGCAATGAGCAATTGAAAAGGAGTTGAATGATCCAGCTGGGTCTTGACAACCGGATACCGCTCCTTTAACCTTTTAAGCAGTATACTAATTTTTATTGGATCTAACATCATGAAAGTGTTTATATATGAATCAAAAAAAAACCACAAGACAGATTAAGGCCCTGGGGCTGTGTTCAGGGGGTTTGGACAGCATCCTCTCCGCCCTGGTATTAAGAAAACAGGGGATCGATGTCACCTGGATCAGCTTTGAAACCCCTTTTTTTTCATCGGAATCTGCCCAACAAGCATCCGACCAAACCGGGATTAACCTCATCATCCAGGACATTACAGAGGCGTACATGAAGATGATGAAAGCCCCCAAGGGCGGCTTTGGTAAAAATATGAACCCCTGCATTGACTGCCACACCATGATGTTTGCAACAGCCGGCACCCGGATGAAAAAAGAAGGGTTTGATTTTTTATTCAGTGGAGAAGTTTTGGGCCAAAGACCCAAGTCACAAACCAAGAATGCCATGAGATATGTTGAAAAAAACTCTGGATTTGACGGGGATATTCTGCGCCCCTTAAGCGCACGCTGTCTGCCGGAAACCCGCGTGGAACAACAAGGGTTGGTAGACCGGGAAAGGCTCATGGATATAACCGGCCGTTCCAGAAAGATTCAGATGCAGATGGCCAAAGAGTTTGGTATCAAAGAATACCCCGCACCTGCCGGAGGATGTCTTTTGACGGACAAAATTTTTTCCAACCGCCTTCGGGACCTTTTATATGTACAAAAAACCGATGAGACACGGCTGCTCCAACTTCTAAAATTTGGACGTCATTTCAGGCTGGACGAAGGTTGTAAACTGATTGTGGGACGATCAAAAAATGACAATGAGCAGATCCTCTCCTTTTATGACAAGACCCGAGATATCCGGCTGCGCCATGCTGAAATGGCCGGGCCGGACGTGGTTCTCCTGGGCAATTTTTCAGATGCACACATCAGAACAGCTGCCAAAATCACTGCGTCATATACCAAGTCAAAGCCCGGTGAAACAGCCGGCATCAAAATAAATAAAAATGGAAAAGAAACCCTTCTCCAGGTTCGAACCCCTCTACCCGGCGCCTTTGAAAAGCTTATGATATAAGGCTTAAATTATTAATAAATCATTTTTTCCCAAAATTCTTTTTCATCCTTATCCCAGTCTGGACCAAATTTTTCTTCACAAAAAAAAGACAGACGTGAATACCAGCTGGTCCAGGGGTTTTTACCCTCTTTTTTAGCCGCCAGCACATCCATGAGGAATGTTTCGATGTTGATCATTTCTTCCTTGGGAATATAGGAACAGGCACCGCCAAGATATGAGCGTTTAATATTCTCCGGACTCAGGGCATGGGCTGTCAACATAACGGTTACCATCTTTTTTTTGTTTGCGGTTTCCAGCAACTGATACCCGTTCACCCCCATGATATCTAAAATTGCGATATCAAACTCCTGGGTTTTAAGAAGATGGTTTGCATCCTCATAGGTGTCAGCCCTGACGATGGTACACATATCGAGCAGTTCTTCCAGGGAATCGAGAACATCGGGCTCATCATCAACAATCAATATTTTTTTGTTTTGTAAAATGCTATTTGACATATTTCCTTCCCATCAATTAAAGTTAATCACTTAAAATCATTTAGAATAAAATCATTCAAAACAAGATAAGTCCTATCCGAATAGTTTCAATCCCTTTGATTTATAGGGATCAAAATACCAAACAGGTCCAAATCCTGCGTTAAAAATTTTTTCCCGTAAAATTTTGACCCGGCCTTAATTACCACTGCCCTTTTTAGGGGGTCGCCACTAGTTTTGCTTTGAGCTGACCACAGGCCGCCGAAATATCAGCGCCCTTACTCTTCCGGGTCATGGCCGTCATGTCATTGTCCAGCAAAATCTGGAGGAACTCTAAAATTTGTTTGTGTCCGGGGCGTTTAAAAGTAGATTCTTCGTGTTCATTAAAGGGAATCAGATTGACCTTGGCCCTTATGGGTGCCAAAAGTTTCACCAGCTTTAGGGCATCTTCCCTGGAATCATTGATACCTTTTATAAGGATATACTCAAAGGTAATCTTGTTTCTGGGTTTCATGGTAAATTTTTGACAGGCTGAAAGAAGAGCTGCGATGGGATATTTCTCATTAATGGGCATGAGACCGGATCTTGTCTTGTCATCAATGGCATTCAGGGAAACGGCCAGGTTGACATCTGTGTCCAGACCCAATTGTACAATTTTGGGAACCAGGCCGGAGGTAGAAACGGTCACCCTTCTCGCGGCAAATTTCATCCCATAATCCGTGTCCAAAATAATTGCAAGGGACTTGATAAGGTTGTCGTAATTAGCAAGAGGCTCCCCCATCCCCATGAAAACAATATTGGAAAGATTAAGAGGATCTATTTTTTTTTGGACCAGAAAAAACCGTGCATCCCGAACCTGGGCGATGATTTCTGCCACAGTGAGATTGCGTTTAAATCCTCCTTTGGCCGTCAGACAAAATTTACAATCCATGGCACATCCCACCTGGGTGGAAACGCAAAGGGTAAAATGATCCTTTTCCGGTATTAAAACAGTCTCTATGTGGTGACCATCCGCCAGCCGGAATAAAAATTTTTCAGTGGTATCTGACGAAACCTGTTTATCTTCAAGGTCAAGCCGGAACAAATAAAAGTTTTCCGTCAGCAGGCAACGCAAGTCTTTGCCAAGGTCGGTCATTTCATCAAAGCTTTGGGCCTGCTTCAGATAGATCCATTTGAAAATCTGCCCGGCCCTGAAAGATCGGGACCCTTTGCTTTCAAGCCATTTGGACAGTTCTTCCCGGGTATAATCTTGTATATTTTCCATGTGTTTCAACCTGTTTAATTTTATTATTTCCTTGACATATCACGGAATCTACACTAAATTCAATGATTTGATTTGATATTTGAGGCAGGGCCATTTATGTTTGAAAATTTGAGCGATAGACTTGAATCCGTCTTTAAAAAATTAAAGGGTCACGGCACCCTGAACGAAAAGAACATCGAAGACGGCCTAAAGCAAGTTAGGATGGCACTTCTCGAAGCGGATGTCAATTATAAGGTTGCAAAAACTGTCATTTCAGATATAAAGGCCAGGGCATTGGGTCAGGAGGTCATGCAGAGTCTGACCCCGGGCCAGCAGGTCATTAAAATTGTAAATGATGAGTTTACCAGAATGATGGGATCCACCCACCGGGAGTTAAATCTTGAGGGGAAGGCCCTGGGGTCTGTTATGCTGGTGGGGTTGCAGGGTTCGGGGAAAACCACCACAGCAGGAAAGTTGGCCTATTACCTGCGCCGCCAGGGAAGAAAGCCATTCCTTGTTCCCGTGGATGTTTACAGGCCGGCTGCCATTGATCAGCTCAAAAAGATTGGAAACCAGTTGGATATACCGGTTTTCCAATCCACAACGGATATGAAACCGTTGAAGATTTGTCAGGATGCACAATTGGCTGCAAGGGAACAAGGATGCGACACCCTGTTATTTGACACAGCCGGCAGGTTACATCTTGATGATGCGTTAATGACCGAACTTGAAGATATTAAAACAGGGCTGAACCCATCGGAAATCCTTCTGGTGGCCGATGCCATGACAGGCCAGGACGCAGTTAATATTGCCGGATCCTTTGACAAACGACTGGATCTGGATGGTTTTATTTTGACAAAAATGGATGGAGATGCCCGGGGTGGAGCAGCACTTTCCATAACAGCAGTAACAGGTAAGCCCCTGAAATTTATCGGGGTAGGGGAAAAATCGACCGCCCTTGAACCCTTCCATCCGGATCGGATGGCATCCCGAATACTGGGAATGGGAGATGCCCTTTCTTTTATTGAAAAGGCACAGGATTCGGTTGACCAAAAAGAGGCCAAGGCCCTTGAACAAAAACTGAGGAAAAATGCCTTTACCCTTGAAGATTTTCGAAATCAGATGAAATCTGTGAGAAAAATGGGATCCATTAAGGATCTTATCGGCATGTTGCCGGGAGTGAACAAAAAACAATTGGCCGGTTTAAATATTGATGACAAGGAATTTGGCAGAATTGAGGCCATCATCAATTCCATGACCCCGAAAGAGAGGTCGAATCACGCCATGATAAAAGGGTCCAGGAAAAAACGAATTGCCAATGGAAGCGGGACAAGTGTACAAGATGTCAACAAGCTTCTAAAAAGCTATACCCAGTCAATGAAAATGATCAAAAAATTTAATAAAGGCGGCATGCGCTCATTAAAAAACATGCTGCCGTTTTAAGGAGAAGGAAACATATGTCCGTAAGAATCAGATTGACCAGAAAAGGCACAAAGAAAAAACCGTTTTACAGAATCGTAGCCGCTGATGTAGAAGCACCCAGGGACGGCAAATTTCTCGAGGCACTCGGGACCTATAATCCCATGATCGAACCGGCCCTCATTACCCTGAAAGAAGATAGAATAAACTATTGGCTGGGTGAAGGCGCCAAACCCTCCACCACTGTACAAAGTCTATTTAAAAGCCAGGGGTTCACAGCTGCTTCTGCTTAAGTGTCAACCCGTCCGCCGCGGATCATGTAAGGATTCTCATTTAAAGGAAATGTTTTTATGAAAGAGCTGGTAGAATACATTGCAAAAGCATTGGTAGATAATCCTGATGAGGTTGTCGTATCTGAAGTGGTGGGTGATCAGACTTCCGTACTGGAACTAAAGGTGGCAAAAGAGGATCTGGGAAAAGTAATTGGCAAACAGGGCAGATCTGCCCGGGCAATGAGAACCATCTTAAGTGCATCATCGACCAAACTTAAGAAGCGGACTGTTCTGGAGATCATTGAATAAGGATGAGAGAAGAACACCTGCTGACCATAGGCAAGGTAACCGGGGTACACGGCCTTAAGGGAAATCTCAAGGTCTGGTCCTTTGCAGAATCGGTTGATACCTTTGGACCAGGCAGACAGATCCGGCTTAAGTCAGAACAGGAGGAAAAGGGAAAGGTATATACCATTCTCACTGCCTCTGCCCGGAAAAAAGGGGTTTTGATCAGCTTAAAACATGTGAACACGGTGGAACTTGCCGAACAATTGATCGGGAAAGAGATCCTGATCAGCAAGGATCAATTGCCCGAGATAGAAGAGGATGCCTGGTATTGGCAGGATCTTTACGGGTTGACCGTAATTGACACGCGCCTTGGAAAGCTTGGCACCATAGAACGAATTTTCCCCACCAATGCCAATGATATGCTGGTCGTCGTTGATAAAAAAGCACCAAACCAGGATGCAAAGGGGGAGTCAGAAATGTTGATTCCCATGCACGAGCACTTTGTTGAATCCGTGGACTTAGCGGCAAAGGTTGTAACAACAACCCTGCCCGACGGGTACTGCTCTTGATGGATACGACTCCTAAATGGGCGTCAGTTCCTAAGTGGACGTCCGTTCCTAAGTGGGCACCAACTCCTAAATGGGAACTATAGGACAGGGTATGGAATTTACAGTGTTAACCCTCTTTCCAGAGCTTGTGGATACCTTTTTTGAACATGGGATGATCCATCGGGGCATTGAAAGTCGCCTGATTACAGGAACATGTGTCAATATCAGAGATTTTTCCTGTGACCGGCACAAAACAGTGGATGACAGGCCCTATGGCGGCGGAAGCGGCATGGTCATGAAACCTGAACCCCTGGAAGCGGCTATCTCTTTTGCAAAAGAGAAAACACCCAAAGCCAAGGTCGTCTTAATGACCCCCCAGGGGATAAGATTTAACCAACAAAAGGCCTGTGACCTTGCCAACCGACGAGAGGACCTTATTTTTGTCTGCGGCAGGTATGAAGGGATTGATGAACGCGTATACACCCAACTTGTGGATGAAGAGATCTCCATTGGGGATTATGTCATGACCGGAGGAGAATTGGCTGCCATGGCCATTATTGATTCGGTCGCCCGCATGATCCCCGGGGTTTTGGGATCAGAAGCCTCTTCCCTTTCGGATTCTTTTATTGATGACCGCCTGGAATATGCCCACTATACACGACCGGAAGTTCACAATGGTCTTTCGGTACCAGGCGTGTTGTTGTCGGGAAACCATGAACGAATAAGGCAATGGCGGAAAACATCCTCTTTACAGAGAACCTTTCTGAAACGGCCGGACCTTTTTGAAACACAGGTCCCCACAGTCGAAGAAAAAAAAATTTTAAGGCAATGGTGCCGGGAGCTTGAAACACTTGTCAACCCATAACCTATACGTAGCACTCATCCATTTTCCGGTTATGAACCGCAAGGGAATGCCCATTGGATCTGCTCTGACCACCATTGACATGCATGATATTGCAAGGGCATCAAAAACATTTGGCGTCAAGGGATTTTATGTGGTAACCCCCTTTGCGGACCAGGCGGACCTGGCAAATCAAGTCATTGCCCACTGGACAAAAGGGGTGGGTGGTGAATTAAATCCCTCCAGAAAAGAAGCCCTTGAACTGATCCGGGTGGCAGCCACATTTGAAGAGGCCGTCCAAAGGATACAAAAAAAAGAAAAACAAGTTGTTGTAACGGTGGCAACCAGTGCCAAAAAGGTGGAGGATGCCATACCAATTAGTACACTGAAACTAAAGTTAGCGAGCAATGCGCCCCATGTCCTTGTCTTGGGCACGGCCTGGGGGATGGCTGAGGAACTGATTGATGCCTGTGATTTAAAACTTGAGCCCATCAAGGGCCTAGGTGAATATAATCACCTGTCTGTCCGGTCAGCTGCATCCATATATTTAGATCGAATTACAAATGGCTGAGACAGGCCAATAGTGAAGAAAACCAGGAGGAAGAAATGACAAACGTAATTGAAAAATTAGAAAGAGAACAGATGCGCCTTGATATCCCTGATTTTACCTCGGGAGATACCGTAAAAGTACACGTAAAAATCAAAGAAGGGGAAAAAGAGCGTATCCAGATGTTCCAGGGTGTGGTTATTAAAAAGACCAAAGGATTTGCCAGTGCTCGTTTTACCGTCAGAAAAATTTCCGGTGGTATTGGTGTGGAAAGAATTTTTCCCCTGCATTCCCCCAGCCTTGATAAAATCGAAGTGGTGACCCGGGGCCGGGTCAGAAGATCCAAACTTTATTATCTAAGAGACCTTCGCGGTAAAGCAGCCAGAATCAAAGAAAAACGGTTTGCCTAAACGAAATAACGATTACCCAATGTGGGAGTTTGAACACGACACACAACGCAAAGGGTATCAAAATATTGCAGGGATAGACGAGGCCGGCAGGGGACCCCTTGCCGGTCCTGTTGTCTCTGCTGCCGTTATTTTACCCCCGGGGTTTGCCTGCCAGGGGATCACAGACTCTAAAAAATTATCCGAAAAACGAAGGGAAGCGCTGTTCCCTCTCATCAAAAGTCAAGCCCTGGCCGTGGGAATCGGCATGGCAGATCACAGGGAAATTGATCGGATCAATATTTTACAGGCCTCCCTTTTATCCATGAAACGGGCGGTTCAAGACCTTGCCAAGGCCCCCTATTTTTTGCTCCCGGATTTTTTACTCATTGACGGAAAATTTACCATTGACATGGATCTGCCCCAACAGGCAATTGTCCGAGGTGATTCCCGGAGCATTTCCATTGCAGCGGCATCTATTATTGCCAAAGTCACCCGGGACCGCTATATGGCCGACCTCCACACGACCTATCCCCTTTATAATTTTATCCAGCACAAGGGGTATCCCACCAAGGCCCACAAGTTAGCTATTATCGAACACGGCCCCTGCCCTTTTCACAGGACAACCTTTAACGGGGTAATTGTCCAGTGACAAACCGGAATCAAAAAATTGGACAAACCGGTGAAAAGGCTGCTGCGCAATTTCTTTGCCAGCAAGGCTATACCCTGCTTGAACGAAACTACAGAGCTCCTTTTGCTGAAATTGATATTATTGCCAAAGAAGGTGAGTGTATCTGCTTTGTGGAAGTCAAAACAAGGACCAGCCTTAAGCGAGGCCTGCCAAGGGAATCGGTCCACCATGCCAAACAGCAAAAAATCATATCCGGGGCCTGCTTTTATCTAAAAGAAAAAAAAATCTTTAACCGCCGGGTTCGATTCGATGTGATCGACATCATTTTTACCGGTGAAACACCAGAAATAACCCTAATACGAAATGCTTTTGGAACGGTATAACCCCCTCCTTTTAGAAAGGTGACAAATGGAGACAAGTAACCCGCCCGGTGCGCTTTACCCCGGAACCCTTTACATAGTCGCAACCCCCCTGGGCAATCTTGAAGACATGACATTCAGGGCGGTGCGAATCTTAAAAGAGGTGGACCTGATAGCGGCCGAAGACACAAGGTATTCAAAAAGACTGCTGAACCATTATGGCATAGAGACAGGAATGATCTCCTGCCATGAACACAATGAGGCCCAAAAATCAGTTCAACTCCTAGAGGCGTTAAAGGCGGGTAAAAACATAGCCCTGATTTCAGATGCAGGCACGCCTTTGATATCTGATCCCGGTTACACCCTTGTAAAAACGATTGCAGCTCACAACATTACCATCCTTCCCGTCCCCGGCTGCAATGCCGCCATTGCCGGATTGAGCGTGGCCGGGCTGCCCACTGATTCTTTTCTTTTTTGCGGTTTTTTACCCAAAAAACAGCAAAAACGAGCGCTTGCCCTTGAAGGGCTCAAACAGGAAAAAGCCACGCTGATCTTCTATGAATCCCCCAAACGAATCTGTGCAATGCTCCAACAGACCCTCCCCATCTTAGGTGACAGGAGGGCTTGTCTTGCCCGGGAGATCACCAAAATGCATGAAGAATATATAAGAGGGACCCTTGGTGAGATACTTTCAACCCTTGAGCTGCGGCCCCAGGTAAAGGGCGAATGCGTCCTTTTTATCCAGGGTGCCTCCCCCCCTCCCCCAATGACGGCGGAACACCTTGAGGAACTCATCCTTTCAAAACAAAATAAACACAAGGGCACCGCCGATCTGGCCCGGCAAATTGCAAGGGACTGCCATCTGCCAAAAAAACAGGTATATGACACCATTCTCAAACTTAGGAATACACCTTCCTGACGGGTGATAATTTTTTGTTCTGATTGAATCGTTTGTTGAATATTCTCATTGGGTTATCCAAATGTTAGGATTGTGTTAAAAGTTGGTGTTACCCTTGATAAATAGCGATAAAAAGTCTAAGAATCATCTAACTTATTAAAAATATTGTTAGCAACATATGAGCCCTTACAAGGCCTTCATATCATTGCACGATAAGTAAAAACCGTATATCCGCTCATTTGAGAGATACGGTTTTTTTTAGATCTAACCCAAAAAAAAGAGAGAACACAATGAACATTGAATTCTACTATATCATTATTGGAATACTGGTCTTGTTTGCAATCTTTGATCTGGTTGTGGGGGTTACCAATGATGCGGTGAACTTTTTAAATTCTTCCATCGGCTCCAAAGCAGCCCCCTTTTTAACCATAATGATCATTGCAAGCCTGGGCATCCTGGCAGGGGTTACCTTTTCCGGGGGTATGATGGAGGTGGCCCGGAAGGGGATTTTCCATCCGGAATTTTTCACCATGCCGGAATTGTTAACCATTTTTCTGGCGGTCATGATTACCGATATCTTGCTGCTGGATCTGTTCAACACCCATGGTCTGCCCACCTCCACCACCGTCTCCATTGTATTTGAACTATTGGGGGCTGCCGTGGCCCTTTCCCTGATTAAAATTCTTGGAGCAGGAAGCTTTGGCATGGCCCTGTGGGACTATATTAATACGGCAAAGGCCATGGCCATTGTCGGCGGTATTCTTTTGTCCATTGTGGTAGCTTTTTTCTCCGGCGCCGTAATGCAGTTTATCTCCCGAATGATATTCACCTTTGATTATAAAGAGCGCCTTAACAAGTATGGCGCTGCCTGGGGCGGGGTTGCCATGACGGCGATCACCTTTTTTATCCTGGTCAAAGGATCCAAGGGTGCCACCTTCATGGATGCCCAGACTATTTCCTGGATTAAAGCCAATTCCCTTACCATCATGGCCGGTATTTTTACGATCTCTGCGTTTATCTTTCAGATATTACTTTCCATCTTTAAGGTCAATATCCTCAAACCCATTGTTTTGGTCGGAACCTTTGCCCTGGCCATGGCCTTTGCCGCCAACGACCTGGTCAATTTCATCGGTGTCCCCCTTGCAGGGCTAACGGCTTTCCAGAATGCCCTGGCGTCCAGCGATCCCTTGAACATCACCATGGATGCCCTGGGCACAAAAGTCCAGTCCCAGACAGGTATCATGCTGGTGGCCGGCACCATCATGGTCGTCACCCTGTGGCTGTCCAAAAAAGCCAAAACCGTCACAGAAACTGAAATCAGCCTGGGTCAGCAGGATGAGGGGATGGAACGATTTGAGTCTGTCTGGCTCTCCCGCAGGATCGTCAACCTGTTTGACAGCCTGTTTCTTTCTGTCAAACAGATCGTGCCCAAACCGCTTCGTGAATCCATTTCATCAAGGATAACACCGGTCTGTGCCAGCACCCATATGGCCCATGGGGAGAAACCCTCCTTTGACCTGATCCGCGCCTCGGTCAATCTTATGGTGGCAAGCGCTGTGGTCTCCTTTGCCACCTCCCTTAAACTGCCCTTGTCCACCACCTATGTCACCTTTATGGTGGCCATGGGATCTTCTTTTTCCGACCAGGCCTGGGGTCGGGAAAGTGCCGTCTTCAGAGTAACAGGCGTACTAACCGTTATCGGCGGATGGTTTATGACGGCATTTATTGCTTTTGTGGTTGCCTTTATCTTCGCCAACATCCTCTATTACTTTGGGGCCTTTGGTATTGTCGGTCTTGCTATTTTTGCCGGATTCATGATCTGGACGAACAAACGAAAACATGAAGATAAGGAAAAAGACAAGGAGGAAATCAATATTTACCATCTTGAAAAGGTCGAAGATTTTTCAGAATCGGTCACCGATACCTTTGACCACCTGGCCTATCTTCTCAGGGGAATCAGGGAATCCTTTGATATCACCTTTGATGCACTGTTTGAAGAAGACCTGGACAAACTGCGACAGGAGAGAACCCGGGTCAAACATTTTCAGAACGGGACCAATATCATCATCGCCAATATTTTCAAGGTATTGCGGCTGCTGCAAAAAGAGGAAAACCATGTTTCCTATAACTACTATCAGATCATCCGGCGCCTGCAAAAACTCGCCGACGGCCACAGAGACACGCTGATCCGCTGCACCAGACATGTGGCCAACCGGCACAAGGGGCTTTTGGATGTTCAGATACAAGAACTGCGGGAGATTAAGAAAGTAATCTTGTATATTTTTTTGAGGGTAGAAACCGCATTGAGCAAAAAAGAAATTGTCGATTGCCATGACATTGGGGAACAATTTCACTATTTAAGGGAATTGGTGGATGATTTCAATTCAAACCAAATTGAACGAATTAGGGATGATTCCTCCAAAACCAGGCTGAGTATCCTGTTCTATGCCATCAGCGGAAACTGCGTGATGATGGCCAAACAGAATGTGAAACTGCTGGAAATTTTTAATGAAGCCTTTCGCCTGGACGATCCCAGGAAATCTTGCTAAAGATACCCGATTAAATAGAACAAAAAGGGCCTTTCCCCATATGGGGAAAGGCCCTTTTCTTTTATTTATAATCTGCTGTTATCTAATCAATTAGAATACACCAAACTACATTTTACTTCCTTCTGCATGACTCTGAAGTTTTACTTCAACTTTCTCTGTCAAAGATGCATAGTATTTTCTCAGAATAACCAGAACTTCTTCACGTCCAAAATGGTCTACCACTTCCTCGTTGTTGGAAAGGGCATGCCGCAGTTTGGTTCCGGAAAGGATAACTCTGTCATCTTTTCCATGGGGGCAGGTTCTCATGGAAGCCATGCCATCACATTTCTTGCAGTAAAAGGTCCAGTCAATTTTCAAAGGTTCGCAAAGAAGGGCTTTGCCCGCCTCTTCGGGTGCAGGAATTTTGTCAAAAATTTCCTGCGCTTCGAACAATGTGTAGAAATCACCAACGCCGGCATGGTCACGACCGATGATCATTCTGTTGACGCCGTAGTTCTGGCGGAAGGTTGCATGGAGCAGACCTTCACGGGGACCGGCATATCTCATGTCAAGGGGATATCCACCGTTCACCACATGCTCGGGAACAAAGTAGCCTTTGATCAGGGTGTCAATACATTCGATACGAACGTCTGCAGGGATATCACCGGGTTTAAGGTTACCGATGAGAGAATGGATCAAAACACCGTCACATACATCAAGGGCAATCTTGCAAAGATGTTCATGGGATCTATGCATGGGATTTCTCAGCTGCATGGACGCAACATTTGCCCAGCCTTTTTCGTCAAAGATGGCACGGGTTTCTTTGGGAGTAAGGTATACGCCCTTGAATTTTTCAGGAAATTCGCCTTCGGAAAGAACTTTTACGGGACCTGCAAGGCAAAATTCTTTTCTGGCCATAACCATCTGAACGCCGGGATGATCTTCCATGGCAGTTTTCCAGAACACATCGTCAGCAGATTCTTCGCCATGACCCTTGTATACTTTTTCACATTCCCATTTTTTATCTTCTTCGGTCATTTCAAATTTTTCTTCGATTTTCATGGTGGCAAAAAGTTCACCATTTCTTTCGAGGGTAATTTCATCACCTACATTGATTTCAGCGGCATCGGCAGCAGCAGCATCCAGCATTACAGGTACAGGCCAGAAGGTACCATCCGCCAGCAAAAAGTCAGCACTAACGCCTTTCCAATCCGCTTTTGTCATGAAACCGTTCAGGGGAGAAAATCCGCCAATACCCAGCATGATCAAATCACCTTTTACCTGGGAAGAAATCTCAATTTTTTTCAGACCCGCTGCTTTTTTGAGTTCAGCTTCCAGCGCAGCGCCTTCGAGTTTACAACATACAAGCCCTTTTCCACCATGAGGTGCAACTAATTTGGACATATCAATCAATCTCCTTTATTAAATTAACCTACTATAAATTAAATCAACCTACTATAAACTGACAAATGTCTATCCAACATCTGCCTAAAATTCTAAAAATAAACCCCGTAAGATTTAATGATGATTCAGTAATTTGTCAAGAATTTTATTCATTTATCTGTAAAATCCCAAGGATATCCGCCATGGCATCCACATGGATATCCGCCTCGAGTTTTGGTTGTTTAAATGCAACAAACCAGGTCCCGGCACTGCGGGCTGCTCGCAGGTCATATTCCGAGTCACCTATAAAAATCACTTCCTGGGGGTCCAGATGAAAGGCCTCCATAATTTTAAGCAATTGCTCGGGATCGGGTTTGGGATTTGCCACATCACTCGAAGTGACCACCATCTCGAAATAGGATTCAAGGTCATTGTCATTGAGAACCTGTTCCATTGTGTTGGTTCTGTTGGTGGCAATCCCCCGTATAAGTCCCTTTTCTTTTAAGCTTTTCAACAGCCGGACGAGTCCCTCTTCCACCTTCATGTAGGGAATAAACTTGGCATAGCCAATCTGTTTCAGACAGGCGAAGACCTCTTTATAATCCTCTTTTTCCGGAAACAGATATTGGATAGCCGAAAGGACCGTCATCATGTGAACATTCACAAATTGAACATCTGTTAATTGGGGCTTACCAAAAGTGGCCAGAACTTCATCATAAAATTTTCTGTTGGCAAGGGCCGTATCAAACAGTACACCGTCGCAGTCAAAGACCACTGCTTTTATTTTTGAAATATCCATATATTTTATACCATTTTTTAATTTGCACAGGAATTATGATTTGCTTTTTTCTGCAAGATAAATGGCGTATACCCTTATTGTAAGCTTTGGTTTGTATTTAGAATCTGTCTTGAGGGTAATGATATCATAAAAATCATCTGCCTTTTGGGAGGTGCTGGTAATTTTCACCTGCCAGACCAAATTTTCCTTGCCCGATTTCACCATATCCGGCGTTACCATATCCGGCGTTACCAGGGTTGCCTTGATCTGGGTGTTAAATTTTTGATCCAACCCCAAAATTGAAAACTTGTATTTTTCCATTGGGATGATGGTGACCACGGTCTCGAGCACATCCCCCGGGGCACCGCTCAAACTGACCGTCCGGGGAGTAATCGCCACCACAGCGTCCACCATCCCGGTCACCGTCAGATTAAATTTTTTATTTTCCGGATCATCTGTTTTAACCAGGATATTTTTTGTCAGTCTTTTCCCCCCATACCCATTTGTTTTAATACCGATTTGAATTTTACCTTCCCCTCCCGGGGGAATTTGTTTGTCGTAGGAACGACTGTCACACCCTCAGGGAGTTAATACTTTGGTAATATTTAAAACCGTGTCCCCTGTATTTCTGACAATGAATTCATGGTGTATTTTCTCACCTTCCGGCAGGGGGGAAAACTCAAAAACAGCGTCTAAAGGAGATGCCTTGGGAGCAGCACTAACAGGCAAACAAAACAAACCCACTGCCAAAAGAATCGTCAAAACATTAAATAATTTTCTCATAACACCCTATTGCTTTAAGTTCCTAAATTTTAGAAAAACGTTTCATTTCAAGTTTATATTTTCTGGATTAAAAACACAAGTCTGCTGTTTTATCCGTCGGTCAAAAGAAAATTCAGCCCCTCACAAACTCCCGCATCATGGGCAATTTTCTGTCCGTCAATGTGAAGCACCCTCACCGCCCCCATCAAGGCGTTTGTCACCAAAATATTGGGATAAGAAATAATGTCTCCTGCGGATATCTTTTTTCTGATAATACCATACCCCTGATGTTCCAATCCATTCACAACGGCCATGAGGGTAACCCCGGGCAATACATGATCCGACACGGGAAGAATCAATTTATTTTCCGTGACCATAAAAATATTGCAGGTATTTGTTTCCGATATGGTAAGGTCCGGATTTAGAATCAAGGCTTCATCTCCCCCACGGTCCTTTGCATATTCTCCTGCCCGCTCATAATAGAGATAGTTCTGGGTTTTATGATCGGCCATGGGGGTCGATCGGGGAAAGGGAAATGTCACCAGATCAAGGCCCATTTTCCCGGACAGAACCAGGCGGTGGACATAGGGCCTTGCAAAGGCTGCCAGGAAGGTCTGCTTCCCGTTTGCCTGTTTATCCCGGGATACCATTAGTTTTACAGCACAGATTTCGTCCTTAAAGCCGTTTTCTTGTATCAGAAGATCAATGACATACTCCCAGGTGATATCCGGCGGCAATTCCTTAAAAAGAGCAGTCCAGGCCCCATTCATCCGCTGCAAATGGGCACCAAGGCGAAGGGGAATTCCCTTTTCCACCCGGATGGTTTCAAAGAGTCCTGCCCCATATTGAAATCCCTGGCTCGTGGCAGAGACCATTGCCTGATCCTGGTCCACCATCTTTCCATCCACCCAGGCTTTGAGAGGATGAAACCCTTGTCCCGCTGAAGCGGTTGAAACTTGTGAACCCGCTGACAAGGTTTCCATGAGGGTTTTTCCCTTATCAAGGGTCTCCTGGAATTCTTGTTCAGGATCTGAATCATAGACAATCCCCCCTCCCACGGAAAAAAAAAGGGCCTCGTCCACAATGGTGGCCGTACGAATGGCAATGGAAAGGTCCATGGTATTGTGAAAGCTGACATAGCCAATGGAGCCGGTATAAACATGGCGGCGCACCGGTTCCAATTCATCAATAATCTCCATGGACCGAATCTTGGGACAGCCGGTAATGGATCCCCCGGGAAAGGTCGCCCGCAGCAGATCCACAACACTCTTGTCCTTTTCAAGCTCCCCCTCTACAACGGAAACCAGGTGGAAAACATTATCATAGGGTTCAAGCCGTTTATGCTCGCAAACCTTAACAGACCCCTGTCGGGTCACCCGGGACAGATCGTTTCGCATGAGATCCACGATCATGGTCAGTTCGGCATCATCCTTGATACTTTTGACGAGATGCTGCCCATTTTCTGTGTCCTGGGCCGGTGTGTCACCCCTGGCAATGGTGCCTTTGATGGGCCGGGCTTCCACTTTACGGCCAGCAAGTTTGAGAAACCGTTCCGGCGAGGTGGAAACAATTTTATGGTCCCCGGCATGGATATAACTAAAGAACGATGCCGGGTTTCGATGAAATAATTCCATAAACCAGGAATAGGCATCGCCTGAAAACCCTGTCTCAAATCGCTGGGAAAGGTTGACCTGGTAGATATCTCCCGCCGTAAGATATTGGGTTATTCGTTCAACTGCCCGAATATATTCCTTCTTTGTGAAGCTGGATTTAAACCCCCGGCCGTCAATTGAAAAACAACTTTTTTCCCACACCTGACCCAATTGCTTAAAAAAGGCATCTTTCCGGGCCGACACATAGGCATGGGGGGTACCCTTACAATTGGACAATACGGGAATAGACAAAAAAATTTTCCGGGAAAGCCGATCTTGAACCAGAAGAATGGAAGGCGCATAGAGACAGATTTCGGGCAGATGAACGTCCACACAGGTCCTGGGAAGGGTTTCAATCCGGTCCTTTAAGTCATAGGAAAAATAACCGAATAGTCCGGCATACACCGGGAGTTCCCTTTTGGCCTCGTCCAGTTTAAAGGGTGCATCTGGTGTCAAAGGATCCAGTTTCAAATGATCCAGCAATTGCCCAAGAAAGGCAAAAGGATCCTGGACAACATCAAAGGATTCATTGTCAACCTTCAGACAAAGGGTTTCCCCCCGGCCTTTGAGTTCAAGCCAGGGCTGAATCGCCAGAATATTAAATCTTGCACACCCCCCTTCCAAGCCGGTACCCGATAAAAGGAGTATGGTCCCGGGATCACCGGCAAATCTTGCGGCGGCCAGTTCAAAGGGCAGTCCCAGATCGACCTCTTCCATAAAAAGAGAACTTACCCGGGGCAGTTGTTCAATACCCCGTTTCATCTCAGGAATGGATTCATTCGCTTTTCATCGCCAATAGTGGTTTCTGGGCCGTGCCCGGTATAGACAATGGTGTCATCCGGCAATCTAAAAAGCTTTGTTTTAATACTTGCGATCAAACTATCAAAGTCGCCGCCGGGCAGGTCAGTTCTGCCGATGGAACTTTTAAACAGGGTATCTCCGGCAAAAAGGTAACCTTTGGTATACAGGCAAATCCCTCCCCGAGAATGACCCGGAGTATGGATCACCTCCAGGGTAATATCCCCGAAACTCACCTGGTCGCCATGGTTGAGCAAAAGATCGGCCGGAGGGGAATTTTCCGCAGACAGACCAAACATGGAGGCGGACTTGGACAATTCCATGAGCATGGGCTCGTCATCGGGATGGATGGCAAGGGTGGCCTGGGTCACTTCTTTCATTTTTTTATTGGCACCCACATGGTCAAAATGACCATGGGTATTGATCAAATATTTCACCTTAAGCGCCTCTTTGGCAAGGGCCATAAGAATTTGATCCCCGTCATCCCCTGGATCAATTACCACAGACTCTTTTGTACGTTCACACCCTAAAATAAAACAATTGGCCATGATCGGCCCGACTTCCAGTTTTTTTATGATCAAAATCTTCCTCCCTAGTAGTTCAAGATGGATCTATTCAAAACCTTCCTGCAACCGAATCCTGTCCAGCACCCCGTTTATGAAGGCCCCGGATTCCCTAGTCCCAAATTTTTTACCGATTTCAACTGCCTCATTAATGGTAACACTGGGAGGAATATCCTTGCATTTCAACAGCTCAAAGGTGGCTATACGCATGATATTCCTGTCCACAACCGGCATCCTGGAAAGCTTCCAGTTTTTAGAATATTTATTGATCAGACCGTCGATATCATTTTCTGCAGCCAAAACCCCTTCCACTATACCCAAAAAAAATGGTTTCACCATGCCGGTGAGTTCATCTTCCCGCTGGGCGCAAAATTGTTCCAGGCCCAAGACAGGATCTAATTTATTGACATCAAGGGAAAACAATGCCTGCAACGCCAATTCCCTTGAAAGCCTGCGATCTCCCATTCTCTTATTCCGCCTTTCCAGATTTTTCATCCAGATCGCAGCAGAGGTTTGCCATCTCGATGGCACCCATGGCTACATCAAAGCCCTTGTTCCCGGCCTTGGTACCGGCTCTTTCAATGGCCTGTTCAATGGTTTCGGTGGTCAAGATTCCAAACATGACGGGTACATCTGCATCCAGGCCCACAGCGGCAATCCCCTTGGAGACCTCTGCGCAGACATAATCATAATGGGTGGTGGCACCCCGGATAACCGCACCCAGACAAATGATGGCATCATATTGTTTCTGGCGGGCCATTTTCTGTGCCACCAGTGGAATTTCATAGGCTCCGGGTACTTTTACAAGGGTGATATCCGTGTCTTGGGCTCCGCTTCGCACCAGGGCATCCAGGGCCCCGTCCACAAGTCTTGCGGTGATAAAATCATTAAACCGGGCCGCAATGATTCCAAATTTTTTTCCCTGGGCCGTCAGGCCTGCTTCTATTATCTGTGGCATTGTTTTATCCTTTATATGAAACTTCGGGCTATTGCAATTATAGGAGTTTCATTTTTTGTTGTGGCCAGGAGCAAATACCATGCTCCGGCCATGCCGGTTATTAAAATTTGTCATCCCAAACACCTTACACAACGGCTTCTTTTGTCTAGGGTGATTTACATATGAAGTAAATGACCCATTTTGGCCTGCTTGCATTTCAGGTATCCCTGATTATGACAGTTTGGAGCGACTTCGATGGGCACTTGTTCCACCAGGCTGAGACCATAACCTTCCAGTCCGATCATTTTTTTAGGGTTATTGGTCAACAACCGCATTTTTTTCACCCCAAGATCCACCAGCATCTGGGCACCAATCCCATAGTCCCGCATATCGGCCTTAAAGCCCAGTTTCTCATTGGCCTCCACGGTATCCATCCCCTGGCGCTGATATTCATAGGCTTTGAGTTTGTTGACAAGCCCTATCCCGCGGCCTTCCTGGCGAAGGTAAAGCAATACACCCGATCCTTCTTTCTCCATCATGTCCATGGCCTTGTGGAGCTGCTCCTGGCAATCGCATCTTAAAGAGCTGAAAATATCACCTGTCATACATTCGGAATGAACCCGGACCAGAATGGCTTGTTCCGGGTCGATATCTCCTTTAACAAGGGCAATATGGGTGAGATTGTCCATGTCATTTTCATAGGCAATAATTTTAAATTCGCCTGACTTGGTGGGGATAACGGTCTGGGCAGCCTTCTTCACAAAGCTCTCATGTTTAAGACGATATTTTACAAGATCCGCCACCGTGCAGATGCCGATGGCGTGTTCCTTTGCAAAAACTTCAAGAGCGGGCATTCTGGCCATGGTGCCGTCCTCATCCATGATCTCACAGATAACAGCAGCTGGCTTTAACCCGGCAAGCCTTGCAAGATCAACAGATCCTTCTGTCTGGCCGATGCGGACCATGACCCCTCCGTCCCGGGCACGCAAGGGGAAAATATGACCGGGTCTTGCAATGTCCGCCGGCGTGGTACCATCGGCAACCGCCGTTAAAATAGTGGTGGCCCGATCTGCCGCTGAGATCCCTGTGGTAACCCCGACCTTGGCTTCGATGGACACGGTAAATCCGGTTTCAAACTGAGACGTATTCTTGTCCACCATCATGGGCAGATCAAGGCGATCTGCAATACTTGAATCCAGGGGAAGACAGATCAAGCCCCGGCCGTATTTGGCCATAAAATTTATGGCTTCGGGGGTAACCGCTTCCGCTGCCATGGTAAGATCCCCTTCGTTTTCCCGGTCTTCATCATCCACAAGAATGACCATTTTTCCGGTCTTAATATCCTCAATTGCCTGTTCAATCGTTAAATGCGGCATTCGTTACATCCCTTAATTATAAAATATGGTAATAAAATTAGTTTATAAAAATCCATTCTTTGCGAGAAGTGCCATGGTGATTGAATTTTTTTGGCTATCTCCATCATCATTTTTAAGCCCCCCGCCCAATATTTTTCTGACATATTTGCCCAGCATGTCTGTCTCTATGTTCACCTTGTCCCCCACCTTTTTAAGCCCGATGGTGGTGATATCTGCTGTGTGAGGAATAACACTGACCTGAAACCCAGTCTTTGAAAACTGGTTGATGGTCAGACTGATCCCATCAATGGCCACGGATCCTTTTTCGATCATTTCCGCGGATAGATTCTCATGGACTGCAACGGACATGATCACGGCATTGGCGTTTCGAGTGACAGAAGCGATCATTCCCGTCCCGTCAATATGGCCTGAGACCAGGTGCCCGTCAATGCGGTCGGACAATCTCAATGCTCTTTCAATATTTACCCTCGTTCCCGGCCCCATCTGTTTAAAGGTTGTCCTGGAAACGGTTTCCGGTGCCATGTCGACCTTAAAATCATATTTCCCCAGACCGACCGCCGTCAAACAGGCCCCGTTTACCGCAATGGAATCCCCGATTTTACTTTCAGACAAATCCAGATCACACCCGATGTGAAGAATTTTTCCCTCTCCATTGGATTCAATTCGTTTAATAGTACCAAAGCTTTCTATAATACCTGTAAACACGCGCTTCTCCCCAAAGGGTCTTCTTATTTTTAATCGCTTATTCCGGCCCAGACGGATCCTTAAGGTATCCGGTTATCAATACATCATCATCAAACATTTTTACCTTCAATTGTTTGAGTTTAAATGCATCACAAATTTTTTGGGGCCCCTTCCCGTTAAACACCGGCACCCCATCGCTGCCGCCTAAAAACTTGGGTGCCAGAAAAAACAACACCTTGTTAACAATCCCCTCTTTTAATGCAGCAGCTGCCACCTTCCCCCCCCCTTCAATGAGGAGACTTTGGATGGACATGGTTCCTAACTTAATCATGAGTTGGCCCAAATCAAGCCTTCCTTTTTTTAAGGACACTTCCAACACCCTTACCCCCATTTTTTCCAGACGCTCCCGCTTCTTGGAAGATGCGTCGGGCCCTACCACAAGAAGTGTCCCGGCAGTGGATTGCTGGGTGATTACCCGGGCGGATTCATCAATGCTCAAAGCTGAATCAAGGATAATTCGAAGGGGATCTTTGGTCTGAAAATTTTTAATGCGGGCGGTTAAAGAGGGATTGTCTGCATGGAGGGTGCCCGATCCGATGAGGATGGCATCCACTTCATGGCGAAGCCTGTGGACATGTCCCCGGGAGCGTTCATTGGTAATCCATTGGGAATCTCCCGTGGCAGTTGCAATTTGTCCATCCAGGGTACTGGCACATTTTAAAATAACAAAGGGGGTTTTATTGTTTTGCGTATACCAGATGAACGCCTCTATCAGAGTTTGGGCCTCTGATTCAAGCACCCCGGATACCACCTGGATGCCATTTTCCCTTAGATACCGGATACCGCCGCCGCTGACATAGGGGTTGGGATCTTTACACCCCACCACCACACGATTAATACCGGCATTAATTATTCTATGGGTACAGGGTGGGGTTTTCCCAAAATGATTGCAGGGTTCAAGGGTGACATAAAGGGTGGCACCATGGGTAATCGGCGGGGTATTGGCTGGAAAATTTTTCTGGGCATCTTTGATGGCTTCAACTTCGGCATGGGCCATGCCGAAAGCCCTGTGCCAGCCTCGACCGACAACCATACCGTTTTTCACCACCACCGCTCCCACACAGGGATTGGGAGAGGTAAAGCCTTTTCCCTTTAATGCAAGGGACAGGGCATTTTGCATATGGTCATGATCGGTCATCAGCCTTATCCCTAACTTTTCCCAGCAAATGGTCAAACTCAAACGGCTGGCACTCTTTGGGCAGAAGCCCTTTGAGTTCCAAGATAAAGTCTGCCACATCTTTAAATTCCCGATATACCGATGCAAACCTCACATAGGCGACATCATCCATCCCTTTCAAGGCCTGAATAATTTTCTCGCCCACCACCTTAGAAGGGATCTCCCGCTCATTGCTTTCCCGCAACGCCTGTTCAATGACTTCCACCATCTCTTCAATGAGATTAATACTGATGGCTCTTTTCTCGCAGGCTTTGGAAATTCCCCGGAGCACTTTGTCCCGGTCAAAGGCTTCCCTGCGGCCATCTTTCTTGATAATCATAACAGGGGCCTGCTCCACCCGCTCATAGGTGGTAAACCGTCGGGAACACATCTGACATTCCCTGCGCCGACGGACTTCATATTCAATTTTACCCGGCCGGGAATCAACTACCCGTGTATTTAAATTTGTGCAATAGGGACACTTCATGGCCGCCTCTTTTTCTTCTATATAAAAACTGGTATATAAAACTGGTTTTTAAAGCTTGAATTTAAAGCTGGACAAGTTCCACTTTTGCCTGGTCAAACATTTCCAATGACAAAGGGTCATCATACCCCTCCTTAAAATATACGGTTTTAATCCCGGCATTAATGATCATTTTGGCACAAATGGAACAGGGCTGATTGGTGCAGTATAATACAGAACCGTTTACGGATATTCCGTGGTAGGCGGCCTGGATAATCGCATTTTGCTCTGCATGAACCCCCCGGCACAATTCATGTTTTTCTCCAGAGGGCACATTGAGCTGTTCCCGCAGGCAACCTGTTTCACGGCAATGGGGAACCTTTGCCGGCGCCCCGTTATACCCGGAACACAAGATTCGCTTTTCCTTGACAAGAACGGCCCCGACTTTGCGCCTTATACAGGTGGAACGACTGGCCACAAGGTTGGTAATCCCCATGAAATATTCATGCCATGACGGCCTGTTGGAGGGAGGGGGCGGGATCTCATCTTTTTTGGGCCCATTTTTTTTAAGATTGTTCATACAGGCGTCTTTGCATACAGGGGATATTGAGCACAAATCTTTTTTACCTTTAATGCCACGGCGTCCACATTGGCCTCGTCATCGAGTATATCACAGATAAACCCAGCAATTTTTGTGGTGGCCGCTTCTTTCATTCCCCGTGAGGTAACTAGAGGCACACCGATACGGATACCCGAAGTAACAAAGGGAGAACGAGTTTCATTGGGGACTGTATTTTTATTCACCGTAATATTGGCCCGGCCCAGTCTCTCTTCGGCTTCTTTTCCGGAAATCTTCCGCTGACTGAAATCCACCAACACCATATGGTTGTCCGTTCCGTTGGAAACAAGTTTATATCCGCGTTCCATGAGCACAGATGCCAGTATGGATCCATTTTTAATCACTTGTTTCTGATACTGGACAAAGGAGGGCTCAAGGGCTTCCTTGAATGCCACTGCCTTGGCGGCAATCACATGCATCAGAGGGCCGCCCTGGATACCCGGAAAAATCTGACTGTTGATCTGTTTGCCATACTTCTCGCTGGAAAGAATCAATCCCCCCCGGGGACCCCTCAGTGTCTTGTGGGTAGTTGAGGTAATCACATCGGCAAACCCGACAGGTGACGGATGGACCCCCCCTGCCACAAGACCTGCAATATGGGCCATGTCCACCATAAAAACTGCACCCACAGATGCGGCAATCTGGGCAAACCCTTTAAAATCAATAATCCTGGGGTAGGCACTGGCCCCTGCCACAATCATCTTGGGTTTATTTTTTTTGGCAAGGGTTTCCACCTGATTCAGATCAATCATCTGGGTATCCAAAGAAAGCCCGTAATGAACAAAATCATAAAATTTGCCGGAAAAACTCACACGGGCCCCATGGGTAAGGTGGCCGCCATGGGAAAGATCCATTGCCAGAACCCGATCCCCGGGATTTAAAAATGCAGAATAAACCGCCATGTTGGCCCCGGACCCCGAATGGGGTTGGACATTGGCATATTCAACGCCAAAGAGTCGTTTAACCCTTTCAATGGCCAGTTCTTCTGCCTGGTCAACAAACTCGCACCCCCCGTAATACCGCCGCGAAGGGTACCCTTCTGCGTACTTATTGGTCAGTATGGACCCTTGAGCCGCCATCACAGCAGGACTTACCGTATTCTCAGAAGCGATGAGGTTCAACCCATACTCCTGGCGAATTGATTCTTTTTCGATGATCTTTGCTATTTCCAGATCACTTGTCTCAATACTTCCCATCTTAAAGCCCCTCTAATTTCAATCGGCTATAGGTCGATACATTTAATTCTGTCTTGATGCCGGCCGCCTTCAAACTCAGTTTCAAGCCATGTTCTGACCAGCTCAAAGGCCAGAACATCACCGATAATCCGCCCGCCCATCACCAGAATATTGGCATCATTGTGAACCCGACTCATGCGCGCTGAAAAGACATCCGAGCACAGGGCCGCCCGAACTTTGGGGAACCGATTGGCCACCATGGACATGCCAAGGCCTGTTCCGCAAAGCAAAATACCCCGGGGAAACTGACCACAGGAAACAGCATTGGCCACTTTTTTCCCATAATCCACGTAGCTGACAGAGTCCAAACTATTTGCACCGGCATCTTCAACCGTAAAACCCTTGCTCAAAAGAAGGTCTTTTATCTTCTCCTTTAAATCAAAAGCAGCATGGTCACTGCCAATAATAATGGAATTGCCAATAAAATTATTGGCAACCGTTTCTTTATCCATTGCGGTTGTTTCCTTTTCTGTGGCGTCCTTTGTTGTGGCGCATTTTGCTGTGGCGCATTTTTTTCGTTTAGGATTTTGCCTTGATAAAGTCAATGGCATCCTGAACCGTCACAAGGCCTTCTGCCGCATCATCATCAATTTCAATATCAAAAATTTCTTCCATGGACATGACAAGTTCGACGATTGTCAAAGAATCTGCTCCGAGATCTTCAATCAGAGACGCCTCGGGCAACACATCTTCTATGTCAATATCAGGAATTTTTTCTGCAATCACTTTCCGCACCTTGGTTTCAATGGTCATGACACAGACTCCTTTTTACTGATTTTTATGCTTCGTCTGCTTTGACTTTAACATTTCTGTCCTTGTAGGCACCGCACTCGGGACAAGCAGTATGAGGAAGCTTGGGTTCCTGGCATTCCGGACAGGTTGCGATTGTCGGGGCGCTGAGTTTGTAGTGTGTCCTTCTTTTCCTGCCTCTTGCCTTGGAACTCTTTTGTTTTGGTACTGCCATTGGTCTCTCCTAACTATAGTATTTTACTTGTTATTTTACTTTAATCACCATTACTATCCATCAAGCACATAAAACAAACATATTTACCCCAATTTCTGAAAACTGTCAAGGCAATAAAGTCCTGCCCCCTCCCTATTGCCCGATGATGGGTTTTGTGTTACTTAAGGGCTCGAATTTACAGATGAATTTTTTATTAATTTTGGAGACTCCATGGATACAATAATCACGCGCTTTCCCCCTTCCCCCAGCGGGTACCTTCACATTGGCGGCGCAAGAACCGCTTTGTTCAACTGGCTTTATGCAAAAAAAACCAAGGGAAAATTTGTTTTAAGAATCGAAGATACAGATGAAGCAAGGTCTACGGAAGAATCGGTTACAGCCATATTGAAATCCCTTGAATGGCTCGGGATCGACTGGGATGAAGGCCCCTATTTCCAGACCCAGCGATATGATATCTACAATGAACACATTGAAAAGTTAGTGGAATCGGGCCATGCCTATAATTGCTCTTGCACCAAAGAAGAGATCAATGCCATGCGCGAAGACGCCCGTGCAAAGGGGAAAAACCCCCAGTACAACGGACGCTGCCGGAACCTCAACCTTCCCAAGTCAGACAATACCGTGGTCCGGTTGAAAACGCCTGCCACAGGGGTCACCCTTGTTAAGGATATGGTCAAGGGAAACACCTCTTTTCAGAATGCCGAAATCGATGATTTCATCATCCAGAGAAGCAATGGGGTTGCCATGTACAACCTGGCCGTGGTGGTGGATGATTTGACCATGAATATCAACACCGTTATCCGGGGGGATGATCATCTGGTCAACACGCCCAAACAAATATTGATTTACCAGGCTCTGGGGGCGGAGTTACCCCTGTTCGGCCATGTCCCCATGGTACTCGGGGCCGACAAAGCCCGGCTGAGCAAACGCCACGGTGCCATGTCCGTGGGGGAATACCAAAAAATGGGATTTCTGGCCGATGCCATGATTAATTATCTGGTGCGCCTGGGGTGGTCCCACGGGGACCAGGAATTTTTTGAACGCAAGGACCTTATTGAAAAATTTGACCTGGAACACCTGGGCCGGTCTGCCTCCATGTTTGATGTTGACAAGCTTTTGGCCTTGAATGCCAAACATATCCAGAAAAAATCCCCCAAAGAACTGGGAGAACATCTCTTGTTCCATTTGAAGACCCTGGGCATCGAGGCCAAAAATGATGCCTTTACCCAGGGCGTGATTGAAACTCTTCAACCCAGAAGCAAAACCCTGGTGGAAATGGCAAGTGCCGCTGTCTTTTATTATCGAGATGCCATTGAGTTTGATGAAAAAGCGGCCCATAAGTTTCTAACACCTGACACAATGGAGATGTTGACAAAGGCGGCAGACGCCATTGAATCCCTCGTTGATTACAGCCAGGAAAATCTTGAAACTATTTTTAAAACGCTAATGGAAGATACCGGCTTTAAGTTCGGAAAAATTGCCCAACCCCTGAGGGTGGCCATCACCGGCACCACTGTGAGCCCCGGCATATTTGAAATGCTTCTGGCCCTGGGCCAGGAAAAAACCACCCAGCGCATCAGAAGGGCCTGCACCTTTATTCAGGACCTAGCATAAACAAGACCTGCATATCCCACAAAACTATCTGAGCGGGAACGTTCAAAACTAGTGGCGTAGTCAAGCACAATAGCCTTGACTGCGCCTTTTTTTTTGCAGGCGGCAATGGCTGCGGCAACCGCTCCTGGGCAACACATATTTTTATGATCCAGGGCCTGGGCAATCATCTTGTCTGTATCCATTTTCTCCATTGCGGCCAGGGCCTGTTTGTCATTTTGGGTTGCCACCCATTCAACGGCCTTTTCCCCGAGGCCTGCCGGGGTAAACCCGAAATCCGGACCATAATGGGTCATGTCCGTTGAACCGATTATCCGGACACAACGGCCCAGGGTGTTTGCTTCTTCCACGGCTTTGCCGCCGATGATGGCGGCAAAGGAGGAAGGGGGCACTCCGGCCACCACAATCTTGGCGGTGGGGAAAAAATACTTGATAAAGGGATATTGGAGTTCCAGGGTATTTTCCGCGGGAAATTTTTCAGGGGATTGCCGCCGGATACCGACAGCGGCAATTTTTTCAACCAGCTCTCCATCCACTTCAATCTCCCCAAAGGGAGTTTCTATCAACCCTTGGGTCATGATGAAGGGCTCTGTTTGTGGATGCATATGGGCACCAAATAAAAGGATGGTGTCAATTTTATCCGTTTCCTGGAAAATATCTGCCTTTGGGGGCCGAAGGGAGGCAATCACCCTGGCGGCAATGCTGCCGGAAAAATGCCAGCCGGCATGGGGAACAATTCCACCGATAAAATCGCCGGGAAGTTTGTCCCGACCCTCCCTTAAAAATTGCTGGATGGCGGATTCACACTCCCGGGCAGTTCCGGGATACCAGGTACCGGCAAAAACGGCCTGCTTTTTTTCCATGGTTCCCTCCCTAATTTTATCTGGACTTAAATTTATCTGACCCCAGCTTTATCGGGCAGTTTTTTCCTTTACCTTATTTCTGAGCCATTCAAGCCAGGGTTCAAACCCTTCTTGAGTTTTAGCGGAAATCTCGAACACGGGCATGCCCGGATGAACCTTTCGCATATTATCCACGGCCAGGGCCGCGTCAAAGTCAAGAAAGGGCAAAAGATCCACCTTGTTCAAAATAGCGATATCCGCCACCTGGAACATGAGGGGATATTTTAAGGGTTTATCTTCACCTTCGGTGACACTCAGGACAACCGCCTTTGCATCCTCGCCAATATCAAATTCCGCAGGGCATACCAGGTTGCCGATATTTTCCACGATGAGCAGATCCAGATCGTCACACCCCAACTGCCTTGCCGAGGCATCTATAAGGTGGGCGGCCAAATGACAATCTCCGCCAAACTGATCCGTATTGATCTGGGTAACCTTGGCATGGGTGACCAAAAGCCTGTCTGCATCATTGGTGGTGCAGACATCCCCCACAATCACCCCCACTCTGATTTCTGGCATCAAATGGTTCAGGGTTTTACAAAGTGTTTCGGTTTTGCCTGATCCCGGAGAGGACATCATGTTCAGGACAAACACATTTTTTTCCTTAAAAAAAGCCCTGTTCTGATCGGCGTCTGTTTCGTTTTGCGCAAGTACCCGTTTTTGAATATTTATTTCCATGGTTCTTTCCTTGTTTTGGCTGTTTCAAATTTACACCTTGCCCGATTTTTATTCGGGTTTTAGATCCCAAAGCCCGGTCGAGGAGAAAGTCAGGCCTTCTCATCGGCCAATTCTATGGAAGTGATCTCGATTTCCCTTCCACAAATCATCTCAACCTCCCCAATCTCGCAGTCCGGGCATTTAAACATGGGGCTATCCACCTCCCACTCCTGGTGGCAAACCTTGCAACAAATTTTAACCGGCACCGACTCAATCACCAGCCTGGCATTCTCCAGGGGGGTATCTTTGGTAATAATTTCAAAACAAAAGGTCAGGCTGTGCTCCACCACCGAGGCCAGCTTCCCGATTCTCAAATTAAGGATCTCCACCTTGGGATCTGTCATATCCCCGGGGATTGCATCCATTGCAATTTTGACCAATTCTTCAGCAATGCCCATTTCATGCATATTTACGTTCTCCTTTTTGCGAAAAAATCTCGTTTAAATTCCAAAAACTGATCCGCTTGTATGGCATGGCGCATTTTGGCCATGAGGTCAAGGTAATAATAAAGATTGTGGATGGTATTCAACCGGTAGGACAAAAGCTCACGAGACTTGTACAAATGTCGAAGATAGGCCCGGGAGTAGTTTTGACAGGTATAGCATTGACAGGCCTCGTCTATGGGCGCCTTGTCCATTTTAAATTTTGCATTGTAAATATTAATGGTCCCTGTTGTTGTAAACAACTGGCCGTTTCTGGCGTTGCGGGAGGGCATGACGCAATCAAACATATCACATCCCATATCCACAAGTTCCACCAGGTTTTCAGGGGTGCCGACCCCCATGATATACCGGGGTTTATTTTCAGGCAAAAGGGGCAGCGTGTGGTCTGCCATCTCATACATCAGCTCGGTGGGTTCCCCCACGGAAAGGCCGCCAATGGCAAATCCGGGAAAATCGATCCCCGTAATCTGCCGGGCTGACAAGCTTCTTAGTTCCTTGAACATCCCTCCTTGAACAATTCCGAAAAGGTTATTCTTACCACCGGCTGTCTGCCAGTAATCATAGCCCCTCTGGGCCCAGTTGGTGGTTTTGACCAAGGCTTCCATGGTCTGACGTTCAGTGGCTGGATGTCCCATGCACCAGTCCAGTGACATCATGATATCAGACCCCAGGATCATCTGGATTTCCACTGCCCGTTCCGGTGAAAAAAAGTGGCGGGACCCGTCAATATGGGACTGAAATTTTACCCCTTCATCACTAAACTTGGCCAGCTTGGCCAGGGAAAAAAACTGGAACCCCCCGGAATCGGTTAACAGCGGTTTTTTCCAGGCAGAAAATGCGTGGAGGCCCTCCATGTGCTCAATTACCTCGGGACCCGGCCTTAAATAGAGATGGTAGGTGTTGCCCAGGATAATCTGGGCACCGCAATGGTCTAAGTCTTCCTTTGTGATCCCCTTTACAGACCCCTGGGTGCCAACAGGCATGAAAATTGGGGTTAAAATAGGCCCATGGTCTGTTTTTAATTGTCCCAGACGGGCCCGGCTGCTTTTAGACCCTGTTTCTTTTGACGTTTTTATTAACCTGAAATCTAACATAAAATCCTTATTATTCGATGAACCCGCTTTTATTCTATGAACATAGCATCGCCATAACTAAAAAATCGATAATCCGCGCCAATGGCGGTTTCATAGGCCTCTATCATTTTTTTTCTCGTATAAAATGCCGATACCAGCATGAGCAGGGTGGACTTTGGCAAATGAAAATTGGTCACCATGGCATCCACACATTTAAAGGTATACCCCGGGTAAATAAACAGATCACAGCTTCCCGTGCCCGGTGTCACGCATCCTTTGTCATCGGCGAGATATTCCAGGGTCCGGACCGAGGTGGTCCCAACGGCAATAACCCTTCTTCCCTCTTGTTTGGCCTGGTTTATTTTTTGGGCAGCTTCCATGGAAAGCGCATAATATTCAGAATGAATCTGGTGTTCCCGGATATCTTTTACCCGGACCGGAACAAAGGTGCCATAGCCCACATGAAGTGTGATGTTGGCAACCTGCACCCCCTTTGTTTCAAGATCTGCCATCAAAGACCTGGTAAAATGCAGTCCTGCCGTGGGGGCAGCCACCGCCCCTTCCCTTGCGGCGTAGACCGTCTGATAGTCTTGAGTGTCCCGTTGGGTCACCTGACCTGTTCTTTTTATATAGGGGGGCAAGGGAATCTGGCCGGATCTTTTCAGGGCATTGATAAACGCATTCCCCCCGAAAAATCGTATTTCGGAAATATATTGCCGAACGCTTATCACCTCGGCCAAAATATTTTCCCCCAAATGGAGAATCGTACCCGGCTTTGGATTTTTCGAGGCTTTCACCAGGCAATCACATTGGAAAA
The DNA here is from genome assembly GCA_016743945.1 of Desulfobacteraceae bacterium. GTDB lineage: Bacteria > Desulfobacterota > Desulfobacteria > Desulfobacterales > Desulfobacteraceae > NBML01. The sequence continues at coordinate 59,892 of JADGFI010000010.1, forward strand.
ACCCTTTTTCACCAAGAGCGTTCACCCCGCCTGCATAGTCAATGATCAACACTTCCACACGCCCCCCGGTCTCTTTTTTTCCGACAAGCCTTGCCGGAATCACCCGGGTATCATTCACCACCAGCAAATCCCCGGTGGAAAGCAGATTGGCAAGGTCAAAAAAATGATGATGAGCGAGCGCTTCCTTTTTCCGGTGAACATGCAATAATCTGGAAGCGCTTCTTTCCTCGCAGGGGACCTGGGCAATCCTCTCTTGGGGCAATTCATAGTCATAGTCAGATAATTGATACATTAATTGCCCCCCATGGCAAGGGAAACAAGACCCAGACCTGCCAGCATCAGAAAAAAACCAAACCGCCGAAGATGCGCATCGGAAAGCCCCAGAATCATTTGAACCGTTGCCTTCATTTTGCCAGGGAAAGCAAAATAGGGCAACCCTTCAACAATCATGACCATGCCGATGACACTAAGAAAAAATTTCATACAAACGATCCCCTGTTATTTCCTGCGGTTATAAAATCAATAAACCCCTCTTTTATAATTTTAGGTCTGGTATTGCAATAAAAATTATATTGATTATTCAAAATATCAAGGTTATAAAGAAAGGCTATTACTTGGAAAACCCTATATAATACCAAAGGAACCTATATATTTATGGCGTTTGAACCTGTCATTGGCCTTGAAGTCCATGCCCAATTAAAAACAAAGACAAAAATTTTCTGCAATTGCTCCACCCAATTTGGAAAATCCCCCAATGCCAACACCTGTCCGGTTTGCACCGGTATGCCCGGGGTATTGCCCGTTCTCAACCGGCAGGCTGTCACCTTTGCCGTTAAAGCCGCCCTTGCCACCGACTGCACCATTGCAAGAGAAAGCCGGTTTGACCGGAAAAATTATTTTTATCCGGACCTGCCCAAGGGATACCAGATAACCCAGTATGCCGCCCCCATTGCAGAGCACGGCCACCTGGACATAGAAACCGAGGAAAGGGGCAAAAAAACCATCGGCATCACCCGGATCCACATGGAAGAGGATGCCGGTAAACTCATCCATGACCCGATTTTGGCCAAGAGCATGGTGGATCTAAACCGCACGGGAGTGCCTCTCATTGAGATTGTCAGTGAGCCCGACATCCGCACGGCCAAAGAAGCCGGGGCCTACTTGAGAAAACTGCATGCCATCTTAAAATATATTGATGTCTGTGACGGCAACATGGAAGAGGGAAGTTTCCGGTGTGATGCCAATATTTCCCTGCGGCCCATGGGCCGGGAAAAATTCGGCACCCGGGCGGAACTGAAAAATCTTAATTCCTTTAAAAATGTCGAAAAAGCCATCAACTATGAGATCCAGCGCCAGACCTATGTGTTGGAAGAAGGCGGGACAGTGATCCAGGAAACCCGTCTCTGGGACCCCAATAAAAACAAAACCACCTCCATGCGGGGCAAGGAAGAGGCCCATGATTATCGATACTTTCCTGATCCTGATCTGGTTCCTTTGATAGTGGATGAGGGTTGGATCGATTCGGTGGCAAAGGAGATGCCCGAGCTGCCCGAACAAAAGCAGGCCCGTTTTGTTGATCAGTTTCACTTATCCCCCTATGACGCACAGGTGCTCACCGCCACCATTGATCTGGCCAATTATTTTGAAGAAACCATCCAGGGCCTCACCAATATCAAACAAGCTGCCAACTGGACCATGACCACCCTTTTGGCCATGCTCAATACCAAGGGATTGGATATTACCCAGTCAAAGGTTTCAGCCAAGGCGTTCTCCTCTCTTTTGCAGCTCCTTGAACGAGGGAATATCAATGCCACCGCCGCCAAAACCGTATTTGAAGAGATGGTGACATCGGGCAAGGCTCCCCGGGACATTGTAAAGGAAAAGGGGTTGGAACAGGTGTCTGACCAGACAGAACTTGAAAAAATAGTGGCGGCCATTATCTGTGACAACCCGGAAGAAGCGGCTGCCTATGGCGCCGGAAAAACCAAATTGTTCAGTTTTTTCATGGGACAGGTCATGAAAAAAACCCGGGGCAAGGCAGATCCGAAAATTGTCACCTCCCTTATTAAATCCCAATTGTCTAAATCCTAGGCCTAATCAAAAAATTGATTCAATCAACCCCTTAAGGAAACCCTATTGTGAAAGAAATTACCCGGCTTCATCGTTTTTTCTGGACAGCGATCTTCCTTGCCCTTTCATTGACCACCATGCTGCAGACAGCTGTGGCCAAGGAAATCAAGGTGGCCATACTCCCCTTTACCCTGAATGCTGCCGAGGATCTGACCCATGTTCAAAACGGCATTTTTTACATGCTTTACTCCCGGCTCTCCTGGCAGAATCATGTGACGGTCATTCCCAAAACCCAGATCAAAACCCATCTGGCAGACCTTAAAACCGTTTCCGGGAAAAAGGCTACAGGCAATCAGCTGGTTGCTCAAATTGCCGCAAAAACCGCCAGCGATTATGTTTTGACGGGAAGTGTCACAAAACTTGCAGGATCTTTCAGTATTGATACCCAGGTCTATGACATCAAAAACAAACGGTTCATGTCCTTTTTTGAACAATCCAAAATCACCGACGACCTCATCGACAAGGTGGATAGAATTGCCGCCACCGTCAACAAAAAGGCCTTTGACCGCTCCACGGTAACCTATGAACAAATGGAAAGGGAAAAACAGGCCCATATCAACAAGCTGAAACGACAAAATCCTGAACACTTGATGAAGGTGCCGGCGGGACAGCAGGAACAAGGTCCCGGCTGGAAGGTCTGGGAGTATCTTTTTTAGACCCCTTTTCTAAACTCCCGGAAAGTACCCCGGGAGCAAAAAAAACACATTTTTATAACAACCCTATACGCCATGACTCAAATGGATCAATTATCCCAGCTTTTTAATTTCTTAAAACCGGTATATTCACCCTTATTCCTGTCATATTGCCGACGCACCAAAAGAAAAGGTCTGGTGATCATTAGATCACCAGACCTTTTTATGCATTCAGGTGGTTTGACTTAAGCGTTAAATCTGCTTAATTTAGAAGTTGATCTGCCATTTGATGCCAAAATAGGTGGCATCAGGCTGACCCTCTTGTTTAAAATCAGCCCGGCCAACTTCAGGGGTAAGGAAAACCCCGGGGGCCAGAAAAATGGTGGACTGAAGATAATAGGTGACCGCATCGTCTTTGGTGGAACCATCTTTATCAAGTTCTGTTTTTACATATCCGTAACCTGCTTCCAGATAGAGGCCTTCCCGAATTTTATAACCGGCAACCAGGAGGCCTGCAAAGGCATCATTATCCGTGACAGTCTCAGTAGCTGTAGTATAGTCGGCATAGCCCCAGCCTGCCCCATCAAATTCACTGGCATTTGCGTTTCCAAGTGTTGAAAACAGGGCGCCACTGACTAGAATATCCACCATGTTACCAACATTCTGACCACCCCAGAGGTTACCTTTTAAATAAATCCCGCCGAAATCCATACGGCCGCCAACTGCCAGAACATAGGAGGTCACTTTTTCCGATTTTGCTGCACCCACCACATCAAAGGTCTGCCAACCACCGGCCAGGGCCACATGACCATTACTAAAATCATATTTATACTTGGCCTGGATGCAGGGAATCTTGATTTCTGTGGCAGGAGCTGGATTCATAGGATACAAAATTCCATTACCAGGGTCTATCGTGGTCACGGCAACCCGTGCTCTGGGCTGAACAGCTGCAATCTGGAAATTTCCGAATTTCAAACGGATCATGGCTTTCCGGCTGCCGTAGAGCATGCCAAAGGTGGACATGTTGTGATCCCCCTTGTTGAATCCGTCAATGCTGTAAGTCTGGTTGGAATAGGGCATCAGCAGGGGGGTATAATTCTGGCCGATGCCGAGGGAGCCTGCTCCGAAATTCCATTCACCCCAGAGGATACGAATATTGGCGTTGCCGCCCAGCGCACCGAACTCAAATTTTCCAGTCAATTCATCACTGACTTTTACATTGGCCCCGATACGGGCATTCCCATAGAGTTTTTGTTCATAATTACTAGTGTCATCACCCGAATTTCCGAAGACGGCACTTGAACCGCCCGCTGCCACAGCGGCTGGGGTGGCAAAGGGACTGTTATCAAACTTCGTATACGTGGTATTAACACGGGCAGACCCGTAAAAATTCCAGTCTGCAGCAATTGCAGAACCAGCAAACATTGCCACAACAGCAACGACAAGCAAAAGTTTTTTCATCTTTTTTCCTTTTGTTTAGGGTTAAGAATCAATTTCCCACCTGAATTAAAAAACAGGATGCTCCTTTTAAACCCCTGCTTTTTTTAAGGGAGACCAAGCGTTCGTTCCATAAACGCTGTTTACAATTACACTTAATAAATTGACATAACCCTTGTCAACCTCTTTCGCAACATTTTTTTACAATTTGCCACATTTTGCTACCTTTTGAAATAAACCCGTGTTCCAGACCGGCCCGAGCAAAAAGTTGAATCCGATATTGAACGTGATACCACCGAAAAAGAAAAGGATGGCCCGGCAAAAAAAGGCAGTCTGATCCTGATTTTTTTGTGTCTTGTTTTTTTACTAGTTGCAACCTGAAAGAAGTTGGGGGGACTTGCAGACGGAAGGTGTCTGTGTGGGGGAGGGGATATCGCGGAAAAGGGGCAGGTCAAAAGAAAAACGGCCTGGTGAATATCACCAGGCCGTTTCCTTCAGGCGTATGAATGAATTATGATCGGGTTAGATCATAATTAGAAATTAATCTGCCATTTGGCGCCGTAGTAAGTAATTTCGTCGGCACCTGTGTTTTTGTAGTCGACCTGACCAATTTCAGGAATAATAAAAACACCGGGAGCCAAAGTGATGGGAGCCTGAACATACCAGGAAGCAACATCGACTTTATCGCCAGCAACGCCGACAACATCAAGTTCAGTCTTAGCATAACCATAACCGGCCTCAAAGGCGAACATGTCATTGACGGTATAACCAGCTACAATTTCATAACCAAAGGCATCATTATCAAGAACATTACCAGCGACATCGTATACTGCAAGACCTGTATTAGCTTCAACACTATTGACTTTGTTGACATGCATTGTTACCAAGTTACCCACATTCTGTCCGCCGAAAACCTCAGCGCCCAGTTTAACGCCAGCAAAGGTGATGCCCGCTCTACCAGTAATTACATAGGAAGCAACGCTCTGGTCGAAGGCATTATCAAAGGTCTGATAACCTGCACCAAGTGCCACATTCCAGTTATCCTGGCTCAATTTGTAAGCTGCCTGGATCTGAGGCATTTTGACCTCGCCCGCAGTTACTGCCGCACCGGCGGCCCAAGCATTTGTGTTAGGAGTAACCAAAGCAATGTCAAAACCACCAAACATCAGTTTCAACTGGGCTTTACGACCTGGGTAGGGCTCGCCCCATCCGCCAAGTCCGTTATCAGAGCCATAGACCTGATTGGAAAGGGGCAGATACAGGGGAGTATAATCCTGACCAACTCTGAAAGATCCTGCACCAAAATTCCATGTTCCATAGAGCAGACGGATATTTGCATTGCCACCACTTGCACCATATTCAAACCGGCCTGACAATTCGTCACTAACTTTTACATTGGCACCGATACGGGCGTTGCCCTGGAGGCTTGCATCGATATTTCCGCTATCGTTATTAACACCGGCAGCATCAATATCTGTATAAAAAGTAGTTACACGGGCTGATCCGTAAAAGTTCCAATCTGCCGCATAGGCAGAACCACTGATCATTGCAAGAGCTGCAACGATTACCATTAATTTTTTCATCTTTTCTCCTTTTTCGTTTAAAACAAATATTCAACGCCTGAATACTTACTCTCCCCGCCGCGAACGTTCCTTTAAATCGTCCGCATTGAAGATTAGTACACTAAATAGAGCAGTTTCTCCATCTTTGTCAATACTTTTTTATGCTCTCCATCATATTTATCTATCCCTTTGGCCTTTTTAGACCCTGCCCCAGGTTTTGCCGCCCCCTGCCTTGGGTTTTCACCCGACCGTCACCGGCTTTGTTTATGGGACCTGTCTACTCCAGTTTATAGGAAATGACATGGGAGGCCTTGTCCTTACCCAGGATGGCCATCTTGTTCTGGGTCACCACGGAGACAACCAGTTCATCCGCCCCGTCTCCGTCCAGATCTGCGATGGCAAAATCAGAAATCCAGCCCTGAACCGGACTGGTCTGGAATACCGGCGCCATGGCAAGACCGTTCCAGGCCAACATTTCAAGGTGACCGTCCTTAAAGCGTTTATACCGCCCCATGGCCCCTCCGCCAAATTCATTGTTCCTCACAACCACCAATTCCTGTTTCCCGTCGGAACCAACATCATAAAAGTTAAGCCTGGGGTGAAGATAGACCCGGTCCCGATAGGAGGCATCGGTCTCCACCTTGGGCATGAGCCATACATGTCCGGTGGAGCCGTATTTTTCCGTGCTTTCCCACTCCTCGCTGCCGGTGTCGCCGGCCAGGACCAGGCGGCCGTTTTCATTTACCATTATATATTCATCGGCGTCTTTTGCTGTCACCCCACCCCGGGCAAGGGCAAGGACAGAAGTGCTTCTGGGCAGCCTGATCCGTTTTTCCTTGGCATAGGTATCCCCCCTTGCCGCCATGACATGAATCCGACCGTCAAAGGGGCTGCGGCCCATGTCTTGCCCCAGGAGGAGAGCTGTGTTGTCCGGGGCGTTGATAACCCTGTAGTAGATGGATTCCCCATCAACCGTGGTCACATAGTCGGTTCCGTTGTACTCCACCACAAAGGACTGCAATCCGTCCCTGTGGATGGTCAGGCTGGTCACAAAAATTTCCGGATACCCGTTTCCATTGATATCGGCTATATCCAGAGAGACAATTCGGTTGGTACTGCTGAACTCAAGCTTTTTCTCTTCCACAAGCTGAGTCCCCTTCAGGGTGTAGATCATAAGATTGTTGTCCGTTGCCGTCACCACCTGGACAATCCCATCCTTGTTCAGATCGCCTGCGGCCATGGTCCCGATCACCCCCTTAAACTTGAGGAGGGTCTGGAACCCCGCCCCCCCGGCTTGCTGGGTGCTGACGAGCCCCCCGCTGACAACAGCCATGCCACCGGCATGCTGCAATGTTCCCGGTGCATTCTGGACCAGGGGCACCGGCTGGGCATAGAGGTCGTTTGAAATATTCCGGTTGAATACCTTGAGGTTGATATCCCCGGCAAAAGAGTTCACCAGGGGAATCACATCCCCCATGGTGTTGCTCTGCTCAAAGAAAGCCAGGGTCTTTTTTTGCCCGGTGATATCCACCATGCTGGCATCCAGACTGACGCTCTCGCCAAAATGGGTCAAACTGCCGAAAAGAATATAATCCACCCCCAGGTTGGCGCCGATAATCCTGACCTTGGATTCGTTCAAGGCCCCTTTTGTGACATCGGATTTTGTTGCCTGGGCCAAAAATTTGTCAACGGTTTCCCTGTCCAGCACATCCACTTTTCCCGGGTCTGCCAGCCGGGAAGACAGCATGGAAAAAAGACCGTTCTGCAGAAAACCGAGGTCCTGGGGAGAATTCATGGTAAAAGGGAAAACCGCCACTCGTTTGGGTGGGGCGGCACAAACACCGACATTGACGGTCAACATCGTTAGAATGAACACAGCCGTTAGAAACAGCCTCCCTTTTTTTATCCGATTACTCAATTTCAACATACTGCTCCTTCATAATAGGTCTTAAATATTAACCACAGGCAAGACTGCCGAATTTTTGACACCCCTTCTGCCACTTGTTTTTTTGTATCGCGTCCTGCACCTGGTCCTGACGCACAAATTTGTAAAATCATGTGTAAATTCCCGATATTATATACCCCATCCCCCCCGATCAGACAAGTCTTTTAAACAGCTTTTTTAATTGCAGTTCATCAAAACTGACCATGCTAGGGCGGCCATGGGGACAATGCAACGGATTGTCACATTCTTCCAGATCTTCCAAAAGGCGCACCATTTCCTGGCGGTTCATCTGTTTATTGGCCCGCAGGGCCGAATGGCAGGCCATGGAAATAAGACAGGCGTCCTGTAACGCATTTAAACCACCCTCTTGCCGAAAGGTTTCAATAAGTTCCAGAACCAGGGGCTTTATGTTTTTTTCCCCCAAAAGAACGGGAACTGCTTTTACCACAAAGCAAGTTCCTCCAAAGGGCTCGATGCGAAGCCCCATATCGGACAAGGCCTCAAGAATGGCGCTCAAAGAATCGGCTTCCCCATGGGTTAATTCCAAAACTTCGGGCACTAAAAGGTCCTGGCTCTGGACCCCCAGGGCATGGTGCCGTTTTTTTAAGGTTTCATAGACCACCCGTTCGTGGGCGGCATGCTGGTCGACCAGCACCAGACAATTTTCTTTTTCCGCCACAATATAGGTGCCCAGAACCTGGCCCAAAACATGGAATTGGGATTCCAATTGACCGGTTGGCCTCTTTTCATCCGGGCAGACCGGGGGCCAGGAGTCAACGCCCTGGGAAAACACGGGAAGCTCGCTGTTTGTACCGGGAAGGGATGTTTTTACCTCGGCCCGGGATCCCTGGCCCCAGGCAAGAGTTGATTGGGCCACCCTGTCCGTTGACCTGCTTCCAAATTCTTCCCGGGCCAAAACATAGGGGGCCGGGCCGGGCTCCCCGCCAGGCAGGGAAAATTCACTATCTTGCGCCAGGCTTTGCGACGGGCCAGTGCCATGGACAGGAAAACCACCCGGCTGTGTACTCTTTGCATAGGAAACCGAATCTTGTTGGGCCTCAAGCAAAGCAATTTCAACGGCCCGCACCACTGCCCGGAAAACCGGTTGAGGGCTTAAAAATTTAATTTCCCGCTTGGTCGGATGGACATTGACATCCACCTGGTCAAAGGGCAACCCCACGCAAACAACGCCCATGGGAAACCGCCCCTTCATGATCCGTCCCTGGTATCCCCTAAAAACAGCTGCCACAAGCCCCCGATCATAGACCAATCGATTGTTGACAAACAGATAGATCCGACCTGAAGTGCTCCTTGTGACCAGGGGATTGGAACAGACCCCGGTCACAAAAATTTCCCCTTCACGCCCCTTTATCCGATACAGCTTGTTGGTCACATCCTTTCCCAGCACCAGCAAGGACCGCTGGAACAGGTCCTGGCCCGGGGGGAAATTTTTCACCAGTTTTTTATTGATAAACAGCCGGAACCCAATGGAGGGATTGCCCAGGGCCAAGCCTGCCAGGGTATCGGCAATATGGCCGGCTTCGGTGGCATCCCCCTTTAAAAATTTTCTCCTGGCCGGTGTATTGAAAAAAAGATGCTTCACTTCCACCAGGGTACCGCAGGGTGCCCCCTCATCGGAAACCTTGACAAGCTTGCCCCCGGCGATTTCAATTTTTGTTCCGATATCTGAACTAGCTGTCCTGGAGACAAGGGTAAACCTTGCCACCGATGCAATGGAAGGCAGGGCCTCTCCTCTGAATCCAAAGCTTGCAATGGCGAACAGGTCTTCCTTGGTGAAAATCTTGCTGGTGGCATACCGCTCAATGGAGAGCAGCGCCTCATCTCTTCCAAGACCGCCCCCGTCATCGGAAACCCGGATCAGGGATTTTCCCCCGTTTTCGATTTCCACACGAATCCGTGTGGCCTTGGCATCAATGCAGTTTTCAACCAATTCTTTTACCACAGACGATGGCCGCTGAACCACCTCCCCTGCGGCAATCTGATTGGACAGGATTTCGGGCAGGATTCTAATTTTGCTCATCGGTCAGTCATGGCCTTTACAAACCGCAACAAAAATTCAGAATCCTTTGGGCTTAAATCAAACTGGAATGCGGTTTTGTCCACAAGGGTGGCCAAATTTATGTTCGGATCCTTTTTTCTCGCCTGGGAAATCCATTGGATTGCTTTTTTTAATGCCTCTCCCTGGGGCTGGATGGTGGTCATCGATACCTCCTTCTTATTTTTATAAAGATAGGATTATTAAAGACTGGGAAAACCTGGTTTCAAATCAAGGGCGCGTTCAAATCCAAATCCGGCCCGTAAAAGGGACATTTCATCAAAGTGATTTGCCATCATCTGGATCCCCATGGGAAGCCCTGCACGAGAAAATCCTGCCGGAACGGAAATTCCCGGAACTCCTGCCATGTTGGCAGACAGGGTAAAGATATCGCTAAGATACATGGTCAGCGGGTCCCCTGTATTTTCACCGATTTTAAAGGCCGGGGTGGGCGCCACGGGGGAAAGAATCAGATCACAGTGATCAAAGGCTTTTGAAAAATCTTCCATGATCAGGGTTCTCACCTGGGATGCCCGGCCGTAATAGGCATCATAATACCCGGCGGACAGGGCATAGGTCCCGATGATAATCCGGCGCTGGACCTCGGGGCCAAACCCGGATGATTTGGTTTTTTTATACATTTCAATGAGGTCATCGCTTTCGCTGTCTCTGATCCCGTAACGCACCCCGTCAAACCGGGCAAGATTTGAACTGGCTTCACAGGGGGCGATGATATAATAGGCTGCCACCACATATGGGGTATGGGGCAAAGAGATTTCAACGATTTCAACCCCCAGGCTTTCAAGAATCGTTTTGGCCTGGTCAAACATGGCCAACACCTCGGGATCAATCCCCTCCACCCCAAGATACTCCTTGGGAATTCCGGCCTTCATCCCTTTGAGGGAATTTTTTTCAAATTGATCCAGGGCCGTCGTAAAATCCGGAACCTTTTGCCTGGCACTGGTGGAATCTTTTGAATCATTGCCGCAAATCAGGTTCATCATCATGGCCGCATCCGTAACATCCCGGGTGATGGGACCGATCTGGTCCAAAGAAGAGGCATAGGAAACAAGACCGAATCGGGAGACTCTGCCATAGGTGGGTTTAAGCCCCACAACCGAGCAATGGGAAGCCGGTTGTCGTATGGATCCGCCGGTGTCTGTCCCCAAGGCGGCGCAACAAAATTGGGCAGCAACGGCAGCGGCAGACCCACCGCTGGATCCGCCGGGCACATGGTCCTGGTTCCAGGGATTTTTCGTAATTTTAAAAGCAGAATTTTCCGTGGACGATCCCATGGCAAATTCATCCAGGTTGGTCTTGCCGATGAGAACGGCATTTTCCTTTTTTAATTTTTCCACCACAGTGGCGTCATACTGGGGAACAAAGTTGCCCAATATTTTTGAACCACAGGTGGTTTTTACCCCCCGGGTGCACAAAAGATCCTTCAAGGCAATGGGAATACCGGTAAAAGGGGCCTGATTCCCAGCAGCAATATGCTCATCCGCCACTCCTGCCTGGGCCAGGGCATCCTTTTTGTCCAGGGTGATAAAAGCCCCGATACGGCCCTCATACAGATCAACCCGGTCAAGAAAGGCCTGGGTCAGCTCAACAGAGGAAATTGCCCCCTGGGATAGAAGTTCTTGGGCCTTTGCAATGGTCAGTGTATGTAAATCCATTCAATTTATTCCTTATTTTACAACCTTATTTTACAACCCTTGGCACCGTGTAAAAATCTTGGTCCCGCTCCGGGGCATTGGCAAGGGTCACGTCGGGCCCGGGAGAATCCCCAAGAATGTCTTCCCGTAATACAGTGTTTAAAAATGCCGCACCCGAGGCAGGGATAACCCCTTCCACATTTACATCCTTGAGCGTATCTATATAGTCCAGGATATGACTTAGTTGGTAGGACAGCGCTTCTTTTAGCGGATCATCAATCTTAAGCCTTGCAAGGTGGGCCATCTTTTCAATTTCATCCGTTGATATTTTCATCATTATTCCCTCTTTATAATCATGGCGTCAATTTTTGCGTGTTTTAATTTTTCAATATAGCGGGCGGCTGCCTTTCGGGTGGCAAAGGACCCCACCCTTACCCGGTACCAGATAACCCCCTCTTTTTTCCCCAGGGTTCGATAGGAGGCAAATCCTTTTTTTTCCAAAACTGCCATCTGACTGATTGCATCGACCGCTGATTTATAGGCCGCCACCTGAATGGTATACTCCAAAGTTGCCGGTATCTGTTTTTCTCGTTTGACCTGGATTTCTTTACGGGGCGCCTTATCCTTGGCCGGGGTCTGGGACCCCTTATCCTTAAGTTGGGTTTTGTCTAAAGCCGCCTTGTTCAGGGTGGCTGTTTTCCGACTGGTTTTTACGGGGACCCCAACTATCGGCACCTGGATCACCAGGTGACCTTCTTCCTTTTTGGGAATAATCTCATTGGGCGTGTTTTTTTTCCCCGTCACTTCCTGGCGGACAGGTCTATTAAGGGCATCATAGAACTGAAGGTCCATTTTTTTTTCAGGTGCATCGGTCTTTCCATAGGCTTGGACAATGGCTTCCAGGCGGTTCTGAAAACTTTTTGTATCAAATGTCACAGGAGACGTTCCCCGGCCGACCAGGATGCCCAGAAAAAACATCCATCCCCCGACAACCCCATACACCAAATACCTTAAAACCGCCCGAAAGCCCCCCCCCTTAAAAACCGACATGAGCTACATTCTTTCCGGAGCTGAAACACCCAGAAGACACACCCCGTTCCGGATGACTTTTTTAACCGCCAGAACCAGGGAGAGCCTGGCACGGGAAAGATTTTTGTCTTCTGTTATCACCTTGTGTTTATTATAATATCCATGGAATGCCGATGCCAGGGACATCAAATAGGTAAAAATCACATGGGGGTGAAGGGTGTCGGCACTTTTTTCAACCTGCTCCCCAAACCCGGCCAGAATTTTGATCAGGTTAATCTCTTCGGGAGCCGTCAGCAACCCGAGGTGTTCTCCCTTTTGAAACTCAATCTCCTTGATCAGTCCCTCTTCTTTTGCCTTTAAAAGAATCCCCGTGATTCTGGCATGGACATATTGCACATAGTAGACCGGGTTATCGGAATTTTTCTGTTTGGCAAGTTCCAGATCAAACTCCAGACCGGAATCGTAGCTGCGGCTCAAAAACATGAACCGTGCCGCATCTTTTCCCACCTCATCCACAATATTCTTCAGGGTAACAAACTCCCCGGATCGGGTGGACATTTGAACAGGCTTGCCCCCCCGCAACAGATTGACCAACTGAACAAGAATCACCTCAAATTGCTCGCTTTTTCTGCCCGAAGCCACCACCGAGGCATCAATGCGTTTAATATAGCCATGGTGGTCTGCCCCCCACACATCAATCACCCGGTCAAAACCCCGCTCATATTTTTCTTTGTGATAGGCAATATCAGAGGCAAAATAGGTGGTCAGCCCATTATTCCTGACAACCACTCTATTTTTTTCATCCCCGAAATCCTGGGTCCGAAACCAAAGCGCCCCCTCCTCTTCATAGATTAACCCTTGGGCCCGGTAGTCCTCAATGGCATCTTGCACCCGGTTTGAATCATAGAGACTTTGTTCACTGAACCACTGATCAAAATGGACACCAAAGTCGGACAAATCTGATTTTATGCCGCCCAGTATTTCATTGGCAGCAAATTTTGCACACAAGGGAATGGCCGTGTCTTCCTCCTGGTCGAAAAAATCCTTGCCTTCTTTATCCAGCAGGCGTTGGGCAAGATCCTTTATATATTCCCCTTTATAGCAATCATCGGGAAACTCAATTTTTTGTCCCCCTCTCTCCAAACCCCGCAGCCAGACAGAAGTACCAAGGGTTCGAATTTGCCGGCCGGAATCATTGATATAGTATTCCTTTTGGACATCAAACCCGGCAAAGGCGAGGATATTTCCCACAGAATCCCCGACAGCGGCCCCCCTTCCATGCCCGACATGGAGCGGGCCCGTGGGGTTGGCGCTGACAAACTCCACCTGGACCTTTTGCCCTTTTCCCATGTCCGAGGTCCCAAACTCTTTGTCCTGGGCAAGAATTTGCTCCACCACTGGATGCCACGCGGCATTGGCGAGAAAAAAATTAATAAAACCCGGGCCGGCCACTTCAATTTTTTCAATATAATCCAAAGATTCCATATTTGAAATGATGGTTTGGGCAATCTTTTGGGGCGCCATTTTCTGGAGGCCCGCCGACACCATGGCAAAATTGCTTGAAAAATCACCCTGGGAGGTGTGTTTCGGGGCTTCTATGTCCATGTCAGGAAGCTTGTCAGATGGCAGTTCTCCCTTTTCAAACGCTCGTTGGGCGGCAGCGAGGACAATCTGTTTAAGTTTTGTTTTCATATTTATTTTAATTCTCGTGTTCAGAGGTATCTTCGGGCGTAAATTGCGGGGTATCGTCTTCAGAATCGATTTCCTTCATCTCATCTTCTTTGGTATCACCGTCTTCTTCCAGCAGCGCATCCAGTTCAACATCATCCTCCAAAACAAAGGCTTCTTCACCGGGGAAGGCTTCAATATCATTATATTCAATAACAAGCTTTTCCGCTGCCCCGTCTTTAAAAAAATCAACACTGCCTTCAAAAAGTTTTACCGCCATATCCCTGGCTGGAAAAAAACTTCGCCTTCGAAGCAGCCCCAAGAATGCGTCCACACCTTCTTTGGATGCCTGGGTCAATTCCTCCAGGCTGTATTCTTCTTCATGGAGCAGCATCACAACCCCCGGGTCGACTTCACTGGATTCCAAAATGGTGAGAATCCCCTCTTTCGTATTCTTTTCAAACCTGATTTTCTGTTTCATTTAGTATCTCCTATATATATCATTAACCTAAAACTTCTTAATATAGCTCAACTATTCTCCCTGTCAATCATTTAAAAACATAAGTTAAGTATTGACCTGTTCATGACAAGGTGCTATAAAATCCTGGTTAAATCGTGGAGGAGTGACTGAGTGGCCGAAAGTGGCGGTCTTGAAAACCGTTGACCTTAACGGGTCCGTGGGTTCGAATCCTACCTCCTCCGCCAATATTATACGGAGAAATGGCCGAGAGGCTGAAGGCGCTCGCCTGCTAAGCGGGTATGGGGGTTATACTCCATCCAGGGTTCGAATCCCTGTTTCTCCGCCAACACCAAAGATTACAAGGGTTAAGGACTTCGGTTTTTAACCCTTTTTCTTTATCATTGTCTGTCCTTTTGTCTGTCCTTTTAAAAAAAAGACTATTCCAAAACTCCTCCCAACCTGGCCGGCCATAGTTATATTCTCCCCTGGGCGCATTGCTGTTATTTTTTCATGGACGTGCGCGATATTGATTGCCGGGAAGAATCAACAGGTAAAATGGGTAAGCTCTTTAGATACAATATGAATTTTTAGGGGCTGATGGGGGTTAACTATACAATATTATAGTGAATTATAGCAATACATACGTGCGTACGCACACACTTGTGGCAAAAAATAATTTCCACATTGACCCCCTCGGGGGAAAAGGTCTGGATTTGACAAAAACAGGGGTAAAACAGGGTAATTTTTAATGATTTCAGTAATTTAATTCCTGCTTTTTAGAAGGAAGAAAAGGGAAGATTCTTACTTTTTTTTTATACCTTTTTTAAGTATATAAGTACCTGTAATCATTGAACCTGACTTATTCCCTGCCCCAATCTGCCTTGTTAAGGTAAGGATTTTTATCCTGTTATATTAATATCTTAACCCTCATTTTCAAGATTTTTTTTATTCCTCACCGTTTCCCCCGAGGGGGGGGGGGATAAAAATTTTCGAGGTCATCTCTGTTGATTAATAAAACAGGGGAAAAACAGTAAAAAGACAACTCCAAACCCTATGAAAAACAGCATAAGGGTTTTATATCACCCTGCACTCTGGGGCGAAATCTAATAGGTTGTTGATCTTTATTTTTTCTTTATATATGTTTCAGGTGATTTAAAAAGATCTCAATACAAGGAAGAAATTATGGAAGTCAAAATCCCAACGGCAATTCAACGTGACTTTGAACACTTAATTGATTTGCATCGAAAGCATGGTGCGCCCAACCCCATGAAAAACACAAACAATCTGATCAGATTCATTTTAGCCACGGTTGCCAAAGGCAGCAAAAACCCGGGCTCCAGGGAAGGGGTTTTGCTTGAGATAATGGGAATTGTTCCCAATAGAAAGGCTCACAACGATTACAGGCACCATTACGGCAATCCAGATGAAATAAAATTGTGCGAGCGGTTCTGGAAAACTTATCAAAAGCTTGAAGGGCTATCGGGCACTCCAAGCATCAATTTTTCACCTGATGTCGGTTTTATCATGATTAATCTGAATTATTTCACTGCGCAATGTGATGCCAACAACATTGAACATCTTGACCTTACCTCCCTGAAGCGTGCGTTAATTGTCAATAAAGCACCTTTATTTATTGAGAAAAATCGCTCTGTCTGGCACAAAACCATGGGCAAAACTTTCAAATGCTGGGTGTTTAAAAAATAACCCCCTTTCCCTGTTGTTCAGGAGGCAGGTGAAAGGGCTGAAAAAATCTTTTTCTGTTCCATCTGGGTGCTGGACATGAGTTTATCGATAAACCCTTCCGGAAAATCCAAGGCGGACGGGCTTAAGGTATTGGAAAAGGTCAAGTCCATGACGAAGGAATGGCCGCACTTTGGATTATTGCATGTACAATATAGTTTTTTAACAAACTCGGATTCTTCTGAGCTAGAATGAATGGTTGCAGTCGATTCACATCGGTTGCATTTTACTCGCACAGCCATGACACGTTTCCTCCTTTATTTATAGGTAATAATTATTCTGAATAATCCGGTTCGTCAAAGGATATTTGCCTGTTTCCCGAAAGGAATTCATTAATTTGTAAAAGGTGTTTTCTTAAGGGTTTTATCTCGTTCTCTTCATACACCTGGGCGGCTTTTGTAATGTCCCCTGTTCCGGCCCTTGTATCTGTTGGAACAATGCTGGCCAGGGCGGGGGGAATCCTGTGTGCGGCAATGATATCATCCCGGGAAATGTTCTTGATTTTTTCAAGTTCATCCTTTGTGGAGAAGTCCCCCACCGGTATGATCTGGATATCTTTTTCCCGGCCATTGGGCAGATGCAGGAACAGGTTTCTAAAGTTACCCAGTTTTTTGGATGATTTTACAGCGTCCCTAATATTATTTTTCTCAGCTTCTCCAAGGTTAGCGGATGCAGAATAGAAAATATATCCCAGATGGGCGCCGTTGAGATAATACCGACGCCGAAATAATGTGGCATCCTCATTGAGCAGCATGGATTGAATGGCACCCAGATATGACGGGATCCCATAGATGGTTTGAGTCACATCATAATTTTTTACATGGGCAACCTCCCCCGGGTTAAATTCGGTTTTGGTCCCGTCGGTATTGAGCATGCAAAATCTGTCTGTCCCTTTCATGCGGCGCATGTTGATGGCGGGCAGGTGTTTTAAATAAACGACTTCACCGAGCAGGTTTTTAATTTTCTGGAAATAGGCATTCATAAAAATCACATAATCCGTGGTAAACGGGTATATTTCCTTATAGGGAACGGCCGGTGATTCATTGAAAGTCTTGATGATCATGTTTGTTTTAAATTCCAGCAGCGGGGCATGATAGGCATTGGCCCCCCTGAGCCTTGCCAGGCCTGACAGGGAGACAGGCGGGCTGTAGTATGTGCCGTTGTCCAGGAGGAATACCCCCAGATAATCGGTCAGATTGCCGTCAAGGACCGGCTCCGGATCCCCGAATGTAAATGCCATGGACTCATTGTCTTTGTTGCTTTCCTTAAGCTGGGTATTCTTATTTTTTGACATGTTTACTCCTTAAAGGAATTCTGCGGTTGAACTTGCAGTGTGATCGTGGGCTATGGGTTCGTTTGCCAGAGCGTGCATGATGGCCCATGCCACATCGGCATGGCCTGTGGTGCTGGTTCGGTTGGCGGCATATGAGATTTGGCCGCCGGGGGTCATGATCTTCCGGATGGTGAGGAAGGCATGGGCGATGGTGGTTTCTTCGGCACTCCACAACAACCGGTTTGCCCCTATCACCTCTTGGGCCTTTAACACCATTCCGG
Source organism: Desulfobacteraceae bacterium (assembly GCA_016743945.1). Taxonomy (GTDB): domain Bacteria; phylum Desulfobacterota; class Desulfobacteria; order Desulfobacterales; family Desulfobacteraceae; genus NBML01. Next base: position 77,760 of record JADGFI010000010.1, read on the forward strand.
TTTTGCTGCCGACGGAATAATGGATGGGGGTTGCCTGGGGATAAAAAGTCTTGATGGTATCAAATACCCCGAGGCCTGGGCCTGTGACATCGATTCCCATATAAACAAAATTATATTTTTGGCAAAGCTTTTTGATTTCCGCAGCCTGCCAGGTAAAACTTTTATCCACCCATTTTAATCGTTCAATCACCCTGAACCTTCCGCCTTTGGTCAAGGGTGGAAGCAAAACCACAAAGCTGGCATCATCCCGGCTCCGGCTGGGATCGTAACCGCCCCATACCGGATAGTTTCCCACGGGTCTCTGGGCGGTATAGTCTATATCCCTCCATTGGCTTATGTCGGCGGCGCAATCTTCCAGGTCGGCAAACCGGAACACCCCGAAGGTGTCATCCACAAATAAACATTTAAACAGATTGTCAAACTCAGCCGGGCTGTATTCAAGTATCAGGCTTGCCAGATCAAAAAGATCACACCCGCCTGCCTCGGCATCCTCCAGGGTGATGATTTTCCGGAATGTATTGTCCGGGCAGAGGATCCCGGACTGCATTTCCTTGAACCCGGGGAACTCCACCCTCTTTTTTTTGAATCGCTGATTGTACCGGTCCCCGGTCCACAGGTCATAGGCATCATGGGTCACGGCAGAGGGGGTGGAAAAAAGAGTCTTTCTCCATTTTTTATGGGTGGCCATACCCGAAGCCACCTTGTAAAGTTCATTGAATTTATTGATCCAGAAGAACTCATCAATATAAACGTCCCCGGTGTAGCTCTGGGCTGACTTGCTGTTGTTGGATAAAAAATGGAGTTCGGCAGGCCCTTTGGCCGTGTGCAGCACCATGGGGTTGCCGGTCAGGTCAATATCAAATTGCTGTCTTGCAATAGAAATAATGTACCGTCTAAAAACTTCGGCCTGGGCTCTTGTAGCTGACAAAAATATTTTGTTCCGGCCTTCAAGTGCTGCATCTTCAAAAGCCTCCTGGGCAAAATACCAGGTGGCACCGATCTGTCGGGATTTGAGCAACATTCGCATGCGGTGGTACCGGGCTTCCCTGAGAGCCAGCTGGTATTCAAAATAGTTTTTGTGGAGCTTTTCCTTAAAGTCAGAGAGCTTTAACCCGGTCACATCATTTTTATATTTCCGGGTGTTGGATTTTTTACGGGATTCCCCTCCCCTGCTTTTCCTGTCACCCTTGCTCTGACCGCCCTGGTTCCGCCCTGCCCTGAGCCGTACCAAAGAATCAGTCAGACTCTTGAGCTCGGCCAGGTCCATTTCTGTTTTTACTTCTTTTTCAGCCAACAGGGCCAGGCGCCGGGACATGGCCCCTTCAACGGTTTCATGGGAAAGAAGATCATCCCAGTCCCCCTTTGTCCGCCAGTCATAGACCGTACGCAACGGGGTGTTCAGAAGTTCTGCAATTTCCTTGGGTTTGTGCCGGCGCAGATAAAGGCGCTTGGCAGCGTCTTGTATTTCGGGTGGGTAATGACTCATGGAATCACAATATCAATATTCTTCAATGATCTGGTCGGGTTTCATTCCGATAACGCGAAAATCGGAATGGCTTTCATGTACAGGGGCAAAACCCTTCTTTATGCTGGAGGCATTTAAGACCATTTATCCACTATTAAGGAGATCATCAACATGCCCGCTTCTCTTGTTTCAGACTTTAAGCGGATCGCCCAATCCGGCCCCACGGTTGACGGACGATTTATCAAACCCGAATGGCTCACGGATATGGCGGAAACCTATGACCCTAAAGTCTACACGGCAAAACTTTGGATCGATCACATGCGGTATTCCTCCTATGGATCTGTCCAGGCCTTGAAAGCTGAAAAGGACGGAGATGTGATGCGGCTCTTTGCCAAAATCAGCCCCAGCCGTTCCTTGTTACAAATGAATCAGGTCTGGGAAGAGTATCTGCATTTTTCCATTGAACCCACGGAAGATTTTGCCAAAACAGGCAAGTGCTATCTGACCGGCCTGGGGATGACAGATAAGCCGGCCAGCCTTGGCACGGATGAAATGCGGTTCTCTAAAATCCCGGGACGGGAATTTACCGCCCGGTACCCGGGTGAGGTTGTTCCGGATCTGCGGGAAATAAATATGGATGATCAGCAAATGGAACGCTTCGGAGAAAAATTTTTCCGGTGGTTTTCCAGTATGCATAAAACCGAAACCCAACAGGAAACAAAAGAGGAGCCCATGGACAAAGATCAGCTTAAACAATTCAAAGATTCCATTGAGATCACCCAGCAGACGGTGAAAAGCCTGGCTGACAGTGTTGAAAAATTTATTGCCGGCCTTAATCCCGGAGAGGGAACCAAAGGCACCGAGACTGAGACGGTAACCGATCCCCCGCCCGCTGCCGGTGGAGACGATAAGTTTACAGAATTGAAAACCTGCCTTGAAGGCCTGGTCCAGAAATTCGGCCAGCTTGAAGCCAGACTGGGAAAGGTGGTACCCGGCACACAATTTACCGACACCACCCAGCCGGCTGGTGAAAAAGACGAACTTTTATAGGACCCGGCTTTAATCCGGACCCGAGGAGAGAAACACGATGAAAGAAACCACCAGACAACATTATGACGCGATGCTTGCCAGGATTGCTTTTACCTATGGTGTTGCCATAGTTACACGGCAATTTGCCGCCACGCCGGAACTGGAACAGCGCCTCCAGGATAAAATTGTTGAGCAAAGTAATTTTTTACCCCTGATCAATGTCATCACTGTTGGCGATATGGAAGGGCAAAATATCCTGGGCAGCGCTTCCGGGCCAGCTTCCGGCCGGACCGATACCAGCGTGGAAGGCAAGGAAAGAACACCCAAGGACCTGCTGGGCCTTGATACCTATGGGTATAAATGTTCCCAGACCGATTCCGACGTTTACATGAAGTACGCCACCATGGATGCCTGGGCCAAGTTCAAGAATCTTGGTGAGCGGTATGCCCGCTACGTTCAGCAACGAATTGCCAATGATCGGGAAATCATCGGATGGAACGGTGTATCCATCGCGGCGGATACCGACATTGCCACCTATCCTTTGATGCAGGATGTTAACAAGGGGTGGCTGCAATACATGCGTGAGAACAAGGCTGCCAATATCCTTACCGAAGGCGGGACCGCCGGTGAAATCCGGATTGGCGCCGGCGGAGATTTTGAAAACCTGGATCATGCCGTTGTGGACCTGGCCCAGGGTATCCCCCAGTTTGTGAAACAGGGGTTGGTTGCCATGATTGGAGATGAACTGGTGGGCCAGGAAAAATCCGCCCTTTATCGGGCCATTGCCAAAAAGCCCACGGACAAGACCCTTGCCACAGCTTCCTTGACCAGTTTCGGTGGTCTGCCCTGGATGACGCCCACCAATTTTCCTGCCCGGGGTATTGTGATCACCAGCCCGGACAACCTTTCCATTTATGTTCAGGAAGGCACCTGGCGCCGGCACATCAAAGACAAACCGGAAAAAAACCGGGTTGAAGATTTCAACAGCCGGAATGAAGGCTACGTGGTCGAAACCCCTGAAAAATTCGTGGGGGTTGAATTCGGAAATGTGAAAATTCCAAACGCAGCCGGCGACGCCTGGGAATAATCAAAAACCATTTTAGTTGAAGGATTTTTTATCATGGGTTTAATGACAACCTTTCAAAAAAAGAAAGCCGAGGATCCCACACACGGCAAATCCCAAAAGGGAGGATTCGTGGTTGTGGGACAAATGCCCGGATCAAAGATAGGGAAACAGCAGGCCATGGGTAAGATGGAAACAGAGCTTGAAAATGACCTGGTCGCCTTGAAGCTTATCAGGAGCGTCAAAGAAAAGGAAAGGGTAAAGGCTGAGAGCCTGGTCCCCAAGTACATGGCCCTGGTCGATTCTTTAAAGGCGGCCGGATCCAATCATTTTCTGTTGGGGCAAATCCTGGTCTGGCTCTTTGACATCAAAGACATTCCCCAGGCCATGGACCTGGCACTCTACTGCATCGAGCATGAAGTTGCCATGCCGGAACGCTTTAAACGGGATCTGCCCACCTATCTGTGTGACACCATTGTGGAATGGGCAGAAAACGAGCATGACGCAGGAAGATCCACAGAGCCCTATTTCCGCCAGGTGTGTGACCTTGCCAAGGACTGGGATTTTCCCGACCAGGTCCGGGTAAGGATTCACCGCCTGCGTGGCTTGATTGCCATGAAAAAAGAAGATTTTAAACAGGCCGTCGTTGAATTTGAATATGCCATGGAATACGGCGGCAAAGTAAAAACATGGCTGGACAGGGCCAGAAAGAAACTGGATCCCGACCAGCAATAACCCAGCTCCACCACCCGCCGGTTGATCCCGCCGGAGGGCAATTCAATTTGAATTTGCCTTCCAGGCGGGGGCCGGCCCACACAAGGATAAGACAATGAGTTTTACAGGTTTCTCAGATGATATTGATCCGGCCAAAACGGTTAAAAACGCACCGTTCTGGCCGGATTTAGATTTGTCACAATTCCAGGCGGTTTACCGACTGCCGGCTGAATACCGGGTGGAATTACTGGAGGAGCGTTTAAAACTTGCCATGGTCTGGGCCAATGGCCAGCTTTCTGCCTGGCGAATGGAAAAGGAAACGACCGGGGCCGCAACCCTTGCTGAGGTACCGGTGGATGCAAACGATATGCTGGGAACTGATCACCCCTTAGCGCTGTTATACACCAGGGCGGTCAGTTGCCATGCCAAGGCCTTGCTGCTACCCGATTATGCCACCATGATGCGCAAATCAGACGCCCAAAACGATGCCAAGGAGTCCGAAGATACCGCTGACAAGTGGTATCAATTTGCCGCCGATGCCCTTAACGCTCTCCAGGGCAAACCCAAAATACATGCCGAGCTGCTTTAATGAAAAAATTATCCGATCTTGCCAAACACATTGAAGCCCTGCCCGGTATTTCCCGGGATCAAATGGAGGCCTTTGCAGATCTGGGCAAACTTTGTCCGTCTGGCAAAGATCTGGGGAATGGGTTGGAGATCGGCCGGTTTCGGTATGATGCGGTGATCTCCATAGAACGATGCCCGGCCACCCTGGCCACCTTACTTCTTTCTGTTTTGTTGATCTGGCTGGATGTTAATGACCCGGACCGGGATTTCTTGGGACTGGGGGATCCGGACATCGATGTGACCCTGGAAGATGAGCAGACCGTTTCTGTTCAAATTTCAGTTGAGTTTGATGAATCCCTGGCCATTGTTCAGGATCCGGACGGCCCCATCACCTGGGATGGAAAAAAATGGCGGGTGGATGAGGTACCGGTGGATGTGGCCCAAACCCTGGATAAGCTGGAGGATCGCTGATGGCTTTGCCTGATATCGCCCTGGATACCGATCAAAAATCCACCCTTCGGCTGATGGATCAAATTGATGTACTGACCATGGGTCCGGTCCAGCGGAGAAAGTTGTTAAGGCATATCGGAAAAGAAACCCGTGCCGATCTTCGCAACAATATCCGACGCCAACAAACCGTAACGGGTTCGGCCATGGCCCCCAGGGCGAGCAAAAAGAAAAAACGGATGTTCCGTAAAATGGCCAAGGGCACGGTGACCCGGATCCAAAACGATCACCAGGCCAATGTCACCTGGAAACAGGCAGGCCAGGCAAAGGTGGCCTTTCGTAACCACCATGGCATATCCGAAGATTTTACAGCTGCCAAAGCCGCCCGGGTATACGGAGTGCCAAATTACAAAAAACCTGCCACACCAGCCCAGGCAAAGGCCCTGAACAAGGAAGGGTACCGCCGAAAGGTAGCCCGGAAGCGGGGCAAAGGCGGGGCCATCCTGAAGCGCGTACCTCAAAAGTGGATCCGAGACAATATGACCCAGGGCAAGGCAGGACTTATTTTGCGCCTGATGCGAACCAACACCCGGAAGGGAAAACAACGCTGGGAAATAAAATCGCCGGAACGTCCCATTCTTGGGGCAACCCCTGCGGATGCAAATATTTATCTGACTGCAATGGCAACCAATGCATTGCAGCGAATCAAACAAGTATAAGGAGACCCATCCATGTCACTTGGGACAGTACAAATCAATAAACTTAACCTGATGCAAGGAGCGCTCCCGTCTATTGAGTTTCATTTCCTGTTCATCGGCATCGGAACTACCAACCCGGGGAGTGTTCTTTCAGTTGGAGTTGAAACCGATTTAGATGTGGCCCTGGGGGCCGGGGATTCAGTGTTGAAAACCCAGGTCACGGCCGCAAAGCAGAATGCCGGTCAAAACTGGTCTGCCGGGGTAATGCCCATTGCAGCAGAAACCGACTGGGCCGATGCTGTGGATTTTGCCATGGAAACGACCACCTGCGAAGCCATTGTGCTGGTGGATCCGGTTGCCGACAAAACCGATTTGGAAGCCATGCAGACAAAAACCCGGGAAATCATGGCCCAATATATGCGGCCTGTCTTTTTTATGGCTGCTGCCCGGGGACCCAATGACACAGAAACCTGGGCCACATATATTGCCGCAATAAAACCCATCACCGACGGTATTGCAGCCGACCAGGTGTGCGTTGTCCCCTATCTGTGGGGACATGACCTGGGCACACTTGCAGGACGTCTTTGTGACCGCTCCGTGACTGTGGCTGATACTCCCATGCGGGTGGCCACCGGACCTTTGGCAGGCATCTGGGGGAACAAACCAGTGGACAAAGATGGAGTGGCCATCAATATGGCCCATTTGAAAGAACTGGACACCAACCGATTTTCAATTCCCCAGTGGTACCCTGATTATCCCGGGACCTATTGGGGGGACTGCAATATCCTGGATGTGCCGGGTGGCGATTACCAGGTGGTAGAAAACTTGCGGGTGGTGCAAAAGGCCATGCGCAGGATATATCCCCTTGTCGTTGCCCGCATCGGTGACCGCCGGCTGAATTCTACACCTGTTTCCATTGCTGAAAACAAATCCTTTTTCATGCGGCCGTTAAGGGCAATGGCCAAAAGTGTCACCATCCTGGGCTTTACATTTCCGGGCGAGATTTATCCGCCTTCAGACGATGCCATTGAAATTGTCTGGATGGATAAAAAAACTGTGAAAATTTATTTAATGGTCCGGCCCTATGATTGTCCAAAAGACATCACCGTAAACATTGCTCTGGATCTATCAACTGAATAGGCCAAAGGCATAAAGGAGGCGTGAAGATATGAAAAGAATCAGTAACAGCGGTTTTTCATTTTCCATGGGAGATTTTAAACTGCGTGCCGAAAAGGCGTCCCTGTCCATTGAGGATGGCCGAAAGGTCGTCAAAGACGGAGGCGTTCCCAACGGGTATGTGGATGCTGAGGTAGGGGCTTCCGGAGATATAGAATTGGATGCAGCCGCCATGGCCATCCTTGCTGAGGAGGCAAAGACCAAAGGATCATGGCAGGAAATAGAACCTATTGATCTGCTGTTTTATGCCAAGGGTACCCAGGAGGAAGAAAAGGTGGAGGCCTTTGGCTGTTTGCTCAACCTCTCCGACATTGTGGAATATGACCCCACCAGCGACAAAAAAGCCACCACCAAGATTTCTTACGAGGTGACCAGTCCGGATTTTGTCCGGATCAACGGTGTGCCCTATCTGGCCAAGGATCGCACGGAAGGCATTGTGTAAATGGATATTCTGGATCAGGCCCAGGATTATGAAATCCGGGACCGGGCGGCTTCCATTGCAACCGCCCGGGCTGCCGTTGCCGATGGGCCAGGCCGAAAATTTTGTCTGAAATGTGAAGAACTGATTTCACCTGCTCGGCGCCGAGCGCTTCCCGGCAGTCAGCTGTGTATTAATTGTCAAAGGACATTGGAAAATGAAAACGCTTGATCAGATATTTGAATCCTTCAGACCAGTGACCCAATTTTTTATCACATGTGCCATGGGAGCAATAGCACATGTGGATAAAGTGGCTTCTTTGGTGGCCTTGATCGTTCTCCTCTTTCAGTTCCGGGTCGTCTATTACAACGGTAAGCTTAAAAAAATTGAATATGACAAAGAATGCAAGGAGGAATGATCATGGATTTGGAGAAATTAAAAGAACAAATGACCCTCCACGAAGGCAGGGAAAAAGATCTCTATCAATGTTCAGCTGGTAAATGGTCAATTGGTATCGGACACAATCTTGAGGATAATGGGGTTTCAGATGCCGTTATTGACTTGATGTTTAAAGAGGATATCCAGGAAAGCATTGTTGACCTGGTGGAAACTCTTTTCCCCGGGCAGTTCGAACAGCTTCCGGAGAACGTCCAGCATGTGCTCATTGACATGCGATTCCAGCTAGGTTTTAACCGGTTCCGAAAATTCAAGAATATGATTGCTGCAGTCCAGATTGAGGACTGGCAAAAAATGGCCCGGGAGATGAAAGATTCAGCCTGGTACGGGCAGGTGCCAACCCGGGCAGATAATTTAATAAACATGATTGTGGAGGTGATGTAATGGGTTTCGATTGGAAATCAGCAGTAAAAACATTTGCCCCCATGTTGGGTACCGCCCTGGGCGGTCCAGTCGTGGGAACGGCCACAAAATTATTATCAAATGCCCTACTCGGGAAGGATGATGTCACCGAAGATGAATTGTCCATGGCCATTCAAAATGCCTCCCCTGATGACATCCTTAAAATAAAACAGGCTGAAAATGATTTTTCATTAAAAATGAAAGAACTCGGCATCAAAGAAAAGGATCTTGTTTTTGGGGACAAAAGGAATGCCAGATCAATGCAGGCTAAAACCAAAGCAAAAACGCCGGCGATATTGGCCTACCTGGTGACCTTAATGGTGGCCTGCATGATTTTTGCCTTGCTAAAATATCAGATCCCGCCTGCCAACAAGGATATTATTAATATTGTTTTTGGTTCTGTGATGACTGTTTGGCTTGGGGCCATGCAGTTTTTCCATGGAGCCACAATCAAAGAAGATGACAGATAAAATAATTAAATTTTTTTAACAGGAGAATACAATTATGGCTGACAAACTTACGTTGAACATCAATGGCGACCCTATTCATTTTAATGTTACCGAAGACACCCATGAACGTCTCATTGATGAGATGAAAGCGGATAGCAAGGTGGCCCCCATGAACAACTTTCTTGTCCGGACGGTTGATCCAGAATCCAAAGAAGCCCTGGCGCCGTTCCTCAAGAATCCAGGTTTGGTCATGGAAATAGGCACAAAGGTCCTGGAGGCATTTACCCCAAAAATAAAGGTTACGGTGGGGGAGTAGAAAGGGTCAATGCGGGAATTGAGAAAAACGCTTTGTCCCAGATGTCGGTATTTTCCCGCAAATGGTTCCCGGAACGGGAAGTGACTACCCGATCCATGGGAGAGGCCCTTTTCCTGGAAAAAGACTATTGGAATAAGCAACGTATTGCAGTCGCAAACGGCGTTGCAATGGCATTTAAAGGGTAATTAATGAAAACACAACTTGAAAAATTGATGTTCTCCATTGATCTGATGGACCGGGTCAGCGGCCCGGCCGGAAAGATCCAAAAGACCCTTGGGGGTGTGGCCAATGCTGCCCAGGACAGCTTTGCCAAAATAACAGGCGGTGCAACCGGGATGGCGGCTGCCGGGGTGGCGCTCTATGCCATGGCTGCCCCTGCCCAGGAATTCAACATGGCTATTGGTGAGGTTCGCAGTCTGGATGTGGCCCAGGATTCACTGGATATGCTCTCAAACAAAGCCATTCAGTTTTCAATAAAATATGGAGAATCTGCAAAGGATTTTGTTTCATCCTCCTATGATATCCAGTCAGCCATTGCCGGATTAGCCGGCAATGAACTGGCATCCTTTACCAATGCCTCCGGGATCCTGGCCAAGGGCACCAAATCGGATGCGGCTACCATCACCAATTATATGGGCACCATGTACGGTATTTTCAAGAATACTGCCGATGACATGGGCAAAGCCCAATGGGTAGAGCAATTAACAGGACAAACGGCAACTGCCGTGCAGATGTTCAAGACCACAGGTACCGAGATGGCCGGGGCCTTTTCATCTTTGGGTGCAGATGCGACCTCTGCCGGGATTGCCCAGGCCGAACAAATAGCGGTTTTGGGTAAACTCCAGGCCACCATGTCCGGGAGTGAAGCCGGGACAAAATACAGGGCATTTCTCGGGGGTATTGGGGAGGCCCAGGATAAACTGGGCTTAAAATTTACTGATTCCAACGGCAAAATGCTGGGCATGACCGATATCCTGACCAAACTCCAGGGCAAATTCGGGGACACCTTTGACGTTGCGGAATCCGATGCCCTGAAAAAGGCCTTTGGTTCTGATGAAGCCGTGGGCATGATCAAATTATTGATGGCTGATACCGATGGCCTGGCCGATTCCATAGGAAAACTCGGCAATGTAACAGGTATGGAAAAAGCCATGTCCATGGCCGATTCCATGGTGGATCCCTTTCAACGATGGAGTCAGGGGGTGCATGCGGTTCGTATTGGTTTGGGCCAAGCTCTCCTTCCTGTTCTTCTCCCTGCGGTGGAATCCATGGCCGAGGGTGCCGGCGCCATTTACAACTGGACACAAGAATATCCGAATCTGACCCGGTGGATCGGGTATGCCGTTGTCGGCATTTCAGGTCTTACCGGTGTGGTGGCAGCCTTTGCGGTGATGGGCGGCATGGCCCGCTTGAGTACCTTGGGTTATGGCAATGCCACGAAGTTTGCCACCCTAATGACCAAAATTTTTTCTAAAGAATCCATCATCGCAAAATGGGCCATGACCGGGTGGAGTATTGCCATGAAGGTGGCCTCCGGTGGAATGGCGGTATTAAAATGGGCACTGGTTGGGGCCAGAACAGGATTCCTATGGCTCAATGCCGCCATGTATGCCAACCCTGTTGGATTCGTTATCGCTGGTATCGTTGCATTGACGGCCGGCATTGCGGCTGCAATCTATTATTGGGATGATCTTAAAGCTGCCTTTCTGGATAGTTCATGGGGCCAGGCCATCATGGGATGGATTGATAAAATTTTAGGCGGTTTCAAATCCCTGACCGGCTGCTGGGACTGGATCAAGGACAAAATGTCCTGGATCCCGGGAATGGATGATGATCCGGCCGGGAACGTCCCCAGGACCTCCCCTTCTCTTGAGGCTTCCAGGCGTTCGGCTATTCTTCCTGGAGGGGCTGGCAAAACCATTGCCAATGCCGTGACCAATAACAGCCGATCCAATGCCAATACTGTGAATGTGGGTCAGGTGGTAACCAGCCGGCCTGTAAATTCCCAGGAAATAAATAATATGGCTCTCATGGCGGGGGCATAAACAGTGGAATACGTTGATTTACTGGTAACCGATGATGATCTGACACCGGATGTCGCCGGGAATCCCGTCCTGATTTCGGACCGTGATGTCATTGCCCAGGACCTGGTGCATATGATTCGGGAGTCAGGCTTTTTGCCGCCCCTGGTGGGAAATAGAAACAAGGACCTGGTGGAACGGACCAAGGTTGAAATGACCCTGGCCGTGGACAATGATTACCGGATTATCCCGGGTTCCGCCTATATCGAAGAACCCGAACCCGGACGATTTTATTTAGTTGCAGATACAATTCAATTTGGCCCTGTCGGCTTTTTTCTGGAGGTATGATGGCAGTAGACACGGCAGTTTATAAACAGATGCTTGAGGATGCAGGGATACCCACAACCCAGGACGGGATCCAGGCCAAGTGGGATACGCTCAACGATGAATCGGATGTTCAGATTGCCAATGATTCAGCCTGGTCCCCTTTTTGGCGGCTGATATCGGCCATTGTTACGACGCCGGCACTTTGGCTGGTCAATTTATTGATCACCCATGCCCTGCCCAACACCTTTTTAAAGGATGCTGCCGGTGTTTGGCTGGAATTGCTTGCCTGGGCTGTTGACCTGGAAAAAAAACCTGCCACAAGCACAATCGGCCATATTCTTTTTACCAGGGAATCAGCAGATGGGGAAGCGTCGGTGGATGCCGGGATCCTGATTGCCACCCCTGCCATTAATGGCCTAATTTACCGGGTGATCACCACGGCCGCCACCACCATTCCCGATGGTGTGATATCGGTTTTGATACCGGTGAAAGCAGAAAATGCCGGGACAGCATATAACCTGGGCCCAGGATATTATACAGTGCTGCCGGAACCCGTTGACGGGATCGTAACTGTCACCAATGAAACAGATTGGATATCAATTGCCGGCGCCGATGCGGAATCAGACGAATCCTTGAGGCTTCGGTGCCGGAATCAGTTTTCAGCCGTGGGGCAATACCACCATGATGCAGCCTACCGGGCGGACATTTCTCTTTTTGCCGGTATTCAGCCCAATTATGTATGGTTTGAGCATGGCGCCCCCAGGGGACCGGGCAGTGCCAATGCCTATATCATGATAGACAGCGGCATTCCTTCCCAGGCGTTTGTGGATGGGATCAACACCTATATCATAGATAACGGCCACCATGGCCATGGGGATGATATGCTTTCCATGCCCATGCCGGCCACGCCCAAAACGTTGACCGTGACGGTGTATCACAGCAGTGTTTTATCGGAGGATGACTGCACAACCCTCAAAACGGCGGTAACAGACCGGATCCGGTACGCCTTCCGGGAAAATCAAAACTATAAAAAAATTACCCGGACCATGCCTTTTTCCCGTTTCAGCTTTTCAAAAATGGGGGATGAATTGCACGGCCAGCTGCCGGATATAAAAAGCCTTGTCTTCTCTTTGTCCGATATTATCACCGCCATGGAGCTTCCCACCCTGGACACCTTGACCGTTAACCTTGAGGTGGCCTGATGGATCCTATTTTACCGGCTCTAAAGTTACCTGTATGGATGAGCCAGGGAGAAGTGGGCAAGCTGGCCACAGTAGCCCACCTGTGGTTTTCTTTGTTGGGTGAATGGGCTTTATGGCCGGTAAAACAACTGGATCCAATGGTATGCAGTGAAAAAGTTTTGGATCTAATCGCTTGGCAGCGGGATATTGAGCGCTTTAAAACTGAGCCCCTTACTCTTTACCAACTGCGGGTCCGGCATGCATACGCCAATGCAAGGGACGCCGGGAGTGTGGAAGGGTTCAAAAAAATTTTTGAACGCCTGGGGATCGGATATGTGGAAATTGAGGAACGGATGGACGGCATGGATTGGGATGTGATCGACATCCGCCTTTCTTCCACCCAGCTTGCCGAAAATGAAAGCCTCTTAACCGTCTTGATTCAGCATTATGGCCGCACCTGCAGACGGTATGGATGGAAGATTATTACCACCATTCCCATGGAGATTCAGGTTGTGGAGTTTTCAAACGACAGTTTAACAGAAATAGCCATTTGGGAGGAATAAATGAGCAGTGCCATAACCATTGCCGGCCAGACACGTATCAACCAATTAAGGGGCCTTGAACAGCCCCTTGTCATAGACCGAATGATCCTGGCCATGATACCCGGCCTGGATCCTACCCAGGCCGTGGACAGAACCCAGCAGATGCCGAATCCGGAAAATATCGTTCACACCTATACCATTGATGCGGACCACAAAGGGTATGTGAACCCAGACCAGGTGGTTTATTCCATGATCCTGGGATCCGATGTGGGCAATTTCTCTTTTAACTGGATCGGAACGGTGGAAAAGGACACCAATACCATTATCACGGTCACCGCCACCCCGGAAACCCCCAAACGAAAAACAGATCTTGCGACCAATACCACCGGCAATCTGATCACTCGCAATGTGATGATAGCGTTCCAGGACGCCCAAAACCTGACCGGTATCACGGTCTCGGCTGAAACCTGGCAGTTTGATTATCAGGCGGATTTTAACACCCATGCGGCCCTGTTGGTGGACCCAACCGCAACCGGCACGGACAAAAAGCACGTTACGGATACCCAGGCGAAGGCGTGGCAAGACCATTTGGAGGATGAAACCGCCCACACCTCTTTTCCAAGTGGCACGTCAATGATTTTCAATCAAGCCATCGCCCCCACGGGGTGGACCAAAAAAAGTGATTGGGCGGCCAATGCTTCCTTGATTATCGGCAATACCTATGGGGCAGGCGGGGCAGACTCAGCAACGTCTTGGGTTACAGCGGTGGGCGTTGGCGCTCATGCCACCCACAAACATACCATAACGGTTGCCAGCCATGCATTGACCGTGGCGGAATTGGCATCACATAGGCATAAGGTTTATGACCAGTATAATTTTACAGGCGGTGGTGGTTCTTCCGCAATCCACACGGCCTATCCCGCTGGGGCTAATGCCTATTCTGATTATGCAGGAAGCGGCGGTGGCCATGTGCATACTGCAATAAATGCAAACGGCGGCCCGACAACCCATAGCGTGACACAAGACACATACAAACCCAAATATCAAATTGTAATTGCGGCAATAAAAGGATAAAAAAAATGGCGTTAGCAAACTTTATCAAACCAGGTAGTTATTCAAGAATAACTCAAATCAGAATTTTAAAAGAAATTGGGGTGATTGACTTTGAAGTAAGCGTTTACGAATCAGACGGCGGCCCGCTTCTTTTAAACCCGCTTCCCTTTTCTATCTCAAAAGACGAGGCCAAGGCAAAATATATTGAAGAAAATGTAATATATCCAACTAAGCCAGAATATCCAACCATATGCGCAGAACGGGACGAAATGGTACCAATGTGGACCGACGAAAGCACGCCGGGGGAGATTGACGGATACAATACAGCCAAGGCGCAGTTTGTACGGGCCATAACGAATTATGAAACCTTGCGGGCCGAAAAGGAGGCCGCCGGGGACCTGGAAAGCGAAACGAAAAGCGAGTATTCAAGTTTTTTTTCAGATCAGCAAATTTACAAAGACAGCAACCCAACGGCGTGTGCATATGCTTTTCTAAAGGCCCAGCCGGGCTTTGAGGGGGTGGTTGATGCTTAAAAAACATAACCCACCATGTATACAAGGTTTAAAGGCGTTTCAAAAGAATGGATGCCCACGCCAGCTTTTTGATGAGTATACAGGGGAAGGATGCCAGGCATGGAAAGAGTATAGCACGCCCGGCGAACCAGGAAAGCCCCCGGAAACTCTAAAAGGTTGTTCTCTATTACTTGCTGAACATTGGCAATTTGAAGCATTAAAAATGCTGGAAGGCAACCAACAGGCAACCGAGAATTTGAGGAATGGATTGTGTCAGAGAGGGCCGGACGGGCAAATATACCCCAAGGCAAACCCCGTGGCCTTGAATCTTATGGCCAAGGCCTTCCATGTCCAGGATGCCCTTCTGAATATTGACAATATAAAGGCCATTGAAGTGGGGCAGGCTTAATGCAACTTGATACTTTCCGCATACCCGGCAAAAACCTTGTGGTAAAGGGAAACCTGGAACTCCGGACAGAAGATATTGCCGGAGAAACATCCGGAACAGATTCAGTTGAAAAGGGAATCAAACCCAAAATTTTGCGGGTCTCTGTATCGATTCCGTTTAAAAATCCCCAAGATTTAAGCGACCTTATAAAAAAAGCTGAAGCCAAAAACGATGCCGGGGAACGAAAGATCTATACCATCACCGACCGGACGGCCAATGTGGCCGGGATCCGGCAGGTTAGGTTTACTGAACATTTCAACTGGAACGAAGCCGATACCATGCAGATGTGGAATGTTTCTTTCACCCTTCAGGAGTATTTGAGCAATCCGGAAAGGGTTGAAAACAGAGAGCAGAATAAAGCACCTGCCACCGATACGACACAATACAAACAGGTGTTGAAACAGGCCGCAAATCTATGAAGCTGATAAAATCGTTGACCATCAATGGTGAACCCGTGGGGCTTGTACGGGAACATGTCTGGTTGGATATGTCCACCCCTGGACGGGCTGATTTCACGGTCCGAAGCTCCGAGCCCTTAACCGGCATTGTACAGCTGGCCATCGGTGATGCCAGCCAGGAAAAACTTGTGGATTTCTTTACGGGGTTCATTGCCCAGAGCCATACGGTGGATGGGGCACAGCAGCGTCTTTTTTGCCGGGAGCTTTCTGCGGTGTTATGGGCCACCCTGCCGGTGTCCATCCGGAATGCCTCGCTCCGGGATATCCTGGGAATCTATTCCCGGAAAACCGGGCTTTCTTTTTCCGTTCCGGACAAACCATATGGGACAACGCCCTGCCCTGCCTTTCAGACCATTGCAAACGGCATCCATGGCCTTGACTCCCTGGGGGCCGTCTTCGGTATTCCAGATTACATCTGGCAACAACAAGGAGACGGCCAGGTCTATGTGGGTGCCTGGGCAGACAGCCGATGGGCAGGAAAACCTTTTTTAGTTCCAGAACATTTTTTCCAGGACGTACAGCTTGACGGCACCAAGACCATGCAGGCATTGCCGGGCCTTCGCCCAGGTGTCCAGCTGAACGGCCGATACATCACAAGCCTGCAACTCAAAGAACATTTTATGGTGGTAACATGCGCGAAGCAATTAGACGTATAGTTCTCCGGATGTTCCCGGAACTTTCCGGCGGTTATCATCTGGACAGGTACGCAAGGATTTTAAAGATTTCTGATCCCCCGACAGCCGGCGCAATCTGTGATAGGTTTCGTCCCTATTGGGCAGCTGACATTGAAATTTTAACCCCTGAAGGAAAGCCTGCCCCGAATTTTCCAAAGTATGAGGCCGTTCCTCTTCCCTTGCCGGCAGCTGGTCCGGATGCAGGTTTTTTTCTATGGCCACGGCCGGGAACCATCGTCACGGTGCGCTGGATCGAAGGCCGCCCGGATCACCCAGTCATCCAGCATGTCTACCCCATGGGCTTGTCCATGCCGGATGTTCCTGACGATATGGGCCGATGGCAACAACGACCCGGTGTATATCAATCCGTGGATCCGGCTGGCAACTGGGAAAGAAAAACAGACAAGGACATCCAGGACACCGCCCGAAACATCCAGGAGACCGCATCCGGATCCCGGACCGAAACCGTGGGAGGATCTTCAACCGAAACCGTGACCGGTTCGAAAAGCACCACTGCCAAAGCCTACCAGGTAACTGCCCCCACCATTACAATCGGAGCCCCTAATGGTGGCCCCAGTTTATTGCCTTTGATATCTGCTGCCCTGGGCGCCATCAATGCCGCTCTGGACATTCTGGCGGATCACACCCACCCCGGTATCGGGGCACCCCCTTCACAATCCGCTGATGTCCACGACAAATCGAACACAGTCGGCACCACCAATTCTTCTCTGGGCACCCTCCAGGAATAATTCATTTTTTTAGGAACACCAATTTCAAGGAATATTGTGAATGGAATAAAAATTTAACAAGAAAGTTGCCCTGATAAGTGCGCCAACACTCTCAGGGCGAATGGACTGAATCTCCAGACCAGACATCATATAAATGACAACTCCCTTGGCTCGGATCCGAGCACGTGGGGGTATATCAAAATTAACTTAACTATACAAGGAGAAGTCCCCATGAAAAGTCCATTCGCCTATATCGGCGGAAAATCACGTTTAGCAAAAACAATTGTTCCTCTTATCCCCCAACATAAAACATATTGTGAGGCCTTCTCCGGAGCCGCATGGATATTTTTTAAAAAAAATCAATCTGCCGTGGAAGTCATAAACGATCTGGACAGTGATTTGATCACTTTTTATAGGGTTGTTCAAAACCATCTGGAGGAGTTCTTAAAGCAATTTAAATGGCTTCTTACATCACGAGAACAATTCTTGGATTGGAAGGATCAGATTGAGGTTAGAGGGTTAACAGATATCCAAAGAGCGGCCCGGTATTATTATATTCAGCGTTTGGCCTTTGGTGGAAAAGTAAACGGCCGGACATATGGCGTTCAGATTGACAGAGCCGTCCCCAGAATAAACCTGTTGAGGCTTGAGGAAGAGATGTCGAGTGTTCATTTACGCCTGGCACATGTCCGAATTGAAAACCTACCTGCCATGGAATTGATCAAACGATATGACCGCCCAGATACTTTTTTTTATTGTGACCCGCCATACCATGGCCACCCGGACTACAAACATAATCTCATCCTGGACGATTTCATTGAAATGGCTGATGTCCTGAAGGATATCAAAGGACAATTTATCCTTAGTATCAACGATCATCCGGACATAAGAGAGGTATTCAGAGAATTTGATATCAAGCCTGTCTCCTTGCTATATAGCGTTGGAACAAAGCCAACCACAGGAAAGGAATTGATAATTATGAATTAGGATTGTTGTTCTAATAAATATCTGATAGGCCTTTAAGAAGGCATAGGGCCTATCAACTTTTAAAAAAAGAGGGATCCTTACGGGGTTTCCTCTTTTTTTTATGGTCAGGAATAGGTATAATCCACAATCATCGCTTACCTTTATCATGGGGGCATAAAATGAAAAAAAGTACACCATTCAAAGAAATCCAGAGTCGGATAATAAGGATTAAACTTGTTGACGGATTTCAAGTCAACGGCCAAGTCAATCTCAATAGAGATCCACAATATGACCGATTGAGTGACTTGATTGCAAACGAACGAGAACCATTCTTGGTTTTATTCGATGCAACGATTCATCCAATTGATTTTGATACTCCAGTTAAACATAAAACGCTTTTTGTGAATAAAAGACATATCGTTTGGGCTTCGCCTGATGACGATCAAAAATAAGACTATTCTTCGATTTAATAGATTCTCCATTTCCTATTTTGAAAGAAATTAAAAACCGGTTAATTATGTATAAAATTTATTATTGAAATATCTTTACACAATTCATAAATGCTGTTATGGATTTTCTTAGCAAAAGTTTAAAATTAAACGCGCATCGGATATCATTCAAATTTACATGATATGCGGATAGTTACAATATCTCAAATAACGTACGGCAACCGCTTAATTACTTGTAAATAGTATGGAGAGCTTATGCCAGATTTGACAGAAGGTATTGCCCAACTTACACAATTACTGAAACAAGATAAATTAATAATATTTGCAGGTTCAGGGATGTCGGTTCCTTCAGGGCTCCCAACTTGGGAGGGCTTCCTTGAGAATTTTATTGTTTTTTGTGAAGATTTAACAAAAACTTACAAAAAGCATGGCATTGATAAAATTTTCACAAAAGAATTGTTTGTTGATGCCCGGAAAAACAAAATAAAATACCCGGGTCAAGTAGCGTCTGTCCTTAAGAACAAATTCAAAGAATTACCAAGCAGGTTACACTCAAATGTGAAGGACGAATATACAGATTGGTTCGCACAAAGTTTCGGGCCATTCGATCACAATCCCTATCATGAACTAATTGTAAAATCAAAATTTCAGTATATCTTAACTTCAAATTATGATTTGTTGTTTGAAGCTGCTGCAAAAAGAACCGGAAAGCTCTACTCTTCTTTGTCTTTTCACGAAAATACCGCATTAGCAGAAGCACTATATATTGAAGATCCTGCAATAATCCATATTCACGGTAAATACAATAATGTAAAAATGGATAATATTATTTTCACTAGTGACGATTACTTCAATATCATAAAGAAAAAATATCCTGCTTTTTCTTTTGCGATGCATTCTTTGCTTACTAGATATTCCACTCTTTTCGTTGGGTATGGTGCAAGCGACCCACATCTTGAAGATCTCATGGAAGAATTATCCCAATATTTCGATTATCAAAAGGGTTATAAGTTGCCAAAAAATTATCTTGTCCTCCCTAGGAGGAAAGCTAATGTTGTAAAAAAAGAATTTAAAAAGAACATGGGAACATCAATCATCTTGATTGATGATTACAATGATTACAATTTGTTATTAACCGAACTAAGTAAAGTATAATTTAACGGAGGCAATAGACATGCATGTGGCAGAAAGAATCATTCGAAACAAAAGTAAAATGAGACGAGTTTTCCTGCTTCGTAAATTACAATACAAACTAAGATCATTAAAAAGATCAAAGCCTTCTAATAAAATTATTAATAAAAAAATTGGAAATAATTTTGCACTTGAAACGGCAATCAAAGAAATTATTAATTTTTTAGATTGCTCTTTCAATGGCGCTGAAAATACTGATGTAGGTTTTTGTTTTGAGCATCTTAAAAAAAACTTAATTAGCTTTAGTAATAAAGTACAACAGTATAGAGATAAAGGAAAGCCGATCCCTATTTCTGTTATAAACCCCTGCACAAAATCAATGAGGAACCTTTACTATACAGCAAAGAGGAACAAATTGAAGCTTAACTGTGATGATACTTGGTATAAAGTTGGTCTTAACTTAATAGTTTTATATGACTTAGACAACATAACGAATCAATATACTTGACCGCAGAGGCTTAGAGTTTGAGGGAAACAAGTCGCCAAATCAGAATGTTACAGAAGGCTTACTGATCTCATAGTGGCAAGTTATCTCAAACGTTAAAATCAACTTACTAATATAATAACAACCCACTACACATATCGAATCACCGGCCGGGATTACCCCGGCCTTTTTTTGTGCCTGCCACATCCCAGCACCACACATTCTCCTAAAAAATTTTCATAAGCATCTCCGAATCAGCCCAAGATCCCCGCCCCTGAAAAAAATCCCAAACCACGAAAAAAAATCACTCCTCCACACCACACCTTCGACGGTTTTGGTGCTCTTTTTTGCAACTTAAGGGGGGTATGCAATGGGTATCCCAAAGCCCGCCGTTGCAGGGCCTTGTGTGTTCAATGCGTATTGCAAAGTTTGCAACGAATTGCGGGGTTTTGCAATTTACTCGATTTCACTTATAGAGAATGAAAACAGCCGGAACCCACATAGGATATGAGTTCCGGCTGTTTTTTTTCTTGCCTCAGTCACAACAAGTGGCCTTAATGGTGGCGGGAAAGACTGAGAGAAAAGGATATCTGCTAAATTGCGATCAGGCCCACGCCATGTGCTCTTCGTGATGATGAGCTTTGTAACAAGATAAGCAAAGGAGCCTGTTGCCCTTTGCAATTGGGCGCTGCTGGCAGCAAGAACAAAGATTGGCATCTTTAACATTTTTTCGAGCGGATTTATGGGGTATGGCATAAAGACGGGAAATAGTTGTCTGAGAAACATTGAAGAGCAGAGCAACATCAACTTGGCGCATCCCTTCATCCAACATATGCTTGATTTCATCTACTGGTAATGAGGTGTTTTTTTTGATCGACATGGTCCCTCCATGATCTTTCGGAAGGAACAGAAAAAGCCCAATCCGAAAGCGGAAATGGGCCAATATTCATTGAGGTGAGAGGTGTAAAAATTATCTTACTATGCGGGTGTTGTCAATCAGTTTTCGGGTGACAAAAGGAGTAGTGGCCTGACTTTATAATCTCTCTATCCTAATTTCATCGCCTGGTCTTGACCAGAATCAAATGAAATTCTCTCCAACATCCAAGATGTGGTGTCAGGTTTTGATTCAGAAAACCCAGAATTTTTAATAATAGTCCACCCCTTTTAAACCCGGCATTGGGGGCGAGAAATCATAGACATAGTCAACAGTAAAAAATCTAAAAATACCGATGCGAATTAAAACATTTTTCCATTTAAAATTCGGACTATGATTACGCAAGCCTCTTTGATTTTGTACTCACCAGAGAATTAAGAGAAGAATGACTTTTTGTTTAAAATTAATTTGTTATATTTCTCTTGCGTATGCTATACCAGGCGCTATATGTCCATGATCGAATATGAATAATTTTTGTAATATCAAAACAAGGTAGCCCAAGAATAATTTTATAGTTTTTTAGAACATAAAAATATTTTGACATAAAGGAGCCAATACAATGGCTGGTAAGACAGATAGAAAAGCAGATGAAATCCAAATCGACGGGAACAAGATTTTCAGTCCTGTTCGAAAAATGTGGCTTTCATTAACACCGGAAGAACAGGTCCGGCAAAAATACCTGACCGTTTTGATAGATGAATATGGATACACTCTGGATCAAATTGACGAAGAGGTGAATGTCACTGGTCGCGGCAGTGCTCAGGCCCGTGCTGATTTCGTCATATGGCGGACGGCAAAGGACAAGACCGATCAGAAAGCGCCTTTTATCATCATTGAATGTAAATCTGATAATGTAACGATTAAACCGGCGGATTATGCTCAAGGCGAGAACTATGCACGTATCGCTGATGCCCCTTTTTTTGTCACCCACAATTCTAGGGAAACCCGATTCTGGAGAGTGAAGAAAGATAAAATGCCGGGGTATATTGAAGAAATTGAAAACATTCCCCACGCAGATGCTTCGGAAAAGGAAATTAAAGAGTTGCTATCCAAGCTCCGGGTATTCAAGGAAAAAGAATTTGCCGACCTTTTGCACCAGTGCCACAATGTGATCCGTAACCGGGAAAAAAAAGATCCGGCCGCAGCTTTTGATGAAATTGCCAAAATTCTCTTTGTAAAGGTTTGGGTGGAACGAGAATTGAGTAAAAAGCGCAGGCGTCAAAACTTGTTCAGTGTCGATTTTCTGGAAGAACAGCTCGGTGACAACCCTCTGGACATGCTCTTTACAAGGACAAAAGAAGCCTACTCCACAGATAAAATTTTTGAAGATGATGAGCGCATCAATCTGAAACCTGCAACCGGTAAAGAGATTGTACGCAAACTGGAAAAATATAACTTATCCGATACCAGTGAAGATATTAAAGGCGTTGCATTCGAACGCTTCCTTGGCCGCACTTTTCGTGGTGAGATTGGCCAGTTTTTTACCCCGCGTTCTATTGTGGAGTTCATGGTTCATATGATAAACCCCAAAGAAGGGGAAATTGTGTGTGATCCGGCCAGCGGTTCAGGCGGTTTTCTCATCCGTGTCTTTGAAATTGTAAGAGAACAGATTCTTGTTGATGCAGACAGGCAATATAATGAATACAAAGAACAAATCCTTCAAAAAAAGGAACTCGGTGAAGAAGACAAAGCCATCAAGCTGAGAAAACAATATGATAAAATCCAGAAAACCATTGATCAGCGCACAGAAAATTCCCGCATGTGGAAGCTTTCCAACCGATGTATCTATGGGACAGATGCCAATGACCGGATGGCCCGGACCAGCAAGATGAACATGATCATGCACGGTGATGGTCATGGCGGCGTTCACCACCATGATGGATTTTTAAACGTAAACGGCATTTTTGAGGGCCGTTTTGATATTATCCTGACGAATCCACCGTTTGGTGCGAATGTAGAGCCCAGTGACAAAATAACAGAGCAGGAAATTTTGGTTTCCAAAGATGCAGACAAACGGTATACGGATGAGTACGGTGACCTTTATGTTGAGGCTCAGGCAAGGGTAAAAGCGGCATTAAATAAGCCCATTTCGTCATTATTCAGTCTGCCTAAATCCAAAAAAGCAAAAGTCAAAACGGAAATTTTGTTTATTGAGCGTTGCCTTGACCTGTTAAAACCAGGTGGCCGTATGGGAATTGTCCTGCCTGAAGGTATATACAACAATCCTTCTCTTGCTTATGTTCGGGAATTCACAGAAGACCGTGCCTTTTTAAGGGCCGTGGTAAGCCTGCCCCAGGAAACCTTTATCAGTTCAGGGGCAATGGTGAAATGTTCACTGCTCTTCCTGCAAAAATATACGGAAGAAGAAAAGCAAACCTTTGATAAGACATACGCCCAGGCAAGAACCGATGTTGACGACCTTTATGCAGATGACATCGCTAAAAAAACTGAACGTATAGAAGCCGCCATTGCTATCACCAAAAGAGAGAAGGATATAGAAGGCCGGAAATTACTACAAAAAGAACTCCGGGAATATTTAAAACTCATGGATGTGAAAAAAGCTACTGAATCCCGCCAGCTTCTCAAGGACCGGTTTGACTATCCCATTTTTATGTATGAGGCAGAAAGGGTAGGGATTACCGCAACGGGTGAAGAAGATCTAAACGAGTTGTATCCAATAGCAAATGCTCAAGCGAATAATGTCACGAAAACATGTCTGGAATGGTATCAAGAGTTTTTAGTCGATCCTGCGAAGTTTATGGGAAATGGTGAGGTTGAATGATGGTTGATACACAACCCATTCAAGGTAAAGTGTTTGCAATTGGATATCAAAACCTTTCAACTTGGAGTGTTGCGGCACAGTTCACTGTTAGTTGGAATTGGAATGAAGAAACCATAAAACCGTTAACTACCGTTCTCGATATTAGGAAAGAAGGAGCTCTTGATAAATTAACACCAGATAGTATGGTTAAATTACTAACAATACATTTTGATGGTTCAATTGAAGTTCGAGATCCTGTCCGTATTAATGATATTAAGGGGAAATTGTTTCGAGTTTATGCCGATGATGTTGTATTTTCTAAAATCGATATACGTAATGGAGCCATAGGACTTGCTCCGGATAACATAAAAAATATGTGTGTCACCTTGGAATTTCCAGCTTATTCAGTAGATACCCAAAAAGCATCTCCCAAATATGTAAAACTGTTGTTTCAAACAAACATTTTCAAACAACTGTTGAACTCTATGATCTCTGGAGCATCAGGACGAAAAAGAATTCAACCGTCTCAATTGGAGGCGTTAAAGGTCCCAATTCCCGCTCTCCGAATTCAACAGAAAATTGTAGCATATTGGGATAAAAAGCAAAAAAAAATTGCTAATGCCATTGCTGCTAAAAGAGAACTTACAGCAGAACTCAACAAGTTCATGATAAACAAAACTTATAAATACCAACTATTGAAAAGTTCAAAACTTTTCAGTGCTAATTTTGCCCAAGCCAGTCAATGGGATGTAAAAGCAGGTCGAGCCGCAGTTTTTAAAGAGGCTAATCCTGATTTTATTAGATTAGGTGACTATACTGAAGAGTGTGTTATTAAAATCAAACCTTGGGAATTCCCAGACAAAAAATGGCCCATTTATGGAGTTAACAACAAGGATGGAGTTTTTTTAAGTAGCAATCAAGGAACAAAACAATTTAATGCAGCTTATAAAAAAATAGAAAAAAATTGGTTTTTCCATAACCCGACAAGAGCTAATGTTGGGTCATTAGGTATTGTCCCCGAAGTTCCGAAAGATGCAATAACAAGTCCTGAATATAAGGTGTGGAAATTGACAGATGGTTTCGATCCACAATTTATGGACCTGCTATTGCAAACCGAATATTTTCTAACATTAGTAAGTTTCCACCGTGTTGGTGGTGTAAAACAGCGAATGTATTATGAGAATTTTGCAGAAATAAGAATTCCTTTGATTGATAAAGATGTTCAACAGAAATATATAAAGAGAAAAATCAATTATGAACATCAACTATCAGTTGCAATCAATAGTCTTGCAGAATGTAGAAAAAATATAGAAAATTTAATCCTCGGCACTTTGTCAGTGGAGGAACTCTGATATGTCGCGTGGGCGTCAATACACACAGTTTGAGGGATATTTTGCCGAAAGTGCACTGGGCATCTTCCGCATTATCCGGGGGTTTGCCGATTTACAAGATCTGGCAGCCGTTTCCGTACCAAGATCACACTGAAAAACTGAAAGGGTTGACTACTATAGCCAACCCTTTCCAGAGTTCAAAAAATACCCCAGCCTATCCCTGTAATGGCTCGGTTTTTCTATAACTTTCAAACCACAACATCTGGTATGTCTCCAAATTTTATTCCAAAGGATAGAGAATCAACTAATTTGGAGATAATCATTTCCTCTACAAAGTGGGCTACCATGCAATTTGCTCCAGGAGTGGAAATCTGACAATATTGTTTGACTCCCGGCAGCCACCGATGAAAAACCGGGTGCCGGATTTGAAGACCTTGCAACGATAATTTTTTACCTCGTCCACAAATCGAAACGAAACTATGATGAACTGCGGAAGACTTTCAATGGCCTGGTCCATTGCATTCCTTAATGCTTTTTGATCCCAGCGTGATACAAGATGGTCATATATATTTTGTTTTCTTGGTCTGGAAACTTTTTCATCTGAATTCATATTGGGCATAACATATCCGTTTTTATCAACAAGAATGAAGCCATCGGGCCAGCAGTCCTCTGGTTTGCATGCTATTTCCCATTGGTCCGCCTCTTTGTAGGTAATTTTTTCTGGAGGGTTTTTTTTGAGTTATCTTTCAGGACCCGAGAAGCAGTATGGGCACCTTTAATATAGGCATCCACCTCTGCAAATAATTTTTCACTGGCATCCTGTATATCTATTAAACGCTGATTCATACGGAGAGCTTGCTCCGGATCCTTGAAGCGTTTGACTATGCCCTGGTGTTCAATAATAACTTTTGTGATATTTGATAAACCATTTTGGGGCTGATAATCGGTTGTTAAATTGGCTGATTGAGATTTTACGGAGTTTTTTCCCCATAAATAATAATCAACAGACGTCCCCGTAGCTTTTGATACAGCCACGATGTATTCAAGAGATGGTTTTTGCTGAATCTTGCCATGGACATTTGCAACTATATTACGGCTCACACCAAGCATATCAGCCCAAATACCTGGTTTTAAACCTTTCTTGGCCTGATCTATTCGTTTTAGAATTGCAGCGAAATCTAATTCTAAATTAATTTTCGACATAAGGGCTGTATTTTCCTTGACAGTTTGTACAGCCACCATGTATAAACTGTCTTAGCTTAACTAATTAACTTAATTTTAACCACCTTAAAAAAGGAGTCAAAGATGAACAAACCTATGACCCCAATTCAAATCAAACATGCCCTGGCAAAAGCAGGGATTACCCAGGTCCAGATAGCCGATGACTGCGACGTATCCAAATCTTTTGTCAGCCAAATCATAAACAATACCGCCAAAGGGCACAGTGTCCGTTGCCATATTGCCAAGGTGATCAATCTGCCGGTGAATAAAGTTTGGAAAATCAAACCTAATCCAAGCAAAGCCGGCCCCTGGCAAAAAAGAACTTAAAACCGGAATTCATTATAGTTAAGTTAATTCTATACAATTTTCAAGGACCTTTCCTATTTTATCTAATTCAAAGTCTATTTTTATAATTTTGATATCACATCATTTTTTCCAAATAGAGAACAATATTAAAGGAGAATTATTCATGTATAACGCTGATCAAATCAAGATCCTGGCAAAAATCCAGGCAACAGTAAAAGAATATGGTGTAAAGATGCTGGCGGACCGTTTGGATGTCCGGCCCCAGACCCTTTATTCAGATGTAGATCCGAACAGTATAGGAAGGCGCACCAACAAACTGGGCCTTCTGGATTGGCTGGTAATGCTATCCGAAACAAAGGATCTGTCCAGCCTGAATGCTGTCAATCTCTTATTCAACCGAATCAGCCTACCCATTCCGGCACCGGCAGAGGAAATGAATGACATGAGTTGGATGGCATTTTGCGCCACCATCGCTAAAGAGTCCGGGGAAGCCGTGGCCGAGTTGGCCGAATCCATTTTAGATGGCAAGCTGGAAGATTACGAAATGGAACGATGCGAAAAGGAATCTTTAGAGGCCCTGGAAGCTTTTGCCGGACTTTATCTGGCCATTAAAAACAGCAGATCACAAAACAATTAAATTAATAATCGGGCCAACCATTTGCCGGGGTGAGAGCCGCAAATACCAGTTGATTTGATTACTACGGAAAAGGAACTATTCATGCTGACAAACATTGCCTTCACTCAGGATCAGATTCTCTATATCAAGCAGATTTTGGTTAAGAACCAAGGGACCATTGAAGCCCTGACAAAAATTATTTCCGAGTCCAAGATTGAAGGGTCATCGGACTTGCCCCTGAAGGTAAGTTCAGATGAGATTGCAACCTGTATCAGAATTTTGGAAACGGAGTGCCAATATGTATCAGGGAAATGACGCCAACCGTGCTGGAGAAATTGTCCGGGGCTTGCTGGCAGATTCACGGTTTCAATTCAAGGAAAAAGGCAGGTATCTGCGGGAGGGGATCTGCCCCGACTGCGGGAAAAAAGAACTCTATGTTTCGAAGTCCCAACCCTGGCGGATTGCGTGTGGCCGGGAGAACAAGTGCGGAACCAGTTGGACCGCCAAGGAACTTTTACCCCACCTTTTTGAAAATTATATAAAACGCTTTCCCCCAACCAAAGAGAACCCAAAGGCCACGGCTGATGCATACTTGATGGAGAATCGAGGGTTTAAACTGGCCCGATGCCGGGAATGGTACGATCAGGAAGGGCACCGCCTGAAAGACTCAGGGGAATTTGTCCCCACCATCCGTTTTTATCTGGATCCGGAACGGACCCGGTATTGGGAACGGCTCATCGGCAAAACCAAGGCCGACGGTCAAAAAGTCCATATAGGCGGACGCCGGAAAGCAAACGGGGATGTATTCAAGAGTGATGCATGGACTCCCCCAGGGCAGGTATTAAAAGAGGGAGAGAATTGTTTCATCACCGAAGGGATTTTCCACGCCATCGCCCTGGAGCATACAGGCCGAAAAGTTGCAGCCGCCATATCTTGCTCCAATTTCCCATCTAATTTCATTGAAGCAAATAAAGGAAAGGGCGTGGTATGGATTTTGGCCCTGGATGGAGACAATGCTGGTCGCAACGCCATGCGAGAGCATCGGCTGAAACTTTTAGAGATGAAAGAGACGGTGGAAGTATGTCTGCTTTCCGACGGAAAAAATGACTGGGATGATCTGTGGAAAGCCGGGAAACTGGATGATCCCTTTTTCGAAGAATGTTTTTATCAGGGGCTCCTTTTTACTGCGGGCGGTGTCGGGGAAAAAATTTGGCGGATATGTTGCAGGTATCCCACCCGCCGGCATCATGTAATTGAATTTCACAACGCTTTATACTCGGCCAGTGTGGATTCCAAATTTTCATCAGAGCTACAGGAATCAGAAATTAAACTTTCCTCTCCGGAAGGCTTTGAAAAATTCGGCATGCATTTTACGGCGAATTTGATCTGTAATCTGGTTCCCCAATTTCTTTACGTAGAAAAGGATGAAGCGGTGGGGGATCAGCGGTATGTGTTTAATGTGAAATACAGAAATGGAGCTCCAGACCAAATCATCTGCCTTGAAGGCACATCGGTGAGTGGCAGTGATGCATTTCATAAAGCTCTTTTGAATAATACCACAGGAGGAATGTTCTCCGGAAACAATAAAGATTTTGCCACCCTGGCCAAGAGATGGTTCACGCCCCGCTCCGCCGAGGTCAAATCCATTGCCTATGTCGGGTATGAAAAACAGTCCAAGGCCTGGGTATTTCATGATCATGCCTTCCAGGCCGGAAAAAAGATCAAAAAAAATACCAATGGGTATTTTGAACTGGGACGCCTTGGGGTTAAACCCGACATGAGTTCATTTGAAGTTCATACGGAAGGCGAATTTGATCCGGGATGGCTTCCAAATTATATCAAGGCGTTCAATTTCCAGGGGCTGGCAGTGCTGGCCTTCTGGTTAGGCAGTCTTTTTGCACAGCAGATTCGGCTCAAACATAAAAGTTTTCCTTTTTTGGAGTTCACAGGTGATGCCGGGGCTGGGAAATCCACCGTCCTGGAATTTTGTTGGAAACTGTTGGGCCGTGAAGATTACGAGGGATTCAACGTGGTCAATAGCACTCCAGCCGGACAGCGAAGGGAATTTGGCCAGATTTCCAATTTCCCTGTTGTTCTTATCGAATCGGACCGGTCCGGAGGCAAAGACAAACACGCCACCCAGTTCAACTTTGAAACCCTTAAGGAATTATTCAATGGCCGTGCTACCGGCACCCTTGGTGTGGCAACCCGGAACAACAATACAAAGGCACAACGTTTCATGGGCACCCTGGTGTTCAGTCAGAATGCCGAAGTTGACGGGGAAGAATCCATATTGTCCAGGATCGTCCACTGCCACGCAGATAGAAAGCACCACACCACCAGTACCCGGGAGACTGCCCGATGGTTTGAACGGCAAACCGTTGGGGACGTAGGCGGGTTCCTTGAACTGGCCCTAAAAAATGAAAAGAAAATCCTTGATACCTATTTCCGGGCCTTTACCCCCATGGAAAAAGCGCTTGAGGAGGGTGACGTCACCCACCAGAGAATTATTAAATGCCATGCCCAAGTGGCGGCCTTTGCCCATGCCCTGCAGATCATTTTTCCCAATTTTACAGATACCATGCTTCAGGATTTCATTTCCTACCTGGGGAGCCGGGCTCTGGATCGGCAAGATCGGGTTAAAACCGATCATCCCATTGTGGAAAAGTTCTGGGAAACATTTCATTACATTAATTCTGAAATGGGAAATGGAAATAGCCTAAATTTTTCCCAAGATAAAGACTTGATCGCCATCAACCTAAATAATTTCCGAGGAATGTGCGTGGCAAACAATCAGGAGGTTACGGACATGACCCAGCTGAAACGACTTTTGCCTACCTGCAAGAAATATAAATTTGTTGAAAAAAATAAATCGGTTTGGAGCAAATCACTAAACAAAACTTTTAAATGCTGGATTTTTAAGAGTTGAAGGCACGGCATTTAAATCAACTAATTATGTAATTTAATTTACGGGAGGAACCTATGAAAACAAGATATCTGAACAATGAATTAAAAAAAGAAATCCGGGGGAAAATTGAGTCTTCTGTCACAGCTAAAATGGAGAAATCCATTCCAGGCAAGGAATTCAAATCAACGATAAAACAGATCATCAAAAGGCTGAGAGCATTGGCCTTGGATGCATGCCCGGAAAAAGATATGGAAGTTCTCAAGAAATATAGTCTTACTTATTCTCATTCCAGCTTCAGTATCACCGTTTCAGAAAAAGGAGAAGTCCACAAAACGTGGTATAGCGACCGAAGAAATGGTCTTGTTATAGATCCTGATCCGGCTATCGAAACACAAAACCGGGGCCCAAATGATTCATATCTTGTGGACTTAATAAAGTCAGACCAGGCAACAATTGATCTTTGCGTCCTTGCATATCGAAGCCATAACCATATCCAGTGTGAAATAAACGAGACGGTTGAGGCCTATATGGTCCGGGTGGACAAATTCAGAACCATCAAGACTCTGCTGGTGAGCCACCCCTCTATGAAAAAATTTATCCCGAAAGAGGCTGCACCGATGGCTCCGCCAGAACCTTCCAGAGCTGACAAGTTGATTGATCAGTTTGAGGCTGCATAGATGTTAGGTATTGTAGACCGAACCCAAGAAGACCCAGAAGTCGGCCAGGATTCGGTCGTGAAAGTAACATTCCAAGATGGCTACAAATGCCGTTTTTGGGTGCCTGGTCTGCCTGATGATGAATATGTACAGCGTGCCATGATGATTCGTGAGCTTGAGAATCAACCCCAGGCAGGGAGGTAGGGATATGTCCCTGAAGCATCACCAAAAACAAAGATACGTCCGGGAGCATCGACAAAAATAATGATTATGACCAGCACCATCAAAATTAAAGATAACCGATCGACTTATCCTGGTGGAAAAGGTGGATCCGGTGTTTATCAACAAATCATCAATCTGATCCCCCCACATGATGTTTATATCGAAACTCATTTAGGGGCTGGTTCAATTTTGAGACATAAACGGCCGGCACCACTAAATATCGGGATTGATTTGGATCCGAAAGTAATCGAGTGCTGGACTCGAGCTGACATCACCAAAACATCAGATGCACCCAGGGGATCCAACACCACCAAAAAAGCGGTACCGGCCCGGGCAAAATTAAAATCGGCCGGACACGTCAAAAACAATGGTGCAGGATCCGGTACCGTATCACCAGAAATACCGAGTGGTGATGGGGAGCAATCTTTTTCATTCATAAATGATGATGCAAGCAGCTTCCTCAAGAAATATAAATTTACCGGGAATGAATTCGTTTATGTGGATCCTCCGTATCTCATGGAAACCAGAAAAGGCGGAAAACTTTATGATTTCGAATATACAACCCGGGATCACCTGACGCTGCTGGACATATTAAAATACCTTCCTTGCATGGTCATGGTTTCCGGCTATTGGTCATCGTTATATTCAGAGATGCTGCAGGGATGGAATTCTCATTCCTTTGAAGCTCAAACCAGACATGGGATGGCAACCGAATGGCTTTGGTTTAACTATCCTGCCCCGGAAAAGCTTCATGACTATTCATATCTGGGGAACACCTTTAGGGACCGTGAACGGATCAAAAAGAAAAGAGACCGGTGGGTCGCAAGGCTATTAAGAACACCGGCCATGGAAAGGAATGCAATTTTTCATGCACTGGTTGGTTGTCTGCCGGATCCGGCATCACCAGAAAAAAAGATGGGACCAGGCAGCATCGTTAAAAAAGGTGTGTTTGGATCCCAAATAAAATCAACTTAAGAGGAGATAAAGCATCATGGAAAAAAACCTATTAACAGCGGCGCAGTTAGAAACGGCCAGAGCTCGGACATTGTTCCCGGATCCAGCGCATCTTCTCCATGCTCTGACCGAGGAACACGGGGAAGTGGTTAAGGCTGCACTGAATCTTTATGAAGGCAAAGGCACTTATGAAGAACTGGACAAAGAAATTGTGCAGCTCATAGCAATGTGTATCCGTCTTCATGAGGAAGGGGATCCGGCAATCAACCTTGATCCTGTTTATGTGATGGCGGAACGGTGGAAGACTTTACCGCTGGTTTTTGAAAAGGAGGAAAATTGAAAAAAACGGCCCGGAAGACTCGGCCAGAATCTCCCGGGCCTAACAAAAGAATCGTACCGCACCCAAACGGATGCACTGACAATGTTAATTAATTTATTTTAAACTGTCAAGGAACGGTTGACCGGCAGTATTTTTGATAATCTATTAATGTACAGTTAGGAGGGAGAAAATGGCACAGTTAAAACTTGTCATAAGCAGCCGCAGATTAGTGAAAAAAATAATAGAGACAGGTGGACCGGATTGGACGTTTGATGAATGGCCAAGCTTTTCATATCTATTTCGCACATATGCAGATGTAAAACTCCGGTGGCACCATTATAAAAACATAAGAATAGTTAGGTAGGCAAAACACTACGGTTAATAATATATGGAGATAAAAAATGGAAGATTATCAAGAAAGAGTTGTAACAGAAAAAGCGGAACTCGATAAAAAAATGAAAGGCCTTTTTGCCTTCTTGGGCTCCAAACCTTTTTTGAATTTGGCCGGGGATGAGCAAGAACGGTTAATGCAGCAATACTCGGCAATGAAGCGGTATTCTGACATCCTGGGGGAAAGAATTGAAGCATTCTAATGTATTAACCGCCCTGGAGGGAATATGAATTTTTATCTTATATTGTCTGTGTGCAGTCAATGATTATAATTTTAGCATCAGTATATCTCGCCATGTTTTCACTTAGAATGTTAAATCTACATATCTCGTTCGTTCCCGGGACTAAAATTGAACCTTTAGCAATAGAGGTTTTATTATTATTTAAAATAATATCATCAATTTTTATTATAATACCTTTAGGATGCTTGTCATTGAAAGGCTTTAAACTGCCAGAAGCTAACGCATCTTTCAACCTGTTTTCAATTTTTCCCTTTAAAATATTGTCTGTTCCTTCCGGGATTTCAATCTTCATCTTTCACTCCTTTTTAAAATTCATACAGAAGATACGGCTGAAAATCAGGATGTCCAGAAAGCTATACAAAGCTGTCAAAAGCTGTCTTTTGTTAGCATTAATGAATGGATACCAAAATCCGGTTAATAATATAATAAGTTTTCAGCAAAAAAAGGAGGAACAATGATCATACCAACCCCGGGACACCCGGCAAATTCAGCAAATTATTTCAGCACCCTCCCCTTTCCCGGGGACTCTAAACACGACCTCTCCGGTATGGTTTTTTCCGGTCTGCAGGTTATCGGCTATGCCCGGAGTAAAACAACAAAAGCTGGCTCCCAATGGGTATGCCGCTGTATATGTGGCAGATTTGAAATCCGGAGATCAAAGCCCCTAAAAAATCAGAGCCCAGGCAAGAATTATCGGTGCTCTATTTGCGAGGGTGAACGAAACCAACAGAGACATGAAGAGTATTTGCGCCGGGCGGCGGCATAGGATTAAAACTTGTCCCCTCCCTGCCCATACATAGTTGACATCCATGGCCTTGCTGATGTATTGAGTTGTTCTGTTGGGACGCTTTATAAAAATTGGAAACAATACCCTCATATTTTTATAGGCACCGGGAGCAATGCAAAATCAGCAAGGTTTATCATTGAGGATGTTTTACAATTCCTCATTGACAGGGATTACAATAAACACCATGCCGTATCGAGACGAAAAAAAAAAGTGCTGGGTGGGAGTGGTCAAGAAAATTCTAACCGGACCGCACTTCGCCCACCTGGAAGAGTTGCCACGGTGGAAACCCCACGGCCAAGACAAAATTTCTTTTCAATACAGGAAAGCCACGAGCGGTTTCCCGCTCAAGCGGGATGCAGAGGAGTGGGAAAGAAATCATTGGCAGGAGGTCATAGACGCCCAGGTTTACCCGAAACAAACAACGATCCCTTTCACCTTCTCAAAGGCATCCACGCCATACCTTAAGCAGGTTCAAACCCGGTGCAAGGGGATAAACACCCTGCGATACAAAACAAAACTGATTCAAGACATTATTGAATTCTGGGGTCAGGATCCGGCGTTGCCGATTCAGACTATTGATATTGAAGATTTCCTGGATCACACCTATGAAAACCATGGCGGGAAAAAAGCGAACCGGAGTCTTAGAGAATTTTCAACCCTGTTCACATGGATGGAAAAAAGACAATTCATTAGCACGAATCCAATCACACCTATTGAGAGATATCCTGAAACAGAATTCAAGAAGTATGTGCCGCCCAAAACAGATATTTTAAAAATCATTACCGTTGCCAATGCGTTTGAAAAAGATCTAATCCGGACAGCCTATCATACCCTTGCCCGGTCCATTGAAATCCGGAGACTCAAAAAAACAGACTGTGATTTTAAAAACAGAAAGGTGTGGTTCTATACCAGAAAGAGAAAAGGCAGTTCCTTGGATGGTTCTTTTGTTGATATGAATGATTCCCTTTACGAAATTTTGCGCAGACGGTGTGCAACTATAGAAAGTGAATACGTTTTTCCCGGGGGCGATGGTGACCGCCTTAGTAAATATACCCTGGACAATGTTATGCCCAGACTATTTAAAAGGATTAACTCTGAGGATGATCAGCCATTGCCAATGGAACGTCAGACAAAATCATTTGGTTTCCATGCTATCCGTCACCATGTTGCGGCTCATCTTTTTTTAAACTGTGGCTATACGGTTGCTGAAATGCAAAGAATATTAAGGCATAAGCGGGCATCAACTACAGATACATATTTAAAATCAATTGTTGATATGGATACCACCAGGGGCCTGAGTGCCTTGGATGATTTTGAGGCGGAACAGGAGAAGCCAGCTGGCCAGAAAAAGCTTATTGCCTATCCGTCTGTGGGGGATATTTAGTCTGTCCTTTTGTCTGTCCTTTTTTACTGAGAAAGTACAAATGCAGCTAATAACCGACAACCTTAAGCCACACAAAAGTATTGACAGATAAGCGTTTTGCCCCAAACACACAAAAACCCAGAGATATGCATAAAATGGTTTTTCACGCCTGCTAAGCGGGTATGGGGGTTATACTCCATCCAGGGTTCGAATCCCTGTTTCTCCGCCAACACCAAAGATTTCAAGGGTTAAGAGCAACAAGCTTTTAACCCTTTTTCTTTTCCAATAGTGGCATTCAAATCAATTGCCAGGGGACCTGAGTAAAGAAAAAACCTGTAACGGGGTTTCCAATCCTTTCAGGACCAAGGGCCCCAAACCGTATACCGGCCATAATCCCTGGATCATTTTCTGGGTATTTTCCCCGATGAGAATATCACCCCCCTTGGCATAATCGGAAAGACGGGAGGCGATGTTGGTCACTGTTCCGCTGGCCGTATAGGTCATGCGGGTATCCAATGATCCGGTAAACCGCGTCATCCCCACAAGGGCAGAACCGGAATTGATGCCAATATTCACGTCAATGGGACCCATGGTTGAATCCATGTCCTTTGAAAAAGACTGATTAATGGTTCTATTTCGTTCGGCAATTTCAAAGGCAGCCTTGACCGAATTAATGGCATTGGTTCGTGCATCATGGTTTTTAAAAATAATCATAAGAGCATCACCAGCAGTTTCATTGATATCCCCGTGGGAGCGGTGAATGGGATCCACAAAACTGGAAAACATTCGTTCAATAATCCCATTGACTTCAACCTCGGGATGACTTATGGAAAGACGGGTATAGCCCTCCAGGTCAAGAAACAAAACGCTGATATCCCTTCGTTCCTTTTCCCGGGTTAAAAGGTCGGGATTTTTACGGACCATGTGCCGAACCGATTCCGGAACAAAGGGAGACAGGTTGGTCAGCATCCGGCTGATGGAAATTTTCTCCTGGGTCATCTCCCATTGGCGTTTGGCATTCAAAATGATGGTCCCCAGAATATCGGCAAAATCTTTGATCAGAAAAAAATCTCTCCGGGTATACCGGGTAAGGGGCTGGATCACCACGCTGACAGCGGCAAGAACCCGTCCTTCCACAAACACGGGCATGGCATATTCCGGCCCCACGGACACAAGTGAATTATCACCCCTTCTGACCGGTTCGCTCTGGGAAACCACCACAGCTTTCTTGTTTTTAATGGCTTTTTTAACCGCAGGCCTGTCCCGCTTACAGGATTGACAATCCACAGGCCTTTCATAAAGCGCACATTGCAAGGAACTGGTATACTGCTTGGCCTCGGGATCCAACAAAAGAATACAGACTTCCATGGCAGTAGGAATCAACGTCCGAAGTTCTGCCCTGACCGTTTCAATGATTTCGTTGACCGCCATGAGGGGGGCAATTTTTCTGATCAGGCGCTTCTGAGCATGAAACCGCTCCTTGTAATATCGGTCCATCATAACATCTGTCCCTGGTTTAATACCTCATGTTTTAACAAATTGCTTTGCCCTTTTTATACAAATGATACCATAATTTACCTATTTTGTGGATACCCAAATACTGGCAGGGAAAAACACATGGAACACTGCCAGGACAGGGCCGGTTACCCTGGTCTGGAATCGGTTTGTGATTGCAGTTTAAACCGCTTTTACCCTTGACATAAAATTTAAGTAAGTTTATATCCTTCTAACAATTACGGATACAAATTACTTAAGATATATAATAGTTGAGAGAAATGGATATAAAACAGACGATCAAAAAAAATAAGAGCCCTTTATTAAAAGAATGGTTCACGGCCACCATTAATACCTACCCAAAAGACAGCGCCAGAATTCTGGGAAAAGATTCCAACCGATTTGATAACCCCGTGGGGGCAGTTACCCGGGAAAGCCTTGAGGATGTTCTTGATCTGATCGCAGACGAGTATACGGAAAGCCTTCTTGAAAAGGCACTTGACCCGGTTATTCGGATCAGGGCAGTCCAGGCATTTGATGCCTCGGATGCGGTCAGTTTCATATTCGCCCTCAAAAAAATAGGTGAAAAATTTCTGGAGGCGTCCCAGCTGAGACAATTTGACCATATCGTGGATCACATTGCCCTGGCGGGATTCGATAAATTCATGAAATGTAAAGAAGAAATATTCCTTTTAAAGTCAACTGAAAGCAAAAGACGCATTCACAGGGCCTTTGAGAGGGCAGGTTTAGTAGCAGAGCTCACGGAAGAAGAACTCCTTGGCTCTAAAAAATTTTAACATGTATGACCAATTTGAAATGTGTCATACAAAAATAACGAGGTGGTTATAATATGAATCAAAAGTACTTGATCCCCCTTACAACTGTTTTTCTGCTTTTTCTAGTGGCCTATACAGGGGTTGAGGGAGCAGGACTGCAGTGGTTCTTTGGGATAGTATTTCCCTACCTTGCGGTTCTTGCCTTTCTGGTTGGCTTTGTTGCCAAGGTCATGGGATGGGCATCTTCTGCTGTACCGTTCAGGATTCCCACAACCTGCGGCCAGCAAAAATCCCTACCCTGGATAAAACAGAACTGCATTGACAACCCTGATACAAAAACGGGTGTCTTTGTGCGAATGGTGCTTGAAATTTTTCTTTTCAGGTCGTTGTTTCGCAACACAAAGGCAGCATTTAATCGAAACGTATCCAACCGTCTCTCTTATTCATGGGAAATTTTTCTATGGGTGGGGGCCCTTGCCTTCCATTATTCTTTTCTGGTCGTTGTCCTCAGACACTTCAGGTTTTTTACCTCGCCTGTTCCCTCCTGTCTTGGATGGCTGGAATACTTTGATGGCATTGTTCAACTGGGTCTGCCAGGGCTTTTTCTGTCCGGCGTGGTCCTGCTGGCAGCCACCTTGTTTTTGCTGGGCAGAAGAATTTTCGATACCAAGGTCACCTATATTTCCCAGGCAGCCGATTATTTCCCCTTGTTCCTGATCATCGGTATTGCCGCCACCGGCATTGCCATGCGCTATTTCACCAAGGTGGATATCATCGGTATCAAAACCCTTACCATGGGTCTTGCAACCTTTGCACCGGTAATCCCTGAAGGGGTGGGCGGTCTTTTTTATAGTCATGTATTCATGGTAAGCATTCTTTTCGCATACTTCCCGGCAAGCAAGCTCATGCACGCGGGCGGCGTATTTTTAAGCCCCACTCGAAACATGGCCAATGACACCCGGGCCAAAAGACATGTGAACCCCTGGAACTATGATGTGGAAACCCATACATATCCACAGTATGAAGATCACTTCAGAGAAAAAATGATTGAAGCCGGGCTGCCGGTGGATAAGAAGGAGTAATAAATGTCTGACGAACTTACACCGGATGAAGCATTAGATAAGATAGATTATAGCCCGGGATCAGGCAATTGGATGGACACCACCAAATCCGTCCAGATCAGACCCGGGATGTATTGTTATGCGGCAAAAGCGGAAAGTGTTGAAACACTTGGGCTACCCAATGCCAGATCCTGGAACCCCCTGGATGACGATTGGAAACTGCCGGAAAACTGGCAACAGATTATCCATGAGGGTATCAAGGAAAGACTGGAACGCTTTCGGACCTTCAAAATATTCATGGATGTCTGTGTCCGCTGCGGCGCCTGTGCTGACAAATGTCATTTTTTCCTTGGAACCGGCGATCCTAAAAACATGCCGGTTTTAAGAGCTGAGCTTTTAAGAAGCGTTTATAGGAATGATTTTACCACTGCGGGAAAAGTCCTTGCCAAAATCCCGGGCGGTGCCCGCCTTGGCGGCGGTCGCCCCTTGACCATGGACGTGCTCAAGGAGATGTGGTACTATTTTTTCCAATGTACCGAATGCCGTCGGTGCTCGGTTTTCTGCCCCTATGGGATTGATACGGCGGAAATCACCATCATGGCAAGGGAGCTTTTCAATCTGATCGGACTGAATATCGACTGGATTGCCACCCCTGTGTCCAATTGTTACCAGACCGGTAACCATCTGGGGATTCAGCCCCATGCCTTCAAGGACATGCTCGAATTTTTTGTGGAAGATATTGAAGAAATCACCGGCGTGGACTGCACCCCAGAATTCCAAAAAAAAGGGGCGGATATTCTTTTTATAACCCCTTCTGGCGATGTGTTCGCCGATCCAGGCACTTACACCTGCCAGGGATATCTCATTTTGTTCAAATATCTCAAAGATAAATATGGACTGGATGTTACCTGGAGCACCTATGCTTCCGAGGGCGGTAACTTCGGGTTTTTTACCTCCCACGAAACCATGAAACGCCTCAATGCTAAAATGTATCTGGAAGCCGAACGACTGGGCGTCAAATGGATCATTGGCGGAGAATGCGGCCACATGTGGCGGGTAATCCACCAGTACATGGACACCATGAACGGCCCTGCCAACTTCATGGAAGTGCCAACAAACCCCATCACAGGAACGGTTTTTGAAAATGCCCGTTCCACCAAGATGGTTCATATCTGCGAGTTCACAGCAGATCTGATTAAACACGGCAAGCTGGAGCTGGACAAAAGCCGAAATTCCAACCGCATCATGACCTTTCATGATTCGTGTAACCCGGCCAGGGGAATGGGTCTTTTAGACGAACCCCGTTATGTCCTCGAAAATGTCTGTGATAATTTTTATGAAATGCCCCCCAACACCATTCGTGAGCAAACCTTTTGCTGCGGTTCCGGATCAGGCCTTAATGCCGGGGAAAACATGGAATTGAGAATGGCAGGAGCGCTACCCCGGGCCAATGCCCTCAAGCATGTCCATGAAAAATACGGCGTCAACACCATGGGCACCATCTGTGCCATTGACAGGGCCGCGCTTACCACCCTGTGTGAATACTGGGTACCGGACGTTGAAGTATACGGCATCCATGAGCTGGTGGGAAATGCCTTGATTCTCCCGGGTGAAAAGAACAGAACCCAGGACCTGAGAATGGAACCCTTGCCGGGTTGCGAGGAGGAGGATGAATAATGAATAAAAATTATATTATCGCAGGGCTTGCAATCTTTGTCATCGCCATTCTCTCTCCCTTCTGGTTCAATATGGTAACACTCACCCAGGCAGCACCGGAGCCGGAACTACTGGGCAAGGCCAAGACTGAGAAAAAATGTGTGCTGGACAAATATGACATGAGAGCCAACCACATGTCTTTGCTGGATGAATGGAGAGATTCCGTTGTCAGGGATGCCGACAGACTGTATACGGGGGTCAATGGCCATACCTTTAACATGAGCCTATCCACAGGGGAAAATTCCTGTCTGGGTTGCCATGAAGACAAAGAAAAATTTTGTGACAGCTGTCATACCTATGCATCGGTTGATCCCTATTGCTGGGAATGTCACACAAACCCCAAGGAGATCAAATGATGGAAAAGAGCAGAAGAAGCTTTCTTAAAGTAGCAGGTATTGCTGCCATCGGATTGGGTGCTGCTCCAGCAATGAATTTTGCTGCATCTGATTCCCATGGGACTGCCCAGGCGGTGAAAGGCAAAAACCAAGAAGTACTCACCGCCCACCGCTGGGGCATGGTCATCGATACCAATAAACTTAACGATGAAGTGGTTGAAAATATTGTCGCAGCTTGTCACAAAGCCCACAATGTACCAGATTTTAACCATGAAGTGGACGAGGACAAATTTCCCAACACCCGCCCTGTCAACCACAAACAGGAGATCAAGTGGATCTGGGAAGAAGGATTTCACAATGGGTTTCCTGACAAGGAAGATGAATTTCTTGCGGAAAAGTTCCATGACCTTCCCTTTCTGGTAACCTGTAACCATTGCAAAAATGCCCCCTGTGTTAAAGCCTGCCCGACCCAGGCGACATTCCAAAGAGAAGACGGTATTGTCCTGATGGACTACCACCGTTGTATCGGATGCCGCTTTTGTATGGCAGCCTGCCCCTATGGATCAAGAAGCTTTAACTT
Organism: Desulfobacteraceae bacterium; assembly: GCA_016743945.1. Taxonomy (GTDB): domain Bacteria; phylum Desulfobacterota; class Desulfobacteria; order Desulfobacterales; family Desulfobacteraceae; genus NBML01. The sequence continues at coordinate 118,906 of JADGFI010000010.1, forward strand.
CAGGGATCCAAGACCGTTTATTGACGAGACGGTTTCAACCTTCCCCACCCGTACCAAAGGGGTGGTGGAAAAATGCAATCTTTGCTCTGAAAGGCTTGCCAAAGGAGAACAACCCCATTGTGTTGAGGCTAGCGAAGGTGCAATTGTGGTGGGCGATCTCGAGGATCCTGAATCCGAGGTTCGGGCACTTTTAAACGAACATTATACAATCAGACGTAAACAGTCTCTGGGTACAGAGCCTTCTGTTTACTATGTCATGTAAGGGGAGCGAGTATGCTTGAAATAGCTATTAAAGGAAGTAAGAATTATTGGTTATGGATAGGCTTTCTGCTCGCTGTAATGGGAGCAGGGGCAGTGGTCTATATAGACCAGTTCACCAACGGGCTGATGATCACCGGCATGAGCCGGGATGTGTCCTGGGGATTTTATATCGCCAACTTTACCTATCTTGTGGGGGTTGCCGCAGGGGGGGTCATGGTGGTCATTCCCTTTTATCTCCATGACTATGAAAAATTTCACCGAATCACCATCCTGGGAGAATTTCTGGCAGTCGGCGCGCTGATCATGTGTATTTTGTTCATCGTTGTGGATTTAGGCCAGCCCACCCGGATGTTGAACGTATTATTATACCCATCCCCCAGATCAATGCTTTTCTATGACATGCTCGTTTTACAGGGGTATCTTATTTTGAACATCGTCATTGGGTGGAAGGTTCTGGAAGCTGAAAGAAATCAGGTTGAGCCGCCGGCATGGACAAAACCCTTGATTTATCTGTCCATTCCATTTGCCATCGGCATCCATACGGTAACAGCCTATCTGTATTGTGGCCTTCCAGGACGTGGGTTCTGGCTGACCGCAGTTCTGGCACCCAGGTTTCTGGCATCTGCATTTGCGGCGGGACCTGCTTTTTTGATCATTCTTTGCTATATTATCAAAAAATTCACCAAATTTGATCCGGGCTGGGATGCCATGCAGACCCTGTCAAAGATTGTCTGCTATGCCATCATTGCCAACCTTTTCTTTTTTGCCTGTGAATGTTTTGTGGTGTTCTATTCAGGTATCCCCGGTCACCAGGCCCATCTCCAATATCTGCTGTTCGGATATCACGGATACACGGCATTGGTTCCCTGGATGTGGAGCAGCCTGGCGCTCATGGGAACAGGTGCCATCTTTCTGCTCATACCAAAATTGAGAAACAACCATACCCTGTTACCGGTTACCTGCGCCATGATTGTTGTCGGTGCATGGATCGATAAGGGGCTGGGCATGATATCCGGCGGATTTGTCCCCTCTCCCTTGCACCATGTGACAGAGTATGCCCCCACGGGCAAGGAAATCATGATCACCCTGGCCGTCTATGCCACAGGCTTTATGGTTCTGACCATTTTGTACAAGCTTGCAACCACGGTTAAAGAAGAGGTTCGCGGCTAGTCCTTTAAATGATGCCAAGATAGCAGTGACAAAAACCGTAACACATGAAACAGGGGAGCTTTTTTCAAAAGGAGCTCCCCTGTTTGTTTTTCAGTCCTATTCCCTGTTTTATAACCTTGTGAATCATTGGAAATCATGAAACAAAACAAGCCCAAAGCACCTTCAGCCTCACCCACGGCAGCCATTTTTTCTGACTGCCCGGATTCTTTTTTTGAAGAAAAAAAAAATGAGTTTCTTGCGGCTTTGTATGAGCGCAATGGTTCCCGTGCAGAAACCATTTATGAATTAATTTTAAAAAATGCCGGGAAAAAAGCAGACGGACTCGGTGAAACAGATGAGAAATATCTGCGTCAGATTCAGGTGGCGTTCAAACAATTTAAACCCTTTCTCCTTGCCCATTGTTCAAATCAAATTTTGGACAAATACCAAGGACTGCAATCTTTAATCCGGAAAAATGTAAAAGAACAGTCCGCCCACCCGGGGGTTGTGGACTATGACAACTGGAGAAGACGTCTTCATCTATCGTCCTGGCAGGAAAAACTTTTATTTGCCAATGCCATCACCTTTCAGATGACTTCGGGGTGCAGCAATTATTGCAGGCGGTGCAATGAATGGGCATTGCCCAAAATCCGGTCCCATTTTTCCAAGGATGCCACCGAAACCATCCTAAAAAAACTCATAACTTCCGGGAATACCGACCTTGCATTATACGGAGCGTCGGATCCTTTGGACTGGGAAGATGCCGCCAAAGATCTTCGAGATATTTTATCCGGTTTGGACGCCCCTCCTGCCTTTAGTCTGCTGACCAAAATCCCAAGGGGCAAAGAGAACCTTTTAAAAGCCTTGATAAAAATGGATATCAATCTTTCCGTCAGCCTCACCGACCGAAACCGCGCACGAATCTACGCCCTGGAAGCCCAGATAAACCAGTCCATACCCAAGCAACACGCCTCAAAGGATCTGCTCATCCCGGCTGGATTAGACGAAGACTTTATCTCTGTCAAACCCTCCATCACCGATGGATATGGAACAGAAATAACCCCTGAAGGGGCCTGCATCATCATCCCTACCTTCACAAGCGGTCTACATCCCTTCGGCCATAAGAAACTGCCTATCACCAAAGAAACAGCCTTCTTCCCCGTAAAGAAAATTGGCAGACAGGCCTTGCTTGTGGATTATTTCAAACCCCTTGAAGTTGTTGGAAAAGAAAAGAAACCATTTTTTTTGTCCAAACTTTTGGATGTCCAGGTGGAAACCCTTTTACTTGATAATGGGTCCGATGCCCTAACGCCGCCTGGCATGAGAAGTCTTAAGGAATATTTTTCCATATTTGAAGACACGCCTAGGCGCCAGAGAAAAAAAATTATCCCATCGGTGATAGCGCGGCTCAAAAAAGAAATTTTGTCCCAGAGCGAATATGGAACGGATGCTGACAGAAAACAGCTCTATAGAAAAAAGCTCATGGCCCACCTGGAATTTTGCAACAAAGAAGTGCTCGAAGAATCAAAGCGTTGCGCCCTCTCATTTTTCCTGGCTGCCGTTGGTTGTTTTGTGGAACGACACCCCGTAAAGACTGGCATCATCGCATTTCTCCTTAGGGAGGAAACCGCCGGCCTGCAAAAAAAATACAAAAAAAAAATCCTTGTTTCACAAGTTCTCCACTCCCAAGACAACCCCTGGGAGCTGTTTCGATTTTATGCAACCGCCCTTCTCATTGGCCATCAAAAAAAATCTATTTCAGATTTCACCACTTCTTGTCCATCAAAATATGACGCCCTGGCAGATCGTTTTATCCCCGTCTCCCGCCAAAATTAAAGCCGGGCTGAACCTGGATAAGTTTTTTGGTATAGGGGTGTTCCGGGTGCTAGATAATCTTATCAGCCGTATTCACCTCCACAAGATGTCCTTCATGGATCACGGCAATCTTGTCACACAAATAGTTTGCAGCGGCCAGATTATGGGTGATAAACAAAAAAATCATATCAAATCTTTTCCGGATATCGGTTAACAATTGGAACAATTGGATGGCAATGGCATCCAGCATGGAGATGGGTTCATCTGCCACGATAAAGTCACCAACAATACATTATTGAATATAGTTTTAAAAAAAATTTAGAGACTTGATATCGGTATCAATACCCGTCATGGGATCATACACGGGATTTATATGGGGAACAAAAAAACGTCGAATATAATGATTTTTTCAGCACAAACATCCCTTTTCTTTTACCCCTTTTGCCGACAGGTCAATAGGTAATCCTCGGATCCAGATAGGCATAGAGAATCTCCACAATCAAATTGGCCACCAGCACCACAAGGGCGATTAGCAGAAAACAGGCTTTCATGGCATCATTCAGGTTTTAACGTGTCTATTGGTGATAAAATTGAATCTGATGATAAAGCCGGACTTGGCAACCTGGCAAGATATATCATTCGTGCCTGTTTTGAACGCTAAAGCTTCACTTCGTGCCCCAGGAAAGAATGGTTTATGTCCCGGCAGAAAAATTTGATGATGGTGTTACCAAAGTTATTTACATATCGAAAAACAGAAAATCCAGGAAAGTTTTCAATGCTTTGGACTGGCTTGCCAAGTTGGTGACACATATTCCCGGAAGATATGAGCATACTGTGAGATATTACGGCTATTTTTCAAACAAGTCCCGGGGGATGAGAAAGAAGGCAGATGTTGATGATATCCTTACAATCTTGCCAAATGATACGTCTTCTAATGAAGCAAGGCAGAATTGGGCTCGGTTAATTCAAAAAATTTATGAAAATAATCCACTTGTGTGCCCAAAATGTCAAGGGCAAATGAAAACAATCTCTATTATTGATGATTTTGAAATAATAGATCAGATGTTTAAAACATCTAAATCTTTTGGATATCCGTAACCATGATCCACCTGAGGTAGAACCAGTTTATATTCTTGAATCGACCTATGTGGATCATTCAGATCATGGCAATTCAGGCTCTCTGATTATAGTATTTGACACCTTTTGGAGCTGATATTTTTAAAATTGAGTTGTGGGATTACAGGTTTCCTATACTCAAATTCAGTCATATTTTAGTTTTCCCGGTCTATTTTAACAATAATTATTCTTCACGGCTAATGCCTATTTTTCTTTCCGAACAGCTCTTTACCCCGTCCCAGGAAGGACACAGTATGTTGTGTCCTTCCTGGGACGGGGGCATATTTTCCAGAGTTATAAAAAAATTTTAGCTGTTTCTTGACAAAAGGCAAGAAAGCATTTACTTATCCTTCAATGGCGTGGCGAATCTGGGCAATGGCCCTTTTTTTATCTATCTGGCCGTCTGTGAGCACGGGCAGACGCATGCACCCAAAGCATAGGGCAGACAATCGTTCATTTGTTTTCGGCATTTTTCTATAAAACATGTAACGTCTCCGTAATATGATTTGGCAAGGTGTACAGGCAAGGATAAAAAAGGTTTGCCTCCAAGTCAAGGCGAGTCCGGCTGACACAAAAAGCCGTGCGGCTGATTAGCATCGAACCAGGACGCCGGGCGCGGGATGACCGCCTTACTCCCGCTTTCCTCTTGCCTATTATAAAATCGGTTGCACTCAGACAAGGTTGTGAACTAAACGTTAATTTTTAGGCAATCTGGAAAAAGACTCTTCTAAAAAAATGAGTTGACTCGTACAATTTTTTTCGGACACTTTGTGATTATATCTTAATAATATACAAGGATATCTTAAAGCTTATCTCAGGGAAAAAATTAAAAACAAATAGAAATCATGGAATGAATTATAAGTAATTTTATTATAAGGAAGATTGATGAATAATCGATTGCCCATTCGTAAGAAGGCCCTGATAAAACAATTTTTAGTAATTTTTTTGCCTTTTGTTCTTATTTTAGTTCTGCTTTCCTGGGTGGTTTATTATTTTCAATTCATAAAAACACAAGAAGAAGTTTTAAAGGCCAGAGAAATAAACTCATTGGTCATGCAAAAAGAATTTATTCAACAGACAACTAAATCAATTATTTCTGACATCAATATAATTGCTGCAGATCCAGCATTGCATGATGTTCTCACTCAGAAATCTCAAAATTCTATATCGCATATGTCGGCAATTTTTCTGATTTTCAGCAAATATAAAGGAATTTATGATCAAATTAGAGTACTGGATAAAACCGGTATGGAAATAATCCGTGTTGACCTGAGAGGAAACAAACCCTTTCTGGTTCCTGCGGCTCAATTACAATTCAAAGGCAAACGGTATTATTTTAAAGACACCTATCGTCTGGGTAAAGGTGAAATTTTTATGTCTCCTTTGGACCTTAATATTGAAAAAGGTAAAATAGAAGAACCTTTTAAGCCAATGATACGATTTGGGATCCCCATCTTTGATAAAAATAATGAAAAACAAGGCGTTCTTATTTTAAATTATCTTGGTAAAAAGCTCATTGATGATTTGGTAAAACTTTCCTCTAAGTCTCCAGGCCATCTGATGATGACCAATTCCGAAGGGTATTGGCTTAAGGGAATGCAGGCTGAAAATGAATGGGGTTTTATGCTCAAGGATCGTAATGAGAAAAGAATACAGAATCAATTTCCAGATGTCTGGCAAAAAATTATTAAAAATGAAAATGGACAAATATTCAGCCAGGACGGTCTGATTACATTTGTTAAAGTATTTCCCCTAAAAGAAGGTATAAAATTCAGCAGCGGGTCTCCTGACCCATTTCAAAAAAGTGTAACAAATTTGAGTTCTGATCATTTTTTTTGGGCCATCATGTGTCATGTTCTACCGGATGAACTGCACAAAGAAAACAATAAATTCGTATTAGCTCTCATTTTTACAGATCTGTTTTTAATAATTCTGTTGGGAACGTTTTCCTGGTTATTTGTTTTGACAAACACAAGAAGAAAATTGGCGGAAAACGCGTTAAAAAGATCAAATATTGAATTAGAAGAAAAAGTGAAAAAAAGGACGCAGGAGCTATTTAATACAAATATTGCTTTAGAAAAAGAAGTAATGAAGCATAGGCAAGCCATTAGTGAAAAACAAAAAATCGAATCTCAGTTGAGACAATCTCAAAGAATGGAAGCAATCGGAACTCTTGCAGGAGGCATTGCTCATGACTTTAACAATATTTTGACCCCAATTCTTGGATATGCTGAAATGGCTGTGATGCAGCTTGATCAAAACAATCCATTAATAGATGACATAAATCAAATTATATCAGCATCTCATAGAGCCAGGGAGCTTGTCCAACAGATTCTAACATTCAGTCGTCAAGCAGAACAAGAGTTACGGCCGATTAAAGTCGAATTGGTGATTAAAGAGGTTTTAAAACTATTAAAATCTACTATTCCGGCAACAATTGAAATATGTCAGAATATCAAATCCGATTGCAACCCTATTATGGCTGATCACACGCAGATCCATCAAATTATAATGAATTTATGTACAAATGCATACCATTCCATGCGCAAGAATGGTGGCGTTTTAAGTATTGTTTTATTTCAGGTCGAAATTAGTCCAGAAGATTATCAGATTAGTTTTGACTTGAGGCCTGGTACATATATCAAACTTGAGGTGAGTGACACTGGTCATGGTATGAATAGAGAACTGCAGGATAAAATTTTCGAGCCCTATTTTACAACTAAAGAAGAAGGTGAGGGAACGGGTCTTGGTTTATCTGTTGTTCACGGTATTATAAAAAGTTTTAATGGACATATTGCAGTGTACTCTGAACCAGAGCAGGGTACAACTTTTCATATTTATCTGCCTACCATAGAACCCAAAACCGAACATCTAAGACCAGTCTTAATAGAAAATATTCCACATGGGACAGAAAAGATATTAGTTGTTGATGACGAAAAATCCATTATGAAGTTTGAGAAAAAAATACTTGAAAACTTAGGTTACAGTGTTACTGGACGAATCAGCAGTATAGAGGCTTTGAAACTTTTTAAAGAAAATCCGCAGGATAGATAGCTCCCACCAAAGGATCCTTGTTGGTTGAAAGAATTTCCACCTGGTATGCCTCCCATCCGCCTATGGTTTTTATCTCCCATGAACAGGAAACCGCCTCCCCACCCAATTCCAATTAGATCTGCCTGGCAATGGCACTTCCCGTCGGGGAAGTATCAACAAAAATCTTTACTTTCTCAAGGGGCAGAAGAGTGGAATGAACCCTGATGGCATCACCAATATGAAGTTTTTCATATACACCGGTAACATTATGTCCGAGGTTTGACCGGGACAAGATACAGGGGATCCTCTTATCATACGCTTCAGGCTGCCCGTTCAATCCGGAGAAAACGATGGAAACAGGTGAATCAACAGGCTTTAGGGCCACTTCCCTGAATGCATTGTCGTCCAGGTTTACAAGTACTTTCGGACGGGATAAACGAATTTCTTCCAACGCTTTCACGGCCTGGGCGTGGATCAGGTCCGGTGTATTACTTTTTCTTTTGGTGTCCATATAATAGGCGCGAATTTCAAAATCCATCCCTTCCTTAAACCCCGCACTTTTGAAAACCGAAATCACAACGTCATGTCGCGGCTGTCCTCATACATGGTTGTGTTCATAGCTGTGGAGAATGAAGATACGATAGGGCTTTTCCGATGCTGTCAGAACTGTTATTCTTGAAAAAAAAAGAGGAAGGCTAAAATAAATGTTATCCATAGCGTCTGTGCCCAAAACTTCATACTGTTTCCCAACTTTTAAAAACCATGCATCGGAAAGTACAGCGGATTTGATAGGAGTAGAAAGCCAGCAGGTTCAGCATGAAAAATACCATGGGCAGGTTTCTCTTGCCATGACAAAAATTGTGTTCCAGGTAATATTCTTGATTTTTCAAGGTATTAAAAGACTCCTTTTCGATTTTCCACAGGGCTCTGCCGCCTTTAACCAAGTCTTTAATATTGTTTTTGTCAATTGGAATATCTGTTATCCAGCTGTTTTTAAACGTAATTTTACCTGATTTGTTGATTATCTTGAGCTGGAAAAAATTTACCTCATCAGTACCCGCTGTCCCATTTAAAGAAACCCTATTCATTCACTGATATACATACTGTTTTCCCTTTGAACCTTTTAATTCAAGCTCACTGGCATCCCCCAGTCCAGTAAGTTCAACCATCCAGTCAAACAAAATTTTGTGATCTGTTGGTTTGGCAACAAGAATATAGGACCCTGATTTTTTCAGCTCATCAATAAATGGCTGCTTTGAATACAGGCCATCTCCCGTAATGATTATTGTTAGCTTGGGATGGGATTTTCTGATTTTAGTTATAATTTTTTTACCGGCATTGATTTCACAATCTTATTTTTTATATCCTTCTTTGTTTTGAATTGCTTCCGGTGCAAGAGGTAACACCTGTTTCATATCCGGATGAACAATGGCGGCCTGAACAATTTGGTGATGGTAACGAATTTTCCCCTTGGACTTTTTTGTAAGACACCCAGAACAGCAGATCTTGTCGGAAGAAAAATATTGAGACCCATCAATGGGGATAAGATACCGACCCTCGAGAAACTGATATAGTTCACATTGTGAGAGCAAGTGAAGCACGACAACTTTTACTTGAAAGCTAATTGCCGGAATTTTTAAATGAATGATTTTGGGGACTGAAAGTACGGTTCTTTTTTCAAAAAGGAACTGCTCATATCCAATTATACACCATAATTAGAATTGATAGACAAGAATGTTTCTTATTATCAACAAACCTGCTATAATATGGAAAAATTTATTCCATATACCTACTTAGGGTGACCAAGACATGAAAAAAAAAAACAGTTCAAAACAAAAGCGTCAAAGCTGCCTTTCAGCGGATGACACTGCTTCAGAAGCATCTATACAATTGGGCAACCGTGTCCGTCAGCTTCGTAAAGAAAAGGGGTTCAGCCAACGTGAACTGGCCAAATTATCAGGAATTTCATACTCAGCGATCTCCAAGATAGAAAACAAACAATTATCGCCCACCTATGATAGCCTGGTTCGTCTAGTTAAAGGACTCAATTGCGATATAACGGATTTATTTAACGGCGAATCGACACAACGCCTTCTGGGAAGGCGTAGCATCACCCGTAAGGGAGACGGCCTTTTACATACCACCAACAACTATTCTTATGAACTTTTATGCAATGACATCGCCTATAAAAAAATAATCCCGCTGCGAGCCAGAATAAAGGCAAAGTCATCCCGGGAGTTTGGTAAATTCTCCAAACACGAAGGAGAAGAATTAATCTTCGTAATTTCCGGAGTCATTGAGGTTCACACTGAACTTTACCGGCCTGAAATTCTCCAGCAAGGGGATTGCATCTATTTTGACAGCACCATGGAACATGCCTGTATCAACCAGGGAGATACGGATGCTGAAATATTTTGGGTTTGCTCCAGTTCCATCGTGGAAGCCACAATAAATAAGCTATAATCCTTTTTTTGTGTTTTCAAAAAAGATTATAGCTTATTTTTGGAGTCTACCGGAGGGGAACGGTCATTCTTGATTTTGGCAATTAAAGAATGATCTCCCTGCCGATTCCTGCTTGTTTCGCCAATTTAAGCGCAAGATCAGCAGTGACTAAATCCTGGACAGCAATACCCACCGATTTAAAGACTGTAATCTCCCGGTCATTCTCCCGGGCTGGAACGCTTTCGTTGATTACATCGCCAAGCTCCCCATGGATATGATCAGCGGTAATGAACCCCTGTTGAATTGCCTGGATTAAATCACCCGCCTCTGACAGGCAGCCCTTTTTCTGATCAACAATGACCTTGGCACGCTGTATCGTCCGGGGTGCAATTTCTGCCATATCCGGCCGGTAGGAACCGACACCATTTATGTGGGTTCCATTTGCTATGTTCGCGTCATCAAACACAGGTTTTTGGGATGATGTTGAAGTGCAGACCACATCTGCCTTTAAAAGCATTTTCTCCGATGTTGCCCTTACAACCTCAATCTCTAATTTTTTACTCATTTTAACCGCATATGCCTCGGCACGGTCTCTGTCCAGGTCAAAAACATATGCTCTGTCAATCTTTCTTGCACAACACACAGCCTCAAGTTGTGTCTCGCCCTGGGTGCCAGTTCCTATAACCGCTGCAACTTTTGCGTCTTCACGCCCAAGAAGTGTGGTCGCAAGACCTGAAACCGCCCCTGTTCTCATGGCTGTAATCACTTCCCCGTCCATTAATGCCAAGGGCGCACCTGTGTGGGAATCAAAAAGCATTACCATGGCATGGATGAACGGTAACCCCTTGCCAGGATTGTCTTTGTTAATCATTACCGTTTTGATGCCAACCCGTGAAATATTAGACAAATAAACGGGCATAAAAAGGGCCCCGCCGTTGTCAGGCACCATATCGATGCCAGTTCTCAAAGGCACCTCTACCTCTCCTTTCCAAAGAGCTGAAAATGCATCTTTCATCGCATTGATGCAATCCTTCATTGTGAGCACTTTGCTTAATTCCTGCCCGGAAAGGACCCTTATTTTATTTTTTTCCATACCGTCCTCTTAGCGTAAGATAAACCCGTCTTTTAACGGATCACTGGGATCAATTACAAATTGTGCCATCCCGGATATCCAGGCGTTTCCTTCTACCTGGGGGATAACGGCCTTATGCGGTCCAAACGTTGTTTCTTCAATAACGCTGCCGGTAAAGACGGAACCTAAAATTGATTCAATGGTCATTTTCTGACCCATTTTCAAATCACCTTTGGCATGGTGAATTGCCATTCGACCCGCGACGCCAGACCCCGTTGCTGATCTGTCCACCTCGCCTTCTGCAAAGATGCAGACGTTTCGACTATCAATATCCGGTGTTATGGCAGGACCTGTAAAAATAGTTCCATATAGGAAAGAAAGATCTTTCTCAAATGGATGTTCAATCTTAAAATTATTTATCACGGCTTTTTTAATTGCCCCGCCAACTTCGATGAGGTTTCTGTAGTCTTCAGGGACCATTTTCACTCCGCAGGATTCGGCATCAACATAGGCATAAAAGGCCCCGCCAAACCCCAGATCAAAGGTCACAGTGCCAATCCCGGGAACCGCAACCTTTTGGTCGAGCATTGAGGCAAACGAAGGAACGTTGTGAAATTTTACATTTTCTACCTTTCCGTTCCGGCATTCTGCATAGGAGGTGACAATACCGGAAGGAACTTCTATTTTTAACATGGTTTCAGGGTATTGCATGGGAACAGCCCCTGTCTCCAGCATGACCTTGGTAAGCGCAATTATTGCATGGCCGCACATGGTGCTGTAACCTTCATTGTGCAAAAACAGGACCGAAAAATCAGCGTCGTCTGAACAAGGAGGCATCACAACACAGCCATATTGATCCGCATGCCCCCGGGGCTCGAACATAAGTGATGTTCGCAAATGATCAAAATGTTTTTTCATGAACTGCCTACGTTCGAGGACCGTATCGCCTTCCATCTCCGGTAACCCGCTTAGTATTATCCTCAGGGGTTCACCTCCGGCGTGGGCATCTAAGACAGAAATTTTCAGCCATTCTTCAGGGGGAGTCCATTGTTCAATACAGTGGAGTTTTTTTTGTGTATCATTCATTTTTATGCACCTCAAATTTAAAATGTTATCGCCTATGAATAGCGTGCCAAATTGCCATAAAATTTCTGTAAATTTATCAGCCGGCACAGCTATGCTCTTATCAATTACCCTTGCATTATCAAAATGACACGCCCAACAAAAACCTTGGCAAGAACAAGGAAAGATCAGACCAATACGTGGTTGCTATCAGGGTTGGAATCCATGCAAATATAATCATGTAAAAGGTCGGGGTCAGCATCTTGTTTACCTTGCATGATGCTACCCGGGCACCCAGATAAAGCATGGGCGCCGTGGGAGGGGTTACAAGTCCCATTCCAAGGTTTACACCCAAGATTGCAGCAAACTGAACAGGATGTATTCCCAGGTGTGTAACTACGGGAAGCAACACAGGCGTACATAATAAAGTTCCGCTGGTATCATCCATCAACATGCCGATCAATACCATGAAAATGTTAACCATCATCAGCATGACCAGCCTATTATCGGAGATTGATTCGAGAAAATGTAAGATGCTGGTGGGCAAATCTTCCATCACATAAATTCGGCTTAAAATCATGACGACAAAAAGCATACACATAACCACACCGGATGTGACGGCTGTTTTAATCAAAGTTTCGATAAAATTAGCCTTATTGAGTCCTTTATATACCCAGAACCCTATTGGAATCGCATAAAATACGGCAATACCCGATGCCTCCGTCGGCGTCATAACTCCGGTATAGATGCCGCCAAGGATTATGATCGGCATGAGTAACGCGGGAGTGGCTCCGCCTATACGGCCGCCTGCCTGTTTCATTTTAACCGAAAGGGGCAGGGATTCGGATACCACGATATCTTTCTGGTTTCTCAACAGTACGGCGTTAACAATGCACAATAATATTGTAAGAATAATGCCGGGACCAACAGTGGCCAGAAAACAGTTCAGGACCGACTGGTATGAAATCCATGCATAAATTATCTGAATACAACTAGGCGGGATGAGCAAGCCAAGGGGGCACGCATTTACAAGTAAAGCCGCAGCGTGGCCCTTTGGGTAGTTTGACCTTTCCATCTCGGGCAAAATTATCGAGCCGATGCACGAAAGCGTGGCTGCCGCAGCTCCTGAAATCGATCCAAAGATTGCGCTGGCAATGACAGCAACCGTACCGATACCGCTTTTACGATCACCAATAAATATTTTTATTAAATTGACCAGCGGTTGAGCTATTTTTCCTTTTTCCATTAACCCCCCGGCCATTATGAAAAGAGGAACTGCCAGCAGGGCAACGGTGTTCATTTTACTATAACCGACAGGCAGTAAAGAAGTGATATTGTAATCTCCAACGCCCACCATCCACATGACAGTTGCAGTAAAGCAAAAAGGGATCGGTATACCAATCAACAGTGTTCCTATTAAAATAAAAATTGATATTACGATGTCCATTATCAGTCACCCTCCACAGTCGTTTTAAGGTACATGCCTTTATTAAAATTCCCAAGTTCTTTAACAAAATGTACCACCGCATAAAGTGTCATTAGAAAAAAACCGATAACAATGGCACTTTGGGGAACGGCGATGGGAATCCCCAACCCCATAGTTCGGCCCATAAATTTAAACTGCCATGCAATGAGTGACCATCCCCAATAGCTTATTGTCGCCGCAAATATAACTTCGAGACCGCGTGCGATAAGGCCTATTATGGCGGATGCTTTCGGATGGTTAGGCGATAAAGAAATTTGGATAATATCAGCTTTTATGTGATTATCCTGATAGCTCCCATACGCCGCCCCAATAAAGTAAAGCCAGAAAGCTGCTATCATCACCAATTCGTCGTAAGCGAACAAATCACTATGCAATATATACCGCATGAAGACAGCGGCACAAATGATAGCGACAACCGACAGGCTTGATATGATGAGTATGGCCCGCTCGGCTTTCAGTAAGCAATCGTAAACAAAAAATAAAACCTTTTTTATTGTACCCATGTTCCCCCTCCCTCTGGATTCTATGATTGTGGACAATCACAGAATCCCTAGAGTTTGGATATTGAAGTCCGAAGACGTTTTTTGGTGTCCGAAATTATGGATACAGCAACATGATTTCGGAAGTACCGATAAAAAAGGTGGGTATCACACAAGCGCCATCCCACCTTTTATTGCCTATTTTTCACCAAGATCTTTTAACAGGCCGTCAAAAATTTCTTTGCCGTATAGTTCATACAGCTTGGGCCAAATATTTTTATGGATGTAGTCCGAGAGAGTTTTGGCCTGATCGGCCGAAGGGCGGATGACTTTGAGTCCGGCTTCTTCCATTTTTTTCATATAAAAGTTGTCCTGGTCCTGGGCCATTTGAAAACTTGCAGCAGCAGTTGCTTTAAAGATATCACGTATAATCGGCCCGTCATCGCCAAGCCTGGCATACACATCTTTGCCCATAAGAAAAGCATTGCATTCAACAAAATTATTGTAGGCAATATAATATTTTTGTACATCTTTGAATGTCAGATAGTTTACATCAGGTGTACCGCCAATCCAGCCATCAACCACACCGGTTTGCATTGCACTGTAGATATCGGCCCAGTTGACTGTGGTGGTTCTATAATTCATTGATTTTGCGGTTAACTGGTAAACTTTCAAAGGAGGAACGCGAATTAGAACCTCTTTTTTTACGGAGGGGTTGAACGGCTCTTTAGGCTCTATTTTACTTCCAAGCCCTATCAGGCCAATCACATTGAATCCAAAAAATTCGATATTTTTTTCAGCGAGAATTTTCTTGTTAATCTGGCTAAAGTTAGAGTCATAGGCGAACACCTTTGGTATATCAGCATAATCTTTTACAATATACGGTATGCTGTAACTTTCCAGGCGGATATCATATTCACTTGGAAGGTTGACCTGGCCCATATCGACCGATCCCCTCATGATGTCCTGAAAAAGAAGCGTGTAATCTCCTAGCTGGTCAGCGGGGAATATTTTTAATTTAACCCTTCCTTCGGTTTGTTTTTCTACTTCTGCTGCTGCTTTTCGAAGTAATTTTGTTGAGGGGTGCTCCTCAGGATAATGCCCTGCAAAATTCAACGTCTGAGCCCACGCTGAGGAGACAAAAAAACCTATTATCAGTGTAGCAATTAAAGCATTTACGAATCGTTTCATACGTTCCTCCTAACCCAAGATTAATGATAAATACAAACACTGTCCTAATCGTCACTGAAAAAATGACGATTTTTTTGTCAGCCGAGCTATTTATGGGGGAGAGCCTTATACCTCAGCCCATATCTCGACAAATACAATATTCTTTACCTTCACTTCGACCAAGTACTTAAACACACTATCTCGATTCAACGAGTAGTATTATACACATTTGCGCAATTTAGGAAACACTTATTTTATGTACTACATGAACGAAACATCGAAGAGTCCATTTGGCGGGGTTTTACATGATTTTTTTAATGTTAAAAAAACACAACTTCACTATGTTTATCCTTCTATTTTGAGATCAAAAACCATACCATATTCAATGATAAATCCTTTATTAACAGTCCTTTACGCTACAATAATGATATATTATATTTAAAACAATGGATAAACAAAGTAAAAATCTTCGTTTAATAAAATATTCGAAAAAGAATAGAACCGCAGTTAAAGCTTGGACAAGTAACTATCTCAAGAATTAAATATAAAAAATTTAGAGACTTGATATCTGGATCAATACCCGTCATGGGATCATACATGGGATTTATATGGGGAACAAAAAAGCTGGCCAGAGCCATGAGCACGAGCACCAGTAAAATAATCACACCTGCCTTTCCCAAGGGATTTTGAATAAAAATTTTCCAGCTTTTTAAAAAGCGTCGAATATAATGATTTTTTCAGCATAAACATCCCTTTTCTTTTACCCCTTTTGCCGACAGGTCAATAGGTAATCCTCGGATCCAGATAGACATAGAAAATATCCACAATCAAATTGGCCACCAGCACCACAAGGGCGATTAGCACAGGCCTGGGCCAGGGGATAATCATGATTGCTAACCGCAAAGATCAGCAAACACATACTTTATCAGATAAGAATCTGGCCTGGAAAAGTTTTAACGAAAGGGCTTTTCAAAAATCCTACCGTTATTTGCTGCCATAGATTTTTATGGATGTTTTGCGACGGTTTCTGAATATAAACGCGCAACCGAAAAATGGTCGTCTGGTTCCGTGACCAGGCGTTCAATAACCTGTCGGATCCGTTTATAATCAGGAGGGTCAGATTGTTTTATTTTCTCCATTTTTTTAAAAATAGCTCGGAAGATTAATACAGATTGTTGCCGTTCATTGACTACTACTCCTTCGCCAAGCAGGGGGAAAGTACTGGCTATCGATTGAGCTCTCACTGCAAATCAACAGCGTGCCCGATGCATTTGACTTGTAAATTAAGTAAGATATCCTCCTGATCTGCCTTCTTTTGCCGGGGCATTTTGTACGACATGCATCACCAGTGGCGCCACCGAACTTGCCGAGTCAACACCGCAAACGTTTTAGCCATCTGGTGTATGCAATTGTTAAATGCTGTTTTTGATTCTTTCTATTTCCTTCTTAACTGGTTCAGAAAGATTTAATGTTTTTTCCTCCAGGCGTTGCAAGCCACTCGAATATGAATAAGGGCAAAACGGATCCATAGACCTGGGAATATTAAGCTTTTTGAGACTTGCTGGGACAAGCTCTTTTGCAGCTCGTTCCGTCAAGCGTTTTCTGGATTGATTTTCTCCAGTGAGTTTTGCTCTCATTTTGGCATATGACAA
>JADGFI010000110.1 GCA_016743945.1 Desulfobacteraceae bacterium
CTGTCCAGGAAAAGCCTGAAACCGGAAAGGTGATTGCTTTGCCTCGTGTTGGCGGCCTTCATCATCGATATGAATGGCGAAAATCTGCATAAGAAAACTTTACACCTCGCCTGAATGTTGTCCATAAATATTATTTTATGGAATATGCCTTGTCATGAGGGCCTATCGTAAGAAAAATGACAGTTTTATCAGGCAGTTTTTCACAAAAGCAAAATTCGCAGACCTGGATATTGCGGCATTCTTCACAAACAACAAAAATGATACGAAAATTTTTGTCGATCCTGATGCTGCGACATCCACTCAAATTTAGTTTTCCTTTGTGATCACCAAGGAACTCGGTGTTATGATATGGATCTTCCAATAGCCTGTTTATCTTGTTTTTAATGGATTTTTTTATGGATGAATATTTACGTAGATTTTTAACAAACAAATCTTCGTATACGGCTTGGTAATCACTCACCCCAGACCTCATCATGTGAATGCAATTTTATGTTGCCTTTGGCCTTTTGTTGCAAGATGGCTTCCATATCTTTATAAAGCGGCATATCCGGATTAAGATAGAAGGTGCCAGGTTCTGCTTTGATTAACCGGGTTAGTTCTTCGCGTATAATCCGTCGGATCAGTGGTTCAAGGATCTGACTGATTTCTTCTGCCCGTACCGGATCTTGAGAAGTCTGGTTCAATTTTTTCTCCTTAATCAATGTGTTTATGTCTTTAAATATAGCCTTCATGATAATATTTTTCAATAAATTTGTTTTATCAAGGTTATCTACAACAAATCCAATAGCCTCGTATCGCTTAAGGACAGCATCAGTTTCGGCAATTTCTTTGAATATGATTATGACAAGAAAGAATATTATGGTCCATATCACCACGACCTTTGGCCTGGATGAAGCAGTCAAGCCCGAAACCCTGCCCCCACAAATCTTAGTCTGGAACTTACCTCCAAGGGGATCCGCTGTACCTGGCAGGCCCCGGCCCTTATGGAAACCATCACCTATAATCTCTATCGGGCAGACACCAACCAGATCCTTTCCGTTGAGGGAATGACGCCCCTGGCCATAAAACTTTCGGTCACCGATTTTATAGACCCCACCCCTTCCCCCACAGAGCACTGCTATGTGGTTACGGCCGTTGACGCTGTGGGCAAAGAGATATTTGCCACAAGCCTGCTGCCCGACAGCCCACGCTTTATTGACCTGGGCTATACCGATGAAGAGCGAACCTATACCATTGTGGCCGTTGACCAGAACTCTGCCCAAAGCATGGGCCGGGCCATCACCCTGCCAAAGGTTAATTTTGTTCCGGAATCTTTTTTCCATCAAACGGGGCATCATGAACCAGGTCAATATCCTGGTGGACAATCTTTTTGACCAGCCCTTTAATACCCTGACGGCAAGTCTGACCCTGAACAGCAAAGCGCACACTTCCACACCCGTAACCCTGGAGGGTAATGCCTCCAAAAGTATTCCTGTTATTGTGGGCGGATACAATGAGCTCAACGACTTTTAGGCCGCCACCCTGACCCTGAAAACCATACCCAACCCGGGCGAAGAGATCCGCATCATCCGCAGCCAGACCATGGAGGTGGGGTATGCCATGCTCAAGCTCACCCTGTTTAACGAGCCCTTTATCAGGGGCGGCCTTGGCAAAATCTGGTTTGAACTGGAAAACACAGGGGATGCACAAATTGAAATCCTCTCCGCCCTGCATATCTCAAGTATTATCATGAGGATCGCACACATATTGGCCTGGATAAAGATTCACCATTAGGAAGGCCTGTCCAGGAAAAGCCTGAAACCGGAAAGGTGATTGCTTTGCCTCGTGTTGGCGGCCTTCATCATCGATATGAATG
>JADGFI010000111.1 GCA_016743945.1 Desulfobacteraceae bacterium
ATTCATGATATGCGGTTATTATTTTTAGAAGATATGCGGTTAACCGGATATCTTGGCTCTACGGGTTCGGTCAACTACTTGTTTACCTTAATATCCCCCTGTGTCAGGATAGATGTCGCCTCAATTAAAAATTAAAATCGGGGCATTGAGGCGATAAATATGGGATATTCTATCCAATTGAAAAAGGCTGTGATAAAAAAAGTTTTACAGGGTAACAAGCAACATCATGAAATCGCTACTGAATTTGGAGTTGGCCGATCGACAATCAGCAAATGGTTAAAAGAATATAAACAAAATGGAAGTATAAATTTGAAATCAAAGGAAAAAACCCCAAAGGACTGGACAGCAGAAGAACGCATGTCTGCATTGCTTAAAACCGGTTCTATGTGTGCTGAAGACCGCTCAGCCTGGTGTCGCAAAAAAGGTATTTTTAGCCACAATCTGGACCAATGGAAAAAAGATGCCATATCAGCAATGACACCAAAGTCCACCAAAGTGCAGGCTGAAAAAGAAAGAAAGTATAAAAAAGAAATAGCTGTTCTTAAAAAAGACTTATCCCGCAAAGAAAAGGCACTTGCAGAAACAGCTGCCCTGCTGGTTCTTAAAAAAAAAGTCCAGGAGATCTGGGGGGAGCCAGAGGACGATTGATAAGTAAAGCAAAGAAACAAACCGTGTTGAACCTCATTACTCAGGCCTGTAAATCTGGAGCCCGGAAAAGCAAGGCAGCCCAACTATTGGGGCTGACTATTAGAACACTCCAGCGCTGGATTCTCAACGGCCTATTGGACAGACGAAAAGGTTCGAGAGCCGCCCCTGGCAACAAATTGTCTGATTATGAGAAAGCTAAGATAACAAAAGTATTGGAGTCTCCTGAGTTTGCCGATTCTAACCCCAATCAAATTGTTCCGAAACTTGCGGACCAAGGGATTTATATGGGTTCTGAATCAACCATGTACAGAATTCTTCGTGAATTAAAAATGAATATACATCGTCAATCAAGCCAACCCGCCACGAGGCACAGCCCGGACCCTTTAATTGCCAATGCCCCGAATCAGTTATGGAGTTGGGATATCACGTATTTGCCATCAACGGTAAGGGGAAGGTTCTTTTATCTATATATGGTAATGGATTTATACAGCCGGAAAGCCGTTGCATGTCAAGTATATGAATATGAGTCCGGTGATCTTGCAGCAGATCTGATAACAGACGCCTGTCTTCGGGAAAAAATCCCTAAAGACCAAGTGACCTTGCATTCTGATAATGGATCGCCCATGAAGTGTGCCACCATGCTGGCAAAACTTCAGGATTTAGGAGTCATCCCCTCATTCAGCAGACCCAGTATCAGCAATGATAATCCATACTCAGAATCATTGTTCCGGACATTGAAGTATCGACCGGAATATCCGGACAAGTCGTTTAAAACCTTATTTGAAGCCAGAGAATGGTCCAATCGTTTTATCCTCTGGTATAACAAAGAGCATCTGCATAGCAGTATCCATTTTGTTACCCCGGAAGACAGGCATAACGGCAGGGATATAAAAATTCTTGCAAACCGTCAGCATGTTTATCAGGAAGCTAAATCAAAGAATCCTGAAAGATGGTCAGGAAAAACAAGAAATTGGAATCCTGCCACAGAGATTGTTTTGAAAAAATTTAAAAAGGTTAAAAAAACTTCTGAAAAGATGAAGAAGGCTGCATAAAATTCTGAAAATGGCGACACAATAGCAAAATTTTCTCATGGGTGAGAATGGGCT
>JADGFI010000112.1 GCA_016743945.1 Desulfobacteraceae bacterium
TGTTTGCTGCAGCGATTAGCCTGAAATGCGGTTTAATCGCTGTGTTATACCCGGCTCAAGTCTCTGGATATCATTTTCCGGGACCTCATATTGCCAGAAAACCTCCTGCCACTTGGCCATAGACAAGACAACATCCTCAATGATCTGTTCCGGATCCGATACCTTTTGAACCTTGCCTATCCTTTGCAGCACTTGCCGATCCGGTGGCAGCGTGCCGGCACCCTGGGGGAAAGATAACCTATGTTCCCTGTTATGATGAATGTCAGGAACCAGATCATAGGCTGGGGAAAGAGTGAACCCTTTTGTTGTATGGAGCAAACAAAAATTTTTAAGATGATCGTCCGTGTTTCCAATGGCAGCGTTAAACACCATCTGCCGGAACAGTTTATTTGTATCCTCCTGGGGTCTGTAACTGTATTTGTTGATCACCTTGAACATGTCAGAATATGACAGGTTGTAATACCCGTCAGCACCCAGCAGGGTCTGCATGCTGATCATATGATTGCGGCCCCCCTCACCTGTCACGTCAAACCGTTCCACCAACAAGACTTTTTGGTTGCCGGCATTTTGGATTAAAAAATTTGGAACCTGCAAGCCGGTATCCCGGGCAAGTTGGAGGGAGGCGGCTTCTATGGACTCAACATGGTATTTATCGTTAAGCTTGGGAAACTTGGCAATCCACTGCATCTTAGCTTTGTTCTTTATAAGGGCTTTGGGCCGTGCTCCCCCTGGGGAACTGCCACAGGAGAACAGGGTTCTCAGGTCATCATCTTCCACCGGGAGGCCTGCGTCATAATTTAAGGCAGCATCGACCAGTCTGGATAGGTCATGAAGGTTTCCTGAAGGATCAAGATAAGGTTCCTCTTTGTCCGTATAAAAAGAAAGCGCACCCAGACCATTAGATCCCAGAAATTTTAAAAAAATGGGCACTGTCTGCTCAGATCTGGGGATATTCCACTTTTTGGACAGAAGCTCTCTACCCCAGTCATCAGGAAGCGCATCTTCAAACACACCATGCACGCCCTGAGATCGTTGTGTCGCGACATCTGCAGGACTTAAGGGTAAATACTCCGGATCCAGTGCAAATGTATCCGGATGTAAAAGGTATTCTTTTGTGTAACGAAAAGACCCCTCGATTTTACCCCGGGAGTCGGGTGTCGTGGTAAAGATCTCTCCGCAAAGCATTCGCTGGCCATCCGGCAAGGTTAACATAACATTGAGTCTTTGCATTATCTGTTCCTTTTAACACGCTGCCGGCCGGCAACCTTTTGATGGATTTCAAACCGTTCTGCCAGGGATTTTTTAGGGGCAATGAGGTTGTCCAGCTCCTGGACCCGCCCAAGGATGTCCAACGCTTTTACCCAAGTTCCAATGGCAACCTGAGGGCTGCCGGATTCCATTTTTTGCAATGTGGGGATTGAAACCCCGACCCTGAAGGCAAAGTCTTTTTGAGAGTCTTCACGTTCAAGCCTGGCCTGTTTCAGGCGTTGGCCAAGTTGTTTTAAAAAATTGTCGATTTGATCACCATGTATT
>JADGFI010000113.1 GCA_016743945.1 Desulfobacteraceae bacterium
TGTAGTTCAGTTGGTTAGAACGCTTGCCTGTCACGCAAGAGGCCGCGAGTTCGAGTCTCGTCACTCCCGCCACAATATGAAACGGTTTTCAGTTCTTTGCTGAAAACCGTTTTTGTTTCAATCTGCGCTTTAGCGATTACAGCGGCAGATTGTAAAATTAACGGCGGTTCTTCTTTTTTGATGCTTTCGCCTGTTTCTGCTTCTTCCCCGGTTAATAATGTTCCAAATAGTCCTGACTCATATTGACCGGAACGTCATAAGATAGTTGTAATCACCAATATCAACGGTTTTATTCTTTTTAAATCCATAGCCTGTGACCATCGTTTCAACTTCATTATCAGACAATCGAATTTGAACAGGTGGTCCAGGCGGTCCTTCAATCTTTTTAAATTCAATAACGGCAAGACATCCGTTCGGTTTGAGGATGGTCTTGATCTGTTTTAAAACAGAACCGGACTCAGAAAATACAGGATTCATAAACTTTAAATCAGGTGGTGATATGAACGGTAACGGGAAAATCTGGAGAGACAACAATGGTATCTGCCATATCGAGGCAGAAAACAAATCAGATGCGTATCGATTGATGGGGGTTGCCCACGGCAGGGACCGGGGGATGCAGGCTTTTTGGGTACAAGCCGGAACCCTGGTGTCTGGAAAATTCCATCCTGATATCACGCATGATCGGCTATCTTACACTGGCCCAATCCCAAGGAGAGATGGAACGGCTTTTGATCGAGATGATCCAGGCCGGGCTGGATGAATCAAAACTCCATGAATTGTTCCCGGGAATATTGGGCGGGCTGGAGATGGACCTGATAAAAGAGATAAAACTTCAGGAACGGATTGTTTCACCCGCATCTCTATGAAATATTGCAGCCCGCCTGGCAATGGCCTCCAACAACTGGGTGGTTTCCGGAGCCAAAACAGCTTCTGGAAAACCGATTCTGTCAAATGACCCCCACCTGGAGATCAACCGCCTGCCGAATGTCTGGTACGAAATGGCTGTAAAAACAGGTGAAGAGTATGCGATTGGCGCGAACATGCCCGGCATACCTGCTCTTTTGGTGGGACGAAACAACAATGTTTCCTGGGGAGCGACCTATACATTCATGGACGGGACCGATTCCTGGATAGAAAAGTGCAGCAAGGGAAAGTACCTGGGGGACAGGGATCAGTGGATCCCCTTTCGGGAACGAATAGAAATGTTCAGACTTGAAAAACTGGGAAGCCGGTATATATAAACGGGTGTCCGTGGAGGGTAACCAGGAAAAATTTCCGTTTAAATAGACGATTGTCGCCTGCCGGATCGAGCCGGATTTAATACCAGTGCCCACTTGGGGATATAAATTATTAATATAAATAATTATTTGTATTAACTATCTTTTTACTGTATTATACTAATAATTATTACTTTTAATTATAAAAACAATCAAATACATGG
>JADGFI010000114.1 GCA_016743945.1 Desulfobacteraceae bacterium
CCAATATTCAAGTATAAGAAAAAGTACAACAATAGGTCGAATATATGCAGTACATATATCTAATGCTTTATGTTTTTATTTACGTGTATTATTAAATCACGTCAAAGGACCAACTTCATTTAAATATTTAAAAACATTTGAAAATATTGTGTGTGAAACTTTTCGTGATTCATGCATTAAACATGGCTTACTTTTAAATGATATGATGTGGGGCAATACATTACACGAAGCATGTATATCAAACTCTCCATTAATGCTAAGAAACTTATTTTCAATAATGTTATATCAATGCGAAATTTCCGAACCTTTGCGTTTATGGAATAAATTTAAAGAAGATTTAAGTCAAGATATTTTATATAGATCTAAATTAATAAATAGCGAATCTATCTACAATGAACACATTTTTAATTTATCATTAATTGATATAGAAGATAAATTAGTTTCTATTGGAGGAAAAGAATTAATCCGATATAGAATAAAACCGTTTTTCGCCGAAAAAAACCGTCTCTGAGATGGAGTTTGCCCCTTCTTTAATTCACGTTTAATTTCGGGCCATGTAGGATTACATTTAAAAGTTATAAATAAATCAGCTGTTTCATATTTTCTAAAATAAAACTTTGCGTCTTGTGTCATTTGAATAAAATATCGTTTACTTGCAGTATGAGTTATTGTAATAGTACGAATTTCCCTGTTATAATTTCCGATGATATATGTATCATTTCCTACAATTATATTAATAACTATTAAATTTTATATTGACACCTTCGTCTTAGGTTCTCATATAATAATTTTAAATTTTATATTGACACCTTCGTCTTAGGTTCTCATATAATAATTTTAAATTTTATATTGACACCTTCGTCTTAGGTTCTCCTATGATAATATCCATAAAATAAACTCTATAATAGCCTCTATCTTTCTTTAATTTAAGACATCCTAATCGACGGTATGATCGACCCTATACTTCGAAAGTACTTTAAAACCCATATAATTTATAAAATAATACTCTTTATAATCAATTAAAACCCAAATATCTCCTAGATTATAAATTTTTTTAAATTTTTTTTTCGATAACTTAAGTTTAATTTTCGTATACAACATTCTACATAAATTTTATCACGAACGGAGAACAAAATATTTTTATTAAAAAAATCGAAAAAAAATCATGGATTATTTATTACGATATATTTTATTACGATTCTATATATATTAAACACATTTTAAAAAAACGCAAATAAAGTACCTTTATTCCCCGTTTTCCCTCTTTGTCGATACCATTTTTAAACCCGATATACGGAGATGTATAC
>JADGFI010000115.1 GCA_016743945.1 Desulfobacteraceae bacterium
CAATTATAATGTTAGGTGACCGATATTAATAGTAACAAACCGTTTTTACGTTTTGTTTTAATTTTATCTTTATTTTGTCGAAAAAAAGTTAGTCGACGATTCCGTCTCGGATTAAGCTTACGCGAAACCGATATTTAAAATATTTTTTTTGAAATTCATAAATAAATTAATTTTGATAATGTATATCATTTTGATAATACCCATCGCAGCTTAATTGCATTTCAATAATTGATAGGTAATTAGTTAGAGTATAGCATTTTTGTTAATTTATTTTTTATCTTGAACATAGTAACATGAAAACCGTATGATTATTAAATTATTAGATCTTTAGTTCAAACCAATACATATATCCAAACCCAACCCATACTCAAACCATATACACAAACTAAAACCACATTATCTAAACTTATACACAAACTCAAACCATATTCTCTAATTTACACCCAAACCCATACTCCCACAGAAATATGATAAACATATTTAAAATGAATAGCTTATACAGTTAAAATTTAGTTAGAATGTTACTTTTTTTAAATTTGCATGATATATAAAATATTCTCGAGAATATATAATAAGAAAATCAATTAAAAAATAACTTTTTAAAATTAAAATCTCATTATACCCTAAAATAATTCATTTTTTAACATTTTTGTTTTACATTTATGATCGGATTACTCGTACCAAAATCATATAAAATTTTGAGACAAATCGAGAAATTTTTCAAAAACAAAAAAAATTGATAGATATATGGATGGAATTTTGAAATATATATCACTCATTTCCGAATTTCTCTCGACCTATTTAGTTTTAAAATACCAAATAAATTGCAAATGATTACCTTCCTTATCTTTATTCATATTTTTTTAAAATTTGTCAACAATTATATTATTAAGTACATTTTTTCCCAGTTTCGCCCTTTTTCGTGTACCCTTTTTAAAACTCCCGTGAATACCCTTAAAAATGATTTATGAAAATGTACACCTAATTTATCTAAAAGACATTAAACTGGTCTAGTTGATCCCGAAAAAATGAATACAAAATATTGTATATGTCTCCCATTAAAGGGCCTCCCAATATGAAAACCATCAGAATATTAAATTATATACATGAATAGATTAATAACAAATTAAATATAATTTTTTTAAATCTAAACAATTATTTTAAAATTTTACATATAAACCGGTATATGTATAACAAAACTAATCCCATACACAAACAATATTCAAATCCATATAAATCTAAACCTATACACATATAGAAACATTCACCCATACCCAAGCCCCATACCCTAACCATAAC
>JADGFI010000116.1 GCA_016743945.1 Desulfobacteraceae bacterium
CTCGTAACACATAATCACGCCAAGAACATTTAACATATCCCCCTTTCTCACACCGCCACCATACCACCACCATACCACCACCTCTTCATTCGCAGACCTCTCTGACAACTAGATATGCCCATGATTCATTTGGTAAACACTATCAACAGACAATGGGACTCGATTTCTTTATGAAACACATAGTTCTACCTGGTTAATACAATGATTCAGAGTTCTTTTTATAATTATTTCTCGATATAGGTTTTCTAATTTCCATTGAACTAGATTATGAAATTATTATCATACATTGTTGTTATCTTTGTATAATGTCATAATTTTATCATTTTCAAAATAATCTTTTTGAGAAAACAAATATTTTCTCCCCTTGTTTTATTACGTAATTATATTCCTATGATCGTAAATGATACAATACATTAAATACAAAGAGTAAAACCAAAGTTATTTTGATTAAAACGACTGTCTTAGTTGTAGTAGTGTAGTAGTAGTAGTAGTAGTAGTAGTAGTAGTAGTAGTAGTAGTACTTGCTTCATCGTGACCCCTACTGCCCATTCCACAGGTGATAAACAAGTCACCCTTCAAGTTTGGGATATCGGAGGTCAAACTCTGGGCGGAAAAATGCTCGAGAAATACATTCACAGTAAGTTGATTGCATATGTAAACGATACATGAAGCGTCGGCCGGGCACTTCAAATTAGGAATAAGGCACGCTGCATCCTTTGAGTATTTGTTAATGCAATGTAGTCGTTGCTCTCTATATTGCCTACACCTTTGTGAAACTGGGTTGGGGAAACACAAAATAAAGAAAACGTAATTTGCTACTCGGCTCAGTACGTTTATATTAACGGGTGACCCCGATTGACCTTTGACAGGAAGCGAAGGCATTCTACTGGTCTACGATATCACGCATTACTCGAGTTTCGAGAATCTAGACGACTGGTATACCTCGATCAAACAAATCTCGGCTGCGGAAGGCATTCAACCCAAAGTGATGCTTGTCGGAAATAAAAGTTGGTTATTATACGGTGATTTGCGTACGTAGATATCAAATCCGGGTGTCATATCCAGGTACCAATTATATACATATAAATC
>JADGFI010000117.1 GCA_016743945.1 Desulfobacteraceae bacterium
GAGTGTGGTGTGGTTGATCGTCTAAGCGATACAGCACAGAACGCACTAATCAACGTTGTTACCATCTTCCTAGGTTTATCGGTAGGTTCTAAACTTTCAGCTGATAAATTCTTAGATCTTCAGACTTTGGGTATTATGGCTCTGGGTGTTGTTGCGTTCTGTATTGGTACGGCAGCCGGCGTCCTTATGGCTAAACTCATGAACAAGATGATGGGCGGTAACGCGATCAATCCTTTGATTGGTTCTGCGGGTGTATCTGCTGTGCCTATGGCTGCTCGTGTGTCGAATAAGCTAGGTCTGGAGTCGAACTCTCAGAACTTCTTGCTGATGCATGCGATGGGTCCTAACGTGGCTGGTGTAATCGGTTCAGCAGTTGCGGCTGGTGTGATGATCAAGTTTGTAAGTTAACGCTTCAAGCATTAAAAAAGGCTGCCATTGGCAGCCTTTTTTGTGTCTGGCTGTTAATTAGTGTCCTGAAAGAACCTCAATATGAGCTTGAACACTAAAGGCGAGAGATACAGGGTTATAGCCACCCTCTAGAATAGACACAATACGGTTTTGGCTGTAGATTCTAGCGGAGTCTACCAGTAGTTGGGTTACCCAGCGGTAGTCTTCTTCGTTCAGCTTAATATCTGCCATAGGATCTTCATGGTGGGCATCAAAACCAGCAGAGATAATAATTATATCTGGTTTATGAGCTTGAATTGCTGGCAGCCAGCGAGATTCAACTAATTTACGAAACACGGTGCCGTCACTATGGGCTTCCATCGGGCAGTTTATGATATTGTCGCGTTGGATATCGCTATAACGTTCTGGATAAAATGGGTGTTGGAATGTTGAGCAAACCAAAACCTCAGGCTTATCTTTAAATATATCAACGGTTCCATTACCGTGGTGGACGTCGAAGTCAAAAACGGCTACCCGCTCAATGCCCGGTTGTTGTAGGGCATGCATCGCGGCGATAGCAGCATTATTATAAAAGCAGAACCCCATAGGATTGTTGTGTTCGGCGTGATGTCCTGGAG
>JADGFI010000118.1 GCA_016743945.1 Desulfobacteraceae bacterium
CTATATACATGTATTCACCAGCATCGACCTTCAGGTCATGTTCATTATGACCTTCAAACCCTTACCCTCTACTTAAACCAATTACCCCCTTTTAATCTAGGTATTCACCAGTATCGCCCTATTTGACATGCTGATATTCCCGTTGAATGCCCTGCCCTGGGTGGTCAACGGTCTAATGGAGGCCAAGGTGTCCTTGTATCGAGTCCAGAAGGTTCTAGAAACTCCCAGAGCCTCGGCACAGACCTTCTACACCAAATGTTTGTCGACTACTAGATGCCTGCATATGCGTTTACTTGGTGCTGGGTTTGCAATGGTAGTAAAGTGTAACCAAATGGTTTATACACTAGTACCATCAACTGTGGTAGTATAGTTTACAGTTGTGAGTGTAGTTATAGTAGTGATAGTAGTAGTAGTAGTAGTAGTAGTAGTAGTAGTGGTGTTGGGAGATATAATGGTGATTATGTCAATTGTATTGTGTTTTATAGATATATCGTCTTTTCTATTCATTAATCAACTCTCTTTTTAACGTTGTTCCACATAGCCAACACTTGCTATTACAATAAGTAAACAATTAAAGAGTTGAAAATAGAATACTGTGATACTATTATGATACAGAAGTATCATAATATACAGTAAAACCTTGGCATATAATTGAATTATACAGGTAGTAGGTCTACTACTACTACTACTACTACTATTACTACTTATAATACACAATAACTCTATACCTACATAACATATACCTACTATATAGTAATAATTATGTTCTTTCTTCAATCTTCCCCACAGCTGGCAGTCAATCATCCACCGATGACTTACTGTTGAGGGACGCCGAATTCACTTGGTACGAGGAGTTTGATTGCGAGGATAAAGTGGATGCACAACTAGGGAGTAAAGATGGCCGTGGTGAGGAGGGTGACGGTATGGAGGGTGTTAAGGTGGGTGTAAAAGATGGTGGTAAGGAGGGTGTTAAGGTGGGTGTAAAAGATGGTGGTAAGGAGGGTGGTAAGGTGGGTGTAAAAG
>JADGFI010000119.1 GCA_016743945.1 Desulfobacteraceae bacterium
ATCATACATACTTATGCTAAATACACCGATATCTACACTCATAACTACATCAATAACTATAACGTTAGCGACAATAAAAACTATAAGTAATATCTACACCAATATCTATATAATCCAGTTAAGAAAACAAAATATTATTATTGTTTAAATCCACGATATATACAAAATATATATTGAAAGGTATTGATAACGGGAATGTTATCATGGTTTTGCAATTATAATAGAACCATCGTCGAACACGATCGCTAACATTCAATTTTAATATCACAATAAATTCTTCAAATAAATAAAACACCTTATCCCGGGCAACGCCGGGTAGAAAAGGCTTGTATATATATATAAATGCAGAGTTGTCCGTTTATATATATATATGTTTGCTATCTCCTCCGAACATTACGGGCCGATTTTTCTGATTTTTTGAGAGCGTATAATTTGAGTGCTAGAATCAATGACGTGCTATTTTTCGAGAGGGATTTTTTTGAGCAAGGGGGTTAAATTGAGAATATAGGGGTAAAAACATTTATTTTTAATTGCTAATTGATGTTTTATTTAGTTTAAATGTTTCGATTTAAATAATATAAATATCTAGAGTTTTTAAATTTTATGCCCAATTATAAATGTTAGTTGACCGATATTAATAGTAACAAACCGTTTTTACGTTTTGTTTTAATTTTATCTTTATTTTGTCGAAAAAAAGTTAGTCGACGATTCCGACGCTGATTAAGCGTACGCGTAACAGATATTTAAAATATTTTTTTTAGAATTTTATATATACTAACGAATATCTTTAATATTAGTTATTTATTGATAATATTAATTAACGTATACATCTCCGTATCGCGGGTTTAAAAATGGTATCGATAAAGAGGGAAAACGGGAAATAAAGGTACTTTATTTGCGTTTTTTAAAAATGTGTTTAATATATATAGAATCGTAATAAAAAAATGGATCGTATACAATTTATTGGATAGTTTTAAATTAAATAGGGAAGGATCTATTAACTATTACATGG
>JADGFI010000011.1 GCA_016743945.1 Desulfobacteraceae bacterium
CAATAGGTTATAACATTGTGCTTTGAGCTGTTATTTCAGATGCTTATGGACCACCGGGGCACCCCGTGAAGGAGTACAGTTTTCTCAAATGAGATATGGCTTTGTACTTTAGTTGATCCTTTGTTCTTGCCGGAACCCCTGAATGAACCCCAACTTTTAAATCACAATTCAAATATTCATCTGGATTCAATCCCGGTGAATATGCGGGCAGGTGAAATACTTGAATTTTTGTTTCATGCTCTTTTAATCAATCCTTAACCAGATGGCTATGGTGGACTTTTGGGTTATCCAGAATCAAGAACACTTTTTGCTCTGAATCTTTAATCAGTCTCCTCATGAATTTGATCAATGTTTGAGAATTCATCTTATCGTGATAGACCATAAATCAGACTTTGCCCTGATTTGTGACTGTTGAAATCAAGTTAACCCATTTATATTTTGGGTGTATGCGGATAGCAGGTGTCTCTCCACGTGGTGAATAACTTCGACCATGGTAAGCACCTTTGGCCTGTTCAACATAACGACGTTTAATGACAGTTCACATATATTACGCATACCACCATTCATAGCTTCCATCCGGATTGATGCTTCCAGAGTTGAGTTCCTCTCACGGAATCCCTCTCCAGGCAAAAGCCAAGGGTTTCATTGTCTTTCGGGCTCCGCACAAAATCATTACTAATAATGCACGCCGAAAATAGAAACCTGCTGGTTATTAGAAATACCCTTAATAAAAAACAAAGATGAGAAAAAGAACCGGCAAAGGGCAGAGGACCTGCGTCATCTGTAGTTGCGGGTCCGGCTTTATTGAGATGGGGAGCCTAGGGAGGATTGTCCTTACTGTGGTGAAAAAGCAAAGGACTGAACTATATCTCCCCGGGCTCGCCGGACGGGGTGTTATTTTTTCATTGTCAGGTAGAGCGGACCTGGTTTTAGGATACCAGCCAGCTGATCGGTTGTGGCTGTAAGGCCTTTGACTTCATCATAACCTTTGGTGAGCAGATAGGCATAGGCCATGGCTGCCCGGAATACAGAAGCACAAAAGGGAACGATGAATTTGTCCTTGGGGACTTCATTCAACCGGTCGGGAAGTTTATTCAAAGGGATATGTTTGGCAAAGGGAAAGCTTACCTGGCTGACCTCTTCATCGGTACGAATATCCAGAAAGATAAAATGATCGTTGGACAGAACGCGCTGGGCCTCCTCCAGACTCATGCCGTATTCACCGGTGCCAAAAAAATCAAAATCCATTTCTTTGAGTATATCATCAAAAGTTTCCATTACAACGTATTCTCCTTTTTCAATAAATGAGGTGGTTATCAACTTATGTCAAAAGAATGAGATATTGAGGGACCTTGAAAAGTCAAATTGAATAATTTTTCACACCTTACCGTTATATTCAGAACAGGTTTTCATCCTAATTCTGATCGTGTGAAAAACAGCAATTCCACTTTTTATGAGCCAGTTAATAACATCATGCTCAAAACGGGATTAACTCTAGCCAAAACCGGATGAATTTGTCAATAAATGTTTTACTAATTCTGATTATAACGGATTTGGGGATCTGATGTAAAATATGCAGAAAAATAAGTTCATTATGATAGGGTTGAATCGCCAAAAAAAACTTTAGCATACGGAATGTGATCAATCCAACTTCTGACAGTATATCAAAAACTATTTCTCGAATATCAAGATTACAATAATCCCATCCCTGGACCTCATATCAATTGAAATTTGATCTAAAAAAAAAATCCAAACGTAAGGTGTTTTTCAAATATTTTGTGCAAAGTAACCTTGAAGTTTTTTTGTTTTAGACATCTATATTTTTCTACATGCTTTTGAGCAATTGATGTGTGCTGGGCAGTTCCCTCAAAGGGTCATAGCCGAATTCCGGATGCCTCATGTACTGCTTGTCAATCAGACGCACCAACAGAAGGTTATCATTCGTTTCTGGGACGGGTTTATAGTAGAAAACTGAACGAGATACGCCTGCCGGCCTACATTGACGCCGGATCGAATAGACTGAGTCAGGTTTTACCCAATTCCGACGCGTTGAAACCGGCAGGCTCATAACTTTTTTTCGAGCCACTTGATGTCCATCTTCAGTCGCCCGATCTCCTCGTAAAGTGGAGCCGTGATTTCATCCTCGCTCTTTGACTGCCACTTTGGCCTTAAATTTGTCCGAAAATTGTCTTCTTTTTCTTGTCATTTTCATGGGTCTTTTCTTACCATGTTCAGGACGCAGATTCCACTTAAGCCAGTGGTCTAAAAATTGGGGTTAACCGTATTTTTTCGTGCAGAATATTTTCAATTTTTCACCTTTGAATCTTTGAACATCTACGGCTACATCCGTAGCATTTTCCTTGTTGAGTTTTCGTTTATCAAGGGTCAAACTTCAATTGCAATTTTTGTTTGATCGTCTTGAGAATTTTATTCTTGTTTGGAAATTTGAGCCGATCTTTTTTTTCAACTAATTTTCCATTAACCCAAACAGTAAATTCTCCTATCTTACCAGTTGAATCAAGTTCAACTTCGATTCCAGATTCAGTTTTAACAAAAGCTGCCACA
Organism: Desulfobacteraceae bacterium; assembly: GCA_016743945.1. Lineage (GTDB taxonomy): Bacteria > Desulfobacterota > Desulfobacteria > Desulfobacterales > Desulfobacteraceae > NBML01. The sequence continues at coordinate 2,566 of JADGFI010000011.1, forward strand.
CGGGAAGCAAACAAACGATTATGAAGTCAAATTTTACAATATCGTATAGATACATTTTGCATTGAGTTACTTACCTTGTCTTTGGTCATGATTAGGTTAATAATATTTTTTAAATTTATATTTTTTAAACCGGCTCAAGATACCCCGATCAAATTCAACGCTGATTATGGCATTTTCTGAATCTATTTTCACTAACAATAAATTATTAGTCTGTCGCCGCAAACTGAATACCAAGGGCTGCAAATGTGGCAGCGAATGATCGCTGTAGCCAGCCAGACCAGCGGCGGTGTTAATAAATTCAGACGCCAATGGAAAAAAACAAGGAAAGATACCTGTTTAATGAAAAGAACCTGGCCCAGGTTCAATTAATTTTGCATGTCATTATCACAGGAATTCAACAAAGACCGAGGCCAATGTTCAAGTGTCCTTGCTGCAAGTCGCAATGATTATTTTAGGCTTTCGGGCTTGTTCGACAACCGGATAAGATCGGGGTTCGCTTTGCTCGCACGATCGATCCTTATTCGTTGGATATTTTTTAAAGTGGTTTAACTTCGATTACAGTTTTTTAGGGGAGGATCAACCTGCCTTACCAACAGCATTAGACGCAAATTCAATATACCGTGCTTGACCACAGCCATAATCAATGTCATTGCTTTAAAAACAACGGTTGGAATTGATTCCCTGTTCTTTCCTGAAAGAAAATTACCTATTGTATTTTTTTCCATTATATTCCTTAATTTTATATATGGCTCAAATTTATATTTATCTATAAAAACATCATTAAAATCAGTGGGTGCTTGCGCAATAAGTAACGTTACATACCGTTCTTTTTATTCTTCATCCCCTTGGCCCCTTTCAAGCCACTGTCAGCCTGGATCTCTGTTGTCAGGAACCTTCTCCAAAGTAAACACCTTCTTCCGGGCGAAGAAAGCATCGCCCGGAAGAAGGTGTTTATCTTATTTTGATTTTTTGGGTTTTGTGAATGTCAGGAAAGGACAAAGTTTGCAAATATCAAATCCAGGGTAGGTTTCTCCGGTCCGCGGGAAGGAAACCCCTCCGTCCCGTAATATTCTTTCCAGCATCCAGTGAATCGTGGGTTCCATCTGTGTGTAGGGCATAATCCAGTTGATTTCGCCCTGTTCTGTTTTGCCGGCTGTATAACTGCTGCTGCACATTTGGGTGATATTGAATTTTTGAGTCACATGGCATTGTACACACCCATGGCAGATGGATGAATTCATGGTCATGACCGCCTGAAAAGGATGGGTATCAAAGGTGGCACACCAGTCATTGGCCAGATGATAGGACTGCAGGACATCGCACATGCCATGAATCAGGTCGGGTGTAAAAGGAGCCTTGTGCAGAGGTGCGGTGGCAAAGGCAAGGGGTCCTTGGGCAAGCCTTTTTTTGGTTTTTACAAAGCGCTCTGCCTGATCCCAGTCCTTTGTGTATTTCAGATGACTCTTGATCTCGCCATCGTCCAGTTCTTTCCATTTCATCACATATTTTGCATTTGTGCAGCCCATTTTGTCTTGTGTGCCGAGCAGGACATCGCCTCGCTGTCGAGACGCTGCAACATATGCACAAAAGGTTATGGGGTGAAGCGAAACCTTGTATTCCACTTTTTCCTTGAATTCTTCAAGCTCTGCCTCATCAAAAAAATATTTAACCGCAACAGGATAGTACTTCATTTTCAAAAGATTCCGCAGTGAAAAGACCATATCCGAATGGCTGAGTTTCCCATCGTTGGCATCGGCATTTTCAAGCAGTCGCTTGGCCAGTTCCACGTCATCCATATACATGGTGGTGTCCAGGGGTGTTATACTATTTTTATCTGTCATCATTATTCCTTTTTAGTGATAATTTATGTCTGTTAAAAAGACATCTGTGCATTTTCCCTATTCATTCAGTTGTCATCGATAAACTGATATCCAAATAGTAGAGAGGAACTTATTCTTTGTCAATGGCAGTAAAAAAAAGATCGAAATTTATTGTTTTATTAAACAAAGCATAATAAATTTTATCAAAACCTAAATATACATAGCAGAACAACCGCCACAAAAAACAGGTGGATGTAAATATGCTATCGCCAGCAATTCTCCCATTTTAGACGATAAGTTTTCTTAAAAATTATTTTCAGGTGGAGCGCCAAACTGCACTGGGATATGTATGTATGTCATTCCAAGTGATTTTAACGTAAAAATGAGCGGTGGCAAGGTTCTGAGCAATACATGAGTGAATGTTAAGATAGAAATAGATTCCATACTAAAATACAAATATCACCCCTTGCCATCCGTTCAATTTTTTGGTTAGCGGGCTTTGACCCAATCTGTGCCGTTTAAAAAGTATAGCCGTCAGGGAGTTTGCCTAATATAATGAGAATGAAGCTCGCATAGAATCCTCTTACTCTAAAAATAAATAAATACAAGAGGATAAACGCATAAGTCAATTAGTTTCCCTGCGGATGGACTTTTTCCACGGCACGACTTCGTATTACTTAATCACAATAGTAAAAGAACCGAGGATGTCTCCTGAAACCGTCACGGTATCACCTGATTTTAAAAATCTACTATCTTTTCCAGCTGATTTTACTATCAAATTTACTTTTGTAAATCTGCTAAAATTTAGTAGTGAAGAAAGTTTTGCTTTCCAGGCTGACACCTGAAGGGCAATACCATCGGGAGTACCGGTCAGTATAACATCACCCTTTTCAGGCAGGTTATCCGGATATTTGGAATAGATATATTGCAACATCTGTCCCGGTGAATAGATAAGATTGGCCGTTGTATCGTGTTGTCGAATTTCTCCATTGACCAGACATTTCAGGTCAACCTTTAATACCTTATCTTCAGTGCCCACTAAAGGGATCCAGATCTTATCATTAACCGGCAGAAAACCGGGGAAACTCTTTGAAGCGCCCCAGTAATCTAAACGATTTTTCATCCCTTCCCCAAGAATCTGGAGATACCGGGAGCCATAATCAATGGAGAGAAGAAAACCGATCTTCGGCATTGATATTCCTTTATTTATCTTATCCCATTCGACATCTTCTAACAGAACAAATGCTAATTCAACTTCATAATCAAGGAGTGGATTTATGGTAGAGCATTCTTTTTTTATAAGTTTCTCCAGGTCCGGTTCTGTTTTTTCTGCCATATCTAATAATTGGTTTTGGCCAGGGATGGCAACAAATTCAGGACGAACTCTGAGGGAATCAACTTCTTTTATAAAGATTGGCGGTCCTGCTTTTAAAATTTCCTGACTGGTCTCCTTCGCATGACTGATATAGGTTAATCCAAAACCAAATATTCTTTTGGGATTATACCGGTACCGAACAACACTACCCTCCTTTTCATTGAAATATTCAACCCGGGTAACGGTTACCTCTTCATTTGAATCTTGTAATATATAAACAATAGTTGATACTGCCACGACTAACAGTAAACCTGATATAATTTTTTTATACATACAAATCTCCTCTCATTGTGACACTATAATTTCAATTGAAACCATTTAGAATATTATTTTGACTAACATCCTTTATTAACTCAACTGGATTAACTTCAAAAAGGATAAAAAGGATAAAAACTACTGAAATTATTATAGAAATAAGTTGAAGAGCCAGTTATTTGATATATAGTGAATTAGCGAGAAACACAATAATATCAAACAGAAAGGGCTCGAATGGAACATAACAATAGTGATTCTGAAACACAAGCTAACATCCAAATTCTTGGTAAAATTGATGATTTTTTCAACACATTTAATATTGCTACAACCTTGCATCGATGTGGTGTTAGAAAAAGGCATGGGCATAGTGTGCGTTCATTGATGATGGCAATTTTCACTCTGCCTTTTGTGAATAAAAATTTTTTTAGAGGTATTGTGATCAACGACAATTTAACATTTGGTAAAGATGCCGCATATGATTTTCTCAAAGGATGTAATTCCAACTGGAGACGACTGTTATTGACCATCGGCATAAAAATTTATAGTTTTCTAAACAGATTGACAGACGAGACACGAGAGTCTTTTCTAATTGTGGATGACAGTCCTTACGACCGTTCTCGATCCAAAAGCGTAGAACTTCTGTCTCGAGTATGGGATCATAGTAACGGGCGTTTCATCAAGGGTTTCCGGATGCTCACGATTTGTTGGTCTGACGGGACCAGTTGCCTACCATTGGATTTTTCACTGCTATCATCAACGGATGCTAAAAAACGGCTTTGTGAAAATCGCAAATCAATGGACAAAATATGTTGTGCATGGAAACGGCGGCAGGAGGCAACAATCAAAGCTCCTGAGAATTTAGAAACCATGGTCAAACGAATATTGGCCGCTGGCGTTCAGGCCAAATATCTTTTGATGGACAGCTGGTTTACAATGCCTGCAACCATTACAGCGCTAAGCAAAGATATTGATGTTATCGGCATGGTGAAAAAAACTTCGAAGATTCATTATGAATACAATGGTCATCAAATCGATCTGAAAGCTATCTATCGGAAACTCAAGAAACGTCGTGGACGGGCAAAGATCCTGGCAAGTGTCATAATCACATTAAAAGGCGGATTGCCTGCAAAACTTGTATTTGTCCGGGATAGGCGCAAAAAAGACTGGCTGGCACTGATATCCACAAACCTTGAACTGTCAAATGAAGATATTGTTCGAATTTACGGCAAGCGTTGGGACATCGAAGTGTTTTTTAAAATGGCCAAGCAGCATTTGAAACTGGTAAAGGAAATCCAGTGCCGTGACTATGATGCTCTAGTGGCTCACACCAGTATTGTTTTTATGCGATATATATTTCTGGCTTATCAAAATCGAATAACGACAGATAATAGAACCTTTGGCGAGTTATTTTATGCCTGTTGTGATGAAATCTCTGATATTTCTTTTGTTGAATCACTTTACAGAATAATGACGCTTGCCGGAAACCGATTAAAAACCCTTGGCAGTTATTGTGAAAAAACAGCAACGGCATTTTTCGATGCAATTATGGAAACTGCCCTGCAATGCGCTGGTTTGTTAGAAAAGCCAAAGTTAGGTAGTAATTTTTAAACCAGAAAGTTGAGAAATTTAGTAATTATTTGTAATCATTTTCATTTTTTATATTGAGTTGTAAAAAATAAAAATTGCGATTAATGAATAAATCACTATAAAAGCATAATATGATAAAGGATTATTTTTTTTTGAATAATAATTTGCTTCAAGCCCTTTCGAACCCGCAATGATTTTACCAGAAATTGGATTGTATTAATGCGACAGTGGGAAAAAATGATGATCGTTTTGAACTCAGGGTCGTCCCTATACAATAAACTGAAATCAATCATAAAATGAACTAGGCAAAATGCCGGACATAGACTTGAAGTCGCGTATAAAATGCGCTTGGTCTGCATAACCGAATTCATAGGCAATATCGATAAGATTTCCTGAGACTGAACTATACTGTAATTTTTCTAAAACTCTCTGAAATCGCACCAGTTTAGCAAATTTTTTTGGTGGGATTCCCAGTATATGTTTAAACTTCCGTTCCAGAGTTCTATTGCTCACATTCAAAGTACGTGCAAGTTCCCCAACCTGTATCTGACCGTCACGAGCGTCGATCAGGGCGATGGCGTTTTCATAAGTTCTATCGCTTAATATGCGGGAAACATTAACATTGCTCAATATTTTTTCAAGTAAGCGTTTCCTGAGGTCGGTGGTGTTTCGCCGTAACAGCCAATCACCGATGGTATCGCTATCCAGATCATAAATGTGAGGAAGTTCAATCATCGTATTAACCAGTTCACAGGGGCTAATATTGGTAAAATTCGGCATTCTGCCCACTCTGAAATGCACGATGATCAGTTCAAAATGGCCGAGCGGAACACTTGTTTTCTGAGTGTAGGGTCCTGCAAGAAAAATTCTACAGGTCGAATCAGACAACAGGAATGCAAGATCAAAATAACCGTCTGGTAGGATTTCATATTCCCTTGATCTTTTGAATCTCTCACGGGGAACAAACCGGTAACTGTCGATTAATCCCATAGTTGCACTCCTGAATAATTTTATAGTTCTTTGGTTCTTGAATGCCGAGTTGAACAGCGACTGATAAGTCTGTCTGGTCAAACTCGTGGTTCTATGCGCCGCAGGCGCGTTGAACTTCCAACATCTCCGGTGAAATGCCGGGTAGCCGGGGGCTGTTACCAGCCCCAAGCCCCCTCAGAACCCTGCATGAGACTTTCACCTCGCAGGGCTCAAGCATTGGTAAGGCGTCTTTCGATACCCGGCAGTTGATAGACTGCCTTCACGATACGCGGTTGTATACGGGATGCTCTTTCAAGCCCCTACGGCCGTCAGTAACATTACTGCTACTATCATCCACACCAATACGGTTATTCCGTTCAAATCGTTTCACGTGATTCAACACCGTGCCAGAAGTCTGCACATTTTCATGGTCGGGCAAATTTTGAACCCGTATCTGCCCCATTACAGAACAGCATTCGCTTTATCTGACTCTCCTCTACCCGCATCCCCATAGGCCAACCTTGCGGTCAACTGTCCTTCCTTCGAAGGAGAAATACGGGCTTACCAAGTTCCACTTTTAACACACAATGGGTTAGCATCTGTCTATCCGCCGGAGGGATCATAAATTACGTGAAGCGACAACGGAACACTCCAACCATACCTCTTGCCTTTTGGCCCAGGCCTGTCAGCATTTTTGGCCTGTCGAACATAACGACGTTTATTAATAGTTCACATATGTTACGCATACCATCGTTCCTAGCTCCCATCCGAGTTGATGCTCCCAGAGTTGAGGTCCTCTCTCGATTCTCTCTTCCGGCCAAAGGCCAAGGGCTTCATTGTAATTCGGGCTTCACACAAAACCATTACTGGTGATGCATGCCGAAATGGAAAACTGCTGGTAATACAGCAGGTTGGGTCAAGCCCAACATTATTAAAAGCGACTTCTTGTCGCAACCGGCGCATGTTCCTTGTTGGCATTTCAACCAAATTTTTACCACTTCATGTGTCGCTTAGCAATCGGTTCAAATTTCGGGGTCCACTATAGATGTATATTCTTATGTTAATGTTTTTAGGGCCAAAAACATTAACATAAGACCTTGTTAACACTTATCTTTCATGGTGAACTTAAAAGTCTGCTATTCTTGGATTCGATAAATTTCTTTGATTGCAAAAAGCTGGCAGACCATGCTAAAAAGAAAAATCATGATGCTCTTTACAGAATATTAATATTTTATGACGGTAGTGATCAAACAGATTAATCCGGTTCATACACCTCATCGTTTGCATATTGGGAGAATTTTTTGCGTGTTTTTTTAAATATTCTTTTTTTATTTTTACCTGTCATGGGTTTGTTTCTTGCTGCGATAGGATTATCAGAAGGCCCGAACTATTTTGTAAAAAGATCCATTATTATTGAAAAGATGCAATATGATACAGTTGTTATCAGAAACAAATTTCTGGAAAAGGAGAAAAGAACCTTTGAGAAACGTTGGACAATGGATTATTCCTACTTTGATACGCGAAGCCGCAGGCAGTATGGAAGTAAGGCTTTGCTCACTAATGAATTGCCGCGGAACCCCGAATATTATAAGATGGGCGATACCCTGATCCATCGTATTCCAATGGATAAAACCGATGGACGTTTCGGATTAAATCAAGACGTGAAAATTGGATTGCAAATAACATTGATCTTTTCATTCTTTGGATTCCCATTGTTGGTGTTGGTCAATTTCGGTCATTATCCAACGGTAAAAAAAATGACGACACCTATAGTCGCGCTTCCCCTTCTTTTCGCTTTAGGAATGATACTCTTCTCGTTATTCTGAGTTCGGTTGCACAGGCGGAATTTCCCGCCCGCGTTGATTATTTGGTAATGCTTTCTATCTCATGTACTGGACATAACCATCAATTTTCATCTTTAATCTTTCCGATAGAAAAGGATCTGCCCCTCCAAATTGCTCCAAAAGAGAATAAGCCTCCTCTCTGTATTTTGACATTTTGTCTCTGACCGTGTTTATTTTTACCTTCATTATACGTCAAATCAAATATTTTCTTGATCGAACACCAGTCTATGGAATTATCAATTTCTACCATCCGTTTAAGCCTGATATTGGTAAAAGAATTATTTTCAACAGATTCCAGAGCTGCAAAAGTCATTTGCTTACTTTTTTTCTTAAAACTCATGAGCACCCCCCAAAGTTATGGTTAAGTTTTAAGTAAATCATAGCATGCTTTGATAAATTATTCAATGTTTTCAGCTATATAAATCGTTTTACTATTAAGCTTTTATTGGAAAATTTCAATTTTGTATTTTCTCGAGGTATTGGTTTAGGGGCTGTGCAAAGCTCTTAGTTTACTGCATTTTATAAAAAAATAGCTCCGCCCTTTCCATTACATGAATCGCAGTTGGAGAAAAGATAATAAAGCCATATAAGGAAAATAGGGAAATAGCAATCAATAAAGTCCTTATTTTTGTGTTATTTTGATATAAATTCAGTGCGTTTGTCTGTTCCATGGCCGGCACCTATTTGGACAATATGGTTTCACAATATGATATGCGATCACCCAGGGAAGGGTGTTGGTCTGTTACGCTGTTTCGACCCGGGTCTTGCAATTTGAGCAGCGCTTGGCCCCCGAAAAAGCCGGGTATCACACTGGGAGCATTCCTATCGTGCCGCTTCTTGTTTTACCCATATTTGGGTACCCAGTTTTTTCCGGGGTAATCTCCAATAGATAAGCGCCCTCATTGCTCTTGACTTCAAATATTTCACCCAGAGCATATGCTATGCGAAAACTGGGATCCAGGCATTGGGGTGCTGCCTGGAGACGGTTCAGCCTTAATTACTCGACAATTAATTTTTGCTCTGCTTCGGACACGGCAGGGTGCCAGGTATCTGCAAACCCTAATTCATGGTCATCATGCGTTTAATGAAAATCCCCCCAATTTTGTTTCAAGATATTCTTCGATTCCCTCAAAAGATCCTTCCCTGCCTATTCCGCTCATCTTCATCCCGCCAAAGGGAGCGGCCGCAGAGGTCGGGTTGATGTCATTGATGCCGATGATGCCGAAATTAAGGCCCTCAAAAAATTTCATGGCCGTTGAATAGGCTTTGGTATACACGTAGGCTGCCAGGCCGTAATCTGTATCATTTGCCATCTTTAACAGGTCATCCTCGTCTTCATAGCTGATGACGGGGACCACGGGCCCAAAGGTCTCCTCCCTGTAAATACGCATTTTTGGGATCACATGGTCCAAAATGGTGGGGGCATAGAAATATCCCTTGTCCAGACCCTTGTCCATTATTCTAAATCCGCCGATAACAAGACTTGCCCCGTGATGGAGTGCATCCTTTACCTGGTTGTCCACTTTTTCAATGGCAGCCGCATTCACCAGGGGCCCGATCTTAACACCGGGGGTCATCCCGTTGCCGGGGATCATCTGGACGACCTTTTCTTTGAGCTCTTTTAAAAATAACGCTTTCATGGTGGAATGGACATATATCCGGTTGGGACTGATGCAGGCCTGGCCGGTATTTAAAAATTTCACCAGGGACAACCCCTTGGCGGCATGGACCGGGTCGGCATCTTTACAGACAATAAAGGGGGCATGGCCGCCCAGTTCAAGGGAAACCCGTTTCATTTGAACTATTGCCCCCCGGGCCAGCAGTTTCCCTATCTTTGTGGAACCGGTAAAGGTCAGTTTTGCAATTCGTTTGTCTGTCATAAAAACCTGGCCCACGGGTGCAGGATCCAGGGCGGTGACCAGGTTGGCTACCCCCTTGGGCAGTCCCGCCCTTTCGAGCAATTTAAAAATCTCAACCGCACAGAGGGGGGTGGCTTCGGCGGGCTTTAACACAAGGGTGCATCCTGCGGCAAGGGCCGGCGCCACTTTCCTTGCGATCATGGATATGGGATAATTCCAGGGTGTAATGGCGGCCACGACCCCCACGGGCTGTTTTGCCACCAAAAATCGCTGATCCCCCCGGGAAGACGGGATGGTCCGTCCATAAATTCTTTTTGCCTCTTCGGCAAACCACAAAAAAAAGTCGGCCCCGTATTTGACCTCATTTCTGGCGGCTTGAATAGGTTTACCCTGCTCTTGGGTCATGGTCTGTGCCAGGTGCTCAAGGTTTCCCATCATAAGGGTGTGGACCTCATACAAAAAGGCGGATCGTTGATACGCTGTCTGGGAAGACCAGATGGGCAAGGCTTCACCTGCTGCTGTCACAGCCATGCCTGCTTCGATTTCGCCGCCATCGGGGACCCGGGAGATGACATTTCCGTTGGCGGGGTTTAAAACAGAAAACTCTTTTTGATCCTTTGCCTGGATCCACTGGCCATTGATAAACATTCCAATCTCCTTTTAATTAATTAAATTTTACAGGTGAAGACTCCCGGATTTCGGGATTACCGCTCCCCATTTATATCAAAATTGCTCTTCTCGATAAAAATAACTTGATACTATCTGAAATACGGTTAATATCAAAGGTTGTCTATAAATAAAAAAGAATCAAGGTGACTTATGACATATGATGTAATTATCGTAGGCGGTGGACCTGCCGGACTTTTTGCGGCCTATCATCTCAAAGAGCACTCAAATCTTTCGGTTCTTTTGATCGAAAAGGGAAAAGATTCCCTGAAACGCAAATGCCCCAACCACAATCTTCAAAAATGTGTCCAGTGTGATCCTTGCAACATTTTGGCGGGTATTGGGGGAGCAGGTCTCTACTCCGACGGAAAACTCAATTTCATCCCCCGTCTTGGCAAAACAGACCTGACCCAGTTTATGCCCTTGAGCGCAGCCCAGGACCTTATTGATGAGACTGAAAAAATCTTTACCCGGTTTAAAATGGACGGGCCCATATATCCCACTAATATGGAAGCGGCAAAACAGATCCGGAAAGAGGCCAAACGGTTTGGGATTGATCTTCTTCTGATCAAGCAAAAACACCTGGGCAGTGACAATCTCCCCGGATATATTACGCAGATGGCGGCCCACATAAAATCAAAGGGGCTAAAAATCAAAACAAATGAAGAAGTTGTTGATATCATTGAACAGGAGGGTCAGGTCCGGGGAGTCATCACGAACAAGGGGGAATACAAGGCCCCCAATGTGATCCTGGCCCCGGGCAGAATCGGTGCCAACTGGATGGCTTGTCTTGCCCAGCGATACGGCATCGACGTAAGCCAGCGGGGTATTGAAGTAGGGGTCCGCGTGGAGGTCCACAATGACATCATGGATGATCTGTGCAATGTCATCTATGACCCCACTTTTTTTATTCAGACCAACACCTATGATGACCAGACCCGGACTTTTTGCACCAACCAGGGAGGATTTATCTCCCTTGAAAACTACAAGGAGTTTGTCTGTATCAACGGCCACGCCTATTCGGGCAAAAAATCCACCAACACCAATTTTGCATTTCTCTCAAAGGTGATCCTCACAGAACCTGTGACAGACAACCAGGCCTATGGAGAGTCCATTGGTCGGCTTGCCACCATCATCGGCGGGGGAAAGCCGATCCTGCAAAGATTCGGAGATCTCAAACGGGGACGGCGCTCCACCTGGAATAGGATCCGCAAGGGCTATATCGAACCCACCATGACCAACGTGGTGTGCGGGGACATCGCCATGGCCCTTCCCGAACGGATCCTCACCAACCTCATTGAGGGACTTGAGACCTTAAACTGTGTGGTACCAGGGGTTTCCAACGACGAAACCCTGCTCTATGCCCCTGAGATCAAATTCTTTGCCACCCAGGTTGAAACCAGCAATTATCTGGAAACCTGTATAAAGGGAATGTATGTGGCAGGGGACGGACCCGGCGTGGCCGGCAATATTGTGTCGGCAGCCGCCACCGGGCTGATACCGGCCAAGCGGATCATAGAACTTCAATAGAAGACTTATTCCGGAATATACGTGGCACAAGCATCCTCGGATTCCCACGCCATGACCCGGGATACCACAAGACTTTTATCCAGGCTCTCCCCAAGGAGGGCCTGGACTTTTTGAGCAATATAGACGGCAATCCGTTCAGAGGTCGGCTGTTGACCGCTAAAAGCAGGAAGTGCATTGAGGAATTGATGATCCAGCTCCTTGTCCACTACCTGACGCACGGCCCGTTTAATGTCTCCGAAATCAGCCAAAACACCGGCTGAATTGAGTTCCTTTCCTATAACACAGACTTCCACCTGCCAATTATGGCCATGAAGATTTTCACACTTATGCCCCACCATGGTGAGTTGATGGGCGCCTGCAAAATGGGTTTTCACCTTTAGCTCAAACATATTTCCGCCTTAATAGATGCATTACAGATTCTTAAATAGATTTTTTAATTTGTTTGATATTTTATTGGAGTCCTGTTTGTCAAACTCTTTTAAAAGGTCTTTTTGTTTCTGGTTCAATTTTGTGGGGGTTTTGATAATCACTTTTATAATCTGGTCTCCCCGTCGTCCAGTTCGAAGGGAGGCAATTCCCTCGCCTCTGAGCTTAAAACTGTCCCCATACTGAGTTCCCTTGGGAATCTTGAATTTTTCTTCACCCACCAGGGTGGGGATGGTAATCTCATCCCCCAGGGCGGCCTGGATAAATGAGATATCAATGGCACAGATAATATCGGTGTGGTCCCGCTGGAAAAACTTATGGGGATTGACATTGATCACCACATACAAATCTCCGGGAGGACCGTCTGGAGAGGGGGATCCCTCACCTTCACCCGTAAGCCGCAGTTTGGAGCCCACATCAACGCCGGCCGGAATCTTGACCTGAACCTTCCGGGTAATTTCCACCCTTCCAGCCCCCCGGCAACGGGCACATGGATTGGAAATCATGGTCCCGCGGCCCCGGCAATAGGGGCAGGAGGTCTTTACCTTGAAAAAACCCTGGCTCTGGATAAACTGGCCCGTTCCATGGCAATGGGAGCAGGTTTCAGGACTTGTTCCAGACTGGCACCCGGTGCCTTCACATTCCTTGCAGGTATCCATTTTGGGAATGGAGATGGTTTTTTCCGTACCAAAGGCGGCTTCCATAAAATCAATGGACATATTATACTGAAGATCTGAGCCTCTCTGGACCCGACTTCCCCGTCCCCCCTGGTTGCCGCCAAACCCGAAAAAATCTTCAAAGATATCACCGAAACTGGAAAAAATATCCTCAAACCCGCTGGGGCCTGAATGCCCTGAACCTTCTAACCCCTGGTGCCCGAACTGATCGTAGATCTGACGTTTATTGTCATTGCTCAGCACTTCATAGGCTTCAGACGCTTCCTTAAATTTATCTTCAGCAGCTTTGTTGTCTGGATTTTTATCCGGATGATATTTAATCGCCTGCTTTCGATAGGCCTTTTTCAGTTCTGGTTTTCCTGAATCCCTGGCAACCCCAAGAATTTCATAATAATCTCGTTTATCAGTCATATTCTACCCAATCATCCCAAGCGTTATGGCGCATTTATATTTGTAATATTGGTTCTAGTATGGTACTTTTCCTACCTGTTCTGGCAAATACAATAAAATAACTCAGAAATTCAGGTTGTCAACGATGAATGAAGAACTTGATTTTGTCAAAGAAATGTTTGACAAAATATCCCCTAGATATGATTTTTTAAACCGGTTGCTCAGTTTTCGACAGGATAAGTTCTGGCGCAGCCAAATGGTGTGTGCCGCAAAACTTGCAACAGACAGTCGCGTCATGGATGTGGCCTGCGGCACCTGTGATGTGGCCCTTGAGATCAGCGCACAATTAAAGGGAAGGGTAAAAATTTTCGGTATTGATTTTTCCCCTGGAATGCTCTCCCTTGGCCGTCAAAAGCTATTGCACAAAAAAAATAGCGCCATTGATCTTTTAAACGCGGATGCCCTCCATCTTCCCTTCAGACCGGACAAATTTGATGCCGTATTTATTGCCTTTGGTATCCGCAATATCATGGGCCGCAAGGAGGCTATCCAAGAATTTTACAAGGTTCTGAAAAAAAATGGGAGACTTGTGGTGCTGGAGTTGACCACCCCGGAAAAAGGCTTTTTCCGTCAGATCTATCTGGGATATTTTAAACGAGTTCTTCCCTTGATCGGTTCTTTTTTTTCCAAACATGCCAAGGCCTATAGCTACTTGCCTGAATCCGTATTAAATTTTCCAGATCCTGTTTGCTTTTCAAAAACAATGAAAACTGCAGGATTTGAACAGATCCGATTCAAGCAAATGACCTTTGGCATCGTCACCTTATTTGTGGGAACCAAAGGCTAAGTCCTTTTTAAAATGGTTCCCATTGCTTGATTTTGTAATAAAAACGTAATACTTCTACCAGGACTTTACGGGGTTTAATGTCCAGCAGGCCGTCTGGTCTTATCTCCTGGGGTTATCTCCTGAGCGGTCCATGGTTTTAAACTGAACCCGTTTCTTGACAATCTTGATGGCTTATTTTATAAAGTTTTTTGCTTAAAACAGGAACAATTGAAACGCTCCCTTATAATTATGGTTGCCAGACACAAATGAGACAAAAATTACTTCAAACCGTTGAAGGCAGATTGCTTTTAGCGGGCAGCATCCTTAGCCTTTTGCTTGTCATCTCGCTTGGGATTTACGGTTTTACAGACTTTAGTGCAGCCAAAATACTTTTTTTTGTATTTATAACCCATATTGTGGGAAGCCGTGCCGGCGGCATTGGGCTGTGTATCCTCAACGGATTCAGCCCCCTCACAACCATTGCCTATAATTTTTATGTTGAAGTTTTGATTGTCTGTTTTACCTATTCAGGATTTGTCCTCAGCACGACCAACTACCTGAAAATTGAATGGATCAAACGCTTCATGGACCAGCTGGCCGTAAAAGCCCTGGAACAAAAAGAAAAAATTCAATCCTATGGGTGGATCGGCATTTTTCTCTTTGTCATGGCCCCCCTGCCGGTGACAGGACCTGTGGTGGGATCCATCATCGGCTATATGCTCAGGATGGGACTTTTCAGAACTTTTTCCGCCACTGCCCTGGGAACCCTGACCGCCAATATTGCCTGGTGTTACGGTTTTGAATTTTTAGAGCAGCGTTTCCACATGATCCAATATATATTCGGCGCCATTGTGGTTATTGTGATGATCCCCTATTTAAAGCAAATCAAAAAATTTATTGCGGAATATAGAAAAGGGGATCCCAACTAAAGAGGATGCTGCAAAACCAGATTTCTAAATACCTAAAGCCGCTGACTAAAACTGCTTTTTAAGATTTGTGTGGTGGCGCCAGTTTAGATCGTCCCGATTCGGATATTCAATATTATAGTGAAGCCCCCGGCTTTCTTTCCGAACCAAGGCAGCCTCAATGATCAATTGGGCCACTGTCGCCAGATTCCTCAGTTCAATCAGATCGGCCGTCACCTTAAAATCCCAATAATATTCGTTGATCTCCTGCTGGATATTCTCAATCCTTCGCTTGGCCCTCTGCAGTCGCTTGTCAGACCGGACAATCCCCACATAATTCCACATGAGCCGCCGGATCTCATCCCAGTTATGGGATACCACAATGGCTTCGTCACTGTCGGTTGTATTGGTTTCATCCCAGAGGTCAAGGGTCACGGTGATTTTGTTGCCAATGGTCTTAAACTCTTCAAGGGAAGTTTTATAGGCGTTGTGAGAGTAAACAAGCGCTTCCAGCAATGAATTGGATGCCAGGCGGTTGGCCCCGTGGAGGCCGGTACAGGCGGTTTCTCCCACCGCATAAAGCCGTTGGACATCGGTTTTTCCGTTCAAATCCGTTGCCACCCCTCCGCACATGTAATGGGCAGCCGGCACCACGGGAATGGGTTCTTTTGTCATGTCGATGCCGTATTCCAGGCAACGTGCATATATATTGGGAAACCGCTGTTTGATAAATGCGGCATCCAGATGGGAAATATCCAGAAAAACAGAATCGGCCCCTGTTTTCTTTAATTCATTGTCAATGGCCCTTGCCACAACGTCCCTGCAGGCAAGCTCCTTGTCCGGTGAATAGTCTTCCATGAACCTTCGCCCCTGTTCATCTATTAAACGAGCGCCCTCTCCTCTCACCGCTTCTGAAATCAAAAAATTCTTGGCTTCAGGGTGATAGAGACAGGTGGGGTGGAACTGGACAAACTCAAGATTGGCAACGGATGCCCCGGCCCTGTAGGCCATGGCAATCCCGTCCCCAGTGGCAATATCCGGGTTGGAGGTATAAAGATATACCTTGCTGGCACCGCCTGTTGCAAGAAGGGTGATGCCCGAATAAAAGGTTTCAATTTCTCCGGTTTCATTGTTCAGAACATAGGCGCCGCAGCAAAGATTTTCCGTCTGGGTGACCACAAGCCCATTTCTGACGCTGGTGGAAAAGGTGATCAGGTCAACGGCAATATGATCTTCCAGGATGGTGATGTTCTCATTTTCTTCGACCTTTGCCACCAGGGTATCTTCAATTTCCTTACCCGTAAGGTCCTGGGCGAACACAATCCGTTTGACAGAATGTCCCCCTTCCTGGCCCAGGGCAAAATCAGATTCCCCATCACCGGCCATGTTAAAATGAGCCCCCTGCCGGGCCAGTTCCATAATGCGTTTGGGCCCATTTTCCACCACCATTTTTACCACCTCTCGCGTGCAGAGGCCATCTCCTGCATCCAAGGTGTCTTGTATGTGGAGATCAAAGGAATCCAGCTCACTGAAAACCGCTGCGACTCCTCCCTGGGCAAGGGCTGTATTGCTTTTTTGAATTTTTTTCTTGGTCACAATGGTGACCTTACCAAAGGCTGCCACCTTTAATGCATAGCTCAGTCCGGCAATGCCGCTGCCGATCACTAAAAAATCAGTTTTCTTAATCATAGCAAGGAACTTCTTTTCTTTTTACGGGTACTCAATCCAATGATCAATCCGACAATAAAAACGCCGGCACCACTGAGGAACCATAATTTTTCCTCATTGTTCATATTTTTTTCAAGGGTGAGAATCTGATCCTTCTGGTCCTGGGATTCTTTAGAAAGCGCCTTGTAACTGTCGCTGAGTTTTAAAAAATCGGCGGATGCCTGTTCCAGGGTTTTGTATTTTTCCTCAATGTCCACCAGAAACGCATTTTTTTCAGCCAGGGCGCGTTTTTTTTCCTCTGTCTGCTCAAGGACAGCCACCAGCCTTTCATTTTCAGCTTGCAATTGCTTTACCAGCAGGGTCTGGGGAACTTTTTCGGTAAGAAACCGGGACAGCACCCACCCGGTCTTATCATCCTGGGTCTTCACATGGGACCAGTCTTGCTGGTACTCAATGGTTTCAAGCTTTGAGCCGGAAGTGAGCATGGCAACAATCTTGTGGTCGGTACCCGGACCGGTCCGCATGGTAATCTTTGTAATACCTGTGACATATATATCCTTGGCTGACAGGGGGCCTGTGCACACCATTGCCAGAAGGCAAATGGAAGCCAGAAATTTCATTATTTTCATACGCATTGGTTCTCCCTTATGGTTATCTTTTCTTAGGTCTATCCATTATCATTGCATATTCCCTTTATCAAGTCCCTTTACAATATTCATATTGATTTTGGATATTAACTGCACTCATGTCCGATCATATCCGGGTGATAATTTTGATGACCTCGGCTGCCATGTTAAGGCCAAAAACACCTGGCACCCAGGGAATAGTGCCAATGGGAGGCCGGGATCGGCCGTGGGTGGGAAAAGCATCCACGGCATCTTTTTGCAGGTAGGGCAATTTGTTCAAGGCTTTTTCAATGGAATAAACGCAGGCGACACCTTCATAGACGCCCCGGCGGTGAAGCCGCTGGCGCACCACCCGGGCCAGGGGGCAGACACAGGTCTCGGCAAGATCCCCTGTTTTGATCATGGAAATATCTACTTTCCCGGCGGCCCCCATGCTCGAAACCACGGGCACCCCCTTGGTGACAGCACCCAAAATCAGATTGACCTTTGAATTGAGCCCGTCAATGGCATCCACCACCACATCAATATCCTGGGATAAAAGATCCGTTAAGCTGTCGGCATTAACGAAGGTGTCGTGGATATCCACCGCACAAAGGGGATTGATATCCAAAACCCGTTCCTGGGCAAGCTGGGCTTTTTCCCGGCCAATGGTGGAATGCAGGGCATAGAGCTGGCGGTTGATATTGGAGGCATCCACCCGGTCAAAATCCACCAGGCGCAAAGATCCCACCCCTGCCCTTGCCAGGGCTTCGGTGGCAAATGATCCCACCGCCCCCAAACCAAATACCGCCACCCGGGCCTTTTTAATTTTCTCCATGGCGGCCTGACCCATTAATTGTTCTGTGCGGGCAAACGGATTCATCTGATTCCTTTATATCTTATTTCAGGCATTTTTTTTAAGGGCAAAACAGGGTCAAACAGGGTTAGACTGTTCTTATAGGCCCGGGCTGCAAATTTTTCAAACCCCATATTCACTCTTCGCGCAGCAATTTGTGCAATGGCCGGCAAATTTTTGGGTTCATTTATTGTGTTTTTCCTATAATTTAAAAGGCTCGGATAGATATCCGGAGCATCGGTTTCCATCACAAACATCTCGTTTGACACTGCCCCCAAAGCACTGACCACCTTTCTGGCATTGGGACGGGTCACAGATCCTGAAAAGGAAATATACAAATTATAGCGTTCAAACAAGGGAATCATATCCAATGATCCGGAATAGGAATGAATCAGACCCGGCGTCGTCAGGGGGCCAAATTTTTTCATCAGATGAATGAAGGCATCCCAAGCCTTGCGGATATGAATATTTATCGGTCTTTCAAGCTCCCTTGCAAGGGCCAGGTGATGGGAAAAAACCCGGAGCTGAAGCTCCTGGTCCGCCTGTTTATCCATAAAATCCAACCCGGTTTCACCGATACCAGACCGATGGGCCACCAGAAAGGTCTCAAGGGTTTGCTGCCAGTTTTCAGACAGGCTGTCAAGAAACCAGGGATGTATCCCAAAACAGGGAATGACAGATCCATATGCCAAGGCAAGCCCTGCGGTTCGTTCAAAATTTTCTTCCATGGTGGCACAGGAAACCATGTACTGAACACCCGCCTTTTGGGCCCGGTCCACCATATGGGAAATATCAGCCAGGATCCTTGCATCGTGGAGATGGCAATGGGAGTCAATAAACAACACGGTGCCGCCTCATTTTTTCTCCCTAATAATAACTGGAATTATCCCAGCAATGGGTGCACAATTTTTCTTTGGGAAGCCCTATGGCCGCCACCAAATCTTCCAGTTTCTGATACCGGAGACTGGTCAACCCTAAGCGTTCCCCAATATAGGCTATCATGGCCCGGTGTTTTTCAGATCCATCAACGGCATATTCAGCCAAATCGATATCTTCGGTTCCTTCTATCCCGTAAATGGCCTTGCGCCCGGCCAGGTCCATGGTGGATCGGGAGGTTGAAAAATTCAAAAACTCACAGGGATGTATCAGACAGGGACAGGCAATGCGCATGTGAACCTCTTTTGCCCCGTATTCGTAGAGGATCTGGGTATTGTCCTGGAGCTGGGTTCCTCTGACCACGGAATCGTCACAAAAGAGAATCCGCTGTCCCTGGATAATTTCCCGGATGGGAATCAGCTTCATCCGGGCCACAAGATCCCGCATGGCCTGGCTCTGGGGCATAAAACTTCTGGGCCAGGTAGGCGTATATTTCACATAAGGCCGCATATAGGGTAATTTGCTCTCATTGGCAAATCCAATGGCATGTCCGATACCGGAATCAGGAATACCCGCCACAAGATCAACCTTTTCCGTCTCGTTCCGGGCAAGCGCTGCACCGCAATTATACCGGACCTGTTCCGTGTTGATGCCTTCATAGGAAGAAACCGGGTATCCATAATAAACCCACAGAAAAGAACAAACCTGCATTTTTTCGCCGGGTGCCTGGACTGTCTCCCTCCCCTCGGGGGTCATCAGGACAATTTCACCCGGTCCAAGAATGTGGTCCACCTCAAACCCCAAATTCGAGAATGCACTGGATTCAGAACTGGCCGCAAAAGAATTCTCCCGTTTCCCAATAATAATGGGGGTTCTGCCCAGACGGTCCCGGGCAGCAAAAATGCCCGACTCTGTCAACACCAGCATGGAACAGGACCCCATAATCTTATCCTGGGCATTTTTGATACCCTCTTTAAAGGAAGGGGCTTCACAGATCAGGGTGGCCACAAGCTCTGTGGGATTTATATCTCCCTGGCTTGTTTCCGAAAAATGGACATTCCGGTCAAAGGCCTTTTTGGCAAGCGCTTCCAGATTAACAATCTTTCCCACCATCACCAAACCAAATGTTCCCAAATGGGAATGGAGAATAATGGGTTGGGAATCTGTATCCGAGATGACCCCAATCCCCATGTGACCGGTCAGCCCATCGATATCCGCCTCAAATTTTGATCTGAAATAGGCATTTTCAAGACTGTGAATCGATCGTTGGAACCCGTCCTTCCCCACTGTGGCAAGCCCCCCCCGTTTGGTTCCCAAATGGGACAAATAATCGGTTCCGTAAAAAAGTTCCTTATTGCATGTTTTGGTTGCTGCACATCCAAAAAAACCGCCCATGGTGCTTACCTTCCTCATTTATAAAATTAATTTTTTTAGGTCTTATCTGTTGAAATCTTCTAGCGTACCGTCAATTTATATCCTCACTAAATCCTTTTAACTCACTATTCCCCTTCACTTTTATTATCAAAACCCAATATAAGGTTCCTAGGCCTTTGGCCCGGTATAAATTTTTCTCTAAAAACAAGTACCAATTTTTATATATCTGTGTAAAGAGAATTCAGGATTCAGCCTGGACAGGATAACCCCCAAATTTAATCCCCCCCCCCTTTGAACTTACAAAATAGTTATTTCCCCTTTCTTTTATCAATTTGCTTTGGTTGTATTTTGATCCCTAACATGGTAGTTTTCGCTGAAAAATAATCCATTTTTTATTAACCACTATTTTTTTTAAAAGGATCCTTTATGAAACGCTTATCTATTGTTGCCAGCCTCCTGTTTTTAGGTGTGACTCTTTTTGGGACAAATGCCTTTGCCTCACAAAAAATCAAGGTTGCCGGTATCTATACCCAGCCCATCCAGCAAAAATGGGATGCCTGTCTTCACAAGGCCCTTCAAAAAGCAGCCGATGAAGGAAAAATCGAATATGTGTATTCGGAAAAAGTTTCCAACACAGATTATATCCGGGTGCTTCGGGAATATTCAGAAAAGGGCGTAAACCTTATTGTGGGCGAGGCATTCGGAATCTCCCGGGATGTCAGAAAAGTGGCAAAGGACTACCCGAAAGTGGCCTATCTCATGGGAGATACCTTTGGACCTGCCGATCCGAATCTCTCGGTCTTTGACAACTATATCCATGAGCCCTGTTACCTCATGGGCATGATCGCAGGCAAGATGACCCGGACAAATAAAATCGGCATGGTAGGCGGATACCCCATTGGTGAAGTCAACCGTCTTTTCCATGCCTTCATGGCAGGGGCAAAATCAATCAACCCTGCTGTTGAGTTTAAAGTTTCTTTCATCGGCGCCTGGTATGATCCGCCAAAGGCAAAAGAATTTGCCTATGCCCAGGTTGAATCAGGGGTTGATATCCTCTATGCTGAACGGGGCGGTGTTGTGGATGCGGCTCGGGAAAAAGGGATCCTTGCCTTTGGCAATGTAAATGACATGAACAAGGAAGAAAATGGAACGGATATTGTTGTGGCATCGGCGCTATGGAATATGGACAGCGCTATAAATGAAGCCATTGCCCTTGTCAAACAAGGCAAATTTACCGCCATAGATTACAAAGAATGGACCATGATGGGCAAAGGCGGCGCCTCCCTGTCTTCTTTCTATGAATTTGAGGACAAAATACCCGCTGACATCAAAATCAAGGTTATTGAAGCCCAGGAGGCCATTAAAAATGGCTCTTTGGTCATCAAGATCAATGATGAAGAACCCAAATCAACCTTTTAACTCTTTTACAATACGATAACAAGATGTGGTCCCGGCAAAGGGGATCACTCCCCCTTTTTATATGAATGAATCCATACTGAACGTATCGAAAATCACCAAATATTTCGGCCCGGTTGTTGCCAATGAGGCTATTTCTTTTTCCCTTGGTAAAGGAGAGATTGTCGCCCTTTTAGGTGAAAACGGTGCCGGAAAAACCACGTTGATGTCCATTCTTTTTGGCCATTATGTGGCCGATGGGGGAAGTATAACGGTATTTGGAAAAAAACTGGTGCCGGGCTCTCCCCGGGCTGCCCTTGAAGCAGGCGTCGGCATGGTCCACCAACACTTTACCCTTGCCGAGAATATGAGTGTTCTGGATAATATCATGCTGGGTACCGAGTCCCTTGCAGCCTTTAAAAGCAACCCCAGGGCAGCTGAAAATAAACTTTGCCGCCTCATGGAGCGCTTTGGGCTGACCATTAATCCCAAGGCGCTTGTTAAGGACCTTTCCGTGGGCGAACAACAGCGGGTTGAGATTTTAAAGGTGCTTTACAGGAATGCAAAGATACTCATCCTTGATGAACCGACTGCCGTGCTGACCCCCCAGGAATCAGACCGGCTTTTTGCGACAATCGCCCAGCTGGTCGAGGAAGGGTTGAGTGTTATCTTTATTACCCACAAGATGCGAGAAGTAATGGCGGCCAGCCACCGATGCATTGTGCTGCGCCAGGGCCGGGTTGTGTTTGAATCTTTGACCAAAGACACAGACCCCAACGCCCTTGCAAAGGCCATGGTGGGAAGTGAAATACCCCGGACGATCAGACAGAGACAACCACCCGGCAAAGAGGTACTTTCCTTGAAGGGGATTACCCTCGCGGATAAAAAAGAAGGCAAAAGAGAAGACAAAAGGAAACACCTGGGAACAAGCGCAAAAAAATCCATAAAAAACCTCAACCTTAGTCTTCGATCAAATGAAATCATCGGCATTGCCGGTGTTTCAGGGAATGGACAGTCACAACTTGCCGATATAATCTCAGGCCTCATCAATACCTATGACGGCAAAATCCTTCTCGCTTCAAAAGAACTTAAAAACATAAGCCCCCGGCGAATGATTCAAGAGGGGGTGGGACGGATCCCCGATGATCGAAACGGAACAGGCCTTATCAGTGACATGAGCATCCTGGAAAACATTGCCAGTGAGATCTATGGGGAACCTCCCTTTTCAAAAAAGGGGTTTTTACAATTTAAAGCCATTGCAGACCGGGCAAAAAAACTGGTAAAAAAGTTTGATGTGCGCTGTCCTAACATCCATATCCCGGTTCAAAAACTTTCCGGCGGCAATATGCAAAAACTGATACTGGCAAGGGAAATTTCCGGATCTCCCAGAATAATTCTTGCCAACCAGCCCACCTGGGGACTTGATGTGGGCGCTGCCGCCTATGTCCACACACAGCTTATAAAAGCTGCCCAAAAAGGTGCCGGTGTGATTCTTATCTCCGAGGATCTGGACGAACTTTTCCAGGTGGCCGACCAGATTTGTGTCATGTACCATGGAAGGCTATCAAATCCAGAAGATGTGGACAGGGTTGACCGGGCAAAACTGGGACTTATCATGTCCGGCCAGTTTAGCACCCATGAGGGACAAGAAAAAAAATGGGACCAGAAACAAATGAAACTTGAAAAAAACAAATGAGACTTGAAGTTCGAGAAAACATCTCCATGGTGAGGCTTATGGCCGCTCTTTTTCTTGCCGTGGGGGTTTCCATGGCCGTCTGCTCTGTTCTGATCATCTGGGGAGGGGCTTCTCCCATGGAAGGATGGATACTGATGATAAAAGGAGCCCTGGGCTCTAAATTTGCGGTGAGTGAGACCCTCACCCGGGCAACCCCCCTCATCTTTACCGGCCTTGCTGCAGCCGTTGCCTTCAGGGCAAAGCTGTGGAATATCGGGGCAGAGGGACAATTTTACATCGGGGCCTGCGTGGCCGTTCTTTTGGGAACCCATGGAGAAATGCTTTCCCCCTTTGTCATGATCCCCTATCTCTTTGCAGCGGGGGCCCTTGCTGGCGGACTTTTTCTCCTAGTCCCGACCTTCCTGAAAACCCACCTTAATGTGGATGAAGTGGTCACCACCCTGTTGCTTAATTTTGTGGTGCTGTTATTTGTGAACTGGCTTGTTTTCGGACCCTGGAAAGATCCCATGTCCATGGGATGGCCCCAGTCAGAACCGGTTCTTGATTCGGCCATACTACCAATCCTCATGGCAAAGACACGGTTCCACCTGGGCTTTGTCATTGCGGTTTTATCTAGTATTTTTGTATGGTGGTTCATGGCAAACACCACCTGGGGATTTGAAATAAGGGCGGTGGGGTCCAGCATAAAGGCCAGCACCTTTGCCGGGATGCCGGTTAACAAAACCATTATCCGCACCGCGTTAATCAGCGGCGGCCTTGCCGCCATGGCAGGTGTCAGTGAACTTTGCGGGGTAAAAGGCTATCTGACTACGGATCTATCGCCTGGATTTGGCTACACCGGTATTGTGGTGGCCATGCTGGCTGCCCTGCATCCCCTGGGGGTGGTTGCTTCTGCTCTTTTTGTGGCCATTATTTATATCGGCGCCGATTCCATGAGCCGGGCCATTAATATTTCAAACTATATTGCCGATGTGACCACTGCGGTGTCTCTTTTATCCGTACTTGTTGCCGTATTTTTCACACGCTACCGGATAAAAAGGGGGTAATATGGATTTAATGGGGTTTTTTCTTGAAACCGGGTTCTGGATGGCCTGCATCCGAATGGCAACCCCCCTCATATTCGGCACCCTGGGTGAGCTTGTCTGTGAAAGAGCCGGGGTTGTAAATCTGGGGATCGAAGGTATCATGGCCGCAGGATGCATGGGAGGCTGGATGTGGGTGTATCTGGGGGGAAGCCTCTGGGGAGGGATTTTTTTTGCAGCATTTGTCGGCGCTATGTTCGGCCTTCTTCACTCGTTGTTCACAGTTTACCTGGGACTTTCCCAACATGTAACCGGTCTTGGCATCACCATGCTGGGCAGCAGTCTGAGTGCCTATGTTTTCAGGATGCTGCTGCCCCGTGTGACGACTCCGCCCAAAATCGTCCCCTTCCAACCCCTGGATATCCCCTTTCTCAAAGATATTCCCTTTTTGGGACAGATTCTTTTCAGCCAGACAGCGCTTACCTATCTTGCCTTTGCCGCCATTATTGTTGTGGCCTTTATTCTTTTTAAAACCCCCCTGGGTCTTGCCCTTCGCATGGTGGGTGAAAACCCCCTGGCCGTTGAAGCCCAGGGGTTATCCGTCTTTTATCTTCGAACCCTTGCCGTGTGCGCAGGCAGCGCCATGATGGCCGTTGGCGGGGCCTTTTTGACCATGTCAGCCTTTGATGCCTATTATATCGGCATGGTAAACGGCCGGGGATGGATCTGCATAGCGCTGGTGGTATTTTCATCCTGGAAACCTTTTAAAGCCCTTGCCGGATGTCTGCTGTTTGCCGGATTTGATGCCCTCCAGATGCGGGTTCAGCAACAGGCCGGCATGGCCATCCCCTACCAGTTTTATCTCATGCTGCCCTATGTTTTTTCCATCATCGCCCTGATTATTATGTCCAGAAAGGCAGCCTACCCCAAAGCCTTGCTTATCCCATTTAGAAAAGGAGAGCGGTAATCATGATAGACTTGCTGGTCGTAAATGCAAAACTCCACAACAAAAATCAATTGATGCAAATCGCTTGCAGCCAAGGAAAAATCCTTGAGGTCTCCCCAAAAATACATGACGCCGATGCCTCCATGGCCCTGCAAACCCAAGCCCGGAAAACCATTGACGCCCAAGGATATTTTGTAACCCCTCCCTTCATCGACAGCCATTTCCACCTGGACACCACCCTTTCCTTAGGGCTGCCCCGTTTAAACCAGAGCGGCACCCTGCTGGAGGGCATAAAAATATGGGGGGAACTCAAACCCAGCCTTACCCATGAAACCGTAAAGGCCAGGGCCAAACAACTGCTGAACTGGTCCATTGCAAAGGGCAACCTTGTCATTCGAAGCCACGTGGATACCTCGAACGAAAGCCTTATGGCCGTTGATGTTCTCCTGGAGCTTCGAAATGAAATGCGAGAGTTTATTGATCTACAGCTTGTGGCCTTTCCCCAGGATGGTGTTCTGCGGTCAAAAAACGGCATGGCACGTTTAACCTGTGCCCTGGACAAGGGGGTGGATGTGGTGGGGGGAATCCCCCATTTTGAGAGAACCATGGCAGACGGACAAGCATCGATTCGTCTGTTGTGCGAACTTGCGGAACAAAGGGGGCTGATGGTGGACATGCATTGTGATGAATCCGATGATCCCCATTCCCGCCACATTGAGACCCTTACCTTTGAGACCCAGCGTCTGGGACTCCAGGGTCGCGTGGCAGGCTCCCATCTCACCAGCATGCATTCCATGGACACCTACTATGTGTCAAAACTTTTGCCCCTGATGGCAGAGGCAAAGATGAACTGCATCTGCAATCCTTTGGTAAATATGAGTATCCAGGGACGTCATGATACCTACCCCAAAAGAAGGGGGCTCATGCGGGTTCCGGAGCTGCTCGCTGCAAGGATAAATGTCAGTCTCGGCCACGATGATGTAATGGACCCCTGGTACCCCATGGGAACCCATGATATGCTGGAAGTCGCCCACATGGGCGCCCATGCCCTGCACATGACAGGCGTTGACCAGCAGGCCGCTTTATTTGACGCCGTCACCACGAACGGAGCGAAAACATTGAATCTTGAAAACTACGGCCTTGAACCAGGGTGTAACGCAGACATGGTGATCCTCCAGGCATCTTCCAAGCAGGAAGCGATCCGCCTTCATCCTGCCAGGCTCTTTGTCATCCGGCGAGGCAAGGTCATCAGCCGCATGGAAAAAGCCAACGCCACCGTGACCATTGGTACCGAAAATGTGAATGTTGATTTTTGTCCCTAGGCCCGCAGATCGCAAATACCGGCGTTTGGCCTTTTTTGCCGGGGTTCCGGAGAACTTTGCTTAACATCAACTAAATATTGAAATTACGGGATCTATTGCAACAAATTAAAGGTCTATCCTTAATATTTTTCTTGACAAAAAGTCAAAACCTTATTATTAGCTTGAACAGCATTTGTACTGACAGGCGTACCACCTCTTTTTTTGGTGTATGATTGTTTTTGGGCATCTTTCTTTGCCGGACAAAAAATGTATTGGGGCATGTATTGACTCTTATAGATAAAAACAGCGCAATCCCTTATTATCTGCAACTTACCGATATGCTGCGCGGGCAGATTGGTTCAGGAATCTACGAGTCAGACGCTCTTCTTCCTTCTGAACGGGAATTATGCGAGACCTATGCCGTGAGTCGCAGCACTGTGCGGCAGTCAATGCAATTATTAAAAGAAGACGGACTGATCCGCAGGGAAAAGGGTGTGGGCACCAGGGTCAAACGACAACCCGTGCTTGAACAGGACCTGCTGGGTTACCACAACTTTGATCTGCAAATGCTGGAAAAAGGGCATGCTGCCTCGGTAAATGTACTCAAACATGAGATACTCAAGGATGGGGGCAGGGTACAGCGATTGATGAATCTGCCTACACATAGTCATATCTTCAAGGTGGTCCGGCTCCGCCTGGTTGATAACGAACCTGTCTTTATCGAAAAAGTATATATGCCCCTGGAAAAATTCCCCAATCTTAGAAAAAATGATTTTTTAAAAACCGATATATTTTTAAAACATCTGGGCCTTGAATACAGCCTTACCCTTGGCGATGCCAAGCTCTTCATCGAGCCTGTTATCTTGGATGAAGGGGAAAGAGAAATTTTAAATATTGCTCAAAACCCAGTAGCCGGACTGATGTTCGAACGAATTTCCTATGATAACAAGGGTCAGGTCATTGCTGTTACAAAAAGGGTTTTCAGCGGAGATCGCTGCAGACACCTGATGGTTATCAAGGCACAATAAACTACTTTTTTTTTGGATCATAGTGGTACGGACAGGAGAACAGGATGATGTCGGAACATAAACATTACCTGATAGAAAAAAACCTAAACACGAACAAACCCCAGGAGATACCTATGAAGGATTTAATGATGTTAAAAGGCGCCAAAACACTTGTGGATAATTGCACCATGGTCAAACCCGGTGAAACGGTTCTCATTGTCACAGACATGAGCAAAACCACGATTGCCAAGGCCATTGCCGCCCTGGTCATGGAGCGTGATGCTGAACCTATTATCATGGTAATGAAGCCAAGGGACCGGGCAGGCCAGGAACCACCGGTTTCTGTGGCAGAGGCAATGAAAAGCGCCGATGTTGTATTCACACCGGTGAGTTATTCCATAACCCACACCCATGCAGTGAAAAATGCAGCAGCAGCAGGCACCCGCATCATCGTCATGACTGATTTTACCGAAGGAATGATGGTCGGCGGAGGCCTGGATGCTAATTTCCAGGAGCTCAAACCCATTTGCCTGGGAGTTGCGAAAAAGTTCAAAGATGGAAAGCAGATCCATCTGACCTCACCCGGGGGCACAGATCTTACAATGGATATCACCGATCGCAGGGGAAATGCCCTGTACTGCATTGTAGAACCTGGAGAATTTTCCACAGTACCCACGGTGGAAGCCAATACATCTCCTGTGGAAGGCAGTGCCAACGGGCGTATTGTGGTGGATGCAAGCATTCCCTATCTGGGAATCGGAATCATTGAAGAGCCCATAATCGTAGAGGTAAAAAATGGTTTTATCACCAGTATCAAAGGGGGAAGACAGGCCCAGATCCTGAAAAACAATCTTGCCGCACAAAAGGATCCCAATGTCTATAATATCGCGGAAATAGGGGTGGGCCTCAATCCCGAATGCCGTATGTGCGGCATTATGCTTGAAGATGAAGGCGTTGTCTCAACCTGCCACATCGGGATCGGCACCAGCATTACCCTGGGAGGCACAGTAAAATCGCCTATCCATTATGATTTATTGATGTGGGACCCCAGTATAGAAGTGGATGGACGAATTCTGATAAAAGGAAAAAATGTTAGTTTATAATTAATCTGTTTTTACACTTAATGAAAGAGGAGACAGGACATGTTAAAAAAATTATCACATAAAAATTTTATTGTTTTCACACGAATCCTTATGGGCTTTCTGGTTATTGGGTTTGTTGCCGGAGTCGGGACTCAAAAAGCCCGGGCAGACTACCCTAAAAAACCAATCACAATGATTGTTGCCTACTCCCCGGGCGGCGGAACAGATACAGCAGCACGTGTTGTTGCCAAATATGTGCAGCCCTACCTGGGCCAGCGCCTGGTGATTCAGAACAAACCAGGAGCGGGAGGACAGATTGGTTTTACGGCCCTGGCCAATGCCAAGCCGGACGGCTATAAAATCGGATTCATTAATGTTCCGTCTATTTTCATGGTAAAAATGCTTCGGGATAATGTGCCCTATGATATGGCAGATTTTGAACTCATTGC
The DNA here is from genome assembly GCA_016743945.1 of Desulfobacteraceae bacterium. GTDB lineage: Bacteria > Desulfobacterota > Desulfobacteria > Desulfobacterales > Desulfobacteraceae > NBML01. The sequence goes on from JADGFI010000011.1 coordinate 31,972, forward strand.
AAATATCCAGATGGATCCTGTTGTTCTTGTGGTCAAAGCGGACAGCCCCTACAAAACGCTGAATGATTTTATCGCTGCTGCCAAAAAAGCACCAGGAAAGATCAATGTGGGCGGAGACGGTCCCCAGTCAAACAATCAGTTGCAGATGGTAGTGGCAGAAAACAAATTGGCCATGGATGTGAATTTTGTCCCATACAACGGATCCGGCCCTGCCATCACTTCGTTGTTAGGCGGCCAGGTTGAGGCTGCGGTTCCCAGTGCAAGCGCTGCTACAACCCATATCGAAAACGGCAGGCTGCGTGCCTTGGCAGTCTTCTCAAATACGGTATACCCCTATCTGCCCGATGTTCCTACCATTAAAGCAGCGTCAGGCATTGATGTACCCAATATTGGCGCTTCAATGCGGGGAATTGCTGCTCCCAAAGGCATCTCCAGCGAACAAAAGGCTCACCTTCAAAAGGCGTTTGCCCAGGTCATGGTGGACCAAAAATTTTTAGACAGGGCTGGAAAAATGGGGCTGCCCCTTCAATACGTGGATGCAGACGAATTTTCCCTGTTTTTGAAACAGGCGGAAGAACAGACAAAAAGCTATATTGATTTATTGAAATAGGTCTACCATGAACACATTAAATAAAGATCGAATATTCGCTGTCGGCTCAACATTGCTGGCCATGTATCTGGGCTATGAATCCTTTTCCTATCCTGGTGAATCAGCACTGTTTCCAAGAACACTTTCAATCATACTGGGTTCTCTGGCGGTACTGCTTTTTGTCCGCATCAGTTTTAAACGAAAAATAGACCCACCGGCAACAACAAACAAACAAGACTGCAGCACCAGTGCTTCTTCCCATGATCTATACACCCTCAAGTGGGGAGGCTTTGTTTTCTGCAGCATAATAACCTATGGGTTGCTCATGTCAGTTATCAACTATGAAGCTGCAACCATGGTTTTTCTTGCAAGCTTGATGATTTTACTAGGATTTAAAAGGCCATTGGCAGTAGCCGGTCTTTCCGGCGGACTCATGCTGTTTTTGTATGTAATATTTTTTAAGTTGCTGGGAGTATCCCGCCCGGAAAGTCTTTTTTTCCAATGACAGTACAATTTAATACAAGGACCGGAAAACTGCCAAAAAAATATCTGGAGGATATAAATTGTTAGAAAATATTTTACTTGGATTGGGATCACTGTTTCACTTTAACATGATTGCAGCCACAGTGGGAGGTGTTGTAGGCGGCGTATTAATAGGTGTGCTGCCAGGGCTTACCAGTACCATGGGGATTGCCCTGCTCATACCCATAACCTTTACAATGCCGCCTGCCGTTGGGCTGGCAATGCTTGGGGGGATATATCTGGCGTCCACCTACAGTGGGGCCATCAGCGCAATATTATTGAATATCCCAGGCACGCCGGCTGCAGTTGCAACCCTTCTGGATGGTTACCCCATGACCAAAAAGGGGCAGTCAACAAGGGCTCTGGCATTGGCGACATTTGGTTCATGTGTGGGCGGCCTGATCAGCACGGTGGCATTATTATTTATTGCACCGCTTTTGGCAGAGTTTTCTTTGCGGTTTGGATCTCCGGAATATTTCCTTTTGGCTGTATTCGGTATCACGGTCATTTCATCCCTTTCCGGCAAAGATGTTGAAAAAGGGCTGATTGCAGGGGTGATAGGTCTGCTGTTGAGCACAATAGGCAATCACCCCTTGACCGGGTACATGCGGTTTACCTTTGGAATTCCAGCGTTGTTTGATGGAATCCCTTTGGTGGTTTCCCTTATCGGCCTTTATTCCATACCCGAAGTGATAGATATGCTCGTCCAGAGAATAACCAAAGGACGGAATCGTCTGGACACGGACAATACCAATCCATTCAAGTTTTTGCCTGAAGTTGTCAGCCAGAAACTGAATCTGATTCGCTCAAGTATTATCGGGATCATTGTGGGGATCATACCGGGGGTGGGCTGCAGCATCGGCGGATTCATGGCCTATGATGCAGCCAAAAGGTCATCCAAAACACCAGAAAAATTCGGTCAAGGCTCCAACGAAGGGATCCTGGCTTCAGAAACAGCCAACAACGCTGTCACAGGAGGAACTCTCATCCCCCTGCTCACCCTGGGAGTGCCAGGCAATCCTGTGACCGCCGTGCTGCTCGGCGGTATCATGATCCATGGCCTTCGGCCCGGGGCCGAACTTTTTACAGCCAATGCAGATATAGCTTACAGCTTTATCATGAGCCTGTTTCTTTCAAATCTTTTGTTTGTACCCGTGGGATTGTTCATGGCAAAATACTGCGTTCGTTTGATTCAGATTCCAAGATCCATTCTGGCACCGTCAATCATGGCCCTTGCCGTGGTGGGCTCCTATGCCATCAGGGGGTCTGTTGATGATATCTGGATTATGCTGTTTGTAGGGCTTTGTGGTTTTGTCATGCATTTTTTTGATATCCCCAGAGCTCCCATGGTGCTAGGGTTGGTTCTGGGCACGATGGCAGAAGGAGAATTGAGCCGGTCCCTATCCCTGGTTCACGGGGATGTTGCAGCCTTTATGCTCCAATTGGTGACAAGGCCCATCTCCCTTGTGATACTTGGATTATGCCTGGTATCATTATTCCAGGGAATTAAACAGCAGATCAAAAGAAATTAAAAATAGTATATTAATTGGAGGAGATATGAAAAAAAATCTTGTTTTCGGGTTAATGGCTTTAATAATTACAGCCCTGATAGGTTGTGCTGGTTTGGGTGATCGCACCAAAACAACGTTCCGAATGGATGCCGAAAAAATTGTGAAACTGGATAAAAAAGGTGCTGCTCAAATTAAAGGAAATGGTTTTATTCCCGGCAGTGAGGTGACCTTGCTGTTTGTGACTGACGACGGAGTTCAAAGCGATATCGGCTATGCACTTGAACCTGCCCCAAGGGCAAATGATGATGGTTCCTGGCTTACAACCTGGTCCTATGGCCGCTTTGTAAAGAAAAAAATGGTGAAAGAGGGAAAATACCTCATTACTGCAGTTGATGAGGATTTCAATGTGCTGTGCGAGACTTCCATTGAATTTATAAAATAATAAAACACCTGGTCAAATTTTTTAAACAAAAGACCGGTCCAGCTCCTGGGCTCGGTCTTTTGTTACCCAGCGCGGTTAATCTTAAGAAAAATTTGAATAACGACAGCACCTCGCATGACCTGACTTCCATTGATCCTACCATCAAAATTTAACCGTTTTTTTTAATCAGGTGTGAATCTGCGTATATTCTATCTTGACAAGAGCTCATTCTTCTATACAATAAAATTTAATTTATAATTTATTATTAAATCATATAATAGATTTTATGATTCACAATCATATTTATCCAAAAGGATAATAGTCTTCTTAAAATGAAAAAAAATGAATTTATATTTTTCACCTTAATCTCGATCACTTTTCTTTCCGGGTTATGCCAGGGTCTTTTACTCCCGCTGCTCTCAATCTTGCTGGAAAACCAGGGCGTATCTGCAAGCTCCAACGGAATGAATGCATCGGCATTATATCTGGGTATTTTAATTGCTGCCCCCTTTATGGAGACCTCCCTTTACAAGTTTGGATTTAAGCCGTTAATAATTGCCGGCACCTTTGGCGTGGCGATCCTTTTGTTAATATTTCCCATGGTTCAGTCCTATTTTGTCTGGCTGGGGCTTCGGTTTTCCCTTGGCATATTTAACCATGTATTTCACTATGCAACCGTTGTCTGGCTGACCACAATCGCACCTGAAAAAAAACGGGGACAATATCTTTCCTATTATGGGTTTGCCTTTGGCCTTGGATTTTCCCTGGGACCTTTAATGGCTGAGCTGCGGTTCATATCTATTTTTTTCCCCTTTATTTTGACCAGTGGATTCAGTTTTCTGAGCTGCTTTTTGATTTGCTGGCTTGGGGCCGAAAAAATAGAGGACCCCAACAAAACTATTGGGAGCACCACCCTTGGCAAAAGAACTGTGCAAATATTTCATCTGGCCTGGTTCGCCCTTCTCCCCCCATTGGGATATGGAATTTTGGAAACCTGCATCAGTGGGAGTTTTCCCATTTTCTTGACACGAAATGGGTTGGAAGGATCTTCAATTTCGCTAATTTTAACCTTTTTTTTCCTTTCAGGCCTTTTGACACAATTGCCCATCGGCAGGCTCAGTGATTACTGGGGCCGAAAAAAAACCCTGGTGATCCTGACGGCATCGGGGGCGATTGGTTTTTTGGGCGCAGCCCTGGCCGAGCCCTTCTTCAACACCACCCTGTTTTTTTATATCATTGCCGGCGGGGCCCTGGGATCCACCTACAGCCTTGGTGTCACCTACCTTACGGACTCTATTCCAAAACCACTGCTTCCCACCGGGAATATGCTGTGCAGCATCTGCTTTGGAGTTGGCAGTCTAGTGGGACCTGTGTGGGGAGGATTATATATCCAGCACCTGCCCGGATTAAATTTTTCCTGGCTGCTTTTTATTATTTTTTTGGCAATATTGGCAGGATTGATTCTGGGCAAGCAAAGACAACCTGGGGGTCCAAAGTAAGACGGATCATCGGAGAAAGTTAAAAAAGAAAGTCCTCTTTTTCCTCCATCATTCGTCTCAGATTAATCACCGCATGCTTTCTGGAATGGGAGATATGGGCTGCCAGATATTTGCTGGCAAGGGCTGTATCCCTGTTGAGAACCGCATCAAAAATCTTCCCGTGTTCGGTTTCATCGGATTGTTCAGATGTCACGTACTGAAGGCTATTGCGGTATTTCAAATGAAGCAGATCAAAGGTACTTTTCAGGGCCTGTATCCGTATATACTGACCGGACCTGGATGCAAGTGCGATATGAAATTCCATATTTTTCAATAATTTTTCATTGATAAAAACGCCCTTTAACGACTCCAGATAAGCATGATAAGCTTTGGTCAGGTATTCAATGGAATTTTTATCCAGACAGGCAATTGTTTCTTTGAGCAGGGAAACCTCAAGCAATTCCCTGAATTTGTATATTTCTTCAACCTCTGGAAGGGACAGGGGCTCGATATAATATCCCTTGTTGGGTTTTCGACGCACTATTCCTTGAAATTCGAGGAATTTTAATGCCTGGATTACAGGAGTAGCACTCATTTCCATCTTGTCTGCCAAATCCAGAAACGGCAATTTCTGCCCTGCCACAATCTCATTGTGAAACAGCATCTGCCGGATGCCAGCCAGGGCTTTCTGGGTCAGGTCATCCTGATTTCTATTGGTAGCATCCTTCTTTTTAACCATTCTTACTCCCAATAACAATTACAAAAAAACATTCCAAAACCCATGGCCAGCAGGCCTGGATAAAACAGTATTTCAACACAAGGTACTAACATAAATAAGGATATTTGCACAGAACTTTCTTCGTGGTTTTTTAAAATCGAAATTTAATTTAATATTTAATCTAATTTAAAATTTTATTTATAATTTGATAATAAATTATTGACTTGATTACCAGGTTCATATATCAAATATCCACAGCGGTTTGGTTTCGGTTTTATTTTTCACTAATAAAGCACCAAGGAGACGTATCATGAACGCTAAAAAGTTTGGACTATTCTTATTAACCCTGTTTTTCGGACTGACCCTTCTTAACGACCCGGTACATGCACAACGATCTGGAGGCACCTTTGTTTTCGTGGCTCCCTACGATGGAAGCATTTTAACCCTTGACCCCCACAAGACAAGCAAGGAACAAGATTTTCTGGTGGCCATGAACATCCATAAAAGCCTCTATGCCTGGAACTCAGACGAAAACAGGCCACTGCCCGAATTGGCAGACAAGGTAAGCATTTCCCAGGACGGTCTTGTTTATACATACACCCTCAAGAAAAATATTCTTTTTCACAACCAGCGCAAGCTTGTGTCCGACGATATTATTTACAGTTACGAAAGGATACTGAGCCTGAAACCCGCTTCTCCTGCCCGCAGGTTCATCAATATTATCCAGGGGTCAAAGGATTTCGCCCAGGGCAAAACCACCCGCCTTTCAGGAATCAAAAAGATAGACGATAAAACCTTTTCCATCACCTTTAACAAACGAATTGATCCCTCCTACGACCTGTACCAGCCAGGCACCGCCATCCTGCCCAGGGACGTGATCGAGGCCAAAGGCGACGAATTCGGAATTTCACCGATTGGGTGCGGCCCCTTTAAATTCAGCACCTGGACCAAGGGCAGTGAGGTTGTCCTGGAAAGATTTGATGGATTTTACAAGGCGAACAGACCCTTTCTTGATACCCTTGTATTTAAAATCATGATGGAAAGTGCTTCCAGGGATATCGCCTTCAGGTCAAAAGAACTGGATGCAACCCTGGTGGGGGCATCCCAGTATCCCCTGTATAAACGAGATTCAAACATCTCAGCAAACCTGATCGAAGTTGGCGAAACAAATACCCGCCTCGTATGCCTTAATCCCAAGTATAAACCCCTGGCGGACAAACGGGTCAGACAGGCGATCAACCATGCCATCAATGCCAAACTTATCAATGAAAAATTTTTGAAGGGCAAGGCCTATGATCCTGTGGGATGGCTGCCCGTGTCTTCCCCTGCCTTTGATTCCGATGCAAAGGGGTATGAATATGACCCCGAAAAAGCCTTGGCATTAATGAAAGAGGCGGGTTATGAACGAGGATTTAACCTGGAATTTCTGGGAACAGGCAACAAGTCCTACGGAATCCCCGTGGTGGAAGCTCTGGTGCCGTTTTTACAAAAAATCAATATAACGATTACCATGCAACAGCTGGAGGGCGGCATCCTCTATGACCGCCTGGTTGCCGACGATTACCAGGCCATTATCTGGTCATTTAACTCAGGTCCTGATCCCTACCAGGCACTGCGCAGATGGCATTCTGCCAATCCCAACAATTCAGGAAACTATGTGCATTACAACAATCTGGAATATGACAAATTGCTGAATCTAAGCAGGCAAACAACTGATATAAATCAGCAACTGACTTATCTCAAACAGGCAGATCGTCTTTTCCAGGCAGATGCCCCCATCTGGTTTTCCAATTACAACAAGGCGGTTGTGGCAAAACAAGGCTGGGTCCATGGCATCAAACCTGTGGCCATTGAAATGATGTATCAACAATTTGAAGATGTCTGGGTGGACAAATCATCTCCTAGGGCTTCCAAATAAATAGTTTTGAAGAGCTGCCTAGGCAGCTCTTCAAATTTCTGAACATCAAAATCGCCACGGGGAATTGCAATGCTTAAATATGCGTTAAAAAGAATTCTTCAATTTGTTCCAACCATTATCGGCATTACCCTGCTGATGTTCCTTGTTTTAAATTTTATTCCCGGCAATGCTGCCTTTAAGACAGGGGGAAAACTGGAACTTGAACCTGAAGTCATGGAACAATTGAAAAAAGACTGGGGATTGGACAAGCCCCTGCACGTACGTTATCTGTCCTATATGAAAAACCTTGCCAAAGGAGATCTGGGCAAATCTTTTTTAAGGCGGTACGAGGTCAAAGACATTATTGGGGAAAGATTTTATGCCACCATGAAACTTGCTGTCTGCGCCATGGCCATCGCCCTTGCCCTTGGCATTCCTTTAGGATTTATTTCAGCCTTAAAACAGGGCACATGGTTTGATACCCTTTCCATACTGGGTGCCGTATCCGGGGTGTCCATTCCCCAATTCTGGCTGGGACTCATGCTCATGTATATTTTTTGTTATATGTTTAACCTACTCCCCTCTTCGGGCTATGGAGACGGCAGCTTTCTCCACCTGATCCTTCCTGCCATCACCCTGGGGGTCAGCTATATTGCCCTTCTGGCAAGAACCACAAGGGCTGCGGTCATTGAAATTTTGTCTGCAGACTATGTGAGAACGGCAAGATCCAAGGGGATTTCCATATTTTCCATCAATGGTAAACATGTATTTAAAAATGCCCTGATCCTCATATTGACCACGGCAGGCCTGCAATTTGGTTCTCTCATAGGGCAAACCGTCATTGTTGAAAAAATATTTTCATGGCCCGGGATTGGCTCCCTGCTGGTTGAATCAATTTTTCAAAGAGATATCCCGGTTGCACAAGGGTGTATTTTAACCATTATTTTTGTTTTTCTGATCGTTAACCTTGTGGTTGACCTTCTTTATTCAGTCATAGATCCCAGGATTACCTATCAATGAAAAATAAACTCAGATATATACTCCAGAGAAAAAATATGATGGTCGGGGGGATCATTGTTTTCATCATGATTTCAATGGCGATATTTGCCCCCTTGATTGCACCCTTTGATCCTGTGAAAGATGCAAATCTTATGAATGCGGAACTGGCCCCCGGCACCACCTATCTTTTGGGAACCGATTCCCATGGAAGGGATGTGTTGTCCCGGCTTATTTATGGTGCAAGAATATCATTGAGCGTGGGCCTGGTCACCCAATTTCTCAATACCTGTATCGGGGTATCCCTTGGACTTTTAGCCGGTTTTATGGGCAACAGGTGGGACGATATCATCATGGGAATGACCAATATCATGCTCTCCATACCTGCCATGATTTTTGCCCTTGCCATCATGGCCTCCCTTGGCCCGGGTCTGATCAATATCTATATTGCCCTGGGGTTTACCAATTGGTCCTATTCCTGCAGGATTACCCGCTCCCAGGTGTTGTCGGCTAAAAGTGCCGATTATGTAAAAGCCGCACGGATTTTGGGATACAGCAAACTAAGAATCATGTTTGGCCAGATCCTGCCCAATATTGTGGGCCCCATACTTGTCATTGCCACCCTGGGAGCCGCCGAAGCCATACTCATGGAAGCCTCCCTTTCCTTTCTGGGTCTTGGCGCACAACCACCCTCACCCAGCTGGGGCGGTATGCTTTCCTCGGCAAGGGATTTATTTTTTTCCGCTCCCTGGATCTGTATTTTTCCGGGCATTGCCATTTTTATAACCGTTCTCGGCCTGAATCTTTTTGGAGACGGGTTAAGAGATTATCTGGATCCCCATGCAACCTGGAAATCCAATTAGAAAAGGCGGAACCATGACGGCAAACTCAAGCTTACTCCAGGTAGAAAACCTGAGCACTCAATTTCATACCATCCAGGGCATTGCAAAGGCGGTCAACGATGTTTCCTTTACCATGGAATCCGGTGAAACCGTCGGCATTGTGGGGGAATCGGGTTCCGGGAAATCTGTGACGGCATTGTCCATCATCCGCCTGATCAAGACCCCCCCCGGAAGGATCACCAACGGGAAAATTTTTTTCCAGGGCAAGGATCTGCTGGCAATGCAAGAAAAGCAATTCCAGCAGTATCGCGGCAATAAAATTTCCATGATCTTCCAGGAGCCCATGACCTCGTTGAATCCCCTGTTTACCGTGGGCAACCAGATCTCGGAAATGATCCGAAAACATATGGCACTCAGCAAAAAAGAAAGCTGGGACAGAGCCATTGAAATGCTGAAAAAAGTGCAGATCCCCTCACCGGAAAGACGGGTGAAGGACTATCCTTTTCAAATGTCCGGAGGGATGCGCCAACGGGTCATGATTGCCATGGCGCTTTCATGCAATCCCGACCTGCTCATTGCAGATGAACCCACCACAGCACTTGATGTCACCATCCAGGCCCAGATGATTGATCTGATTCTTAAACTAAAAGAAGAATTTAATACGGCCATTATGATGATCACCCATGACATGGGCGTGGTAGCCGAAACCGCCCAACAAGTTAACGTCATGTACGCAGGTCAGATTGTGGAACAAGGAGATGTCGCTTCTATTTTTAAAAATCCGAAACATCCCTACACAAGAAGTTTGTTAAAATCCATTCCCGCTTTGGGAGAACGCAGCCGCCACGGAAGAAAAAGACTCAAGGAAATCAAAGGAATTGTACCCAGTCTTTTCAATCTGCCGGGAGGGTGTCACTTCAGCCCCAGATGCCCGGAAGCAAAACCTGAATGTTTTACCCAAAGGATAAAAATGAAACCACTAGGAGAAAAAGGCAGGGTAAGATGCATCCTCTATTAAGCGTTGAAGATCTGAAGGTTTATTTCCCGGTAAAAAATGGATTGGTCCAGGCCGTAAACGGGGTCAGCCTGGAAGTTGCGAAGGGTAAAACCCTTGGTATAGTAGGAGAAAGCGGTTGTGGAAAAACCACCGCCGGCATGGCCATTGTAAACCTTGTGACACCCACCTCGGGTAATATCTATTTTGAGGGCCAAAATATCACCCAGTTTTCCAAGATGCCCAGATCCAGAAAAATGGAACTGCGGAAAAACATCCAGGTCATATTTCAGGATCCCTTTTCCTCCTTAAATCCCAGAATGACCCTGTTTAAAATTCTCCATGAACCCATGAAAATCCATAATCTCTATACAAAACAGGAAAGACGGGACCGGGTTGCCTATCTCCTGGAAAAAGTGGGCCTGACCCCCAGCCAATGGGATCGGTATCCCCATGAATTTTCCGGGGGCCAGCGCCAGAGAATCGGAATTGCCAGGGCCCTTTGCCTGAATCCCAAGCTGATCATCGGAGATGAACCTGTTTCCGCACTGGATGTGTCCATCCAGGCCCAGATCATCAATCTGTTGATTGATCTGCAAAAAGAGTTTGATCTTTCCTATATCTTTATTTCCCACGATCTTGCTGTTGTGGAGCATATCGCCGATACCATTGCAGTCATGTACCTGGGAAAAATTGTGGAAAAAGCGGCCTATAAAGAGGTGTATGACAACCCCAGTCACCCCTATACCCGGTCACTCTTATCCGCCATTCCCATACCGGATCCCGGATACAAAAAAACAAGGATCACCCTTACGGGGGACGTTCCAAGCCCCCGCCATCCCCCCACGGGATGTACCTTTCACCCCCGGTGCCCCCAGGTTTTGCCTGTTTGTAAAACCCATATCCCGGAATTTACGGAAATCAACAAGGGTCATTTTGCGGCCTGCCATCTGTACCATGGACATTAGTATGCAAACAAATTCAGCACTCGATTTAATATCATCCGTCATATCCAGAAGAACAAGATATTGCCGGCGGATATTCCATCCAAGGGAGGTCAAATGATAAAAAAAATAGGATTTATCGGTGTGGGCCATATTGCACACTATATGCTCACGGGGTTTGCCCGGACAGAAAACAATTTTGAATTCATCCTGGCCGACCCTGATCAGGACAACTTGTCCCGGGTTTCAAAACAGTTCACCCCACAATTTAAATGCGCCGTCACCCTGGACAATCAGAGAGCTGTGGACAAGTCCGAGCTGATTATTCTGGCCGTTCGGCCCGACCATATGGAAGCCGCATTGGCAGGCCTGACATTCAGGCCGGATCAATTGGTTGCTTCGGTGGTGGCGGGTGCATCATTGAACCTGCTTGACAGGTTTGTCTCTCCTGCAAAACCCATTCGGGTCCTTCCCATCTCCTGTGTGGCCATCAACAAAAGCCCTATTCTGATATTCCCGGAAAACCAACCCGTACAAACTTTATTTTCCCTTTTAGGCCAGGTCCATGTGTTGCCAGATGAAACAACATTTACCCCGGGTACAGCCCTGGTGGGAGCATTCTATGCCTGGATCTTTGCCCTCATGGATGAAACAGCCGGTTGGACTGCTGACCAGGGAATTGATCCTACGGTAGCAAGGCAATTGGTAATCCAGACCATTGAAGGGGCCTGCGCAATGGCCTCCCACCAAAAGGAAAAAAGCCTCATCCAGATCTGGGACACCCTGGCAACCCCCGGCGGCATCTCCGAATATGGCGCAAAAATATTGAAGGAAAGGGGATGCCTGAAGGCCTGGCCAGATGCTTTAGAGGCCGTCACCCGAAAAATGGAGAGCTGACCCAAGGTTGGCAAATTAGGAACAATTCAATGAAATTTTCAGATTTTGAAAAATTGACACAAGAGATTCTCGCCCAGGAGCTCCCCCCGGGCAATCCCATCATTTCAAGGGGAAGGGCCACAGCCCGAGAAATAAAAATCGGGCGGACCCTTTTCATGGACAAACATGGGGTGTCTTCCGAAGCAGAATATAAACAACTTTGTATTCGAGACAAAAAAATCACCTTCCATGCCCATATCGGTTTAAATTCCTGGGCTGCCACGGCAGATGCATTGAAAAAATTAGACGCCGGTTCAGGATTTAAAATTGACAGAGCCGGTATCTGTATGGACAGGCGAATGGGACTGCCCCAGTCCCTGCGGCGAAATGCCCCGGCAGAGACAGGCCCCATGCTCACATCGACCGAGGACTGGCTGTCAATCGGCCAAGCTGCTCCCATCCAGCCCCACATGGGGGATTTTATGATCGGTTTTCCTTCGGGGGTTTCCAATACCATCCTTGCCCTGGGTGCAGGGGTGACCACCATTGGCAATCTATCCCAGTTTTTCTCCCATGAAGTTCCCAATTGGAAGGACCATGTTACCACCACCGTGGAAACGGTTGAGGCCATATCCATCATGGGAGGTCTTCGTCATCGTGGCACCCTGGTCCACTCCTACCTTGAAGACGGCTATGGTGCCCTTTTTTATGATTGTGCCACCATTGCCGGGTGGGCATTTCTTGAAAAATATATTGTGGAAACCCTTATGGGAGCAAAGCTGACCCATTGTATCGGTGGGCTGACCTGCGACCCTGTGAAACGAGCCGGGTGGGTATTTGCACTGGATATGATCCATAACCATGATTGCCTGGGCAGTATGATATACGGGGATACCATTTCATTCACCCAAAACCTGATTGTCAATGCTGGGCTTGTCAGTGAATATCTTCTCTGGGATATTCTGGCCCAGATGGCATGCCCCACAGGCCATGCCCTGCTTCCCCTGCCCCTTACCGAAGGGGTAAGAATCCCTTCGGTCCAGGAAATTGAAGAGGCCCAGCAACTGGGAAACAGGGTACTTCAAACAGCCCAAAGAATCTTTGACCACGTCGATCTGACCCCTTCCCGACTCTTTGCCAAACGAGTGGTTACAAAGGGACAGTTGGTATTTGAAAATGCACTTGCAGGTTTAAAGGAAGCCGGGGTAAAAATGGATGATCCCGTGGAACTTTTGTTTGTTCTCAAGAAAATGGGTCCGGCAGTATTTGAAGAGATGTTTGGGGCGGGGACCGAAAACCTGAAAAATGTTCGAAAACATGATCTTGTGATCCCAACGGATGTATTTGAGATGTCCCAAAAAAGCATAGAAACCCACCGCAGCCTTTTTATGGAGCCCGCGAACCGACAAATGATCTCGGGAAAAAAATTATTGATCGCCTCCACAGATGTCCATGAGCATGCCATTTTGGTGCTCAACCAATTATGCAAAGAGGCCGGGGCCAGGGTTTACTACCTTGGGGCCGAAAAAAACCCCGATGAAGTGGTGGCAGAAGCGGTCAAGCACAAGGTGGACGGGGTGCTGCTCAGCACCCACAATGGCATGGCCTTGGATTATGCAAGCAGGCTCAAGCAGGAGCTTGAAAAATGTTGCCCTAAACTGCCCATCATATTCGGAGGTATCCTCAATCAAAAAATGGAAAATTGCGAACTTCCGGTGGATGTATCTTTCAACATCAAAAAATTAGGGTTTATCGCCTCGGGCCGGTTGCAGGCAAATCTGATTGGCCAGCTGGGCAATAAAATAGAATAAAGGGCTATTCCATCTGGAATGACCCTTGGCAATAGTGTCACGGTGATGAAATATCTCATCATTTTTTGATAATAACAAATTTTAAGAGTAGAAAAGGAAAAAATATGTATCATTTTGGTTATGGCTCAAACCTGAGTCTTGAGTATACGACAGAGATGCTTCCCAGTGCAACAGTTGCCATGAAAGCCTTTCTGCCCAATTTTTCAATCCAATTCCAGCAATGGTCTGAAATACGCAAGGGCGGCCTGAGCAATGTTGCATTTACACCGGGTAAAGTTGTCCACGGCGCTATTTTTAATACAACAGAAGAGGAAATGCATATTCTGGACGAAAGGGAAGGGTATTATAAGGGACAATACCAGCGGGAAACCTTCATAGTCCTGGGCGAAGATGGCAAATTATATCCTGCTGATCTCTACCGGGTAATTGATCCCCAGGGACCCTTTACTCCGTCTAAAAGCTATGTTGAAATAATGCTCAAGGGCGCAAAGGAACGTGGGTTGGATCCTGAGTATATTAAAACATTCCAGGAGTTTTACGACCGGGCACAATAGGTTTTTTTATCGGAATTCCGGGGGTTTCTCTGCATTTTGAAGTAAATGCAGACCCCGGGGTTCCACAATTGGCAGATTTCCCAGAAGTTTTTGCGTCAGCTTATCGAGCATCTGCTGATAACTTCCATCCTTGACCATGGCGGTTAAGGCAGTATTGAAATCATCTATGAGCTGCTGATGATTCAAAATCTGCTTTGACAAGGTAAGGTGTAATTTTTTTACTTCAAACGGATTTTCAATAATAGTCAAAGCCTTTTGTATCTCCTGGGGCAATGAGGCAATTGCATTTTCGGCATTCAGTTTTTCTTCGATGGTAAGATCAATTCTTCCTTTGACAAGCTTTCGCAGATTCTGCTCAAGGCTGCTGACAACAGATTTTTGTATTTTGCTGGATTTAATTTTTTCCAAATAGCCATATCCCCTTATTACGCCAATGTTCTTTCCTTCAAGGTCGTTGATGTTATTGTAGACGAAGGGATCATTTTTGTGTTTGATCAGAACAATGGCTGTGTTTATGTAAGGTATGCTGTAGACCATGGTTTCGGCCCGTTCCTTTGTGTACCAGGCGATGGCAAGTCCGTCCAGCTTCCCTGCTTTGACAAGAAATTGGGTTCGTTTCCAGGGAAAAAACACAAATTCGACCCTGTGACCTGCGTTGTGAAATATCCGAGTAACGATTTCAGCTGCAATTCCGTGGTTCTTTAATTTCCTGCCAATGTATGGAGGCCATTCGGTTCCTCCCATTTTCAATTGTGCCGCACCCAGTGGGCGGCTTAAAAATAAGGAAATGACAACAATCAAAATATGTTTCAATTTCATGGGATCTACCTCCCTGATTGTTCTAACGATTTTTTTATTAGTTGGCTTTAGGAGCACTGAGAAGTAAATAATGCGGCTATATTACCATACTTTTTTTGATTTGCAAATCCATGTGGCGTTTCCACAGCAATTCTCGGTCACCAGTTATTACAGACCAGAATTATTTAGAAATACTGGGACAAATATTACCAGGACCCGTTCCGGTCAGGTTGAATGATAATAGACACGGGAAAGAAGCTCCACTTTTTTAGAACGGCTCCTGTCGTTGATCATATGCCATTATGTGGTTAGGTTATTTTGCAATGATAGTTGCATTTATTCGACTTAAACTTGAAACAAAATAACCAAGATAAATTAACTATAATATAGGGTCTTTTTTCTTCCCTTGCTCACCCATGGGTGTCAAATCCGGCCAGCCCTCAGAAAATCCGGCGGCACTATGGATTTATTCAGTATAATACTATTTTCCCTCAAGATGGTTTACCAAGTTTTCTTTTAAAACTAAGCAATTCGAGTTTATCTTCCCAATTAAAATCTTCATCATGGAAAATTTTATTGGTATATCGTATAATTTTGCTTTGCTCTCGCAAAGAGATTCTAATACTATTTCAATACCAAACTGAGTTGCAATAGGTTCAAGTTTCCTATATTGATTTAAGCAACGACCTTGGCACAAAAAAATCGTTGACAAAAGAAAACAATCGCTTATTATAGCGACTCATTACTCCTTCAAGAAGAAGGAAAAAAGAGAATAATCACATGGATCCTGTAATCCACATCATCCATGGTTAAAATAACCAAAATGCCACGAAGGCAAACAACAGACCTTGATCTGTCGTTTGCCTTTTTTTTTAGAGGGGAGAAGGAAAAAAAATAAATGATCTTTGTGCGCGCATTCAGACAGAGAATGAACCGGATGATATCTTTTGGCAGCGGTCTCCTTTGCCTGACCATCCTCTTGACAGAGCTGTTGGCACCTGTCTGCCTGCCGGTTTTTGCGGGTTCTTCTGACCAGGAGCTGGTGGTGGGTTGTGGGGCGGATCAATACAGCAAAGCCAAACATTACCTCTCCTTTGCAAAAAAGTCCCCCTATGTATGGATTACAGAACCTTTGGTGTATCGGGGCAATGATTACAAGCCCGTCCCAGGCTTGGTGGAAAGCTGGGAACGGCATGGACAGCGCTACACCTTGCACATCCGAAAAGGGATCTATTTCCATAATGGGGATGCCCTGGATGCAGAAGCGATTCTGTCTTCCTTAAAAATAAACGCGCTTAATCGCTCGGAAACGCTTCGGATAAACCCTGAATCCTACCGCATCCTCGACAAATACACCTTGGAACTTGAGACCGCGCACCATACGGTTCATTTCATGGGATTCATGTCCCACCCGTTTGTGTCCGCCTATGCGCCGGACACAGATTTCATCAACCATCCCATAGGCACAGGCCCCTATGTCTTTTCTGAATACAGTCGCGGCCGTTATATCAAGGTCAATCGGAATGAGACATACTGGGGAAAAAAACCGCTGAACAAGGCCATTACCTTCCGTTTTATCCCCGACCCCCAGGCACGACTTCTTTCCTTGCTCAATGGTGAATGCGACATCATCTGGCCTGTTGACCCGCTGATGCTCAGTTCCTTGCCGCCCAAAGGCTCCTACAAAAAAGTGGTGACACCAAAAAAAAACTATGTTGTGATGACCGTGAACCTGCACGGTGAAAAGCCATACGATCTTCTCAGTGATTTGAACCTGAGAAGGGCCGTGGCCTATGCCATTGACCGCGATTTGATCGCCAAAACCGTATATAACGGTACGGCCCGGCCTGCCCGCTCCATTCTGGCCCCCTGGTTCTGGAACCAGGGAGAGGATTTTTTAAACGGATTCGACCATCAACCCGACCTGGCCAGGAAGCTGCTGTCCCAGGCTGGTTGGCACCCAGGCGCTGATGGGATACGGACAAAAAATGGTCGCCGCCTTCAGATCCGCCTGGTATCCGGCTTTCCAACAGCAGCAGAGATCAAGCCCCTGCCCGAACTGATCCAACAGATGTTGCGCAAGGTTGGCATGGATGTCCAGGTTGTCCAAACAGATGACATGGGGGTGTATTACGGCAACTACATGGCTCCGGGCAAGGCAGATTTGTTTCTGGAGAAATCAGGTAACACTGGTCCCACGCCAAGCTGGCTGTTGTATATGCTTTACCACAGTGATTCTCCCTGGGTCGATTCCGGCTATAAATGGTCGCTGCCTGGGAAAAAATTCGATCAGGCCATTGAAAAAGCCCAGGCCAGCACGAATCCGGAAATTGTGGTTGAGGCAATAAAGGATGCCCAGAGAATACTGATTGATGAAACTTGCGCGGTCATCCCCTTGCTCTTTTTATCCGATGTTTACCTGGTGAGGCCCGACATCGAATTTAACCCGGAAACCAGCGGCGGCTATACCAGCTTTGGCAACGCCCGAAGAACCCGAAGCCAGTGATATAGCATGATTAATTATATTCTCCGAAGGATTTTATGGATGGTGCCCCTGCTTATCGGGGTGTCCATCATCAGTTTTGGCCTTTCCCATCTTTCACCCGGCAAAGTGGGGGATTTATTGCTGCGCCAGTCCGGCGGCGTCACATCATCAGAATCTGCCCAACGCTTCAAACAAGAACTGGGTTTGGACAAACCGCTTCCCGTTCAATACCTGCACTGGCTGAGCAAGGCGGTTCGTCTGGAATTTGGCGCCTCATTTTCAACAGGAGAGTCTGTCCGTCAGGAAATGCTCAAACGACTGCCTGCCACCCTTAAGCTTACGGTAACCGCATTTTCGATCATGATCGGACTGTCCCTGCTGGTGGGTATCCCTGCCGGTCTGAGACCCGGTGGTCTGTTTGATCATATTTCCAGATTATTTTCCACAACAGCCATTGCCCTGCCCAATTATTGGCTGGGCATGCTGTTGTTATATCTATTCGGGGTCCACTGGAAAATTTTCAGTATCACAGGGGATGCGTCCGGGTGGCGGGTACTCCTGCCCGCACTGACCCTGGCCATCGGCATGAGCGCTGTTTACAGCCGGCTTGTCCGGGAACGGTTTCTGGAGGTGTTCAGCCAGGACTATATCCGCACGGCCCAGGCCAAGGGACTGGCGTTGCCGGCCATATTGTTCCGGCATGCCTTTAAAAATGCATTGATGCCCCTGGTCAGTCTGTGGGGGATGAGCCTGGGATATATGCTGGGCGGCTCCCTGTTGATTGAAACCATTTTTTCATGGCCGGGGGTCGCAAATTTTGCCGTTCAGGCCGTTCTGAACCGGGATTTCCCTGTCACCCAATGCTATGTCGTGCTCATGGCCCTTATTTTTTCCCTGAGCAACCTGACCGTGGATGTATTGCAGACCCTTGCAGACCCGAAGCTGCGGCGCAACGTGCAGGCAAAGAAGGTATAAAATGAGCTGGGCCGGCATTTTTCACAATAAAAGTCTTTTGTTGGGGGGAGCTTTGATCGGATTCTTGCTAATCACCGCAATCGCCGGACCAGGCCTTTCGCCCAACGACCCGTTTCAAATTGATTTAACCCACAGGTTTGAACCGCCGTGCCAAACCTATCTGTTCGGAACAGATCATCTGGGGCGGTGCGTGCTGTCCCGGCTGCTTTGGGGCAGCGGTATTTCACTTGGGTCATCTGTGTGCATAACCGCTGTGATCATGTGCCTGGGGCTTGGCATTGGCATCATGTCCGGGATGGGCAGCCAACGGGTTGATTTTATCATCATGCGCATGGTGGATATGCTCCTGTCCTTTCCGTCCCTGGTGCTCACTTTAGGTATTATCGGTGCCCTTGGGCCATCGCTTTTCAGTGCTGCCGTTGGTATTTGTATGGGATGGTGGCCGGTGTATGCACGGCTGGTCAGGGGAATGGTCCTCTCGGCCCGGGAAAAAGAATTTGTAACGGCCGCTCGCCTGACCGGCACCAGCGGCATCCGTATGACCACAAGGCATATCCTGCCCCAGGTTTTGCCCCCGGTACTCGTATTGGCCAGTCTTGAGACCGGGACCATGATCCTGGTTTTTTCCGGCCTTGGATTCCTGGGGCTCGGCGTACAGCCACCACAACCCGAATGGGGCGCCATGCTGAACGAGGCGCGCACCTATATTTTTACGGCGCCCTATTTGATGATCGCACCTGGGGCAGCCATCTTTACGGCGGTGTTGGGATTTTCCATGTTGGGCGAAGGCTTGAGACAGGCCATGCAGATCAAGGCTGTGAATCCGTGGTAGCCTTGCTGGACATAAAAGGCCTTCATGTGGCATTTCCTCCCTGGTCTGATCCGCTTATTCCGGTGAAGGGCCTTTCTCTGGACCTGGCGGCAGGTCAGGTTCTCGGATTGGTCGGCCAAAGCGGCTCCGGCAAAAGCCTCACCGGGTTGGCAGTCATGGGAATGATTCCCAGGCCCGGAAAAATCACCCAGGGACAGATCCTTTTTCAAGGAATGGATGTGACAAGGTTCACCCCGGCGCAATACAGGCGCATTCGGGGCAGGGAGATGTTTCTGATCTTCCAGGACTGTGGCTCCGCACTGACCCCCTCCTTGACCATTGGTCGGCAAATTGCTGAAATTTATGTGCACACCCATGGCCAATCATGGCGAAAGGGAATGATCCAGGCAAAAAAGGCCCTTGAACGGGTGAACCTACCGCCCGGGGTATCTGAGGCCTACCCCTTTGAACTGAGCGGCGGAATGCGCCAACGGGTATTGATATCCATGGCCTTTGCCATTCAGCCCAAACTGATCATCGCAGATGAGCCGACCACCGGCCTGGACATGATCACCCAGGCAGAGATTCTGGATATCTTTTCAGATCTCAAAGATAACTGCCAGGTAGGCATCCTGTTAATCAGCCATGATCTTCGGGTGGTGGGGCATCTGGCAGACGAAGTGGCCGTCATGTATGGGGGCAGCATCGTTGACAAATCCCCTGTGGCCTGCCTGCCGGAACAAGGACGTCATCCCCACTCCCGTGAACTGATAACCGCCTGCCAGGCATTGTCTTATCCAGTGAAGTCATGCTGAAGATTCAGCATCTGAGCAAACACTATGGGACGGCCAAGGGAAAATCAACCGCCCTTAATTCCATTTCGTTTTCCCTGGGTGAAGGCCGGTCATTGGCTATTGTCGGCGAAAGTGGCGCCGGCAAAAGCACTCTGGCAAAATGTATTTTGGGTGTGGTTCCCCCCAGCAGCGGCCATGTCTGGTTTGATGGCCGGAAAGTGGACACCATGACCCCCAGTGAACAAAAACAATTCTGGCAGGAAGCGCAAATGATCTGGCAGGACCCCGGCCTTGCCTTAAGCCCCCACAGGCGCATCTGGCAAATGATTGCCGAGCCCTTGGAGAATTATAAGCGACTAAACCGACAAGAAATTCACAGACAAGTGGACAGATTATTATCCCAGGTAGGGCTGGATCCTGCCCTCGGTCAATGCTATCGCCACCAATTGAGCGGGGGACAGTGTCAACGCGTATGCATTGCAAGGGCGTTGGCTCCCAGCCCCAGGCTTCTTGTCTGTGATGAACCGGTTTCCGCCCTTGACCTGCCCATGCAATTAAAAATCATGGATCTGATTGACAATTTAAGACAGCACCTGGGAATCGCAGTGATTCTCATCACCCATGACATCGGCCTGGCGCGTCGGTACTGCAGCCAGGTTGCCATCATGCACAAGGGCTGCATCATTGAAACAGGACCGTCTGATACCATTTTGCACCACAGCACCCACCCCTACACAAAACGCCTGATCAACGCCATCCCCCGACTGCCCTGGCTGTAAAAATGCTGCCTTTGATAATGGGTCCCGGCTGCCTGGCCTTGTGAACAGGCAGCCGGGATCATCATGCTTTACAAAACAGACCTGTTAAGCGTGGCCCTCAAGTTTTGAAAAAAACTCTTCACGGCTCATTTTTTTGGGCGCCACCACCACGATAATCTCACAGGATTCGGTTCCCTTGACCTCCTGTCCGATTTCGGCATCAGGCGGGATCAGGGCCACGCTCATGGGGTTCATGACACCCCGGACCGTGCCGTCTCCCTGGAAAATGTCACAGCTGCCCTTCACACAGATGATCAACAGCTCCATGGGATGGGCATGGGGCGGATAAAACCCGGGTGGAATAACCATGGCATGGCTGGTGAGGTGGTCACCAAACAGCAGGGGACCCACATCACCTTCCACACCGGTGGGCAGATATTTTACATCTTTGATATTCTCGATCAGGCTCATGGTGCCAATCTTTTTGATGTCATTCATCGCTTTTTTTCCTCTGATGCTTATGTTAAAGATTTATATTAAAACCAACATACATGTTAAATCCGGGATAGGGATACAAGCTTTCACTGCCCGGGCTTCCACTGCCGCATCCAACCGCCTGCTCGTCAAATATATTGTTGGCCACAGCAAAAAACTCAAATTGTTTGAATTTTTTGGTATACCGTGCGTTCAATGCCCAGAATCCGTCTTCCTCAAGGGTGTTGGCATAGTTGAAATACCGCTCCCCTGTGTACACAGGATTTAAAGAGATATCGCCCAGCAATTCATGACGGTACCCCACATAAACAGATGCCATATACTCTGGTACGCCGTTTAAACGCTTGCCGTCATAGTTGACACCGCTGCTGGTAAAATCTACAAATTCTGCATCTTGATAGGTAAAGCTGACTGACGAGTAAATACCGTTTTGAAATTTTGCATTCAACCCGGCTTCCAGACCCTGGGATCTGGTTTCACCTGCATTTTCATACTTGGAGCCGGGATCGGAACTGGGCCGGACAAATTTATCCTTTACCTCATGCCGGAACAGGGCGGTATTGTAATCCAGCCAGTTTGTAAGCTGGCCGCGGAGCCCACCTTCATAGGCATAGACGCGTTCCGGGTCCAGGGAACCGCTTGTGGCAGCCGCCGGAACCCTTGCCGGACTTTTAAAACCGCTGTTGATCCCCCCGAACAGGGTGAGTTTTTCGTCAAACTGATAGGTCATCCCGAATTTTGGACTGAAGGAATCATTGTCCTGGGACCAGGTATTGGAAGAATCAATCTTCCCGGTTTGTTCCTGGTTATACTTGTCATATCTGATACCGGCGGTCAGGGTCAGTGCAGGGGTTACACTGAGTTCATCATGCAGGTAACCGGCCCAGGTGGTGTCCTTGCGTTCCCGGTCACCGATGAGGGTGCCGATATCAGAAATACTGGTGGCCTTATTGATTTTCGTGTCAATGGTATGATACCGGTATTCTCCCCCGATTACCAGTTTATTGGCCATCTGGCCAAAGGTATGATTCAATGTATAATTTATTTCAGGATGGCTTTCCGCCTCGTCATACACATAATAATTATACCAGTACATATTGGTCAGCTCATCCTTGTACTCAAATTTGATCTTGAGCTTATTGGGGCCGAACATCTGGCTGTAATCCAGGGCAGCAAGCTTTTGCTTTTCGTGCAGTTCATAGTCCGGACCCGGATTTTGGGTCGGGTCCTGGTCGAACTGGGCCCGGGTGAGACCATTGGCGTAATTGGCCCTAGTATCAAAATAGGATCCGGTGAATGCAAGCTGGCTCGTCTCATTGAAATGACAGTTAACCCGGGTGTAAATGTTATTGTCATCCATGTAGGTACGATCCTGATACCCGTCCTCCCGTTTGATCGAGACATCAAGATAATAGTCCCAGTTGCCCTCACTGCCGTTAATGACACCATACCCGTTGCCGCCGCCAAAACCGCCATAGGCCATACCAACCTTTGCTTCCAAAGGGGTTTCGGCAATCCGTGTCACAATGTTGATGACTCCGCCGATGGCCTGATCGCCATATTCAGCCGATGGTGTTTTGGTAACCTCAATGCGCTCGACATCATGAAGGGCAAGCCGGGGCGGCACAATGTATCCGTTGCCCTTATTGAACTCAATGCCATTGATAAGCACCTTCATCCCCCAGGCAGAGACTTCTCCTCCCCGGGTACTGACAAGGCCGTCTTCATCAATGCCATATGCGGAAAACGGCATATATACGCCGGGAATATTTGTTTCCCGCAGGATATCAAATATACTGTAATTGCTGGGATATCTTTCTATCTGTTCTTTGGAAATAACAGAAATATTGGTGGGAATTTTCTTTAATGCGGTCTCCATTTTTGTTGCGTTGACAATCATCTCACCCAATTGCAAGGTTTTATCGGCAGGTTCATTTTCTGCCATACCCTGACTATAAAATGACAAAGATAGACAGACTACCAACGCCATTCGCACAATTAATCCTTTCAACATGTTCATTTTTTCTCCTTATGTGATTATCAGTTGAAAGGCAAATGTCACCGCCGCTTGATTTCATATTCCATCCTTGATAGAGTCAAAATACGGTGAAAACATCTGCCGTAAAAGGGAAAGGCAGCGCTACCCGGCCAAGGTCATGGGCTGCCTTTCCCGCTTTAAATACTCGTGTGGTCATCACTGGCAAAATGCCTGTGATATAGCTGTTTTGTTAAGCTCCCCCATAAAAAAAACCACGAAGACCTACCCGTATTTATCGGGTGTATGCCTTCGTGGCTCGATTATGTTTTGCCATGAACGATTTTTAATAACACGATCCGTTCATGTATCTTTTTGTGATTGCCCCCTTCTTGAAGGCAATAACGGCATTTAATAGTAAATTACTTTTTTTTTGTCAATATCTTTCCTTCCCGGGACAGTTTTCGTCTTGAAAAAGATAAAACTAATAATTTTGGATTCGATCATTGATAATCAAATCCATAAATAATGACAAAGGTACTGAGCGCAGAACTGGCACTTTTCAATGACCAGATCCATTATGAGGCATCGGCCATGGTGAAAAGCGAATTTTTAAAACCCAGTCATGCCACCAAAAATGATTGCAAGTAACTGCTATGGCCTGGTGTAGCGATTTTCCTGACGGGTAGCCATCGGGATTGACAAATAGGCTTGCAAAATCAAACAATATAGGTCACCCTCCCTGATCGGCTAGGTGTCAGTAATTTTATTAAGGACCGCATAGTGGGAATCTGCCTGAATGAGTGAAGGTCTTAAAAATTATCTACCGGATCCTGTCCTTATTCAGGGTGAAAAAAAGAGTCAAATTGCCTTATACCGGTATGCCAACCTATCCGACCAATACCCGCCGGTTATTTTAACCCATGGTACCTTTTCCAACGCCCTGATCTGCAAGAACCTGGCAGCCTTCCTCAACAGGGCCGGTTTTGACTGCTGGATTTATGAATGGACCGGCCATGGGCGCAGTGAATACGGGCAATTGTCTCTTGATGCAGAAGGATTTGCCCTCCATGATGTGCCAAGGGTTATTCAAACCGTGCTGGAAAAAACCGACAACAGGACATGCAACTGGGTCGCCCACAGCGGCGGCGGGTTTTTACCCCTGATATATATGGCAAGAAATCCCCTGGTACAAGATAAGATACAGGCCATTGCCGGCATGGGCTCCCAAACCACCGGGGCCGGCAAGACAATACCCGGCAAACTTGTTACCCGAATATTGCCGGTGATCCATACCCTTCTGGGGAAAGTTCCGGGACCATTGTCCGGATTGGGACCCGAAGACGAAGTGTCTGGTTTTCTAACCCAGTGGGCCCAATGGAATCGCTCGGGCAAATGGGTGGGAACAGACGGGTTTGATTATGACAAGGCAATGGGCGAAATTGAGATCCCCGCCTTTTTCATTGCCGGAGCAAAGGACAGGATTGCGCCGCCCGACGGCTGCCGCACCCTGGTCAATTCCCTGGGCAGTCTCGAAAAATCCTTTGTTTTGTGTTCAAAAGAAAAGGGGTTTTTTGAGGATTATACCCATCCCCGGCTCATTGCCAGTCAAAATGCAAAAAAAGAAATCTGGCCCATGATTCTTGGATTTATTCGATCTGCCGGATGAATCAGGGAAACCGCTTCAGATTCCCTCCCAAAAAACCGTCCCCCTGAACACAACTTTATAATGGGGTTAAAATTCTTTATTGTTTTACCTTGAAAAAAATGGAGGGTTCGCTATAGTGAGGGCCATGAAACAATTCTTTCCCAGGCACCCCATACCCCTTCTCATTTTTTTAATGGCTCTGGGGGTATTTTTTACAACCGACCTTGGTGCTGAGCCTCCAGATGCAACTCTGGTTCAGGCGGTGATGTGTGAATCCATTGAAAATTTTCAACCCCTTAACCCGGCGGTGGTCTTTTCAATCTCCCAGGGAGAAGTGTTTTGTTTTTCAAATTTTGATCCGGTGATTAAAAAAACCTATATTTTTCACAGATGGTATAAAAAGGATAAATTAATTTTCACCATGCGCCTCACCCTGTCACCTCCCAAATGGTCCTCCTTCAGCAGGGTTCAGCTCCGGAAGGCCGACAAGGGACCCTGGCGGGTTGAGATACGGGATACCGATGATTCCCTGTTACAGACCTTAAGATTCAGCATGGTTGATTGACAATGGAAGCGCTTCTCGATTTATTTTCCGGATTTCGCTGGCAGGATGGATTGGATATCCTGTTGAATACCTATATTTTATTTCGGCTCTATGTGCTGTTCAGGGGCACCAATGTAATCCGGGGGCTCCTGGTCATTTGCGTCCTCTGGGCTGTCAGCCAGACCGCAGTTTTCCTGGGTTTGGTCATAACAAACTGGGCAATGCAGGGTATTATTACCGTTGCAGCGCTCATTATCATCATTGTTTTCAGAAATGAAATTTCCAGTGTTCTCCAGACCAAGAGCCTGAAATCATTTTTTTGGGGGATCCCCCGACATCAATTTAATACGCCTTTAAATATTATTATTGAAAGTGTTTTTGAACTGGCCAGGAAAAAAATTGGCGCCTTGATCGTGCTGCCCTTAAAGCAGGGTTTGGACAGTGTGGTGCAAGGCGGTACTCCCATATGGAGCAAGCTATCCCAGGAAATGCTGGTGAATGTTTTCTGGCCCGGTTCCCCCTTACACGACGGAGCAGCCATCATACAAGGAGAACGAATCACCAGTGCCGGTGTGATCCTCCCCTTGTCAAAAAGCAAGGAGTTGCCCTCTTTTTTTGGGACCCGTCACAGGGCGGCGTCGGGATTAACAGAACTTACAGATGCCCTGGTCATTGTTGTTTCAGAAGAGCGGGGCGAAATCACTCTGTTCAAAGAGAATCAAACCCATACGATCCATAATCGATTGGCCCTTGGAAAATTGCTCCAGGAAGATGCAGGAGACGATTCAACCTCAAAAGGAATCCGAAGCCAGACAATAGAACTGGTTGCAGCCGGTTTAATCTGTCTTGTCTGCTTCACGGGTATATGGCTTAGTTTTTCAAAGGGAATGGAAACCCTGGCAACACAAGAGGTTCCCGTGGAATTTATAAATCCGGATCAACGAATGGAAATAATTTCCTCTTCTGCTTCCAGTGTAAAGCTGTTGATCAGCGGGGCAAGACCCTTAATCAATGCCATCAAGCCCGAACAGATCAATATAAAACTAAACCTGTCCCAATCTGTGGTCGGCAGCAACAAATTAACCATCACCAGGGAAGATGTCCTGCTTCCACCGGGAATCCGGCTCAAAAGCATTGAGCCTTCAGAACTTGATATCACCCTGGATACCCTGGTTGAAAAAGAACTCCCCGTACAGCCCCAATGGAGTGGAAAATTACCCAAAGGCCTTGTCATGACGAAAGCCACAGCAGACCCCGCAACCGTTCGAATCACCGGAGGGGGGCTGGCTCTAAGAGATATTGCCACCATTTTTACCGAACAGATATCCTTGGACACCCTCACTAAATCCGGAACGGTCCGTGTTGTTTTAGTTCTAACGCCGGCATCCCTCAGGCTGGGAATAAAGAACACAATCCAAATACACTATCTTATTTCAAAGAAGCCTTCTTAAATTAAATCCATTGGCAATGACGATCTCGCAAATTTGCTGGACCTTTTCACAGGCCAAAGGAAAATCCCATTTATCCTTGTCCCCTTCGCCCACAAAATTGGAAGCGGCCCGAATTTCAATGATGGGCACATCATACAAGGCTGCCACATGAAAAGCAGCTGCCCCTTCCATGGCTTCCATAACAGGACAAAACCTAGTATAAATTTTTTGGGCATGACGATGGGAGGCCGTAATGGAGGAGACCGTTATAAAATTCCCCCGGGCAATGGGACCGGCAAATTCCCGGGTGAAAAGTCCATGGTAAACATCTAACAACTCCGGGTTTACAGGATAGATGCCCTGGCGGGTTAAGGGCTGATTCTCAATAAGGTCAAACGGCAGACCGGCCGCCGGGGTATTCACGGTATGGAGATACTGCTCCCGAGCGGCAATACCAATATCGCCAATGCGGATACCCCCACTGCCGATAGCCCCTCCGGCATCATCATCGCCAGATCCGAAAGAAGCAAACCCCCCTGCAATTCCGGTGTCCAAAATTAGCGTTGGGCGGGTGTGTTCCAGATAAACGGTCAAGGCATGGGCTGTATTAAAAACCCCGGGGCCTGAAATCATACAATCAAAGGGGGTATCATCTATAATACCCGAATAAACGATCAGGCCCGATGGGGTTTTCCCTTTCACCAGGGGCTGATGATCTAAAAACCGGGCCAGTTCAAACTCAGTTGCACAAAGGATTAACCCCTTTGACATGATGTCACACAGGAATTTGAAGCAATTGATGGATGGCATTAAGGGCCATATGGTACCCGTAATGACCGAATCCGGTCAGCTGGCCCGTGGCAATATCCGCCAGCATGGAATTGTGGCGGAAGGGCTCGCGCTTGTAGATATTGGACAAATGGACTTCCACAATGGGACAAGACAACAGGAGCAATGCATCCCGCAGCGCCACAGAGGTATGGGTCAGGGCACCGGGGTTGATGATAATGCCCGCCGGATTTTCTTCAAAAATCTCATGGATCCGATCCAGTATCACCCCTTCATGGTTGGACTGGGAAAAAAAAATTTCCAGGCCCAACCCCTTGGCTGCAAGGGCAAGTTGCCGGTTGATCTCCTCCAGGCCAAGGAAGCCATATACCGCAGGCTCCCTTTTGCCCAGCATATTCAAATTCGGTCCGTTTATCACATACACCCGCGGTTTTGCCTGATTCATTTCAGTGATTACCCTTCAATTTTGTCCTGCCCATACCCTTGTGGGCCTTGCCAATTAATTTGTTTTAGCCGCTTCCATCCCCAAGTCAAAGGCCTTCAGGTTCTTTTCCAGAAAGGCCGGTTTGGTCCGGCGACGGATGGCCTCAATCACGTTTTCCTTGGTAAATCCCAGGGCACCGGTCTGGATCAGGGCACCCAAAAGAACAATATTAACACTCATGGGGCTGCCGGCTTTTCTGGCAAGGGCCATGGCGTCAAGAGAGACAAGTCCGGCTGTTTTTGCCGCAAGCAGGCCCTTGATCTCGTCCACTTCAGGATAATTCCCTTTGCCGATACCCACGGTAAAGGGCGGTAGGGTTGCGGTGTTAGTGATCACCATGGTTTTTTTACTACACCGGTTGATGGCCCGGAGGGTCTCGGCCGGCTCAAATCCCAGGAGAATATCTGCCTCCCCGTCTGAAATGATGGAGCTTGTGGCCTCCCCGAACACAATGGCAGATTCCACCACACCGCCCCGCTGGGCCATGCCGTGGATCTCGCTCATTCGTACCGGCACCCCTGAAATCAGGGCAGCTTCGCCCAGCACCTTGGAAGCCAGAAGATTGCCTTGTCCGCCAACGGCTACAATTACGAGCCTGGTTGTTTCCATATCTTTTTGGTATCCTTATTTTTAGGGTTATTTTTTCAAGGGCCTGATGGCATTTTCAGGACAAATCTGGGCACAAAGGGCACACCCCACACAGGTATCCGCATCGATTTTCACCCGGCCGTCCTCGATATAAAAAGAAGGACAGGCAATCCCATTGATACACTCTTTGTGGTCTGTACATTTGTCGGTTACCACAAAAGGCCTGGGCGTTTTCAGTTTGATGCTCTTTGCAAACAAGATACAGGGTTCCTGGGAAATGATAACCGATACCCCTTTAAACGCAAGGGCTTCTTTGATGGTCTCTATGCTCTTTTTAACCTTAAAAGGTTTGACAATGGAAACATGTTCCACCCCCAGAGCCCGGACCAGTTTCTCAATATTCACCCGGCCAAAGGTATCCATGCCGAACCGCTCCATATCAACGCCTGGATGGGGCTGGTGACCGGTCATGGCCGTGATATCATTTTCAAGGATGACCAGGGTAAAATTGTGCTGGTTGAAAACCGCGTTCACAAGACCTGTGATACCGGAATGGAAAAAGGTGGAGTCCCCGATAAACGAAACTACTTTCTGGTCAGTTGCCTTACTGAATCCGCAGGAAGTACTGACCGAAGATCCCATGCAGACGACAAAATCTCCCATGCTCAGGGGGGGCATAAACCCCAGGGTATAGCAGCCGATATCCGTGGGACAGATGACATCCATGTCCTTGGCAGCCTGTTTCACCTCATAGAAGGTGGCCCTGTGGGAACAGCCCGAACATAGATTGGGCGGGCGCATGGCGATTTCAGGAATATCCGCGGTATCCATCCTGGGGGCCGGGGTATAGTCAACCTCGAAAAAATTAGCCACTTTTTCCCGGACCATGGCCGGGTCATACTCTGAAAGGCGGGAGAACAGGTCTGTGGGTTTGGATCCCCTGGATTTACCCTTGATGGGAATGACAATCCCTTCTTCCTGGGCAAAGGCTTTGACAGCTTCTTCCATGAAAGGCTCACCCTCTTCAATGACCAATACCTTGTCACAAGCGCCCAGAAAAGTTTTTATCATTTGTTCAGGCAAAGGATTGGTAAATCCCAGCCTCAAAATCCGGACGCTGTCTTCAATGCCCAAATCTTTTACCGCATCTTCTGCATAGTGGAAACTGACCCCATTGGTAATAATACCGTATTTGCCACTGCCCTGGACAAAATTGAGAGGGGAAACTTCAGCCAACTCAGTGGCTTTTTCCAATTTATCCAGAAGCTTGACATGGAGTCCCCGGGAGACAGCCGGAACCGTAACACACCGGTGGGGATCCTTTTCAAACCGACCCTGGGTGTAGGGTTTTTGAATATCCCCAAGGGTCACAAATGCATTGGAATGGTTGATCCGTGTGGTGGTCCTGAGCAACACGGGCTGACCAAGGGATTCTGACAGCTCAAAGGCATCCTTTATCATCTCCTTGGCTTCTGCCACCGAAGAGGGTTCCAGCATGGGGAAACCGCCAAACTTGGCATAATACCGATTGTCCTGTTCATTTTGACTGGAGAACATGGCCGGGTCATCTGCACTTAAAATGACCATGCCGCCGGTAACCCCCACATAGGCAAGGGTCATCAGGGGATCAGCCGCCACATTCAGCCCCACGTGCTTCATCATGCAAAAGGTTCGAAGACCTGAGTTTGCAGCTGCCGCCGCAACTTCCAGGGCCACCTTTTCATTGGTGCTATACTCAAAGTAGAGATCTGATTCCCGGGACATCTGGAAAAGATTCAGAGAAATTTCAGAAGAGGGAGTGCCAGGATAGGTGGTGGCAAATGCCACACCAGCTTCAACAGCACCCCTTGCGATGGCTTCGTTCCCCAGGAGCATGATTTTCTCACCCGGGCTGTCATTTAATAGTTTATGCATTTGTTCTCCTTGATTTGAGACGTTTTACATTAGACTAGGCATACAATTTTTCTGCATTTTCAAGGGAAGATGCATACCCCTTGAATCCCTCCACATCTTCGCAGGAGTTAATGGAACTGGAAGCAAAAAAACCTTCTACCATGGTTTTTTCTCCATGGCGGATAAGTCCCATGAACAGAACAGAAACAAGGCTGATATCTTCTTTCCCTGTTTCAACCGCGAAATCAAGAGGGGTTTTTGTCTTGTAAACCGCATACAGATTATTTTGAACCGGCATCAGCTGAACAATCTCAGGGTGATGGTGATGGTGGGAATGTTCATTACAACTATTACACATAATTTTTTACCTTTATTTAATTTATATAATTAGCGACTATTCCATGCTTAGCTTTATTATAGCCATCTTATGGCTATCCTTTACTACCGATATTTATAATATATTTATATTTTTTTGCAAGGAAAACTCTTGTTTTTTACAGTTTTTCTTTTCTCCCTCCTGAAATCCGACTCCAAAATCATAGATTAATGGGGTTTAAAGGCAGGTCATATCCTCTTTTGAAAACTGGTACACGGAATTACAATGATGACACCTGGCTTCCAGGGGGAAAGGCCCTTTTTCCATGATCTCATCCATCTCATGGGCGGCCAGATTTTTAAGATAATCCGCCATCCTTTTCCGGTTGCACCGGCAGAAAAACTCCACCCGGGAACTATCCAGAAACCGAGGAGCAAGGCTTGTAAATTCTTTTTCAATCAATTTTTCAGGAGACATCCCCTTTGCAAAGGCTTCGCCCAAAGAATGGATCTGCTGGATCCTTTTTTCCGCCTCAATGACCTGATCCGGCAAGGCACCCGGCAGGGCCTGGAGAAAAATACCGCCTGCACCGGCCACCTCTTCTTTGTCATTAAAAAAAACACTGAGTTTGAATCCCGTTGGGATCTGCTCCGACCTTAAAAAATAAGCGGCCAAATCCTCGGCAATGCTGCCGTTTTCCAGTGAGATCTGTCCTGAATAGGGATTTTTGGAATCCTCAAGGTATTTGGTGACCGTTAAAAACCCGGCACCAAACAGGTTGGATAAATATTTTACCTGCCCGGGGTCTTCCACCCGAATCTGTTTATTTTTCAGGGAACCCCTGACCTCGCCAAAGGTATTGGCTTCCACATCCAGCCCCTGAACAGGTCCGGAACACCGGATATTAAAGCTAACCTTGTCCTTGCCCTTAAGGCTCGAACACATGAGCGCTACAGCAATATAAGCCTGGCCCAGCACCAGGGTCTCCAAGGCACCCAACCCATGGTTGGCCCGCATTTCGTTGACCATCCGGGTGGTGTGGACAACCGCTCCTTTTATCATGCCATCGGCCATGACAAACCGATACATGCGGTCCTTGGCAGCGGCTTTAAATTGTGCTTTTACATCTTTGTTAAAAATATCTTTTTTTATCATATCTCTTTCTTCCCATATTTCTTTTTTTGCAGTATTTTTCATCTGAAAAGTTGGGGTTTATCCTGCCGGTAACAGGGGGCCTCCTAATTTAGGACATCCCTATTATAAGTGTTTGTAACAGATTGTAAACCACCTGTTTTTAAATCGGCCTGGCTTATTTGCCCGCTCAATTTCAAAAAGCCGATGCATCACTTCGGCCATAACTTTTATATTGAATTGCTTCCAGAATATGCTGCCGGCCGATTTTCTTTTCACAGGCAAGATCTGCAATGGTTCTGGCAACCTTTAAGATGCTGTTAAATGTTCTGGCAGAAAATCCCAGCCGGTCCATGGCCTGGTGAAGCACGGATTGGGCATCCTTTTCAAGAACACAGGTCTCGTTCATATGGCCTGATCCCATCCTGGCATTGCACAAAAATCCTTGGTTTTCAAACCGTCTGATCTGAATTTTTCGTGCCGCATCCACCCTGGTACGGATTGCAGCCGAAGATTCACCAGAAAGATTGGTTGCCATATCATCATAGGAGACCTGGGGAACCTCTATCTGGATATCAATGCGATCCAAAAGAGGGCCAGATATTTTGGAACGGTACCGCTGTATCCTAGGCTTTGCACAGGAACATTCCTGCAATGGATTTCCGAAATTACCACAGGGACAAGGATTCATGGCAGCCACCAGCATGAAAACACAAGGATATATCGCCTTTACCCCGGCCCTTGAAATACTGACCTGCCCATCTTCCAGGGGCTGGCGCAACACTTCCAGCACATTTTTCTTAAATTCCGGCAATTCATCCAGAAAAAGCACCCCATGATGGGCCAGGCTGATTTCTCCGGGAACAGGTTTGGAACCGCCTCCCACCATCCCTGCATCTGAAATAGTATGGTGGGGAGACCTAAAAGGGCGTTCCCCGAACATTTCAAAACTTTTCCCCACAAGTCCCATCACCGAATAAATCCGGGCGATTTCCATGGACTCCTCAAAAACAGGCAGCGGTAAAATACCTGATAGTCTCTTGGCCAGCATACTCTTCCCGGATCCAGGGGGTCCTGTCATCAGTACATGGTGAAAACCAGCTGCTGCAATCTCCAGCGCTCTTTTAACATGGGCCTGCCCCCTGACATCGGCAAAATCCTTCGAGGAGGCCCCATCAGACGGGCGGGCAAATTGCTTTGAATCCACTCGGTGGGGGGCAATTTGGTGAAAGCCTGAAAAAAAATCAACCACCTGGGCGAGGTAACTAACGGCAAGCACCTCTATATCGCTTACCATGGCGGCTTCATCGGCATTTTCATCTGGGACAATGATCCCTCTAAATCCAGCATCCCGGGCAGCCAGAGCACAGGGCAAAACCCCTTTTACAGGCTTTACCCTTCCATCCAGAGAGAGTTCCCCGGTAATCAGCCAGGCCAGGGGCATCTCCTTTGGGATCAGACCAGATGCCGCAAGTATTCCTAACGCCACGGGAAGGTCCAGTCCAGTGCCCTCCTTTTTGACGTCTGCCGGTGCCAGATTGATCACCACCCGGTCCATGGGAAAGGTGTATCCGGAATTATTGATGGCCGTTCGCACCCTTTCCTTACTTTCCCGGACAGCGGTTTCAGCCAGGCCCACCATATTAAAAACCGGCAGGCCAAAGGAAATATCCGCCTCCACCTCCACCACCATGGCGTCTATGCCACAAACCGCACATGAGTTTACCTTTGCAATCACACCCACCTCCGGGAAATCGGGTTAAAAACCCAGGTTAAGAAATTGCTTAGACACAGTTACAATATAAATAGTTACCTATATCTATCAAAATTTGAGAATTAACCAAAGAATTTTCTCATTTGCTTTGTGGTTTAAAAACAGCTATATTTATCGAAATATATGGAAAAAACTTCTAAAATAAACTAAGGAATATGAATAAATATTACCAACAAACAACACTGGCCAAGAATGTTGCCCTGTCCGGCACAGGGGTTCATTCTGGCAAACGAACCAATATTACCATCAAACCGGCCAGGGAAAATCATGGGATCAAATTCCGGCGGGTGGATCTGCCCGGCACCCAGGACATTCAGGCCCTTTTCAAGCTGGTGGTGGATACCAGCCTGGCAACGGTTCTGGGAACCAATGGTGCCATCGTCTCCACCATTGAACACCTCATGGCCAGTTTTGCCGGCCTTGGCATCGACAATGCCCTGGTGGAAGTAGATGATTATGAAATGCCCATTATGGACGGCAGCGCCAAGGATTTCACCAGGGCCTTGACAGCCGCCGGAACCATCGAGCAAGATGCTCCCAAGCATTTTATCATTGTCAAAAAAATCATTCAGGTTCAAGACCAGGACAAATCAGTGATGGTGCTGCCGGAACCCTGTTTTAAAATCACCTGCTCCATTGATTTTCCCCACCCCTTGGTTGGAAAACAAAAAATCACCTATGACCGGGCAACGAATAATTTTGAGCAAGACGTCAGTCGCGCCAGGACATTTGGATTTATCAAGGATCTTGAGCTTTTAAAAAGATTCAGCCTTGGAAAAGGAGGAAGCCTTGACAATGCCATTGTTATTGATAAAGATAAAATTTTAAATAAAGAAGGGTTGCGCTATCCCGATGAATTTGTCCGGCATAAACTGCTGGATAGCCTGGGGGATTTTTCCCTCCTGGGCATGCCCATCCAGGGACATATTATTACCCATAAATCCGGGCATACCCTGAACCATTTGTTCATTAAAACTTTTCTTGAGAATAAAGATTCTTGGGAAACCGGACCCGCAAGGATGGAATAGGATAATTGGCCATGAAATTGTTGATGCAGTCTAAACTATATCTTCTCCCCTTTATTTTTAGTGTTTGGGTCACGCTTCTTATTCCCATGACCACTTTTGCCGACAACACTGCCAGCCTTGTCAATATAAAACTTGCCAACACACGCGATAACCTTTTGACGTATTTTGAAGTAAAAAACGCATTTACCGATAAAATCAACCAGGCGGTTCAAAACGGTGTTCCCACAACCTTTTCTTTTTATGTTACCCTTTATAAAACAGGCAACAGCTTTTTTGACAAAGAAATTGCCGATGTCCAGATAAAATCCACGGTTAAATACAATTCCCTGAAAGAAGAATTTTCTATTTCCCGGCCCTGGAAAAGTGAAAAATCGGTTGTAACCAAATCATTTGAAGAGGCGAAATCCTGGATGACCCAAGTGGACAACCTCAGGGTGCTTCCCTTGGAAAACTTAATCAAGGGGGATAAGTACCAGATCCGGATTAAAGCAGAGCTGGACAAGGTGACCTTGCCCTTATCCCTCCACTATGTTTTATTTTTTGTATCCTTCTGGGATTTTGAAACAGATTGGTATGTGATAAACTTTACATATTAACCCGAAGTCACAAAACCCTGCTAAACCATCAAGTTTATGATTGAAAAACAAGAAAATTCAGCACAAAGGCGCTCCAGAAGAAAACGGGAAGGATTTCTGATTCTGGCCATCCTGATCATTGTCGGGGGCCTTACAATTGTCGAAACAAGGATCACCCCCTTTGGAACAAATTTTTCCCTGTCCAGCACCGTGCTGATGTTTATCCTGATCAATATCAACCTGCTCTTATTGCTGAGTCTGTTTTTGCTGGTATTCCGGAACCTTGCAAAATTATATTACGAGAAAAAAAACAATATTCTGGGCTCCAAATTAAAAACGCGGCTGGTAACCGCCTTTATCTTTCTGGCCCTACTACCCACCACCGTGCTTTTCTTTTTTTCCATACAATTTATTTCAACCTCCATTGCCTTCTGGTTTAATGCCCCTGTGGAACAGACCCTGAACAGCTCGCTTACCGTCGGCCAAAAGTTATATGAATATATTGAAGCCCAAAATGAATTTTCTGCCAAACGAGCCGCCTTTCAGATTGACTCAAGAAAATTGCTGCAAACCAAAAACCGGAAAAAATTGACCCGGTATACCCAGGTGGTCCAGCGGGCCTTCAACCGCCACGGGATCGAAGTATATACCCCTGATGCCAAGCGGGTATGCCTCTCTTTGGCCAATGAATTGGAACCCCTTTACTTTGGATTATTGACCACGGCCGATTTGACCAAAATCCCCCTCGCAAAGGTCAGTAACACCATTTACCAAACCATTGACGAAGGAGAATTTTTAAGGACCATTTCCACCATTCCCTTTGGCATAGACCCATCAAAGGCCCAAGGGTTTATCGTTGTTACCACCCTGATATCTCCTGACCTATCGGAAAACCTCAGGGCGATCCTGAAAGGAGTTGAAGAGTACCAGCAGCTCAAACTTACCAAAAAACCAGCCCAGATTTCCTATTACATTGCCCTGTCCATTGTGGCACTGCTGGTGGTCTTTTGCGCCATATGGTTTGGATTTCAGATGGCCAAATCCATTACCGTTCCCATTATGAAATTTGCAGAAGGGACCCAGCGAATCGCAGATGGAGACTTCAACTACCAGATAGACTTTCAAACCGATGATGAGCTGGGAACCCTGATCAAATCCTTTAACTCCATGACCCGGCAGCTGGCCGCAGGACGGGAACAGATTGCCCTGTCCGGAGAGATGCTCAAAGCGCAGAATACAGAACTGGAAAAAAGCTGGCAATATATTGAAATCGTGCTCAAACATATCTCCGCAGGAGTTGTTTCCATTGATAACCAAGGCATCATAACCACCATTAATAAAGCGGCAGAATCCATGCTGGCCATCAATGGGATGAACATCCTGAACAAGAACTTTCGACAGGTTCTCAAGGGAGATTACCTATCCATGGCCAACAAGATCTACGAGCAGGCTGTCCAGGGCCTCAAAAATGCTGAAATTCCCATTTCCGCAAGCATATCCGGGACACCCAAACACTTTTCCCTCCATTACAGCACTTTAAAAGATGATACCGATCATACCATGGGAGCGGTTCTTGTGTTTGACGATGTCACGGAACTTGAAAAAGCCCAGCGCATGGTGGCATGGCGGGAAGTGGCAAGAAGAATTGCCCATGAGGTAAAAAATCCCCTCACCCCCATAAAATTATCAGCCCAGCGGCTTAAGCGCAAATACGGAAAACAGATCAATGATGACATCTTTAACGGATGTGCCGACACCATTGTGGAGCATGTGGACCTGATCCGAAATCTGGTAAATCAGTTCTCCACCTTTGCCCGATTCCCGGATACCAATTTTTCCAAGGACAGAATCGAAAATGTCATCTTAGAAACCATTGTTTTGTACCGTGAAGGACTTGAACGGGTGGATATCCAGTCAACTTTTGGTGAGGATATCCCCTTTTTGAAACTGGATCATCAACAGATGAAACAGGCCTTTATCAACCTGATTGACAATGCGGTCTACGCCGTGAATAAAGAGGGAATCATAGTCATTGACGTTTCCTATGACCCCATCTTAAAAATTGTCAGAATTGAAATAGCCGACAATGGCAAAGGGATTTCCGACAAAGAAAAAACCAAATTATTTGAGCCCTATTTTTCCACAAAAAAATCAGGTATGGGACTGGGTCTTGCCATTGTGAATTCGATTATTTCGAACCACAACGGGGTGATCCGGGTCCAGGACAACCTGCCAAGGGGCGCAAAATTTATCATTGAGCTTCCGGCATGATCACCATGACACGGAGCAAATCTTATTTACCAAGAAAGGAATTTATTTTATGTACCCGGCAGTTTTAATTGTTGATGATGAATCGACCATCATAGACTCCCTTGAGGGAATCCTTTCAGATGATGGCTTTGAGGTGATGCATGCCTATAACGGGTATGAGGCCCTGAAAAAAATAGAGGCCGAATCCCCGGACATTGTATTGCTCGACATCTGGATGCCCGGAATGGACGGCATTGATACCCTAAAAGAGATTAAAAAAATGGCCCCAAATCTCCCGGTGGTCATGATCACCGGACACGGCTCCATAGAATCGGCCGTGGATGCCACAAAATCAGGCGCCTTTGATTTTCTGGAAAAACCCTTGTCCATTGACAAGATCATGGTCACCATCAGCAATGCATTGAATTTTCGAAAACTGGAAGAAGAAAATATATATCTTCGCAAAAAAGCCATAGAAAAAAATTCCATTACCGGTACAAGTATAGCGGTTCAAAAGCTTTACGGTGAGATAATGGCAGCCTCTCCTTCCGATGCCTCCATTCTCATAACCGGAGAAAACGGAACGGGCAAGGAGATGGTGGCCAGAACCATCCACCAATTCAGCACCCGGCCGGAAGAACCCTTTATCATTATCAATTGTGCCGCCATTCCTGAAAAAAATATTGACAGTGAATTGTTTGGACATGAAAAAGGTGCCTTTGATGAAGCCACCTCCAAAAACAAGGGCAAATTTGAAATGGCATCCGGGGGCACTCTTTTTTTAGATGAAATCGGGGATATGAACATCAATACCCAGGCCAAGATTCTGCGGGCCCTTGAATCCAAAACATTCCAACGTATCGGTGGAGGGCGAACCCTTCACATGGACGTCCGGCTCATTGCCTCCACCAACAAGAACCTTGAACAAGAAATTGAAAAGGGCAATTTCAGACAGGACCTTTTTTTCCGCCTCAATGTTATCCCCATCCATGTGCCCCCCCTGCGGGAAAGGAAAGGGGATGTTCCTCTGCTGGTGGATACCTTCTTTGATAAGATGGGCCTGCAGTCTTCTGACCCCAAAAAAAACCTTTCACAAGAGGCCCTTGACCTGCTGGACCAATACCACTGGCAGGGCAATGTCAGGGAGTTAAAAAACCTGGTGGAACGTCTGTACATAATGGTGGAAGGGGATATAATTGGTATACAAGATATCCCCCAGCCCTATAACCCGGGATTTACATCTGAAAATTCCATTGAACCGATACAGCTGTTCACCATGGACAACCTGGAACTGGCCAGAAAAACCTTTGAACTTGAATTTATTCGCAAGAAGGTGGACCAGGAAAAGGGAGACCTCAAGGCAACCGCTAAAAGGATCGGCAGCAGTGTCCATTACATAAAAAAAAGGATGCCGTCCTTTTAGGCGTGTCCATGTAAAAAAAACAATATGGGAATTACCAAATGAGAAATAGCGGATGAGAATTATTGGGGGAGACTTTCGGGGACGAAAACTGATTGCCCTTTCAGGCGATGATATTAGACCGACCTCGGATCGGGTCAGGGAGGCTATTTTCAACATACTGGGACCCAGGGTACAAAACGCCAGGGTTCTGGATCTTTATGCCGGCACCGGTGCCCTAGGACTTGAGTCCCTGAGCCGGGGAGCAAAAAATGTGGTCTTTATGGATGTTGCTCTGTCTTCCTGCCAGATTATACAAAAAAATATTAATCTGTGCAAAATGACAGAAAAGACCACCCTTCTTCACCATGATATTGTGGGTCACCCATTCTCCAAGGTTCATAAAGCCCCCTTTGATCTGATTTTTATGGATCCGCCCTATGGGAAGGGGCATGTTGAAACAACCCTTGAAAAATCTGGTTTTCTAGACCTTCTGGCACCCAAGGGTATTATTATTGTGGAACAATCATTTAAAGAATCTCTTGCCGACCCCCTTAACGGGCTTGACATTTACCGCCAAAAAAAATACTCAAAGACTTTTGTTTCCTTTTTAAAGAAATCAGTAATAAACAAAGGATCTGCCAACAATGAGTAATAAAAAAATTGCGATTTATCCAGGATCGTTTGACCCCCTGACCAACGGCCATGTAGATGTAATAGAAAGAGCCCTTGAAATCTTTGATGAAGTCATTGTGGCGGTTCTGCACAACCCATCTAAAAAATCTTTGTTTTCCTCCGCAGAACGGGTGGAAATGATCAAACAAAGCATGAACGGGCTCAAACCCGTGAAGGTGGATACCTTTGACGGTCTCCTGGTGGAGTATGCCCGGATGAAAAAAGCCACGGCCGTCATCCGGGGCATGCGGGCCATCTCTGATTTTGAAAACGAATTCCAGATGGCCTTGATGAACCGCAAATTGAACAAGGATGTTCAGTCGGTATTCCTCATGACGGGTCTGCGGTGGATATTCACCAGTTCCTCCATCATAAAAGAAGCCGCCCAATTTGGCGGAGATATTTCAGACATGGTGCCGGAACCGGTCCAACTGAGGCTCATGGAAAAATTTCCCAAGCTCACCAACTGATCCTGCAAAATTGATAGCGAGGTGGGGAGAACGACAAACAACAAGGATAAAAAATGGATCTATGGCAGCTTCACATTTTTGTATCGGTGGTTGACAAAAAAAGTTTTTCAAAGGCATCCGAGGCCATAAATCTTTCCCAACCAACGGTATCCACCCATATCAAGGAACTTGAAGAGCACTTCCAATGCAGACTTTTGGACCGGCTTGGCAAGACAACCGAACCCACAAGGGCCGGAATGATTCTCTATGATCACGCAAAAAAAATCATAGAGTTAAGGGATCTTACCGAATCTGCCATGCTTGATTTCCTCGGTCACACAAAGGGAAACTTAAATATTGGTGGCAGCACCATTCCGGCCGGTTATCTCATCCCAAAACTCATGGGCGCATTTACCCAAAAATTCCCCGATGTCACCATGGCCCTGTCTGCCGGGGATACCATGCAGGTCATTGATGCCATTAAACAAGGGAAGATTGAACTTGGGGTGGTGGGGGCTTTGACAGAGGACCCGGCCATCTGCCAGGAGAAACTTAAGGCCGATGAAATGAAACTGATTGTACCAGTAGGACATAAATGGGCAAACCAAGACGCCATTGAGTGTTCAAAATTATTTTTAGAACCCTTTATTACCAGGGAAAAAGGCTCCGGAACCTGGCAATCCATCCTCAATAGCATGGACAAGGCCGGCTTTAAGTCCCAGAACCTTAAATCCCGGGTTACCATGGGAAATTCCGTATCGGTTATCCAGGGGATATTGAACCGAGTGGGAATTTCCATTCTCTCGACCATTGCCGTGGCCAATGAAATTGAGACGGGTCGGCTTCATGCCCTTTCAGTTAAGGGCATGGATCTTAATCGATATTTTTATTTAACCCTGCCAAAGAAAAGAACCCAGTCCCCCATCTGCTGTAAGTTCATAGAGTTTGCACGACAAAATCTATGAACTTTTTAACGTTATTCTTGAACAAACAGATCCAGCGCATCAATATGAACCGGATCCTGGGTTTCCATAATGTGAACAACTTCTTTGTGTAGCCGCTTCTTTAATTCTCCCAAAATCCCTCTTTTTTTCATGAAGGTAGCCGCAAAGGCCATGGCTTCCGTCATTAGGGCTTCCTGATTATCACAGGCCTTCATAATTACATGGCTTGCCGCCAGGGCTTCTGCTGTCATCCTTTTTCCCGAAAGAAGCATCTCGTTAAAATGATATTCCGGAACTGCTTTTCTAACAAAGGCAATCATTCCGGGAAGAAAAGGAATACTGACATCCACTTCGGGAAAACAAAAAAAGCCTCGATCCTTCTTCATGAACCTAAAATCACAAGCACAGGCCAGGATGGCGCCGTTTCCGAATGCATGTCCATTTATGGCAGCTATCACAGGGATCGGCATCAAAAGGATTCGCTTAAAAATACCATTCATTCCATACATAAAAGATTTAATCGTCTCAAAATCCTGGTCCTGCATTTTTTGTCCCATCCATTCTATATCGATCCCTTGAGAAAAATTCTTTTCATCTGAGGATGTCAGGATGACGGACGACAAACTTGTATCTTCCAGTATTTCATCAAAACAGCGGTTCATTTGTTTTGCAAATTCTTGATTTTGTTTGTTGGCGCCGTTACACATGGTGATCACGGCAACACCCCCCTCTTTTTTCCATTCAATGACTGACATAAACGACTCCAAAAATAAGATAAATTTATTCAAAAAAACAATGTTATTAACACATAAATCAAATTAGGGTAATTTTCAAGTTTGAAACACCTTATGGATCTTCAAACCCCCATAAAAACTTCATTGACAACCTTTGTTTTTTCTGACAAGCTCCCTTGGTATTGCTGATCCCAAAGTATCAGCTGATTACAATCCAAATGAACAGGAACCTGCCATGATAATAGGATTAGATGTTGGCGGTACGCATACAGACGTTGTTCTCCTAAGCAGCAAGGGTATTGAAAAAAAAGCCAAAGTATCAACTGACCCTGACAACCTTTTCAATAGTGTACTCTCAGGTTTTACTAAGATTCTGGACACCACAGATCCCGGTGCCATCAAGCGGGTGGTAATTTCAACAACCTTGACAACCAATGCCCTTGTTCAGCCCCTTGTCCAGCAGAAAATGTGCCCCATTGGCATGATAGTTTCAGCAGGGCCTGGCATCGATCCTAAATTTTTCAGTACCGGAGAACATTATTATACCGTCTCAGGATCTATCAACCACCGGGGAAGGGAGAAAGCCCCGGTAAATAAAATGGAAATTGAAGAGGTTGCCAAGCGGTTGAAAAAAGCCGGGGTGAAATATATAGGGGTGGTCAGTAAATTTAGTGTCAGAAACCCTTCCCACGAAATTTTAATCAAGCGGATACTCAATAAAGATTTTAAAAAAATTTTCCTGGGCCACCATGTATCGGGAAACTTAAATTTTCCGCGCAGAATTGCCACCACCCATTTAAATGCAGCTGTCTTTGACCTGCACAAAGCCTTTTTTGAAGCGGTTAAACAATCCCTTGCCGAAAAGGGATTAAAAATTCCCATCCAGATTCTCAAGGCAGACGGCGGCACCATGTCCCTTGAATCTTCCATGGATTTTCCAGGCCAGACGGTTTTATCCGGCCCTGCCGCCAGCATCATGGGCGCCATCCCCTATGCCCCGGCCAACCAGGATGCCATTGTTCTGGACATTGGCGGGACCACCACAGATATCGCTTTTCTGGTAGACAAGGCACCCCTGCTGGAACCTTTGGGAATCCAAAGGGGACAGTATAAGAGCCTGATCCGATCCCTTCGAACAGATTCAAAGGGGATTGGTGGAGACAGTTCGCTTCGGGTGAATCAGGGAGAGTTGTCCATTGGTCCGGACAGACAGGGACCTGCCATGGCATTTGGCGGCCCCACCCCCAC
This sequence comes from Desulfobacteraceae bacterium, assembly GCA_016743945.1. GTDB lineage: Bacteria > Desulfobacterota > Desulfobacteria > Desulfobacterales > Desulfobacteraceae > NBML01. Next base: position 75,115 of record JADGFI010000011.1, read on the forward strand.
CCCCACAGATGCATTGGTGGTATTGGGATTGATGGATGAAGGTGACCCGGAAAAAGCCAAAGAAGGGATTCATACCATTGCCGAGCAATTGAACCTTTCCGACACCGATGCAGCAGACCATATCTTCAAAAAATGCTGCAAAATTATTTTGAAAAAGACCTTTGAAATGATCGATGAACTTAATTCCCAGCCCGTGTACACGGTCCACGATTTTTTGGAAGGATATAAACTCAGTCCCCGGAAAATTCTCCTGCTGGGAGGGCCGGCGAAATTCTTTGCCGAGAAAATAGAGGATCTCTACCAGATTAAAACCATGGCCGTCCCGGAATCAGCGGTTGCCAATGCCATTGGGGCAGCCCTTGCCAGAACTACCTGCGAAGTTTCCCTGATTGCCGATACCGAGCAGGGAATCGTGACGGCCCATGAAGAAGACTTTGCCGAACCCATTTCCAAAGCCTATTCAGAAGATGACCTGATTGAAACCGCCTATACCCTGCTCAAGGAAAAAGCCATGAACTCAGGGGCAGACCCGGAGAACCTGGAAGATGTGGAGGTGATTGAATTCCAAAAATTTAATATTGTCCGGAATTTTTCACCCAGGGGAAAGATATACAGAGCAAAAATTCAGCTCAAACCGGGCCTGATCAAAGGCTTTGAAACGATTTTGCACTAGAATTGTGAGGGAAATATGTTAAAAGCATTACATAAAACAGGACTGGTCTTTTTCCCTGCATTTGACTGGGCCATTGACCCCACCCATCCGGAAAGAGAAGAGCGGTTGCTGTATACCCAGGACCAGGTACTTGAAGAGGGTATTTTTGATATCCCGGGTATCGTTGAATACAAACCAAACCTTGTCACCGCCCATGATATCCGTAGAACCCATTTTTGTGTTCCCGATGAACCCTCGGTGACAACGGAATCCCATCTCATCAGTGCCGGCGGCGCCATGGCCATTGCCAATGCTGTAATGAACAAGGAAGTAAAAAACGGATTTGCCCTTGTCAGGCCACCCGGCCACCATTCCATGCGGGTGTCCCATGGCGGCAGAGGATTTTGCCATATCAACATGGAAGCCATCATGGTCGAGTATATTCGGACTCAGTTCGGTGTAAAAAAAATTGCCATTATTGATACAGACTGCCACCACGGAGATGGCACCAATGATATCTTCTGGCATGATCCCGATGTGTTATTCATCTCCCTTCACCAGGACGGCAGAACCATGTATCCGGGAACCGGCTTTCCCGGCGAGCTTGGCGGCCCCAATGCCAAGGGGTCCAACCTGAATATTCCCTTGCCGCCAGGTACCTCAACGGAAGGATATCTCTACGTCATCCGAAATTGTGTGATGCCGATACTGGCAGAGTTCAAACCGGATATTGTGGTCAATTCAGCCGGTCAAGACAACCACTATACAGACCCGTTGACCAATATGAATTTTTCCGCCCAGGGATATGCACAGCTCACCTCCCTGCTCAAACCGGACATTGCTGTACTTGAAGGCGGATATGCCATTGAAGGTGCTCTTCCCTATGTCAATCTGGGTATTATTCTTGCCATGGCCGGGCTGGACTATTCGGGTGTGGTGGAACCAGACTACAACCCGGAAAAACTCAAACAATCGGTGAGCATAACCGACAAAATCAAGAAGACCACCGACCAGATCAATGCCTATTGGCACCAGCGACATGAATTGCGGGAAAAATCCGGCAAACCCGGTGAACTGATGGTCCGCCACCGGGAGGTTTTCTATGACACCGACAATATCTTTGAGCGGCAAAAGGAAAAAATATGGATATGCCGGGACTGCGGCGGCAGCTTTGAAATTGATTCAAAGGCCACACCAGGCCACCATATCCTCGGGGTCCATATACCCATAAATGCCTGCAAGGCCTGCCAAGAAAAAGGATATGATTTTTTTGAACGAGCAGATAAAACCAAGTATGAACGGATTTACTTGCAGGACAGGCCAAAAGATCAATATGAAATCAAATAAACGTTGTTTGAGAAATTTTTCCAAGCCATGCGCCCCCAACAGCTTCACAATTTAAAAACAAGATCCCTTGTGATCCATCATACAAGGGATTTTTTCTTGGGACATGACTTTCTCGAAGTCGAGACTCCCATCCGCTGCCCCAGCATTATTCCCGAAGCCCATATTGATCCTTTACTATCAGAAGGCCTGTATCTACAGGCATCCCCTGAACTTTGCATGAAACGCCTATTATCTCGAAACCTTCAAAAAATTTTTCAAATCTGTAAATGTTTCAGAAAAAATGAGCAAGGCCCTTTCCACCTGCCCGAACATACCCTGCTTGAGTGGTATGCCACAAACGCCACCTATCTTGATTTAATGGACCAATGCCAGGATCTTCTCCGACACATTGCAAAAAAATTGGGGTTGGGAACTGCCCTTATCTACCAGGATCAAGTCATTGACCTTAGGCTTCCCTTTGACAGAATTACCGTTGAACAAGCATTTGACACCTATGGATCAAAGCCGGCGTTAAAGGCTCTTGAAGACGGCAGTTTCGATGAACTCATGGGCTTTGAGGTAGAACCCTGTCTGGGGAAAGAACGCCCTTGTATCCTGTATGATTACCCGGCCCCCATGGCCTCCCTGGCCAAGCTCAAACCGAACGACGAAAAACTTGCCCAGCGATTTGAACTCTATGTGGCCGGGATAGAACTGGCAAACGGATTCACAGAACTTAACGATCCGATTTTGCAAAGACAACGATTTGTGCTGGAAAACCAAATCCGGTCAGATCGCGGCCAATCCTCTCTTCCCCTGCCTGAAAAATTTCTTGCCGACCTGAAAAACATGCCCGATGCAGCCGGTATCGCCCTTGGGGTTGACCGAATGGTCATGCTCTTTTGCAATGCGCCTAGCATTGATGAGGTGGTTGCATTTGTGCCTCAAACCTTGTAAACACGCTTTGGGTGATTCTTTCTTGCCTTATTCTTTTACTTGACAAGATATCAAACAAAAAATATGGTTGTTCGAATAATTGAAACCATATTTCGCAAAGAGGGAGAAACATGTCTGAAACAAACAAGGGAGACGATATACGAAAAGCTGCCAGTCACTGTTTTGCCCACTATGGGTTTGCCAAAACCACCATGGACGATATCGGCAAAATGGTGGGATTGAACAAGGCGTCCCTATACTATTATTATAAAAACAAGGAAGCCATTTTCTGCGAAATCATCCGCCAGGAAAGCGAAACTTTCCTGTCTTCCCTCAAGAAGAAAGTGGCCAAAATCACGCTTTGGCATGAAAAAATTCAGACTTATATCCTGGAACGGCAACGGCATTTCCAAAAAATGGTTAATCTTCATAAGCTGTCCATCAAAACATCCAAGCAACTCCAGTTCCAACCCTTATTCCTTGATCTGCTCAAACGATTCAATATCCAGGAAACCCAGATAATCTGTAATATTCTGGACCAGGCAATGGGCGAGGAGCAAATCCGAAAAATAGATACCCTGAAAACAGCCCGTATTATTCTTTCAGTGATCTATGGAATAAAACAACAGCAGATGCTGTTGGAAAATGACAATCTGACCCTCGCTCGATTCGATTTTGAGAAAGTGGAAAAAAATACCCAGTTTGCCGTTTCCCTCATCCTCAACGGGCTAAAAAAGACAGCTTAAACAGGAAGACACCATAAATCAGGATGACTCTGCCCGGATAAACGCAACCATCACAGCGCAGCCCGCAAAAAAGAAAAAAAGGGAGACCAGCAGCTGGTGGCCACTTGAGGGCAGGATGTTAAGATTGGTGTAAACTTGAAAATTTTCAACCACAGAAATTGCGCCATCCTGCTTGACATATTGCCGGGCCATGATCATCACCTTTTTAAAAGGCCACAGGGCATGCAATGACCCAGCCATAAGACCGATGAGAAATGCCATGGTTGCGTTATAATACCGTTTCAATACAAAATTAACCAATCTGGCAAACAAAAGGCCACCCACTACAATCCCTATTCCAAAACAACAAAGAAACGCCAGGGTGTCCAGGTGTCCTAATTTAAGCGCTGATATGGCAGATATTACATCAAAATAAGCACCCATGAGGATCAAAACCAAAGAGCCGCTGATACCGGGGAGTACCATGGCAGAAATGGAGACAGCTCCACAGATGCCGGCATAAATATATTCTTCAATGGTATATTTCCCAAAAAATGCAAACCGTCCTTGTTTCCGGGGCTTTTTTGTTTCTTTTTTAAGCTGATTTTCAAGCGGGTTGCCAGACTGGCTGCCCGGCCCGAAAACAGGCGCCAGATTTTCCCCGGAAGAAAGATGGCGATACTGGCGTTCAAGGTGGTCTGATTTAATTTTCACCTTATCATAGGGATTCACTGACCAGGAAATAAAAACAGTGAAAGACATTCCCAACAGGACCATGAAAACCACCGGCCCTTTCAGGGAACTGAGCATTTTTACCGGAATGATAATCGAGACCAGTATCAAACCCAAAAATAGAGAATAGGTGTAGGCAAACTGATGGACAAGCAGATATTTCATCAAACTGGAAAAAGCGATAATGGCCGTAACGGCACCCACCATCAATTTCAACAGGAACACGGCATCGATTTCCTTTAAAAATGAGACAAGATCCCGACACCCATTTCTGCCCAGAGTTTTCACCACACAAAAAATAATTGCTGCAAACCTTAAAACCAAGGCGCGATTAATTCGGTTTAAAATGGCAAAAACCCGCTCATAAATGTTGAAAACAAGTAAAAAGGTTCCGCCGGAAACCCCGGGAATAATATTGGCCGTGCCAAGGCAAAATCCCATAAACAATTCTTTGGCAAGGGAGGGGTCTTTAACAAGGGAGGGGGGGAGGGATTCTTTTTTCATATGATCGGTATCCTAGTCACGCCATCCGTGCTGCCCAATGAGCTTTACAAACCGGCATCCGCCAAGATTAGTGGTATGAATTCCCTTCTCAGTTTTTTCAATTTTCAGCAATTCCTGGGAATGGAGCCCTCCCACCGGCATGACAAGCCGACCGCCCATGGCAAGCTGATCCACCAATGGGGTTGGGATCTGATTTCCACCTGCCGTGACAATGATGGCGTCAAAGGGACTTTCCTGCTTCCACCCTTGAGTCCCGTCGGAATACCGGGTCACAATATTATGATACCTAAGCGTGTCAAAAAGTTTACGGGTTTGCAGGAACAAGGTGTTATTGCGCTCAATGGTATACACCTTATACACGATCCTGGACAAAATAGCGGCCTGGTATCCGGAACCAGTCCCTATTTCCAATACCCGTTCGGAGCCGGAAAGTTCAAGACGCTGGGTCATTTCAGCAATGATAAAAGGCTGGGATATGGTTTGGCCTTCCCCAATGGGAAGGGGAAAATCACCATAGGCACTGTCCGCCATTGCCTCACTGACAAAAAGATGCCGGGGAACACGGGTCATGGCATCAATCACCCGAGGGTCGGTAATCCCCCGGGCAATGATCTGATTTTCGACCATATCCCTGCGCCAACGAGCAAATTTTTTGGGTTCATCATTCATGCACCCCTTCATATCAGCAACCAATCCGTCCGTCAAGAATCTTAGGTCCATACCCCCCGGAGATTCTTACCTTGCTTTTTACCATAAACACACGTATTTATAGCTTTCATGAACCAAATTTTAAAAATGGAAATTGCCATCATTATTGCAGTTTTTATATTCGGTATGGGTATATCTGGATATATGCTCATTGAGCAATGGAGTCTTATTGATGCGGCATACATGACTGCCATCACCCTGAGTACCGTCGGTTTTCTTGAAGTCCAGGAACCCAGCACCGCCGGCAGGATTTTCACCATACTCCTGATCTTCACCGGTGTCGGATATTTTCTTTACCTGGCCGGCGTGATCGTACAGTCTATTGTGGAAGGTGAAATCAGGACATTGTTAGGGAGACAACGGTTGGATAAAAAAATTAAAAATCTGGAAAAACATTATATAGTCTGCGGGTATGGCCGTATCGGCAGGGTATTGTGCAATTTCATCAAAGAAGACACACAAGATATAGTTGTCATAGAACAGGATGAAACCCAGGCAGAAATGCTGAAAAAAAATAAGCTGCACTACCTTATCGGCGATGCATTGAATGAAGACCTGCTGATAAAGGGTGGGATCAAACGAGCCGGATTCCTGGTCGCCGCCCTGGCAACGGACACGGCCAATGTATTTCTGGTATTGACGGCCAGACAATTGAACCCGGATATCTATATCATGGCCCGGGCCAGCAACCCGGGGGTGGGAAAAAAACTGTTGGTTGCCGGGGCCAACAAGGTGGAATCCCCCTATGACACCGGCGCCGTAAACATGGGACTGAAACTGCTTCGCCCTACTGTCAGCAGTTTCCTTGATGTGGCATTGTCCCGAAAGAGTGATGCCATCCAGATCGAAGAATTGTTTATCCCAAAAAAGTCACGGTATACCCAGTTGGCTTTAAAAGACTCGGGTATTCGCCAGAATTTTAATCTGATCATTATTGCCATCAAAAAATCATCGGGTGAAATGATATTTGCACCACATTTTGAAACCCTGTTAGAGGCGAGAGACACCCTGATTCTCATGGGAAAAACAGAAGATTTACAGGCCTTTGGCAAGGCATTGAACCCAGAATAAAAACGATTTCGCCAGGAAGGCTTTAAAGAACATGAAGACTGATTATTTTCTTTCATGTTCTTTAGGAAACCAGAATATCAAATCTTATAGATGACCCGCTTATCCGTAATGATAATATCCACTGTAAATTTGCGTGATTCCATCTGAATCTGATCCACAATCTGCTCCTCATAGGCCAGGGATACTTTTCTACAGGTTTCTGGAAGCTTTGTGATCAACTTGGAATAATAATTATTTCCAAATCCAACCCGGCCCCCTTTATCATCAAATGCCAACCCGGGAATAATGGCGATATCAATATCATCCAGGGATATTTTCTTGCATTTTTCAGGATCTGGTTCCAGCACGTCATTATCGCTGGCCACAAGGTCTTTGTCATAATCACCGATTTTATACAACAGGATACTATTTTTTGAATCGGTAAACACGGGCAATACAATCCCCTTTTCAATGTGAAGGGCCTTTCTGATAATTGCCTCGGTAGGAATAATCCCTTCCGTAGGAATCTCTGTCCTGGTGGTTGTAGACAAAAAAGCCAGTTGAGCTTCCATAAAATTTGCAAACTCAAACAACTTATTTTCAATACCATTGTATTTTTCCGCAAGCGCTTCTTTTGTAAGCGCGCCAAGTCTATCAGAAACCTGGGTTAGCACGCTAATCTTTGTATTTTTCATCTCGTCCATAATTGCCGTTCCTTTGATTACAAAATAAAATATTTCAGAAAACATTATACCGATGTGGTCAATTGTCAACTGCAATAATCGTTGACTGTTTACAAGGCCCGTGTTATCTGATTAAAATTGTGAAGAATCTTTTAGAATCAAACCTTAGCAATTATTAACCAGGCAAAATTAAGGACACAGATAGGATACAATGCTGGATTTAAAATACATAAAAAACAATTTGGACTCTGTTAAAAAAGGAATGGAGAAAAGAAGGGCCAATATTAATTTTTCAGATCTCCTGGAAAACGAAGAAAGACGAAAGGCACTTTTACTCAATATCGAAGAATTAAGATACCAACGAAATACCGTTTCCGATGACATCGCTAAAATGAAACGCTCAGGAGAGGATGCACAACCCAGCATTGACAAAATGCGCGCCGTATCAGAAACCATCAAGGGACTTGATAAGCAGCTGTCATCCGTGGAACAGACCATTCAAGATTTTCTTATTGCCCTGCCCAATCTACCCCACGACGATGTACCACAGGGAAAAGATGAGTCCCAAAATCGCCTGGAAAAAACCATTGGAACCCCAAGAATCTTTGATTTTAAAATAAAAGATCATGCAGATATTGGAGAGGCCTTGGGCATCCTTGATCTGGCCCGTGCTGCTAAAATTACCGGTTCGCGTTTCCCACTCTACTTTGGTTCCGGTGCAAAGCTGGAAAGAGCTTTGATCAATTTCATGTTGGATATCCATACGACTGAGCATGGATATAAGGAAACCTTGCCTCCCTTTATTGTCAATAAAACCACCATGACAGGTACGGGACAATTGCCTAAATTTGAAGAAGACCTGTTTAAATTGGAAGGCCTTGATTATTATTTGATTCCCACCTCGGAAGTTCCGGTAACCAATATCCATGCCGGGGAAATTCTGGATGAAGCAAAGCTGCCCCTTAAATTTGCCGCCTATACCCCCTGTTTCAGATCCGAAGCCGGCTCCTATGGACGGGATACCAAGGGACTAATCCGACAACACCAATTCAACAAGGTGGAAATGGTCAAAATCACCACCCCGGAGACTTCTTTTGAAGAGCTTGAATCCCTATTGGCAAATGCCGAAAACATTCTGGCAAGACTTGAACTTCCCTACCAGGTAGTCACCTTGTGCACAGGAGATCTGGGGTTTTCCGCCACAAAAACCTATGACCTTGAAGTCTGGATGCCGGGCCAGGACAAATACAGGGAAATATCCTCGTGCAGCAATTGCACAGATTTCCAGGCCAGGCGTGCCAATATCCGATTTAAACGTCCCGACCAGAAAAGGCCGGAATTCTGCCACACCCTAAACGGTTCCGGCCTTGCCGTGGGAAGAACGTTTGCTGCAATTTTAGAGAATTATCAACAGGCAGACGGATCTGTCACCATTCCGGATGTCCTTGTTCCTTATATGGGAGGCCAAAAGGTAATTGAAAATGAATCTTGAACTATTCCCAGAAGAAATCCGGCCTTATATCATCCCCAAACCTGCGGGCAAGCTCTTTTATAGGTGCCTTGGTTGTTCGGCGGAATTTTCCATTGAAAAACTGTTGTATGTTTGTCCGGACTGTAACCAGGTCCTACTGATCCATGATAAAAATGAGGCAGCCCTCTCCCAGCATACAGGCGCCACCTGGCAAAAAATATTTGATTACCGCAAAATGTTAAAAATTCCTGCACTAAAAGGAATTTATCGATACCATGAGTTCATTGGCTCCTGCATTCCCTTGGATTCCATCCTTTACCTGGGGGAAGGCCATACCCCTATTGTTGAAGCAAGCCCGCACCTTAAAGAAAAAACTGGACTCAACTTTTTTTACAAGAATGATGGCCAGAACCCCAGCGCCTCTTTCAAGGACCGCGGGATGGCAAGTGCCCTTTCCAGTATCAAGTATCTCATTGACCAAAATCTGGTTTCAGATGTCATTGCCATCTGTGCCTCCACAGGAGATACATCTGCTGCAGCTGCCTTGTATGTTTCCTATCTAAAACCCTTGATCAAGTCAGCGGTACTTTTACCCCATAAAAAGGTCACCTCCCAACAACTCGCCCAACCCCTGGGCAGCGGCGCCAATGTATTTGAAATCCCCGGGGTTTTTGATGATTGTATGAAAATTGTTGAGCATCTATCCAGTCTTTACCCGGTGGTTCTTTTAAACTCAAAAAATGCCTGGCGAATTTTAGGACAAGAATCCTATTCCTATGAAATTGCCCAGGATTTTGACTGGGATATGGCCAATAAGGTGGTGGTGGTTCCCATTGGGAATGCCGGCAATATTTCAGCTATTATGAATGGATTTTTGAAATTTCACAAAGCCGGCATTATCGACCAGCTCCCCAAAATAATCGGTGTTCAGTCTGAACATGCCGATCCGGTCTTTCAATATTATCTGGAGCCCGATGAAAACAAACGGTGCTTTAAACCCGTTAATACCCGTCCCAGTGTTGCCCAGGCAGCCATGATCGGCAACCCGGTCTCCATGCCACGGGTCATTGAAATCACCCGGCAATACAATAAAACGAGCTGCCACCAGAATGTCTTTTTTATTCAGGTTAAAGAACAAGCGATCATGGACTGGCAATTAACCGCCAACCAAAACGGCCATATCACCTGTACTCAAGGCGGAGAATGCCTTGCCGGACTTGTCAAAGCCGCAGCCCAGAAAATTGTTACACCCGCTGAAACCGCCATTCTGGATGCCACCGCCCATGCAATTAAATTTTCCGAATTCCAAAACCTGTATTTTAAAAACCAAATCCCTGATGCCTATGATATCAAGCCCAATTCCGGGTTTATTAATCTGCCGGATTTAATAACACCTGATAACCCGGATATTGTGCCATCCCAGGAGAAAAGGCTGGATAGAAAAGAGTTTCAATGCTTTGTTCAGGATATTTCAGGAAAAATCGCAAAAAAACTAAATTTATAACCCATATTCATATACAAAGGATTCTTTCGTGTTTAAAATACCCGGTGCGGCATTGATATTTTTAGTTTTCCTCTTCTTAAGCTATGGTCATGCCGCCGGAGTGAAAACATCTTACAAGCAATACTCTGTTTTCATATATGAAAATGAAAATATTTTATGTGAGCCCTACCAGGTTAAAAAAGATGACTGGCTCTATAAAATCTTCCGACAAAAAGGAGAAATTTCCGAGGCTGATTTCCCCAGATTTTTAAATATTTTCAAAAAAATCAATCCCCGCATCAGCAATATTGACACCATTGCACCGGGAATTAACATTCTGATTCCCCTACGAAAAATTGATAAACAGGACTATGTACAAAAGACACCTGGTATTGTGGAGGTTCCGGTGATTGAATTTTCAAGTGTTCCAGAGAAATTTAAATTACAACCCTTTATCCGAAGACACACCATACAGACAGGAGACACGGTATCAACGCTTCTAGACAAAAAATTCCTTGAAAAAGGCGGCGCCATATCCCAGGAGGCCAAAAAAACTTTTTCCCACCTCAACCCTGGCATTACAAATATTGACCTAATTTACCAAGGGACTCAGCTGGTGATACCCGACCCATCCATCCTGGCTCAGCCCTGGTTTAAATCCTTTTTAAGACAAGGGAGTATCGGATCAAAGGCCATCACCCAATCACCCGTTAGAACGGCATCGAGTGACCTGCTTCCGGTTATTTCCCCCCAACAAATGATTCAGCTTAAACGGTATTCAGAATTGATCCAGGGAACCCTTATCAACCAGGGGCAGATGCATTTTCCTGGACGAGCAGCACAGCCGAATTTGGTGCTCGATTTAACCCAAACCCCTTTGATCGAGAGCAAAGACGGGAAAAAGACCGTTATCATTCCCCGGGATGACCACGGTAGTTCTCTGGGAAACGATCTTGTAAAAAATATTAAAGCATATTGGAAACAAATTCAAGTACAGGAAATTGACAAGGCCATCTCCATGGCCGATGAATTAGAAAGAGATAAAACCTCCCTGGCTGACAAACCCGTTGATCCTGCCAAATTAATTTCAACCCTATTATCGATTACCCAAACCCCATATACACCCGACGAAAATATTTCCTTTTCCATTGGTGCCATTGAAATGAGCGCCTCTTTTGGACGCATTCCCCGACAGGGCCAGCCAGATCTTTTAATCAACACAGGAAGTGTCTATGGACTGGCACTTGAAGCCATTGAAAAAAAGGGAAATCAAATTCTCTCGATCTCCCCTGAATTAACAATGTCGGAATTGATCCTTACCCTCTTTACCCGCCTTGGGTATTCCACCTGGAAAAACCCCTCCTTTACCACCGCAGGGCATGTCGAGATCATCAAGGGAATCTATGTTACAAAGGATACGGAACAATTCTTGTTTACCCGGCAAAAGCCCACCACCGCAACCAGTACATTCCTGGAAACAGAAAATATTCGATTCCTGATTTTAAACCAATAATTGCTTAGAGGAAACCTACAATGAAAAATCTTTTGATTTTTATTTTCTTTAGTTTTATCGTCTCAGCCTGTGTCACCTCCGCCGACCGGCAGGATCAAAACAACCATGCCCAGGCAATGAAAAAAGAAGGGGATATTTTCCAGAACCAGGGGGATTATACAAAAGCCCTGGGCAAACTGCTAGAAGCTGAAAAACTCATTCCAGAAGATCCTTATCTTCAGAACAGTCTGGGACTTGCCTATATGGGCAAAAAAAGAGATGATCTGGCAGTGACAGCCTTTCAAAAGGCATTGAATCTGAAACCCGATTATACTGATGCTCTCAATAATTTGGGAGCAGCCTATCTGCGCCAGGAAAAATGGGATATGGCTATAAAAAGTTTTAATACAACTTTGGAAAGTCTTTTGTACCGTACCCCCCATTATCCCCTGTCAAATATAGGATGGGCCTATTTGGGGGATAAAAAATTCCATCTGGCTGAAACCTATTTCCAAAAAGCCCTTGATGAGCAACCCTGGTTTCTTCAGGCATCCCATGGACTTGCCCAGGTCTATCTTCAAACCGGACAAGTGGACCAGGCAATGGACTACCTGCACCAATGTCTCCAGAGGACTCCAAATATAGCCATTCTGCATGCAGACCTGGCAGAGGCCTACGAAGAAAAAGGGCTTAGACATCAGGCTATAAAATCATACCAATTGATACTAAAACTGGTGCCGGAAAGATCCGTCCTTGCCAAGCGAGCCGAAGCCAGACTGGCAGAACTCTATTGATTTATTATTGATTCCTATTGTTTGGCAGGCACAGGCATTTTCGCTGTACGTTTTTGTTCCAGCTGAACAATGGACGGGGTTAAAAAGATCAGCAGTTCAGAGCGTTCATCCGACTTGATCTCCTTGCCGAAAAGAACCCCAATAACCGGTATCCCCGTAAGGAAAGGCAGCCCATGATCTTCATTTTTGTTGGTTGTCTTGACAACACCGCCGATTACAACTGTATCCTTGTCGTTCACCAGAAGTTCTGTTTCCGCCTCATTGGTAGAAATGAGCGGGACTTCATTAAACTCACCGACCACATCATTTTTTGTAACCAAAACATTCATGGAAATACGTTTATCCGGCGTAACATGGGGAGTGACCTCCATGAGCAGATCAACATTTTTAAATTTAACAGTGGCACCGCCGGAATCATCCCGCTCAAGATATCCAACCTCAAGGCCCTGCTTAATTTTAGCCTTTTTATTGTCCAGGGTCAATACTCTCGGGGAGGAGACAATTCTTGTATCTCCCTGCTCTTCAGAGGCTTCAATATAAGCATTTAAAGCCGTATACGAGGATCCAAAAATTCTGAAAAACGAAAAAGACGCAGCGAGCTTAGCAGTTTCAGAGGATGGATTCACCGCAACACCAAAATCATTTATAAATTGTGAGGTAATGTCAGTTGCATTGCTCAGTGTCCAATCAATGCCCATGCTCCGGGCGAACTCCTTTGTCACCTCAACCACCTTCACTTCGATCATGATCTGGGGGGTCACCTTGTCCAATCGGTAGATGATTTCCCTGGCCTGATCAATTTTTTCCTGGGTATCGGTTAGAATAATCATATTGGTCCGCTGATCCACGGAGATTGTTCCCCTGTCCTTGGAAAGCATTTGTTCAATATGGGGCCTGATATCTGCCTGGGCATCGGAATAATTAATGGAGATATATTCGGTCACCAGGGGATCAAAACTTTTTTGCTGCTCCTGGGATTTCTTTTTGGCAGAAATGAGATCCTGCTTGATTGTTTCCTCGTTTTGCAAAGTCTCATCCGTAGCGATGCGGATGACATTGCCTTCATTTTTTTTCCCAAGGCCATTCATTTTAAGGACAAGGTCCAGCACCTGATCCCAGGGAACCGGATTTTCCAGGGTCATGGTTACCTTTCCCTGGACATCTTTATCAATGGCAAAATTAAGGCCGGAAACACTCCTGAGAATCCTGAAAACATTCTTGATATCTGTATCGTAAAAATCCAGCTTTATCTTTTCTCCTGTATACCGCGGAGGAGATTCACCCGGAATTCTGCTCTCTGTCTTTTGTTTTACCAGGCTCTTTTCTTTAATAACATTGCCGATAGGACGCGTTACTGCCGTGTCCCGGGTTTCTATAGTTGCACTGGAGATTTCTTTTTTTGCCTTATTAAATGGAGGCGGCTCAATGTGAGAGGGTTCAAACACCATTGTAATGAAATTCTGATCCTGAACAATTTGATAGGGAACCTGCTCCCTGATATTGATCTCGATGATAGAATTTTTTGTGTTAATCGTTTTGGGTTCAATACTCTCCACGGCGGAATTAAAATACCGGGTTAAAAGAGGGCGCTTGTGACGGTCTGAAATTTTTGTGTTGTAAAGGGTCAGGTACAATTTTCCAGCACTGTGCAGGGTGGTATCATATTTTATCGGATGATTGGTTTCCACCCGGATATCAGACCTGCCAGACGGAAGGGTATCAAACTCAATACCGGTCATTACGGCAGGAGTATCCGACACGATCACCGGGACTGATATTTTCTTTTCCGGGACAGCAATTGTCTCGCTGGTGGCCATGGTCATTTCTTTGGACGGAATCGAATCAGCGTCTTTATCCCGTGGCTGTTCCAGAGAAAGAACCACCCTCAATTGCTCACCTTCTTCCTGGACCACATAGGGGACATCCTGATTCAAGAGAATTTCAAGTTTTGCAGTGGTCTTCTCCTGGTCTGCATAGGCAAGTTTTAGCCCCCCGACAACTTCGTCCTCAATTGCACCCGGGATAAGGCCTGGGTTTATACCGGTTTCAGGAAGGTATACACAAATAGCAAAGGGAAAGGACCGCTTAATGGAGGTAAAGGAAAGTTTTTGATTTCCCTTGATCCGTATTTCAATGGTTTTGTCTTGTTTTTTTACATCAATTTCATGGATATATCTTTGCCCGGGAACAACGCTCTCCGGTGGCAAGAAGGCGTCAGCTGTTTTATCTACTTGGGCCTGACCCGCATCTGGTGTGTCAATATTTTCAGCTTTCCCAGCCATGCACCCGGCCAAAAAAAACAGAGTTAAGACCGCAATAACCAGTGTAATCCGATAATTTTTTTTACCAAACTGAAAAACCGGCATATTATTCCCCGCCCTCTTTTTTTTGTAATTTAATTTCCTGGAAACGAGCCTGTAGTTTCCCTTTATAATCTTTCACATATTCTTTTACAACAATACTGCTTTGGTTGATTTTAGAAACCTGTCCATTCTTTTTACCCATGTAGGTGCCTATATTAACTTCATATCCTTTTCCAGTAGTTTCTTCCACCATTGCCAACTGTCTGTTTTCCATCAGGATAACGGCTACAAGTTTTATCTGACTTAATTCCATTTTCTCAAGGGGAGTCAATACTCTTTTGGGTTTATTATCAACCACCAAATCGGTACCCCCCCTTTCTTCTTTTTCCTGGATCAAGGGTAAAAACGGATTTAATTTCCCGGTTGAATCATACCTTGCAACTGCTTGTGTGATATCCGGTTTCCCGGACAGGACGGTAGCAATAGCCTGTTCACTCTTGAGCAATTTCTCTGTGGCAGCTATAGACGGGACCTGAACCATTTTCCTGGTATCTGCCTTTTTAACACCGGGTTTGACACCTGGTTTGGCGATGGTTTGGGCTTGGTTCATTTTTGCCGGACCAATGATCTCTGGTTTGGGAATCTGTTTTCCCCCCGGCTTTACCGGGAGGGGCGGTATAATTTTACCGGAAACAATAACCGGGGCCTTTGCCGGTTGTTTTGTTTCCGGTTGTTTTTCACACCCAGACAAAACCGCAATCACAGCGATCATTAAAATAATACTTGATACTTTAATTATGTTTACCATACCAGTCAAGATTATCCTTTTTTCTTTCCTTTATTTTTTTTTCCCCCGTTTATTTCTGCTTTTTTGGGCTCTGCAAACATATAGGTTATCGCGCTGCAATCCATCTGAATCAGCCCCGCATCTTTTTTATCGGTCCCCATGGACATATTGCTAATATTTACGATTCGGTTTAATTGAGCCACCTGGGAAAAAAAATCAGCAATCTGGTGATAATCACCCTCAACCTTTAAGGACAGGGGAATCTCCTTATAAAATTCTTTGTTGATAACCGGGGCTGGCTGGAAAAGCAAAAACACAAGCCCGGCATTGCTTCCGGCCTTTGACACCCCCCTCAAAAGAGAGGGGATCTCCTTTCTCTCCGGCAGTGCCTTCATGGCAATATCGAATTCTTCCTGAACCTTGGTCATTTTTGTCTCATATTCTTTTAGCGCTTTTGCTTTTCGTTTAAAGGTTTCCAATTTCGCAACCTGGATTTTATACTCAGTTTTTACGCGCTTTAACATCTTATTCTTGGGAGCAAATATAAAATAATAGTAACCGCCACCCATCACGGAGATGGCCAAGACACAGATAAGCAAACGCTGAATTTTGCTCAACCCACCAATTTTTGCAAAAAAGAAAGTTATTTTTTCCGTAATTTCGTCTCGTTTACTTTTCTCTGTATCTGAGGCCATTATTTCCCTTTTTTACCCTTGCCGCCATCTCCCGGGGCAATTATTTTTTTGGTACAAAGCAATTCAAAGGATTTCAGCGAAATCCCTTCCTTAAATTTTTGCACCTTTGATCGTTTTAAATCAATGTTGGAAAAAAGAGAGGAATTTTCAAGATTCCTCATAAAATCTGCGATGGTCGGATTGTCAAAAGCCACCCCCTTTAAGGTCACATGAGCTGAATCGGATTTCATACTTTCAAGCCACATTCTTTCAGGAACTACCTTTTCAGCCAATTCTTCCAGAAGAACCAGCTGTTCCATCCGTTTCCCTTCCAGGGAAGAGACAATCCTTAACTTATCCTCAAGAATTTTTAAATTTTTCTTTATCTGCGTGACCCGGTCCGCCTTTTCTTTATATAGCGCAATCTGCGTCTTGACCTGCTTTGTCAGGACCCTGGTTTCAATAATTTCCTTGTCGATACCCAGGGTATACCAAACCAACAGGAGGGATATCATCACAATTGACAGAAAGAAAATTGAAACCTGCCGACGAATGTTTTCTTTTTTCCGGGCAACCCTAAAGGGCAGAAGATTGATTCGTATCATTTATCATCCATCCTTCGCAATGCAAGACCTAATGCAATGGGTGCCTGAAGCCCGACACCAGATATAAAAGAGTCCGGAAATCGTTTCCCATCCAGAATCAATCCTTCAAAGGGATTAATGGCAACAACATCCACATTCAACTCAGACTTAAGGTTATCTGAAAATCCTTCCACAAACCCGCCACCTCCGCTTAAAACAATTTTTTCCACCTTATTTTCGTTGCTGCTGCTTTGAAAGGTATAAACCACTTCACAAATTTCAGAGCACCAGGTATTTACAATGCGCTGGCTGATCTCAGTTAGGGTCTTGGAGTTTTTTTGATCATTGTTCCCAGAAACCATATTTTCAGCTTCTTCAATGCTGAGATCAAGCTGACCTGAAAGTTCCTCTATAATCTGATCTGTGCCGGAGACATTATCCCGCATCATCAAGGAAATATTTCCTTTTAGTATATTCAGCGAGGTTTTTGAGGCCCCGACATCTACCAACAAGGTCACCGTTTCAGGATCTGAGCCAGGTAGGACTTCGTAAATATTTTGTAGAGCAAAGGTGTCAACATCAATTATTTTAGGGGTTAAACCCGCCAGGGAAAGCAAGTCAATATACTCGGCAACCAGATCTTTTTTAACAGCCACAAGCAAGACATTCATCTGATCCAGCGAGAATTCGCTTTCCCCAAGAATCTGATAGTCGATATTCACATCGTCAATATCATAGGGAATATATTGTTCTGCTTCCGAATGGATCGTCGTATGGAGTTCTTTTTCCGGCACTTTTGCCGTGGTGATTGTTTTGATGACAACGGAATGCCCACCCGTTGAAATTGCCACATTTTTTTCTTTGATCTTCTGGGATTTAAACAGGGTGCGGATGATATTGGCAACCCCTTCCATATCGATTATCCGCCCTTCAACAATCGCCCCGGAAGGAACCGGTGCCACACCAAATTTTTTAAGGCTATTTCCTTTTTTGGAAATCTTAAGCTCAGCAACCTTTATGAATGAAGAGCCGATATCTAAACCGACAAGATGATCCTTTTTTCTAAATAGCATACACTTTCATCCTTATTCGGCAAGCCCATGCCGCAAAACAGCATGCGGTACAATCAATCTTTTGTATTGATATGTAGCAACAATATGACTATAACTTGATACGATATGACGTTAAAGTCAAGTATAATCGTTATCTATGCTAATTGATAGCAAAAGAAACCGGGGCTTGTCAAACACAAAAACACGAAAAATATGAAAAAAAATACATAACTCAAGGAAGCCTGTGAAAAATATACCCAAAAAAGAATCAAGCCCCCAAGGGGTACGCCCTTTTGTACTGGTCAAAGCCTTTACCTTTTCCAGCCTGATCGTCATGCTGGCGGCCACCATTGTTATTGCGGCTTTAAATGCCCACTGGGTCAGAAATATTCTCCTTGAAAAAAACAAAGAATACAATTCACTTCTGGTGGAGAACCTTAGTCATCAAATCTTTCTAAGGTTTGTTGCACCGGTTGTATATCAGCACGGGGAAATAAAATTGAGGGAAAATGCCCAGCATATGCTTTTAGATACCGTTGTCAAATCTACCCTCCACAGCTTTCATGTTGAAATGGTCAACATTTATGGAACCGATAATATCATCGGATATAGTTTTGATGAAGACCAAATTGGAAAGGAAAACGCCGGCGGGGTTCACTATGAAAAGGCCATGAAAAACCAGGCCACCTCCAAACTGATCCAAAAAGGCAGTTTTCTTGAATTGATGTTCTGGTTCCCCAAGGAAACAAAAATTATCACCTTTGCCCCTCTGATTCAGGAAGTGGAATTTTCACGTTCAGGGGAACAGATGGTTATTGGTGTGATCGAAGTCATTCGTGATATATCCGATGATTACCAGGACGTCTTCAGACTCCAGGGACTCATTGTGGCTACCATTTCCATTATCATGGGCATCCTGTTTCTCATACTCAGGTTTGTGGTCAAGCATGGTGAAAAGATAATTGAGCGAAGAGCAGAAGAGCGCCTCAAACTTGAAGAAAAATTGGGACGGGCTGAGCATCTGTCTGCCATTGGAGGAATGACGGCCGGCGTTTCCCATGAGATCAGAAATCCGTTGGGGATCATAAAAAGCAGTGCTCAGCTATTAAAAAAGAAAATGGCCAAATTGGATCCTGACAGCAAGATCCCGGATATAATTGTGGAGGAATCAACAAGACTCAACCACATTATTACCGACTTTCTCGATTTTGCAAAACCCAAGGTCCCGGATCTGAGGCCCTGCGCCATGGATGAGGTAATTGAAAAAAATCTGATTTTTCTTGCCTCCCATATTGAAGATGCAAAGATCCATATTAAAACAGAGTACCAGGAAAATATCCCGGAAATTATGGCGGACACTGCCATGCTCTATCAAAGTTTTTTAAATATTTTATTAAATGCTTTCCATGCATTGAAAGAAAACGGCACCATAACCATTTCCACATGGTCAGACTCCGTCTTTGTCCACATTTGTTTTACAGACACGGGGGACGGTATCAGCGAAGATGTGCTAAAGAAAATATGGACCCCATTTTTCACAACCAAGGATACCGGGACCGGACTTGGCCTTGGAATTGTCAAAAACATTATTGAAGCCCACAAAGGTCAGATTCATATCTCCAATGCAAAACCTTTCGGGACAAAAGTTGAAATTACCTTACCGATTCAGGAGTCATACTAAATGGAAAACATATTGATTGTGGATGATGAAAAACATTATCCAATGATAATTGGAGAAATCCTTCAAGAGGAGGGCTATCGAACATTCACAGCCCCAAGCGGAATGGAGGCCCTGGATATTTTAGACACCCAGCTCATTGACCTTGTCCTCACCGATGTTAAAATGCCGGGAATGACCGGCATCCATCTGCTGGAAAAAATAAAAGAACTCAAACCGGACATGCCGGTCATCATCATGACCGCATTCGGCAGTGTTGAAAAGGCAGTTGAAGCCATGCGCAAGGGAGCGTATACCTTTATTCTCAAGCCCTTTGAAAATGAAGCGTTGATTGCCCACATCGCAAAAGCCATCTCCGTGTACAAAATTGTAGAAGAAAATCATATCCTCAGAGATGCCATGCGAACAAGATATCAGTTTGATAATATCATCGGAAAAAGCAAGCCCATGCAGGAGTTATATGAAATCATTCAAAAAGTGGCACCCACCAATGCCTCTGTCCTCATAGAAGGCGAAAGCGGCACCGGCAAGGAACTTGTGGCAAAATCCATCCACTACAACAGCCCGAGAAAAAACAAATCCCTTGTGGCAGTTAACTGCGCGGCCTTTGCGGAATCCTTATTGGAAAGTGAATTATTTGGACATGAGAAAGGCGCCTTCACAGGGGCCGCAAACATGAAAAAAGGGCGGTTTGAACTGGCCGACAAGGGCACCCTTTTCCTGGATGAAATTGGCGAGCTCCCCATGACGTTGCAGGTAAAACTCCTCCGGGTTCTCCAAGAACGAACTGTGGAGAGGGTCGGGGGAACAATGGCTATCCCCGTTGACTTCCGTTTGATAGCCGCCACTAACAAAATTCTTGAAGACGAGGTACAAAGTGGAAATTTCAGGGAAGATCTTTATTATCGACTCAATGTCGTAAAAACGACCATTCCTCCCTTAAGAGATCGCAGGGAAGATACCCTCCTGCTCATCAATCACTTTATTGAAAAGTACACCAACGAGGCTGGGTCTGTCAGCAGTGTGAGCGGTATAGACAGGAAAGCTGCCCAGATTCTGTGTGATTATGAATGGAAAGGCAATGTAAGGGAGTTGGAGAATGTCATTGAACGGGCCGTTATCCTTTCCAGCGGCAACTTGATCTCCCCGACAGACCTCCCCCCTCAACTTCGACAAAGCTCAGGAATCACCCTTCAACTGGATGGAATTCCAGATGGTGTCGGCCTTTCAGAGACCCTTGCTGCAGTGGAGAAAAGGATGATTCAACGGGCCATGAAACTATCGGGTAATGTCCAAACTAAAGCGGCACAACTCCTAGGAATTGGCAAAAGCGGATTGAACCAGAAACTAAAAAAATTCAATCTGGACAGGGAACTCAATCAAGGTAAGTGACTAAATTATCTATATAATTCACACCATTCTGTTCAAAGTTCAAAATTTTGAACCCTTTGCAGAAGCCTTTCATTTCGAGCCGTAATATCCCTCCCCACCTTAAACCTTTCCAAGAAAGTTCAAAATTTTGAACTTTGCTTAACCGAGGCTAGAGTGTTGGCGAAAAAAGCAGCACCATCTATGCAAAATTTATATTTAATATTTGTATAATTTTAAATGGTTACAAAAAACATAGGAAGATAAAAGGACATTTGGTGGAAGGGTGGCAAGAGATTTGCATTAACTGTATTCACTAACCAAGTGTTAGTTTTTTCATCTTTTTTCCTTTTCTAAAAAAGGCTGCCATTGGCAGCCTTTTTTAGTTTAGATCCGTTATTGAACATCCTTAATTTTGCTTTCGGCAATATTTCTGTAAATAGAATTTTCATGGCCATTCACAATTTTTTCATACATCGCAAGACTTGACACTTTATCATTGGAAGCTTCATAAATGCCTGCCAGGGCAAACCGTGCCTCATCCTTTAAAAGATCCGAAGCGCCTGTCTCAATCTCAAGAAAATAGGAGGTTGCCGTATCAACGTCCTTTCTTGCCTGGGAGACATGCCCCAGGGAGGCCAGGAGAAAATTTTTCATACCCGCTTCATCTTCAAACATCTCCAAGGCTTCTTTATAGAGTTCAAAGGCCCTGTCGTATTCTCCTGCATCAAAACAAATTTTTGCGAATTTAACCTTGGCCATTCTTCCGGCACTGGTATTTGAATATTCAGCAAAAATGGTCTTGAAATCAGCCGTTACCGCCAAAAATCCCTTGACAGGATCATTGGCTTTTGCATAGGTGATGACGGCCGTTGCAACAAGATCCGATGCGATCTTCTCCGACTTTTTGAAACTGAACATAATGCCCGAAAAAAGAACAATCACCAGAACAATCCCCCCCAAAATCAGGAAAAATTGTTTTCTGTTATCCTTTACATAGGCCAATATTTTTAAAAGGTTTTCCTGAAAAGGATCTATCTGTTCAAGTTCTTTTCTCCGTTCGTTTGATACTCCCCGCTCTGCCATACACCCACCTTAATCTTTAAAAACGTCCATTTACCATACAAGGCGATTATAAATCCAACCGATTTCACCATCTGCGTGTTCAATCCGGACCCAATTGCCATTGCGCTTGAGCACCTTGAAAGGCACCCCCCGTTCAACCGTAAACAAGATTTTACCTTTTTTATCCGGTTTGGACCGGACATTACATTTGGTTTTGGTGGTAATAACCCCGTTAATTTTCCCCAAAAGAGAGCGATGGATCCAGGCCATATCCCCTTCAAAATCTTTTATTTTATACCAGTTCTTTTTCTTTTCAATGATCAGCAGCGGATGAAATTTTTCCACCTGCCACAAAACTTCATATTTACTGCCCGGCCCTGAACGAAGATTGGCAATAGCGGCTTTCACCGCCAACCTTTCCGCCGCCACCACCGGGGTAGCGACAACCAACATCAAAACCACTGCGGGCAAGATATATTTTAGCAGGTGTTGGGCAAAATTATTTTTCATATAAACTCTCCATTTATGGTATCCCCGATTTTTATTGTCCAGAAAAAAACATTCCCGCCTGGTATACCAAAAAAGACATGGTCCATGCAACCATAGTTGTGTATATCACATTAAAACAGGCCCATTTGGCCGAAGCTTCCCTGTAAATTGTCATCACCGTGGCAAAGCAAGGTACATATAACAGCACAAAAACCATCATGGACAACGCCGACAAAGGGGTCATCCCCGATCTTTTCAAGGCCGTTTCCAGGGCCTTGCCATCCGCCTTGCCAACCCCGTATAATACCCCCATGGTACTGACCACAACTTCCTTGGCCACAAACCCTGTCACCAAAGCGACACTTGCCTGCCACCCTATGCCAATGGGCTCAAACAAAGGTTCGAGGGCCTTACCGATCATGCCGATATAGGATTTTGAAATTCGTTCCTGTTCTCGTTTATTCTCAATCTCTCGAAGTTCCAGGGCCTTTTCCTGGACAAGCGCCATGGCAGCGTCCCTGTCTGCTAATTTAATTTTAATGGCATATTCAGCAGACCGGCTGGCAGACAAGGCATCATAATTCACGGAATAGGCAATATTTTTTGGAAAGCTTGACAAGGCCCAGATAATAATGGAGCCCACCAGAATCACGCCCCCCATTTTCCTAAGAAACATCTTGCTCCTGTCCCACATGTGAATCAAAAGACTTTTTAGCATGGGCATTCGATAGGGCGGCAATTCCATCACAAAGGGAGCGTCGTCCCCCTTAAACAACAAAGACCGCAGAATGCGGCCGGACAAAATAGCCATAACAATCCCAAAAAAATAAAGGCCGAAAATAATGGTACCAGCCCTGTGGGCAAAAAAACTGCCAGCCAGGATGATATAAACCGGCAGCCGGGCAGAGCAGGACATAAACGGCGTCATTAAAATGGTGAGAATCCGGTCCTTATCATTTTCAAGGGTACGGGTGGCCATAATAGCCGGCACATTGCAGCCAAATCCCATGAGCATGGGGATAAAAGATTTGCCATGGAGCCCGGCCGTATGCATGACCCGGTCCATGAGAAAGGCAGCTCTTGCCATGTAACCGGTATCTTCAAACAATGCAATGCAGAAAAACAAAATTAAAATATTGGGCAAAAAAACCACCACAGAGCCAATGCCGGCAATGATCCCATCCAAAAGAAGAGATTTGAACAAAGAGGGTGCCATCACACCGTCAAGCCCGGTTGACAAGGCCCCAACCCCCGCTTCAATCCATTCCATGGGAAAGGCCCCCAGGGTAAATGTCAGTTGAAACATGGCCCAGATAAAAAAGACAAAAACCGGAAGACCAAAGAACCGATTCGTCAGTACCAGATCAATATTGCGTGACATATCGATGCGCTTTATGGCCAAATTGGTGACGGTTTCTTTTACAATCCCGGCAATCACCCCATATCGGTCATCGGTTAAAACAATCTCAAAATCATCCTGAAACAGATGATAAATTCTGGTGCGACAGGCGGCAGCCTGGACCAAAACATCGGCCTCTTTTTCCAAAGGCAGGCCGGCAATTTTCTCCTTGATTATTTTATCATCCTCAAGAATCTTGATGGCTTTCCAGCGAATCAGGACATCCTCATCCTCTATTTTTGCAAGTTTAAGTGCGGATTCAATTTTTGAAATACACCCTTCTATATCTTTGCTGTACCGGATGGTTCTAAATTTTTTACGCTGATGAAAGGAATTTACTTCCCTTATGGCAGCCTCAATCAGTATGTCCGTTCCCCTGTTTTTATTACCGATGGTAAAGACCACGGGCAGGCCCAGCAATTCAGATAATTTTTTTTCATCAATTTTGATGCCCTTGGCCTCGGCCATGTCCGCCATATTCAAGACAAAGAGAGCCGGCCGGCCCAGTTCCCGAATTTGAAGGGCCAAAAACAGGCTCCTTTCAAGGTTGGAGGCGTCAATGATATTGATAACAATGTCCGGGGCTTCATCAATAATAAAATCCCGGGCCGTGATTTCCTCGATTGAAAAGGGTGTCAGGCTGTAGGTACCCGGAAGATCAACCACCTTTAGGTCATACTCCCCGTGACAAAGACGACCTTCTTTTTTTTCAACTGTTACCCCGGGCCAGTTGCCAACTTTCTGCCTGGCACCGGTCAAATTATTGAATATGGTGGTTTTACCGCAATTGGGATTGCCTGCCAGGGCTATGGTTAGATTCTGTTTCATTTTTATTTTTATTTTTATCTTTATCTTTTTTTAAAAATAACATTTTCAACCAAAATATTGGCTGCCTCCTCTATCCGGAGGGAAATATGGTATCCTTTGACGACCAGTTCAAGGGGGTCTTTTAAAGGGGCATATTTTTCCACATATATGGTGGTTCCCCGGTTGATACCCATTTCAAGAAGTCTGCGCCGCAATTGCGTTTCTCCGGACACCCGAACAATGGTTCCCTCTTGCCCGGCCTTCATCCGGCTCAGATCCATGGGAGGGGCATCAAAACTTTCTTTGGTACCCTTTGGCGAATCAATTTTTAACGCGGACATCCTGCCAAAGGGCTGGACCCATATTTTTTGGGCCATCCCGGTCCCGATAACCAACCGATTTTCCCCGACAGCGATGACCACCTGCCCCCCGAACCCATTAGAGACGACCTCGACAAGATCCCCTATTTTAAGCCCCATGGATGAAATCCGAAGCTGCATTTTTTTACCGGCTTCCAATTCCTTGACAATGAGCTTTTCCCCGGGTTTGGCCTTGCAAAGGGGAACCCGTTTCTTTCTATTGGCCATGCACCGGGAACAAAGCCCGTATATCTCCATCTTGTGCTGGAGCATATAAAATCCATAGGCCTCGGCCACCTTTTGCTGAAGCGTTTCAAGGGCTTCGTCCTTAAACTCCAGGATGGCATTGCATTTGGCACAGACCATATGGTCATGGTGTACCCCAAGATGCCGGTGCTCATAAAGAATATCTTCCCCGGAATCAAAGGCCACCCGGCTTGCAAAGCCGAACCGGCACAAAAGCTCCATGCTGGTGTTCACAAAACCATCATCCAGATGAATGCCGTCCTCTTTGAGCTGACGAAGAATATCATTTCTTGTCACATGGTGTTCCAGCTTTAGAAAGGCTTCAAGAACCTTAAACCTTTCATCAAATTTATCAACGTTCTGTTGTTGAAAAAGCCGCCGAAACTGCTTTTTTTCCTGCTCATGTCTATTAATCATTTATTATACCCCATAAATTAACGCTCTAAGATATGATAGGTACAGGCGTATGTCAAGGAATGCAATTCTCGAAAAAATACAGCTTCCACAAAACCTGAAAATTTTTAGAAAAACAGGGGGAAAGGCAAAAAAACGACCCCACTGTATCAAACAGGCTACACTTATTTTTCCGGTACAAGGGAAATTGCATATTTATCGACTTTTTTATAAAGGAGTGTACGGTGGATACCCAGCAGTCTGGCAGCCCGTGTCTTGTTGTGCCCCGCTTTTTCAAGAGCCATTTGAATGGCCTCTTTTTCGGCCCTGATCTGGGCCTGTTTCAAGGTAGAAACATTCCTGCTGCCCTGATTTTTTTTGGAGCCGCAAAGATAAAACGGCAGATCATCCGACCGAATAATATCCCCTTCAACCGAGGAAAGCGCCCGTTCAAGAACGTTCGTGAGTTCCCGGACATTGCCTTTCCAGTCATAATTGCAAAGCATTTTTTCAACGGGCTCGTCCATATGCGTTTCTGCAAAGGCAGCATCCTGGGTCATCTTTTCCAGAAGGTGACGTGCAAGGGGGATAATATCTTCCCTGCGTTCACGAAGTGATGGAATCTGGAGGGAAATAACGTTGAGGCGATAGAAAAGGTCACGCCGGAAAAGGCCCTTTGTCATCATATCTTCAAGATTTCGATTGGTAGCGGCGATCAAACGAAAATCAGACCTGATTATGCTCGTGCCACCGATCCGTTCAAACTCCTTTTCCTCCAGAACCCGCAGCAGTTTCGGTTGCATTTTAAGCGGAAGCTCTCCAATCTCGTCAAGAAATATCGACCCCCGGTGGGCCAGTTCGAATTTACCAGGCTTACCCCGAGGGTTAGCTCCGGTAAAGGCTCCCTTTTCATAACCGAAAAGCTCCGATTCCAAAAGTTCAGCGGGAATGGCCGCACAGTTCAATCGAATAAACGGATACAGCTTACGAGGGCTGGCATGATGTATGGCCTGGGCAAAAAGCTCCTTGCCGGTTCCACTTTCTCCGGTAATTAACACCGGAAATTGATTGGCAGTAGCCTTGAGGGCTTCCGTCTTTAACCTGCTGATCGCATCACTCACACCCACTATACTTTCCATGGTGTAACGGGTAGACCGCAGATTGATCAGCTCCTTTTCATACAATTTGACTTTTGACTCCAGCATCGAAAGCCGGGAGGCCAGTTTCTTTATCTCCCTGATATCTTTGAAGATCACCTGGCCGTAGACCCCTATGATTTTGCCGTTTAAACGCAGGGGTATCCTCTGGACCATCATCTCCTGGGACTTGATCTGCTGGGTGCGGTTAATCTCAGGTTTACCTGTTTTAGCCACGATGTGCATCCGTGTATTTTCTATAATTTCGGTGCAGTGTTTTCCTATGGGATAATCGGGATCAATACCTAAAAAATCACCATAGGCCTGATTGAAATGAGCAATATACCCGTCGGTATCTATAACGACAGCACCGTCGTGAATACTGTCGAAAACCAGGTTGAAATTTTTAAGCTCTTTGGCAGTTTTCTTTACTCTGCTGGGAGATTGCCTGCCCGGTGTAAATATTTTTTTGCAGGATGCCGCAGGCTGATCAGGGACCTTTTTCATACCACTCCTCCGTATCGGAATTTCTACATGTAGAAACTTTGATACAATCATTACTCTTGCTATCCGGATTTGTCGAGCTTTTTTTACTCCAGACCCTTTGAATACAAACGCTTTTTTTGTATTCAAACCCGGGCTTGGATAGTGGTATATAATTTGCATAATTGCTAAACAAGATTATTTGTGACCCTTCGCAGACACAATAAAAAAGGTTGACATCATTGCTGCGAAGGATTACTGGCACACTTAATGTATTTGTAGGAAACACTATTTAAGTAAATGTTTTATTCACATACCTAGCAAGGAGATTTTACATGCAACGACGAAGTTTTTTAAAAGGTTTGGCCGCTACCTCGGCAGGACTGGCAGTCAGTAATGGTGTTGGCTCCATGACCAAAAATGCCTATGCAAAGAAAAAAAAAGAAGATTTCGGAGAAGTCAAAAGTATTAAAGTTGAATGCGTATCTGAAACCAGCTGGTTTGACAATGCAACGCTTGGCAAGGATATCAAGGCCGCCGGCGGTATTAATACAAACCAGTATGATGTTGCCTATAATGAGGAAAACCTCGGGGGATATGCCGCCGTTATCGAAGTTGAAGCTCTTGACGGCAAAATAACCAAATATCTTTTAGACACCGGTTGGAGCAACGACTGGATGGACTATGTATTTGCCCAGAGCGGTGTGGACGAAATGCTCAAGAACAAAGAAATCGATACCATGGTGATTTCCCACGATCACATTGATCATTATTTTGGTATCGAGAGCACCCTGAAACATCAGCCCGATATCAAGATGTATTTTCCCTCCACGTCCATGAAAAAAAGTTTTGAGCTTTTAAAGGGTGCTGATTTTTCCAAAACCCCGGGATGTCCGAAAAACGCATACCCCCATACGGGCGAGCTTATCGTCACCAAACCGGATAATTTTTACAAGCTCCAGGACGGTGCCGGTGTTGTCTTTTTTGACGCCCCTGCAACCCTCCAGGTCCGGGGTGAGAATGTCATGTATTTTAAGGTAAAAGATAAAGGGTATGTCACTGTAACAGGTTGCTGCCATCCCGGGATTCTAACCCTTATCAATTATGCGCGCCGTAATTTCAAAGATGGCAAGAATAATTATGGATGCTATGGCGGACTGCATATTTCCCCATTTGAAAACTGGGATCCCAAAATGGATGATATCATTGCCGGAGTTCAGCAATACGATATGAAAAAAATAGCCTGCAACCACTGCACCGGCTGGATATGGGCAGAAAAAGCGGTCAAGGCCGGACTTCCGATTGTAAAAGGCACCGACAAGTTCCGGTCCTACAAAAAAGTCGGGACCCTTGCAAAGGCAAATACCTCAAACATTTATACGGGCAACGGAGACACAGTCGTCTTCTAATGTTACAACAGCTTACTGCTATTTGATACGGGAAAGGTGCCTGACCTTTAATGCCAGTATTAGCCCGACAGGGTTAGGCCTGAAGGGACGGTGCCTTTCAATTTTTGATAAAAAAACAGAGGTCATGTTATGGACACACTAAACGCGGATAAAAACTGGCTGTCACTGCGAAACCTGGTTCCCAGGTGGGGCATATGGACATCCGGTCTTGTAAATTTACTGGTT
Organism: Desulfobacteraceae bacterium; assembly: GCA_016743945.1. GTDB lineage: Bacteria > Desulfobacterota > Desulfobacteria > Desulfobacterales > Desulfobacteraceae > NBML01. The sequence goes on from JADGFI010000011.1 coordinate 104,128, forward strand.
CTGGCCATCAGTGCGATTGCTTTGTGGTGGATATTTTTTTCAAACAGCGGAATTTTCAAGCTTTATACTCCGCTGCTCGGCTTTTCTCTTGTTATCTGGATGCTGCTCATCATCATGTGGCAAGCGGAATTTTTCGATTACTGGCCTTTTTCGAATCGATTCCTGGCCTCGGCACATCCATTGAAAAAAGGAGGGATACTCACGGGAACGACACTTTTGCTGTACCTGGTGTTGATTTTCGGTATTCTTTTTTTCATAATCGGGCAATACGGGGTTACCTATTTTAACTGGAACAGTCTTACAAAATACGGCAAGCTGGGGCAGGACGTCATGTCTACGAGGGAAACGACATCATGGTCCTTTATCTGTCTTTCGGTTCCTTTTTTGTGGATAACCACTATACTGCTGGTGGGTGCGGGCAAAGGCATATGGGCCCAGAGCCCCCAGCCCGGCCAGGGCCTGGCAAACTGGCTGCTTGTGGCAATGCTGTCCATTCCCCTTTTCCTGATATTTTTTCATCCCCACATCGGGTCCATGTTTTATCCTGCACAGATATACACCGCGGTCCCGCCCTGGTGGAAACATCTGGCACATACCAACAGTGCCGAGTACGGACTGGGTATACTTTTTTGCACCGTTATTGTAATTTTCATTACACTTCAACTATGGGAAGGCAGACCCTGGAATCTGGTGGAAAAACAGCCCTGGAGATTTTTGTTTATCCTCTTTGGCGGTCTGGTACTGGGGTTTATTTTCTTTAAGGTTCAGCTCTATATCATGGATTATTTCTGGGATGAAGCCTATCTCGGAGGCCAGAACGATGCCAACTTCGGATGGCGCTACAGCCATACCGTTACCATGGGTAATTTCATCCTGGTCCCGGCCATTATTTTAAAGACGTATTTCGGCCAGGGTTTTTCCAAAATGAAATTGTGGCAAAAAGGGATACTCACCACCTGCATTGCGATAATTGCAGGTCTTATATTTGCCTGGTGCTATTATGCATGGGCACCGACCCTTCTGGGGATCTGTTCAGGTGTTTCCCATCCATCGGAAAACCCTTCGGCATTTCTGGTACTGCTTATCGTCCTGCTTAATATCCAAGACTACTTCATGGATGGATGGCCCGGGTATCTGGTGAAAGATCAGGGAGCAAAAAAATAGTGACACCAATACACCAAATCGATCCTGTACGTGTTGGCGAAGAAATTTTCTACAACATCTTTCATCATATCTTTCATGATGAGGGAGCAAGGAAGCATTTTGAGTTTTCCCAGATAAATTTTTTCAACTCGGAAGAAGGATTGCCTGGATGGAACCTGTGGTTCCTGGAAAACACGAGGGTCTATCAACTGGCCCTCGTCCAGGCCAGGGAAATCTCTGATGACGTCGATCCGGCACAAAAGGCATCCTTTCACAAGCCTGCCATCGAGGGCCGTTTTGCCGTCCGGTATTTTCCCGGAGCAGACGATCCTGAGCTTGACAATTATTCCTGTGCAGAGACCCTGCTTCGCCTGGGCCCTCTTTTCGATCACACGGGTACGCCTAATTTTACAGGACAAGACCGTATGGACGACAGTTGTTTTGTCGTGGGGTATCTGGATTTCAAAACAGACACAGAGCGCAATTTTCTGGAGATAGAATGCATTGCCCCCAATCGCTGGAAGGATGTTCGTGTAGACGGTCTCTATCTAAAGACCCGGGATAATATGAAATACACGGCCGTTGAACCTGGCGGAATAGATCGCAACCTGCCCGGATGGGATTTGGCATTTTTCCTTTTTGACAAACTTATTTTAGGATGCTGCCATGCGTTTAAAACAATTCCCTGTGCCGCAATTTTTGCCAAAAAAAAATGGACCCGGTTTGATATCGATAAGGACAATTGCTGCATTAAAACGATGGATCCGGACATCGAATTGTTCCATCTTATCATTGGCCTCGAAATTAATGCCTGCCGCCATGGAACCTGCTGCCAAGATTCCATGAACCAGAATGCTTATATCCAGGCTGTCAGCGATCGATTGCCGGCCGAAGGGTTACGTGTATCCCAAGTATGCAAAGGACCTGAAAATATTGTTAAAACAAAGATGAACCCTGAGTGGTGGTCGGTAAAGCAAAAAACATTTCCCAAGGATACCGAGTCTGAAATGCAACACTGCTGCTACCATGATCATTAATAGAAAAAAATCAGGAAAATAAAAATGGATCCATCAAGACGAAATTTTTTTAGAAAATATTGTCTCGGCAATGCCGTACAATTAATCAGCGACGTTCATACGTCGTTTAAAGAAGCGGAATCTGACACTGATTATTTTGATTCGTATGAGACTTGTTATCCTCTGATTTCTGAATATTCCTACTTCCTGGACGATGAAGTAGAAGATCTCGGGATAGAAACCGAAGGAAAAAGCAAACTCGATATCGTTAAAATGGTCTATGGGAAAAAAGGAAGAACCGATTAATCTTTTCTGTCCCCAGTTTCATTTTTTTCATCGAACCCGCTTTCAGACATGAACAAACGACTATTTAATAAACCATACCCCTTTTGAAAAGCTGTTTGCTTGATTTGGGCTCAATTTTGCCGGCATCACGATCCCCACGAAAGCCAGCAGGGTAGGGGCACTGGGTGCCACCCTGCTGGCCGGGTATAATAAAAAACTCAAATTTTGTGAAATCACCTATACCGATCCGGTGGCCTCCAGGGAAATGGATTTTATTGTGTAATGGGGGGTGGGCAGGCTGTAAATAGGAACCGACCTATTTTTGCCCTTTAGCTTTGTTTCCGGCATCCGGATAAATTCAAAATCTGTTTTTGTTTTTTCAAAAATATCCCCGGACACCAAGATATCGGTTTTAAATTTTTTATTCATCCCCTGGATCCGGGAGGCTGTGTTCACCGTATCCCCGATGAGCGAGTAGGCGGTCCGCTCACGGGTGCCGATATTGGCGGCCAGCACCTGGCCCGTGTGAATGCCGATGCCATGGTTCAGCCGGGCATATTCCCGCCCTTCAAGTCTATTGTTTAATACATCAAGCCTCGCCCTCATCTCCAGGGCAGCCCGAACAGCAGCATATTCGTGGCCGTCCATGCCCATGGGAGCCCCGAACACCGCTTCAATCTCATCCCCGATAAATTGGAGTACCAGTCCCTTGTGACGCCTTATACATTGGGTCATTTCATCCAGATAGGCATTGAGCATGTATACTATGACCGCCGGCGGGGTACTCTCAACCAAGGGGGTAAAATTTCGCAAATCAGCAAATAGGATGGTGGCCTGCTTGAATTCCCCGTTAAGGGGAATTTCCCCTTTGAGCACCTCATCCCTGACCGATTCTCCCACATACCGCCCAAAAGTCCGGCGGATAAATTCTTTTTCTTTCAGCCCTTCGGCCATCAAATTCAGGGTTTCACTGGCAAATCCAATCTCGTCCCTGGCATAAACCCTGGCCCTGGCCGTAAAATCCCCTTTTACCACCCGGGTAAGGGACAGGATAATTTCTTCCACCGGCCTTCTCAGGGTCTCGGAAACCATGAGGGATAAAAAGATCCCCATACCTATAAACACAAGGCTCTCCAGAGAAATGGCATCCTGGAGCAGGCTGAGCAGGTCGGTTTCGCTCATTTCCCCCTGGGCCTGAATCGTGTGGAACCGATTGATGGTCATATGGATAAGAGCCATAGGGACAATGGATACGGCAAAAATCAATGCCCCCAGCCGGGTCCTCAGACTCACGGCCCAGACCCCGGGCACCCGGCTTAGGCCTCCGTCCGGAAAAAAAATTGGAATCAGATGGTGCTGAATTACATGTTCCACCCAAAAAAAAGCCATGGCCACAGTTATCAGTCCCGTGCAAAAACTCACGGCCAGAATATCCGGCATCCCCAGCCACCAGTACAATAGGGAGATACTTGTCCAGACGATCAGGTTAAAAATAACAATAAAGCAGGGTTCATTGAGCAGACGTTTTTTGGCCGTTGAAAATTGAACAGAATCCTGTGGTTCTCCGGTACGGAAACGGTATAAACATTTTCGTATGGGCCGCTCATACCAGATAATAATCAAAGCATTGACAAGTATCCACACCCCTCCCACAATGTCATCCACTTCATTAAAGAAGAAGAGGGTCCCGTCTAAAAATGCTGGCGCCCGGTGATAAAGGAAAGCATCGGCCATGGCGTTGCCCACGGCATTGGCAATGAGATTGCTCATCAGGACGGCATTGGCCAGGTGGTAATACCGGAGCTTGTTTTGAATTGGGGAATCAGCCGTCATCTTTAGGTCCTTTTCAATAAATCTCCTATTTATTGACCATAACCCAAAGCTTGTAAAGGAAAAACATAGGACCCAGCCACTCTCCCCTCATTTTAATCGTTTTCAAGAAACAATCGATTTCGAAAGAACGGCAAACTGCCTTTACCCGCCCCTTAGTGACTTTCTGGCATCTATCCTTGATTCATGTATTGTATTGTCGGTTTGGTGACTTCATTTTTTTACAAATTTTTTATGCAATGTTGGGGTTTAAATTAAATGAAACAAAGGTGCCCTGCTGCAACAAGAGAACAATTTAATGCCAGCGATCCATAACACGGTACCAACTCCAATGGTTGCCTACTCAGGACCGCTAAAAGGAAAAAAGTGGAAAAACAAGCTCATCAACCAAGGGATTCACAAAATTTTCCTTAATTTAAACAAAAAAATTATTGGTATTTTTTTTCATATTCTATAATTTTTTTTATAAGTTGATCATTCCGCTTGACATATACAACGAATATCATTATGTTTTTAATTCGAATTAATTACCAGGATTTGGAGGTCTAATGACAGACGAAAAAATAGCAAAAGATCAGATTAATCAGTTTAACCAGGCTTTCCATAAACTTTGGTTTAAACTCATGACCAGCAGGCCGGAATCAAAATCAAAAAAACTTAAAGGACTGACCTTTTCAGATATTCATGTCATAAGCATGGCCTATGAAGAGCCTGATATCATCCTCAAGGATATCAGGGAAAAACTCAGGCTCCCGCAAACTACTTTGAGCAGCATTGTGGCCAAACTGGAAAAAAAAGAATTTCTTCAAAGAATTATCAATCCCAGGGATTACAGATCCTTTTCCCTTAAAATCACAAACAAAGGAAAAGAGATGATGGATGCCCATATGAAACTGGATCAACAGCAGAACAGTCATATCCTTGCGTCCCTTGAACCTGGTGAAAGACAGGAGTTTATCCGATTGTTTGCCAAGGTTGCTGATAAATTTAATTTTTGATTCAAAGCCTAAAAAATGAAGTGCTGCTCTTTTAAATAAAAATCGTGTCGGATATATTTTTTTACAATAATATAACGAAATTAGAATAAAAATTATATCAAACATAACTAATAGCAATAAGTATTAGATAAGACATAGAACAATACAATAAAATGGAGAAAATCAAATGAATAACCCCATCACGTTCCCGCCTTTTTACTTTTTCAGCGTCATTATATTAAATTTTGTATTTTATTTTATATTCCCGGAATTTAACAAAATTTGTTTTCCCTATAATCTTGCCGGGATACCAGCCATTATCGGTGGATTCTATATATCTAACAAGAGTTCAAATCTCTTCACTAAAAGCAAAACAACCTTCCGGTTAGAAGAACCATCTGTGTTTGTACAGAGTGATTTTTATAAAATCACCAGAAACCCAATGTATTTAGGTGGCCTGATTCTTATTTTTGGACAGACAATATTAATGACGAACTTGATTTCATTAATTAACCCTGTATTGTTTTTTCTCTGTATAAATTATTTATGCATTCTGCCTGAAGAGGCCATAATGGAAAAAACCTTTGGAGCAAATTATGTCAAATACAAACAACGCGTAAGGCGCTGGTTGTAAACCTATTCAGGGCTGATGCTTCACATACAATTTTATCACAAGATATCTCTCTGCAAAAAACCATCTTCAAGGACGAATACAAAGGAGTATAATATGAGCCTTAATTGCGAAAAAAAAATAATAGTATCAAAAAAAATCCGAACCTATTGCGCCCAGTGTTTCAGTAATTGCCCGGTCGTGGCACACATTGAAAACGACAGATTCACCCGGGTGACACCTGACAGGGAACATCAATTTTACAGGCCGCTTTGCCCCAAGGGGCTTGCCGGGCCACAAATGGTCTATAACAAGGAAAGACTTGAATATCCGGTTGAGCGCACCAATCCTAAAGGGGCTGCTGATCCGGGCTGGAAGCGCATAAGCTGGGAAAAAGCCCTGGATATGGTTGGCGATAAAATGAAAAAGATTAAGGCCCTGTACGGGCCCGAGGCATTTGTTTTTTCCCAGACCAATGTTTCCTCACCTTTGTGGGAGATCACATCCTTCATACGGCGGTTATCCAACCTTTACGGCACCCCCAATCATATGACCACAACCCACATCTGCAACTGGCACAGGGATAATGGCTCGGCTTTTACCTTTGGCAAACCTGGAGATGACTTTGCGGCAGGCTGGCCGGATTTTAAAAACAGTAAATGCATTCTCATCTGGGGCCATAATCCCGGTGCCACATTCAATGCCTTTAACTTTCGGATCAAGGCAGCACAAAAAAAAGGGGCAAAATTAATTGTTATTGACCCGCGAAGAACTGATATTGCAGCCAGGGCAGATCTCTGGCTTCAAGTCAAACCGGGAACGGACGGGGCACTGGCTCTGGGCATGATCCATCTCATGCTCAAGCATGGATTATTCAATGATAGTTTTGTACGAAACTGGACCAATGCACCTTTATTGGTAAGAAGCGATACCCAAAATCTGCTGCAAGTCTCTTGCGTTGATCCTGCAAAAAAAAACCAGGGCCTGTTTTATTTGATAGATTCTGCCGGCAATATCCCTGTTCCCTACATACCGGGATCAAACATTGATTTTACCCCATGCCTTGAAGGCCGCGGCAGTATAAAACTTGCAGATGGTAAAATCATTGAATATAAAACAGTCTTTACCCTGCTCAAAGAATCTGCGGCAATGTATACGCCCCAATTTGTCGAACAGCACACATCCATTCCCAAGGGGCTTTTGGAAGAAATGGTTCGCATGTTTGCAGAAAACAGCCCGGCATGCTGGTATTCGTTCAACGGGGTGGAGCAGAACATGAATGCAACCCAGACGAATCGGGCCATATGCACCTTTTATGCACTTACCGGAGACTATGACAAAAAGGGTGGCAATACCATACATTCCATTCTACCTCCCATGGCCTATCCGTTTGGCTTTGAGTTTGTCACTCCTGAAATGTTTAAAAAAAATCTGGCCATTTCCGAACATCCCCTCGGGCCGGCTGGCTCCTTGATGGCTGTTCCGCCCTACCTTGTATGCAAAGCCATTGAAAATGCCGATCCCTACCAGGTTAGAGGACTTATTGTCTTTGGCGCAAATACTGTCTGCGCCAATCCGGACAGCAAAATGATGGCAAGGGCACTCAAAAAACTTGAGTTCCATGTCCATGTTGATCTCACGATTAATCCGACCGCAGAATTTGCCGACATCATCCTGCCTTCAGCAAGCTTCTGGGAAACAGGCCGCATCGGCTACCCCCTTGATTTTCAAGATAACAACCAGATCTTGCAGTGGAGGGAACCTGCAGCCGAGCCCCAGGGTGAAAGCAAGGATGAGTTGTGGATCATTTTTGAGCTTGCAAAACGGCTCGGATTTGCTGATAAATTTTGGAACCAAAGCATTGAGAAAGCCTTTGAAGCAATGCTTGAGCCCACAAAGATCAAGCTTGTGGATTTGAAAAAAGCTGACGGAGGGATTCTGATACAAGCCCCCCTTGAGTATCAAAAATACAAAAAAAATGGCTTTGGCAGCATGTCCGGCCGTATAGAACTTTTTTCCCAGCATTTAAAGGAGATCGGACAGTCGCCTCTGCCTGAATGGAAAAACCCCTATGAAATTTTTGAGAAAGCTGGAATCGACAAAAATAAATACCCTTTTATTCTTATCAATTCCAAATTACGGGGATATTGCCATTCCCAGCACAGAGCAATACCATCTTTGAGAAAACTAAACCCTTGTCCTTTTTTGGAAATAAACCAGGACAAGGCAGAGAAAATGGGGATTGCACAACAAGAACAGATAATTATAGAAACCGTCCATGGTAAAATCACCATGGAAGCCAGGCTGATCAACGGTATTGCGCCGAATGTGGTCTGCACCCAGCACGGATGGTGGCAGGCATGCACAGAACTTGGCCTGCCCGGGCATGATATTTACTCATCCCAGGGCCCGAATGTTAATCTTTTATACACGAATGACTTTACAGATCCCATAAGCGGATCTGTTCATATGCGGGGCTTTCCCTGTAATATCAGGAAGAAATTATCGGTTTAACCTAAAAAATATCTATCACCCTGCTTGGGTAACATATAATACAAATGAAACCGATTTACCTTCCATTTGAAAATTATCAGCTACAAATTCTAATTTTTTTAACAAATTAAAATTATTAGCTTCAATCACATTCAGTATATATTGCTGACTATGTTTATATGTAATAAGACCCTTCTTGCTCCTCGGATTCTCGACAATTTGAGGTGCAGATGGATCTTTGTTCTCTTGAATAATAAATGCCTATATCTAAAATTTTATCTTTCATTTGAATATACTCAAATATCATCCCGAACAAAACTTCAGAACCATACCAATTTTGTTTCTTCACAAGACCATCATATCGGGATGCAAACTCGTTATTAAAAAACATTATCCCACCTCACTTACAGGGCAAGCAACGATGTACCCCAATACCATACTATTTGAATATTTTTCATGTTCTATTACAACAACATCTCTCTTCTTTATTTCAAAACCACAATTGCAAATTAATTCACAAAGACTGTCACAAGTAAATAAATGGTGAGATTTATGACCAGATTTTAATGACCATTTTTGATAGTTCTTTAAATTTTCTTTGGTTTGAGCGTGACAATACGTCGGTGCAACAAGAAACCCTGTCGACTTGATAACACGCCTTGCTTCAATCAACGCTAAATCTGGCGTTTTCATAACATGGAGAGAATTCAAAATTACGATTGCGTCAAAAATATGATTGGAATAGTCAAGTTCATATGCACTTTTTGTATGAAATGAAATATTTGTAATATTTGATTCATCTGCTTTTTTTTGTGCCATAGAGATCATTTTCGATTCCAAATCTATGGCATCAACTTGTTTAACATATTTTGCCAATTCAAGTGAGACAACACCAGTTCCGGCGGCAATGTCTAAAACACGGCCTGTATGCCCTATATCATTTTTAATTCTATTTACTATAGTTTCTATGTCTTGGTTTGTGTTTTTGTCGAATTCTGATGCATTTTTTGACCAGTATGAATTATTTTTATGTGATTGCAAATCTACCTCCGTTTTCTCGTTTTTCTTTCCAGGCCAACCCCATTTTTTTGGATGATTAGGTGTGATTTTTATCTAAGAAATCAAGTACAAATGCATTAAAAAATTCTGGGTTATCTCTGTGCATTCCATGGGATGCATTATTAATTGTCACTTTTTGATAATTTATTAAACAGGTTTCAAGTTTTTCATGCATCATTGCGTATATGCGTGGACTTTTTTCACCCGTTATGAGCATAATAGGATTATCAATTCTTTTTACATCCTCACAAGTTAATGCCTCCTGGGCATCCATTATCAGGCTCTTTAAAGACCCTGCATTATCTCGACGAATTTGTTTGTCAGCTTCAGAAAATTTTCCCCAAGTCCCGGGAACGCTTACTGAGTTTGTAAAAACTTCCAGTCCTTTATCCAGATCTCCAACATTTATAAATTCAAGTGCTTTCCTTACAATTTCATTTCGCTTTTCGATCTCTTCAGTAACTTCTGAATTCATCAATAAAAATTTATTAAAGGGAGCCGGGTCAGCAAGCACTGCCGTTCGAAATAGATCAGGATGAGCCGTTATCATTTTCAAAATGACTGCCCCACCGCGAGAATGCCCGATTAAGTGTACAGGGCCCGCATTTAAATTTTTTATAAAAACAGAAAGATCGTCTGCATGTTGTCGTATGGAAAAGTCACCCCCTTCACCAGACCAAGGTTCTGGGTAACAATGACGCAAACTCAAGGCAAGAGTTCGGTATTTTTTGCTGAAAAATTCTACCTGAGTTCCCCAGGAACGATAATCACTGAGAGAACCGTGAACTAACACCAAAGGAATTCCATTGCCGCGATCTATATAGCTAATTTCATAATCATTGGCTGTGATTGTCTTTAATGCCATCGGTAACTTCCAATTACAATATAATTTTATTTATATTAATCTTCATTGCTGATTTTATGGTAAGTTGTTATCAGCTTGAAGGTGCTGACGAATTGATAACAGGTTAATAGAATCCTTTGTAGCAATCCTAAACAGCTTTTAAAATTTTCCTAAAAATTGGCGCAAACGGTCTGATTTCGGATTATCCATGATCTGTTCTGGCGGCCCCTGCTCCTCAATGCGCCCGTTGTCCAGAAAAATCAAATGACTTGATATTTCCCGTGCAAGTGACATCTCATGGGTCACCATCACCATGGTCCGGTTTTCTGTAGCAAGCTTTCGAATAACCTCCACCACTTCGCTCACCAGCTCCGGGTCAAGAGCAGAAGTGGGCTCGTCAAACAGCATGACACTAGGCTGCATGGCAAGAGCCCGGGCAATGGCCACCCGTTGCTGCTGACCGCCTGAAAGCTGGGATGGATACTGGTCCCGCTTTTCGAGAATTCCGACCTTTTCCATCAACTCTTCGGCTTGGGCAACAGCCTGCTTTCGCTGACATTTCAGAACGTATATGGGACCTTCAATGATATTTTCCAGAACCGTGCGGTGATCCCATAAATTAAAGTTCTGGAATACCATACCCAGACGGGACCTCAAGCAAAGCAGCTGTTTTTTGTTCAGGGGATATTGCCGGCCGTCCTTGTCCTGCCGGGTCTCAATGACTTCTCCGGCAAGGATGATCTGCCCCGAGTCGGGTTTTTCCAGGTAATTGATACACCGAAGCAGGGTACTTTTGCCCGATCCGCTGCTTCCAATGATGGAGATCACATCGCCGGAACGGGCATCAAAAGATACCCCCTTGAGCACTTTGCTCTTGCCAAATGTTTTGTGGATATCCCTGACAGACAAGGCTATTTCATCGGTTTGCATTTTATTCCAGTCCTTTTCGAAAGCGGGTCAGCCGTTTCTCCATTGGCCGCATTATATTGGTCAACACCACAACCACGGCAAAATAGACAAGACCACATGCGATCAGCGGTTCATAGATCTGAAGGCTTTGACGCTGAATCATCCGGGCAATGCCCATTAATTCAAGAACGGTAATTGTGGAGGCCAGGGCCGTGGATTTCAATAAAATAATGATATCGCTGATCAATATTGGCAGGCAGTTGCAAAACGCCAGGTGCAGACGGACCCGCCATAAAATTTGAAACCGGGTCATACCAATTGCCTCGGCCGCCTCGATTTGTCCTTTGGGTATTGCCTGGATCGCCCCCCGCAAAACTTCCGCATTGTAGGCGGCCTGGTTCATGCTGTAGGCAAACAAAGCAAAGGTCAGGCCCTCGCGCAGATAGGGCCACAAAAAACTATGGCGCACCCAGGTGCCAGGCATTAACTGGCCCAACCCGTAATAGATCAGGTAAAGCTGGACCAGAAGGGGGGTGCCCCGCATGACAAACATAAAGGCATAGGCCGGCCATGACAGCAACGGCTGTCCTGACAGCCGGGCAAGGGCCAGAATCGTACCGAAAACAAGGCCGAAAACCCCTGCCACCAGGGTCAGCACCAGAGTGAGGGGCGCTGCTGCCAGCAAGTCCGGGAGCCAATGGACCACATTTCCCAGGAATGTCATCATGGTCTTCCCCTATTCAGACGGCTCTCCATCCACTGGAGGACAACAAGGGAGAATATGGTAATCAATAGAAACAATACCGCGGTAAACCCGTAGAAAAATGTATACGCCTTGGTTGATGCAGCTGCCCTGTATCCGGTATAGAGCAGCTCGCCAAAGGCTCCAAGCACGGAGATAATGGCGCTGTCCTTGGTGATTGACAGCCACAGGTTTCCCATGCCGGGCAGGGCGTGGCGCATCATCTGTGGCAGCACCACCCGCACAAAGATCCAGGGCCGGGACATGCCCATGGCAGTAGCAGCTTCCACCCCACCGGCAGGCACGGCCAAAAGAGCCGATCGAACTACTTCAGCCATAAAAGCCCCGGAAACAAATGCCAGGGCAAAGACAGCCGCCCAGAACGGGTTGAATTGAAACCCCTTGTCCACGAACCCGGCCCATACAAGGGCCTGCTCAGCCAGGCCTGCCACGGTAAAATAAACGATCAGTATCATCAGCAGCTCGGGCAACGCCCGCACAACCGTGATATAAACCCCTGCCAGGCTGCGCAGGATCCAAGACCGGGAAAGCTTAAACACCGCTGCCATAAGGCCAAAGAGAACAGCCATGAGGTAGGCGCTCAAGGAGACCTTCATTGTCATGATAAAGGCGAAGAAAAATTCATCCCCCCAGCCGCCTGCCCCCCACGCAAGATACCCCATATAGGTCGAAATCATGGCGTCTGCCGTCCCTGATCCAAACAAAGCGGGGGGTGTTTTTGATTCGTCTTGACCACTCTTATTTACTGAGGAACCATTTTTGGACCATGGTATCAAGACTGCCGTCTTTTTTCAGGTCTGCAAGGGCTGCATCAATTTTTTCAAGTGTTGCCGTGTCTCCCTTACGGACCGCATAAGCCATGCCTTCGCCCAAAACGACATTGGCCGGGGCTTCGTGTTTCACTTCGTAGGCTGCTCCCTCCTTTGAATCCAGGAAGGATTTGATATACTGAAAATCCATGAGTACATAATCGATTCGCCCGGCAGTCAGATCGGCAATGGCATTGTCGGCAGCAGGATAAGACTTTGAATCCACTCCGCTTAAGAACTTCGCCGCATAGGTAGCCTGGATACTGGCATTCTGAACACCGATGATTTTTTTGGACAAATCTTTGGCATCAACAACCAATCCCTTTCCGTCGGCACCTGGTTTATTTGAAATTTTGGTTTTGTCAGACTTCATACCCACAAAGACCGAAGGTGCTGTATAATAGGGCATGCTGAAATCCACGACCTTTCGGCGTTCTTCGGTGACGGAAAATGCACCAACTATGAAATCGACTTTATTTGCGGTAAGGGAAGGAATCAACCCTTCCCAGGCCATCTGGCTGATCTTGTGCGCAATACCCATTTTCTTAAAAACCGCCTGGGTGAGATCTGCCTCAAACCCTTCCCATACACCGGCCTGATTGATCTGGGTGAAGGGCATATAGGGCTCAGGCGTCATGCCCAGACGGACCGATCCTGCATACCCGATAGAGGCGGTTACCGTAAAAAGGGTGATGACAAAAAGTGCAGCTGTAATCCTAGGTGAAAACTTCATTTTAATCTCCTTTATTCCTTTTTAGTTATGAAAACCACCGCAGAGACATGCAGGAGAGCCCTGCATCTATTTTTTCAATCTCTGCTGTTTTAACAGGTACAACCAAAAACCCTGCCTGATCCAGCATGTCGATTGTGCGCTTATACCGGGCACTGATCAGAACCGTTTCATTTATCCTCAATGCGTTTGCCGCAGGTTCCTCGCCTTCGGGCAGGATCATGTGGCCAAACCCTTCAAAAAGACCCGACTGGGACATATGGCGGGTTACCAGAATCGTTTCCTCATCCAGAAGCGAACAGGCGGTTTTAAAATGCAGCACCCCTTTTGGCGTGTGCACAATCTCTCCTTTGAGCCCAAGTTTTTTAAGCTGATCGATAAGCCCGTTTGCCCCGGCAAGATCGGTCCGGGCAGAGATACCGATCATAACTGAATCCGGGGTTACCAGTATATCCCCACCGTCGGCATACCCAGGTTGTGGCAACTCAAGCACCTTGTCAAAATTATCATACAAGACCGGGGCGATCTCTTTTGTTTCTCCCCGGCGTGAGGCACTGCCGGGTCTTAATAAAATAGCCCCTTCACTAAATACCAGGGCCGGGTCTTCAACAAAAATAGAATCGGGGAAAGCCTCCAGAGCGGGCAGCACCGTAACAGCCATGCCTGCTGTTTCAAGGACTTTTATATAGTCCTCATGTTCAGATTTCACTGTTTCATAAACCGGGTCGCCCCGGTCTTCATCCCGCAGGCCGTTAACCACGGATGGGGATGGTTTTCTTACGATTGCCGAGTTGAAATGATAACACGTTCTGGATATTGGCATTTTTTGTACTTTCATATTTTATAAAAACAATTTTTGTTAACGGTTTCACATGGAGGTTCGCAAAATAAACACCTGTCCTGCAAGGCAAGCCATGTGGTTCAAATGCTCAATTCAACCCTTGTCTTTTCCTGCCAGATCGAATCAAATAATTTTTGTATACAATATATTGTATATTTGAATTTCCCTGTCAATAAAATAGTTATATCCGCTGGTTTTCCCACTGGTATACCCACCCACCGGCATATAAAACACAAACCTGCCTACCTTGGCAGCGTATAGCGTATCCATCATAATGTGTCATAAAAAGCGAGTTCCGGGTTCCAGTGGTGGCTTCTGAGAAACTCTTCCAATCGGATTCCGTCTCTTTTTTCAAACAGTTCAATAATGATTTTATGCTCTTTATTGGTAGTTTTGAGTACCTTTTTAAACCCCTCCCCCCCTTTTTCCTCTGTATAGGTTTGACGGATAAAAATTTTTTTAAGCAGTTGAATCACCTTGATAAGTTCCTGGTTGCCTGATTTTTGTATATAAATATCGTGGAATTGATTCTGATAGTTGTAATAGGCTTTGATGTCATCGGTTTCAATGGCCGTTTCCATCTGCTGATAATAGTGTCGGAGATGATCCATATCCTCCTGGCGCATCCCGTTGACACAAAGGCTGGCGGCAAATCCCTCCAGAACGCCCAGCAGGCCGTACACCTCTCTGGCTTTATCCTTATCCACCCGTTTGACAATGAATCCTTTCCTGGGAATATTTCGCAGATAGCCTTCGGTGGCCAGTTGAATTAGTGCCTCCCTGACCGGGGTCCTGCTGATGTTCATGTCATCAACCACCATTTTTTCATTGATTTTGCTTTCCGGCAAAAGGCTGCCATCGTTAATTTTTTCTGAAATATAGTGATAAACATGGTCCTTCAACGACTTGAATGAATCCATGACCTCTCCTTTTTGTGTCTGCTATTTTGTGCTGGATCACGGTATCATCACCAGCCTTTTTCCCAAGGCAAAAGGGGTGCATTACAAAACCCATTTTTAATATTTTGCCATCCCCCAAGGCAGAACTTACAATCAATCCATGGGTTATGGCAAGATCACAGCAATTTTTTTTTGGATTTCATTCAACGACAATCAAAAAACAGGCATTAGAACAATGAATTTCCCCTCATGCTCAAATCAAAGGGTCTTGTTTTTCTCAAAATAGATTCTACCCATCCCATTGACAACCCCCTTAAATTTCAGCTATATATTCTTTTTTCTTAACCCGGGCAATCGAGACGATACCAAAATCAATAATCCGATAACAGCACTGCAACCAACATGACAACAATAACAACCACAAAAGAAGACCTGGCCTGCTATCTGAACACACCCCTGCCCATTGGCAATAAAACCATTCAAAATAGAATGGTGCTGGCCCCCATGGCAGGCCTGGGACACATTGCCCTTAGGGAACTTATAACCGAATTTGGCGGGTTTGGTCTTTTGTTTACCGGTATGTGCAGCGCCAGGGCAGTGCCCCATGAAAACCCGGTTCTCTCCAATGTATTTACCTGGCGCCAAGAGGAACTTGCCTTTCTGGTCTGCCAAATTTTCGGATCAGAGCCCCAAAGTATGGCGCTTGCAGCCCGCCGCATTGAGGCCGAAGGTTTTTTCGGTGTGGACCTTAACTTTGGCTGTTCCGTGGCGGCCATTTGTAAAAAAGGATGCGGGGCAGCCCTTTTAAAGACCCCGGATCTTGCCGCCCAAATTGTGAACGCGGTCAGGCAGGCGGTCGACTGCCCTGTCTTTGTAAAATTTCGAACCGGATGGGAAAACAATCCCCAATTTGCAGTTGACATGGCAAAACGATTTGAAGATGCCGGAGCCGATGCCTTAACCTTCCATCCGCGGGTGGCCCCTGACAGACGAAATCGCCCCCCCCGATGGGAAATCATCACCCGGGTAAACGATGCCGTTTCCATACCGGTCTTTGGCAATGGCAATCTTTTTAACAATTCTGATGGCATTAAAATGATGGACCAGACCGGTTGCCAAGGGCTCTCTTTAGGGAGAATGGCTGTGGCAAGGCCCTGGATTTTCGCCCAGTGGACAAAGGGATTTGTGCCGGGGAATGATATTTACCATTTCACGGCCCTTCGCCTCACCCATCTGCTGTGCCAACACTATGACGATCATTTTGCCGTAAAAATGTTTAAAAAATTTGCCCCTTATTTTTGTGCCAATTTTAAATTCTCCCAGGCCATATTAAAAAAACTGATAAAGGGAGATACCATGGCACAAATCTGCATCAATATAGAGTGCTTGTTAAAAGAGGCTCCAGAAACCCTGGCAACCCCCAATCTAACACTATTTGTGTAAAACATAAGAATATTATTCTGTATAATTTGATATAGAGAGAATATTATTCTTGACAACCCCGGATTTTTGTATATTATCTCCATAACCCCACAACCGGAGATTTTATATGAAAAATGATACCCCCCTGCTGAAAACCATTGCCGAAAAATTTGGCACCCCCACCTATGTCTATGACCTGGATCGGATAAAAGACCAGTACCGATCATTTCAGGATGCCTTCCCCTGGCCTTCCTTAAAAATCTTCTATGCCATGAAGGCCAATTACAACATTTGCGTTCTTACTACCTTAAAAGACCTGGGTGCCGGTATTGATGCCGTAAGCCCTGGGGATCTTTACATGGCCATTTCCTGCGGATTTGACCCATCAAATATTATCTATACCGCCAATAATATGAAAGAAACAGAAATGGACGAGGTCATGGAGACAGGCGTCCTCATGAACATCGATTCTCTGTCCCGGCTTGAAAAATATGCCAAACGATATCCTTGTACCCGGATCTGCCTGAGGTTCAACCCGGATGTGGTGGATGGCGAACATGACAAGATAAAAACAGGCGGAGATTTGACAAAATTTGGTATCCTGCTGGAAGATGTGGCCAAGGTAAAAAAAATAACAACTCAATATGATATAAAAGTGGTCGGCCTCCATGAGCACACGGGATCAGGGTTAATAAAACCCGATTCCATTCTCACTGCCATGGAACGGATCATGTCCATTGCCACAAGGGACAATTTCCCGGATTTAACATTCTTAGATTTTGGCGGCGGATTCAAGGTAGCCTATGGACCCGATGAAGTCCCCGTTGATTACAAAGAAATGGGTGCCAGGGTGGTGGACCGCTTTTCGCGCTTCATCCACACCTACGGCAGGCACTTAGAACTTCGGTTTGAACCCGGCAAATACCTGACTGCCCAGGCAGGCCGGCTCCTTGTTGAGGTTAACACCATCAAACACAACCGGAACCGGACCATTTGTGGGACAGACTCAGGCTTTCCCCAACTCATCCGCCCCATGTTTTATGATGCCTACCACAAAATTGAAAATATCAGCAATCCAGATGGAAAGGCCTTTGTCTACGATATCTGCGGCAATATCTGTGAAACAGGCGACCTCTTTGCCAAGGACCGCCTCCTCCCCCAAATCCGGGAAAATGATCTTTTGTCCATCCAGGATGCAGGAGCCTATTGTTATGCCATGGGCGGAACCTACAACCTTCGACCCATGCCGGCGGAAGTGGTGGTGAAAAACAAAAAAGTATCCCTGTCCAGACGACGATTGACATCCCGGCAGCTCATTGACTTGATCTGCTCAGAAAGTGCTGATATAAATCATGTCTGAATCAAATTTTTAAGGGGAAAAACCAAGGCCATGGACCTATCAAATTTTCATTGTATCGGCTGTCATGCCTGCTGCCGGGAGCCGGGCTATGTAAGGCTGAAAAAAAATGAACCCGATGCAATTTCATCTTTTTTGGGACTTTCTGTCCACGAATTTATTGCCCGATACACAATTTTAACAAAGGACCGTACCGGTTTATCCCTCATGGAAAAAGAAGACGGAGCGTGTATTTTTCTCACGGATAAGGGCTGTAAAATCAATTCGGTAAAACCCTTGCAATGCCGGGAATTTCCCCAGAAATGGAAATTCTCCGGCTTTGAAACCATCTGTGGTTGGGCAAAAAAAAATTTATAGGGTATCACAACCCCAGGATACTCAGGCCTTCCTCCAGCTCAAAATAGGGTTTGATATCATATTTATACCCCGGCACACCAAAATAGATGGCCAGGCTGTCACCAATGGCCTTTAGCCCGTCTGCCAGCCGATCATTTTCCAATTCATAATAGGTAATGGAATGCATCCCCTGGGTGTTGCTTGCGGAAATATAGGGCCCTTTTTTGGTGATAAAGCTTGGCAACGCCGGTGCTGTCAAGTAACGATTGGCTATCTCCCGGGTTCCTTCCGGCGGATAGGTCACATTTGAAATAATAATCATGATCTGTCTCCTTTAAAAATCTGTTATTCTACTATTAGAATAATGACCACACCCGAAGGGTTGTGTCAAATCTTTTTCACCTATTCAAAATATAAATAGCCTTATGGATTTCCATTGGATATCACTATTTGACTTCGTTGCCCTCTCTCCTTAAATTAAAAGATCAATCTGCAACCAGAAAGAGAAGAAAAATATGATAAAAGAAATTGATTGTCGAAAATTAGACTGTCCAGCCCCGGTGCTGCAGACAAAAAAACTTCTTGAAGCCAATGCCCTGAGCCAGGTCAGAATACTGGTTGACAATGATGCCGCGGTGGAAAACGTCAGCCGTTTTTTAAGCTTTCACGGATTTGAAGTTTCTGTTGACTCAAATGGCATCTCTTCTGCCGTGGAAGGTATAAAAGAAGTTGCTGATGCAAAAATAATTGAATCCGCACCGGCCCCCCAAAACACCAATGATCCTGGATCTTCCCAAAAAATTATGGTCATGATCTCTTCCAGCCAAATGGGCAGAGGAGACCATGAGTTAGGTGAAAAACTCATGGTTAATTATATAAAAACCCTGAAAGAGATGGGAGAAGACCTCTGGCAACTTGTATTTGTCAACCACGGTGTAAAACTGGCCATACGTAATTCAGCGGTTTTGGAAGAACTCCAGGCCCTGGAAGCCGACAAAGTTGGAATTCTTGTCTGTGGGGCCTGCCTGACCCATCTGGGACTTATGGAAGAAAAAAAGGTCGGCCAGACCACCAATATGCTGGATATTGTCACGGCCATGCAATATGCCGACAAGGTGATTAACCTGTAACAAAACGCTTTGAAAATTTTTCTATTTATTACTCACAAAAAAATCGTCTATGATTTTTTCGGCCTTGAGTTTTTTCCCAAACGCTGCGGCAGTGACTTTATCCGGGAATTCAGAGATTCTCACCACATACCAGGTTTTGCCGCCCCCCTTAGCCGTTATAATGATGGGGACAATACCTTTTTGTTTCAAAATGGCCGCATACCGGTCTGCATGAACTTGTTTCAAATAGGCTGCCACTTGGATGGTAAAGGGTTTGGGTGCAGAGATTTCCATCATCCGGGGTTCTTTTACCAGGACCCTGGATTTTAATATATGGGCGATGGTATTTCCCATGAAAAACAAGAGCCATACAGACAAAATCCCCATGGCCCCTGCCCGAAGATAAAACCCGATCCGCTCCCTTTCCCTGATCAAAGCAATTGCCCGCCGGAAACAAAGGACACAAAAACCTAAGGATGCCCCAAGCCCCCTGACCCCATGTTTCACAACGATAGCAACCCTGGTAAAAAAAGCTGCGACACCCTTGAAAAACTGTTTTTGGAAACCCCTTCTATCGGGGGATGTGGAGACGACCCGGCCGGCCCCATTGTTTCCAAGAATTTCAGTCGATTCCCATGGTTCTCCCGACCCTTGCGGCTTTCCCAAGAGTCCATGAATTTTTACCCGAAAAGCCGTTTTAAGCGCCCGGGGCAGTTCCGGGTCATCCAAAAGCATCTTGTAGACACGTTTAGCAGAATAATCCATGCGCCCCAGATCCAGCAGCACATCTGCCAAAAGGATTACAAGCCGTTTGTGGGTATAATGGATATTTGCAAGGGCGGTCAACACCTCCTGCTCAAGGGTCCCGGCCATCCCCTCTTTTTTAAGCTTTTCAAGCCACAAGATTGCGAGGATTTCATCTCCAGGATTTGATCGAAGATAAACAGCCGATGCAAGCTTAAGATAAGGGCGGTCTATGCCGGCAGTGAGGGAAAACCTGGCCAGGGTCCCGGCCAAACGACGCCCGATATTTTTGGCAAACAAAGGAGATAGCAAAAAACTGTCATATATTCTGATGGCGTTTTCATATGTTTTTTCTGCCCGGGAAAGGACACCGGCCCTTTCCCAGATCTCCCCTTCTTTCATCATTCCCTCTAGACGGGTTCGGCCTATAAAATCAAGGGATACGCCAACCCCTCCCCCGAGGAACAAAAGCAAAAGCCCGCCAAAAATTGCCGGATGAACTTCTGGGAAAACCCCTAATATCATTGGCAGGAAATAAAAACAAACAGGGGGTGCCAAAAGAGCGATAATCCAAAGCCGAAGACTCAAATTTCCAAGGTTCCTTGTCATTTCACCTCCTTTTCACAGATGGCTTGACCCGTTTTTAAGGGCACCGAGGAAACAGGGCCGTCGGGTTCAGGCGCGCATCCGGTAACAGAATCCACCGCCTCAAACCGAATATTATTCGGAACACTAAAATCCCTTTCCGGTTCTCCTTTCATGGCATTGATCATGAAATCAGCCCAGATAGGTGCCGCCCCCAGACCACCTGTAATTCCTGTCCCCTTCCGACTTTTAAGTCTTTTTTTTCTATCAAACCCTGTCCACACCGATGCACACAAAGACGGGGTAAACCCGATAAACCAGGCGTCATTATAATTGTCTGTGGTGCCGGTTTTTCCGGCAGCAGGTCCCTGGAAGCCAAGTCGCCGGATGGACCGGCCCGATCCTTTATCCACAACCGCCTCCATCATATCCACCACCTGGAAGGCCAGGGCCGGATCCAGCACCTTTTTATTCTGGACAATCCGCTCAAACAACACCCGCCCAAAGGCATCTTCCACCCGCCAGAAAAGAAAGGGGTCATGTTTTATACCCAGATTGGCAAATACAGAAAAAGCCCCGGCCATGTCCAAGGGGCTGACCAGGGATGTACCAAGGGCCACTGAATAGACATTTTCCAGAGGACTTTTCACCCCGCAGGCCTTGGCAAGGGTGGTCACTGCGGAAGGACCCGTCATGGCCACCAACTGAGCCGCAATGGTATTTACAGACCGGATCAAGGCGCTCTTTAGAATCATATTCCCACGAAACCGGTGTTCAAAATTTTGGGGTTGCCAATCCTTTGCCCCGTTAACCGGTATCAATACCGGTTTATCGGTCATCATTGTCCCGGGATGCACCCCTAACTTTTGAAAAGCCGTGTAATAAAGAAAGGGTTTAAATCCGCTGCCGGCCTGGCGGCGGCTGTCCACCGCCCGGTTAAACTCACTGGCATAATAATCCCGGCCTCCCACCATGGCTTTGATGGCACCGGACCCTGTGTCAATGGCGACCAATGCCCCCTGGGGACGATCTTTTTTTGCCGGACCAATGTCCTTCATGCCAGCTCCATCCAGACTATTTTCAATTAAATCCAGGCCCATCAGACCATCCAACCGTTCAAGGCCTTGTTTCACCGCATCCTGGGCAAAAGATTGCAGCCGGGTATCTAAGGTGGCATAGACCCGGATTCCCCCATGGAAGACCACGTCTTCGCCATAGATGAGAATCAACTCTTTCATCAGGGCATCCAGAAAATAGCTTCCGCTTCTGGCATCCACCCGGCCTTGGTGGAGCTTGGGATGTATGGCAGCGGCCTTTTGGGCATCAAGGGGTGAAATAAACCCGATGGCTGCCATCCGGTCCAGAACAACATCCCGCCGTTTCAGTGCCCGTTCATAATGCCGAAAAGGGTTATATTGGGTTGGAGACTTGGGCAACCCTGCTAAGAGGGAGGCTTCCGCCAGATTCAATTCAGAAGAGGATTTTCCAAAAAAAATCTGGGAAGCCTTTTCAATCCCTTGGGCACCGGCACCAAAATAAATCTGGTTGATATAGGCAGAAAGAATTTGCTCTTTGGTATTGGTCGCTTCTATCTGCAGGGCCACCAGCATTTCCTTGAATTTTCGCTGCCAGGACTGTTCAAAGCTGAAAAACAAGTTTTTGGCAAGCTGCTGGGTAATGGTGGACGCCCCCTGGATCCTTCCCGGCTCAAACAACGTGATGTATAAGGCTTTAAGGGTTCTAAGCTTGTTAATACCATGGTGCTCAAAAAACCTGTGGTCCTCTGTGGCCACAATGGCATTCATAAAATTTTTCGACACCAGTTCCAGGGGCACGGCCTTTCGTTCCCCCAGCCCCATGAGCACCTGGCCTGTGGACGCATATATCAGACTCTGGGGGGTTTCAATGATCCGACTCAGAGGCGAGGGTAATTTGGGCAAATCCCCGGCCACATGAAATATCAAAAAAAGCCCGCCAAGGATACCGATGGAACCCAGCACAAGGCAAAGAAAAAATATCATCCGAAAAAAGGATATAAGGCGAACAACCAATTTCATTGTTCCCCTTTCAGGATAAGACTTAACTGCCAGACCGCCCATTCCCGTGCCTGAATCATCAACACCTTGTTTTCCCCCCGAAGGAAAAACTCGAAACCCAGCTTGATATATCCCCCATCGGCTTCGTTCCAAATTCCCACCGCTTGAATGGTACCTTCCTGTTTCAGCAATAGCTCTGGGTCCACCATCAACTCGGGAATTATCTCAGGTGGCAGCTTTAACATGGCCTCAAAAAATTTTTCAGCTGGATAAATACGGCCTGAAAAAGCCCCTATCTCCGTCAGCCGCCCCTGAACCGGTTCATCCCTGGATTGAATTTCGCCAATGGTATTCTTTTTTAAGTCAATCTGGTGAATCACCCGGTTCCGGGAATCGATAAAATAGAGGGTAACCCCCTCGGTCATCCCTTCACAAAAAATTCGATCTGTCATATTTTTGCTCAAAAGCCAGACCAGATGGGAAGGGTCTATCAGCTGACGGCCGATTCCCGGGGCGAGGGAAAGGTACAGCCGTTTAAAGTGTTCCTTTTCCAGAGTAACCCATTCCCCGGGCCCAAGGCTCTCTACCAGATGATAAAAAGAATCTGCATTGTGGACACTTCTTCGCGAATCTTCTCTTTGGGTGATGATACGGTTCAAGGACTTGTGGGCATTGGATGTCTGCCGGCCGGTTTCCCACAGGGCACCGGTTTCAGGCCTTTGATCATTTGTGGCCAATAGATAGGACCCCACCAGCTTTTCACACCAGTCGAACCTGAATTCAGAAACCCCAAAGGCCACGGTAAAAATCAAAAGCCCCAGGTTAAAAAATGAAAAGGTCCGCCTGGCCCACTCGCCGGCACTGAAGGGGTCATACCATTTTTGCATCATAAAGCGTTAGGCCTTGCCTGTTGCCCTCATGGACTCATTGTAAACCGTATAAAAAGTTTGATGTTCTGTTAAAGCGGTTGTCAAGATAACCTCCACATGGTCCAGGCTGTCGGATCCGACAATGTAATTTACGCTTGAATGCAAGGCTGACATGGGATCCCCGGTTGGTAGCCTGTCACTGAACAATACCAGGCAAATCCGCCGCCTCAGTGACATGTCCAGGTCATTCATATGGGTGGCCATGGCCTTAAACCCCTTATCCTGGTCAAAAGATTCACTCAGCAAAACAAGGGGATAACTGTGATAGGCCATTTTTTTTAAGGCCACTGAAGTGAAACCTGTCGCTTCAACATGAAACCAAAGTCCCTCAACAGCCGCCACAAGTTTGTCTCTTGCCGGTGAGTCATCCATACACACCAATGCTTGTTCACGGCCCTGGTCCCCCCCCAGGGATTCTTTTTTTACCACTTCATTTTTTTGGGGCCCCGGGACAGATAAATTTAATTGGGACACCAGCACCCGGACCTTTTCTTGGCATTTGGGACATTTAAAAGAAGAATCCTTGTCCCTGGGTATCTTATGGTCCGGAATATTCAGTCGTGTTTTACAATGGGGGCAGGTAATGTTCATTGTTTATTTTTCCCCTTCATGCCTTTTCTCCCTCGTATCCGTGGTCAATCTCAAGGGAATCTATATGGGTGGTGGATTCCCCCCTGGCACTCTTTATTGAATCAAGGCCCCTTCCCACTATATCTTTCCGGGATGCGTAGGCCGCGGCCGTGGCTTCCTCAATCTGCCCCTCTTCAAACAGCGCAAGAATGAACTCGTCAAAGGGAACCATTCCCTGGGCCTTGCCCGCCATGATAATATCGTTAAAGGTTTTTCCCTCGGATTCCCCATTCAAGATGGAGTCTTTTACCCGTAAATTGGTGGCCATGACCTCAAAGGCAGCCACCCGACCGCCTCCCACCTTGGGCAATAGCCGCTGGGCCACTACCCACCTCACCGTGTCGGCCAGGCGAATTCGAATCTGCCGTTCCTCTTCGGTTGAAAACATCCCCAAAACCCGGTTAATGGTCTGGCCGGCGTCCACGGTATGAAGGGTGGACAGCACCAAATGCCCGGTTTCGGCAGCCGTTAATCCGATTTCGACCGTCTCCCTGTCCCGCATTTCCCCCACCAAAATCACCTTGGGGGCCTGGCGCAGAGCGGCCCGCAACCCGTTGGCAAAGGTGTCAAAATCCATGCCCAGTTCCCGCTGGTTAAAGGTGGAGCGTTTCTGGGAATGCTGGTACTCAATTGGGTCTTCAAGGGTTATCACATGGACCGATTTGGTTTCGTTAATTTTGTCCAGAAGGGCGGCAAGGGAGGTGGATTTACCCGAGCCTGTTGCACCGGTGACAAAAATAATCCCGTTTTTCTCCTCGGCCATGGGCAAAAAACTTTTTGGCAGGTTCAGTTCTTCAATGGTGGGAATTTTGGCTTCTAACTTTCTTAAGACAATGGAATATTTTCCAGATCGTGAAAAAATATTCACCCGGAACCTGGCCTTGGTGCCAAGCTGGTAGGAAAGATCGCAGGAACCTTCCCGGATAAGGGTCTCTGTAAGTTTCCGGTTATTATTCATCAGATTCAGGGCAAAAACTTCCGTTTGAAAAGGCGTCAAAAGGGCATAGTCCGGCTCAATTTCAACGGGAACCAACTGGCCCGAACTTTCCACTTGGAGCGGTTTGCCCGGTGTCAGGTTCAAATCCGAAACATTGGTATGGGAATCAAGCATCCGTGAAAGGATATGATCAATCTGCTGTTTTTTCATGCCATCCCCTCCTGGTCAGCTATAATCCTATTCATATATAAAATGGGCATATTCTCCGGTTTCAAACAATTTAAGGTTGCCAAATCTAAAATCAGGCTTCTGTGAAATCAGAAGGAGGCGTTTTCAGAAATGGCCTGAACACCCCCTTGTTATTGGCTTTGGAATAGGCTTCTTCCGCACTGATCCAGTGTTTTTTATAGAGTTCCATAATGGCATCATCCAATAATTGCATGCCATATTGCTTTCCCGTCTGGATCATGGAGGGAATCTGGTGGGTCTTTCCTTCCCGAATCAGGTTCCGGACAGCAGGGGTAGCAATCAGAATTTCCATGGCCGCACACCGGCCCTTTTTATCAATGCGCTTGAACAATACCTGGGCCACCACCGCCCGCAACCCATCGGACAAAGTGGAACGGATCTGGGCCTGCTCTGAGGACGGAAACACCTCGATAATCCTGTCAACGGTTTTGGGTGCACTGGAGGTGTGAAGGGTTCCAAACACAAGATGTCCGGTTGAAGCCGCTTCAATGGCAAGAGAAATGGTTTCAAGGTCCCGAAGCTCTCCCACCAGGATAATATCCGGATCCTCCCGCAGGGCTCCCCTGAGAGCCGAAGAAAAGGTCTGGGTATGGAGTCCCACTTCCCTGTGGTTCACAATGCAACTGTGGCTTTGGTGAACAAACTCGATGGGGTCCTCAACCGTGATAATATGATCTTTCCGGGTTTTATTGGCATGATCAACAATGGCGGCCAGGGTGGTGGATTTACCCGAGCCTGTGGGACCGGTCACCAACACCAGGCCACGGGGCAGGTCCGCCAGTTTGGAAATCACCGTAGGCAGGCCCAGTTGTTCTGCTGTCAGCACATCGGAAGGAATTTCACGAAAAACCGCAGATATTCCGTTTTTCTGCATGAAATAATTGGCCCTGTACCTGGCCAACCCAGAAATTTCATATCCGAAATCCACATCCCCTGTTTCCTCAAAAACCTTTATTTTTTCCTGGGAGGTAATTTCATACAGAATCCGCCGCAATTTATCGCTGGACAAATCTTCATACTTGATCCGTTCGATATCACCATTGAGCCTCAATGCCGGCTGCTGACCCGATGACAGATGAAGATCGGATGCGCCCTGTTCGTGCATGAGTTTAAAAAAAGCATCAATCTCGGCCATTGGGACACCTTGTTCCTGGGGTTAATAGAATCTTATGCCTGTCGAATAAATTTCAGGGTAGAATCGGTTTCGTCTGCCGCCTTATTTTCTTCCTTGGTCATCTCAAGCATTTTTGAATGGGACTCGAGCACCGCAGAAATCTGCATTTCAAGCTGAATTCTCTGGCGCTTGAGCTCAATAATATCACTGTGAAGCTGGGAAAGCCGTTTGTGGGCACGGTTTAAAAGTTTTTCCGCTTCGACCCCCGCATTGGCAAGGGTAAGCTGGGCTTCTTTTTTAGCATTTTCCTTCATCTGATCCAAAACTTTCTGGGATTGAATCATGGCAGTTTTCATGGAATCTTCTCTTTTCCGGTACCCCTGATTTTCAAGATTCAGACGAAGGTTTTCTCGTTTTACAGCGTCAATGGCCTGTCCCTGGGACTCAAGTTCCTTTGAAATCTCCTCCAGAAACAGATCCACTTCCTGAACATCAAACCCTCGAAACCGGGTTGTAAATTCCTTTTGCCTTACAACCAGTGGTGTTACCCCCATATGAAGACTCCTTTTTGTAGATTAAACAATTGAGCGTGCCAGCCCATGGAGGCTGTTAACAACAAATGTCTGAAGAAAAATAATCGCTAAAATCACAATTATAGGAGAGATATCAAGTCCGCCAAAACTGACGGGAAGTCTTTTTCTTATCTGGTAGAACACAGGCTCTGTAGCCGTATTTATAAACCTGACAATGGGATTGTACGGGTCCGGGCTGACCCAGGAAAGCACTGCGCCCGCAACAATTATCCACATATAGATACTCAACGCATAGTCCAATACCACAGCGATTGCTTCAAGAAAATTGGCCAAAACAAGCATTCAATCACCTTTATTATTTAATATTTATCCATACTTACATGGGGTTAGTACCGTGAAACAGTCTAAATTGTCAAGGTTTTTTGACTATTTGGCAATACCTTGCCGCTATCTCACCACATCCCATTTGTCCCTCTTCTTAAACCCCCCGGCCAAATAATAAACCTAGGTTTCCCAATTTTCAAATAGTTCCGGCAGCGAAGAGAGGTAAGGCTCTCGGCCACAACGAATATAGGAACTCCTCTGATTATGACATATAGGTGAGACTTTCATATAAAAAAAGGGATAGTCCTTGCGGCTTTTCAAATTCTGAAAGGCCATGATTATAGCCAGACAGTAAACTCCCAAAGCAAAGGTACTAAACGATAAACCCGCCTGCTTTTTCTGTTCTGGTGCATCCGTCTTGTTAAGTGCTCACTTGGCCACCGACACGGACCCAATAGATGATGCTGGCTATGAGAAAATAAATGCCGATAAATTCAATTAACAAATTAAAAAGATAGAACCAAAGGTGGCCGATAAATGGGGCAGGAAGAATAATCAAAATGGCCACGAAGACAAAACAACTGATGGAGTAAAAAGTATAGTAGTAACCCTGAGCAACAAGCCCTGACAAAAAGAACATGGTGATATTTACAATAATTAAAAGGTTGTTAAGTCGAGATAAATTTGCCCAGAATATCACCATATATTTTTTAAAGGACTCATCAATCCTAAAATGCATACCCTGTCCCATTAATAGACCCTTTCAAAAAATGAAGAGGAAAGTAACCAGAAAGATACCCCCCGAAACTGCCGGGTTGTTTGCTTAGACTTTGAACCGTTGGTTCAGAAGGTGGGCATCCAATATTACCTTTAGGCTTCTCCATACCATCTGGAATCTGCACACCGGTAAAAAAGAGAACTCCCTTTCACAAAATATTAGGGCAAAGACTTTTGCACAATCACGAACACCGCAGGGGCTACATATCTTATAACAAATATTTTATGTTTTATTCAACGCTAATCTCATTTTTTATCGTATGGGAAAATCCTCCCCCTTTTTTTTCTATTCCAACAGGGAAAGCAAACAAGGGAATGTTGCTTCGATTTGACTGAAAGTCTATAATATTGAGGTTTGACAACCTCTTGGACGAGATCATCAATGCTAATTTTTTATAATGATATTGTCTCTGTGGCACTCTCTTTTCCTGTGGAAAAAAATATCACCGCATTTTGGTTAAAAATGTCCATTTCATTTTGATCTAAACATGGGATATATGTATATGATACAGGATTAATCTTTGAGCCCATCTGATCAACAAAATATATAAATACCTGATTTTGCGGGGATCCTCTAAAAGGCGGTTTTTAATGTATAATCTTGCCTTTTCGGCGAAAAAGGCAGACTGCTATATGTTGTAATTGAGTTTAAAATATGAGCCCTGATATTTTTGTGCATATAGAACATTCGTGCAACCTTTACTCGATTTGAAAAACATGATAGCTTTTTCTTTAAGGAAAGCGCTGTTGGCCATATAACACAAAACTTTTTCACGTTACTTTCATAGGAATACAAGGAATGTTATCCAATATCATAATCCATTACGTCTATAACGCCAATAGCGTTGATATAGTCTATCACCAGAGTTCAGCCACAAAAAATCATGAAATAAGTCCGGCGGTTTGCAGAGTTATTTTTTATATATATATTTAAAGCAAATAACGACATGAAACTCATTTTCTTTCCTAAAAAACAACAATGGAACAATTGGACATTGCCTAGCAAGTTAACGTTATTGGGAACCTATATTGGAGTTATTTCCCTTGCTATCACGATTTATGCTGCAATAGATTCCAAATTTCCCAATAAAGACAAAACTGACCCTAAGTTGGTTGCTGTTGTCGATGGCCATAGCATTTCAGAAATAGAAACACGTCAATTGAACTATTTGGACTATAAAAAGGTTGCTTCACTAACAGCAGAATCAATTGTTGCAGATTTTAACTATAAATCAATAGAAGATAGAAAGTTAATCATTGCAGAGGCAAGAATAGTGAATGATACTTATCAAAGAATAGGCCAGGACCAAATAATGCCAATGATTCGAGAACGTTTAATTAAAAACAATAAAATTATTTTCACAGACATAATTTCAGCTAAGCATAATAAGGCTGACACTGAATTGAGAAACAAAATACTTACGATTAGGGATAATCAATCTAAAAATTTAAAAAAGCATCTCATTTTAGCTCCCACCCATATCTTCTCAGGAAACATTAGACAAAGTAATATTAAGTTAAATAACGGCGTGCAAATAGAGTATAATTTCTCTTTCCGTTTAACTTCGATAAAAACCGGCGAACCTTCATGGGTAAAAAATATAATTATAGCTAAAATTATTAAGTAAGCACCTAATTCAACATTAAAACCAAACGAATAGTTTTCGCCCACTAAAGTTTTGTCCCAGCCCAACCCCCTTTTTTTTAAAAATTTGAATCTTTGTACATGTTCAGAGGGGTTGAATGACTATGGAGTTATTAAACCCAAGATAAGTCAGGGTCTTGTCCTTTAAAATGTGAATCTATAGCCGCAACCAATAATGGAAAAGAATTCAAGGATCGAATTGCACACGTTTGTTTAAAAAACAATATTCGCTCCACCCAACGGTTACCCTTTTCACTTTGGGTCCCTTTACTTCTCTTTCTCCACAAAACACCAAATCGTAATGTACGTTCTGCAAGGTTGTTGGTTGGATCAACCTCAACGATATCAAGAAAAACCCAAAGTGATTCGATTTGTTTAATCAATGAGCGAGCCAATGTCCCTACTTCCCCTTTATGCTGTTGATGGCCAATAATCAGATCAGTGAATCGTTGATAAAATTCACGCCATTGTTTCTCGTCCGGCGGTTTTTTTGCCCAATGACCAGTGGCGCAATGTTGTACAGACTCTTTATGGCATAGAGCTTGGATTATAAATAAA
>JADGFI010000120.1 GCA_016743945.1 Desulfobacteraceae bacterium
AATTTATATTATTGGCACTTATGATGATAGTGAACTGTTAAACTAGTTAATTATAAGAATATACACTTATATTAAATTAAAACACAATAATAAATGTTAATATCTAGGCTAAGAAACGCATCACTATCTATTACTGAGTATTATTAATGTATCATTTTTAAAATTTTATTTTTATGAGTATTATATATAATATTTGTACATTATTGTGCCATTGACTAACTATTGTAATATGAATAAGGATTATTATTATTGTAAATATTAATATAGTTTATAGCCTATGATATAAACTATTCAGCAATATATATATATAGATATATGATATTGGAAAAAAATTATATAATTACTTGACTATAGATAGTTGATTTTAATTTTCAAATTAAAAATGTATTTATTTTGTCCTTATTAGTATTTATTTTGGGAGAGTTGGACTATATATTAAATATAGGCAATATATAGATTTAACTCTAATAATTTAATGTTAAGAAACTATAATAGTTTGTGATACTAATTAAAATTTCTAATTAATGTAAATTTAATGAATTATTAAATTAATTATTTTTCTAAAAATAATATAATTATAGTTTAAGGATATTAAAAATAGCTACAAAATAACAAAATGTCTAAAACAAAATATTTATTTTACAAGATAATCATAGAATATTATATTATAAATTTGTTGAAATATATAAATTAAAATATAACAAAATAATATATTAGGCTCATTTATATGCCGATATATGACAAATAATCAAATATCACAAATAAGTTTAGACGTCTTGATTTTTACTGAATAGTAGTTCCATGTAGTATGTATGTTGAACATGCATCATATGCCAGATATCTGTAATATAAAATTAATTAAAATGTAATACAAATGAAATAAATTATTTATTACATATTTTTATTTTCTCAAATATGATATTTTAATTTTATTATAATTATTAATTAACTTATTATGTCTGATCTATACATTGT
>JADGFI010000121.1 GCA_016743945.1 Desulfobacteraceae bacterium
GTGCAGACCAAGGGTGGTGATGCTGGTGAGATCGTTGAAAGATGTTCTTATGTCGTTCTATAAATTCTACAAGGTATTGTCATTTGTAATTCTGATTTATTGATTAGTAGGTTTAACACTTTTTTATAAATATATGATATTTCTTCAAATATTTGTGCTTGGAGCATTTCAATACCATATTACTGGAATAACCTTCCACTTGTTATACGTTCTGCTACCGTCACCTCCACCTTCAAATCATTGCTGAAAACACATCTGTTCTAACAGGCATATCCCGCTATGCCTTAATTTTTTTATCTAAATCACAACTATAGATAGTTTTCTTTTTTTTACTACTTATTGACATTTTTATATTTCTATTTACATTTCTGTTACTTTGACGAATGATTGCTCCGGCACAATTAGTCATTAAAATAAATTAACTAAACCACATGTATTATTGTAGAGTTCTACAATCTACAACTAAACCATATCGACTGACCTGTCCGATATTGACGTGGTCGTTGGGATGCACGGGTGTTTTGGATCCTTTACGTCCGCCCATGAGTTCAATGCACCGATTAGAGATCACTTCATTTACGTTCATGTTGGTCTGGGTACCGGATCCAGTCTGCCAAATCACCAGGGGGAACTGGTTGTCGTGTTTGCCAGCGATAACCTTATGCACCGGGATTTAAGGGGTTAGTTGGGGGGTTATATAGGGGGCTAATGATATGGTTAGGGGTTTCAAGGTGTAGTAGGGGTATTTGAGGTCAATAAAATAAATCACGGAGAGCTTTTTACCGCTTACTAAATAGTTATTGTAGGTTGTAAGTGGAAAGTTAAGAAAAGGCTTTTATTGAGGGATTATCGAGGGAATGTCGAGAAAGAGAATATAAAAAAAATTATAAATTTAGCATTTTTATTTTGATTTAATATATATTTGATTTATTGCTTTATTTTAATTTGATTTAATATATATTTGATTTAATGC
>JADGFI010000122.1 GCA_016743945.1 Desulfobacteraceae bacterium
GCTCGGGACAAGAGACGAGAGACTATGGGTGAGAGGAGAGAGGATATAGTTTGAGATATCGTCTAATAATTCGTATAAGTATGAAGAAGATTATGTGAATCGTTTTTTAAAATGATTTTTTAAAATTTGCATATAATTTATAATTTACGAGAAAATTATGGTACGGATGATAAGGAGAGAGAATGAATACGAAGTTTGAGTAGAGTTACAATTGATTTGTAATATAAGATAACAAATAATATTAGTTATATATTTTAATTGAATTTTAATAGTAAGGCTATTTTGCTTAGATAAAAATAAAAATGTAGTTTAGTAAAAAAAACAGAGTACAACAAACCAAATTAAGCATTTCCCATTTCTGGGAACCAAAATACGAATTATGAAATAGTAGAGTTATAGGTTTCCCTACGCGATCGGGGAATAGGATACTAGAGTTCTGATGAGAGACTCCATCGTTACCAGCCAATGTACCAGTGGAATTTATGAGTTTAGTAGGAGTAGTTATATCTTGCGACACCGATGCGGAGGTGGTAACGTTAGTGGGATTTGTGGTGGTGGTGGTGGTGGTGACGTCAGGAGTAGTGGTGGTAAGCATGGTAGTAGTAGTAGTAGTAGTAGTAGTAGTAGTAGTAGTAGTAGTAGTAGTAGTAGTAGGTATAGTGGTGGTCGATGTAGTGGTGGTAGTAGTAGCAGGCTGGGTTGTACTAGTAGTTTGATTACATAACGGACGACGCGTTATGCTGAACAGCCGATAAGTTGTACGACAGTGCAGTCTGTTCCACCAGCTACTCGCGTTACACATTGCAGTCACGGAGTCATCCTGGGAAGAATAACGATAACATTCAATTCATTTAAGTATATGTTGGCAATATGTTATTACGATTATTCAGTCAAAACCTCATTGTATAAGTTTATGAATATACATTAACACGTTTGTGTATACGTGTCTGTAGACACATCATGATG
>JADGFI010000123.1 GCA_016743945.1 Desulfobacteraceae bacterium
GCTGAGTTCTATTTCGTTGTCGAGTTGTAAAGGCTGTTGTTCGTAAAATCTTGGTGTACGCATGGGCTTAAGAGTGTTTGCCTTATTATCGATATTTGAATGTTGTTTTTCGTCGTGCAATGCTTGGTTGTTAGCCTTCTATTATAAGGTCTTCATCAAGTAACGCTTCGTAGTCACTGACCGAAAGCGGGCGGCTTAAAAGAAAGCCTTGGACTATATCGCATTTTTCTTCACGTAGAATAGATAACTGATGTTCTGTTTCGACACCTTCAGCGACCACTTTTAGTTGCAGGCCTTGGGCCATCAAGATAATAGCTTGAACAATTTTTAAGTCTTGGTTATTAACATCTAGGTCATCAATGAATGACTTATCGATCTTTAGGTGGTCTACAGGTAGGTTTTTAATCCTGCTGAGGGATGAGTACCCTGTGCCAAAATCATCAATTGATATGGTGATTCCAGTGTTTCTTACGCGTTTTAATTTGTCTTGGATTCTTGCCAGATCTTCTATCAGAACGCCCTCGGTGAGTTCAAGTTCAATATTATTAAGCGGGACGTCATAAGCGTTAAATATTTCATATAATTTGGTTTCAAAGTCACTGCGTAAGAAGCTAATGCCGGATAAATTAATGGCAACTCGCGGAAATGAAAGTTCTTTATCTATCCATTGACGACACTGCTTTGCTACAGCGTTAAGTACCCAGTGATCTAAGCGAGAGATAAGCCCACTTTGTTCCGCAAGGGGTACAAAGACAGCTGGTGAAATAGGACCATGTTCTGGGTGAATCCAGCGTAATAACGTTTCGGCAGAACGAGGTGAATTGCTGTTGAGGTCAAATAGTGGTTGAAAAACCAGATAAAATTGATCGTTGTCCATTGCGCTGGATAGGTCTTGCCATAACTCCATTTTTTGTTCGACCTGCTGCGCACGTAGGTTGCTGAAGTGCATCCAACCTTGTTC
>JADGFI010000124.1 GCA_016743945.1 Desulfobacteraceae bacterium
AATCTTCTCTCGAAGTTGCAATGCCAACTTATACAAAGGTTCGGCCTCAGAATACCGACCCTGCTTTGTGTACAAAACCGCCATACTGTTCAAAGTGGAAATGGTATCAGGGTGATCTTTTCCGAGAACCTTTTCACGAAGTTGCGATGCCTGCTTAAGCAGCGACTCGGCTTCGGAATACCGGCCTTGTGTTAAGTACCAATTCGCCATGTTGTTCATCGAGGTAATGGTATCAGGGTTATCTTTTCCGAGAACCTTTTCACGAAGCTGCAATGCCTTTTTAAACAAGAGCCCGGCCTCAGAATACCGACCCTGAGATTTGTACAAAAGGGCCATATTATTCAAGGATGAAATGTATTGTGGGTTATCTTTCCCGAGAACCTTTTCACGAAGCTGCAATGCCTGTTTAAACAGGGGCTCGGCCTCAGAATACCGGCCTTGAGATTCGTACAAATGAGCCAGACTGTCCAATGAGGACATTGTATTAGGGTGGTCTTTTCCCAGAACCCTTTCATTAAGTTTCAATGCATGCTGAAGTAGCGGCTCAGCCTCTGAATACCGGCCCTGATCTGTATAGAAACCCGCCAGGTTCGTCAAGAATGTAACGGTAGAGGGGTGGTCTTTTCCAAGAATTATTTCACTTAGTTGCAATGCTTCCTTAAACAGGGGCTCGGCTTCAGAATACCGACCCTGCGATTCGTACAAAACCGCCAGGTTGTGCAAGCAGGCAATGGTAGAGGGGTCATTTTTGCCCACAACCTTTATATTCAATTGCAATGCTTCCTTACACAGGGGCTCGGCTTCAAAATACCGTCCCTGCCTAGAATACAAATCCGCCAGGTTGTTCAAGCAGGCAATAGTAGAGGGGTCATTTTTCCCCACAACCTTTATATTCAATTGCAATGCTTCCTTACACAGGGGCTCGGCTTCAAAATACCGTCCCTGCCTAGAATA
>JADGFI010000125.1 GCA_016743945.1 Desulfobacteraceae bacterium
TTCTTTGGCCGGAAACAGCCATTGCCAGTTAAATTCTCTTCCGGCATATTTTGATTTTGTCAGATGGGGTGTCAGATGTATTAGTCAGATGGGGTTCAGATGTTCAGATGGGGTCTTCAGATGGGGTCGGACCAAGCAAGAAGGTTGTCAATTAAGGAAGTAGCTTAAAAGCACCTCTCAAAAGGGGGCTATAATTGCTTTTTCAGGGCCCAAAAGAGTATTATAAGAAAATCAGATCGAATATTTCAACAAACCAAATGAACCGGTCAAGCCGGTTATTTGGAAACGTTATCGCGCCGAGCAAAGCTCGGCGTATCTTGCAGGGTGAAGGTCAATGTCATAAAGTTAAGACGAGTAATATAATTATTTGATATTGTTGGTTTTTATGATACTTTAATGGAGGTTGTGTTATGGCAATGACAAATAGAAAAGGAAATAAAAATGTTAAAAAAATTTCAAGAAAAGCCTATTATTGGCACGGAACCTGCTTCTCAATATTTGTACCAACCTTATTGAATTTTTAAAAAATATTTTAATGTATCGGAAAAACAAAATTTTTTGGCAACCTGCGACACATAGCTATACTCACCAAATATTCGCAGGCACGATGGGCTACCGATTTAAGCCGGGACACCCCGTAGAATCAGCATCTTCCGGGAGACCTTATTTTGAAGCTTCTGTGCTGGAAAAACTCTCATCAACCAGTTCAAACTGTCCCGCTTTAAGTCGGTAGCCCAAAAATGACAATAATGGGTTAAAGGCAGGCTTGACCCCTGCTCACAGGGGGTCAGTAAAAGTGTTTCTGCGATCAAGAAACAAATTCAAGAAGACAACAGGTTGAAAAAAAAGTATAAAGCGTTTTATTTACAATTCAAGATGTGACCCGATTGACCCGTATACCGTCAGCAGGTGCCCGGAGGAAAACAGATGGAAAT
>JADGFI010000126.1 GCA_016743945.1 Desulfobacteraceae bacterium
AGGCCTTTTCCCAGGGCCGCATTGGCGGCATTGAAGCTGCTCACTCCGGGGATCACCTTGGGGTCAAGGTCCTTGAGTACCTCCATGGTCCAGATATAGGGCCCGTAGATACAGGGGTCCCCGTGTTCCAGCAGGCAAACAGTTTTTCCTGACTTGACCGCATTGGTAACGGTTTGGACAAATGCGTCGAGGGCTTTTTCAACCTGGTCCTGTTTTCCTTTTTTGGCCACCTTTCCCTGGGCAAAACCTGATTTCAGGGCCCTGAAATACTTGTGGATGGCAATGGGTGGCCGGGGCAGGCATTCTTTTCCTTTGAGCATAGGCCACAGCGCTTTCATTTCTTCGGAACAAAAAACAAGTTGTGATTTTTCAATGGTTTTTTTGGCTTTTAAAGTGATATTGTCCGGGTCTCCGCATCCGACACTGACCAGGAAGAACCGGGCAGGATCCGGGATGGCTGCACCTGAGGAACCGGGCAGGAACAAGTAGACAACAATAAGAATTAAGGCCCCCAGGGCCAGGGTGCGGTGCTGTTTGAATGAAATCATGATTTTTCCTTTGAGATCCGATGAAGGGGTTGAGATGTCGTCCGGGGCGGATCATTGTCCCCTGGGCACCCGGTTAAATTAATAACAAAAGCTCAGTCCAGCATAAAAAGACATGGGCTCCAGGCCATCGTCCACATAGGCATTGGCAATATTGTCCACCCCGGTGAAACATTCCATCTGCCGGGAGAGTTTTTTGGAAATTCTAAAATCTGCCCGGGTAACGGCTGTTTCATTTCCGGCGTCAAACTCGCGTTCACCGATATAGGTAAGCCGGAAGCTGGTCCTGATGCCCAGATCCGGGTTGGAGTAGCCCAGCTTGACAAAAGCGCTAATGTCCGGGCGGTTTTCAAGGGATTCTCCGGTGTCCTTGTT
>JADGFI010000127.1 GCA_016743945.1 Desulfobacteraceae bacterium
GTGTATATGCTTGGTGATATACGATGTAACTAACTATAGTTGAAATATAGATGACGTAACTATGAACATAAATCCATTACATATACGTCACACGACTATTTTGTCTCCGTCTGCTTAGGGATTACCGGGGCACGAATACTACAGTTGCTGCAGGCTGCATAGCCCTAAGCCGTCATATTTTATTATACTCTACCTCCCTACAAGAGTTTTCCAAGGGCGCAAGGACCCTGAAATTCATTATCACGCCTGAGTCTCCCATTCTCACGTCGAACGGTGAATGAACCATGAATGTTACGGACGATAGCTTGGCTCTAGTTAATACGACTCCACTACGAGAAGGTACCAAGTTCTATTTCGCACTATATAAGCATGGCTATAGAGTAGGGGGACTGATATGGTGGAGCTGGTTACCGCCAAGAGATCTGTCAATCCTTAAGAGAGTCAGAATACGTCATATTACTACTACTACTACTACTACTACTACTACTACTACTACTACTACACTAGCAATGGTTTTAATATTGTATAACTAACATAAACAACAGTTACCCAATCTTTCACATGCTTCGTCACAGAAACAACCAGAAACTGGATTGGGAACTGGTTTTCCGTGGCATTTGCCTCTGTTGATACAATCAATGTTAGCGATTAGAACGTTGATGTTAGAATATATAAATATGTAAGTATATATTA
The DNA here is from genome assembly GCA_016743945.1 of Desulfobacteraceae bacterium. GTDB lineage: Bacteria > Desulfobacterota > Desulfobacteria > Desulfobacterales > Desulfobacteraceae > NBML01. Next base: position 694 of record JADGFI010000127.1, read on the forward strand.
TAATCAACTACTATAGTATTATTTCTAGGACGAATATTGATTGGTTACTAATTGGCGGTTAAATTCATTCAATAATAGTTTAATTAGTTTTCACATAATAGACAAATACTTATCATGTTACATAACCATTATTTTACTATTACAAATTTTGAATTGAATTAATACAATTATTAGTTTTAATATTTTTCTTTACTAGCTTTATTAT
>JADGFI010000128.1 GCA_016743945.1 Desulfobacteraceae bacterium
GTTTTAAAATTATCTCCTATCCACTCCATTATAAATTTTGTATCTAAACCATGTTAAACTTCTAGGCCATTTCGCTCAGGAACTACCCAACCGATTTCAATTTTTTTTTCACCATTATATTTTATATTGTCTACTATTAGTATAAATGATTGTCTAAATTTATTTTGAAAAAAAAAGTATGATTTCACTCCACCCTACTGTACAGTAAGGTGGTTCATAAACGGCTAAATTTTCTAGAATTGGCTCCTTTTTGGCATCATCAATCTTGAGACCATATGTAATGGGGTACCATTTTTTTTTTTTGATTTTCTTAAGTTTAAAGGGCGCGGATGGCTATTACATAATAACATATGTGACATATAAAATTTAACATGGAAGAGATAGGAAAAGCATTTTGATCTTAAAATAAACCAACTTATACTTATCCGATTTGAATGAAATTTCATACACTTATAGATATATACAAGTTTAATGAAAATATAATAGTCTTTTATTTTTAAAATTTTTTTCCAGGATTTCCTGTAAGAATTACAAAAAATTTGACCTATATAAAAAATTTTCCAGGAAATAATTTTTTTTTCAAATTTTTTTTTAATACAATTGTAGATTAGCTACATATGTACCTGCTTGCAAAATATAATTAGGAAATGATTATTACTTAATAAAATAGAAGACTTTATATGACTATTTTAGCAGAAATTAGTACAAAATTTGTTAATTAAAAAAAAAAAATTCTTATGCGTATTTTTTATATTTTATTTTTTTTTTATATTTTCAAAAGCTCCTAAAAGAGCGTAATATATTTTTTTTCGATTTTAAAAAAATATTTCTAAATTTTAAAATAAAAATAAATTTGAAAAAAAAAAGTTTTTTATCATTATAAATAC
>JADGFI010000129.1 GCA_016743945.1 Desulfobacteraceae bacterium
GTTTAAAGGTCTCTTCGGAAGTGGCAATCCCTTTGATGACCTCCACAAGTTTCATCATGGGTACGGGGTTCATGAAATGCATGCCGATAACCTTGTCCGGCCGGGAGGTCTGGGCTGCGATACTGCCGATGGGAATGGATGAGGTGTTGCTGGCCAGGACCACGTGCCCAGGGCAGCTCTCATCCAGGTCCCTAAAAATCTTGAATTTCAGGTCTTCACGCTCCACGGCTGCTTCCACCACGAAATCGGCCTTGGCCATATCCTTTAAATCCGTAGTAGTGACAATCCTGGCAAGGATGGCATCCTTGTCAGCTTGGGTTATTTTTTCTTTTTTTACCAGACGTTCCAAAGAGCCTGCGATTGTAGCAAGGCCTTTTTCGCAGAACGCTTCTTTGATATCGCTCATGATCACATTCAGTCCTGCCGCAGCAGCCACCTGGGCAATGCCGTTGCCCATCTGACCGGAACCAACAACACCAAAGGTTTTTACTTCCATTGTTCTGTTCTCCTATACATTCAGCTTGAAAAAGAATTGACCCGGCATACCATTGCGTACCGGGTTTGAATATAATTTAAGTGTCTGTTCAAAAAAAACGGGCACTACCGGTTGACAACCATTGCCACAGCCTCTCCACCACCTAAACACAGCGAAGCAAGGCCGGTTTTCACATCTCTTTTTGCCATTTCATACAATAAGGTAGTCAGAACCCGGGTACCGGAGGCACCAATGGGATGGCCCAAAGCCACGGAACCACCGTTCACGTTCACCTTTTCCGAATCCAGTTCCAGAACCTTATTGATGCCGGTGGATGTGCCGGCAAAGGCTTCGTTGATCTCAAACAGCCCCACATCATTAAC
>JADGFI010000012.1 GCA_016743945.1 Desulfobacteraceae bacterium
CCCTTTTCCATCCCATCGCTCATGATGGGATCCGGCAATTTCAGCTCCAAGTTTTAAATAATTATCCCCTTGTAAATTTTTTGTTGCTCTTTCAATGGTTTCTCTTCCAAAGGAGGTGTGCATTTTCATCAGATCAAACTCATCATCGGTAAGCTTGCCTGGTTTTAACAATATTCGATCCGGGACACCAACTTTCCCTATATCGTGCAATGGAACTGATAAAAATAGCATTTCGATATACTCATCTGTCACGATTTTTGGAAATCTGCCTGTCTTTTTATAATATTCGGCAATACATTTTGCATAATGCTGGGTTCTTTTAATATGTTGGCCGGTTTCCGGATCCCTTGTTTCTACAAGGCTAACCATGGCCTCCATGGTTAATTGCTGGGAACTGGCAAGTTTTTTGAACCATACATAAGAATCCTGTCTGGTTTGGACAAACCGAAAAAAAGAAAATATGGAAAAATAAACTATTGATAAAAGGATCGGTTGGCCTGGAGAAATAAATACATTCTGGTTGTAATACAGATAAAGGCTTGTGAAAAATATCAAGCAGATCCAAAAAACGACTACAAGAAAAAATAACTTTGGTCCGTACCCTTGAAACATTAGTAAGATCAAAATCATTCCTGTTAGAAGACATAGAACAAAAATTAACTGTTTACTCCACCCGGGGTTGACGATCAGGCGGTTAGCCATGATATTATCTATAATAACGGCATTGATCTCAATCCCAGGGAATTGGGAATCGTAGACAGTATGGTGTATATCGTTTAAACCGATTGCCGAAGAGCCAATAAGAATAATCTTATTGGTTATGTCTTCCGAAGAAAAGGTATTGTTTAAAATATCTATAGCTGAAATATATTTGTATTGTCTTGCAGGGCCTGAAAAATATAAATTAATATAGCCATCTTGAGTTATGGGAATTTTAAAATGCCCTGCTTTAATATACAATCCGAAATGGTCTTTTAATATGACAGCCTGATCAATTCCCTGTAACTTTAAGAACGTTGAAAAAGAAAAATGTGTAAAAATCTGTCCCTTATAGTTTATCAGCAATGGCGTTTTTCTGATAATTCCGTCTTCATCATATTGATTGTTTGTAAATCCAGTGATTTTTAGCGAATTTGCTATTTTAGGGGTATTGCATAAAATTCCACTGGCAGAATGAAGTTGGAGCTCTCCGGATTCGTCTGAGACGTCAAAAGAATTGTAAAAACAGGTTGCTTCTTTGTTATAATGGTCAAAATAAAAATATCGGGCACCAATAATAGGACTTTGCTTGAAAATATAGGCTAAATAAGCATCATTATCCGCCAATGAACTTGGCGCGCCTGTGAATCCGAGATCCAACTCAAAGTCTTTTTGGAATTGGTCCTGGATGCTGTTTAATGAGGTTCTATCCGGCTCGGGTAAAACGATGTCAAACCCTATAACGTGGGGTTTCAAATCATTTATGCTTTTGACAAGTTGAGCAACCCTGTAACGAGGCCATGGCCACTGACCTACTCCAGAGAGGCTGGTCTCGTCAATATCAATAATCGTTATACGAGACGATGCCTTTTGAGAATTAGACGCTTGCATGAATCTATCATAGAAAAAATGGTCAAGGCTTTTAATAAAATATGTATCGAAATATGAACCGATTCCAAATATTAATGTAAAGGAGATGACAAGAGCAAGAATCAACCATTGATTGAGCCTTGAGCGGTTGTACGTTTCAATTATGGGTTTCACTGATTTTAAAATTACCTGATCATGATTTCAACTCTTCTGTTTTTTACTTCTGACACATTGTCTCCGGTCCCCACAAGTGGATCATTTTCACCATGTGATTTGATTGTAAGATTTTTCAAGGCTATCCCTGGATTCCTTAAAAGTATGCCAACAGCTTCAGCACGTTCAAGTGCCAATTGATTATTATATTCGGATGATCCCTTGGAATCCGTGTGACCGATAATGCTGATCTCAGAAGGGGATCTTTCTTTTGCAATTTCAAATATTTTAGGAATAAGGGCCTGGGATTCTGGGGTCAGCCGCCTAGAATCGTGTTCAAAATAAAGTAGAATGGATACCGGTTTTGGTGGGGTAGCATTCAACAAACCCTGGTATTCATCATTTACTTTATCCCGCGTCGTTTCTTCAACCAAAATTTTAGCTGAATCACTCGTCACGCTTGCATAGGTGTAGGCTCTGTCAAGGACTTGCGAATTATTTTTACTATTCACAATAACAGATCCTGTTTTTCCATTCTCTTCCGGAAGGAGGATGACTGTTGTTTTGGACCCACAGGCAGAAAGGATAATAATACAGAGAAAAATACTAATATTTCGAATCATGAGATGTCCCTTTTATTCGACATTAATAATAAATCGTGTGCCTCTAATGCTTACTGTTGCCCTTGGTGTTGTTATATTGACCGATTCTGGTGAGAGTTTTCCAATTTTACCTGAATTATATACAATAGATCCTCTTTTTATATAGACTGAAAAATCATATGATTTTTTATCTGGTTCGAATTTAAAATTGTTGATATCAAATTCAGTATTCGGTCCAACTGTAAAGGTGGTTCCATCATTGAAGATAATACCGGCATAACTTTCATCTTTTGTGGTTAACCTGTCTGTTTTCATAAGCGTTAAGCCTTTTTGACCTGATATCTTTGTCTCTTGCCGCTGAATCACTACATCACCGGAAATATTTTTCAATAAGCCGATTTCTTCTGTTGATGAAGCACCAGCAGAAGTTGAACAAAAAATTAGAAAACCAATCAGAACCGGAATAGTGCTTTTCATAATTTCCCCTTAATAAATGGTATGAAATATACTTTATCGATTTATTTTGTAACTGTCAATTTCATCAAGTCCATTAACAAAAAATTTTATTCATTGGATTAAATCAACGGAATTAGATGGTGTCCGAAACTCTTCCCTGAAATCGGCTGGGAAAAAATCCCTCAAAATGTTGGGAATTAGATCCCCAGCTTGTATCCGGTAGAAATAAAAATGCTTATATTTATTTTGTGAACGATATTCATTTGGTTATTTCATTCTATAGTAACGCATTGAAAGGATTTGTCTTCCAGGGTAATGGCTTTGTGGCAGCAGGCGGGTAGACATAATCCGCATCCAATACAGTTTTCTGGATCAATGACCTCAAGCTTGTTGTTTTTATGATAAAAGCAGTCTATTCGCTGGAAAAAGCTCATGTTCCGTTTTTCATCGGAACTGACCTTCCTGATTTTCAATATTTTTTGTGGGCAGACTTTCTGGCAATCACCGCATGCCGAGCATTTATCCTGATTTACGATTATTGTTTTATTCATTTGATTTTATCCTCTTCATTAATTTATTAGGGTGTTTTCTATATGTTCAGGGGGAATTCCATGATCTACAACATATATATTATTTAACGATAAAAGTTATATTACAATAATAGGCTTATTTTATTTTCGTTATAAGTAAGTAAAAAAAATATTCAGACAGCATTGTTATATATTCAAAAAACAGCGTCCCATCCGGATCAGAAATTAAATTTATCCGCCACTTTGGTAAACAACTTAATAAACTCCTGTCTTTCATTTGCTTCAAGTGACGATAAAATATGATGATTCTGTTCATAATCCAATTTCATATGGGCATCCATCATCTTCTTTCCCTTGGTTGTGATTTTAAGGGAAAACGATCTGTAATCCCTTGGATTAATGACCTTTTGAAGAAATTTTTTTTTCCCAGTTTGGCCACGATGCTGCTTAAGGTCGTTTGCGGGAGTTTCAGTTTTTCCCTGATATCTTTAAGAATGATATCAGGCTCTTCATATGCCATGCTGATGACGTGAATATCTGAAAAGGTCAGCCCTTTAAGTTTTTTGGATTTTGATTCCGGTCTGCTGGTCATAATCTTAAGCCAGAGCTTATGGAAAGACTTGTTAAACTTGCCAATCTGTTCTTTTGCCATCTGCCATTCAACCTCCTATGTCGGTCAGTTTGTTCGAAATCAACACTTAACGATCTACGTTGTATATGTCAAGTAAAATATTGAACGTCACATTGGATGACGCTTTATTTTTCCAGTTTCCTTCTACCCATATTCCCATAGGCACGACCTTGTGGTCGGTTAGCTGTCCCTCCTTAGAAGGAGAAATATGGGCTTACCAAGTTCCCTTTTAATATACAATGGGTTAGCACCTGCCTGTCACCGGAGGAATCACAGATCACCCAACGCAACTGACGAATACTCTATCCATACCTCTTACCGTTTTGGCCCAGGTTTGTCAGCATCTTTGGCCTGTCAAAACTATAGCAACTTAATGATGGGCTGGGGATTCAAAATAAAGCTATATTCGATAATAAATAAAATGGTACTATATAGATATTCAATTAATTGATTATATCAAATATTACGGTTGACATTTAAAACGAAGATCGGTATATGTTTATGCAAATTAATATTAACAAGCCTTGGACATATGATGGGAAACGACCAAATAACAACAGATCAAATTACCAGCTTTGACAAAGCGTTTCATAAACTCTGGTTTAAAATTTTGGACAACCGTCCAGAATCAAGGGCTAAAGAATATAATCGGCTGTTTGATAAAGTGACTAAAAAATTACCTTTCTTCCTTTTTACACTCTTCAGTGCCTCATTTATCTGTATCCATTATCTGTGTATTCCCCCTGAAGAGGCCATAATGGAAAAAACCTTCGGGGCTCAGTATACCGCATATAAGCAGCAGGTAAGGCGCTGGAGATAGCGATTACACGGGCAGAGGTAAGGCAACAAGGAATCTCAAAGATATAATAAAAATTAGGATTTCCAGCGCATAGTTTCAACACCCAATTAAAGGACCCGAAATAAAGTGAAATATCAATTGATAGTTCTATTCTTTTTATTATTAGTAGGGCTTGCCCATGCAGATTTAAGTCTTTTTGAAGAATCTGTAGTCGGTTCAGACCAGAAAAACTCAAGCCCCTTTTCTTACCAAATCAACGGCTATGTCCGCGGTGTTTATTTTGGAGGTAAAAATACAGATACGAATAAAATAGAAAGTAAAAGTAAATACAGTGAATTTGCGCTTAAACTCTCGGGCAGCGCCTATGACAATCTCAACGCTTATCTGGAGCTGAGGCATACCTTTGGTGACGATCTTTTTGAAGATTACAACGACACCACTGTAAGAGAGGGGTATTTGTCGCTCTATCTGGGGAATTTCGATTTTATAATTGGAGAGCAGATCATTGTATGGGGAAGAGCAGACGGGATCAACCCCACAAATAACATTACCCCCATAAATTATAAGGTCCGGTCGTCAGATGAGGACGATAAAAGGGAGAGCAACTTTTTAGTCCGGGCTGTTTACAATATGAACCCCATCAAATTTGAAGCCATTTGGGTGCCTGAATATCAGGCCTGCGAAACAACATTTGCCACACCTTTTATAGAGGGTGCTGTATTGGGGAAAGATGAGGTGCCTGGCTCAGGCCTGGATACAGGGTCATATGCATTTAAAACCCACTTTGAGTATCCATCCATTGACGGCTCTGTTTCATATTATAATGGGCTGGATGTGAATCCTGGGGTGGATTATGAAGTTGCCTATGATGGGTATCTTCAACCCTATACCAGGCTATTTCAGTCCTCATACAGAATCAGTGTCCTAGGTGCTGATTTTTCAACCACAATCGGTTCATTTGGCCTACGTGGCGAATTTGCATATAAAAGGCCAACTGGCAAGTATCGGGATAGAATATATGTTCCTAAACCCGAGATGCAGTATATTTTAGGTGTTGATCGCGAAAAAGGCAATTTTAGCATCCTGGCTCAATACATTGGAAAATATGTTGATGATTTTGAGCCGCTTTCCCCTCCCAAAACACCCGAAGACATCATCAAAAATGAGGTAATTTTTTACAACAGGCTTTCTTCCTCCCAAGTGGAAGAGATGACCCATTCCATATCCATGCGACCCAAACTTGAGTTACTCAATGAAACCCTAGAACTGGAAATTTTAGGTGTATATAATGCAACAACCGAGGAAATCTACTTAAAACCATTGGCAACCTTTGATGTTGTTGATGATTTAAAACTAATACTGGGGGGCGAATTTTATTGGGGACCAGAAAAAACTTTGTATGGGATGATGGAGGACCAGCAAAGCGCCGTTTTTATTGAAATAAAAAAGTCATTTTAACACTGAATAAAGAGGAAATATCCATGAATAGTTTTTCGGAAAAAGTAATAAAGTTTAGATGGTTGATTATTGTTGGCTTTATTCTAATAACCTGCTTCTCAGCTTCTTATCTCCCTAAAATGCAAATGAATGCTGACGCACTAACCTATTTGCCTGAAGATCTACCATCACGTATCAATAGAGCCAAAATTGAAAGCATGTTCGGTGCCTCAGACATGGTTATGGTTTTAATTGAATCAGAGGATGTTATAAATCCTGGTACGCTTAAAAGGGCCAAAAAAATATCTGACAAGTTAAAGCGTATAAAAGGGATCGATAAGGTTCTATCCCTGTTTGAGCTCAAAAACATAAAACTGGAAGACGGCAGTGTACTGGTTGACCCCATTGTTAATAAAATTCCCTACACCACAGCTCAGATTAAGGATCTTAAAAATGATATAATCGGTAATGACATTGTGTATGGGAATGTTATTTCAAAAGATTTTAAGATGACGGCCATAATCGGCATGGTTGAATCCGGGGCATCTGACCATCTGATTGTTACTGAAATAAATAAGATATTAGCGGAAAATCCAGGTGAGGAAAAGATCCTTTTGGGCGGGACCACCTGCACAAGGTACTATACCGGCGTATATATGGAAGAGGATCTTGGACGGCTTTTACCAATGGGATTAGTGATTATGCTATTGTTCCTCTTGTTTTGTTTCAGACAATTGAGAGGGATGCTCCTTCCTTTTGCAGTCGTGATCATGTCAATCATTGTTGCTATGGGAATGATCCCGATACTTGGATGGAAATTGACATCAATAACCGTTCTTTTGCCTGTGATCTTAATATCCATAGCAAATGATTACGGTATACATATGATTGCCAAATACCAGGAAGACAATACCCATGAAAATAATGCTACAAAATTGGAATTGTCCAAAAAAATGGTCAAGAGTCTTGGCATACCCATCTTTATAACCGGAATCACAACGGTTGCCGGTATGCTTTGCCTCATGGGACATATCGTAATACCGGCGGGTCAGCTTGGCATACTTGCGGCCATTGGTATCATGTTTGCCCTTGTTGCAAGTCTGGTCTTCATACCTGCGGTCAACTCTTTGTTGATAAATGCAAAACCCATTGTCTCGGCAAAAGAGTTGTCAGGCAAAAAAAACCTAGTTGAAAAGCTGTTAACTTTTTTTGGTAATTTTGTCAGTAACAATGCAAAAGGGGTTCTTTTGTTCTCCCTGGCCACCATTGTTGTTTTCCTCATCGGCATCACCCAGCTGAAGGTTGATACCGATCCCATAAAAGAATACGCCAAGGATCATCCCGTGGCCATTGCATCCCAAAAAATCAATAAAAATTTAGGCGGTTTTTTTCCCATCTCCATAATGGTGACAGGGGATGTGAAAGACCCCAAAATAATGAAAAAAATTGATACCCTGGAAAGCAAGCTAGGACAGATTCCGGAAATTGGAAATACCCTGTCCATCGCTCGGGTTATCAAACAATTAAGCCGGGTGATGAATGATAAAACAGATGGGAGATATGATAAAATTCCAGACACAAAACAAGCCATTGCACAATATATCGAAATGTACAATATGAGTGGTGAGCCAGATGATTTTGAAAAATTGGTAGACTTTACATTTACAAATGCACAAATTTCAGCGCGGATCAAAAATTCAAGCACCCCTGTCCTGCGAAAGGTTCTCAATCAAATCCGTGAACTGACAAAAGATGACCCCGATGTAAGGTGTATTGGCGGGGTTGCCGATATTTTTTCAGGTCTGGCAAATCATGTTGTTAAAGGTCAGCTCATTGCAATTGCATCTTCAATCATTCTTGTTTCACTCGTTCTCATGATTGTCTTCAGGTCTTTTATTGCAGGCCTATTGGGAGCCATTCCTCTCGGATTATCCGTCATTTTTCTCTTTGGTCTCATGGGATACCTGGGTATTGAGTTAAATATTATCAATGCCCTTCTTTCATCAATTATGATTGGCGTTGGTGTTGATTATACCATCCATTTTTTATGGCGGTATAAAAAAGAGAGGAAAAACTCCCATGATCATGTTGAAGCCATAAAACATACCTTGCTGACAACAGGCCGGGGGATCATATTTAACGCACTCTCAGTTGTTATCGGGTTTTCTATTTTATTCAGTTCAAACTTTGTACCGGTGAAATTTTTCGGTTTTCTGATTATTGTATCAATCTCTTCATGCTTGATGGGTGCCATCATTTTTGTTCCTTCAGTGTGCATTGTGTTTAAACCCGATTTTCTGGAGCCCAAAATAGTTCCCAAGGAAAATCCCTCGCGATCGATTGCCTGATTCGTGAAAATCATCTTTCACCCCTTTTAAAAAGGAATAATTATGAAAAAAATTTACAAAATAGTTTTTATTGTTATGACCCTGTTTTCACTCCACTTTTCTCCAAATGCTTTTGCAGAAAAACAACTCAGTCCTGAGCAGATCGTAGAAAATGGAAATGATGCAAGTAAGGTTGCCGGTTTACAAGCAGTTGCAACCTTAATCATCATTGATCAAAAAGGACGGGAAAGGACCAGAGACTATGCCCAGGTAAGTAAAATGGCAAGTGATGGCGATACTGAAAAAGTCCTTTTTAAATTTCTTTCCCCCACAGATGTTAAAGGTATCGGTATTCTAACTTACGACTATCATAAAAAGGATGATGACACATGGATATACCTGCCAGCACTCCGCAAGACACGAAGGATTGTAAGCTCCCAGAAATCAAAAAGTTTTATGGGGTCTGAATTCTCCTATGCTGATACATCCAGACCCATAACCGAGGATTTTAAATACACAAATTTGGGAGAGGCTGTTGTTAAAAAAAAAGATTGCTGGATCATTCAAGCCATACCTAAAACCGATGAAGTTGCTGATGAAAACGGATTTACCAAAAAAGTGTCCTGGATAAGCAAAGTCGATTTTATCGAGCGGAAAGCCGATTACTATGATTATCAAGGGGAGATCTTCAAACAATTGGTCGTTAATGAAGTAAAAGAGATCGATGCTGTTAATCACAAATATAAAATCATAGGTATGGTGATGACCAATGTAAAAAATAATAGAAAATCAATATTTAAATATCGTGATATCAAATTTGCGCCCCAGAATAAAGATGACTATTTTACATCCCGCTACCTTGAGAAAGGCAGATAAGATATTGGAAATTTTAATTCAGGGTGATTACTCTAAAAGGCTCTTTTTGTTAAGATTTAGCAAACCAGACAAATCTTTGATCACAAACTGAAATGCGAGATAATTTTAAAAGTATTACCGATAGGGGCTTGGCCATGTTTATTTCAGGGTCAAGCCCCTGGCCCCATCTCTCCTTCCCGGTCCCCATAGGCAAAATAATTGGCAACGGTTAAATCATGGCCATTTTTTTTACCTATTTTGTCAATGACTTCCTTGGAAATGCCTGTAAAAAGCAGCGCATGATGTTGTGCTGTAAATATATCCCTATAAGTTTTTGGCATTTTCGCTCCCATTTCAAAATTTTTATTATAGCTTTAATCGCATTTCTTATCAATTCGGTAGGTTCTGCTGAAGAAAAAATTGTCAGGATAGCCACGCCAGGAGATACTCATGCCCACATTCTTCACAACGGATCCGGGTAAACCCCATATGAAGATCCCCACAGTCCAGGTATTTGTAAATTACAGTCATGACGTATGTCCGCCAGAAGCCCAGTCGGGATGCATACATGCCATCCCATACCTTCTCCAGTTCTTCAAAATGATTTTCAACACATTTGTAATATGCGCTTGCCTTGGGATTATGAGGCTGGTAAATACCAAAATTATGTGTTTTTAGTAAAACGGGGCATGGTTTTCCAGGATGTATGGAATCTGGATCTGGAGTGCTTGAAGGGGTGCTGCATTCACTTTGTTTCAGACGATGGCCGGCTCTCATTCCTTTTTGCGCCTATAACTTTTTCAGCGGCCTTCGTCCCAGGTCATAGCGGCCGGTCCGTCAATGCCCCTGTGGGACAGGTATCAATGCAGGCCCTGCAGGATGAACACTGGCTGGCAATGGAAGTATCTTTTTGAAAATAACCGGCAGCAGTGTCAAAGCCCCTGCTGGCAAAGCTCAAGAATGCTTCGGGGTTGAGTTGGCCGCAGATCTCTATGCAGAGACCGCAAAGGACACAGCGGTCAGGATGGTAATCAAAAATTGGATGGCGGCTGTCAATACCATTGTTTTTGATCAGCCGCTCAAAGGGCTTAGAACCAAGTCCCATCCCCAGGAATTTGGTAATCTTTTGAAGTTCACATGACAGGTTAGACGGACAATTTTTACAGTCCACATGGTGAACTGAAAGCAGCAGTTTCATGGCTGTTTTCTGCAAATTTCTCACCACCGGGGTATCTGTCCTGACGATCATCTTGTTCTTAATAGAAAGGGTACAGGAGGTGACAGGGTCTTTTCCGTCAATTTCAACAAAACAAAGCCGGCATGAGGCAGAAGCAGAAGCGGGGGAAAAGGTTTTATGCCAGCAAAGATGGGGGATGTAAATACCTGCCGAAAGGCAGGCGGACAAAAGGCTTGTCCCTTCAGGGGCCTGTATGGTTTTTGTGTCAACCCTCAATTTTACCATGGTTTCTGTTAAATTTTTTTGTTCCGGTTCCAATTTTTGGTATCCTTTATCCTATGGTAACATGTTTTTTGTTATTTTTTTATGACGGTTCCGGTTCAACAACCGGGACCAGATGGGCAGGTGAAATTTTTTTAACTGCATCATAATCCGGGGGACAGGCCACCATGCATTCTCCGCATTTAACGCATTTAACCTGATCAATCCCCTTTTTAAGCCCTTTGGTTGTGAATACCGCATCCACAGGGCAGCAGCCGATGCAGACATCACAGCCCCGGGCACATTTTTCCATATCAATATAAAATGCGGTCAGCTCACGGCAGCTGCCCGCAGGGCATCGCTTCTCTCTAATGTGGGCTTCGTATTCATCCCTGAAGAACTCAAGGGAGGTCAGAACCGGATTGGGAGCGGTCTTACCAAGCCCGCACAGGGACCCTTTTTTAACGGCTGTCCCTAAATTTTCTAGCTGTTCAAGATCCTTTTCTTCCCCCTTTCCCCGGGTGATCCGCTGGAGGATGTTCAGCATATGGCGGGTGCCGATGCGGCAAAATGTACATTTACCGCAGGATTCGTTCTGGGTAAAATCAAGAAAGTATCTTGCCACATCCACCATGCAGCTGTCCTCGTCCATGACAACAATCCCTCCGGATCCCATCATGGCCCCGGCCCGGTTCAAGGCATCAAAGTCCACAGGGGTATCCAGAAAATCCTTGGAAAGGCATCCGCCGGAGGGACCTCCTATCTGTACGGCCTTAAACTTTTTTTTGTCCGGGATTCCCCCGCAGATATCAAAGATCAGCTCTTTGAGGGTAACACCCATGGGAATTTCCACCAGTCCGGGATAGGTGACGTTGCCCACCACGGAGAAAACCGCGGTGCCTGGGCTGTGTGCTGTTCCTATGCTGCGAAACCACTTGCTCCCCTTTTCCATCAGACAAGGGATGGCTGCCAGGGTTTTGACGTTATTGATCACCGTGGGCATATTGTTGATTCCTTGTGTCACCGGATAGGGGGGACGGTGCCGGGGCATGGCCCTGTATCCTTCCACAGAGCGTATTAAAGAGGTTTCTTCTCCACATACAAAGGCCCCGGATCCCTGAAAGATTTCAATATCAAATGAAAAAGAACTGCCAAGGATGTTCTGTCCCAAAAGCCCCAGGCTCCGGGCCTGTTCTGCCGCCCGGGTGAGGATGCTCACGGCCAGGGGGTACTCGGCACGGATGTAGCAGAGACCGCGGGAGGCATTGATTGCCATGGCCGCGATGAGCATTCCCTCCAGAACCTGATGGGGGTTGCTCTCAATAAGGGTCCGGTCCATATAGGCACCCGGATCCCCCTCATCTGCATTGCATACAATGATTTTGTCAGGTTCCAGGGATTCCATTGCCAGACGCCATTTTTTGCCGGTGGGAAATCCTGCGCCCCCCCGTCCCCTTAACCCCGCTGCTTCAACGGTTTCAATAATGGCATGGGAGGGAAGGCCAAGGCAGTAGACCATTGTTTTATACCCTTTTTCTCCTATGTATTCCTGGATGGACTCCGGGTTAATCCGCCCGCATAGACGTGTAATGATGCGTTTTTCACGCTTAAACCGGTTGATTTCCATTACCGAAGGAATCATTTCGTTTTCAACTGTGGCTCCCATGATATGTTCAAAGCAGGGATCCCCTGCTTCCAGAAAAGAGGTCACCAGCATTTTTGCTTTGCCCGGAGTCACCTCCGGGTATAGCAGGGGGGCAAATCCCGAAGTTGGATGGTCAATGATCACCCAGGGCTCTGCATAACAATGTCCCATGCAGCCCACTGGATGGATATGGGCGTTGATATTGCAATTTTTCAGGGCATCTTCAAACGCCTTCCGGGTCTCAAGGGCCCCTGAAGCGATTCCACAGGTGGCCATGCCCATGTGAATCTTTGGCAAAGGGCTTTGGTCAAATGCGGCCTTTTTTTCCAGGGCTTTGTCTAAAATGGGCTGCCAGGCCGCCATAACTTTTGTTTTCTCATCTTCGGTCATTCTTTTGATGCCTTTGCTTTTTTTGCCTGTTTCATTTTTATCTGCAGCACCAGCCCTTCCACTTTACTGGGCGCCATGTGGCCGTGGGTATCCTCCCCTGTCATTGCCACGGGTGCCAGGGCACAGCAGCCCACACAGGCCACCCGTTCGATACTAAATTCCCTGTCCGGGGTTGTTTCTCCTTCCTGGATAGAAAGTTTTCTTTCAAAATTCTCCAGAATGATTTCACCGCCCTTTACATGACAGGCCGTTCCCATGCAGATTTTGATCCGATGCTTTCCCGGGGGGGTGAACCGGAACTGATTATAAAAAGAGGCGACCCCATGGACCTGGGAAGGGGGAATGGAAAGGTGGGCAGCCACCATTAAAATTGCTTTGTCAGGCAGGTATCCCAGGGTTGTTTGGGCCAGTTGAAGCAGCAGGTTCATATAGTTGCGTTTTTTGGGAACCTGACAAATTTTTTCTTTTAAGATTTCGAGATTTTCCAGGTCTTCCTGGGTTAAAGAATGGTTCATGATTATGCTTTCCGATTTTTCATCGTGTTTAGTTTCCAAGGGTTTTGGCAAAATTTGGCAGGAATCCGGGCAGCAGGTCTGCTGTATCAGGCCCCACAACGATTTCCCAGCCGGGCAGTTCGTTTTCAAGTTTGCTCTGGAAAGAGGCATTTCTTGCACAGACCAGAAGTTTTCGATGGTCAACCCGTTCTTCTAGCCGGCAGTCCTTGATAAATTTGGCCGTGGTCCGGGCATTAAATTCCCCTTTGTGAGTACTCCTGAGGCAATGGCTGCACCAACACATGATATCGGGTTCGCTGATTTGTTGGAAACAAAGGTAAACCGGGGTCTTTGATGCTTCAACAGCCAGGGATAGATTGTAGTAGGTCAGTGCCCAGGATGATGCCAGAAGCACGGGGGCATTTCGATCTGGCATGCCGAGTTCCTCAACACCGGAGGGAACCATGGAGGGATTTTCCGGGTCGTTAAAAATTTCCATACGCTGAAGAAGAAGGGGAAAAAGTGTTTCTCCCTGGATATCAGAGAGCACTATAATCCCAGCATATTTAGTAATATACATGGCGGCAATCAGTGTTTCCATAGCTGAATTTTGGGTCATTCCACAGGGAAAGGCAATTGTGGGAAAACCCAGGGGGGTAAATTTTTTCCACACCGCAGCCCGCCGGATATGGACTTGGTTTTCCAATGCCTGCTTTATGGTCCGGTTCCCTGAATCCAGAACCACCATTTCCACACCCGCCCGGGTCACCCTGGTGGAAATGTCAATTAATTCATTAAGGGTATCGGCTTTCACCGCCAGGGGGCAGTCATGGGTAACGGCGATATCTGCCATTTGTTGGTAATTGTCGGCAGTGGCAGCATAGATCAACGGTTTCAAAGAGTCGCAGCGGGCCAGGGCCAGGGAAACAGCCCCTGGATCCAAGGCCATTAAAATCAGGTGTGCGTCGCTGTTTTTTCTTATCTTTTCAACCAGGTCTGCAAATTTTTTTTTGTCCCCTGAAAGGTGTTGAACCGCCACAAGTTCAGCACGCATAAGCATTCCCATGCGATGATAGCGAAGGCGGGCAAAGCGTGCCAACCGCCCGTCCACATCTGCTTGATCCATGGTATCGGATATTAAAACAGCAATGCCGATGGGATGATTGAATTTTTTTTCATGGCGGAACAAGGCGGATTCCCCGCCGGTCTTGAACGGCCTTTTTTCACTTCCCAGGATAACGGTTTTCATGGGCGGTGCATCCATTTTGGTAAGTTTGCCCTTGGCCTCATCTGTGATGTAGGGGCAGGTGGCCAGATCTATTTTTCCTGCGGCAAGGCTCATGGAAAAGGCAATACAAGTGGGCAGTCCGCATTCTCTGCAATTGGTTTTCGGCAAAAGTTTAAAAATATCCATTCCTGTTACAGCCATTTTCACGTCCTTAAGTTTTGGGCTGTTTATCCAAAAAAAAAATCCCGCAGCACAATGCTGCGGGATTACCGTTTTTTATCCCGTTCATAATAAACAAATAGTTTCTTGCGCTGGGTTAAATCCTGGCAAGCGCCCGGCAATCACCAGCAAAGATACTGTTATTTTTTTTAAACAAAAAGTCCCCAGCCCGAGGGCATTTTGTAAATTTTTTTTGCGCTATTACAGGCAGGTCTTCTGACTTTCCTTACCCCTGGTTTTTTTAGCGGCCTTCCCATCCCTTTAAATCAGGGACAGTGGCAATGCCAAAAGAGGTTTCTTTCCAATGAAAGAACACGGATTACAGCGGCGGGTCCGTTCCCGATTTCCACGGGATTCCCTATCAAGTCCTTTTGGGACACCTGTTGCGATTATGATTAATTGTTTTACTATCGTTTGTCAATCATTATACCAAAAATTTGGAACCCTTTTTTTTAGGCCGTTTTTGGGGTCATTTCTTCCCGGGTTTTTGCAACTTCCGTGCTTTCAATCTATTCGGATCATAGGAATCGCTTTGAAATGAATAGTGGCATAAACGACAATGTAATGGGTGATATTGACATTTATGAAAATAATCAGTTTTATTGAAGACCTTTCCATCATCGAAAAAATTCTGCGCCACCTATATTTTTGGGATATCCGCAGTCATGATCCGCCAGAAGCAAAACCTTTGCATATCCCTGAATTGGTTTACGACTATTCAGATTCCCCGATTACAGCTGTTGACTACTGGAGCTGATTTTTTCAAATTGAGTTGCAGGATTGACGGTGAGCTATCCTCAAAATCAGCCCCAATTCAATCTCTTCTCAAATTTTTCAATAAATTTTTCCCAAGCTGTTTCAACGCTTACGGTTTTAAGTTCAGAACCACAAAGAAAAAAAATTTTAAGCTGCTCCCTGATTGAGCCATCCGGGTTCTCCAGGGAGCAGCAAAGGCTTACTATACTTTAAACTTGCCTGTGATGACCTTCAGCTGGGAAGCCATCTCATTCATGCTGCCGGCACTCGAACCCACCTGGCCGCTGCCTTTGGAAATTTCTTTTGCCTCTGAATTGACTTGGGTAATATCCCTGGAGATCTCTTCGGCCACAGCCGAGCATTGATTTATGTTCTCGTTTACTTCAGATATTCCCTGGGAGACCTGATTGATATTTCCGGCTATTTCATTTGTGGCTGCTGACTGTTCCTCAACAGCAGCAGCAATATTTGTGACAATCTCATTCACCCCGTTGATCACAATTGTAATCTCATCAATATCTGTGACTGTAGTTGCGGTGGTCTCTTGAACCCCCTCGATCTGTGTTTTAATATCAAGGGTGGCCTTGGCTGTCTGTCGGGCAAGTTCCTTGATCTCCCCTGCCACAACGGCAAACCCCTTACCTGCTTCCCCGGCCCTTGCGGCCTCTATGGTTGCGTTCAGCGCCAGGAGATTGGTCTGTTCGGAAATATCATTGATCGCTTCAGTAACCTTGCCGATCACCTGGGTGGCTCTTCCAAGTTCCGACATCCTGGTGGAAGCATTTTCAGCCTTTTGCACGGCTTCATCAGAGATGGTCTTTGCATCTCCCGCATTTTTAGCAATTTCATTGATCGTTGATGTCATCTCCTCTGCAGCTGCAGCAACCACGTTTGTATTGGTGGAAGATTCCTCCATGGCTGCTGCCACATTGGTAAGGTTGGCCGTCATCTCTTCTGTTGCTGTTGCAACCGCATTTGCCCTCCCTGCCGTATCTTCAGCCCCTGAAGACATCTGGGTTGCAATGAGGGAAAGTCCGGTTGAGGATTCATGAACCGCCTTGGCATTATCGTCAATCTGTCGGATTATTCCCTGGAGTTTTTCAATAAAAGTATTGAACCAGGTTGAAAGCTCGCCAATCTCATCTTTGGTGTTTACTTCAAGCCTCATGGTCAGGTCCCCCTCGCCCTGGGCTATATCTTTGAGGCCTGCCACTGCCGTTTTAATGGGTCTAACAATGGAGCCGGATATGAAGAAAATGGCAAATCCTGCCATTAAAACAGATACAACTCCTATGATGATGCATTCATAGGTGAGTTTCCGGGAACCTTCCAATACTTTTTTCATTGGGATTTCAACGGAAAAAGACCAGGAAGAATCGGTATCCCCCATGGCGACGGGGACAAATACCCTGTAAATATCTGTTTTCAGGAGTTCAGAATATTCTGACATGGTAAAGGTTTTTCCAGACTTTATGGCCTGTTTGGCTGCTGCAAGATTCTGGCTTGATCCGATATCCTCGTTGATTCTTTTCGGGTCAGGAGAGGCAACATATTTTCCGCTATTGGAAATAAGAGTGGCCAGGCCGGTATCAAAGGGTCTGATCTGTTTGACCATTTCTGTAAGATCGGTCAGCACAATATCAACTCCCACAACCCCGATGCATCTGCTGTTTGAAATTATTGGAACAGTTGCCGTGGTCATCAGGACATGGATGTCAGGATCTTCATAGGGGTCGACCAAAACCTCTTTTTTTAAATTTTTTGCCCTGGCATAGTACACATCGGACATGGCATTTTGATATTTTTTCAGGTCAGTGGTGGGCTCAGATATGATTTCGCCCTTGCTTCTGTAAAACCAGGGGAAATAAAGAGTATCAAACATGGTATCCTGATCTATCATCACCCAGATGCCTGAAAAATCGGGGTGTTTTTCCAGTATGTTTTTCAAGGAAAGGTCAAACATTTTAGTTTCAGGCTTTAAACGGCTTTGAGAGATACCTTCATAGTTCTGGGCCAATACGCGTGCGGCACTTAGGGCCTTTTCAATCTTTGCCGTGACAACATTACTGTAGCGAAAGGCAAGGTGCTCGGTTTTTTCAAAGGCCTCTTTTTTTGCCATTGAATTTGCTTTGCTGCTTACCAAAATGATGGTTATAATAAACGCTGCAACCACTACAGAACAGATTGACAGCAACATTTTGGAACGTAATTTAAACTTGGACAACATGGAACAGACTCCTTTAAGATAAAAACAAGCCTAAATTTTCAAAAGCATATTTTCCGATTGATCTGGCAAGAAAAAACGATGTTTAAGAAGAAACATAGGTCTTTAGGTTATTGAAAAACAAATTCAGTTCAATTTATATGATAGCTTATCATCGTATTACTTTTATTTCGAAACCCGTTAAAATTAGTATTATCATACTATAAGGTCGGGTTTATAACAAATTAATTTTATAATCCAGAAAGTGTATGAAGTTGCCCCGCTGCTCTGCCCAAAATGCCATGGCACCATGAAAATAATCCGTTTTATTGAAGAGTTTGCCATCATCAAAAAAACTATGCCATCTGGATCTTTTGGATATCCGCAACCATGATCTGCCAGTCCAACAACAATCTTATATTCGAATGAGTTTACGACTATTCAGAGTCTCAGATTCCGGTTTTTTTGAGTGCTCATGCCGGGGGGAGATTACAGCCTGCTTTTTTTTTGACAGTATATTCAGACGTTATCCTGGCAGGGTGTCCCTCGGTGCGGGTGCCCGAATTGCTGAATTTAACAAATGCGACTTGCGAAAATTTTATATCTATTATAAAGCTTACAGCTTTTCCGAATGGACAGAAGAATCCAGATAAATATCAGGGTTAGTAAAAATTTTAACAGGAGAACATCAATGAAAGTATTCGCAATTGCAGTTGTTACGGCCTTTATCATAAGTTTTGGTGCAAACGGCGCCCTTGCCGCTAAGAGTACCCAGGGAGACGGCCAAGCCCTTCATGGGACATTTAGTGATGCGGGCCTTAAATCTCGCGATCAGGTCAAGGCGGTGATGGACCAGTACAAAGGGCTTGCCCAGGCCAACCAACAGCTTAAAGAGGCGGGTGCTTCCTACCAGAAATCTTTGACAGCGGATACCAAAAATCTTTCGAGCTATACCACCGACGAGCAACTGACGGGTATGGCCGGTATCTACACCTTTGATGCCGGTTATGCCGGGCTGTTTTTCCAGAAAAAGGACCTGGGCAAGTTTCTTGCTGCCCGGAAAACCTTGTATGAAAAGATCGGGTTAACCATGCCCTTGTCTCCGAAAATGAAAGCCTTGGTTGAAAATCCTGATACGATTCAGGATTTTGCGGCCTGGACAGACGCATTGAATGAAGGGGCATCAAATTTTCTGGCCAGCGGGATCACAACAGACGCCCACCTTGATATGCTCGTGGACATGGTTTACGGCATGATGATTGAAGGCATGTACATCGTTACCGAATCCATTGCCCTGTCCGATTATTCCCCTCAGATGCTGGCACTGTTAAACAATCAGCATGACCGGATAGATTTTTTGATAAAAACCCTCAATGTTTTTCGGGGAGACGAGGCCTTTGAGCGAGCTGTTGAATTTAAAGGGCGGTTGGCTTTTCTAGGAGAGGTTCATAATCTGCTGCTGGTGTCACAATTTACAAAGCGGGAAGTCGATGGCCTTCGCCTGCTCATTGCCCCTGAACGTCAGGCCATATTGGATGGAGAAACAAGGGGACTTGTTTCCAAATAGTTAATCTGTTGAATTAGATAGGTGCCCGGATGGTTATTTCAGAGTTGACCCTTAATGGTATTTTGCATCTTTTTGCGCTGTTGTCCTCCTGTTATGACCCCTCCGGGCGTTCAAACGCCCGTGAAGTCGTAGGGGCCTATCTGTCCGATTATCTGTGTATTGTTAATATTGAACAATACATGGGGTTGTTCGACGGATTCCTTGATTTTTACGATGAGGTGCCTGATCCGGAATTTATTATATCCCAGACCACGGATATCTGCGGCAATCTTGCCGGTCATATCCCCCGGCCTGAACAATATGCGGTTTTGCTTCGGTTCTTTGAACTTGCCAAAACCTTCCAGGCGGGTCAAGGTGATATGCTGTCGAACCTGGCCGATGCCGCTGGCAAGGCCTTTGGAATTGAAGCCTCTATTCTTCGTGATATGCTCGTCTTGCTCTATAAGGCCGAAGAAATAGAGTCCATCGGTCCCAATCTGCTCTTTGTCCATTCAAAAAAATCTTCCGCCAAGACAGCCTGTAAATACCTGGTGTGCGACCATTTTTCAGGGGGGGCCACCGTCCTTCATATTGATGATATTGATACCTTGTTTTTGGCCGCCCACAGAGATTGTAAATTGACCTTAAACGGTATCCCGGTAAAACCCGGCGCGTTTTATTTGCTGCCCACCGGGGCGATATTACGAGATGTGCATTCCGTCCCTGTTTATTTTGCCGATATCGTTGCCGCCTTTAAGCCCCTTGACCCAAAAGAGGCCATGGTGTTTGCCGCCCAACATGTTGATTTTCGTTTTTCGGGCAGTGACAATGGGCTCCACGATTTTTGTTTTAATGCCCTTGGCGGCCAGATGGTCGGGGTGATGGGGGGCAGCGGTGTGGGCAAGTCAACCCTCATCAGTATCCTTAACGGTTCCATGGCCCCCCAGGGTGGGCAAATTTTCATAAACGGCCTGGATCTTTATGCCGACCAACAAAAACTTGAGGGCGTGATTGGCTTTGTCCCCCAGGATGATTTGCTCTTTGATGAGCTGACCGTCTACGAAAACCTTTTTTACAGCAGCCGGCTCTGCCTTGCAGATCTTGAAGAAACGGCCCTTAAAGAAAAGGTGACGGGCATTTTGGATGAATTGAACCAATTGGAAACATCCGACCTTACTGTGGGATCACCTCTCGAGAAAACCATCAGCGGGGGCCAGCGAAAACGGCTCAATATTGCCCTGGAATTGATCCGGGAACCTTCTATCCTTTTTGTGGATGAACCCACCTCGGGGCTCTCCTCTGCGGATTCTCTCAATGTCATCTCCCTGCTCAAAGAGCAAAGCAATAAGGGCAAATTGATCATCATCATTATCCATCAGCCCTCCTCGGATATTTTCAAAATGTTTGACCAGCTGTGGATCCTTGACAAGGGTGGCCGGCCCATTTACACGGGCAACCCCATTGATGCCGTCGTTTATTTTCGCAAGGCCATCTGGCAGGCCGGCACCGAAGAGTGCCTTTGTCCCCAATGTGGCAATGTCAATCCGGAACAGATATTTGATATTATCGAGATGAAAGAATTGGACGACCAGGGGTACGCAACTGCCCGGCGCCGCTTCTCACCAGCAGATTGGCATGGCCGCCATCGAGAAACGAGATCCGATGAAAAACTGTTCTTCCCGAAGGAGATGGCGCCGCCTGCCAAAGCCCTTCGACGTCCCGGTCTTGGAGGACAGCTGGCTATTTTTTTTAAACGAAACCTTCTGGCCCGGTTGGCAAACCGGCAGTACCTGGCCATCAACCTGCTGGAGGCCCCTTTCCTGGCCTGGGTCATCGCCTCCATTGCCCGGGTTGAAACGGCCCAGGGTTATTCGTTTGGCGACAATCATAATATCCCGGTATATTTTTTTATGAGTGTGATTGTGGCCTTGTTCATGGGATTGTCGGTGAGTGCTGAAGAAATTATCCGGGACCGCAAAATTTTAAGCCGGGAGCGGTTTCTCCATTTGAGCTGGTTCAGCTATATCAATGCCAAGGTGTTGTACCTGTGCATGGTGGGGGCCGTCCAGATGGGGCTTTATGTTCTGGTGGGCAATACCCTGCTGGCAATACCCGAGTTCACCCTTCAATTCTGGCTGGTGCTTTTTTCCTGCTCGGTCT
The DNA here is from genome assembly GCA_016743945.1 of Desulfobacteraceae bacterium. Classification (GTDB taxonomy): domain Bacteria; phylum Desulfobacterota; class Desulfobacteria; order Desulfobacterales; family Desulfobacteraceae; genus NBML01. The sequence goes on from JADGFI010000012.1 coordinate 21,439, forward strand.
GCGCCAGTATGATCGGACTCAACATATCAGCCGCCTTTAAAACAGTGGTGACCATCTATATCATGATTCCGCTGCTGCTGGTGCCCCAGATTATCATTGGTGGCATGGTGGTCTCCTTTGATGATCTGATCCCCTCCCATACCCTTCATAACCGGGTGCCGCTCATCGGCAATCTCATGCCCTCCCGCTGGGGGTTTGAAGCAGCGGTTGTGGGTCAGTTTTGCGGCAATCGTTTCCAGGCCCCCTACACCGAACTGGATGGCCGGATCAACCGAGCCGACTATATGATCAACTATTATGTGCCCGAACTTCGTTCCCAGATCGATTTCCCCTTTTTAGATGCAGCGGGCGCCCGGGATTCGCAGCAGGTAAAAACGGGCCTAGGCTTATTGAAAAATGAATTTGCGACGCTGGCGGTTGAAGAGGGAATAGCACTTTCCTTGCCGGCAACTGCATTTGATCCTGAAGGCTACTCGCGCAGGGTTGCAAAGCAATTGAAGGCGGGTTTGGCAACCTTGGTGAACTTCTACCGGGGAAAAAGGAAGCTGGCAGATGATCAACGAAGGTCCCTGGAATCAGTCCGCAGGAAAGAAATGGGCGAAGTAGGATATCAGGCACTGGAAAAAAAATATCAGAACAAGAGCCTGGTGGACCTTGTGAGAAACCGTGATAATCTGGATGATTACCGGATTACCCCTCTCAAAATTGTCCGCCTGTCCGATCCTGTTTTTACACAAGAATTGTCATCATGGGGCGGAGCGCCTTTTTTTGCCGGCCAGAAGCGGGTGGGGAACAAGGTGGTTTCCACCTATTTGTTTGATCTTGGGGTTTTATGGGTCGCCTCATGCCTTCTTTATGCTGCCCTGTACTGGAATTTATTGACGCATTTGCTCGGCCTTGGCACATCTTTTTCTTTGTATTTGTATCAAACTGCTTTTAAACGCCGTCAAAGGTAAGGGCGTCAGATGTCTGTCTGGATGAGAAGGCCGGTCAGGTAGGTACAGGTCACCATCAGGCTTTCCAGGTCCAGGTAGGTGGCAGCATTGTCATGATATAGGAAGGAGGCATTGGCCGGCAGCATCTCCTCCCTGTCGTTGAAGTTGAGGATAATGGGGATGCGGTGCAGCGCTCTGAAACGAACGCTCAAATCATGGGAAGCGGTTTCCACACGTCTGCCGCCAAGCCGGGTGCACCGGGCTTTTAATTTTTCCAGATTGTCTGAAAACGTGGTTTCAATAATCTTGGCGGTATTGGTGGTAAAGCTTGAAAATAGGGGACCGGCATTGGAAAACTCCCTGAAAGTCACCAGTTTATGGGTGGTCTCATGGATACGATCCGGGCATAAAAGCAAGTATTTTAACAGCAATACCCGGATTGCAGGTGTGAGATCGCAGCCTTCGAAATCTATTATTTCTTGTTTTGAAACAAGAATTTTCCGGTTGAAAAAATCAATGACAAAGGATTGGCCCGCTATCCTTGCACCCAGGATATCTGCTTTTTCAGGGGAAAAAACAAATTCTTGGAACGCTGACATACACGCCTTTAATTTTTCGTCAAAGACTTGAAAGGATTCCATGCTCATTCCTTGGACTTCATTGCGGCCAGTTGTTTTGCCAGGGCCTCATATTCATCTTCATAGTCTAAAAGTTCCATCATGACCGGCGGCTTTGTGGAGTGGGCCGGCAACCGGTCGCGGGTTTCTTTGATCAGGATTTCAAGGGTTTCCATGCGCGTTGTTATGGTCTTAATATCTGTCATTTAATAATTGACTCCGGCGGCTTTTGCAAATTTGGAACTATGGGAATGGCAGGGGGTAACGCCATAAACCATCCCGCACAAGGGGCATTGGGATTCCATGATTTCCATTTGAAAGTGATTATGACAGTTCGTGCAGTCAATTTCAAGGGCGCAGGCCAAGGGGGTTGCGTTAAACCCCATCATTCGGATCTTATCCACAATCTGTTTACCTGATTCAAAGGCGCCTGAACATCCATCATGCATTTTTGATTCCTTTTATTTTTTTGTTAAAATTTTAACCGGCATGGCCGGAGGTTCGTATAAAAGTTTAACAAAAAATTAGTCCCTTAACCTTGATCTGTATCAAGAGAATAAAAAAAGGCCTTTGGAACCAACGCGTTGGTTTCAAAGGCCTTTGCTGTGTCTGGATCGGAATTGATGTTTTTAAAGTGTGGGGTTATTTTGTTCCAAAAATTTTATCGCCAGCATCCCCTAGGCCCGGAAGAATATAGCCGATATCATTGAGGCATTCGTCCACACTTGCCGTATAAATATCCACATCCGGATGCTTTTGGGCTACTTTGGCAATTCCTTCCGGGGCTGCCACAAGGAACAATCCTTTTATCTCTTTACATCCTGCCTCTTTGAGCAGATCAATGGTGGCAATAAGCGTGCCGCCGGTGGCCAGCATGGGATCAAGGATCAGGGCGGTTCTTTCTTCCATTGCACTGGCTGTCTTGACGTAATACTGAACCGGCTTAAGGGTTTGTTCATTTCGGTAAAAGCCAACCACGCTGACTTTGGCCGAAGGGATAAGGTCGATCACCCCATCCATCATGCCGAGTCCCGCCCTTAAAATGGGAACAATGGTAATTTTTTTACCTTTTATTTTCTCGATTTCCACCTTGCCGGCCCAGCCTTCGATGACTTTTTTTTCAGTGGCAAGGTTTTTGGTGGCCTCATAGGTCAAAAGCCTTGCCACCTCCGATGCCAATTCCCTGAAGTCCTTGGTGCTGATATCCTTTTGCCGCATGAGTCCTAATTTATGTTTAATGAGAGGATGGTCCTCTACAAATACAGCCATGGTGCCTCCTAAGTCGCGTTATAGTCTTTGTTATTTTATGTAATGTATTGCCTTTTATTGCTTTGACGAAAGTATATATCCTTTCATAATTATAAAACACCGCTTTTTTAGTCAAGAAAATAAGTCTGATGTTGAAATTAATCTTTTTTTGTGCACAATAGATCCCATGATCCAAACAGATTACATAGACGTCAGCGTGACACTGCCCCTGGATATTACCTTTGTTTATAAGGTACCGGATCATCTACGGGAACAATGTGCTTTAGGGATGCGGGTTCTGGTCCCCTTTGGCAGGCGGCGGGTGACCGGCTATATCCTCGGGGAACAGACAAGCGCCGGCCCCTACAAAGCCAAAAATATTTTGGATGTGCTGGATGACCATCCCCTGTTTCCGGTGAATGAAATCAGCTTTTTTAAATGGGTGGCCCAATATTATATTTATCCCCTGGGTGAGGTTATTAAAACAGCCCTCCCCGCAGGTCTTGACCGCCAGGATGTTTCCTGCGTGTTTGTGACGCCCGGAGGAATAAACGCATTTTCCACAGGGACTCTTGCCCCCGGCGAGGCCGGGGTGATCCAATTTTTAAAGGAACGAGAGGGGTGTACCCTCAAGCAATTGATAAAAAGCAGTTCTAATCTTTCCATTGCAGCCCTGGTCCGCAAAATGGAAAAAAAAGATCTGCTGACGGTTTCTGCTATTTTGAAACGAGAAATAGCCAACATCAAACGAGAAAAATTTATCCAGCATTTGGGCAAAGTGCCTGCAACTGATATTCGGCTTTCCCAGAAACGTCAACAGATTTTGAGCATTGTCCGGGAACGACAAGAAGTTTCCCTGACAAGTCTCAAGGTCCATGTCCCCACCGCAGCAAGGCTGATTGGGCCCCTGGCTGAACTAGGCTATATCACAATCGTTCAGCGCCAGGTTTTTCGGGACCCCCTGGGGGATCCGGTGGAGCCGGATACCCCGCCCACCCTCACCGATGAGCAGACCGTTCTGATTGAAGCCGTAAGGGCGAATCGACACAAAGGGTTTATTTCCTATCTGTTGACAGGTGTCACGGGATCGGGCAAAACCGAGGTCTATATGCGTCTTGTGGCAGATGCGGTTAAATCGGGCAAAACAGCCATTGTCCTGGTGCCGGAGATTGCCCTGATCTCCCAGACCGAGCGGCGGTTCCGGGCCCGGTTTGGGGAGAAGATCGCCGTGATCCATTCCATGCTCACCCATGGGGAGCGTCTGGATCAGTGGCGCAAGCTTGCCATGGGTAAGGTCAGCATCGTGATCGGGGCACGGTCCGCCATCTTCTCCCCCGTTGAAAATATCGGGGTGATTATTGTGGATGAAGAACATGACACCTCTTATAAACAGGAAACAGGACTGCGATACAATGCCCGGGACTTGGCTGTTGTCCGGGGAAAGATGCAGGATTGTCCGGTTATCCTGGGATCTGCCACTCCCTCGCTTCAATCCTATCAAAATGTGGTGGATCATAAATTTACCCAGCTGACCCTTGAACGTCGGGTCAACCAAAACCCGCTGCCAAAAATTACCCTGGTGGACTTAAAAAAATACAAGGATTTCAGGGGGACAGAAAGGATTATCACCCCTGAACTGGCACTCCAGATTCGGGCCTGTCTTGAACGGGGCAACCAGGCATTGATTTTTTTAAACAGAAGGGGATTTGCCACCTTCCCTGCCTGCAAAGAGTGCGGTAAATCCCTTAAGTGTAAGTTCTGTGATGTGACCATGACCTTTCATAAGGGTCAGGACACCTATAAATGTCATCTTTGCGGGCACACCCTGCCGGCCTCGGTCCGTTGTCCCGAGTGCCGTTCCAAAAAAATTCAAAATTTCGGGTTTGGTACGGAAAAAATAGAGACCATGCTCAAGTCCATGTTTCCCGATGCAAGGCTGACAAGGATGGATCAGGATACCACTTCCAAAAAGGGGAGTGTTTTAAAGCTGCTGAAAAGTATCCGGAACCGTACCGTTGATATTATCGTGGGAACCCAGATGCTGGCCAAGGGTCATGATTTCCCCTCGATCACCCTGGTGGGGGTGATCTGTGCGGATCTCAGCTTAAGTCTGCCGGATTTTCGGGCCAGTGAGCGGACCTTTCAGTTATTGGCCCAGGTGGCAGGAAGGGCGGGCCGCGGCAAGGAGCCGGGGAAGGTGATCATGCAAACCTATAATCCCGAGCATTTTTCCATTGAGGCGGCCCGGCAACAAGATTATCTGGACTTTTTTAACCATGAAGCACCTTTCAGAAAGGCGTTGATGTACCCGCCCTTTACCCGGATGATCCAATTAAAAATATCCGGCAGGGATGAACAAAAGGTTGGTCAGGTTGTTGAACAGGTGGCCGATGTTTTGAGGCAGCTGTTATCAGCCGCCCCAAAAATAAAAGAGACAGTGCAGATCCTTGGGCCCATAGAGGCGTCCATCCACAGAATTTCTTCCCGGTTTCGCTGGCAGATTCTGATCAAAAGTGAGTCTTCCATCCATATTAGCCGCCTGGTAAACGCCATGCGGGTTCATCCATCCATAAAAGGCATCAAACAGGTGACCATTGCCATTGATGTGGATCCCTATTCGTTGATGTAGAAAGGCCTCTTAAACATATAGTTTGTTGAAAAATAGATAGGGACCCAGATTGTCATGATGTTCTTCTTCGGTGAATTCAGCCGTCAGGTAACGGCCATTTCTGGCCAGAACCCTGGCTTGTTTTTTAACAATGGATTGTTTTCCATCGTCCAGGACAAATTCCAGGACCAGGTTGATGCCCGGCAGAATTTTTTGGTCAACATTGGTTTTCAGGGTAATCCCCTTGCTGTTGAGCCTTTTGATGATCATCTTGCCGGAATATTTGTTATCTCCCGTTGACACAAAGGTACCCGCCAGCATGGTTTCCTGCCCGGGATCGGATTTGTTCTCAAGAATGACGATATAGGTGTGGCCGCAGTTGCATTTGTATTTAACCCGGGTGTGGCGTTTGGTCAATTTGTATTCGGACAATTGCAGGGTTTTGGTCCGATTGCATTCAGGACAGACAAGCCGGGCCGTGTCAAGATTGTCAATACTCACTTTTTGTTCCATTCCGCACTCCTTTAATTTCAGTTGAAACCGGCTTTGGTGAGGTCCCTTAAACGATTACTTAAATTTCATTGTTTCACGTTTTATGCCAGGTTGGAAAAATATTGTTTGATCTTATTGAAATTATTCGATATATTTTATTAAAATTAAATATGCGCAATGTGTCGATCGAGGCAATGGTTTTATTTGATAGGCAGTATTTTTATTCGGTTATAATGCTTAAATATAGTTAGTGACAAGAGGTGCAAATGTCCAGACCTGAAATTGAATTATTTAAAGAACTTGATCCACAAGCCCTCCAGAAGAAATTTTTAAATTCCCTGATAAAGATACAAAATGTAGGCAGAGGATCCATCTGGATACAAAAAAAAGAGTCCTATGTCTGTGTGGAAGCTGCCGGGGCTGAAAGTGAGAACATAAAAGGTGTGGTATTGGAAAGTCACCGTCCCAGTATCGTGGGATGGGTGATAGAGAACAAACAGATGACCATTGCAGAAACCAAGAGTGATCGGCGTCATCACAGGGAAGTTGAAGAGGCCTTTGCAGTGAAAAGCAGTCAAATCCTTTGTTTTCCTCTGTTCTTGAGTGAGCATGAGGTCTACGGCGCCGTACAGATTATTGATACCACACCGGGTAAAACCCGGCTGAATTTGGACAAGGAATATCTGGAAACCCTGCAAAATCTTGTAGATATCTGTTCGATTGCCATGGGGAATGCCATTTTGTTTTCCACCGAAAAAAAGAAGGCCCTTTATCTGAAAACGGCTCTCTCCCGGATGCAAAAAGAAAACCTTATCATTGGCCAGAGCAAGAGTTTTCAAAAAAGCATGGGCCTTGTTAAAAGTTATGCAGACACAGATTTTCACGTATTGATAACAGGAGACAGCGGCACGGGAAAGGAATTGGTTGCTGAAAGGCTGCACAAGCGAAGTTCCCGCAGAAAAAAACCTTTTTTGGTCCAGAATTGTTCGGCCATTCCGGAAACCCTTCTGGAAAGTGAATTGTTCGGATATAAAAAAGGGGCATTTACCGGTGCCACCCGGGACAGAGCCGGCCTGTTTGAGGCTGCGGACGGGGGAACTGTATTTTTGGATGAGATAGGGGATATGCCCATGAGCACCCAGGCAGGATTGCTCCGGGTACTGCAGAAAAACGAGATCAAACCCCTGGGGGAGACAAAAGCCAGGCGCATTGATGTGAGAATTGTTGCTGCCACCAACAAGGATATTAAGGCAATGATTGCAGACAATAGTTTTCGCCAGGACCTGTATTATCGGCTGTCCGTCCTGCCGGTTCATTTGCCGCCTTTGAGGGAGCGGCGGGAAGATATCCCTCTGTTGGTCAAGCATTTTCTTGAGACAGAATTCACTAAAGCCAATACAAAAGAAAAAAAAATGATGCCCGATGCCATGCAGTATCTGGTGGCGTATCACTGGCCGGGAAATATCCGGGAGCTGGAAAATTTGATCCGGTATCTGATGGTGACCACTCCGGAGGAGTCTATTCAGGCGATCAACCTTCCGCCCCATTTCCGGGAGTCGCAATCCTTGACAGACGACCCCTATGCCGTTGCCGGCGTTTCACTGTCCCCGTCGGACAATGAGTTCATGGTGGATCTCACCGGATTGACCTGGCCTGGGCTGGAAAAAACCTATGTAAATTCCCTGTTGAAAAAACATAATTGGAATATCACCTGGGCTGCCAAGGCCTCGGGTATCAACCGGTCCACCTTTGCCTCCAGAATGAGGAAATTGAGTATTCGACGGCATCCGACGGAGTAACGATTCCCTAAGGTATTTGTTTCCCCCTGAAGCCCATGACCCTATAAGGACAAAAAATTAAAAGGGGGGGGGCCGTTTTTTGCATATTTAAATGGCTCTATCAGAGGTGCTTAAAATAAAGAAGGATGATGCTTCTTTTCGTGATGTAAAGAATTGATCGGATTACAGGCTCAATGTTGTATACAAAATTTGGCACTTCTGACGCTATTTGAGCAGCACCCCTGTAAAGGAGGATCTTATGCCCCTTGATCAAAAAAATGCCAACAAGCGGATACTTGAACTGGAAAAGATGAATAAACATCTTAGAATCCAGGTGCAGGAAAATAAAGATGGTAACAGATTTAAACGGGCCGCCAGAAAGGATTGGGAAAAAACAGTGGATGCCATTGAGGACTGGATTTCCATCATTGATCTTGATTTTACCATTTTAAGGTCGAACCGTACCGTGGAAAAATATTTTCAATTGAAGGTACAAGAGGTCATTGGGCTTAAATGCTGCAAATTACTCCACCAAACAGAGACACCCAATATTCAGTTTTGTCCTCTTCCCAAGATGCTTAAAAGTAAAAAAAGAGAGAGCGTTGAGATTGAGACCAGTGACGGGTTCTGGATGCTCATAACCGTTGATCCCATATTTAATGGTGCCGGGGAGATTATTGGCGCAGTCCATATCACCCGGGATATCACCCAAAGAGTACTGATCCAAAATGAAAGAGAAATACTGGTCAGGGATCTGAAAAATGCATTGATCCATATTAAAACCCTGAAGGGGCTTATTCCCATTTGCTCAATCTGCAAAAAAATCAGGGATGATAAAGGATACTGGAACCTGATTGAATCCTATATTGAAAGCCATTCCGATGCAGCATTCAGCCATGGTATCTGCCCTGTATGCTCGGACAACCTCTATGGTGAAGAGGACTGGTATATTGATATGAAGAAGAAAAAAAATCAAAAAAAATAGTGCCCGGGGAAGCCCTAATCATTATTTAGCCCGGCTTTTTTTTGTCCTAGAGGGAAAACACCGAGACAGAAAGAAAATATCCCACAATGGTGGCGGTCCACACCCCGATGAGCCCCGGCAGCATGAAACTATGGTTAAATACGAATTTTCCAATGCGGGTGGTACCGGTTCTGTCAAAACTTATGGCAGCCAGGTCACTGGGGTAAAAGGGGAAGAAAAAATAGGCATAGCAGGATGGCAGAACCCCCAGAAGCACCTCAGGCTGGATTTTCAATAAAAAGCCCAGGGGAAGCATGATAGTTAATACGGCGGCCTGGCTTTTTAGAAAAATTGACACAATAAACATGGCAATGGCAAAGGTCCAGGGCCAGGATTCGACCATTCCGCTGACCAGGCTGATCAGATAGTCTTTGTGTACCCCAATGATGGTATCACTGAGCCAGGCAATCCCGAAAATGATTAGAACGGCCACCATACCGGCATTGAATACATTGCTGTTAGAGATATCCTTTGGATTGACATTGGTAAAGAAGACGATAATAGCACCCACCGAGAGCATCATGAACTGAATGGCCACTGACATTCCCACTCCTTTTGGGAGTAAGAACTTGGAAAAAAGGGCTAAAAGGATAACAGCAAGGATTCCGCCCAAAAATATGAAAAGCCCTTTTTTTGCATTTTTATTCATTTTTTTGTTTGTTTTTTTCCCCATCCCGCCCTGGACTTGTTTCGCAAAATCAGGGTCTTTCATCCTTTCGAGGAATTTTATGTCTTTATCCATGTCTTTACCCCGTTTGAGACTCCAGGTGGCAGATGCCATCACGCCGATAAAGGTGGCGGGGATGGTGACCTTGAGGACGTCCACAAGGCCGATGGCAAGGTTGTTGTCCACGGCAGTGGCCATGACAACAGCTGCTGCCGCGGCAATGGGGCTTGCTGTGATGCCCATCTGGGAGGCAATGGTGGATACTGCCAGGGGACGTTCCGGACGGATCCCCTGTTTATAGGCCACATCATAGATTACCGGGAGCAGGGGATAAACCGAGTGGCCGGTCCCCACCAGGACTGTCAGGGAATAGGTACAAAGGGGTCCCAGATATACAACATATTGGGGGTGGTTTCTCAATAATCGTTCTGCATAGGTCACCAGAAGATCCAATCCCCCCGTGGCCTCAAGGGTAGCCGATGCCGCAACCACCGCCAGGATGATCAGCATAACGTTCACCGGCGGATTGCCCGGGGTAACCCCGAAGCCGAAGACCAGTATGGAAACACCAAAGCCGCCCAGCAGACCAAAGGCCACCCCGCCATAACGAATCCCAATAAAAATAATGATCAACAATAAGAGAATATGAATCCAAAACATAAGGTTACTCCTTAACTAAATGTGTTCGTATGGCGAAACCAGACCGGATTTTTTTGCCCGATCAAATTGACCGGATCCCTGGAAAGAAAAAGAAAGCCAGGTTCCCGGATAACGTTATAGTGAGGCAGTTAGCATCCCATAATAAATGCCTGGATTGATGTCAAGGAGGGAATTTATTAGTGGCAAAAATTAGAAAACGGGCAAACCAAATATTGACAACTTAATTTGCCCGTTTTAACCTATTTTGTTTTTGATCTAAGGATTCATTTCATAGGTATCAATTAAGGCGTATACCTGTTCTTTCAGAATTCGTTCAAACTTTTCATTATCCACAACCGGTCTTTTGATCATTTTTAGACAGGCACTTTGCTGGGGCTCGGTGGATATCCCATTTCCATAAAGTTCAAGGCCGAACTGCGAAAAGTCCCTGACCATAAAATGAAAAATTTGATCCAACAGGTCATCATCGACTTTTTCAATGGCAGCGCTTTCGATGATGAGTTGTCCGTATGCAACCAGGGTAAAGATTTCACCCACACACAGAAGATAATCAAAAGCGTTCATCATCTGGTCTTTGAGTTCCATCCCCGACACCATCAAAAATTCTTCATAGGCTTTGATCTGTTCCTTGAATATTTCGATATTGGGCAGATTTTTTGTGGCATAGGTTTGCCTGAAATCATGGAATTGTATTTTTGCATACCCTCTGGTGGGGCCTTGTTGGAATAGGTAATCGTCATTTTGAGCCCCGTTCATTTTTGGAATTTCCGGGAACTGGCCGGGATTGAACATATAGCTTGGGATCAGCTTGACGATGAGGGCCATGTTCACATGACGGGTTCCTTCAAGCTTGGGAAATCCCCTTAAATCAACCACGGCCTGGTTGAAATAGTTGTCCTTTTCAAAACCTTTTGCGGCTATAATGTCCCAGAGCATTTCATGGACAACTTCACCCTGGATGGCAACTTTCATTTTCATGATGGGATTAAAAAGCAGGTAGCGCTTGTCGTCCTTTGATGCACATCTCATATAATCTGTTGCCCTCAGGCCGAATAATTTCATGGCAGCAAGGCGGCAGTAGGAATCAAGAAAAAGCCGTTTGACATGGGCGAAATCAGTCACCTTCTTGCCGTAAAGAACACGGTGGGCTGCATGGTTCAGGGATTCGTACAAGGAATGGGTCACAATGCCGATGGCGCCGGAGCCGATATTGAATTTACAGATATTTATGGTGTTTAGCATGTCATCCCATGCCTTGGGTCCCCGTGAAAGAATCTCTTCATCTGTAATGGGATAATCATGGAGGGCAAACTCCGCCACATAGTTCTGGGCATCAATAACATTTTGAATGCACTCATATTTTTCATGTTTTGAATCAACAGCAAAAAAAACATACTCTTCTGAACCATCAATTTTTCCAAAAACAGTGACAATTCCGGCTTCATTTCCATTGCCGATGTAATATTTTGTTCCCCTTGCCAGATAAGTTCCGTCTTCACAGGGGTAAAGTTTCATGGAAGATGAGTAGATATCGGCACCATGGTCTTTTTCCGAAAGGCCGAATGCGCAGAGGGGGTTTGTCTTGAGTTTTTCCACGGCCTTGTGCTTAAAGGCTTCGTTATCCCCAAGGAATACCGGGTCCAGGCCCAATGTGGACACATGATACATATACCAGTATGCCATACCGTAGAACCCGCAGATCTCAGAAAATTCGAACATCCGGTAGGTGCTGTAGTACTGACCCTTTGCCCCATATCCCTCGGGCAGAAAAAGGGTTTCAAAAATTTGTTCTTCCTTGATAAATTCGGCAAATTCATAGGTGAACTCACGGGCATGATACTCTTCATTCAGTTTTTTGAGCCCTTTGTTTTCAAACCATTCAATGGTTTTCAACATAATTTCTTTGGAGCGTTCATCAGGGTAATTTCTATCCTGGTATTTTTTCGGATTAAAAAGCAACATGTTTGTCCTCCTTTTTAAGTCAGTATACGAACTATTAATTTAGATAATCTTGCCGGGGTGTCCATCTGTCCCGGGGGTTAATCCTTCAAAAACAGGCTTCGCAGCAGACGTTTAAAAATTATCGTTTCTTCCTTTGTAAAATCTGCCAACAAGCGATCATTGCCTTTTTTTCTCACCTCAATCAATTCATCTTTAAGGGTGTCGGCCTTGCCCGACGGATAAAGTCTGAAAACACGTTTATCTGTTTTGTCCGGGCGTTTCTCGATCCACCCCCCATCATCCAGGCGATCAATGATGCCCGATAGTGTGGCTTTATCAAGGATCAAAAGTTTTCCTAACTCAGCGGCAGTGGCGCCTTCCTGGTACCAGATACCCTCAAGAACGAGGTGCTGCATATTGGTCAGTCCATAGGGGGTCAATCTTTTTTTTAACAGACCATGGGCCTTTTGATGTGCCTTGGCCAGAAAGAAAAAGGTACAATCGGGAATATTGCCTGGCAAACGATTCATATCAAACTCCTTTGTGTACGAACAAATAATTCAACGGGCGCAATTTGTCAATATTATTTATGGGTATTCAATTTATTCCCTGGGATGATTATAAATGCACTGATTTCAGATAAGAGCTGCATAATACGTAACTGCCGATTTGTGAACTTTGATGACCTGAAGAGGAGTCTCACAATCAATTAATAGCAAAAGAAACCAACGCCTATCTTGCTAGAGGCAACTGTAAACGAAAATAGACAAATTGTTCTCCATCCTTTCGTGTCCAAACAATGGAATGGTCACCTGACCCCAGGGCTGTATGCTTTTAGGGTCAGGTGAAACTATTGGTTATTATATTTTTATAAGAATGAAGTTTCGCAAAGTATATTCGATTTAAAAAGTTTTGCCTGCCATAGCACTATTTTCTCAAAAAATCTTTCCAGTTTCAATTTTTTGACAATATTATCCTTCTGCCTTTTTTTCGAGTTCATCCAGTTTGTCAGGATCAGAAACGGCAATGTCAACAAGACACTGTGGGATAGCGCTTTGTTCACACATCGTCCTGATTTCTTTCTCTACTTCGCTAAATTCCATTATTTCACGAATAGAATCGATGTGGTCAATCATATCATCCGGGGTAATATCTTCCAAAGCAGGACCTGCTGCCTCCGCCTTTTTCTTTGCTGCTGCTTCCTCTGCTAATCTTTGTTGCTCTTTGATTTCCTCTTCCATGGCTTTTTTGGCATTGTTAATAGCAGCTTGGTCAACTTTTGCCAGCTCTATGATCAATTCTTCTGTCACATTATTTGTAATTAAGTGTTTCACCTTTTCTTCGTCTGATTTGCCGTCAACCTTCTCCAGCAGATTTGTCACCCTTTCTCTCTCTGCCTTTTCCTTTGCAATCTCAGCAACCACTTCTGCTAATTTTTCTTCTGTAATGCCTAATTTATTTATGATCACCTCGGGTTCCAATTGTTCTTTAATGAGGAATCGGATACTTTCATTTTCAGGCAGTTCTTTTGCTTTTTTTACGAGCAAATCAAGTCTTGTCTCTTCGACAATCCGTATTATGTCCAGTCTGCATTCGACTTTTTTGAGTTCTTCCCAAGTTTCACCAAGATTGGCGATAAGTTTACTGGTCGCTGAAGAAGGATCGGGCACGTCTTCCAGTGAAAGCGCTGCAATTGCATCGTTGAAATCCTTCATCAGCGGCCTCCCAACTTTCAGCATGTCATCCATCGCCCATCTCAACTGCATCATCTTGCCTCCGCTTCTGGAAACATTAAAACCTTCATTATCAAGCTCGCCCACAATCTTTTGAATCGCTGCTTCCTTGGCTTGCCCGGAAAGTTCTCCTGGGTTAAGCTCAAGTAATTTTTCCTCAATTCCTACCCATAATGGTTTTTTTTCAGTTTCGTCGGTTGTCGTCATTTTTTAATCTCCTTTAATTGATATTTTTTGCCTAATTTCAATTCGCAGTCCGAAGTCTTGCATAAAGGGTTCAGGTTCATTGTCGATCGGTTTGTTTCTTTTCACCTGGCCTGCTGAAAAACGATCCTAAGTAATTTTCCATGCTGCATGAAAATTATTATGATATCTGTTCAACTCAGTTGAAGATATAGTTGATTCCGTTAAATTTTGCCAGATTAAAGTTTCTATATACGTTGAACGGAAAATTTTGATTTTTGGATAGGATAATAATACTTGAGTCATCCAATCAACATTTTATTCTATATATTTAGTTTACCATTCGGGAGTCAGGAATTTTTTTGGTGCCAGCCGACAACCTCCCGGTAGGCGATGTCTCCTCCGAATATATCCAGGGCACTGCCAATGGTGAGATCCACCCGGTTTTGTCCCAGGTTTTTTCACTGTTTCAAGATCGGAAAAGCGACTGGCGCCACCGGCATAGGTGACGGGAATGGGGGAGTATCGGTCCAGCACAAGATTTTTCCGTCCAAAGCAGCGGATCAGGGTGTCAAGTTTTGAAAGCACAATTTTCTCATCTGAAAACATAATAGGAGGTAACAATTACATGGCTGGCGCCGGCTTTCAAATCAGAGACTAACTCGATTTCGATTTCAGGGTGCTTATTGCGGATCAAATCCACCTAGCCATAGCCGGAGATCATGACAACGTGCATGCCTTTTAGCCTGTCCAAGGTTAGCGCTTCGGTTATATTTTTTCTGACGATGATGACAGATGGAATCTTTAAATAGGGGGGAGGAAACTGCAAATACATTTCCCGCTGGGGAGTTTTGACTACGGCATTTAAAACATCAACTTTACCCTGTTTCATTCGTGTAATTACATCGTCCCAATTGGTGCATTGGACAACCTCAAACTGAATGCCCATTTTTGTAATGAGCCTCACATAGTCAGCTCCTATGCCATCGTAATGCCCGTTCTTGTCGAAAAATTCAATTGGCTGGAACTCTGGGTCCGGTGCCAATCTGATTGTCGGATGGGCTTCAAGCCAAGATTGTTCGGCATCGGTTAATTTGGCTTTATTCTGTCCTGTCTCTGCTTTGGATCAGAAGTAAAACTCTCCGACTCAATTTTTGTGTTTTCATTTCCTCGTTTTTTTGTTAAAAAATTTCGTTGTTGCGATTAGCTGAATAATCGACATTTGAAATCAGGGCAGGTACAATGACAAAGCAGTCTCCATCCGGCCAGGCAACCCGGACAACCCATATGATCAGCCT
The DNA here is from genome assembly GCA_016743945.1 of Desulfobacteraceae bacterium. Taxonomy (GTDB): domain Bacteria; phylum Desulfobacterota; class Desulfobacteria; order Desulfobacterales; family Desulfobacteraceae; genus NBML01. Next base: position 36,623 of record JADGFI010000012.1, read on the forward strand.
AATCTTTGCCTTGATCCTGACCTTATTAATCACCGGCTGTGAGGACATTAGACCCTTTCCCCTTGCCCAAAAAGGCAGTTTGGATTTATCAGACTGGAACTTTGACCAGAACGGCCCGGTCGAGGTGGAGGGGGAGTGGTCCTTTTACTGGGAAACCCTGGTGCCCCGGGAAGCTGTCGCTAGGGAAACGGTATTGACCAAACCCCGGTATATTTATGTTCCCGGGCTCTGGAGAAAACCGCAAGACAAAGGTAACGCGCTTCCATCCCAGGGCTATGCAACTTATGGGCTCAAAATCAACGGGCTTGCTCCATCCAAGGCCCATACCCTCTATATTAGCGACATCCTTTCCGTGGGAGAGGTATGGATCAACGGACAGCCGGCTGTATCAGGGGGGCAGGTCGGCAGGGACAAAAACAGGGAACTCCCTGACAAGCACTCTCTCATTGCCCGGTTTCACCCCCAGGGCAATGTCACTAAAATTATGATTCATGTTTCCAATTTCAGCAATATGGAAGGCGGGATCAACACCCCGATCTGGCTTGGGCCGGACCATCAGATCCAGCAGAAAATCAACCGCATCTGGATCACCACAGCCTTTATGGGAGGGGCTCTTTTACTGATTGGGATTTACCACATGGCCCTGTTTTCCATACGCCGGAACGAGGGTTCCAATCTTTATTTCGGACTTTATTGTGTGATGTGGGCATCCCAGACCCTTTTTGGCGTCAACGGAGGGTGTTTGATGGCCGAACTTTTCCCCTCTCTTGCCTGGCGGCTTGCCATTGATGTCACCCTTTTCCCCTATGCACTCATGCCGGCCCTGATAGTCATGTTTTACCATGCCCTTTTCCCCAACAGGTGTGCTGAAACCATCAACCGGAGTTTCCAGATTCTCGGCATCGGATTTGTTCTCTACCTCGTTCTGACGCAGCCCAATGCTTTTGACCCAATGGTGCTGTCCTTTGTACTGGTTCCCGGCTGTACAATTTTATATCTGTTCGGCATGTTCCTTCATGACCTGATAAAAAAAAAGGAAAATATTTATTTTCTGATACCCGGATACCTGTTTTTGGCCCTGACCGGAACCAATGATCTCCTCAACGACCTGCACATGATCAATACAGAAAACCTGGTCCCCTATGGTGCTTTTTTCTTTATCCTGTCCTACTCATTTCTTATTTCGGTCCGGTTTTCCAGAGCCTTTTCAGCGGTTGAACAGCTGACCGGCAGGCTCCAGCTGCAGAATGCGGGCCTTTCCCGAGCCGTTAATACTGCCAAAGAAAATCTAAGGCTGAAAAAAGAATTGGATATCCGGGAAAGAAGGGAGTTGAAGCTCAAGGTGATGCAAGGACGGCTGTCGTCAATGCTCAACCGGGTGGAGGATGCCCTTGTGGCGGTCACCCCTGAGCAAAAAATTATTTTTTCCAACCAGGCTGTAAAAGTCCTTACCGGGTACGGACCAAAGCTTCTGCTCGGCACAGCCCTGGGTGACCTGCTACCGGAAATGTCAGGAAAAAAGTTTAGTCTATTTGTGTCTCAAGCCCTGCCCCCGGTTGAGAAATATCTTGAAAATGTGGCTGTTAACTGCCTTAACCAAACAACCATCCGGGTCGATATCACATCTTCCCTTCTTGATCTGGAAAACGAGGAGCTGATGGTCATGGTCCTTAAAAAGGCCAGAAAAGAGCCCCTCCCCTCTTCCATAGAATTGCTCAAGCTGATCAGCCAACTGAACCGAGACAGGGAAAGGATGGAGAAAGCAGACGGTTTGCTGAACCGGCAAAACCGGGATAATCTAACCGGACAAGAACAGAACAGGCTCAACACCCTTATCCAATTGCTGGACAAAATTCAGGACCTGCCTACCGACACACCAAGTGCTGAAGCCAAGCGGCGTCTTGGGGTTCAGGTGATGAATGCCGCCTGCACCCTATGGGCCGCCACCGGGGCCACAAAAGCCGAGCTTGCCGATAAATCCGGATTTTGGAGCATCTATATCGAAAAGGACGGATACGCCAGAACCCAGACCCTGAACAAATATCTGGACATTACCACTCTGCCGGCCCGGCCCCGCTGGAAAACCATTATCAATACAGCTGAATTTGTCCTGGCCGCCTGTGACCGGCCCGAAATATTGAAAAACAAATTAGAAACCCAGGTAAACCGTCTTAAAAAATATTTTTAAGCTATCTTCAGCTATACCAAATCCCGGCAAGTTATCTTGTTTCTTTGTTTTTTAAACCCACTCTTTTATCCCAGGTTTGCATTTATTTTCAAATATTTACAAAACTTTCACTGGTTTTCACTGGTTTTTTGTTTGCTATTTTTGAGCAAATTTCAGTATGATTTTTAATTTAATATTAGCAGGTGTGTTTTGTGAATTTTTTGTATTTATTTTTATGCTTTGAAAAAAAAAATGTCAGATCCCTGATCCGGAACAGGAGAAACCAAAATGATTCGTTTTAAGCAGGCATCGGCATTCCTATTGCCCCAACTGATTCTGACCCTGATGATTTCTCTTGTCTGGCCTGCCACCGGCGGTTTTTGCGAGACCGCGACAGGAACCGGTGCTGTAGCCACCGGATACTTTAGCACCGCCACCGGAGAGGATAGCACCGCCAGCGGAAAACGTAGCACAGCCACCGGAGAGGATAGCACCGCCAGCGGACCGAATAGCACAGCCACCGGAAATCTTAGCACAGCCACCGGAAATCTTAGCACAGCCACCGGACAGTATAGCAAAGCCTCCGGAAACTCTAGCACCGCCACCGGATACTTTAGCAGAGTCACCGGAGCCTTTAGCACCGCCACCGGAAGCAATAGTATAGCTTCTGGAGAAAACAGCACCGCCGGGGGAAACTTGAGCAAAGCCACCGGATACTATAGCACGGCCAGCGGAAGCAAGAGTATAGCTTCTGGAAAAAACAGCGTGGCCCTGGGGGCATCTTCCGTGGCCAACCAGGAGAATACTGTTTCCGTGGGCCACAGCTCTCTGCAGCGCCGCATTACTAATATGGCAGACGGCATCAAGTCCAGTGATGCGGCCACCAAAGGCCAGGTGGATGACGAGGCAGCCACAAGATCAGCGGCAGACACGGCCCTGCAAAACAGCCTGAACGGCGAGGCAGCCACAAGATCAGCTGCAGATCAGGGGCTTCAGGCCGGGGTAGACAGCAATACAACCCGGATTTCGATCCTGGAGACAGGGGGTGGCGGCTTCAGCATTACCCACGGCAACAATGCCCCACCCAAGGAGGCGGTCACCTCGGGATTTTGTTCCACGGCCCTGGGCAGCGGGGCCTCGGCCCGGGACCGGGATACGGCAGTGGGGTATAAGTCCACGGTGACAGCGGACGGCAGCGTTGCCGTGGGGGCCAACACCCGTGTGGATTCAGAAAACTCTGTTGCCCTGGGAGCCGATGCCCGGGTGGCGCCAGGGGCGGCTGGCGGGACCGCCTTGGGCCAGCATGCCGTTGTGGAGAGCAATGCTGCTGGCAGTGTGGCCATCGGGCAAAATGCCGTGGCCGACCAGGCCAATACGGTTTCCGTGGGCAACAGCAGTCAGCAGCGCCGCATCACCAATGTGGCCGACGGCATTGATCCCCATGATGCGGTCAATCTGTCTCAGTTGCACCAGGCCGCCAGCCGGTTAGACGACCATATTGAAGATGTCGGCGCCCTGGCCTCGGCCTTTTCCGCCCTGGTTCCCCTGCCAAAGGCTGCCGGCAGCACCCAGTTGTCCGCAGGTTTCGGCAGTTACCAGTCCTCCCAGGCCGTTGCCCTGGGGGTTTTTCATTATATCAGCAACCGGGTGGTGGTCAATGCCGGTGTTTCCACTGCCTTTGACCAGAAAAGAACCGCAACCAGGGCCGGTATCACCATCAGCTGGTAAACCTCTGGCAATCAGGGAAAATGTGAGGTGATCAGCGATGGATTGGGATTTAGCGGAGTGCCAGCCCCCATTGGCCTGCCGGGTTGTGCTTGAAAATGTTACCAAAACTTTATCTTCTTGGGTTTGTCCTGTCTTCCAATGAAAATTTAAAGGGGGCATTGAAGAAGTTCAGGAATTCTTTTGGTGCCAGCCGATAACCTCCCGGTAGGCGATGTTTCCCCCGAAGATATCCAGGGCACTGCCAATGGTGAGATCCACTCGGTTTTGCCCCAGGTTTTTTACTGTTTCAAGATCGGAAAAGCGATTGGCACCACCGGCATAGGTGACGGGAATGGGGGCGTATCGGCCCAGCAATTTTACAAGGTCTGTCTGGATTCCCTGCATCCTGCCTTCCACATCCACTCCATGGACCAGAAATTCTGCACAGGAGGTGGCCAAATAGCTAATGGTTTCCTCGTTGACGGCAACGTCGGTGAATTTTTGCCACCGGTCGGTGACGATCCAGAATTTTCCTTCCCTTTGCCGGCAGCTCAGGTCCAGCACAAGATTCTCTCGTCCAACGCAGCGGACCAGGGTGTCAAGTTTTGAAAGATCGATTTTCCCATCTGAGAATACATAGGAGGTAACAATCACATGGCTGGCGCCTGCGTTCAGGTAAGTTTGTGCATTTTCCGGTGTGATGCCGCCGCCGATCTGCAGCCCATTGGGATAGGCCTTTAAAGCAGACAGGGCAGCCTCTGTGTTCCCAGGTCCAAGGGAGATGACATGCCCGCCTGTGAGCTTGTCTTTTCGGTACATCTGCGCATATTGTTCCGAAGATTTTTCGGTTTCAAAATTGGTAACGGGAAGCGCCTTGTCTGAATCTTTCAGGGTTCCGCCGATGATTTGAACCACTTTCCCTTTGCGCAGGTCGATGCAGGGTCTAAATTTCACTATTTATTTTCCTTTCTCATTTTTCTGGAGGTGTCAGGCCGACCGCTTGGATATCCTTATAAAATGCATCTAAAATTTTGTTGATTCCCTTGCCCAGTCCATCTGCCAGTAACCCGGGGTCCGGAGCATCTAACAGGATTTGGGCACCATAGGTTTTATGGATTACCGGGATAAAGCGGTCTCCTGTGTTTTTTTCAAGGATCAGCCGGATGGTTATAACGGCCTTGGGCTGCGTTCTGTCTTGTATATCACCGTAAAATTGTGTGACCTTTCCCCCTAGCTGGAAATGGATATCCGCCATGGTCTGGGCCGGGGAGAAAAGGGGGGAGGCCCAGAGGTCTTCTTTGATGATATCGGTTAGCATCCGAGCCGGAGAAGTAATATAGTTGTTGTAATAATCGCTGGTAAAACGGGTGGGGCTGAGTCGGTAGACAAATGAAGGGGTTTTAAGCTCCGGGGCGATGTAAAAGCGTTTGACCAAAAGCCCTTCCCCTGTTCCAGGGGAACCCTTGTCAGCCATTGCAGACTGTCCCTGGATTCGATAAAAAACTTTTTCCTGGAATTCATTGGGGATAGTGGTACACCCGGCCATGAGATACAGGGATAAGAAAATCAAAAACCAGCGGATTCTATTTTTCATGGGTATCGAGTACCTCCTTGATTCTTTCCGGGGTATTTTTTTCCGGAGGACGTTCAAAAAGCAGGCGTCCGGGATATTGTTTTAATTCAAAGCTCAGTTGTTTTAAGTTTTCCGATGTGTCCTCAAAATTTTCAACCGCCCGGTGGACGGTGTCCGAATTGAGCCAGATCATGTGTTCCATCATTTTTGAGGTTTTGTTCAGGCTGCCAAGCAGGGTGTCAATATTTGCCGCAAGGCTGGTTTCAAGATCGGTTGCCATGCTTTTTGTGCTGCCAGCGGCCTTTTCAAAATCTTTAAAGGCATTGTCAATGGGCTGTTTGGCATTTTCCACGATGGTTTTTAATCCGGTAAAGGAACCCTGGGCATCTGCAATGAGCCGGGTGAAAGGTTCAGAGGTCAGGGTGGTGGAAAGTATCTGGTTGGTTTGCCTGATCTCCTTTAACAAGTTTTCGGTCTGGTCGGATATTTGGGCCATGTTCAGGGCATTGGCTTTTTGGCTCAGGGTCTCAAGAAGGTGTTTAAGTTCCCCGGTAATGTCGGATAGTTTTACCACGGACAGGTTGTCCAAAAGCTCGTTAAGCGCATCCCCCATTCGTTTCATGCTGCTTTTGCTGGAGGGAACATAAATATTTGTCGGATGCCAGGTGATCTCAAGGGGTGTTTCCCGTCGGCCGGAATAATCGGTTTCAAGGTAGGCCGCTCCGGTCAGTCCTTTGAAGGACAGATGGATGCTCAACCCTTCAGCAATGGCCTTTTGTATTCGAAGGGTGCTGGTTTCTCCTGTCTGGCCCACATAGCAGTCATCGGAAAGGGAAAAGGTGACCAATACATAATTTGATTGGATGTTGTAAAGTTTGGTCGGGGTGGTAATTGCTTTGACCGTGCCGATTTTAACCCCCTTGTATTTAACCTCTGATCCAATATCCAGTCCCTGGACCGATTCGTCAAAACAGGTTTCCCCAAGGGTTTCCGTTTTGAAAAATTCGCCGGCACCAAATGCGATGAGAAAGGCCGCACCAAGGCCAAAGGCAATGAGAACAAACAGGCCGAGTTTGAAAAAATTTGCTTGTTGGGTCATTTTTTAGTTTCCACGTTTTGGGTTCCAGGTTCCGGGCTTCGGTTAAAAAAATTATAGACATAGGGGTTTGATTTATCCTGTTTGAGCGTTTTAGGGGGGCCCATGGCAATAATTCCCTTGGTTTCTTTTTCCAGCATGATGGTGCGGTCTGCAATGGTTAATATGCTTTCCAGTTCATGGGTAACAATGACAAAGGTGATACCCAAAGATGCACAAAGTTCCAGAATCAGCCGGTCGAGACCTGCTGAGGTCAGGGGGTCGAGACCTGCCGAGGGTTCATCCAGAAAAAGGATGGAAGGGTCCAGGGCCATTGCCCTGGCAATGGCAGCCCGTTTGCGCATCCCGCCGGATAGTTCATCGGGTAAAAGAAAGGCCCCCTGCTCAAGATCCACAAGGCCCAGTTTTACCCTGGCAATGGCCTCAATGGCATCCTGGGGAAGATCGGTGTATTCCTTTAAGGGGAGCATGATGTTTTCCAGGACCGTCATTGAGCCGAATAGAGCTCCATTTTGAAAGGCCACGCCAATTTTTTGGAGCAAGCTGTTTTTGGCAGTTCCCCTGGCCGTCACCATATCCTGGCCATTGATAAATACTTTTCCTGCCACCGGGGGGATAAGTCCGATCATATGTTTTAACACCGTGCTTTTCCCGCATCCAGACCCGCCCAGAATGACAAAAATTTCTCCGCTCTGGATGTCAAAGCAAAGATTTTCCATGATGGCCTGGTTGTTATAGCCGGCGGATAGGTTTCTAACCTTGATTGCTGTCTTTTTCATACACCCATATAATAGTAAATAATGGAAAAAATGCCGTCAAACACGGCGATCAGAATAATGGAGGACACAACTGCCCGGGTGGTGGCCTCCCCAACGGCAGCGGGACCTCTCGCGGTTTGGTATCCCCGGATACAGCCGGTGGCGGCAATGAGGATCCCAAATACAAAACATTTGACAATACCGCCGGTGAAATCCTGCCAGGTCACAAAATTGACCACTTGGTTATAATACGCAATAGGGGGGTATCCAAGGGATACAATGACCACGGCCCCGCCGGCAATTCCCACCAGATTGGCAAATATGGTCAAAAGCGGGGTGATCAGGGTCGAGGCAATCACCCGGGGAAGGATTAAAAATTTTACAGGATCCATGCCCATGACGGTTAACGCATCTAATTCTTCATTGATTTTCATGGTACCGATTTCTGCGGCAAAGGCTGACGCAGACCTGCCTGCCAGGACAATGGCCGTCATCAGGGGCCCCAACTCCCGGACCGTTGCAATTCCGATGAGGTTGGCCACATAAATTTCCGCCCCGAACATTTTCATGGGAATGGCGGCCTGGAATGCCATAACAAGGCCGACTATAAAACTGATCAGAGCAACGATGGGCAGGGCATCCACCCCGGCCCGTTCTGCTATCACAAGGGTCTCTGCCCATCGGATGCGGCCCGGATTTTTCAAGCTTGTGATCATGGCCCAGGTAATTTCTCCAATAAAACCGATAAAAATCCTGGCATCGGATAAAATATCCCAACTGTTTTTTCCTGTCTGTTCAACAAAGGAATGGGGGGGGGCAGGATTTTTAAAGTCTGAATCAATATCGGTTTTTTCCGCCAGACTTAGCAGGGGTGCGTATTCTGGCTTCAGGCCGATAATCTGCGGGAGGGGGCCTTGCGTGCGGTTTTTCTCCAGGGTTTTCAGGTGGAAAATAAAGGCGGCACCGGCCATATCCAGATAGTCAACCTTCTCAAGATTGATGACAAGGGTGGGGCTCTTTACTCGCCCAATGGCAAGACAGGCCTGCTGCCAGACCCTGGCAATCCCTCGTGCATCCAGCCTGCCGCTAAGGCAGAAGGTTGTGGTTTCCATCGTTGTTGCGATGGCAAGTTGTGGCGGTTCAGTCATATAGCCATTTTATTTTTACACAATTTATATTTTGCAAGGGTAATAATTATTCTTACAATAACCACATATGGGGAAAGGAATCAATGGGAATAAACGTCCTGTTCGGGGTATATTTTTCGGTCAGCCTGGTTTCTAAGGTCTCATCGCCTAACAGCAAAAGCCACCCATTCCTCTTCATTTGTCTCATGGTGTATGTGAAGGTTGCTCGCTTCAAGGGCAGCGAGAACATCGGGTTTGCGTTCCTGGATAATTCCTGAAAGTATGGCAATCCCGCCCGGGGCGATTCGTTTTTCAAGAGCGGGCATGATATCAACAATCACCTGGGCAATGATATTGGCGGCAATGAGGTCATAGGTTTTTTGGGGGGTCTGGTCCAGGGTGGTACAGGCAAGTGAGTATAAAAGGGGGTTCACCTTGTTTTTGTCCAGGTTTTTTTTGCTGATCCCCACGGCCACCTCATCGGTGTCAATGCCTGTCATCCGTTTAGCCCCAAGTCCGGCTGCCGCAATCATGAGAATACCGGATCCGGTTCCCACATCCAGGAACCCGGATCCCGGGACAAGAAACTTTTCGATCATCCGGATGCACATGGCGGTTGTGGGATGGGTGCCTGTTCCGAATGCCATCCCCGGATCCAGATGAATGACAATATCATTGGGTGCCGGGTCGTAGTTTTTCCAGTCCGGCTTGATAACAATCCTATCGGTGATGCGGGTGACATTGAAGTAGGCTTTCCAGGCATCTGCCCAGTCCTTTTCATCAACAATTTTCACCTCTATTGTGAGATGGATACCAAATTGGATCAGTCCCTTTGACCGGGCGTAAATTTTTTCAAGGATGATATCCGAGGAGTCAATGTCGGGAAAATATCCCACAATGGAGTTCTGGTTCGGCAGGGGCAGGGTGTGGGTGCCAAATCCTTCGTCGGGCTCTTCTAAAGGAACATTGCAGACCACGCCTTTAAGGTTGAAGGAAAAAAAGATGTCACAGATCAATTCTTCGGCCAGGGGAATATTTTTTGTTTCAAACGCGGCTGTAATTTTTTTAAATTTCATGGATCACAAGTCTTTCTTGAGTTTTTTCTTAAAAAGAATTATTTTGCAAATTCAGTCTATTGTCAAATTTAATTTTCCCACGCAAAGGGAGTATGCAAAGAATAATACTAAAAATCATTGGGTTTGTCCTTGTTTTTCTTTTGGGCGCAACTCCTATCTTTGCCAATCCCCACATTAAACTGATGGGGGATACTTCTATCTGGCCACAATTTTTGCATGTGGACCTTGACGCATTGATACCCCATGCCCGGACCATCCAGGCCATTGATCCAAATTTCCCGGAAGACAAGATCATTGACTTTACCGGCATTGGGATAAAGAAAATTTTTGATCTGGCAGGGATTCCCTGGAACAAGGGCGTTACGATTATTGGGTCAGACCAATATGTGGGCTTTATTTCCAAAGAGCAGATATTACAGGATATGGCCTTTTTGGTCTGGCAGATGAACCATACCCCCCTGGGGCCATTAAAGGGCGGCCCTTTTTCCATTATTTTTCCAGTGGAAAACCATTCGGAACTCAAGGGGATGGTTCCCGATTCTGGCGCCCTGTTTTTCCTGGAGAAAATCGTTGTTGAATAAAATATTGCCCCAAAAAAAACTTCAGACAAAGCTTTTGGTATCTGTCTTTATCATTGTGAGCCTTACCATTGTTTCCATTACCGCAGTGGTAAACTTCATTGTAAAAAAACAATTTCAGCAGACAGAGCTGAACCGGATCTATTATGAAAGCAATGCCTTGAAAACACGGATAGGGCAATTGATGTACGGCCAGAATTTTCGGTCTTTGATGATTGCATTATCCAATGCGAAAACAGCAAACCCGGCTATTTTGTATTTTTTACTCACCGACACGAAGGGTACAATTTTGATTGCCGACAATGAAACCCTTATCGGTAAACATCAGTTTTTTGTGGCAAGCCAGGATAAAAAAGATCCTTTGTATACCAATACCGACAGGGCAAAGGGGGCAATCTCCCCGGATGTGTTTAATATTTATTTGTCCCGGCTCACCACAGATATCCGTGACAAGGAATCGGTCAAAGCCTGGAACCGGGAAATGATATTTGATGCCATCTGGGAAATTTCCTACCTGGGAGAGCCGATGGGAGCCCTTCGTGTGGGGTTTTCAAGGCAGGAGATAAAACAGCATCTATGGATGTTGACGGGGGTTATGCTGGGGACCGGTTTTCTGGTGCTTTTGGTCACCCTTTTTATGATTTTTTGGGTGATCCGGTTAAACATGTCTCCTCTAGCATCGTTTGTTGGAAAGCTATCCCTGCTCCATCAGGATCTGGGCGGGCAAAATCTGAGAAATAATTTGGCAGGTATTTCCCTGGAGGAAAAAGAGACAGAAGTAGAAGAGATTCGGAATTTAAAACGGGCCTTTCTTAATATCCGGGATTTGTTTGTTTCAAACTGGGATCAGCTTGAAAATCATCGCCGAAACCTGGAGCAGATGGTGGAAGAAAGAACCGTGGAACTTAATGGGATCAATGAACAGCTGACCCTCCAGGTTCGGGAAAGAAAAGAGATCGAATCCCGGCTTTTAACGGTTCAGAAGCTTGAAGCCATCGGCACACTGGCCGGGGGAATTGCCCATGAGTTTAACAATCTGTTCATGGCCATAACCGGGTATGCCACCCTGATCCAGAAACAGGCGGAACCCGGTCATCCCAATATCGGAAAAGCAGAAAAAATTCGTCAACTGGTTGACACAGGTTCCCAGTCCATCCAGCAGCTTTTGGGGTTTGCAAGGAGCGGAAAATATGATCCCGGTCCTTTGAATCTCAATGGGGTGCTACGCCAGAACCTCATCATATTCAGCCGCAGCAGAAAAGACCTTGAGATCAAAACAGCCTATTGCCCTGACCTGTGGACCATCCAGGCGGACAGGTCCCAGATGGAACAGGTCATCATGAACCTCTTGCTCAACGCTTCGGAAGCCATGCCGGAAAAAGGGTGCCTTCAGGTGGAAACCCAAAATGTGGTCCTGGATAAAAAATTAGTTTCCAGGGGAAAAAGGGTGTCGGGTCGATTTGTCCTCTTTTGTATAAAGGATGAAGGCCGGGGCATCGATAAGGAGATAATCCCAAGGATCTTTGACCCGTTTTTTACCACCAAGCACATGGGGGTGGGAACGGGAATGGGTCTGGCGTCTGTATTTGGCATTACCGATAATCACGGGGGAATTACAACCGTTGACAGCAAAGAGGGCAAGGGAAGCGTATTCTGTGTTTACCTGCCTGCTCTGGCAAGCAAATCCAAGTGAAGTGAGGACAGATGAAAAATCCATATGAGCAATTGGTTATTTATAATTTTGACGGTGTACCCTCTTTTGACTATCGTGTGGAAAAAGATGAACGGTTCCTGGGCACCTGGGTGGAGGAAGATACCTCATTTCTTTTTTTTTCCGGACCGGTGCCTTCCCTGGTTGAACAGGTAAGGCGTAAAAATTCCCATATTTCCCTGGTGGAAACCTATGAAATGACCTGCGAGCAATGGCACGGGGATAAGATTGAACCCTATTTTGTTGAAGACTTTTGCATTGCCCCGCCCTGGGATCGGTTAAAAAAAGAGGATCGGCTGAAAAAAAAGGCAACATCAGTCCGGGAAATTCTCCTGGATCCGGGGGTGGTTTTCGGCACAGGACGTCATCAGACCACGGAGGATTGTTTGACCCTGATCCATCGGTTGTGTACCCAAGAGAAGATCGGGACGGTTTTGGATATCGGCACGGGTACAGGACTTCTTTCCCTCGGGGCTGCTGCCCTTGGGTGTGCTCGGGTTTTGGCCTGTGATTTTAACCTCCTGGCCGTGAAAACCACCTTGAAAAATATTCGGCTGAACCGGTTTGAAAAGCAAATCCTTGCCTTCCAGGCAAAGGGGGAAGAGGTGATCTGTCTCCCCTGCGACCTGCTGGTGGCCAATATCCACTATGATGTCATGCAGCACCTGATCGAACACCCAGCGTTTCTGGAAAAAAAATATTTTATCCTGTCCGGTCTTCTAAATTCTGAAACCACCAAGATTATGGCATCCCTGGCCACAAAAAGAGTCCATGTCATTGAAAGACGATGCCCCGACGGCATCTGGAATACCCTCCTGGGCAAACAAAAATAAAAAATCTGTCACCGCCCCGGTCATGGACGTGCACATTGGGGCCACCCTGTCTGTCGCAGAGCGCTTCAATCGCAGATGACATGATATTTTTTTGTAAAAATAAATATTGACTCCTAGAATTTCTATAGCTATATATTGATCTAATAATAGCTATATTATATCCATATTCCCCAAAGTGTTTTCATTTGTAAAAGAAGGTATTTTTTGTTTTACCCTAAACCAAAGGAGACCCCATGGAACGGAGACAATTCTTACAAAAAGCAGCAATTGGTACCGTCGCGGCTGTTGCCGCCGGTGGAATTGTAAATGCCCCTGCTGTCCACGCCCAGAAAAAAATTAAATGGAAGATGGTAACCACCTGGCCGCCTAAGCTGCCCTATCTGCAAGATGCCGCAGAACTCCTTGCAAAAAAGGTTGAACTCATGAGCGGTGGTCTTTTTAAAATCAAAGTCTTTGCCGGGGGAGAACTTGTGCCTCCGTTACAGACCTTTGATGCCGTTAGCAAGGGAACCTCTGTACAGGCCGGATCCAGTGTCGGTTATTACCAGGCCGGCAAAGCACCTGCAGCCCAATGGTTTGCCGCGGTTCCCTTTGGCCTTAACGGCGCAGGCATGGCTGCCTGGTATGAGTTTGGCGATGGGCTTAAACTCTGGGAAGAGGTGTATGCGCCCTTTAATGTAATCCCCAGACCCGGAGGGACCACTGGCCCCCAGATGGCAGGATGGTTCAATAAAAAAATTGAATCTGTGGAGGATTTTAAAGGACTGAAAATGAGAATCCCGGGGTTGGGGGGAAAGGTAATGGCAAAGTTAGGCGCAACCGTGATCCTCTGCCCTGCCAGTGAAATCTTTACCAATCTGGAGCGCGGTGTCATTGACGCCACTGAATGGATCGGCCCACTCCATGACAAAATAATGGGGTTTTATAAAGTGGCAAAATATTATTACTACCCGGGCTGGCATGAACCCGGGCCCTTTGTGGAGTTTATCTTCAATAAAGGTGCCTATGAATCATTACCCTTGGAATACCAGGCAATTTTAGATGCCGCCTGCGCCCAGGTCAACAACTGGACAACCCAGGGGTTCAATGCCGGCAACGGCCAGGCCCTGGAAGAATTGATCACCCAGCATAAGGTCAAACTGATGCGATTGCCCGACCCTGTGTTGGCAGATCTAAAATCCCACGCAAAAGATGCAATTTCCGATATTGCGGCCAATGATCCAATGGCGGGAAGGGTAAATGAGAGTTTTGAGCGTTTCAAAAAGATTATCGGACCCTGGGGGGAAGTTTCTGAAAAGCCTTATTATAACGCCCTGGCGGACAAATATCCCTTAAAAGGATAAAGAAAGAACGCATGGATATCTTACCGGAAAAGGATAGCCCGGTAAGGTATCATTCATTTGGAAATTAAAGAGGATGAGTGGCATGGGGATATGGGTGTATCTGGAAAAAATTGCAGATAAAATTGATGCTGTAAATGAACGGGTCGGGCGATGGGTTTCCCGGGTGGTAATATTTCTTGTTGCAGTGGTGTTTATGGATGTGGTCATGCGGTATGTCTTTAGCACAAGCTTCGTATTTACCCAGGAACTTGAATGGCATCTGTTTGGGTTTATTATTTTGATGGGTGCGGGCTATACCCTTTTATACGACCAGCATGTCCGTGTGGATGTGATCTATCAGCGTTTGTCTGTACGAGCCCGGGCATGGGTCAACTTGATCGGCTGTCTCTTGTTTCTTTTTCCCGGAGCGCTTTTGATTATCTATACATCTTCTGTTTTTGCCTGGGAGTCAATGAGGTTCATGGAAGGATCACCTGACCCCGGGGGAATCCCTTTTCGGTTCATATTAAAGGGCTGCATTCCCCTTGGGTTTGTCTTGTTTTTCCTCCAGGGAATTTCCATGTTTATTCGTAATCTTCATATCGTCCTTGGCATCCCCACTGAAAATCAGGAGAATAGAAAATGATGGGATCTGAATACCTGGCAGGGTGGATGTTTCTTGCCCTGACCCTTTTACTCATGGCAGGTTTCCCGGTCACCTGTACCCTCATGGGCACGGCCATGGTCTTTGGGGTCCTGGGGTCTGGCTGGGGATTTTTCGAATTATTACCGCTGCGAATATGGGGATCCATGAAAAGTGTGGTTCTCATAGCGGTTCCCCTTTTTGTCTTCATGGGGGTAACCCTTGAAAAATCGGGACTGGCCGAAGAATTGCTGGAAACAATGGGCATGCTGTTCCAAAAAATCAGGGGAGGCTTGGCCATCAGCACGGTTGTGGTGGGAGCCCTTTTGGGAGCATCCACCGGGATTGTGGGTGCCACCGTGGTTACCATGGGGCTTATGGCGGTTCCCACCATGCTGCGCCATGGGTATAAACCGGAACTTGCCGTAGGTACGGTTTGTGCCTCGGGAACCCTGGGGCAGATCATTCCCCCCTCTATTGTTCTGGTGCTTTTGGCCACCATCGTTCAGATTCCGGTGGGAGACCTGTTCATGGCTGCCTTGCTGCCTGGGTTGATGCTGGTTCTGTTATACATGGCATATATTTTTATTATCGCCATGCTAAAGCCTGAAATTGCACCACCCGTGATCATGGCGCTTGAAGAAGGACAGACTCAAAAACAGCTGGTAAAAAAAGCAGTTCGTGCATTGTTTCCGCCTCTTTTTCTCATCACAGCCGTACTTGGATCTATCTTTGCCGGGATTGCCTCCCCAACCGAAGCGGCTTCCGTCGGGAGTGTGGGAGCTGTCTTGCTGGCAGTCTGGAACCGCCGATTCAATTTAAATATCCTAGGACAGGTATCTGCCACCACAACCCGGCTGACCTGCATGGTTTTTATTATTCTGATTGGCGCCAATGCCTTTGGGCTTACCTTTCGTGAACTGGAAGGGGATGAACTGATTCGCAACTTTTTGTTTGATGTTGCCGATGAGTACGATAAATGGATGGTTTTGGCCATTGTCATGGGGGTTATTTTTCTGGTCGGGTTTGTCCTGGATTTTATTGAAATTATTTTTATCCATGTGCCGGTTTTGGTTCCGATCCTTGTGGACGATTTCGGATTTGATCCGCTCTGGATCTGTGTGCTGCTGGCTGTAAATCTGCAAACATCGTTTATGACCCCCCCCTTTGGCTTTTCCCTTTTTTACTTAAAAGCTGTGGCACCACCTGAGGTTAAAACGGGTCATATATACCGCGGCATTATTCCCTTTGTACTGATCCAGTTGCTGGGACTTTTGGCGGTGGTATTATGGCCTAAACTTGCGACCTGGCTGCCCGGGATGGTTTATTCAAGGTAATATGCCTGGGGCGCCTGCAGGTTTATTCTTCTCCCCGTTCTTCCAACACCTCTTTTAATACGCTCAATGCGGTGTTGGCTGCCGGCACGCCGCCGTAGATGCTGGTCTGGAAAATTACTTCCGCCACCTCTTCTCTGGTACACCCCACGTTCAGGGCCGCATGGGTATGGAGCTTGAGTTCATCGGGTTTGGAAAGCACTGTCAGGGCAGCCACCGTGATCAACTGCCTTGTGGTATGGGGAATTTTCTTCCTGGCATACATCTGACCTGTGATATACAAGGACATGTCCTTTGCCAGGTCCTTGTCGAAATGGCGCCATAAATTATAGGGCTTGTCCTCATCTTTGACCGTGGAGAAATATAGTTTGGCGGTTTCACCTGTTTTTTTTGCGAGCGCTTTGGGATCCATTGGGGGTTCTCCTTAGTTTTGGGTGATAGGGGTCGGGCTTTTTTTATTATCAGACAGGAACGGTGAAATAAAAAGAGCCTGACCCCATGAACAGATGTTTATCTATTGGCTTTTTTGACGCCCAACTGATCCAGGGCAATGATCATTTTGCAAATATTGGCAGAACCTTCCACCATGGAGTAGGTGGGGGCATCTCTATAGTATCTGGCAACGGGGTATTCAGTGGAATATCCGTAGGCACCCAGGATTCTCATGGCAAAATTGGAACACTTGGTGGCCACTTCTCCTGCAAAGTATTTGGCCATGGCCACATCCAACCCGTTGTTGAGCTTGCCCTGATCCTTGGCCCAGGCAGCTTTGTAGACTAGGAGGCGGGCAGCTTCTATTTCAACCGTCATCTGGGCGATCATGTCCTGGTTCATCTGGAAGTCGCCAATTTTTTTACCAAATTGCTTTCTTTCGTTGCAATATTTAGTGGCGGCATCCAAACAGGCTTGGGACAGACCAACCCCACCGGCGGCAGCGGAAAGCCGCGTCTGGTTCAGGGAAGAAAAAACAATTCGGGTGCCGTCTCCGGGGTTGCCCAGGATATTTTCCTTGGGAACTTTGACGTTGTCCAGGAAAAGTTCGCCCGTGGGGGAAGAATGGGAACCCAGTTTGTCCAGGGAGGAGGTTTTGATGCCTTCAAAGTTTTTGGGTTCAATGACAAAGGCGGACAACCCTTTTGAGCCTGCAGCTTTATCGGTATAGGCGTAATAAAGAAGGCAGTCGGCTACGTTGGCATTGGAGATCCAGGTTTTGGATCCGTTTAAGAGCCAATGATCCCCTTTGTCTTCGGCGGTTGAGGCCATGGCCATCACATCGGAACCTGCATCGGATTCTGTGATGCCGAAGCCGCCGATATACTCGGCTGTGCAGAGTTTTTCAACATATTTTTTTTTCACCGCTTCATTGCCGTATTTGAAGATGGTGTAGGCACAGCCCAATACCTGCATATTCACCTGGACCCGCAGGGAGGACGACACCTTTGCCAGTTCTTCGGTGACAATCATGGCTGCCATGAATCCCATGTCTTCTCCGCCGTATTCTTCGGGAATGACCGTGCCGAAATATCCCAGTTCTCCCAGGGGCCGCATGACTTCATCAATGGGAAGGTAATGTTTTTCGTCCCATTCATCTGCATAGGGTTCAATCTGTTTTTTTGCAAATTTTCTAACTTCTTTCTGGAGCATCTGAAGTTCGGTTGATAATTTAAAATCCATTTTTCCTCCTATTAAATAGTGATAAATAAAAATTTATGAGGTGCTGTTTCCCATGGCCTTTGAAAAAGAGTGGGCAGCACTTGTCAATATGTGGATACAATTTGCGAGATGATTTTCCTGGATGATCCTTATCTCCGGTATGGCCAGGCTCAGGCTTGCCAGGAGTTCCCCTTGATAATTAAAAACAGGGGCGCTCAAAGAGCCAAGTCCCGGGGTCCGTTCTCCCAGACTTGTGGCAAAGCCCTGGTCTTTTGTCTTGTCCAGTTCCATCTGCAATTGAACCGGATCAATGATGGTATTTTCTGTTAAGGGCAGCAGTTTTATGGTGTTAAAATAGTCGATTTTAAAGGTGTCCGAAGAAAAGGCCAAAAGGCATTTGGCAGAGGCACCCGCATAAAGCGGAGATTGTGTTCCGATGGGCATGCCTGCTCTTAAAACCTTGTGGGATTCTATGGTATCAATACAGATACGCATGCTGCCTTCAATGATGTTCAAGTGAACCGTCTCAAGAGTCGCTTTTGCCACCTCTTCCATATAGCTTTTACCAATGCCGGTCAGGTTGTTGGCAGTGTTCAGGTTTTCAAGGAACCGGTAAAAGATATTACCAATATAGTATTGGCGGGTTTTAGGATCCTGGCGGATGAATTTATAGGATTTGAGCACCTGGAGGATTCGCTGAACCGTTGCCGGGCTGAACCCAAGTTCGCAGGAGAGTTCCCGGATACCCCATTTGGACTTGGTGCCCTGGAATTTAAGCATGATTTCAAGGGCTTTTTCAATGGCATTGAGCTTTTTGGGGTCATTCGTTTTTAAGGGCATTTTTTCCTTTAATTACAGTATCAGTGCTTTTGGGTCTGTTTTTGTCCGCAGAATTTCCAATTTAGCGGTTTTTTTGGGGTTGGCTTTGGACGGCATTGGAAATATCAATACAGGTTTTTTGTTTTATCTTTTAAAACGCCGTTTCATATCATGGATTAAAATAAACTAAAAATTCTTTTAAATGTCAAGCAAAAAATCTGATTAAAAATCTGATTAAAAAATATCTTGACAAAGGGTTTTGATTATTTCTATCTTAAATTGAATAGAACAGCGTCTTATAGTATGAAACAGATGTGGCCATGGGAAAAAAATAAACATATAGACTGGTTATGAATTTTTAACGAGAACGTATGAAACAAAAAAGAAGCAGGCAGAAAGTTTTTGTAAAGAGCCCGGTCCAAGGACCAAGGCTCTTTACAGATGGAAATATCAGAACAAATGCATTGAATGGTTATTCAATGACAAGCATCACCTGTTTGGTGGCCACTTTGTCGTCAACTTTCACATTGATTTCTTTGATTTTTCCGTCGGCTGTTGCAACAATGGGGTTCTCCATTTTCATGGCTTCCAGGACCAATAGTTCCTGGCCTTCAACCACTTCGTCTCCCTGGTTGACTTGGATTTCAATGATGGTTCCGGGCATGGGGGATAAAATTTCTGTGCTCATGGAATTCTCCTTAAATTCAAAAAATAATGGCTCAAAAGATAGTTGCCGCGTTGTTCACAAAAAATACGTCTTTTTAAAACAAGACAGTTTAGCTCTATACTTAAAGAAAAATTTAAAGTCAAGTCAGTATATGGACCGGCAGAACCAGCAGAAGACCATGTCAAGGAATTGGTCGCTTGAAATGGCCTGTGTCGGCGAAATTCAATAATGTTTAGGACTAGGAGTTTAGAATGAGACAATACTTTGAAAAAATGACAGAATTCGGTAGTGAACTGAACAAGGGAAAGATGCTCAGCTCCGAGAAAAATTTGGAACAGGTTCGGGAAGTGGAAGCCGGTATCGACCTTGAGGTCGAAAAAGTAAAAAATGCCGGAATGCCCACGGAGAAAATTAATTCCCGGGGGGTGATGACCGTTTGGCAGCGCTTGGAATACCTCATTGATCCGGGCACCTGGCATCCTCTGCACACCTTGTTTAACCCCGAGGACAATGAGGAGGGCACCACCAACGTCATCGACGGTCTGGGCAAAATCTCGGGTAAATGGGCCGTGATCATCGGGTTTGACAATAAGGTCATGGCCGGTGCCTGGCTTCCCGGTCAGCCGGAGAATATTTTAAGGGCCACGGACCTTTCCAAACGCCTGAATATTCCCTTGGTCTGGCTGGTAAATTGTTCGGGTGTTAAATTGACGGATCAGGAAAAATTTTATGCCAACAGAAGGGGGTCCGGGACCACCTTTTACCGCCATGCAGAGCTGGAGCAGATGGGGGTTCCTATCCTGGCGGGTATTTACGGCACCAACCCGGCTGGTGGCGGATACCAGGGCATCAGCCCCACCATTCTTTTTGCCCATAAAAATTGCAATATTGCCGTGGGCGGCGGTGGTATTCTAAGCGGCATGTCTCCCAAGGGCAATTTTGACCTGGCGGGAGCGGAATTGCTGATTGATGCTGCCAAACAATACCAGGCAAAACCCCCGGGATCCGTGGAAGTGCACCATGATTCAACCGGTTTTTTTCGATATGTTTATGAAGAGGAAACAGGGGTTCTGGACGGCCTTCGAGATTATATGGGGGATATGCCAGCTTACAACCCGAAATTTTTCCGGGTGGCCCAACCTGCGGAACCCAGGTTTCCGGCAACGGATCTTGCCCGTTTGCTTCCCATCAACCAGAAACAGATTTACGATTTCCGGGAAGTATTGGCACGGCTTGTGGACGCAAGTGAGCACATGGAGTTTCGGCCCGAGTACGGACCCGAGGTCTATACCGGTCTTTGCAAGATTGACGGATATCTTGTGGCCTGTATTGGCAACAATCAGGGCTGGCTGGGTGAAGACTATCCAGAATATGCCGATTACGGCGGAATCGGCGGTAAACTCTACCGCCAGGGCCTCATCAAAATGAACGAGTTTGTCACTCTCTGTGGCCGGGATCGGATTCCGGTGATCTGGTTCCAGGACACCTCGGGCATTGATGTGGGGGATATTGCAGAAAAAGCAGAACTCCTGGGAATTGGTCAATCTTTGATCTATTCCATCCAGCAGACCGATGTGCCCATGACGCTTGTGACCCTGCGAAAGGGAACGGCAGCCGCCCATTATGTCATGGGAGGTCCTACTGCCAACCGTCACAACGCCTTTACCCTGGGGCTGGCCACCACGGAAATTTATGTAATGCATGGGGAAACCGCTGCCGCCGCAAGCTTTTCCCGCCGTTTGGTCAAGGAAAAGGATGCCGGGCGTCCCCTGGAGCCCATCATTGACAAAATGAACACCCTGGCCCAGGAATACCATGACAATTCCAGACCGGCCTTTTGCGCCAAACAAGGATTTGTGGACGAGGTGGTCAAAATGGATTCTTTGAGAGGTTATCTTAAGGCATTTGCAGGATCTGCCTATCAGAATCCCAAATCCATTTGCCCCCAGCACCACCTGATTACCCCGCGAATTATCAAGGGATAGGACCAACAAGGGTTGGACTTTTCATCCCGGTCCGTGCTAGAATATGTTGCCCGGATCGGGAATATAAAAATATAATGGTAAACTATTGGTAAAACAGAGGAACAAAGATACTCTAATCGGTGAGAAACCCCTATCAAAGACAGGAGGCATCCATGGCAGAATATGAGTTTTTAACCCTGGAAAAAGATGACCAGGTGGCCAGAATTACCTTGAATCGTCCCAAGCACAACGTGTTGAATATCCCCATGATGAATGAGTTGAATGCGCAACTTGCTGCCATTGCAGCAGATGAATTCTTAAAATGTGTGGTGATCACGGGGGAGGGGAGAAGTTTTTGCGCCGGAGTAGAAGTGTCAGACCATGCCCCGGATAATGTGGATGAAATGGTGGCGGTGTTTAACAAGATATTTGAGCTGATCAATATGATTGATATCCCTGTTATTGCAGCGGTGAACGGGGCCTGCCTTGGCGGGGGGATGGAAGTGGCCATTGCCTGCGATATTGTTATTGCATCCAAGCGGGCCATCTTTGGTCAACCGGAAATCAAGCTTGGTTTTTTTCCCCCCTATGCTGCCCTTCGATTGCCCGAGCTGGTTGGACCTGCCAAAGCCATTGAAATCGTCACCACCGGTAAAAATTATACGGCCAAGGAAGCTCGGAAATTAGGCTTTGTCAGCCAGGTGGCCTCGGAAGATGAGTTCAGCGATTTGGTAGAAAAAAATATCAAGGAAATCTGTCATTCAAGCCCCTTGATTATCCGCATGAACAAGAGAGCTGTCAAGCGCCATATAGGCACCAGTTTTTTCCAGGGCGTGGACCTGATTTCCAATTATTTTCTTAAAACCCTGATGAAAACAGAAGATACCCTTGAGGGAATTGCCAGTTTTGAGGAAAAGAGGCGACCGGTCTGGAAGAATAAATAAGAATCATTTGGGAAAACTGCCGTGGCAAGGGTAACCAAGCGTCTTGCCACGGTTTGTTTTTGGGACCTGTTTGTCTTAGGATCTGGTTATTTTGAAATTTTGTTTTTGATGAAAAATAAATAGACCAGGCAGAGGAAGACAAACCCTACTAAAAAAGTGCCGGGAAACCATGTGAAACTTTCTTTGAAAATAATGTTTTCAAGCATGGCCGGTCCGATATCTTTATTTTCCAAGAAAAATTTGGGCTCCAGTGCCTGTTTTTTCGTCTTTAATAAAAGGGCATAACCTACGCCCAGTATTCCATAGGAAAGGTTATAGGCGAGACCTTTAAAGCTCAATACCGTGGCCCGTTGTTTTGATGCCGTTTCCCGGTTCACGTAAAAACTGACAAAAAATCCATTAAAATGCATGGCACTGAAGGTGACAAGGGCGGGCAAAAGGCCTGTCCATGGCCAGAAAAAACTCATGGCTGTAAGACCTGAAAGGGTAAGCGCCGCGGTGATCCAAAGTCCCTGGGCAGGTGGTTTTTGTTCTGTAATTTTCCGGGCTATTCTGGGAATTACAAACCCCATCATGGCCACCAAGGCGCCGATGAGCCCAAAAAGGGCCTCGGGCAGTTGGATCATTCTATAGTATTGACTCGACAGGGTAATGACCATGCGAATGATTCCGTCAAAGAGCATGCCAAATAGAATTACGCTCAAGATAAAGGGGGTTTTGAAAATCCAACCGCCTGCTTTAAAGGTCAGGACAAATGCTTGTTTAACCAGGAAAATACGGTTAAAAGGTTGTCTCCCTTCTGATTTGTTTTGGGTTTCCGTCATCCCCATTGCCGCGGCACAGGCAAAAAAGGCCAGGATAAAGGTAGCGTACAGGGGAAAGCGCATGGTAATTTTCTGGGTCAGGGAAATGGAAAATCCAAAGAACTGGCAGAAGCCTTCCATTAACCGTGGGTCATAGAGGGCCGCACCTGTGCCCATGGCAATGACAAACCCCAGGGCCTGGAATCGTGCAAGGACTTCTAACACCCGTCCCCAGTCATCGGGGTTGCCTTTTTCTGTAAGGGCATCGTAGGCCAGGGCCTCATCTGCACCGCTGGCAGCAGCTTCTGCCAGGCCGCTTAAAATCCGGTTGATCAAAAACACATAAAAGACCAGGGACAGATCAGATTTTGGCACAAAACTGATCATCCCCACCTCCACCACCATGGTCAGGGTGGCAAAGACCAGGAGACGCTTGCGGCCGATGATGTCGGCAAGGGCGCCTGAAGGCACTTCTGCCATGACAATGGTGCCTGCCCAAACCGCATTGAGGGTGGCAAATTGGGCGACGGTCAAGCCGAAATCAAGGAATAATATGGTAAAGATCGGATAATAAAATCTTGAGTTAAACAGCACCTTAAAGGCAATATACCGCCTAATATTGGGGATGGAAAAAGGGGATACAAAATGGGGATTTTTTGGCATTAGTGTTACTTCCTTTAACCCATTATATGAAACTTTGGCCACGGTATTGCAATTATAGGAGTTTCAGCGTTCGTTGTGGCCAGGAGCAAATACCATGCTCCGGCCTCGGTTATTTATAAGTGTTGATGAGAATGATCCGGATGTCCATTACATTTGTATGAGTGGGGCCGGTGATGATGAGATCTCCCAGGGCCTCAAAAAAATGATATGAATCATTGTTTTTTATATGCTGGTTTATATCAATGTCTATTTTGGCAGCGTTTTTCAGGGTACGCCCATGGGCAACAGCTCCTGCGGCATCCGTTGGCCCATCGGTCCCGTCGGTGCCGATACTGGCGATCATTATATTTTCAAATCCGTCAATGAAGGGCGCGGCCTGCAGGGCAAACTCCATGTTCCTGCCGCCTTTTCCCTCTCCTTTTACCCTGACGGTGGTTTCACCGCCACTGATGATACAGGCAGGCACGGGTATCGGGTTTGAAGAGGCCAGCACCTCCATTGCGATCTGGGAGTGCCAGGCGGCGGCTATCCTGGTATCCCCTTCAATGGCGGAAGATAAAATCAGACAATGATACCCAAGATCCTTTGCCCTGTCCTTTGCAGCCTCAAGGCAGATGATGTTGGATGCAATGATAAAATGGGTTATTTTGTGGATTACAGGAGGGTTCTTGTTTGTTGTTTTCTCTGGCCGGTGTGTTTTTTCGTGTATTTCATTGTTGGCACCTTGTGCAATATAGGCCAGGACAGACGGGGGGATTTTTCGGATGAGATTGTATTTTCCTATAATCCCAAGGGCATCGGAAAAGGTGGCGTTGTCAACTACAAAGGGACCCGAGGCGATGATATCGATTTTATCGCCCACCACATCCGAGACCATCAAATTTAATAGGGTCGAAGGGTGAGCTGCCTTTGCAAGGTTTCCGCCCTTGACAAGGGACAGGTGCTTGCGAACCACATTGATCTCATGGATGGGGGCGCAGCTTTTGATAAGAAGATCTGTTGCCAATTGTTTTTCTTTAAGGGTGATGCCGTCCGGGGGAAGACAGAGAAGGGCCGATCCTCCGCCTGAAATCAGGGAAATCACCAGGTCATCCGTGGATGTGCTTTCAAGCAAACCTTTGATTTGTCGTGCACCGGTAATTGAGTTTTCATCGGGCAGGGGATGGGCTGCCTCAATGGTTTCAATGGTCAAAAGAGTTCGTGTATACCCGTATTTTACGCAGATACAGCCTGCGTGAATCCGCTGCCCCAAAATATCTTCTACCGCCTTGGCCATGGATGCCGTGGCTTTGCCGGCACCCACCACGAATATTTTTTTGAATTGGTTAAGATCAAAGGTCTCGATGGTTTTATCGTTTTCCCATAATTCCAGGATATTATTTCTAAGTTTTAAACAGCCGTGTATGGCCTTTTCAGGATTCGCCGCTTCAATGGCTGCCCTGTATATTTTTTTAAGGTTGTCTTTTGCTGTCATTTTATTTTCAGGGTATCAAGGTCTTTAACATATCTTCCTTGCCGATGATGCCCAGTAATTTTTTGCCTTCCACCACGGGAATGGTATGGAAATGTTTTTCAACCATGAGGCTTGCAATTTCCGATACCGAAGTGTTTGGGGTAACAGTGGTCACTTTTTTGACCATGGCCTGCGCAACCTTTGTGGCTGCCATTTTCTGAAATTGTGCGTCCAGGCTTTTTGAAGAGGACAGGGGAAAAATGCTGTCAAGGATGGCAAAAATGGGAGGGATCGGGATATCTTTTTGCTGGAATATCAGATCGCTCTGGCACAAGATTCCGACAAGTTCCCCATTGGTGTCCACCACCGGTACCCCATTGATGTGATTTTTGAGCAGGATTTCTACTGCCTTTGGAATCTCCGTATCCGGGGAGAGACTGGTGATATTTTTTTCCATGATATCTTTAGCTTTGATCATGACATTCTCCTTATGATGGGTTCACAGGCAGTTGGGACCTATATTCTTTCAATATACATGAATTGTCAGGGCAGGTAAAGTGATTGGATGAGCCCGGTTTTTTAGCATTTAGCTGTTGGCTAAAAACCTAACAGCTAAATGCAAATTCCCATACTATCTTGTCAGTGGGAAGGGGAGTGGAAATGTTTTGGGTTTTGTTTTAAATTTATGAACCAATTATATAGGATCAGGGTTGTCAGAATCAGGGCGGCTGCCAGCTGAACCTGATGGGGAATCAATTCAGAGGCCTGTCCCACCACCACCTGGGCCTTTATTCCTAGAAAGCTGTATAGCCAGTCCACAAACGTTCCCATGGCAAGGGAACAGGTGGCAATCATGGAAAGGTAGATTACCAGTGCCCGGGTGTTGAAAATGTTTTTGACAATGGCGATGGTGGCGGCATTGGTGGCAGGGCCAGCCAGTAAAAAGACCAGGGCCGCCCCGGGATTCAACCCCTTGAGGATCAAAGCTGCGGCAATGGGGGTGGAGGATGTGGCGCAGACATACATGGGGATACCGGCTGCCAGCATGGCCAGCATGGACAAAAATTGGTGGTCATTGGCCCAGACGGTCAAATCATCGGGAAAAAAGAAGGTAATGATACCGGCAATAAAAATACCGATGATAAAGGGGGTTGCAATATCTGTGAGCAATTCGCCATAGGCATATTTCACACCTGCCATCAGCCGTTGGGGGAGTGGGGCCTTTTCGGGAACACCTGCGCCGCAGGTGCCAGAACAGCCTCAGCCGCCGGTTTCTTTTACGGGGCCTGGGGGAATATCAGGGGCAGGTGTTTGCCTGCCCCAATAGTTTTGGGCAATCCCCGTGCATACGGCTGTGAAAAAACCTGCCACGGGCCGGATAATGGTCATAATCGGATCCAGGATGGCATAGGAGATGGCAATGGAGTCCACCCCGGACTCGGGGGTGGCAATCATAAAGGCGAGGGCTGCCCCGTCGTTGGCCCCCTGTTTTTTTAACCCGGTTGCCACGGGAACCACCCCACAGGAGCATAGGGGAATGGGAATTCCGAAAAAAGCCGATAAAAAAACCGGTTTGATCTTACCTGTTCCCAGATAGTGTTTGATTTTATCTGCCTTGAAAAATACATAGAGAATACCCGCCACCAAAAAGCCAAAGAGCATGTAAACCGAGACATCCAGGTAAATATGCCAGGATTCTTTTAAAATTTCATATACCATATTCATGGGGTCCATCCTTAATTCTTTAGTTTCATTGTTTTATCGTTTGCTTTTACTGTTTGCCCGATTCAATGTTTGACGTGGTCAAGACTATAATGGATCAGGGAAATGACGTGATCATCATCCAGTGTATAATATACAACCTTCCCTTCTCTTCTGTTCTTAACAATTTTCAAGGTTCTAAGGATTCGAAGCTGGTGGGATATGGCGGACTCGGACTGCTGACAGATCGCTGCGATGTCACACACGCAATGCTCTCGTTTCAACAGCGCCAGTACAATTTTCAGCCGTGACGGGTCGCTGAGTGCCTTAAATATTTCCGCCATCTCCACAATTTCCTTCTGGTCGGCCATCTCCCCTAAGGTTTTTTTTACGTTGGCTTCATTAATACATTTATCTGCACATACATTCATGGGTTACCTTCTTATCTCTTCAATTGATCATTTGTTCATATGATAATGCAAGATATCCCCCTCTGTCAAGAAAAAAATGGGGGGATATAAAATGTGGAGCAATGGCGGGGTGTCGATTTTTTAGGTGCTATTCGGATCCCATGTTTTCCAGAACGGTGCTGGCATCTAAAACCGCCGTGTATATGAGGTTGGAATGCTTTTTTTCTTTGATCATGCCGTCGGAGCCGATTTCCATGTAGGAGGG
This sequence comes from Desulfobacteraceae bacterium, assembly GCA_016743945.1. Lineage (GTDB taxonomy): Bacteria > Desulfobacterota > Desulfobacteria > Desulfobacterales > Desulfobacteraceae > NBML01. The sequence continues at coordinate 63,890 of JADGFI010000012.1, forward strand.
GCTGATGGCGCCGCCAATGGCATAAATTCCCTTCAAATTGGTTTCATGGTGTTCCGAGAGCATGAGCAGACGTTCTCCCTCCTTGGCAATTTTACAGATGGTACCGGTACAGGTGATCTGCTGAAGATGCAGGGCATCAAAAATGGCAGATGGCCCGTGGGTGCCGATGCAGGCAATAACATTTTTCATGGGAAAACTCATGCCCTGATAAAGATACAGGTCATTTCCCATGGAAGCGGTGGATGCCTGGTGGATATAGAGTCGATCGATGCCTTCTGTATCCACCTCTCCTATTTTGGGGACTGCCCGCTGGAGAATCTTGATCTGGCCGCCCAGCAAAATTTCTTCCCCGAGATCCCGGGCCGTGTCCGTATTTATTTCAAATTTTTCCTTGATGTGGGCCCAGTAGACAGAAGAGGCATCCCGGGCTTCCCTTTTTATCCTGGAAAGGGAGGCAACGACATCGGCTGCAGCATTCCCACCGCCGATGACCAGCACATTGATGCCGATATAATCTTCTGGGTTTTCAATATTCCTGGCCACGGTTTTTGCTTCCCCGTATATACCCAGATCGTTGGGAATATTGCTGCCAAAGGCCAGAATGATAGCCCTTGTCAGATAAGACCCCTTGTCTGTTTTTACCATGTAATCGGGATGGTTTCCTTCAATGGTTTTGAACTCCTCATTGAAATTGATTTTAAGATCAAGGGAATCCACGATATTTTTTGCCTGGTCAATATAAGCTTCCACGGGGACACGCTCGTCGGGCGGTCGGATTTCATCCACTGGAAAGGGTTGGGTATAGCGTTTGGGTATGGTGGGATAGACTTTTTTCCCCTTGGGATAGGTATCAATAATTCCCTGCATGGGGTTGTGACCTTTTTCCAGGATGATATATGATAGGTTCTGTTGTTTGGCCAGTATCCCGGCTGCCATACCGCCGGGGCCGGATCCGACAATGACCAGATCCAGTTTTGCAGTCATGGGTTTTCCTCCTTAAATCGTGTGCGTCAATTCAGTTCAAAAAATTCAGTTCAAAAAATTCAGTTCAAAAAATAACAAAGGTTCAGTTTAGCACAGCAGTTATGGTAGTGTCCATTTAAAAAATCATTTTAAAATCAGTGGATTTGTGACTATTAATGACGTTAAATTTGGCTTGGTTAACTGAAGATGAAAAGGAACTAAAGAATGGAAAATGATATATTGATACACAATGGTCTCCTATTGACAATGGAAGAAAGGCTGCCCGTGGTTGAAAACGGGGCCGTGCTGATCCGGGGGTCACAAATTGTTGACTGTGGCCCGGAAAAAGAGTTGGACCTGGCGCTTGTTCACGACAGCAATCGGATTGATGCCGGTGGGGGGGTTATCATGCCCGGTCTTGTCAATTGTCATACCCATGTACCCATGTCAATGTTTCGGGGGCTTGCCGATGATCTGCCCCTGGATGTATGGCTTAACGAGCATATTTTTCCTGCCGAAGCAACCCGGCTTAACCCGGATTCGGTTCACGAATGGAGTCTCCATTCGTGCAGAGAAATGCTGCTCGCCGGCACCAGCACCTGCTGTGACGGGTATTTTTTTGAGGCCCAGGTGGCCCGTGCCATGGTTGAATCGGGCATTCGAGCAGTGGCTGGCCAGGGGGTGATTGACTCGCCTGCCCCGGGGGTGCCGGATCCCACCCACAATATCCAGGCGGCAAAAACGTTTGTGGCGCAGATCATGGATCTGTCTTCTCGCATAACGCCTTCTATTTTTTGCCACTCGCCCTATACCTGTTCAGCCGCAACCCTGGTTTCCGCCAAGCAGGCAGCCGAAGATGCCGGTATTCTTTTCCAGATTCATGCAGCGGAAACGAAAAATGAGATTCACATGATCGAGGGTCTCAATAAAAGATCTGTCATTGCATACCTGGACGGTCTGGGCCTTTTAAATGAAAGAACCCTCCTTGTCCATTCTGTGTGGATCGATGATGGGGATATTGAGATCATTCACAAGCGGTCCGCCCGTGTTGCCCATTGCCCGGAATCCAATATGAAGCTGGCATCGGGTATTGCGCCGGTTCCCCGTATGATTGATGCAAGAATCGTCGTGGGGATCGGTACCGACGGATGTGCTTCCAATAATGACCAGGATCTTTTTTCCGAAATGGATATGGCGGCCAAGCTCCACAAGGTGGCCTGCATGGATCCTTGCGTCATGGACGCCAGAACCTGCCTTGCCATGGCCACCATTGAAGGGGCAAGGGCCATTGGGCTTGACAGGGAAATCGGGTCCATTGAACGGGGAAAACAGGCGGACATCATTATCGTGGATATGAAAAAGCCCCATATGGTGCCCATGTATGACCCTTTTTCCAGTTTGGTCTATTCTGCTAAATCCTCCGACGTATCCCTGGTCATGGTCGATGGTATTATCCGGGTCAGAGAGGGGAAACTGGTCTAAAAAAGAATGCCGCCTGGCTACCAGGGTCAGGGCAGCCAGGCGGCTGGATAATGTTTGCCAAGGAGATGGGGGGTTGCCTTAGAAAAACAACTTCCTTCATTATCCATACTTCGTAATCTTGAGTTTGTTTCTATCGTTATGGTTATTTTTTGTCAAGAATAATTTTTTGCACGGGTAAAAAATAAGTTATAATTACCAAAAATTACCATAAATAACTTTTGTTTTAATGTAATCCGGGTGTGGCAAACCCTATTCAAAGGTGAAGGGTTGTCACACAGAAAATTCCAGTATATAAACCAGATCTAAAAGATGTGAACCGTTTTAAAGGAGTATCCCATGCTAGAACCGATTTTCATCAAAGCGACCAGCCTGTCAGATGCCTGGTTTCAAACCCTTTATCAATGTGTGGAAAAGGGGCGGTCCTTCACCATAAACAGGGGGTCCTTTGAAGGTCAGAAACGACTTGAATTTGATTATATTACCCTTCATATCACCCATCCTTCGTCGGTTCCCCTGTTGCCCAAGGTAAACCCGGCTCTGGGATTTCCCGACCCTGTGGATGAAAATTATCTGGATGATTACCTGCCCTATCTGATGACTGGTGAGGAAAAACAGGGGGAATCCTATACCTATGGTCAGCGGATCTGCAAGTGTGACCTTGCCTATTTACCGGATGACTACAAGGAACTTACAAAAATTTTGATTCAGGAACGAGAAATCTGGACGGACCGGAATATTTTGATCGAGGAAAAGGGCAAATTTTTTGTCAACCAGATGGAATTGATGATCTGGACCTATACCCATAAAGGCTATCGGAACAACCAGATGATCCTGCAGGTGGGCCAGCCCTCTGACATGATTTTGATTGACCCGCCCTGCCTACGTCACATCGATACCCGCATTCAGGATGGAAAACTCCATTTTTTCCCCTATTTTAGGTCCTGGGATCTATTTGGCGGTTTCCCGGCCAACCTGGCCGCCATCGAGATGATGAAACAATATTGTGCAGCCCAGATCGGGGTTGAAAACGGGGAAATTATCACCTCTTCCAAGGGACTGCACATTTATGACTATGTGTTTGAGATTGCTGAAGCCATCAGGGGGCGGTCCATGGATGAGTTCCGACAGATGACATGATCGAAAGGGCCTGTGATACCGATATTTCCTATTCGATTTTTGGGCAGGGGTTTCCGGTGATCAATCTCCACGGGTATGGCATTGACCATTGCTCAATGAAGGCAAGCCTGGAACCTATTTTTGCCGACTATGACCGATTCCAGCGTATTTATTTTGATTTGCCCGGTATGGGGCGATCCGGCACCAATCCCCAAATTCTCAGTTCCGATGACATGTTGGAAGTTACGATGCAGTTCATTGATCATCTGCTTGGCCCGGATCAGCCCTTCATTCTCACAGGGCTCTCCTATGGCGGATATCTTGCCCGGGGTGTGCTCCATAAAATGAAGGGTCGGGTCCGGGCGCTGCTCCTCATCTGTCCTGTGATTGGATTCCGGCGCAAAAGCAGGCAATTGCCAGATTTCAGGCTGTGGGAGCAGGATGAGTCCCTGGTGTCCGCCCTGACCCCAAATGAATTTAAAACCATTGATCAATTTTTGACCATCCAGACAAAACCGGTATGGGAGCGCTTCAAGCAAGAGATCAACCCCTCATTGGTCCTGCCAGACCCCGGCCTCATGGAGAGAATCCGGGACACGGAATTTTCCTTTGAAGTGGACACCCTGGAATTGCCTTTTGACAATCCCACCCTGATCCTTTTGGGACGTTCTGATGTCGCAGTCGGGTATAAAGATGCCTGGAAAGTTTATGATAATTTTTCCGATGCCACCCTGGTTGTCCTGGGCCGGGCCGGCCATTCCCTCCAAATGGAACAGGCAGCCCTGTTTGAGACCCATGTCCGGGCATGGCTGGATCAAATCATATCCTGATTCTTGATGAACAAATCCTTCCTGACAAGCTTCGGATGTGACCAGGAATAAATTTCTTACAGATATTTTAAAAAAGTGGGAAAATTTTATAAAAAATTTAAATTATCAGGGTTTTCTTGATTGCTTTTTTTGTAATTTCCCGATAGGACATTACTATCCTTTTTCCCAACCATACAATCTGATCAGAAATATATCACGGTTTCGAGAGGCACCCCAATTCAGGTTTGATCTGCTACTGAGCCAAGCGATTTCATATTTTGGGCAAAAGCTTAAGGAGGGCAAAAGAATGGAAAAAAATTTTAAAATGGCACTCAACCATGTGCTGGTTCATGAAGGGGGATGGGCAGATCATCCCAGGGACCCTGGGGGGGCGACCATGAAAGGGGTTACCCTTATTACCTATAGACGTCATTTCGGGGAAGATAAAACAAAGGATGATCTCAGGAACATAACCAATGGGGAACTGGAAAAAATTTATGACTCGGGATATTGGCGCAAATGTCATTGCAACGATCTTCCGGCGGGTATTGATTATGCCGTCTTTGATGCGGCCGTAAATTCCGGTCCAGGTCGAAGTGCAAAATGGCTACAGGCTTCGGTGGGAGCCGAGCAGGATGGCAGTATCGGCTCTTCGACCCTATCCCATGTCCAAGACCATGCCCCCATTGAGGTCATTGATGACATGTGTGACCAGCGACTTGCCTTTCTGCGCAGTCTTTCCACCTGGTCTGATTTTGGAAAGGGCTGGGCCAGGCGGGTTGAAGGTGTCCGTTCCTCTGCGGCTATCATGGCAGGCGGAAGGCCTTCAGATTTTGGAACAATGGAACCGTTGGTTGAGTATGTCACGGTCAAAAAAGATTCCGAGGGATCCTGGGTCAGAAAACTTCAGAAAGCTTTGGGAATCCAGGCAGATGGCAAATTTGGCAGTGATACTGATACGGCGCTCAGAGCATGGCAGGAGAAGCATGGACTGGAATCCGATGGTATTGCCGGTCGTAATACTTACCGGGCATTTGGCCTAATTGCCTGACCTGTCATTCTTAAATTGAGAAAAAATTTTTTACAAATCATTCTTTAACTGCTATCGGGTGTGCCTATGTCTATCTTAAAGAGGGGTGACCATGGAAGATTCAATTTTCTATCCGTTATCGGGTTATTTTTATCATTTGTTCTTTGTTCAGTCCTGTTTGCAAAGGAGTTTGCTTTGCAAAAGGCAAAAATATACACCCATAAAGAAGAAATAACCGGGTGGGTGATGAGTGAAAAACTGGATGGAATAAGGGGATATTGGGACGGACACCAAATGCTTACCCGAACGGGCTTGCCCTTGAATCCACCCCCATGGTTTGTTAAAAATTTCCCTCCCTTTGAGCTTGATGGTGAACTTTGGAGCAAAAGGGGTGATTTTGAATTTATTCAATCAATCGTTCTTGATAAAAAACCGGGAGAGGGGTGGGAAAAAATCAGATATAATGTTTTTGAGGTCCCCAATGAAAAGGGAGACTTTTTTTTGCGACTCAACAAAGCAAAAGAATGGTTTGAAATACACAAAAATATTTATGTGCGGTTTATCCCCCAGACACAGATACAAAACACATCAGATCTTGATCAATTTCTCAATGAAATAGAATCCATGGGGGGGGAGGGTGTTATCGTAAAAGATCCGAAAAAGCCCTACCATACCGGGCGAAGTGCCCATGTCCTGAAAGTAAAAAATTTTCAGGACATGGAAGGGATTGTCATTGGTTTAAACAAGGGGAAGGGAAAATATGGGGAGATGATGGGCTCTCTTACCCTAAGGCTTGAAAATGGAATCGTTTTTAAGCTGGGTACGGGCTTTACAGACCAACTCAGAAAAACCCCACCCCCCTTGGGAACAAGTGTTACCTTTAAGTACAATGGGTTTACCAAAACCGGAATTCCCAAATTTGCATCTTTTTTAAGGGTGCGGGAGAATGTCCGCTTAAAGGTCAAATAGGGTTAATCTCTTGTTTTTCCAAGCTGTTTTTCTACCCATAACTGGACATCCTTTAATACCTGACCATGCTCCGGCTCATTGAATATTTCATGGTAAAATCCGTCATAGAGTTTAATGGTTTTATCCTCTGAACCCACCAGGTCATAGAGCAGCTGAGCACCATCGGGATCAACCAATGAATCTGCACTTCCCTGGGCAATCATTATGGGCAATCGTATTTTTGCAGCATGTTTTGTGACATGGCGCATTGTCTTGAGCAATTCTGCGGCAAGGCGGGCCGTGATTTTTCCGGTATAAACCAAAGGGTCCTTGATATAAGCGTCTACCACGGCAGGGTCACGACTTATTCCTTCAAAAATTAAGGGTGCAACACCTATCTTTGGCATTAGGACGGAAAATATTTTTCCCGCGAGAATAGTGGCCTGGGAGATATTTTCCGGTATTTTGATTGCCGGTCCGGAAAGAATGGCGCCTGATAATTCATTTTGATGTTCCAGAAGGTATGCCGCGCCAATCAAGCCTCCCATACTATGTCCGATCAGAAATATCGGTGTTTCAGGCTGTTTTTCCTGGATAGAATCAAAATAGATCTTGAGTGTTTTTGTGAAATCCTGGAATTGTTCCACGTAGACCCTTTTTCCCTCTGATTTTCCATGTCCAATATGATCAATTCCATAAACGGCATATCCTTGTGGAACAAAGTGATTGACAAGATTCATATATCGTGCACTATGCTCTGCTAATCCGTGGGCAACCATAAGACTTGCTGTTGGTTTATTGTCGGGCAACCAATATTGATAATAAATGTTGGTTGCCCGATTGCTTTTTAAATACCCTTCCTGGTGTTTCATCCATATCTCCTTGTGTTTTTAAGGCTGGCTGTTTCCAAGTAGAAACAGGTGGCTGTATCCTAATTTGACATCGAATAATTGCTGGGGCGCCATACCAAGATAGTGGCAAATCATGACCCGGATCACTCCGCTGTGGGTGACGACAAGGGTTGGGGAGTGAAGGGTTTGTTCCCTTTCTTCAAAAAAAGGGGCGACACGGGTTTTGAGATCATTGAAACTTTCTCCTTTGGGAGGTTGAAAAGAGTCCATTTGTTCTCCCCTTTGTAAAAACAGGTGAGGGCTGGTCTTCTTGATATGATCAAAGGATTCTCCGTCCCAGGTTCCCATATTGATTTCATTAAGCCTTTCATCAATATGGATTTTTTTTCCAGGGCAGATGAGGGCTGCCGTGTCCCGGCACCGCGATAGATTGCTGGAATAAATTTGATCAAACTGGACCTTAGCAAAGGCGTTTTTCCAGAACAGGGCCTGGGTCACCCCTGTCTCGTCCAGGGGGACATCTGTTTGACCGATGAAGCGGCGGGTTTCGTGTCCTCGTATCTGCCCGTGGCGCAACAGGAAAATGCAGGGGTGGGTATTGGAAAATTGTTTGGCGGGGTCGGCCTGGAGTGGCTTTGATCCGGGCCTGAATCTGTTGAGTATTTTCATGCCAGTGAATTCATATTAGTGAAAAATTATTTTCCAAAGCTGCAGGAGGGAAATCGACACACTTTGCAGCTTGCGCAAAATCCCCCATGTCCCATTTTTATTATATCTGAGTGTTGAATGGTTTCTCCGGCTAAAAGGCGGGGCAGAATCAGGTCAAAGATGGAGGCCCTGTGGTACATGACGCATCCGGGAAGTCCCACCACGGGAATATCCCCGATATGGGCCAGCATAAACATAGCTCCGGGAAGAACCGGGGCGCCGTAGGAGGTAACCTTACCCCCCGCCGCCCGGATGGCAGCTGGGGTCAGATCATCCGGGTCCACGGACATACCACCTGTCACCGCAATCATCTGGGCCCCATCCGCCAGCAGCTCCTGGATGGCTGCGACGGTCATGGACAATTCATCGGAAACAATGATTTTTCGGGTAATACGACTGCCCAGGGCTTCAAACTTTTCTGTCACCACGGGGCCGAAACCATCCCGAATTCTGCCGCTGAAAACTTCCGATCCCGTTATTACCAACCCCACATTCAGTTTGGCAAGGGGTTTTACCTCGATGATGGGAAAATATTGGTTGCATATTTTTTCTGCTTCAATGACGCGTTTTTTATCAATGGACAGGGGGATGACCCGGGTGCCGGCAAGCTCCTGTTCAGGTTCAACCATCTGGTTTGTATGCAGGGTGGCAAAGATGACATCCTGGACCGAGTTTAATCGTTCAAGGGCGGCCACATTGATCTTTAACAGTCCAAGGGAGGTGGCGGAAAACCCCACTTTTCCCTCCCTGGGGTCGCTGATGGAAAGCCCTTTGCCCATGGCTGCCCTTGCAATGCGCAGGGCAGCATCATTTTCATGGATTTCTCCGTCAAGACCTGCCACATAAATATTTTGTTTGCCAAGATCCAGCAGTTTTTCCACATCAGCCTGGGTAATGACATGGCCTTTCCTGAAACTAGGGCCTTTAAAAAGGTCCGGTACGATTTCTGTGATGTCATGGAGCAAAATTTTCCCCACGGCATCTTGAACGGGAAGGGCTTTTATTTTTTCTTTTTCATAGTAGCGCATATCATGATACTCCCAAAAAGGTTGCCCACTGATTGTTATCTGCCTGGCCGGACCTGAATTCTAACCGCCGAGATTGGGATTGATAAACTCAATCCTATCGTTTTCCATGACCATGCAGGTATCATAATCTTTAGGATAAATATACCTGCCGTTTTGTTCCACAATTACGTGGGGGTCCCCTTCACCAAAAAAAATAATGAGTTTGTTGATATTCAGGCCCTGGGGAATCGTCTCCTTCAAGCCGTTAAATTGGATGTTCATCATTAAATATCCTTATCTTTGCTTGATGGGGCGCAACCCTTGCACTCCAGATTTGGTGTTAGTGTGGTGGTGGTAATTCGCATGGTAAGTCCGGAAATACGGATCAGCCGGTTTGTCAATGGACTGCCGATGGTCAACAATAATTTAAGCGCTTCCATGGCCTGGATGGAGGCAATCATGCCGGCGGTTGCCCCCAGAATACCATTATTCGGGGGGGATGTCCCGGGTTTAATTGCTTCTGGTTCTAATGGGTCAGGGTTCTGTATGATACATTCAAAACAAACAGAGGATCCCGGCACAAAGCTTGAAATCATTCCGTCAAACCCCCTTACACCGCCAAAGATCCAGGGCAGATTATGGCGCAACGCGGCACGGTTAATTATCCTTCGGGTGGGATAATTATCACATCCATCCACGATCAGGTCCACCCCTTCCAGGAGCCCGTCAATGCTTCCATGGTCTATTCTTACCTGTACCGGGGTAATCTGGATGGTTGAGTTGAGTTGACCCAGGCGTTGGGACGCTGAGGTCACCTTGGGGTCGCCCAGGTTGGCTTCGGAGTGAAGGATCTGTCGGTTAAGATTGGAAAGTTCCACCTGATCGTGGTCAGCAATAATTAAATGACCCACACCGGCGGCTGCCAGATACATGGATGACAGGGAACCTAATCCCCCGATTCCGGCGATCAGGACCCTCTTGCCGGCAAGTTTTTCCTGACCTGACAGGCCGATCTGGGGTAACTTGATCTGGCGGGTATACCGCTCGCGGGTTTTAGGGGGCATCTTTTATCATATTTCCTATAAAATTATTTTATCCTATTTGGCCGTCCTATTGTCCCGTCCTGGCCGTATACTTCTGGATGGCATGGAAGACCCGTTCCGGGGTCAAGGGCAACTCATTGAGCCGAACCCCTGCGGCATTGTAAACCGCATTGAGGATGGCGGGTATGGTGGGCATAATGGCGCCTTCTCCCACCTCTTTGGCGCCGTAAGGGCCATTGGGCTCATCGCTTTCCACCACAATTGCTTTGACCCGGGGCATGTCCATGGACGTGACAATTTTGTATTCGGCAAGGTCAGCATTGAGTACCTGGCCTTGATCGTTAAAGATCACCTCTTCATGCATGGCTTCTCCGATTCCCATGGAGACGGACCCTTCCATCTGGCCTTCCACCGAGGTCATGTTGATGGCCTTGCCGCAGTCATGGGCGTCGGTGATGCTGTCAATGGTCACCTGCCCTGTTTCCATGTCCACGGTTACTTCGGCCACCTGGGCTGAGCACCCATAGGCAGGAGAGGTGCCAACGGCTGCTCCTTTGAATTTGCCGCCCAGGTTATGGGGTTTGTATTTGCCGGTACCCACAATGGATCCGCGTTCAAGGAAGGCAATTCGGGAGGCTTCCTTAAAGGTCAGTTTTTTAGAATCAGGGTTGTCGATCCATCCCCTGTGTTCCTTGATATAACGGGTCCTGAGGGCTGAAAAATCAGGCACGTCTCCTGAAAATTCGATAAAGCCGTTTTTGATATCCAGTTCTGTCACAGGAATATTCAATTGCTTTGCCAGCACTTCCAACACCTGGGCCTTGGCATGGTCGGCGGCATCCTTGGTGGCATGTCCTGTCATGAGTGTCTGGCGGCTGGAGTAAGCACCCAGGTCAACGCCCATGTCGGTGTCGCCCGAAGCCAGTCGGACATGATCCAAAGGGATCCCCAGGGCTTCTGCGGCAATCATGGCAAAGGCCGTGTCAGACCCTTGACCGATTTCAGCCGATGCCGTATAGACAAGGGCGGTGCCCCCGTCTTCGGTGAGTTTGACAATGACCGTACCATGAAAGGTGTCAGACCGGTAAATGGGGTATCCTGCCCCGGAAACAAAGAAGCCGCAGGCCATGCCAATGCCTTTTCCTGCAGGCATATTACCCTTTTTCTGGTCCCAGTCAGATCCTTCTCGCACCGCCTCAATACATTCGGACATGCCAAAGGAACTCATGTTCAGGTCGTTGCAGGTGGTGTCTCCCGCGTTCATCATGTTTTTGATCCGCAGTTCCATGGGGTCCATGCCGATCTCTTCGGCAATCATGTCCACCTGCTGTTCAAACAAAGCTCGGGCAATAACCGCTCCATGGCCCCGCTGGGCGCCACAGGTGGGTTTGTTGTTATACACCCTGTATCCGTCATAGCTCATATTGGCAATTTTGTAGGGGCCGCCCAAAAGGGAGCCTGTGTAGTAGACCGTGGCAATGCCAAAGCTGGTATAGGCACCGCCGTCCAGGCAGCACTCATGTTTGATGGCCATGAGGGTTCCGTCTCGTTTGGCGCCGGTGGTAATGGTATGGGTGAACTGGTGCCGGGCCCTTGCATACATAAAGACCTGTTTTCGGGTAAAATTCATTTTGACGGGTTTCTTGGTTTCCCTTGCCAGGATACAGCAGGCAAGTTCCATGGGGTTGGCAGCGGCTTTGATGCCGAAACCGGCGCCCACATAAGGTTTTTTTACCCTTACCTTGCCCACATCCATCCCCAGAACCATGGCAACGGTTCTCTGGACATAATGGGGAACCTGGGTGGAACTGACCAGGGTGAGGACGCCTCTATTATCAAATTCGGCAATGCATCCCTGCATTTCAATAAAGGCGCCGTCCTGGCGTTTGTTTTTCATGGTGCTGGTCTTGATGATATCGCATTCTTTCAAGGCTTTTGCCACATCGCCAAATTCCTGGTGGACTTCGGCGCACAGGTTGCCCGGAGAGTTCTCGTGGAGCTGGGGCGCCCCATCCTTCATGGCATCTTCCACTGTGAATACCGCCGGCAAAAGTTCATATTCCACCTCAATCAGTTCGCAGGCTTTGATGGCAATGTCCAGGGAAACAGCGGCAACAGCTGCAATTTCATCCCCGATATACCGCACTTTGTCAATGGCAAATACGGTTTCATCATACCGGGCAGGGCTGACACCATATTTGATATGTCCTGCCTGTTCATGGGTAATAACGGACTTGACGCCGGGAAGTGCCGTGGCCTTTGATGTGTCAATGGAAAGTATTCGTGCATGGGCATGGGGGCTTTGGAGCATGGCACCGTAGAGCTGGCCCGGTCGGCTGATGTCATCGGTAAACACGGCCTGTCCCGTTGCCTTGTCCGGGGTGTCAATACGGTTTGCCCGGGTGCTGATAATATCGAATTTTTTCATGGATTCCTCCTTAGGATCGGATTAGGATCAGCTGGTTTATGAACGCTGGGATTCAATGGCTTCGAAAATTTTCTGGTATCCCGTGCACCGGCAAAGATTGCCTGAAATGCCTTCTCTGATTTGAGTTTCGGAAGGGTTCGGGTTTTTATCCAACAGGTTTTTGGCGGACAGGATCACGCCCGGGGTGCAAAATCCACACTGGATGGCCCCTTTCTCAACAAAGGCCTCCTGGAGGGGGTGAAGTCCTTTGTCTGTGCTCAAGCCTTCGATGGTCTCAATGACAGATCCGTTGGCCTGGATTGCCAGGACCAGGCAGGAATTGACAACATCTCCATCCATGATGACGGTGCAGGCACCGCAATCGCCTGTGTCACATCCTTTTTTGGTGCCGGTGAGGGCCAACTCGTATCGGAGCATATCGGCAAGGGTAATATTGGGCTCAACCGCAATCTCATGGGGTTGATCGTTGATGGTTAGAGTGATTATTTTTTTCATTTAAGTTCTCCTGTTCAGTTGCCACGGTTTTTACAACTCTAAATTTTTTTGCAAAATGATTTTATTGGAACGGGTTCCTATACTGGCTTAAAGACAAGCGCCTCTGGCCCGGTCATAGGCAGCTGCAAGGGTGCGTTTGGTGAGTACGCCGACCATGGCCTGTCTGTAAGTGGCCGTGCCCCTAAAGTCATCAATGGGACGGCAGTCTTCTCTTCTGGCTTTTTCGCCGGCAGCAAAAAAACAGGCCTCTTCCGGTGCCTGCCCCAGCATGGCGGCTTCGGCCTTATGGGCTCTGATGGGGGTGGCAGCCACTGAACCAAGAGCGATGCGGCAGATGGCGACTTTTCCCGTGGCCGGATCATATTCAAGGAAGGATGCCACATTGACCACATTGATTTCAGATGATTTTCTTTTCCCTAATTGGATATAGTGTGCATCACTGTTATCGCCTGGGATGGGAAGCCTGAAACCCGTGAGAATTTCGTCGGGGCGTATGCAGGATTTTCCGGGACCAGTAAAAAAGTCGGTAATGGGAATTTCCCGTTTTGTTTCGCTGGTTGCCAAAAGAGCTATTGCATCATAGATCAGCAGGGCGCACAGGGTGTCTCCAGCAGGACTGGCATTGCAGGCATTGCCGCCAATGGTAGCCCTGTTTCGGATTAAATGACTGCCCAGATTGTCACAGCCGGCCTTGAGTGCCTTGAACTTTTTCTGAATAATGGGGGTTGAAGAAAGCTGTGCCATGGTGGCGCAGGCGCCGATAACAATGGCATTTTTTTCTTGGGTGACCAGGGACATCTCCTTGATCTTTGTCAGGCTGATAAGATTTTGTGTGGTGATCAGCTTTTTTTTCAGGTGAACCAGAAGATCTGTTCCGCCTGCCAGTAATCGTGCATTTTCGCCAAGGTCTCGCTTAAGTTCCAGTGCACCCTCAAGGTCAAGGGGTTCGTGAAATTCAAAGGTGGGTAACAGCATATTTGTCTCCTTAGTTTAAAGGGAAAAATCAACGGATACCTATTGAGCTACCATTGGGAAGTTGACATGTCAACAAAAATATGGGGTTGGGATAAACTATTTTATTCGCTATGCTGAACAAAATGATTTCCTTGGATAAAGAACTGTTATCTATAGGCCTTTAATGTTTATTAATGGGTCTATTTCATTCAAAAGAATAGTCTTAATTTAGTTAAATTTATAATAGTGAACTTTAAAATGGACGATTATGGGAAAGAATTGCCTTTTAATATTATCCCGTCCGACGACCTGTTTGAAACGGTAACGGTATTCATGGAAAACCAAAAAACCCAACTTCACGGGAAAATGATCCGGACCTTTACCCATGGGAAAAATTAGCGTATAGATAGCGTCATTACTGCACAACGCAACCTTGTTGTCGTTGTGCACGGGTTAAGAATTTTTGTCAGGAAAGGGTGAGGACTGCTTGATGGTGAAACAAATAAAAGATAAGGACCCTAAAAAACGAATAGGGATTGCCTGGCTGCTTGTGGTCATTTTTTTACTGACAGCCGGAGTCGCTTCGGCCGAGACGTTTCGCATGGGTATTCTTCCGGTCATTGATACACTGCCGCTTCAAGTGGGGGTGATGGAGGGATATTTCAAGGCGGAAAATATTGATCTTAAACTGGTGCCTTTTTCCAGTGCCATGGAAAGGAATACGGCCATGCAAACCGGTCAACTGGATGGATTTTTTGGCGATATGCCGGCGACCTTACTCCTGGTCAAAAATAAGATCCCGGTCCGGTTTTTAACCGTTTCCTATGCAACCGATAAAAAACAGCGGATGTTCGGGTTGATGCTGTCTCCAAAATTGCCCGTGGCCCGGGAACAGGGCAAAATCACGGTGGCGATTTCCAAAGCCTCGATTATTGAATATTTACTCGATCATTTAAAACAGCTGCCCGAAACCAACAAGATGCAGTTGGAAAAAATTGAAATCAAGCAGATGCCCATTCGGCTGCAAATGCTGTTGACGGGCAAGATTGATGCGGCCCTGTTACCCGAACCGCTGACCTCGCTGGCCCAAGACAGGGGAGCAAGGCTGGTTGTGACCGACCAGGGGCTGGATATGCCGCTGACCGTCTTGAATATCCATACGGATAAACGTCATCTGGCTGATGCGTTTGTCCAGGCCTATACAAAAGCTGTGAACGCACTCAACCAGACCCCGGAAAAATATCGTGGGCTGATGGCAAAAACCTGCCGGATTCCCGGGAACCTGGTCGATACCTTTCCCGTGTACCGATACCCGGCACCCCGGATACCCACCAGGATTGAAGTACAGCAGATCCAGGACTGGATGATGAAAAAGGGATTGTTACACCACGCCATTGCCTACGAAAGTTTAATTCCCTAGCGCGAAAATTGCCATGCTAACCGTCAGCAACATATGCAAAGCTTTTGATTCAAAAGCCGTTTTAAAAAATATTTCCTTTCATTTGGATGCCCGGGAAACGATCGTCATTCTGGGCCCTTCCGGGTGTGGTAAGACAACCCTGCTGCATCTGATCAGCGGGCTTGAGAAAGTCAAAAGTGGCCAAATTTTGCTTGATAACCGGCCGATATCCAAACCGGTTCCGGATGTGGCGTTGATCCTGCAAAATTACGGCCTTTTGCCCTGGAAAACCAATTTGCAGAATGTGGCGCTGGGGTTAAAAATACAGGGCATTTCCAGAAAAGATCGAAACACCAGGGCCCGGAAAATTTTAGCGGAACTGGGTCTTGGGGGGCGAGAAAATGATTTTCCCTGTGTCATGAGCGGCGGTGAACAGCAACGGGTGGCCATTGCCAGGGCCTATGCATCCAAACCCCGCCTGCTGCTCATGGACGAACCGTTTTCATCCTTGGATGCCATCACCCGGGAAACCCTCCAGGACACCCTGCTGACCACCTGGCTTGAGACGTCCGTGCCGTATCTTCTGGTCACCCATAGCGTGGAAGAAGCGGTTTTCCTGGGAAAACGCATCTTGATTCTTTCCGGCTCCCCAGCATCCATACACGAGATATTCGACAATCCAGGATTTGGGGATGTTGCCTACCGGCGGACCAGTACATATTACGAGCTGATCCGGTCCATCCGGCATAAAATAGGGGAATACTGGTGAAACTTATCAAGCGTATCGCTGTGCCATATTCAATCACGATTATAGTGGTTTGCCTGGCATGGAAAGTCCTGGCAGTCCGGGTGTCTCAAAATGTCCTGCCCTACCCGGAAGACGCTATTTACACATTTCTGGCAGCCCTGATGACATCTGAATTCTGGCATCATTTTGCAGCCAGTGCATTCAGGGCCGTGATGGCAATGATCATCGGCTGGGGCGTTGCCTTTCCCATCGGTATACTGATGGGCAGTGCCCGCCGGGTGGACAAATTTTTGTCTCCGTTTGTGTCCATGACCTATCCCATCCCCAAGGTTGTATTGCTGCCGGTGGTTCTTTTGTTGTTTGGGCTTGGGGATCTGTCCAAGATCATTATCATCAGCCTGATTCTCGGGTACCAGGTATTGGTAGCAACCCGGGACGGGGTTCGGGCTATTCAACCGCAACATCTGGATTCCATTCGATCCCTTGGGGCCGGTAAGTGGCAGTTATTCTGGGAAGGATATTTTCCCGCCGCACTTCCCCACGGGTTTACAGCGCTTCGCCTGAATTCAGGGGTCAGTGTGGCTGTCTTGTTTTTTGTCGAGTCTTTTGCCACCTCAAAAGGCCTGGGATATTTGATTATGGATGCCTGGGGCCAGATGGATTTCAATACCATGTTTGTGGGGATATTCGGCATGAGTCTGCTGGGGGTGATATTGAATGAAGGCAGTAATTTTCTTGAAAAAATAAGCTGTCCATGGAAAGAATAGAACCGAACTGCAAAAAGAATCCCGAAGAGATTTGAACAGCTTAACCCAATGGTGCAAATAAATAGGAATTTAAAATGAACCTAATGAATCCATAAAAAATAAGGAATGAATAACGGTGACTTCAGGGAATGAACTTAAAAACAGTGAGAAACTTGCCAGAACTCTTTTTAAAATTGCCAATGCTGCCAATACGACCCAGGATCTAAATGAGTTGTATGCATCAATTCATCGTTCATTGAATCATATTCTGGATGCCACAAATTTTTATATTGCCCTGTATGATAAAAAAAATGATGTCCTCTCTTTTCCTTACAATGTGGACACAAAAGACGGGGCTCTCAAGGATATCAGGCAGGCCAGCAAATCCAGTTCTGTAACACAAGAAGTCATACAAAAAAACAAACCGCTTTTTTATACAAAGAAACAAGCCTTTTCCCGGGCAACGGCTATGGGACTGGAAGTTGTCGGGTCTCCAGCCGAACTCTGGCTTGGTGCACCCTTGAAAACAAAAAAAAGGGTCATTGGGGCCATTGTTGTTCAAAGCTACGATAACGCCGAGATTTATGATCAAAGGGATATGGACCTGCTGATTGCGGTCTCTGACCAGGTTGCCATGGCCATCGATAAAAAGAGGGAGGAAAAGGCAAGAATAAGAAGTGAACTGCTCAATAAAATTTTTTTTACAATTTCAAATGCTGTGAACACCACTGACAATCTGGATGAATTATATGAATCCATTTTTCGTACCTTGCATAAGTTAAAACACCTTCCCAATTTTTATATTTGTATTGTTGATGAGATAAAAAAACTCATGCATTTTCCCTTTTATGTTGATGAATTCGATGGGGCCCCGTTTAAAGGGGCAATGCAGTACAATGACAAAAGCCGGTTTCTCACGCTGGATGTTATTAAAAGCAAAAAACCCGTATTGCTCAATAAAAATCAACTCGATAAAAGACATAAAGGAAACAGGGCGACCGGAACCCAGTCAATTGTATGGTTGGGGGTTCCCTTGCTTATCAAGGGCAAGGTAATCGGTGTCATGGCTGCCCAGCACTATTCAGATCCGGATTATTTCACCCGTGAAGATGTTGATGTTTTTGTTGCGGTGTCCGACCAGATTGCTCTGGCAGTCGATAGAAAACGCTCTGAAGAAGCCCTGGCTATCAGCAGGGAACAGATCGAAACCATATCAAACCAGACCGAACAATTCAGCATGGCTGCGGCATCAATGATTTCCGCAAAAAACCCCAAACATACCTTTAGACAAATAAGTCAGGCCATTGTCAAATATTCAAATTATAAAAAAGTTGCAATTTTCTATTTGACCGACGCGGCGCCGTATCACGAAATTCTTGCATATGATGGCTTTAGTATAGAGGATGCTGACCTGTATAAAAACACGGTTATTCGCCCTTCTTTTTTAAATGATTTTTTCCAAAATGGTGAAAAAATCGGCCAGTTTTCTGTTCTAATCAAATCGCCTTCGTTGCTGAAATCCTCTCCTCTGAAATCGGCATTAAAAAAAGGACAGACGCCCCCGGACGCTTCTTCTGATTCATGGCACAAAAATGATGTGCTGTTTGTCAAAATGCTTGATGCATCAAAAAAACTGATCGGATTTATTTTTGTTGGTGACCCAATGTCGAGAAAAAAATCGACAGATGAATCTGTTCGGCCGCTTGAAATCTTTTCAAGCCTTGTTTCACAGATAATTATTCATACAAAATCCCAGGAAGAATTAAAAATAGCTAAAAACGCGGCAGTGGCAAGCGCAAATTCCAAAAGTGAGTTTTTAGCGAATATGAGCCATGAAATCAGGACGCCGATGAATGCCATCATGGGGCTTACAGAGCTTGTTTTAAAAACCGAGCTTGATGAAAAGCAAAGGGATTATTTAAACAAGATAAAATCTTCAAGCACATCCCTTCTTGGGATAATTAATGATATCCTCGATTTTTCCAAGATTGATGCCGGCAAAATGAATATAGAAAAAATCGATTTCAGGCTTGACGATGTCATGGAAAGTGTCACTGACATGTTTACCCCTAAAACAGCTGAAAAAGAAATTGAGTTTATCATCTCCATTTCAAATGAGATTCCCGTTAAGCTTATTGGAGATCCGTTAAGATTAAGACAGGCCCTGATAAACCTCACCGGAAATTCAGTTAAATTCACACAAAAAGGAGAAATTATTGTCAGCGTTTCCTGCCGTGAGAAGAATGCCGGTTATATTAAACTTGAGTTTACCGTTCAGGATACGGGTATCGGTATTCCCAAAGACAGGCTCAATACACTGTTTGACTCTTTTGTCCAGGCAGACGGGTCCACAACAAGAAAATACGGCGGCACAGGGTTAGGGCTTTCCATCTCGAAACAGTTGATTGAGCTTATGGGAGGCCGCCTTGAAGTAAAAAGCAAAGCTGGAAAAGGAACGACATTCAGCTTTGCTCTGGGGTTTAAAACACAAGAAACAAGGTTCCCCAAGACCGCCCTGACCGAAGAACTAAAGGAGATGAACGTCCTTGTGGTTGATGACAATCAAGCAGCAAGGGATATCATGCAGGAAACATTGTCGTCCTTCGGCTTTCATGTCAAGACGGTTGATTCCGGTGAAAAAGCGGTAAAAGAACTTGAAAAAGCCCAAAGAGAAGGGTCCCCCTTTAAGCTGGTGATGCTGGATCTGATCATGCCGGGATTAGATGGTATTGAAACGGCAAAGCGCATCAGAAAGAATCGGGATATGGCGAATATTTCAATTATTATGATGACGGCTTTTGGCAGGGAAGAAGTCATCCAAAAATTTGAAAAGGCTGGTGTAAACAACTTTTTAATAAAACCTGTCAAACAATCCATTCTCCTTGACATGATAATGGATGTTTTGGGAAAGAAACCAGGTCATTCTATTTCTCAAACAATTGAGACCAAAGACACAACAACTGACCATGGCAAGCTCAAAGGCCTTCGGGTGCTGCTTGCTGAAGATAATACCATTAACCAGCTTGTCGCCGAAAAAATGCTCGAATATGCAGGTGTTCTGGTTACCATTGCTTCGACAGGGCTTGAGGCGGTTAAACTCCTGGAAACAAAAGAATTTGATCTTGTTTTAATGGATATCCAGATGCCTGAAATGGATGGGTATTGTGCCACAGATATCATCAGAAACAAATTAAAATTAAAGGAGATTCCCGTTATTGCAATGACAGCCCATGCCATGACCGGTGATAAGGAAAAATGTATTCATGCGGGAATGAATGATTATATATCAAAGCCCATTGATTCTAACCTGCTGTATTCAAAGCTTATAAAATATAAGGGCAATAAACACCATTTAATTCATCAAAAAAGAATCAACCCTGATCTGAGCCAGGCAAAAAAGGCCCCATCTATTCACCCCACGCATACCCTGCCCGATGCCTTGCCCGGCATTGACGTTAAATCAGGACTTTCCCGTTTCATGGGAGATACTCAACTTTATGTTCAGCTTTTAGCAGATTTTGTAAATGACCACAAAAATTCCATGGAAAAAATCGACACCATGGTCAAGGAAATAAAAATTGCCGAGGTGCTCGGGTATCTGCACAGTATTAAGGGAATTGCCGGCAACCTTTCACTTTCACGTCTTTATGAATCAACAACAGGACTGGAGGTTTTTATTGAAAAAAATTCAAACGCGGATAGGGTCCTTCTCAATAATTATAAACAAGCCTTTATGGAAGCGTCAAACACCGTTGCTAAACTAAATGATCTTTTTATTAACTCACAATCCCCCTCCCCTCAAAAAAGCAAACAGGAATTCGGGCAGCAAGATATTTTACGAAACATCCTATCTTTGCACGAAAAAATTATAGAAAATGACCTGGAAGCAATTGACCGGTTAGACATTGTAAAAAAAATGATACAAAAAATCATCAAACCCAAGGACATTCTGAATTTGGATAAGGCCATCAATAATTTTGACTTTGATGAAGCAGAAGTTGTATTGTTCAGGATAGCCCGGTTTTTTAATATTACTTTAAAAGGTATGTAAAATGGTCAACTACTCAATTCGTTTTACTATTCTTATTGTTGATGATCAACCGACAAACATAAGGGTGTTGGGTGAAGCCTTAAAAAACGATTATCAGATAAAAATGGCTACCACAGGCGAAAAAGCCCTTGAAATAGCCGGTTCCGAAGCGCCTCCGGACCTTATTTTGCTTGATATTTTAATGCCTGGAATTGATGGGTATGAAGTTTGTAAACGATTAAAACAGAACCCAAAAACAGCAAAAATACCGGTTATTTTTATTACGGCAAAAAACCAGGAAGAGGATGAAACAAAAGGGCTGAGCTATGGCGCAGTTGACTATATTACAAAACCGTTCAGCATCCCCATTGTAAAGGCCAGGGCCAAAACACACCTGGAACTTAAAAAACATCGCGATCTTTTAGAAGATCTTTCAACCCTGGATGGTTTAACCGGAATTCCCAACAGAAGAAAGTTTGATGATTATCTTAAGATGGAATGGAAACGTGCGGTAAGAGGCTCCTATCCTGTATCCATTATTATGATTGATATTGATTATTTTAAATTATTCAATGATAATTATGGACATAGCGCCGGCGACGACTGCCTGAAGAAAGTGGCACAAAGCCTTAATCTGGCGTCAAGAAGACCCGCTGATTTTATTGCACGCTATGGTGGCGAAGAATTTGTCGGCATACTGCCCAACACCTTTATTGAGAAAGCTGCTCAATTTGCACAACGATTGAGGCACAGCGTGGAAGAACTCAATATTTCCCATAAATTTTCTTTGATAAATGACAAAATAACCGTCAGTTTAGGATGTGCCGCAACCATCCCAACGGTTAAAAAATCCTATGACCTATTAATCCAAAATGCTGACCAGGCCCTGTATGAGGCAAAATCAAAAGGCAGAAACCAATTACAATGTGTTGGCATTGATCCGTTGAAAAAATTTTAGCAGACCTCTTTTTATATGAAACAGACTACTGAAAATTTGTATGGATCGTGATTGATCCGCCTGAACAAGGGTGTTCCCATGGCACCTGACATCAACAATGCAGGCAAGGTCCATACCTGTGGGGATGAGATCAGTTTTCAGGCAAAATCCATGACCAGGCTCAGTTTTTTTGACAGCCTGGGAGTTCTGGAGACCGAGGTAGACCAGTGGCGCTAGGAATCCAAGGCAGGCATCATTGATTACCAGGGAAATAGCCTAACTTTTCCCGGGATAACCGGCAGGCAGCCTTATCCTTCGGCCAGGGCAACCATAAAAATAATTTTGCACCGGTTGCCTATTAGCCTGGAATCTTCGAGTCTGAACCCGGCTGTTTCAATCATATCCCGGGCTGCTTCAAGGGTCAGGGTCCTGCCGGAGCCAGGCGGTCTTCCATAGGTTCTCAGATAGCGATAGATCATGCCTGCCTTGGAAAAAAATCCCATGCCCTGGGTTGTAAAGCTTGCAATGACAATTCGCCCCCCTGGCTTGAGAACTCGCATGGCTTCTGCCAAAGCCTTTTCCGGATGGGATATGACATGCAGAAGATTGATCATCACCAGGGTATCAAAACTTGACTTTCCAAAAGACAGGTCCAGACAATTTTCTCTGCTAACGCAGATATTTTTATGGTCAGCAAGCCTGAACCTGGATGTTAAAACCATTTCTTCGGAAAAATCCGTTGCCATGAACTTCCCAGCCTTTTTGGCGAGAATTTTTGAATAGGTTCCATTTCCACAACCAAGCTCAAGTGTCTGGCCAAGATTTTTTTGTCCTGCCAGGTAATTTTTTAGGACCTGCAAATCTTTATCACCCACCACATAGGTGTTTCTTGCTTCAAAATCCTCTGCAAACCTGGACCAATACATCTCTTTTTCCATATTTTTCTCAATATTCAAGTCGTTGCCTTCCGCTTATATATAATTTAAAAAAAAATGTAGCAATGATTAGTAGAGACTAACAATAAAAGCCAATACCTTTTTTGTCAATACCTGTTTTTATGATTTTTTTAAAAAACAAGTTGCTCCCTGAAAAGCCAGGTTAAATTGGGATTTTGATTTTTATGAATGCCTGATTTCATCAATCAACTGCCTTGTGTATATATCCTGTGGGGAACCGAAAACATCTCCTTATACCTGGGGAAAACAGTTCGGGAAAATGGTGGTCAGTCAACTTATATCTGCCTGGGGTCTCCAACAAAAGGGGGACACCACAATCCAAAGTTTGATTTTGATGAAGATATACTGCTGTGGGGGGTAAAGATCCTGCTGGAATTTGCTAAAATCGGATAAACTTCACTGTTTAAAATTTGTGTCAACAAATCTATTTGTCTCTTGTGAGTTCCCCACGGTTTGTGGTAAAAAAATGTCATATTGAAAATTCAACTTCCAGGGAAATCGTGAAGAATCGTATTTTTGTTAACAATCAAACTTGTTTGCGGGGTGGTTGATGGCCGGCACTTTTTACCGGGATTTTAAACCGGAAAATTTGCCGGTTCCCGATGGGCAGCTTCTGCAATTGATCCAGTATACCCTGCAAGACGATGCCCAAATAGACAAGCTGACCCAATTGATATCTGTGAACCCCGCATTAACGGCCCAACTGCTGGGCCTGGTTAATTCGTCGTTTTTCGGATTTCGACAACAGCTTAAAACCATTTCAGATGCTGTGGTCGTCATGGGGTTGAATAGCCTGCAAAATTTGATACTTTGTTTTGCGGTAAAAGAGGCCCTTTCAAAAAATGATATCCCCGGGTTTGACATTGATTCATTCTGGGAAGACTCCATACGAAGGGGGGTGGCAGCCCAGCAGCTTGGATACTTGGTGAATGGACCGGTTGAACAGGCTTTTACGGCGGGAATGCTCCAGGATATCGGTTTACTGATCTTGTTTTCCATGGAACCTTCAAAGGCGGATAGGTGGCCTTTGTTAAGGTCAAATCTTCCTGTAAAACGCCATGAAATGGAAGAGGAGCTGTTTTGTAACACCCATGATAGTGTCGGGGCCCTGGTCTCTAAAAAATGGAATTTGCCCCAATCCTATACCCAGGCAATCGGAAATCACCATTCTTTTTTTAATAAACGAGATTCCAGCAAGTTCGGACAGGCAGAAAAACAGTCTGTCCTGGCGGGAATGCTGCATTTGGCGGATTTATGCAATGCCGTTTACACCTGTCATGAAAAAACGACTGCTTTGGCAAATTTAAAACAGAAATCAAAAGCGCTTTTCGGTTTAGCAGACGATAAAGTAGAATCCTTGCTCTCCTTGTTACCTGGCCAGGTTGAAGAAACCTCACGGGCATTGAATCTCATTGTCGGGTCACAACTTGATTTTGAAATGGTGATGGAACAGGCCAATAGAAAACTGATAGAAGATAATATCAGCTATCAGGAACTGACCTGGCAATTGCAGCATTCCTTAAAACAGCGGGATGACTATGCCGGTAAGCTGACGGTTGAGTTTGATATCGCAAGGGAGATTCAGCAAAACCTTCAACCTGATATTGAGAAAATTCATGGGGTGGCGGCAGTTAATATGCCTGCCCTTCATTTGTCCGGGGATTTTTATGATTATTTTATAAGAAAAGACAACTCCATTTATTTTTGTATCGGGGATGTGTCCGGCAAAGGAACCTCGGCAGCATTGCTCATGGCCAAGGCCATTTCTCTTTTTCGGTGTCTGTGCAAGGTGACGGCCGATATCAGTGATGTTGTTTCTCTCATGAATGATGAACTTTGTGAAACCTCCATCAGGGGTATGTTTGTTACCTTTGTCGGCGGATGTTTGAACCCTGAATCCAATGAGCTTCGTATGATTAACCTGGGTCATCTGCCTCCTTTCATCGTCAATGAAAAGAAAATTATTAAATTAGAGGCCCAGGGACCTCCTTTGGGTGTGCTGCCGGGGATACGGTATCCGGCAAATAAATTTACCCTTAAAAACAGCCGGTTGTTTCTATATACAGATGGGTTTACAGAGGGGAGATTAAAAATAGGAAGCCCAAAAGATCTTGGCCAAGAATTGGGGATAAAAGGATTCCTGCGGTGGCTGCTCTTGTCAAGAAAATTATCCCTCGATGGCCAGGTATCCTTTATCAAAGAACGATGCAAAACCCAATTGGCACCTAAGTTTGATGACCAAACATTAATGATTTTATCCGGGGAGTAGCCTGCCAACGCAATAAAAGGGAGTGAGATGAAGCATGACCGCCACAGCCTTTTCTCCGTGATTTCGGGTTTGCCCGAAGGCATCATCCTATGTGATGCCGCAGGGCAAATTTTGTTGTGCAATAAAAAGGCGGAACAATTTCTGGGCTTACAGACTGCCAGGGTGGACCAGACGGGGCCTTTCCTGTCGTCTTCCGCTTTGACAGGCCGATCCGTAACCGCTTTTTTTGATAAAAATCTCATTGAACATGCCCTGGATGAAATCAATGAAAGGCTCAAGCAAAATGTGCTGGACACGGTTTCCTATTTTACCTTTACAAGACAGAACCATACTCTCCAGGCCAGGGTGACGCCGGTACTGAATCCTGGCATCCAATTTTCCGGATTTGCCGTGAGCATCGGTGACATCACCCGGCAGAAGGCCGCAGACCATGCCGTTGAGACCGTGTTGCAGTCCCTGTCAAAAAATGCCCGTTCTCCCCTTGCCAGCATCCGGGCGGCCATAGAGGCAATGAAAGAATTCCCCCAAATGGCGCCGGACCGTCAGGAGGAATTTAAAAATATTATTTTTAATGAATCCATTGTTCTGGGAAATATTATTGACCAGGTATCGGACAGCTATGGAACCCTGACAGGAGCAGGCCCTAGCCTTGTGCCAGTATTTGGCCTGGCGCTTATTGAAACCCTTGCAAGAAGGTGTCGTGACAGGCTTGGGATACGCCTTGATATAGCCCCTCCTGAAACACAGGTATCCCTGAAGGCTGACCCTTACTCATTGATGCTGGCCATGATGTTTGTATTGAACCAGCTGAAAAATATGACAGGCGTTTGGGAATTTGCCTGTTGCCTGTCCCTTAAAAATAAAATTGTGCGCATCGATTTTTTTTGGCAGGGCCTCCCCCTGGAACCGGAAATGATTAAAAGCTGGGAAGATCAAAATATCATCATTCCGGACCAGAAGACATCCTTGATCCTGAAAGAGGTCATGAACAGCCATCAAGGAACGGTATGGCCATATCAGGAAGAAATACCGGGGAAACCGCCGTATCTGCGATTTTTTTTTCCTGCCCAGGAAATGACGATGCCAAAGTTTCTCGACCCCATCCCGTTGTTGCCCGAGTCGCGGTTTGAATTTGACAACCCTGAACTGGATGAGCGTCTGCTGACAGAGCTCACCTATACCTCCCTTCTTCGGGAAATCACCGGGGCCCAAACCCTGGACACGATAATGGGCAAGCACAGTCAGCTCCCGCGGCTGATCCACACCATGCTCAAAGGCGGTTCAAAAATAAGAACCATCACCTGGCTGATTACCAGATTTTCCGATGCCATCCTGGAAAAAATAATCACCTTTGCCATCGATCAGCTTGGTCCCCCTCCCGTGGTCTTTGCCTTTATTACCCTTGGCTCTGAAGGCAGACAGGAACAGACCCTGAAGACAGACCAGGATAATGCCATTATTTTCCAGGACCTGCCCAAAGAATCCGGTCTGAATGAAACAGTCCGGCAATACTTCCTTGCCTTAGGGGAAAAGGTCTGCACCTGGCTTGACCAGGCAGGGTATGATTTTTGTCTGGGGGGAATCATGGCCCAAAACCCCAAATGGTGCCAGCCCCTTTCAATTTGGAAACGATATTTTTCAGAATGGATACATGCGCCTGAACCACAAGCTCTGCTGCATGCCAGCATCTTTTTTGATTTTCGGTTTTCCTATGGCGACCGGGAGATAACAAATCGTCTGGAAAAACATTTTTTTTCTTCCCTGTCCGGCTGGCCCGGATTTTACAGGCATATGACCGAGAATGCCGTCTTTTTCAAGCCTCCCCTGGGGTTTTGGGGCAATTTTTCCCTGGAACCCAAAGGACCCAACAAAAACTGCCTGGATATAAAAATGGCCATGACCCCCATTGTGGACTTTGCAAGAATTCATTCTTTAAATCATGGGATCAAGGATACCAACACCCAGGCCAGGCTGTATCAGCTGTATTTGAAACAAGTTTTGACCCGGGAGGACTATTCTCAGATTGAACAGGCCTATGGATTAATGATGCAGATACGGCTCATCCGACATATTAATGCCATCATCGCCGAGAAGGTGCCCCCCCATAATTTTGTGAATCCCAAGACCCTTTCCCCCATGGAACGCAAAATGCTCAAAGAAATATTGAAACTGATAAAAGGGCTCCAGGACCGGTTAAGTTTTGAATTTATCGGGGCAGTCAACGGATAATGCTCCCTATGTTGCAACCCCTTTTGAGAAATAAAAAGCAGTGTTCAATGGCAGTTTTCTTGTTCTGAGTTTAAACATCAGGTCCCTTTTAACATGTTCCAGGGATATAAATCCCTGGGTGGTAAAACTAGGGCAGCAAAAGACTTCATTCCAGGCATTCACATAGAGAACCGTGTAATGCATTATTTTTTTCTGTTTTTGGGGCGCATAAAAATTGATAGACACAAAGGCGGCTTTTTTCGGTGGGTACACCAGCAGTTGGTCAAAACCGACAGCCGGTTTTATCAGCGGTATGAAAAAATCATGGATATTTTCATACAGAGTCTTAATTTCATTAAAGCTAACATAACAGGGATTGGGAACAAGGTTAATGCGGGTGTTTTTTGAATACAGTCCGTTTACAACCAGCCATGCGCCTATCTCTTCAATGGTTTTGGCGTTAATCAATGGCTCTTCAAGATCAAGGGACGCTTTCGGTTTTTTGTTGAATAACAACCATTCGCCATTGGGGGTATTGTCAATGTATTTCAAATGAAGCCCATAAAAATGCCGGTCGCCCCTGGAGACAAGCAGTATTTTCCTCACTTTCATCGGTTGATCTGAAAATTCGATTTTAACCTTGTGTTCCAGAACGGTTTGGTCCTCACGGGAGATCAATGCGCTTTTGTGGTCCTGGTCACACTGTTGTTTTACTTTTTTATAGGTTTGGAGGATATATCTTTCAAGGGTGTGTGAAAGCCTGACAATATTTTGATAGGGCCATTTTTTAGAATTGCCAATCTCAAAAACCCTGTTTATATCCCACTGCCATTTGTCCATGCATTTTTCGAGTAAAATTTTTCTTAAACCAAAAACAGTATTTTCAATCTGGTCATTTTTTGAAACGCCCAGTTTAAGAAAAAAACAGGTCAGTAGAAGGGTGACAGAATGCAGGTCACCTGTTTTTTGGTAAAACCGGACAAGATGTTTGAGTAAAAAATAATAAGAATCGTTCTGTGCCAGTCTCAGATAGGAACCCGAATTCATCCATTCGTTTTTATATTGGTTGCACAATAAAAGTTCCTGGCCGTATTCAAAAATATATTTTTCCAACAGCGCCATTTTGATAACAGATTTGAAGGGGCTCTTAAGCCATTTGAACATTTGCCATATGGATGCGCCAAAGTATTCGCCGGCTTGAATCCGATGGATATCCCCAAGATCCACATATCTATCCCGGGGATCATTTGAACAAATTTTGCTGCCAATGGTATTGTAATAGGTACGGCTGATGGCAGTGGGTAATACCGTCCAGAGCGGAATCTTTCCAGCCAGATAGATCATGGTCCTGTAAAATTCTTCCTTTAGCAGACGGGCCTGTGCCGATCCGGAACTCTCCATGGTGGAATCCCCAAAGTCATTGTTTTTTGCCTTTGTTACATCCACGATAAAAAAGGTTACCTGAATATTAAATTTGTCCCAGGCCATTTTTTCAAGCACTAACAGCTTTTTTTCCAATTGTTTTATTTGAGGTGGGGTGAGAACAGATTCTTGGATGCATACCCAATAATCGATATCTGATTTTGAGGTTTGGGCAATTGATCCGACACTGCCGATGGTAAAAAGGCCCTGGATGGCGGGTTTTTGATTTCGCTCCAGAATCAGGGTTGAAGTGTCCATATACGTTGCACGAACTGCTTGGGTTTCAGGGCTCGGTAAATAATCGGCAATCCCACAAGGTGTCTGTTCGGAAAAAGACGCAAGCCCGGGGAAATGAATGTTTTCATGGAGCAGCAGGGGGATCATTCTGAACAGGTCGGCCTGTTTTGCTTTGAATATGTCATAGGCCGTCAACAGGGAGAGCTTGTTCTGTTTTAAAAATTTTAATTCACCATAATGGGCAAATTCACAGAAGATAAGCAGGTTAATTTCAGATAGAATCGTTTCATTAATGGGGGGCATATCCTCAAATGTGAGCTGGAATTTTCTCGCATTATAATCTATATCCTCTGTTTTTGTGACAGTTTTGTTGCTGTGGGGGAAGCGGGAGAACCTTGCCCGGGTGCCGGAAAAATCAACCTGGTTAATATCAGCGGTTGAAAATGATACTTTGGAAATTTTTGAATAGGCAAAACACGAATAGGACAAATTGGTCTTTTCAAAAAAAGAGGCTGATATAACAGCCCCTATAAAAATAGCATCTTTGATATCGGCATTGTTAAAATTAGAATTAAAAATAGAGGTGCCATGGAAGCTGCAGTTGTGAAATATGGCCCCTCGCGCATCGACATTGATCAAAAAAGCGTTGTCAAATGAAACATTTTCAAAAATGCTATGTTGCATGTCAACTTTGTACAGTACACAACGCTTAAAAAATGAAAAAGAAAAACGAGCCCGGGAAAGATCAGAATTTTGAATCCAGCTCTTATTAAAAATTATGGGGGAAGATGTGAAAATTTTTCCTGACAGGTTTTGAGACGATATGTTACCCCCTTTAAAATCAATACTTTTGGAAGATCTGTTTTTTTTTAAAATCTCAAGTTTCTTCTCAACCGGGGTTTTTAAGAATTTTTGAAACAGGCGCTTCTCTTCTATTGTTTTCTTTCCAAGGGAAAGACTATAAATAACCGGTAAAAAATTAGACTCAATATCTTTTTTTTCTTTTGCCAAGAGGTCTTTAATTTTGTGGATTAAGCGGACCACCTCTGTTTTGGAAATATTTTTTGAAGCAAGGGCCCCTTTTTTAAAAATTTCCACCACTCTTTCCGGACGTTTTTTAACCATGCCAAAAATGCAGGCAAGATTTATTTCAAGATGTATCTCTCGTTTGTATTGTTCCGGGTTCAGCGCAATATCCTGGATAAAGAAAAAAGAGGTTTTTGACAAAGAAGAAATTTCATCCAAAATTACAGGAATCAGCGATGGACAAAGCAAATTTACTTTTTCCATCAATTTGTATAATGGGTATTTCCCCATGGTTAGCATTGCCTTGAATGCGTGGAGTGCTTCATCGCTTTTGGACTGGGGAAACACTTTTAATATTGAATCACACAGGTCTGAATATACGCCCATGGAGGAATTTCCAATAATGTTATAGATCGTAATTTTGACCTCTGATTCTTCTTTTGAGGTAAGGTAGGGCAACAAAATTTTTGAAGGAATCCGATTCAACAGCATGGACAATGCTTTGAGGCCCAATATCTTTTTTGCCGGATTTTTTGAAACCAACTCGGTCTCCATTATGGTCTTTGGATTTCTTAAGGTTGTTTTAATGTTATATAAAAAAGGGTCTGCGTCCTGATATCGGTTAAAAAGGGAAGCATAAAATTCAATTACCGGTTCTCTTGATCCAATGGACTCTAAAATATTTTTGAAGGCAGCTCCATACTTCAATCTCACAGAGGGTCGTGCCTGCAAGTACTGGTCTACAAATGCAAGGCGACCGGTTTCTGAAACAAAACCAATGTTTTTTTCCATGAGATCGCAATTTATGATCCCTTTGTGCAATGCTTTAAAAACAAAGCGCGGGCCTTCTCCACCCAACTCTAATAATAATTTGAGAAAAAAATTAATTTCCCTGGAAGGTGTTTCAGGCGAAATCTGTCTAAAAATTCTTGCACTGACAAGAGCCGATTCCGTCATCCCTTTTTTATGATTGATGTGATTTTTTTTGTCAGAAAGAAGGATCTCAATTTTTTTTGCCAGAAATTCAAGGGTGTCCACTGCATAATTTTTTATCGGAGCATGGTTGGAAAAATAGCCGGCCAATATGGGGACAATCCCAACTGAGGGCTCCAGATATCTGGCCTTTTTCACAATCCGGGCCATCTGTTTCTCAGTGGAATTTTTCCATTGAGCCTCAAGAGTGTCAATGTCAAAATTAGTGACCGAAGAAGCCATGGCGTTTATTTATATCCAATTTTTTTATGGTTATTTCAAAAAATAAGACTCGGGGCTTTGCAGATTGTGGGCCTATTTTTTCAACAAAGTTGGCCGATTCACTATTTTGTAATGAGACAAGGATCTATTGCAAATTTCACATGGCGCTATGGGTTTTACATCTATGGTGGACCCGCAAATTTTACATACATGAAAATCAAGGTCCATTTTTTCTATACGGTTTGCAACTGACCCGAAAAAGGATCCTGAGTATTTTTCTATTTCTTTCACTTTCTTTTCGTGTTGACGATGTGATTTCCATGAATACATGCAATTCATGATTGCTTCCTCACACGATTCTGATTCTAATTTTTGTAATAATTCGGGATAAAAAAAAATTATTTTTTCAAGTTCTTTCTCTGCTGCCTTTTTTAGATTTGATTTTGTATCATGAATATCGAGTGACACTACAACCTCTTTTGTTTTTCCACCAAGGTTACTAATTATGCGCTCGTAATTATCTGCATGAATTTTTTCGGAAAAGGAAAATGCATGGAACATATAAGCAATATTTGGATGATTCTCAACCAAGGCCTTTTCGATGTAACCCAAATAACTTTTGTGGGCTATCATTTCTGCATTAAATGCTTGATTCAAAATTAAAATCGTATTGAAATAGTCTATTTTTGGGTCATCATTTTTACCATTTTTTGCATAAACATGGAGGGGGAATAGGGGTAAGGACACGGCCAGATAAAAAAAATTTCTTCTTGAAACTTTATCCATTTCGGCGCTCCTTTTTTGATCGATTTATATTATGTTTTTAACGGCTGACGTAATTGTGCAGGCAAGATATCTCAGGAAATCAACCCTACTAAAAAATATACTTTATCTTTGGAAAATATGCCAAGATAATTTTTTTTGTTAACTTCTCTCCAGCAGTGTTTTTATTTTTTTCACAACATCTGCCGTGGAAAAGGGTTTGGTGATGTATTCGTCTGCGTTAAGCTCCATTCCTTTGGCAACGTCAATGGATTTTGCCATGGCGGATATAAAAATGATTTTTATCCGATTGAATTTGGGGTTTTTCCGTATTTTCTGACAGACCTCATATCCGTCAATGCCGGGCAGCATGATATCCAGCAGGATCAGGTCCGGTTCATAGGCGGGTATGATGTCAAGGGCCCTTTCTCCGGTTTCAGCCACCCGGACATTGTAGTTGTTTTGTTCCATTAAAAATTCCAGGGGCACGACAATATTAGGTTCGTCGTCCACAATTAATATTTTTTTCGGCGATATTTTTTGGGTCATTCCTCCCTCCCTAATGATTCATTGCGCTATCGTTAGACCTTTGTATAACCTATCCCATGAAAGGCGGCGTTGCAATCTTTTGGGGGTATCGGTTTTCAGAACACAGGTGCCAGGGGCAGGATAAATATAAAGGCGGATCCTTTGCCCAGCTCACTTTCAACCCAGATTTTTCCCCCATGGAAATCAATGATGTGCCGGGAGATGGTAAGCCCAACGCCTGTGCCCTTAGGTCTTCCCCGGGATGCATCCTTGACCTGCCGGAACTCCTGGAAGATGAGGTTTTGGTTTCTCCGGCTGATGCCGATCCCATTATCTTGGATCCGGGCTCGCATGATGCCGGGTTCAAGTGCAAGGCAGATACCAATCTTCCCTTGTGTTGCATCACTAAATTTTATTGCATTGGAGATAAGATTGACCATCACCTGGGTCAACCGGTCCCTGTCACCGGATATTTCAACCCGGGTATCCGGCAGACGAAGCCGCAGGGAAATATTGTTTTCTTCAATCAGCGGTCCCAGAGAAACCATGGAATCCTGAATTACCTCTCTGAAGTCCAGGTAGGCAAATTCCCATTGGATACTACCGGATTTGATTTTCTGGAAATCAAGCACATCATTGATGAGTCTTGACAGGCGTTCACTCTCTTTTATAATAATATGGGTAAATCTTTGGTGCCGTTCCGGACCAAGGTCAGGGGTTGAATAGAGAATTTCAGCCAGGGCCCGGACAGAAGTCAACGGGGTTCTCAGTTCATGGGTGACGGTTGATATGAACTCGTTTTTTAACCGGTCCAGTTCTGTCAACCGCTCATTGGCCGCTTCAAGATCCATGGTGATCTTTTCCAGTTTACGGCTGTATTGAATGGCCTGCTGTGTCTCCTCCAGAATATTTAGTATTTCGTTAAAGCCCAGGGGTTCTTCTTTGACCACCGACCGGACCATGACCAGGGCCGATGCCGATCCAATGGCCCCTGCCAGCAGTTTTTCCGCATGGCTGACAAGCCCTGCATCGGCGGTGAGTTCTTGTTCCAGGTTTATCCGGTTTTTCCTGGCATAACGTTTTAAGGCTGCTTGTGTTCGTTCCTTACCCAAGACGCTTTCCAGAAGGGATTTTAAATCCCCCACCGATGCTGTGGCCCGCCAGAAAGAAGATTTTTCCGTTTCCACTGAATATTCAAACACATCCACAAACAGGAGGGCTTGTTTTTGCTCCACTTCGCTTTGCCGGGTAAAAAGAGAGACCCCTGTGTAAAGGCCGATATTGAAAATCATGCTCCAGAAAACCGAATGGGCCTCGGGGCTGAACCCCAGCAGGTGTACATCAAGGCCGAACAGCTGCTGGGGCTTTAGCAGGCGGATGCCAAAGGGGCCCTGGGTTAAAAAATTTTCCAATGGAAGGCCAGCCTGTGCAAGGGATGGCAACACAAGGGTATAGGCCCAGATAAAAAAGCCTGCCAATAAACCTGACAGGGCTCCTGATCTTGTGGCGCCCTTCCAGAATATCCCGCCGAGGATGGAAGGACCAAATTGGGCTACGGCGGCAAAGGAGATGATGCCGATGGAGACCAGGGAATAATACTCCACCACAAAATGAAAATAAAGATATCCCATTACCAGGACAGCCAGGATACTTGCCCGCCTGATCCCCAGCAGAAGCTGGCTTAGGTCGGGGCGCTGGGCAAGCTTTAAAAAGGAGAGTCTTAAAAGAACCGGCATGACAAGATCGTTGCAGACCATTGTGGAAAGGGCAATGGTTTCAACGATCACCATTCCTGTTGCAGCCGACATCCCGCCGATAAAGACGAGTACGGCAAGTCCTTTTTGATGTTCCGCCATCAGAAGGAAGAGGGCAAAAAAATCTGCATCTGCTGTCTGGCTTCTGAATTTGAGCATGCCGGCAAAGGCAATGGGGAGGACAAACAGGTTAATGGCAAGCAGATACAGAGGAAAGAGCCAGATGGCTTTTTTAAGGTGTTCTTCATCTACATTTTCCACCACCATCATTTGGAACTGCCGGGGAAGAAACAAGATTGCCATCATTGACAGGAATAGACCATTGTACCAGCCGACAAAGGTGGATGCAGTTACATCCATGACAAACAAGGCTGAGATTTCAGGCAATAGGCTTGCCTGGGCGAACAGGTCGCCCAACCCGGAATAAAGGCCATAGGTGACATAAAGGCCTGCGCACACAAAGGCCACTAACTTTACAATGGACTCAAAGGCAATGGCGGCGACCAATCCTTCGTGGCGCTCGGTGGCATCTATATGTCGGGTGCCGAAAACAACGGCAAATACAGCCAGGAGCAATGCCACATAAAAGGCGGTATCGTTCAGAACCGGCAGGTGGCCAAGTCCGGTTGACACGGGCAGGGGTGAGGCGTGACTGATGAGCAGAAAGGTGGCAGATATGGCCTTTATCTGGACCGCCATATAGGGAATGATGCCCAGCACTGCGATAATGGTCACGGCTCCTGCCACTGTGGTGCTTTTCCCGTACCGGGATGCAATGAAGTCTGCAATGGAGGTGATTCTGTTTATTTTGCTGATCCGGATGATTTTTTTCAAAACAGGCCAGCCGAGAATCAGCATCAGTGTGGGACCCAGATAAATACTTAAAAACCCGGTGATGCCTGCCCTGCTGGCAGCCCCCACACTTCCGTAAAATGTCCAGGCAGTACAATATACGGCCAGGGACAAGGCATAAATATAGGGATTGCTGATGATGCTTTTGCCGATTTTTGCCCTTTTGTCACCATAAAATGCAATGGCAAAAAGCAGGCTCATATAGCCAAAGGAAATAAGGAGGATGGTTTTTTTATCTATCATGGTCCCGTCCCTGACCTCTCTTTCATACCGTAAACTTCTGGTCCTGCACCGTTTTCCTATAATTGGGTTCCGGCGTCGCCCGGGTACATCGAATCATCAGAACGATCAATAAACCCCAGGCAAAGAAAAAATAAAGAAAAAACACCGGGATGCCCCACACTCTTCTGGTGGTATTGAACAAGGTGAGGATCGGATAGCTAAATAAAAAATTACCCAGAAGAAACAGGCCGATAAATTGATTGATTCTCGATTTTTTCGCCATTTTTCTTGCCTCCTTGTTCCTGGCCGGATCATTCTCATTACCATAGGCGGTTCAACGATTTTTTGCTTCATATGGATCCCTTTATTCACATCCTGGAAAGAGGGAAGGGAACTCTCTTTTATCGGCAGTATAATCTTATGTCGAGACGATTGCAAAAATTATAAAGGACTCGGATAAATAAAACAATGCGTTTGATTTTTCTCCTTGATAAACCAAAGGGCCTTTGCTAAATTAATGTACCAAACGGCTGGTTTTTTTAATGGGAAAGTCTTGCAATGAAAACAGCGACAAAGGGTGAAATCCCAAGAGCCGAATCCATCCGTTTCCTTGAAATTCCTTGAAAAAAATAACGGATAGACCTAACCCCATAAAATAAGGAAAACCCCTATGGTGCGTCTTGAAATCTATTCTGAAGAAGAAAGAAACCACCTCTTATCACTGCCCTGTCCGGGTTTTGAATCAACGGCTTTTACTCGGGGGCCGAAACTTTCCCAAAGAAAAGTGGCGATTATCTCAACGGCGGGTCTTCATTTGCGCAATGACCGTCCCTTTGGCCTGGGGGCCTCGGATTACAGACTGATTCCGCGGCAAGCATCATCAAAGGATCTTGTTATGAGTCATATCTCAACAAACTTTGACCGCTCAGGTTTCCAGATGGACGTAAACCTCGTGTTTCCCCTTGATCGCCTTTGTGAACTGGCCGACGCTGGATTTATCGGAAGTGTTGCCGCCTATCATTATTCTTTCATGGGCGCCACAGATCCTTCAGCCATGAAGGAAACAGCCCAAAATCTTGCCGGGATAATGCGCAAGGACGGGGTTAACGCCGTCCTCCTTGTTCCGGTCTGACCCAATTGCACGCGCGCAGTTGGCGGGCTTGCTCATTATATGGAAGAAGCGGGAATACCCACAACCCAGATAAGTCTGATCAAAGAGCATACACAAATTATTAACCCGCCAAGGGCATTATGGGTTCCCTTTGATTTGGGACGACCCCTGGGCATGCCCAATGATGCCGGGTTTCAAATACGGGTACTCAAGCATGCCTTAAGGTTGCTTGAGGTCAAAAGCGGACCTGTCCTGGAAGATTTCCCGGAAGATACCCCTGATATGAAAAGCATGACGGATCAAGTGTTGCAGGTGGCATGCCCTGTGAATTTTAATACAAAAAAAGAGCCCCTCTCTTCCACCCAGCGTTTGCTGGAATCCTTCTCATTGGAATTTTCTCAGATGAAAACCTGGCATGATCTGGCCTTGTCCAAAACCAACCGGACCACCACAGGGGTTTCAGGTTTTTCCCCGGAAGCCAGCCTGGCCTTTATTACAGCCTTTGTAAAAGGGGAAAACCAAAATGTTTTGGACGCTTCACTTGCTGACAGCCTTCGCATGGTGGCCGAGGATATCAAAGCCTTCTATTTAGAAGGGCTCGCAGCCCAGCCCGGGCAGCCAACAAACAGCAAAAGCCTTGCCGATTGGTTCTGGGGTGAGACATATGCCGCCCTTGTGATCAATGAAGTCAGAAAAATAAGTCTAACCCGGGACTCGGATATGATGAAGCTTCTTGGCAGGTTGCTGCTTATACCCAGAAATCAAATGCACAGGTTTTTGTAACCATTGTATGTTAATATCGTTTTTATTCTTAGTACGACTATTATTTTGTGTGTAACCTTTGTGATTTGTGGATGGGCGGGTATGGAAATCCAGTGGGAAATTAAAAAATTCAGCGAATTAACGGCAACAGAACTCTATGAGTTGCTCCGGCTGCGGGTGGATGTTTTTGTGGTGGAGCAGGCCTGCCCCTATCCCGAACTGGATGGGAAGGATTTACATTTAGAAACTCTCCATGTGGTTGTCCGCATGGCAGACAAGAACCTGGCGGCCTATCTCAGGATTCTGGCCCCCGGAGTCAGTTATCCCGGGGTCAGTATCGGGCGGGTTGTGACGGCCAAGGCCTTCCGGGGCAGGGGCTTAAGTCATAAGTTGATTGAAAAGGCCATGGGATTGGCACAGGAGAGCTGGCCGGGTATTCCCCTTCAGATTGGTGCCCAGGGATATTTGAGACGCTTTTATCAGTCCCATGGATTTGATGTCACATCCAAAATATATCTTGAAGACGGTATTCCCCACATTGACATGGTCCGAAAACCGGGTTAATCTGTAACCCAAGGACAAAAAGATGGAAGAGACCCTGTTAAAAATTTCAAATTTGGTGAGTATTTCTGAGCGGGACATTGAGTTCCAGGCCATCCGTGCCCAGGGCCCGGGGGGGCAGAACGTCAACAAGGTGTCGTCTGCCATTCACCTGCGCTTTGATATTCCGGCATCGGATTTGCCCGGGATTTATAAAGAAAAACTGCTGGCCTTAAAGGACAGCCGGATCACCAAGGACGGGGTGGTGGTGATCAAGGCTCAAACCTTTCGAAGCCAGGAAAAGAACAGGGAAGACGGGCTGAACCGGCTGGTTGCCTTGATCCGGGGGGCGGTTAAGGAAAGGCGGAAAAGAAGGCCCAGTAAACCTTCCAGGTCATCAAAACAAAAGCGTATGGATTCAAAAACCCGGCACGGAAATTTAAAAGCCCTGAGAAAAAAAATCACCCATTAGATTTTAAACTCACCATACGCTGGATAAGAGGAATAAGGACCGTTATAAAATGATCCTTGAACCCATGGAAAAAGATCTTTTCCGGTTACAAGTTTAATAAGGAGAAAAATGATGACAACCTCCCTTTTTTCACCCATGACCATAAATGGTATCACCTTTAAAAATCGAATCGGCGTGGCCCCCATGACCCGGATGTCTGCAGGGGACAACAGCATTCCCAGGAAAGATGTGCTGGATTTTTTGGTGACCCGGGCCAAAAATGATGCAGGGCTTGTCTATAATGAGGCCATTGTTACGGACTATGCGAGCGCCCAGGGGTATCCGGGCCAGGCAAGACTTTTGAACCAGGAACAGGTAAATGCCTGGAAACAGGTGACCCACAAGATTCGTGAATACGGGGCTGTGTCCGTTTGTCAGGCATTTCACTGCGGCCGCATGGCCTACGAAGGGATTAACCCGGTCAACCGGGTCATCGCTCCCAGTTCCATTGCCCCCAAACAGGACAACCCCATGACAGGCAAACCCTATCCCGTGCCCGAGGAGATGGGCCAATCTGATATGGATGATGTGGTCGCAGGATTTGTTGAAACTGCCAAGGGTGCTATGGCAGCAGGATTTGATGGGTTTGAACTCCATTGCGCCCACGGGTATCTGCTCAATCAATTTTTGTCTGCCTATTCCAACCAGAGAACAGATGGTTACGGTGGATCCATGGAAAATCGCTACCGCTTTGTCCATGAGGTGATAGCGGCAGTTCGAACCGTGATTCCACAAGATCGTCTCCTTTTCGTCAGGGTTTCCAATTGGGGGATTGCCGACATGGATGTTTCCTTGTTTGAGAGCAAGGCCGAATGGCAGCAGATGATTCAGCTTTTTTCCCAAGAATCCATAAATGCCATTTCCCTGTCCACCTATGATTATAGTGCAAAGGCTTTTGGTACAGATCAAAACATGTCACAGATTACCCGGGAAGCGACAAAATTGCCGATTCTGATTTGTGGAAAGATCCATGACCGGACAACAGCGGATGAGGCCTTGCAGGGTTCTGACTTGGTTCTTTCCGGCAAATCCATGCTTCTGAACCCCACTTGGGTGTCCGAGGTGGAATCGGCAAAAAAATTGAAATTGTATGGATCTGATGAGGCAGGGATCGCTTATACACCAACGCCTCTGCCCTAGGACCGCAAATTTTGTAACTTGAACCAAAATTCTGCGCTATTTCTGCTCAACTTATTTCATCTGCGGTCCTTGGCTAGGCGAAAGTAAATCCGGAAATAGGACATTTTTGCCCCATAAACGGTGGTCAGTTTGTTTTTTTATTAATAATGACAGTCCATAAGTCTCTAATCTTTAAAGGCTAATGGACGTGGTTTTCTCTCTTGGGGCATTTATTCCCCATTGTTTTTTTCCCTTATCGAATTGATATCGTCCTGACTGACCTGGAATTTCTGGTGTTTGACTTAATTTGTTGGGGCTTTTTTGCCCCAATTTGGTTAATGAATGCCAACTCAAGGGGGGCACCAAAATCCATTTTTTTCTTTGCCCAGAAGGGGTATTGGCCGTTCCAGCGGTATCTTCCCATGGGGTGGCACAGCCATTGCATTATTAGCCGGTTGACAGAGAGTACCTGTAATGGGGAATTATCATTAATTTATAAGGAGCATTTTAGATGAAAAAACATTTTTGGTCAAAAAGTTTGGCAGGTCTGGCAGCAATCGCCCTGGTATTTACACTTACCTCACCGGTTCATGCCAAAACATGGAAAATGTCCTTTGGCGATGCCGCAGGCGGCACCCAATGGGAAACGGGCAAGAAATTTGCTGAGATTCTGGAGAAAAAAGCTGCTGGTAAGGTGAAATTTGATTATTTCCCCAATGGACAGCTGGGAAGTGAGCAGGATACGGTTAATGATTGTTCCATGGACACCCTGGATTTTTCTGTTCTGGCAGTAAATAATCTGACCCCTTTTTCTCCCACCGTAGGCGTTTTGACCCTTCCCTATGTGATTCAGGGGGTTGATGAGGCAGCTAAACTTACCCAGGGAACCTTTGGTGAGGAACTTGCCGCGAATACACTCCGGGATGCCGGGGTTCGAATTGTTGCATGGACCTATTCAGGATTCCGGGTGCTGACCAACTCCAAGCGCCCTGTTAAAACCGTTGCAGATCTGAAAGGGTTGGTTATCAGGGTTCCTAAGAATGCCATCATGATCGATTCCTATAAATCCTGGGGAATCAACCCGACCCCCATGGCCTGGTCTGAAACCTTTACCGCCCTCCAGCAAAAAGTTGTGGACGGACAGGACAATCCCTTTATTACCGTCAATGCCATGAAATTTTATGAAATCCAGAAATATGTGACCACCCTTCGGTATCTTTTTTCCCTGGAGCCCATTATCATGTCTGAAGATCTTTTCCAGAGACAGAATCCTGAAATGCAAAAACTTATCCTGGATGCCGGTAAAGAAGCAACGGCATACAGCAAAAAATGGTTGGTTGATTCTGAAGATGCCATTAAAAAGTCCCTTGTTGAAAAGGGAATGGTCATTGATGATGCCGCCGACGGTGAAAAAGAGTGGATCGAACGCGCTACCAAAACGGTATGGCCCAAATACTATGACAGCATCGGTGGAAAAGATAAACTTGAAAATGCCTTAAAAATTTTGGGGCGAAGCTTATAAAGGGTCACAAAGGTTAGGTCAAAAAAAATCCGTAGGGGTCCCTGCGGATTTTATAAAGTTATCCCCGGGTTGATCCAACAGCCTGGGGGGCGAACCATTTTTCAAAGGGAAGCATATGGACAAGAAAACAATCTTTACCAAGGTGCTGGACAATTTTGAAAGCTATGCCTGCCAGTTGCTGCTGGCATTCTTTGTGGTCCTGCTCTTTTTGCAGATCCTTTTGAGGGAGTTTTTTCAATTCTCCCTCTCCTGGGGAGAGGAGCTGGCCACCTACCTGTTTGTCTGGTTTGTTTTTCTGGGGGCTAGTTATGCCTGCCGCCTGGGAGCTCACAACCGGGTCACCTTTCAGTTTAAAATTTTACCCAAAAAAGTCAGTATGGCCATTGAGGCCTTTTCCGATCTGATCTGGGTGATCTTTAATTGTTATTTTATTTTCTTAAGTTATAAGTTTGTGTTTGTAAAAATGAATCTGTTCTGGAAATCCCAGACCATGGGAATTCCCATGAAATATGTTTATATGATTCTTCCCTTTTCCTTTGGCCTGATGACCCTTCGTGTCCTCCAGGTAAATTATCTTAAATTTATCAAAGGGGAAACCATCAAAGACCCCGATGCCATTGAAATAGAAAAATCCTTGGACTTAACTAAAAAACAGGAGAAGAATTGATTTGGAAACAACCATAGTTTTTGTTCTGTTTGGCTCATTCATAATCCTCTTGCTGCTTGGGGCTCCCATTTCAATCTCCCTGGGTGTTTCGGCTGTGGCAGCCTTTCTAGCAGTGGGCGACAATCCTATTAAATTGGTTCAAATTGCTTTTACCTCGGTGGGATCCTTCCCCTTGATGGCCTTGCCTGCTTTTATTCTGGCCGGATCTCTCATGGAGGCTGCCGGCGTGTCAAAGAGACTTGTGGCCCTGGCGGAATCCTTTGCCGGCCCCATGACAGGGGGAATTTCCTGTGCCACGGTCATTGCCTGCATGTTTTTTGGTGCCATCTCAGGCTCAGGTCCCGCCACCACCGCTGCCGTGGGCATGCTTATGATCCCGGCCATGGTGAACCGGGGATATGACAAGGGATATGCCTCTGCTATCACTGCCTCTTCCGGGGGCTTGGGAGTGGTGATTCCCCCTTCCATTCCCATGGTGATTTTTGGGATATCCGGGATGAGTATCATGCCGCCGGCCGAGGCCGTGGCAAAATTTGGAAGCTTTCAAACCGTTTCCATACCCAAGCTTTTTGTGGCTGGATTTTTTCCCGGGCTGGTCATTTCCATCAGCCTGATGATCATGAATTATTTTTTGTGTAAACGCTACGGATACAAGGGACTCACCGACCGCTGGTCCCTGTCCACCATCGGCCATGCTTTTAAAACCGGGTTCTGGGCGATTTTAGCCCCTATTGTTATCCTGGGCGGTATATATACGGGTATGTTTACCCCAACGGAATCGGCCATTGTTGCCATTTTTTACACCTTGTTTGTCGGGTTTTTTATTCACAAGGAACTTAAAATGCCGGCCATCATGAAAGCTCTTGAAACCACCACCTGGCTAACGGGTCGGGTGTTGCTGATTCTTTTTACAGCCACGGTTTTTGGTCGTTTGCTGGTGGAAAACCAGATTCCGGCCATTGTTGCGAAAGGCATGCTGGAGATCACCACAAATCCTTATTTGATCTGGGCCATGATTATTTTTTTCCTGCTGTTTGTGGGCATGTTCATGGAAACCCTGGCCACCATAATGATCCTGACGCCTGTGCTCCTGCCGGTCATGTATAACCTGGGCATTGACCCCATCCATTTTGGTATTGTGCTGGTATGCTGCTGTGAAATTGGTTTTCAGACACCGCCATTGGGGGAAAACCTCTTCATTGCGTCGGGGATCGCAGACGTTTCCATCGAGGAAATTTCCCTCAAGGCGATTCCTTTTTCGATTGTGGCAACGGTCTCGGTTTTCATTATTGCTTATTTTCCGGAAATATCCCTCTGGTTCCCCCGGCTTCTCGGTTATTAACCCCCGGTTTTTTTTTCCCCCATGTTCCCGGGTGATGGTCACATCATCTGGGAACTGGGGGGTGCCGGGTGATTTTAGTTGTCTAAATCATAACGTTTCATTTTTCTGAAAAGGGTTTTCCGGTCCATCCCCATCATTTTTGCCACAGCTCCCCTTTTCCCATGATGACGAACCAATGCCTTTGCAATATGGTTTTTTTCAAATTCTTCCACAGCCGTTTTCAGGTGCTGGTTTTCCTGGAGGGTGGATTTTAAAATATCCTGGTCCAGACTTTTTGGGTCAAGAAATTCCAGGGTTCCAAGGGTGAGAAATTGATAAAGCATATTTTGAAGCTGGCGTATATTGCCGGGCCAGGGGTATTCAACCATAGCCGTTATCATTTCCCGGGTCAGCTGGGCAGTTTCTTTTTTTTTCGGGTAGGAGTTGAGAAAATGTTCAATGAGAAGGGGGATATCCTCTCGCCTGTCCTTTAAAGAGGGCAGGGTAATGGGAATGATGTGGATTCTGAAAAAGAAATCTTCCCGGATCTTTTTTTGGCGTAACATCTGTTTGAGGTCCCGGTGGGTGGCACAGACAAATCGGATGTCCGGTCTTTTGATTTTGGTACCGCCCACGGGGATATAGCCGTTTCCGTCCATAACCCTGAGCAGCTTGACCTGGGTGGACTTGGATATTTCACCCAGCTCGTCCAGAAACAGGGTACCCCCGGCAGCCATGTCCAGGATTCCGCTCTTGTCCGTGTCGGCCCCGCTGAAAGCCCCTTTTTTATGGCCGAAAAATTCGCTTTCAAATAGCCCTTCGGGTATGGCGCCGCAGTTTATCGGCACAAATGGTTTTTTATTTCGGCTGCTGTTCTTGTGGATCGCCT
Organism: Desulfobacteraceae bacterium; assembly: GCA_016743945.1. GTDB lineage: Bacteria > Desulfobacterota > Desulfobacteria > Desulfobacterales > Desulfobacteraceae > NBML01. The sequence continues at coordinate 107,456 of JADGFI010000012.1, forward strand.
TGGCCACAAGTTCTTTTCCTGTTCCGGATGCCCCGTAAATGATCACGCAGTCATTTGCGGCAGCGGCTTTTATGATCAACTCATAGACGGTCTGCATGGCAGGGGAGGTGCCGATGATATCGCCAAATCGGTCCTGGTGCATGATTTTTGATTTTAACTGCTGATTTTCCCGAGCCAGGGCCAGGGATGCCTTTGTTTTTTCAGTAACATCTGAAATTACCCCTTCTATTCCCAGAAGTTTTCCAGGAATATTTCCTGGGGTATCATAGACCCCCACGCCCTGTTCCAAAACCCATTTTTCAATGCCTGCCGGCGTTTGGATGCGATAAATTTGTTCAAAGGGAATTTTTTGTTCAAGTGCTTTATCAATTTCTTTTTTTATTGAAACTAGGTCTTCGGGGATGGCCATGAGGTTATAATGTCGTCCGGGTTGCAGGGTAAACTGTTCTGGCAGATAACCTGTCAAATCTTGGCACCCGTCGCTGATAAACTCTGTTTTCCAGTGTCCGTCAAAACGGCACCGATACACCATGCCCGGCAGGTTGCTGATCAGGGCATCAAGCTGGCGGTTTTTTTCATCCAGGTTCCTGGCGATAATCCGGTTTTTTTCTCCCAGGGCCAGGTGCATCTGTCGCAGGGAAAGATGGGTGCTGACCCTGGCAAGCACCTCTGCCCCATGGAAGGGCCGGGTGATATAATCCACGGCCCCGGCTTCAAATCCTTTTGTTTTATGGTCCGTCTCATCCATGGCGGTGATAAAGATGATGGGGATATCCCGGGTACTCTCCTGTCTTTTAAGGTGTTGACATACCTCAAACCCATCCATTTGCGGCATCATTATATCCAGAAGAATCAGATCCGGAAGGTGTTGGGCGGTTCGATCCAGAGCCTGTTGACCGCTTTTTGCGATGGTAAGGCGGTATCTATCCTTGAGGGTGCTGGCAAGGATATCGATATTGGTGGGACTGTCATCGACAATCATAATCAGATTATTATGGATTTTCATGGGATCGCTACTTTCAGTATGGAGTGTAGTTTTTTAACACTTTTCTTGGCCAGGTCATGGTCATAAGAGGCAATATGGTTTTTTATCTCTGCCATAAGGGGGTGGTCAAAAACAGATTCCAGAGCTTTCACCAATGCTTCTAATTCCCCAAGTTCAGGAAATGCCAGTGCTTTTTCCAATTGGATCAGTATGGCCTCTGTCTTTGCAGGGTCCACTTGAATTAAAGGTAAATCTGTTTTTTTTGATTTTTCCCGGGTCCCAAGGCTTGTAATGGATGCCAATACAATGGCAAGACTATTCTTAAGGTTGCTCAGTTCTATTTTTTCCAGGGAGGGAAGACAGGTCTCTTTTTTGCAGATTTGTTCCAGATCCATGGCCTGGGTCTGGAGTTTATGAGCCCCGATCCCCCCGGCACTTCCCTTGAGACTGTGAATAAGGGTGATAACCTTTTCCCTGTCTTGGTCTTGCCAGGCTGTTTCAAGGTTATAAATGAAAGGTTCATGGTTTTTAAAAAAGGTTTGTAAAATATGTACAAACACATGGGGCTCAATTCCCAGTGTGGTGATCGCTTTTTTAAATTCAATACCAGGTATCTCAATACCGGGTATTTCGTTTACCCTGTTTTTTGGGTTATAGTTTTCCCGGGGGGATGTTGTGTCATGGGAAGGTAAATTAAATTCATTTTTATGGAGAAGGGAGACCAGGGTGCTAAATAATTTTTCCTGGCTGACGGGTTTTGAAATATATCCATTCATGCCGGCTGCCATGCATTTGGCTTGATCTTCTTTCAGGGTATGGGCGGTCATGGCAATGATGGGCAGCTGATCCTGGCCTTTTTGTCTGCGGATGGCCCGGGTTGCTTCAAAACCGTCCATTTCCGGCATTTGGATATCCATGAGAATGGCATCAAACCTCTGATCTTGAATAGCTGCAACAGCTTTGGTGCCAGTATCCACCAACAGGGTTTCAATACCGACAAGTTCAAGAACTGCCAGGGTGATCTCTTGATTGGTGGGGGTGTCCTCTGCCACAAGGATCCGATATCCTTGAAGCAGGGTGCGATAGGCTGAGATAGTAGGGGGAGATCCGTGCAATGGGGGCAGGGGGTGGTCTGTTTCCAAAGGGGTCCACAGTCCCAGGGGAATTGTGAACAAAAACTGACTTCCTTTTTTGGGCTGGCTCTCCACGGTGATGGTACCGCCCATCATTTCCACAAGCTGGCCGCAGATGCTTAGGCCTAAGCCGCTGCCGCCGTATTTTCGGGTGGTGGAAGCATCGATTTGGGAAAAGGGAGTGAACAAGAGGTCCTGGTGTTCCGAAGCTATGCCAATACCCGTATCTGCCACCAGAAAGGATATTTGGACCGGATCTGTTTCATGGTTTCCCTGGGTCCCGGATACCCCAAGGGTGATTTGCCCTCCCCTGTCCGTAAACTTGATGGCATTGCTGACCAGGTTTGTCAATATCTGCTGGAGCCTGAAGGAGTCCCCTATGAGATGGGGGGGGGTGTCCGGTGCTATTTGTTTTATAAACTGAATTTGTTTTTCAATCATTTTGGGTTTAAACAATTCTGTAACCCGGGAGAGAACCTGATCCAGGTGGAAGGGGTGGGTTTCCATGTCCAGCTTGCCCGCCTCGATTTTTGAAAAATCAAGGATGTCATCAATGACTCCCAGGAGGGCATGGCTCGAGGTGTGGATGAGCTTAATATACCGGGCGGTTTTTTTGGGGAGGGATTCATTCATTACCAGTTCCGATGCGGAAATCACCCCGCTTAAAGGGGTGCGGATTTCATGGCTCATATTGGCAAGAAAACTTGATTTCGCAAGGGTGCCGGCATCTGCCGTTTCTTTGGCTTTGTTTAGTTCTTTGTTGGTGTTGCGCAATTCAGCGGTTCGTTCCTCAACCCGCTTTTCCAGTTCATGGTAGGCTAGCTTTAATGCACTTTGGGCCTTTACCCTGTCTGTAATATTGCGGATGGACCCAATGATTTTTCCAGGTTTCCTATCAAGATTTTTAATGAGTATGGCATTCATGGAGCAATTGAGCATCTCTCCATTGGGCTGGGTCAGAAGGGCCTCATGATCCTTTAGCTGTCCTTCCTGGATCACTTTTTTCAGCATTTTGTGGAATTCTTCCGGATTTACAAAGAGAGAGGACAAGGAGTTTTGCACCATCATTGCCCGGGTGTAACCGATTACTTTTTCAATGGAGGGGCTGATTTCAAGGAGGCGGCCCTGGGGCGTGATTTCATAATATACATCCTGGATATTTCCAAAAATGCTTCTGTACTTTTCTTCACTTTCCCTTAGGGCAAATTCCATCCGGGTTCGCTGGGTCAGCTCCTGGTTGAGTTTTTCCGTGCGCTGGATGACCTGTCTTTGCAGGGAGCGGTTCCAGATAATGATGCCGATGAGGACCAATAGTCCCGCAATTACCCCCGGAAACAGGATCCGCGTAAAGTATTTATGATCCCTGGGAGGCCTGAGTTCAAGGCTGATCCATTTGCGGAGGATGGCCTTTTTTTGGGCCTCGGGGGTCTGTTCAAGCACCCGGTCCAAAATATTTCTTAAATGGGGGATTTCTTTGTTCACGGCAAAACAGATATCCAGAACGGATACGGTCTCACCGGAAATTTTCAAGTTTGAAATTCCCAGTCGTTCGATGTGGTGGGAGGCAGTGGCCATATACCCCACCATGGCATCTGCCATACCAAAGGAGACTTTCTTTAAGGCGGTTCCAATATTGGGGGCAGGCCGGATGTTCAATTCCGGGTAGGCGGTCTCCAGGATGTCTTTCCAGATATAGTTATGAACCACCATCACCTGCATTCCCGCAAGTTTTTCAAGAGACATGGGTTCTGTGACATTTTTCCTGACAATAATGACACCGGAAAGCCAGGCATAGGGGGGGCTGAAATTCAAGAATCGCCTGCGCTGCTCAGAAGGGACTGCCGCACCCAACATGTGGATTTCTCCTGCCTTGATCCGCTCAATACTCTTTTCCCAGGAATGTTTGTGATCAATTTTAAACAACAGGTCGGTCCTTTTTTCAACAAGGGCCAAAAAATCGGCTGTCACACCGATGTATTGTTTGTCTTTGTCAAGGGCCTCAATGGGAGCGAAATCCAGATCCACCCCCACAAAAATGACAGGATTTTTCTTAACCCACTCTCTTTCCTCTTTGGACAGGACGATTTTCCCCGGTGACTTCTCTGGCAGGGGTTGATTTTTGACAACAAAAAAATAGGCCAGGATCAGGAGACCCAGAATCAAGGCTGCAATATAACGGTACTTTGATAAAATAATATTCACAACCTGATTTTATACCAGAATTTTTTGGTTTTCAAGGTTGGATTGTCCGTTAAATATCCGTGGCCTGGTAAAAATGCCAGGCCACGGATATTTTTTATTGTGTTAAGTTCCTGACGTCTAATCCTGATATTTGAAAGAGATGCGCATATTGGTTCGAAATTGAGTCGGTTTGCCGGCCTCAATCTTAATATCAAGCTTGGTCACCTCTGCGATTCGTAAATCCCTTAAAGATTGTGACGCTCTTTTAATCGCGCTTGTCGCTGCATCTTCCCATGAGTTCGGGCTTGATCCAACCAAGTCAATAATTTTGTAAGTACTGTCAGTCATGATTTCTCTCCTTTTAAAAAAAAATGGATTAAAAAAAAGTAAGTGCGAAAGGCAGGTGAGCAGGCTTGTAAATCAAAAAAGAAATGAGTCTTACGAAATGCGATAATTATATTCCATTATATCAATAATGTACAATGTTTTTTAGGGGGGATTTAGGCGTACTCTCAGATGGATGGATTATTTTGGATTTGGTTGAAGTATTATATAAATTGATCTACATACATTATAGGCATATAAAATCAATGAAAAAGGAGATTCTTTTGGAACCCAAATCCCAGATATTTGAAAAACATTATCATGATTATCTTCAACAATTAGACGCCCTTGATTTTGATGTCATCGCCCTAAAACTGGGCGGTCAGGTAAATAAAAATTCCCGGGGCAAGTCTCTTGGTATGTCCCTTTTGGGGCAGCCCTATGATATTTCCTCCCATGGGATTACCGATTCATCCGGGAAAAAACCCAGGTATGAGATCTGTATTATTTTGTGTCGTCATCTGCTCATGTGTCCGGAAATATTGCCCCATGACCGTCAGTGGGCTTCCTTCAAAGATTTGAAGGAAGCCGGTCCCTTGACCGTTTATTTTAAGGACAATGTGGAACAGGTTATTGCCAAAGGGTTTGCGGGGAAAACCGAGGAACTCAAATCCTGCATGGCGGCATTGAATGGGTATCCGCCCAGACTGGATGTCAATTACGACCTGGCTGTGCAGGTGGATGGACTGCCAAAAATTCCCATGGTGCTGCTTTTCAATGATGCCGAAGAATCCTTTCCTCCGGAATGTACACTTCTTTTTGAGCGACAGGTGGAAACATATCTGGATGCAGAATGCATTGCCATGCTGGGGTATCGGCTGGCCAGCCAATTGAAGCATTATCCCCTTGACCAACCCCCTGGTATGGGATAGCGTTAATCTCTATTCCGGTCAGAACAATAACCATTATCTCAGGAGGAATTCAATGTTAAACCTGGTGAGTACTTTTGAACACAGCGCAAAAGAGTTTCCCAACAAAAAGGCCATTGTTTTTCAGGATAAAAGTTTTTCTTTTTCCCAGGTGGCGGGTATGGTCAATATGGTGGCCAATTCTTTAAAGAAAATAGGGATTACAAAGGGAGACAAGGTGGCCTTAAGCTGTTTGAATCTGCCCTATTTTCCCATGGTCTATTATGGAATTTTAAAGACCGGAGCCGTGGTTGTGCCGTTGAATGTCCTGCTCAAGGGGCGCGAAATCGCTTATCATCTTAAGGACAGTGAGGCCAAAGCCTATTTTTGTTTCCAGGGCACCCCCGAGCTTCCCATGGCCCAGGAGGGATTTGCAGGATTTGATCAGACAGATACCTGTGAGCAATTTTTTGTTATTACGGCAGATCCTGCCGCCCCATCCCCCATTGAAGGCACAAAGACCTTGGGGCAGCTTATCAGCGGAGCGTCCCCAGTCTGTGATACCCAAATGACCCATCCTGAAGATACCGCTGTCATCCTCTACACCTCTGGAACCACCGGTTTCCCAAAGGGGGCAGAGCTTTCCCATTCCAATATGACCATGAATGCCATCGGTACCCGTCATCTTCTCCAGCAAACTCAAGATGATGTCCATTGCATCGTCCTGCCCCTGTTCCATTCCTTTGGTCAGACCTGCCAGATGAATGCCGGATTTTTGTCGGGCAACACCCTGGTCCTGATTCCCAAGTTTACGCCGGAAGCTGTGCTGTCTGCCATACAAAACGAGGGCGCAAGTGTCTTTGCCGGGGTTCCCACCATGTACTGGGCATTGCTGAGTTATCAAGACAAAGAGGGCCAATTTGATATTGAAACAATCGCGAAAAATCTTCGCATCGGCATTTCCGGTGCATCTTCACTGCCCCTTGAGATTATTAAGGGCATTGAGGAAAAATATAAGATTCCGATCCTGGAGGGCTATGGATTGTCTGAAACTTGTCCTGTGGCCACCTTCAGTCATCCGACCAAGGAGCGAAAACCCGGGTCCATCGGCACCCCCATCTGGGGAGTGGAGGTGGATCTTTTTGACAATAACAATACGCCTGTGGCAGTGGGGGAAGTGGGGGAGCTGGTCATCCGGGGCCATAATGTCATGAAAGGGTATTACAATAAACCAGACGCCACGGCAGAAGCATTTGCCGGAACCTCCTGGTTTCATACCGGCGATTTGGGGAAAAAGGATGAGGACGGATATTTTTATATTGTGGATCGTGTCAAGGACATGATTATCCGGGGCGGGTACAATGTTTACCCCCGTGAGATTGAAGAAGTGCTGCTGACCCATCCTGCGGTCTCCCTGGTGTCTGTCCTGGGGATTGTTCATGACAGACACGGAGAGGAAATTGTCGCCTATGTCGTGCTCAATGATGGGGCATCCATCACCGAACAAGAGATTATTGAATGGTCTAAAGAACAGATGGCAGCCTATAAATATCCGCGAATTGTTCATTTTCGGGAGGGTCTGCCCATGACGGCCACCGGAAAGATTTTGAAAAAAGACCTCCGGGCCGAAAATCAGCAGGGCTGATCCAGTTCTCTGATCAAAATCCGGTGTGAAAAAAAAAGGGGAGGCCCCAAGAGGCCGCCCCTTTTTTTGTGTACCTGCTTTTTTCTAACCGGTTCCCCGGAGCTTGGGTTATTTTTTTATGGGCCGCAACAACCCTTCCTGGGCCACGCTGGCCACAAGCGCCCCATCCCGGGTATAGACGGAACCGATGTTCAGTCCCCTTCCATTGCAGGCTGTCGGGCTTTTCATTACATAGAGGAGCCAGTCATCCATGGAAAATTGGCGGTGAAACCAGATGGAATGATCCAGGCTGGCCACCTGCATATCCGGTGACCAAAAGGTTTTGCCATGGGGATACAAGGAGGTGGAGACCAGGTGAAAATCCGAGGCATAGGCCAGGATATATCGATGGACTGCGGTATCTTCCGGCGGGATCTTGCCAATGGCCCGGAACCAGACATATTTTTCCGGGGGCATGGGCTTGGGGGAGAAGGGGTTGACCGGATTGACCACCCGGATTTCGATGGGTTTTTTACAGAGCAATTTTTCGAGAATCGCCGGCGGAATCTGGTCTGCGAGGCGTTTGGCCATCTCAACTTCCGATTCTATGCCTTCCGGCCCTTTGATGGTCGGCATGGGATCCTGGTGGGAATATCCTTGTTCTTCCCTGTGAAAAGAGGCGGCCATGGAGAAAATGGCCTGCCCTTTTTGAACAGCGACCACCCGGCGGGTGACAAAACTTTTTCCGTCACGAATACAGTCCACAGTATACACAATGGGCTGTGTGGCATCCCCGGCCCGCATGAAATATCCATGGAGACTATGGGCATGAAATCCCGGTGCCAGGGTTCTTGAGGCGGCAGACAGGGATTGACCAATGACCTGACCACCAAAGACATTCCCATACCCTAAATCCTGGCTCTGGCCTCTGAAAATATTTTCTTCTATTTTTTCCAGTTTTAACAGCCAAAGCAATTCTTCTAGAACATTTTTCTCATAGCAGATAGTCATGGGTTCATTCCTTTTTGTTATCGTATCTCCACCCGATTAATAGCATTTGGCTGTTGATGCGTTTGTTGCAAGGCGCCAAGGCATCATACCATTCCTGGGGGGGGAATTGAATCTGTTTTTCAATGGGATCATTATTGTGTTAAAAAAAACTTGACAGAAGCAATTGTATATTCCTAATGTATACATTACAATTTTAAGGAATAGTAAGTAATGGCAGAAAATAATTTGGAAGAGTTTGCATACAAATCCATTATCCGGTTGATTCTGGACAATCATTTTAAACCCGGGGATTTTTTACTTGAAACCGAATTGTCAGATTCTTTGGAATTGAGCAGAACCCCAGTCAGACACGCTTTAGGGCAGCTGGTAGCCGAAGGCTTTTTAGATAAAAAAAAGAAAAAAGGGTGCTTTGTCCCCAGGGTTAGCCCGGCAGATGCCCGCCATGTTTTTTTCGCAAGGGAGAATATCGAGGGGCTTGCTGCGGCCTCGGCTGCCCGGTACGTGTCCGATGAGGACCTGGCCTTTCTCCATGGGTTGATTGAAAAAGAGAAGGCATTGGCGCTCACCCCGTCAAGATTGGGCTATGTCCGCGTCAATGAGGCCTTTCACCTGGGTGTGGCAAGGATCAGTCAAAATAAATATCTGGCCCAATACTGTCGTCATGCCTTCTGGCGTTCCCATACCTATATCATATTTTTTGATAAATATTATACAGGAAAGTTGGTTTCCGGAAATCAGGAAACAGGTCCCCTGCAGCATTCTCAGATCGTGCAAGCGATTGAAAACAGGAATGAAGAGAAGGCGGGGAACCTGATGAAGCTGCATATCCGGACCACCTTTGAGCAGTTGTTTGTAAAATTGTAGTTTCGTATAGTAAATGCTACAACGTCTAATGTGTACATTAATGGATGCCAAGGGGCTTCCATAACCACAACCATATGCATAAAAATAAAAAAATGGGGTAGATATGAAAATTTTAGTTATCGGCGGAGCGGGCATCCAGGGAAGAATCGCACTCCATGATCTGGCATCCGATGATGAGGTAAAACAGATTATCTGTGCAGACATTCAATTTGATGGATTGTCCAAAATAGCCGGGTTTACCAATATGGAAAAGATAACCCAGGTAACGGTGGATGCACAAAACAAGGCAGACCTTCTAGCGCTCTATAAAAAGGTGGACGTGGTCATTGACCTTCTGCCCAAGGAATTTAAAACCGTTGTATATGAAGTAGCCCTGGAAGCCCGGATGAATGTGGTCAATACCAATTATTCCTATTCCCCCGAAGCCCTTGACAAACGGGCCAAAGAGGCTGGGATCACCATCATGCCGGAATGTGGGCTCGACCCGGGTATCGATCTTGTGATTTACGGGGATGCAAGGCAACGGTTTGATTCTTTGTCTGTTATCAATTCCTATTGCGGTGGATTTCCTGAGCAAAAGGCCTGCACAAATCCGATGAATTATAAGGTTTCCTGGATCTGGCGGGGGGTCTTGAGTTCCGTCATGCGGGATGGCCGGATCATAAAAAATGGTAAGATTATTGATATCCCCGGTAAAGATCAGCATGACCCTGTCCATGGCCATTCCATTGAATTTCCGGAGCTTGGCACTCTTGAGGCGGTCCCCAACGGGGATGCCGTTTTTTTCACGGATCGCATGGGGATCACAAAAGATATTATCCACACCGGTCGCTATTCTTTGCGTTGGCCCGGGTGGAGTGATTTCTGGCGCCCCTTGAAAGAATTGGGTTTTTTAAGTGAAGATCCTGTACCGGGGCTGGCCGGTAATGTCTCGCCCATGGACTTTTTGGACAAGCACCTGGGGCCTAGGATGCAATACCAGGCCGATGAAAAGGATTTGATTGCCATGATCAATGTTTTTGAAGGCATCATTGACAATAAACCCATGCGCTTTACCAGTTCCATGCTCATTGAACGGGACCTTGATACCGGAATACTGGCCATGAGCAAGGGCGTTGGATATACCGCCTGTATTGTGGCAAAGATGATCGCAAGGGGAGAAATTACAGAAAAAGGGGTATTGTCACCCATGACCCATATTCCCATAGCGCCCTTTATGGAGCGTCTTAAAAAAAGAGGGATCACTCTTCAGGAAACAATGGAGGAGATATAAGAGGAGATATAAGAGGAGATATGAGAGGAGATATGAGAATAGAACATACCCAATAGAAACAAGGACGTCACGGTGTAACCGTTTGTTTTATAACGCAACAAAAAAGGAGAAGAACATGAGTCGGAAAAAATTGGTTTCAATTATTTTGGTCTTTGCCATGTCTGTTTTTTTTACGGGAATCTGTTTTGCAGGAACCTTGAGTGAGATTGTCAAAAGAGGAGAACTTCGGGTGGCAGTTCAGTCGGGAGCACCTCCCTATGCCTTTATTGATAAAAACGGGGAACCCGCCGGTTCCATGGTTGACTTCACCAAGGGAATGGCAGATGCCATGGGCGTTAAAATAAAAGTTCTTGATTTTGATTGGGATGGTTTGATCCCTGCTCTTTTATCCGGTAAAGCCGATATTCTGGCCGCTGACATGACCCCCACCCTGAAACGGGCCCTTAAACTTTCATTTACCGATCCCTGGATCGAAGTGCAGCCCTGTGTTTTCACCACCACTGGTGCCAGTTTTAAAACCCTTGCAGATGTGGATAAACCCGAAGTTACAGTTGGGGTTCTCCTGGGTTCCACCGGTGAAACCATTGCCAAAAAATTCCTGAAAAAGGCCAAAATAAAATCCTATAAAGGCGGCGGCCGGATGGTTGTTCAGGCGCTGATTGCAGGCCATGTTGATGCCGGTGTGAATGATGATCTTGCCGTTCTAACGGTTTTGCCGGATTTCCCGCCCAACTCGGTTCGTCTGTTGGACAAACGCCTGGGTGAGGGCAAAGATCCCCTGGCATTTGCCGTTCGTCCGGACTCTGTGAACCTGTGGCAGTGGATTAATCTTTATTTTAAAACCGTCCGTACCAATGGTGAATATGATACCAACATCGCCTATTGGTTAGAAGGTACAGAGTGGAAAAAAGATCATTAAATTCTATCTAAAGAGCAGATGATCTTCTGTTGGAAAATTTAAGTAAATGGTGTGCGCCGTTTTGTGTGGCGCACATCCCCTAACCCAAATGGACAACACCATGCTGACGGATTTTAATTTTAGAATTATAATGGAGTATCTGCCCCTATTTCTTGGGGGCCTCAAAGCCACATTTCTTATATCAATTGTTTCCATCCTGCTGGCACTGGCCACGGGAATCATCGCCTGTGCAGCAAGGATATCCAGTATCAATGCCATAAAATACCCGGCCATTGCCTATATTGAGATCATCCGGTCCACCCCTTTGCTGGTGCAGATATATTTTCTTTATTTCGGGCTGCCCACTCTGGGGGTGAGAATACCCGAGCTCCAGACGGGGATTTTGGCCCTGACACTCAATTCCGGGGCTTATATTGCAGAAATAATCCGGGCCGGGATCAATGCCGTGGAATCTGGCCAGCTTGAGGCCGGGGTCGCTTCGGGCTTAAACTATCTCCAGCGGATGCGGTTCATTATCTTGCCCCAGGCCCTGGGGGTCACGGTACCGCCTCTGTTGGGTCAGGCCATTGTCCTGGTAAAGGACTCGGCCTTGCTTTCCCTTATTTCGGTGGCGGAATTGACTCGGGCCGGTCAGACCATGACATCGGAACGATTCATGCCCTCGGAAGCCTTTCTAACAGTGGCCTTCTTTTACATGTGCATCTATTTTGTTCTTAAAGCCCTGGCGGACTGGTCCCAGAAACGACTGATTTTCAGGGAGGCATACTGATTATGATATCCTTTTACTTTAGCCGGCTTTTGGAAATTTATCCTTTTTTCTTCACGGGACTGTGGATGACCTGCAAGATTGCTTTTATCAGTCTTTTTACTTGCACCCTCCTCGGGTTTGTCCTGGGTGTTTTTCGGGCCGGAGACAATAAGATTCTCAAATTTATCATCGGGATCTATGTTTCCTTTGTCAGGGGCACCCCCTTTGTGGTTCAGATTTTTATTATCTTTTTTATTTTTCCTGAGTGGGGAATCCAACTGGAAGCATTCCCGGCAGCGCTGTTGGCAATGGCCATCATGGGATCGGCCTTTATTTGCGAGATTGTGGCCGGTGGCATCAGCGCCATCCCAAAAGGCCAATGGGAGGCCGCCATTTCTTCCGGCCTGGGTTTTTTTCAGCAGCTTCGGCTCGTGATTATTCCCCAGGCCATGCGGGTGATCCTGCCGCCACTTGTGGGCCAATATGTTCTGTTGATAAAAGACACCTCCGTGGTATCGGTCATCGGTGTCATGGAACTCACCCGGGTGGGGTGGGTGACCGTGGTCAGAATCCCCGAGGGACTCATGGTTTTTTCATTGGTCGGAATCCTTTATTTTTCGATTTCATACCCCCTGATCCTGTTGTCCAATTATCTGGAACGGAGAATGGCGGTTTAAAAGCCCTTTTTAATCAAGTGGGCAAATCAGGGATAATAAACTTAAAATTTGGAAAAAATTTATGATCGAATTTAAAGACGTAAACAAATGGTATGGCAAGCTTCATGTGTTAAACGATATCAATTTAAAAATAGAAAAGGGAGAGGTGCTGGTTATCTGCGGCCCCAGTGGGTCCGGGAAATCGACGCTGATCCGGTGTATCAATCGGCTCGAAAAGATCCAGAAGGGGGAGATCACGGTTAATGAGACCCCTGTCCACACACGGACAACCAATTTGACAAAACTGAGAGCCCAGGTCGGGTTTGTCTTCCAGCAATTTCATTTGTATCCCCATATGACGGTGCTGCAGAACATCATGCTGGCGCCGGTCAATGTCAAGCACATGGCCAGGGACCAGACGGAGAAAATTGCCATGGAAAAATTGGCCCAGGTGGGAATGCCGGAAAAATCAGATGCCTATCCAGCCCAGCTTTCCGGCGGCCAGCAGCAGCGGGTGGCCATTGCCCGGGGGCTTGCCATGTCGCCTGAAATCATGCTCTTTGATGAGCCCACTTCAGCTTTGGATCCTGAAATGATCGGAGAAGTTCTGGATGTCATGGTCAATCTGGTATCCGAAGGCATGACCATGTGTGTGGTCACCCATGAAATGGGGTTTGCCAAGAAAGTAGCAGATCGGGTGCTGTTCATGGACGAGGGTAAAATCATTGAAACCGGCACGCCGGGGCAGTTTTTTGACAATCCACAAACCGAGCGGGCAGCGGATTTTATCAGTAAAATTTTGACCCATTAAGCGTTGCAAACAAATGGCGGCAAACACGATTGACCAATTTTATAAAATTTGCCAATATAACTAATTTAACCAATCTAACCAGGGGGAGGGGGCGTTATGAAACTGGCTAAATTGCCCAGATTTAATCTGGCTGAATTTCCAACACCCATTCATTATCTGAAAACGTTAACAAAATCCTGCCAAGGGCCTGAGATCTATATGAAGCGGGATGATCTCACCTCCCTGGGGTTGGGGGGCAATAAGACCCGGAAACTAGAATTTCTGGTGGGGCAGGCACTGGTTTTGGGGGCCGATACTCTGGTCACGGCCGGTGGGATTCAATCCAACCATTGCCGCCTCACGGCCGCTGCTGCTTGCAAGGCGGGGCTGTCCTGTGAACTGGTTTTAAACGGTACAAAACCTTCGGTTCCCAACGGGAATTTGCTGTTGGACACAATTTTTAAGGCCAGGGTTCATTATTGTGCGAGGGAAAACCGGGATGCAACCCTTGTCCAGGTGGCCCAAGACCTTACCGATAAAGGGAAAAAACCTTTTGTAATCCCCATCGGGGGCTCCAACGCAATTGGATCTGTGGGGTATGTGAATGCCATGGTTGAACTTAAAGACCAGCTTGCCGCCATGGAACTTACACCTGCCGCCATTGTTTTTGCCAGCAGTTCCGGCGGCACCCAGGCAGGGCTTGCCCTGGGGGCCAAACTTATGGGTTTTACCGGTGAGATCCTGGGTGTCAGCATTGACCAGACCAAAATCGGGGAGGATTCTTTTTTGCCGGTTCTGGCAGGGATTGCCAATGAAACCGCCCAGAGAATCGGCGGTGACATGGTTCTTGCTCAGACAGATTTTTCCTTGAATTGTGATTATCTGGGGGCGGGGTATGCAAAGCCGGGAGATCTGGAATTCAATGCGATTCAACGCCTGGCCCAAACAGAAGGAATTCTTCTGGGCCCTGTTTATACGGCCCGTGCCATGGGCGGTCTTTTGGATCTGATCCACAAAAAGGTCTACACCAAAGGCCAGTCCGTATTGTTCTGGCACACCGGTGGAACTCCTGAATTGTTTGCCTGGGCAGATAGGTTCTAAACCACAGTCATCTCCCATTTGCCGGGAGGTCTCCGGTGGATGATAAAGTTTGTCTGAAACCCACTGATATTTTTTTTATCAAGGGGGTGGGGTTGTGGTTGAAAAAATTGGAATTCGATGTCTAATTTTTCAGGGTTAAAAACGATATCTCCTTTGAACTCAGCAAATTGTCCTGAAATAGTGGTAAGAACAAAATGTTTTTTCCGTTCCTTCAAACTAAGACAGAAATATAGTCCCATAAACAAACGATTAAACATTACTTCAGATATTTTCGCGTCAATAAAAAAATGACGATTACAGCCCCTGCAACCAATGCATAAAAAGCAATTCCTGATTCAAAGGTCCGGCTTACATTAAAAATATGGACAAACATCAGAAAAAAAATACCTGGTGCAATTCGTTTATGCAAGATTCGCCAAGTCTTGTAGTCAATGCCAAGTTTTTTTTGCCAATGGGATACCCCGACAAACAGTGTCAAAAATATAAAAAGGAGAATGCCGATAAATTCAGGCCAGTATTTGATTTTAAATGGGAATAAAACAAAGTGATCCGCACCCAGTATAAGAACCGGATGAATCAGGGCTATGATTAACAGTGTTAACCCGTTTATTTTGTGATATTGAAATAGTTTTTTAAGGCCCCAAATTTTGTCCAGTGTTGAAAAACGTCCGATTAGTATCAATTGAAAAAATATAAGCATTGCAGCAAAAATACCCAAAATTTTACCAGTTCTGAGCATGATTTTATCAATACCCGTTTTATAATAGATGGACGGAGATTCAAAATAAAAGGGTATGGTGCAGGCAACACCCAGAATAGCAAGCAAAATTAAAACGATAATGAATTTTAAAAATCCATTCTTTTGCATACCGCCCCCGCAATTACAATTTAAAAAAGCTATGGAAATACCATTGCTAATTTTATACAGTGACCTGAATTTTGTCAATTACTCCTCACCCGGTGCCTGGCAGTGCTCAAGTTTGATCCTTTATAGTTCAATGTTCGGTCTCAATTGTTGGAAAATATCGTTAATTTTACAGCATTGCATGGACAGGTATCAATACATTTAAAGCATTTATGGCACAGTTTTAAATCAAGCGTGCCAGAGTAGGGGGTAAGTTTTTCCGGGCATTGTTTTTCACATTTTCTGCAATTATTGCACAAATCAGGGTCCACCACGGGAACCATGGTGTGGTTATAATTTGAAACCATTCCCCGCAGGGCACCCAGAGGACAGACACTTTTCCAGCCTTTGATCCAGAATATGGCAGCCAGGCCGGGAATAACAAGAAAAATAAGGTCATATCTCAACCTGAAATGGGTTAAAAATTCTATGATATTTCTTGATAAAACACCCAGGGGGCAAAATGTGCTGATAAAGGGATATCTGAAAATCCAGATGCCGACAAATGATCCAAATGCTAGGGCCAGGGCATCTTTGTAATCTGGTTGGGGCATATATTTTTGGATCTTTTTTGTCCATTTTTTAAAAAAAATGCAAAGGGAACCGGGGCAGAGTTTTTCTGCTGCCCTGATAAATTGCCTTCCCATAATAGAAGCAGGGCACAGCCATGAACAAAAGAACCTGCCGCCCATAAAAATGATGAGCACCACACTCAAAAATCCTGGCAAGAGCAGCATATTAACGCGATGATCAGCCAGGCAGATTTCAAGAAAGCCCACAGGGCATACAAGTCTTAGAAACCCTAGGCTTAGGGTGCAGCATCCTGCAACATTGACAGCACCCAGGGCTCCTGCAATGATGATCAAAAGGCTGATAATCCCCACCCCTTTTCTGAAAAAGGCATAATTTAATGTCATCTGTTTTCTATCCCTTTGATACTGATGACCCTGACAGGACAATAAAAAGCGCAAAGCCCGCAACCAACACAGGCTTTTTCGTTGATATAGGGCTTGATCGGGGAATTGGTTTTTTTGAGCAGAATAGGAATATCATTTTCTCTTTCAAAGGGCGCTCCATGGGGATTGGGAAAAAGCACTGCCCCTGGAACAGGGCATTTTAAAAAGCAGAGCATGCAGTTAACGCAGGCTTGCCCATCTATTGCAGCGATACCGATTTTTTCCGCGGCAATATTTTCAGGTTTTACGAGTGCGTTGGCAGGGCAGATATCAATGCACGCCAGGCAGGGCTCTTGCCATGCAATGCATCCGCCATGGACAGGGTTTAACACAGGAGTTCCAATGTTTTTAAAATCCAGACCCAGATCAAGCAGTTCAAGGGCATGGGTCGGGCATGCCTCTATGCAGGCGCCGCATTTGATACATCTTTCGTACAAGGGTTCCAAGGCTCCCGGGGGTCTGGCATATGTTTTTTTTCCGGGCAGGCATTTTAATCCGCCCACAACTGCAACCATGGCGCCTGCCTCAAGTCCGTACTTTAAAAAGTTTCTTCTGGAGATGGAAGGCTTTTTGTGCAGAATCTTCTGTTCTTTGGCTGAACCAATATTTTTCTTCATCTAAAAGACCTTCCAAATCCTGAAATATCCCGGTTGGCACCGGAACTTGTCATGTTCGCTCTATACAGGCTGGTTTTTATCCTTGCTTTTGTTATAAATAATAAGACCCAGAACACAACCTGCCACAAGGATCAAGCCTGCCATGATTCCAAAAACAACGCCTGCTTTAGGTTCCATCTCACCAAAGCTTCCAACAGACAAGGAGAGGGTGCTCAAAAAAAGAGCCGCCCATACTGCCAATGTTAAGATTGTCATTATTTGTTTATTTTTCATCATTAAACATCTCCATTAAACATTGTATTTTTAAAATGTTTGTCATCAAGGCCATAGGTTCCTGTTTTCATCCCCCATATCTCCTTGGAATCCCGGGGTTGTCCGTAGCCAAAGGCATCATCCAGGCCAAGCATGACAGTATCCATGGGACGGGCATTATCAATGGTCCATCGCACCATATCATGGCCCCATATGGCGCCTTTTGTAAAGGGACACACTGCCACGCAATTGGTGCAACTGGCACCTGAATCAACCCAGTAGAGGATGCATTTTTTATAATCATTATACCATTTCTTGACCCCGGGATTGTTGCATTCATTGCGGGGGGTCCAGCTCATATCATCCATGGTTATAGATTTTGAAGGACACTCCCTGGCACATTTTTTACAGGTGTTGCAAAACTGTGTGACGCCGAACTCAATGGGCTGGTCGGGAATCATGGGCATGTTTGTAAGCACCTTGCAGATTCTGACATTGGGACCGAATTCCGGGGTTATAAGCAGTCCGTTTCTGCCTGCCTGTCCAAGGCCTGCATCTATTGCCAGGGGAACAGAGGCTCCTGTATCGTTCATGCAGGGGATTGCAATATAGCCCATGGTCCTGATATATTCTGCAAGGGAGATCGACGCAACTCCCATTCTGGAATAGCCAAGGTTGGTGGCAGCGCCAGAAAGGGCTGCAGGAGATGTCTGAATCATGGGTCTGTTCATGGCAATACCCATTACAATGCAATTATTAACACTTTCTGGAATCACAAGTTCAGTATCCGTCTCAGTGGGCGTTGGAACATCCTTGAAAACTATTTTTTTACTTTGAGCCGGGTCTTTGCTGTATCTGTTTTGCTGGGTTGCAGAATAGATCCAGTTCCGGTTAAATTTTGATATGCCCACAAGATCTGCACCACTTAGGCGTGCCATGAGCTTGGCCTGGATGGTCAGCTGTTTAGGGTCTGTTACATCAGGCTTTCTTGCACCCACCCTCAGGGGAGGAGGTGTCATCAAATCATTCCAGCTCAGATACCCCTTGTTTTCCAGTCCCTCGCCATGGGGACCGATTATCTTGTTTAATGTCTTGAGTCCTACTGTGGCAGCAAGATAGGATCTTGCCGCACCAACACTGCCCACATCAATATCTTTATGGGTTTTTCCCTTTAAAAGATTTCCAAACAGATTCTTGCCCAGAGCCTTGGGCCAGGGAGAACCAATTTCCCTGGATACAACATGGAAGGCAAGATTGGAGGCATCAAATCTTTTTAATACTTTTTCATTGACTTCATAGGAGGGCTTGCCTGATTTAGTAACCAGTTTTTCTCTGTTTGCCTGGATTTTATCTTCCTGTTCTGCTGCCTGGGCAAAGGGAGCAGCTGAAGCAAAGGCGGCAAGTCCTATTCCGGTAAGGCTTTTTGCAAACTCCCGACGGGAAACTCCTTTTTTTTCTTGTTCCATAATATTTCCTCAATAAGAAATAGATTAATCATCAATCTTTTTCCCCTCGGTTAAAGATATTATGAAATTCGCTTTGCAAGTATCATGGCTTGCAGTTTTTTTTAAAAAAATACTGCTCACAGTTGCGGGGCAGCGCCGGGTTTTAACCGTCTTCCATGCATCAGCGAAACTATATATTACAGAGAATAAAATTTTTTTCTCCTGGGCAAGACTACCCTCGGGCTGGAAGTTGAACAATGGGTAGATTCCCCCAACTCATATGGGGGAATACCGGTATTTCAAGGGGGGAATTATTGAGAATGAGTACAAGGGGGCTGGTTTTTCAATTTTTATCAGATTATAGATGATCTATTCCCACAATTGCGGATCAATCAATCCAATCTTTACAGCATATTTCATGATGTCCATGGGGTTTTTCAGTTCAAGTTTTTTCAAGACCCGGGATCTGTGTTTTTCAATGGTTTTAGGGCTTATGCAGAGTAGATCCGCCATCTGCTTTGTTGAACTGCCTTCTGCCATGAGGCGGAACACGCCCTGTTCCCTTTCTGTCAGGGAATCATATCCTGTTTTTTCAGGCAGTGTCTCAGTGGCTTTTAAATAATGGTTCACCAGGTATCTTGAAATACTGGGACTCAGGTAATAATTTTTTTTATGCACCGCTTGTATGGCTTCCACAAGCTGGATTGTTGGAGAGCTTTTTAATACATATCCCATGGCTCCAGAATTTAAGGCCTGTTTAACATAGGCCTCTTTCTGGTGCATGGAAAAGATCAAAATTTTTGTATCACAAGAGACTTCCTTGACAAGTCCGCACAACCCTAGGCCATCCA
>JADGFI010000130.1 GCA_016743945.1 Desulfobacteraceae bacterium
CTTACTGGTCGGACGTGTAATCGTTTGCGAGTGAGATCACTCGCGCGTGTCGGCAGTAGCCAAATGGTGCATCCCAGCCAACCGGATTAATATATTTTTTTATCGTTTTATAATTTTTTTATATTTTTCCAATAAATGGGACAATGACTTTGTCCGAAATAGTAGTAGTAGTAGTAGTAAATAATGCGTGTTATAGAATTCTATAGAGTTCTAGCTTAACACTCACATACGCGGTACATACATATGTATGTACCGCGTATGTGTGGTGTGCCTAGCGATACTACTACTACTACTACTACTACTACTACTACTACTACTACAACTATATAATCTGAACGTATATTCCTAAACTCCGCGATTATAAACCGTAAACCGATAAAAATTTAATTTTCACCTGCACTATCGCCTATAAGTGAAAGTTTGGTGTGTAACCCAAACATTCACTTATATCCCCGCTTATTGCAACGTAACGTAATCCACTTTCTAATAACACCTCCATGTAAGCTATTCACTTAGAAATTAACTTATTATTAACAATAGAATTAACTTATCACCGTGCCATCGGCATGTCTATTAAATGTATCGAGTTATAATAATAGCGGATAATCCTCATTGACCGATTTACCGGCATGACCATTAACACGCGCATGCGTCAATCGCAGTCGTAGATTATTGCGTAACGGGTAATTATTATGTGATTTGTTACTGACGTCTCTGGGGTTAGATTTGATGTGCTTCAGTAGATCGGCTATGGTGTCCAGTCCGCTGCGGTGGGCGTTCACGCGGTCTTGCACCAAGTTGTAGCACACGGGACAATCTGGGGTCAGGGTTCAAAGGTCAGTCGTGTAC
>JADGFI010000131.1 GCA_016743945.1 Desulfobacteraceae bacterium
ACGTAATGCATGCGATGTAAGCAGACTAATCGATCTAACATATTTATATTGATTTATTATACAGATCACGTTAAACCCAATATTCGCGATGCCTATTGGAATCAATTAATCTTGTTTGAATTTGATATTTCACTTTAACATTTATATACTTTTGTGGTTCAGTTTGCTCTAATACTAATTACCCAGAATGCTATCTTTGTTATATCATTAATAACTCTATAATACAATTGGGCTATTCCGACATTCACCACCACTATCTATCTTTCCGTTCAACTAGATGTCTCTATCATGTCTTTACTAATGCTTCAATCTTTAAATACTTAATTTCTATTGGTTCAAAATAGATATTAACTAAACTCATCATTAATTGCCTGCATAATATTCTGACTAAAGGCTTATATACGTAGGTCTAGTTCTATGCCTCTAATTAGGTAGTGGTAGAAGTAGTAGTAGTAGTAGTAGTAGTAGTGCATACTCCAATTGATTTCGATTTGCCTATGTGCCCATTATTATGCTACATAATATACATCTCAAATGGTGCATCCCAGCCCACCGGACTAATATTTTTATATATATCGTTTTATATTTTTTTATATTTTTCCAATAAATGGGACAATGACTTTTGTCCGAAATAGTAGTAGTAGTAGTGGTAGTAGTAATAGCAGTATAAAAACGTAATTAGCGATATTACCGATAGTATCTATCTTATATTGTTTATCTAACTAATAATACTAGCTTTACTAGCTTTACTAATATTACTAGAAACTCGTAACGCACTCACCAACTGATATTAATCCCCGTGATAGATATAATACCAACATTATAAC
>JADGFI010000132.1 GCA_016743945.1 Desulfobacteraceae bacterium
AGACATATGTTATTGGACTGGCATATGCTTGCTATCGAATTAATGTATGTTATGGGTGGATTATGTGATGCGGATGATGATGGATGTGTTACTTGGGTTGGGGTATGGGGAGGAGCTGGTAAATCTACTTGGATCGGTGGTACTGGTGGCGACGATGGGGGTGGTGATGTTGACTGATTTGATTGGGATGACGATGGTGATGAGGATAAATACGAGATCGGGGGAGTGGAATGATGTGGGAGCCCAGAGATGGACGATGACGATATATTACTGACGACTGAACGACAGGTGGATATTAATTCGGTGACTAGACGTTTGTATGTGGAGGCTCTTCGATGACTTTTGATAGCATCATACGAGCGGTTAGGCATCGATGATGCTAAAGCCATGATAATATTAGGTTTATTATCTACCTTAAATTGAGCCTCCAGCCTAGCCATCTCTCTTGTCTCTCCTGCCGTCCAACGTCGGTTTTTCATATGTCCATCTCGTATTGCTATCTCATTCGATTGTTGCCTATGTGTCTCTACGGGGTGTGCCCTACGGTTATGTTGGGATAAGCCCCGTTTGCCCTTGAAACTTATGCTACATAATATACAGAGACCCGGGTCTTCCATGTATATGTGTTGTTTTTGTTTGTATGGAAAGCGGCGTGTGGCTACTGCCGACACGCGCGAGTGATTTCACTCGCAAACGATTACACGTCCGACCAGTAAGACGGTCGAGACGAGAATGACTACTACTACTACTACTACTACTACTACTACTACTACTACTACTACTACTACTACTACTACTACTACTACTACT
>JADGFI010000133.1 GCA_016743945.1 Desulfobacteraceae bacterium
AATTCATATTGGGATCTACTTCCCACCAGGGCAGATCCTCAATATTTTTTTGCCAGACACCATCATGGGTCCATCCTTTTTGTAACGCTCGGTTATCCAAGGCTGTGCCGGGCAAGGTGGTCAGCATATAAAACACCGTGCTCAAAGGCCCTAAACGGATCATAAGATCAATGCTCTCCTGGATGGTGGCGTCTGTCTCTCCCGGAGAACCATAGATAAAATAGGCCCGGGGCAAAATTCCGGCGGCGCGTACCTTGTCAAAGGCCGCCACGCAGGTGTCATTGTCAATGGGTTTGCCAAGAATTTTTTTGATGGGCTCAGCCCCGGATTCAATGCCGAAGCTGATCTGGATGCATCCAGCCCGGCGCATGGGTCCAAGTATGCTTTCTTCAATATAATCCACCCGGGAGATGGCATTCCAGGTGATGCCAAGATCTGCCTGGATAATTTTTTCGCACAATGCCCTGACTGCATCGCCATCCATGGTAAAGGTGTCGTCACTGATGAAAAAATGGGTTACGCCTTTTTGGGCAAGTGCCTTTATCTCTTCAAACAGCCATTGGGGCGAGTGGCGGCGGACAAGGGAGGTGCCCCAGAATTTCGGTGAGCCGCAAAAGGTGCATCTCCCGGGGCATCCTCTGGACATGGCCAGATGCTGGTAGGTGAAATACCGGGACGGGTGGGGCAGGGTGTCCAGGTTCTTGACCAGTTCACTTGGACCGGTGTCTTGAAGGTTTGATCCGCTACGGAAAACAATGCCTGGAATCCGGCTAAGGTCATGTATCAGCTCAGCTTTGATGGCC
>JADGFI010000134.1 GCA_016743945.1 Desulfobacteraceae bacterium
GGGTATCGGAAGGGTAGGTTTACATTGCTACGACGAATTTTTTTGTTATTATTTTTTAGTATAAGTACGGTTTTTCAGCGAAAAACGGTTTTATTTATATATCGTATTTAATTGTTTTAATTGATTTAATTGTTGAAATTTAAAATGAATTTAAAATATAAACAAACCGTTTTTGTTTTAATTTTATCTTATATTGTCGAAAAAAAAGTTAGTCGACGATTCGGACGCGGATTAAGGGTACGCGTAACCGATATTTTAATTTTTTTTTGGTATGTTGTATATACTAACGAATCTCTATAATATTATATATTTATTGATAATATTAATTACGTATACATCTCCGGATCGCGGGTTTAAAAATGGTATCGATACAGAGGGAAAACGGGGAATAAAGGTACTTTATTTGCGTTTTTTTAAAATGTTTTTAATATATATAGAATCGTAATAAAAAAAGGGATCGTATAAAATTTATAGGATAGTTTTAAATTAAATAGGGAAGGATCTATTAACTATTAAACGATTTTCAATTTCGATTTTCATATGTTTGTCCATGATTTTTTTTTCGATTTTTTTAATAAAAATATTTTTTTCTCCGATCGTGTTAAAATTTACGTAGAATTTTGTATACGAAAATTAAACTTACGTTATCGAAAAAAAATTTAAAAAAATTTATAATTTAGGAGATATATGGGCTTTAATTGATTATATAGAGTATTATTTTATAAATTAGATGGTTTTTAAAGTACTTTGGAAGTGTATTTTTGGACAAGTGTATTTTTGGACAAGTGTATTTTTGGG
>JADGFI010000135.1 GCA_016743945.1 Desulfobacteraceae bacterium
ACCTTATACATCTCCATCAATAAATATGCCTTCACCTCAGTTAAAGGTGCGTACAATGATATAATTAGGTATACTTTGAAATCTTGCGAACTTATGCCCCTGTCAGGTGTAATAATAAGCCACTTGTGAGGTGGTCAAATGGTCTGTAAAGCTCTTTTTTACCAGGTGTAAATAGCCCTTCACTTGAACTCGAGATTTCCAACGCGATATCAACCGCGACACCAGTCCAATCGAGTGATTACTGGGGCGGTTATTTCACTAGTCCACGTTCTCGAGTGAGTGATTATGTGTCTACGCTCTAGGGATCATTAGGTGATTAACACAACGTACACCATATAAGTAGTAGTAGTAGTAGTAGTAGTAGTAGTACCTATTCAAGCCCCATACCGTTTAACGAGGATTTTATATACTCTCCGCCTCTTCACCTCCGTCTCAATGTCCCCCACTACGATAATCACTTCATCTCATTGTAGTAAGTACTATACCTTGTCTACATAGTCATACTATCCTCGATGTCACACGGTGTTACATAGTTCACCTAGTCTTCAGTATATCATTATCGCCATCGAAATCCTTACCCCGATTCACACCGCACAATACAAGTCGCCACATTACCGCCTCGCCATCGAAATCCTCGCCAAGAAACTCCGTCACTAGCCACTATATAAATCACATCGATAACGGATTACCAAACTCGCCGCTAACTGACCATCTCCACCCTACAACTCTACAGGAGGCATCTCCGCTCACTCTCTCTACTCTTTAACTCTACACCACGGGATATCTAGAC
>JADGFI010000136.1 GCA_016743945.1 Desulfobacteraceae bacterium
TACTAAAACTATGTAATATGATTTGAATACATGTACATACATTGTATATCTATTCAGAGCTAATTTATAATTCACATACTCGTATTTCACATAAATCCACTAGCCTGTTCTCAGTGGATATCTTTTCCTACCTTTTCAGTTTCCTACCTTTTCAGTTTCCTACCTTTTCAGTTTCCTACCTTTTCAGTTTCCTAGCTTTTCAGTTTCCTACCTTTTCAGTTTCCTACCTTTTCAGTTTCCTACCTTTTCAGTTTCCTAGCTTTTCAGTTTCCTACCTTTTCAGTTTCCTACTTTTTCAGTTTTCTAACCTTTTCAGTTTCCAACCTTTTCAGTTTCAGCTACCTATTTACATTTAGTCTGTTTTAAACTTAATACTGGTCAGTGTATGCCTTCCACTTACTCCTGGTCAGTTGCTAGTTTTCTACTACTACTACTACTACTACAACTACTACTACTACTACTATACCTAATTCCGATTACAACTGACATCATTTCGGCTTATCTTGCCTAATCTTGCTCCCCTGTATTGACCACTCATTATGGCCCCCCACACCCACCAGCACTCTAACTACCTTATCTTGCTCCCCTGTATTGACCACACATTATTGCCCCCCACACCACCTGCACTCTAACTACCTTATCTTGCCTTATCTTGCTCCCCACCAGTCTCTTCACTTCACCCCACCAATATTTTGCTGCATACCTCATTAACTATCTTATGTATATATATATATACACAATACCTAAGCCACCTTATGTCTATGCCATCCACGGATAGTGCATATG
>JADGFI010000137.1 GCA_016743945.1 Desulfobacteraceae bacterium
TCTCCGGAATGCGTGTTCTATGAGTCCCTCTAGAGTCGAGGGTTTATTATTAATATTAATAATAATAATAATAATGATAATGTTAACGCCTCGACGGCGTGAACTATGTTGCGTAATAGCCTGTGACGGAGGAGCAGACTCAAACAGACCAGACGTACAATAAGTCGTACTTACAAATATAATAATCGTATCTCAAAATAATAATACTACTACTACTACTACTACTACTAATACTACTATAATAATAATATAACTAGGCGTGTTTGCGAGGGTGGCTATTCTTTCAATTTTAATCTGTAAGTTTAGTAAAAACTTCAATCAATAAGCACTCGAAGTAAGCTCGTAGTAAGTAACTAAATCCATGAAGTAAATCGATGTTTAATGAGACTTTGAATTAAACAACAGTTTATTGTTTTAAAGGTAATCACTTCAGAAGTTGCCATATCAATTACCTCAGGTGATAAGAACCTGTAGCAAATAGAGCTTACATGAACATTTACAGCAAAGCAATCCTTCGAAACTATTTAATTAATTAGTTTAAGCAAATGAATAAGTTCTGAAACACATTGTATATGTCTTCGTTTTTGTGATCAATTCTCCCTTTATTGCATCGACACAGGCTTTACACAACACATACATCTCTAATCGTACCCGTACCTTGTTCATTAATATCTTTCTACTTGGTTGTTTGTTTCGTAACACACATATATATAGACATACGAATTAATGATTAGGACACAGGCTTGATCATTTGAAAAGTTCGTGTGTTGCTACGATATTACGTTGTTGTAT
>JADGFI010000138.1 GCA_016743945.1 Desulfobacteraceae bacterium
TATATATATATATATATACAACATACACATACAATTGATATTTTTATTTAAACGCCGCTTACGATCGCCAAACACTGCAACCGACTCATTCTAGAAAGACTTAAAAACACACTTGTTTAAATACACACTTGTACAACCACTAACCCAAACACTACTACTACTACTACTACTACTACTACTTCGGACAAAAGTCATTGTCATTTTTTGGAATTTTTTTTGTCACCATTTGGGATGTATATTAATACTGTAACATAATACTGGGCACATAGGCAAAAACGAAATCAATTGGAGTATATGTAATCGGGGTACTACTACTACTACTACTACTACTACTACTACCAAGTGTAGCCTCTACATCACCTATCTAAAAGTATATGACAGTAATAAGTAATCATTAACCAAGCATTGCATAATCAACAGCTAAACTAAGAATACTAACAATAAACACTCTCCTAGACAACATTCTCTTTATATTTATATATTTGAAAGTTGTACATTGTAAGGTTTAGGGGAAAATAATTAATTTCACCTTCAAAGGTATAACATATTATTTGTACGTTGTAAGGTATAAAGATGTAAAAAATAAAAAGATTTGGTTTATACCTTGGGAGATAGGCTGACTCGCACAATGTTTATACTTTAATAATAAATAATTAATATTTTGTACCTTGCGTTTTAACAGTTTATTTCCTTCCATGTGTACAATCCTGCCTACACTTGTCACAACCCATTCTACACTTGACACAATCCCTGCCTACACCTAACACAACCACCACCTACAC
>JADGFI010000139.1 GCA_016743945.1 Desulfobacteraceae bacterium
CTACTACTGCTACTACTACCATTACATTCAACAAGCCAAGCTAAACTAAACCACAACCACACACTCCCACTACTACTACTACCATTACATTCAACAAGCCAAGCTAAACTCAACCACAATCACACACTCCCACTACTACTACTACTACTACCTTTACATTCAACAAATCAATCTAAACTAAACCACAATCACACACTCCCACTACTACTACTACCATTACATTCAACAAGCCAAGCTAAACTAAACCACAATCACACACTCCCACTACTACTACTACTACTACTACTACTACCATTACATTCAACAAGCCAAGCTTAACTAAACCACAATCACACACTCCCACTACTACTACTACTACTACTACTACTACCTTTACATTCAACAAGTCAAGCTAAACTAAACCACAATCACACACTCCCACTACTACTACTACTACTACTACCATTACATTCAACAAATCAAGCTAAACTAAACCACAATCACACACTCCCACTACTACTACTACTACTACTACTACTACTACCATTACATTCAACAAGTCAAGCTTAACTAAACCACAAACACACACTCCCACTACTACTACTACTACTACTACCATTACATTCAACAAGCCAAGCTTAACTAAACCACAATCACACACAAACACTACTACTACTACTACTACTACCATTACATTCAACAAGCCAAGCTAAACTAAACCACAATCACACATTCCCACTACTACTACTACTACTACTACCATTACATTCAACAAACCAAGCAAAACTAAA
>JADGFI010000013.1 GCA_016743945.1 Desulfobacteraceae bacterium
TTCCGAGCTTATCTGGGTTTATGGTTTGATTTTGAGGTTCTGTCGAGGTAATATGCATTTTGATGAGATTCCTATCTTAGATTGTTATTTTTTAGGGGTAAAAAACATGTATCATAGATAGTGAATATTGTCAATAATTATAATTATTCCGGATAGTTATGTTTTCGTGGTTTAGGAAAACTCAACTCCAGTTGAGTTATAAAAAAAAGCAGCTTCCCTTGAAGGATATTGCGGTAAACTTTTTGAAAAAGTGAGTGACAAAATACTTGTAAACACCGCTTAAAGTTCTGGGGTGCGGAAAGTAAGTTCCAACTGAGGTTCTATTATTTTTCGCATATTTTTTACAACGAAGATTTTTACTTCTTTTATCCTTTGTTCCAAATATTACGATATCATTATTTTAGCGGAAAAGCCTGTCAATAAAGGGGGTTTCTTTCGTAATATAGTAACATTTTTGATCATAAGAGAGAAGGAGAAACATCGTAAAATTGCATTTTTTCAACATCAAAAACTCACGTAAACCCCTCGCCAGAATAGGCTCTTAGCTGTCCCGGTCACGCACTAAATAGACTTGTTTTGATTTTCTTGTGAGTATAGTACTTTCTGAAAGAAACAATATTTAAATGGTATGAGAACCATTGACACATAGTTTTTTACATGAAAAAGTAATTCTATCAATGCATTTTCAATGATTAAATGGTTTTTTTAAGATAATTTGACGCTGTTTTCTCTAAATTTAGGATTTGATTGTATGGACACACTATCTAAGACCTTAAACCATAATGTTAAAATAATGAAATCAAGTGTGACCAAGCATGCCATTTATGGTACTCTTATAGCTGTCACTGCTATTATTTTTGCTACCCTGCTTTCCTGCTATTTTCATTACGGGGAAATTTCTTTATTCAATCTTATGGAAACACAAAAAAACAATATAACACTTTGGGTTTTGGATGCTATGCCTTTTATTTTTGCTTTCTGGGGGCAGTATACAAGTTCCATAATGGCCTATGAAGCGAGCGCCATAATCATGGACCAGACAGCAGACCTAAAAAATCTCAATGTTGCCTTGGAATACAAGGCAGCACATGAAGCAACACACGATGCAATAACTGCTCTTCCAAACAGGCTGCTTCTTATGGATAGACTTGAACAGGCCATTCAGTCAGCACTACGCCAAAAGGCATCACTTGCTTTTTTTATTCTTGATATTGACGGGTTTAAAGAAATCAATGACACCCTGGGTCATTACAGTGGTGACAGGTTATTAAAACAGGTCGTAACAAGACTTCAAGGCACCATAAGAAAATCGGATACGCTTGCGAGAGTTGGTGCAGATGAATTTGCGATTCTTATGCAGGTAGAGCCAAGCAAAAAAAATATCATGCACATTGTTAGAAAAGTACAAAAAATATTTATAGAACCCTTTCCTTTAGAAACGCTTGCAATTGAGGTGCAGGCAAGTATTGGTATTGCTATCTTTCCAAATCACGGTAAAGAAATGGATACTATAATGCAACGGGCTAATGTAGCATTATATGCTGCGAAACAAGATAGCAAAAAATACACCATCTATTCCAAGCAATTGGATCAAAACAGTCCCCATCGCCTTACCATGATGGGGGAGCTTAGGCAGGCCATTAAAAACGATGAACTTATTCTCTATTTTCAGCCTAAAGTTAACCTCCACACTCAAAAAGTCATCGGTGTTGAGGCGCTTGTGCGTTGGGAGCATCCTGAACACGGATTCATGACACCAGATGAGTTTATTCCAATGGCTGAACGGACTGGACTAATAACGCCTCTTTCCATATGGGTGTTGAACCATGCGCTGGCTCAGGCTGAAGAATGGCATCGCCAGAATATAAAATTGAGTATTGCAATTAATTTAAGCCCTGTAACCTTTTTGGATACAGAGTTGCCGAATCTCATTATTGGGATGCTTTCTCTTTATAATATCCCTCCAAATTATATAATACTAGAAATTACAGAGAGTTCCATGATAAATGATCCATCTTTGGCAATGGAAATCATGAAGAGGCTTACAAACAGTGGTATAAAAATATCAATTGATGATTTTGGCACAGGGTATTCATCTCTGGCCTATTTAAGAGAACTGCCCACAAGTGAAGTCAAAATTGATAAATCCTTTGTTACAGATATGCTAAAAAAGGATAATGATGCTGTTATCGTGCAAGCTATTATTGATCTCGGCCATAATTTAAGCCTTAATGTTGTGGCAGAAGGTGTTGAGGACAAAGAAACAGCTATACAACTTAAAAAACTTGGGTGTGATGTTCTCCAGGGTTATTATATCAGTAAACCCAAGCCGAATGATGAATTATTAAAATGGTTACCTAAAAAAAAGAATGCGCGTGTAGTCAAACAAAATTAATCCTTTCCTCTGAAATACATTTGAGATGTCCCTTGGATTGAATTAAAAGAGCGTCATTTGACGCCCTCCCATGATGTGGGTGAAACTTTGGTCAAGAGACAAGAGTGCCGCATCTGCAATGGGCTTTAATTGCTTTTGAATATAATGATTGTAGTCAAGGTCATCGTGGGGAAGATCAATGGGTATGGGGCCCCTCAGTGTCATGACGTAGTAAATTTCCCTTAGATTATCCCCCTTGTCTTTTAAAAGAAGCGCGGCCTTCACATGGGGAGGGACCAGTTTGACATAGTCCTTGGGGGACTTGGTCAACCGTTTCTTATAGACCAGGTCATCATCGTGGAGATGGTTTTTCACCTCTGAAACGATTTGCCTGATCCACTCAGTGACCTCCTGATCATGGAAAATCCTGTGAAACAGGTCATATTGAAAATTCTTTGCAAACCGTGTCCAGTCGGATCGGACAAATTCAAGGCCGGTAAATACCAATTTTTCTTTATGGTTTTTTTTCACAAGCCCGACATACCGTTTCTTGGCCCCGTCTCCCCCACCGCGGATGGCAGGGAGGAAAAAACGGGTGAAGTGTTTTTCAAATTCAATTTCCAGATGAGAGGTAAGGTCAAATTCATCGGTAATTTTTTTTGTCAAAAATTCATTCATATCAATGGCTAGTTTTTTGGCGGCACCGTCACAATCTGATACTTGCGTGGGTTTAAGCTGCACAAATACCGAATCCGTATCCCCGTATATAACGCCGTAACCTTGCTGTTCAAGAAAGTTCCGGGTTGTTTTCAATATCCACTGGCCCGTGCCGGTAATCGCCCGGGGAAGACCGGGATTATAAAATCGGCACCCCGGTGTTCCCATAACACCATAAAAACTGTTCATCAGGATCTTTATGGCCTGGGAAAGATGGGGATCCCCCATTTTTTTTGCCTGCTCTCTTTTGTCTAAAAGCTTGGCAATATAATCGGGCAGCACATGCATTTGTCGAGAAAAAGAAATGTTTACAGGGGTATTAAGGGGATGGATGTCAACCTTGAGCCGGGACAGGGGGTCTATTTTAAAGGTTCGGATAATGGAGGGGTAAAGGCTTTTGAAATCAAAGACCACAATATGTTCATAAAACCCCGGGGTTTTTGCAAAGACCCATCCCCCGGAACTATGCCCCTGGCTTTGAATATCTTGAACATTGGGGGCAACCAACCCCTTGCGATGGGTACGAGGAAGCATGAAATGGTCAAAGGCCGCCACAGACATGCCGACCCTGTCCATGGTCATTCCGCTGATGACTGCCCGCTTAAAGGTCAGGTCAATCAGGCCGGTTTTCTCGAAGATATCAGAAACCAGAATGCAATCCATGAGATTATAATGGGCCAGCCCCTTTTTGTCTTCCAGAAATCTGCGTTCGATCTCTGCGACCTTATCGCCCTTTTCTCCAATCTCTTTTCCAATTCCCAAAATTTGAGTTGCCACGGTTTCCAGTCGAAAATTTTCAAAGAAATAAAAGGCATTCCTCATGGCGGGCGGTCCGTCAATGACAATCCGTCCATTGATGTGGGCGGAGAACCTGCCTTTCTGGGCTTCTCTGATTTTGGGAGGCCCATGGTCCCTTCCCAGAGAAAATTTCAATCCCCGGGCCTGGTACTTTTTTTCGAGGAAAACAAGGTCAAAGCCGATGACATGCCAGCCGATGATAATATCGGGGTCCAAAAGGGTCATGATGTCAAGAAAGGCTGCGAGCATCTCTCGTTCACAGGACATGCGAAAGAGCTTGCCGCCATGGGGCAATATTTCATGGTCAAACCCGGGCAAAGGTTGTTGTTCATTGGGAACTTGCCTGGTCCCCCCCTGGGGTGCATTTTTTTGGGGGGCTCGGTCATCCTTCATCAGGACAATGCCGGTTTTGATCTTTTTTCCGGCCGAAGAAACCGGACCCGTAAAATGGACGGCTATAGAATACAGCTCTCCTCTTTGCCCGGTTTCTATGTCCAGGGAGAGGATTGAAAAACAAGGGTGAACCTCGGCCTTGGAAATCTTTGGGTCCATGAATTTTAAAAGGTTGCCATTGGAATGACAGGGCCCTTGAAACTCAATGCCCCCCTGGATAAACCGCTCCATTAAAAATCGCTCTTCAGGACGTAAATCGGCTTCAAAGGTCTTGATGCCCTTTTCCTGGAGAATTTTTCGGGCTTTGTACAAAAGATTCTGGGTCTTAAAATACAGGGCATCCACAGGCTTGCCGTCAAAGCAAGTAAGCTTTACCTGCCTGCGTTCACCCCCCCAAAAAAGATCCGGAAGAAGCGTATCCCGTTCAATGAAAAACAGGGGCCGGTTCTTGGAAATAACGATTTCAAAGGGACCCTGGTCACAGATTCCTGTATAGCGGAGGCGATGGCTGCCTTTGGCCTCCATACACTCCCGTGTGAGTATGTATCCCCTGTAAAATCCCATGCCGGTTTCAATACCAGTTGCCAGGGAAAAAGACAAATCCTGCACTGCTTTACATAGGATTGCTTGGGTCCAGGGCCCAGAATCTTTTGGCCAACCTTGCAAAAAAATGATATGGAACCCTTTTGTGACCATAAGATCAGGATAAAATTTTTAACCCGAACAACCCTTCAGGAAAACCAGCCCCATGACCTATTCTTTTATGAACAAAGCCATTGCCAGCTCCTTGTATGAAGCACTGACAGAAGATCCCTTTTATATCACCCTGGAACAAAGAGCCGCAAGTGATCCGGCAACGGCAAAAAAAGCCATGCTCAAATACCTGGACTATTCCATGCAGGAAGCCCGCAACCATGGAGAGCTCTGTCTGGCAAAAGACCTTGTCCATGGGGCCTCCCTCTGGTCAAAACCGGTTGACAAAGCCCAAGGCCTGCAAATATCCAAAGAGAAAAAACAATTTTTATTGGATCACCTGGGCATGGAAAGTCTTGACACCTATTGCCAAATAGTGGACTTTATGACAGAGGAATCCAAGCAAGTGGTGTCTGAAACCTTCTGGTACTTATCTATTTTGGGAATATCCCCGAACCTCCAGGGAAAAGGGCTAGGACTTGATCTTGTCCTGCCGGTTCTTAAAAAAACAGATAAAATCGGAGCTGCCACCTATCTTGAAACCTTTACCCCGAAAAATTTTGGGTTTTACAAGCGCCTGGGGTTTTATGAAGCCAAAACCGTTCATGAACCTGTCACGGACTCATACTATACCATCATGGTCAGAGAGGCCAAATAATTCTGGTTATATCTGACGGTGACTTTCAATGGAATTAACGGTTATAAGAGACAACAACACCCTGATTGACCGATATTTCAGTGCAGCGCCAGGGCGTACCAAAAGGAGAGACATCCATGGAAGATAAGTTTAAATTTTCAGTTCTGGGAAAAACCAATCTTGCGGTGGGCCGCCTGGGACTTGCCGGTAGTTATGGCGCCCCTGCCGCAGCCTATGAGATGGCCTTTGAAAAAGGATGTAATTATTTTTATGCAGGGTCGGGCAGGCGCCGGTCCCAGATGAAACAGGCGGTCAAAAGCCTGGTCCGCCAGGGACATCGGGAGCAAATGGTTGTCAGCGTTCAGACCTATGCAAGGTTTGGGGTCATGACGGAAATATGGTTCAAGCAAAGCCTTGCCAGCATGGGGATTGACCATGCCGATATTCTCATGCTGGGATGGCATAATACGGCTCCGTCCAACCGGCTAATGGACTTTGCCCTTGGGATGAAGGAGAAAGGGCTTTGCCGGTTCATCGGACTGTCCGGCCACAACCGATCTTTGTTCCCGACACTTGCCGAAAAAAAAATATTTGACCTCTTCCATATCCGGTATAACCCGGCCCACAGAGGGGCAAAAAAAGAATCTTTCTCCATTTTTGAAAAGGATTCCCCCCCGGGCCTTGTCACCTATACCGCCACCCGGTGGGGGCATCTGCTCCAGGTAAAACATATGCCCGAAGGAGAATCGCCCTTAAATGCCCGGGACTGCTATCGGTTTTCCCTGTCCGATCCCAGGGTCAACATCTGTCTTTGCGGCCCAGGGGATATGGACCAGATGCAGACCGCATTGACAGCCCTGGACAAAGGAATGCTCACACAAGAAGAGACCGAAAGGATCACCCGTATCGGAGATCATGTTCACCGATCTGCCAAAGGATTTTTCGGGTAAGTATACTTTGGGTAAAAACCAGAAGATAACGCCATAGGATAAGGCTATCTAAAATAAAATTTTAACCGCATAAGGAGACAAAAATGGATCTTTCAACATTAAACGTCGAGAAACTGGTGGAAACCCTTACCCTTTGGGCCACAACCTATTCCATGAAAATCATTGCTGCTGTCCTGATTTTTGTCATTGGGAAATGGCTGGCAAAAAAGGTCACCAATCTGTTTATCAAGCTATTGGAAAAAAACAAGGTGGATATCACCCTGACCCGTTTTCTGGAGAGCATTGTCTATTATACACTGGTGGTGGTAGTATTAATCGCAGTTGCCGGACAACTGGGGATCAATACCACTTCATTTTTAACCATTGTGGGTGCAGCCGGTCTTGCCATTGGCCTTGCCCTGAAGGACTCCTTGTCCAATTTCTCTTCAGGGGTCATGCTGATCCTGTTCCGGCCCTACCGGGTCGGAGATTTTGCCACCGTGGGCGGGGTCACCGGAAATGTCATGAGCATTGATATTTTCAACACCACCCTAAATACCCCGGACAACCAGCGGGTTATCGTTCCCAATGCCAATATCACCAACAATGTAATCACCAATGTGACTGCCAATGATACCCGCCGGGTGGACCTTACCATCGGCATCGGATATGGTGATGATGTTTTAAAAACCAAGCAGGTGCTGGCTGAAATCCTCAAAACGGAAAAAAGGATACTTGAAAGCCCCAGTCCGAAGATTGCAGTGTCTGAGCTTGCCGATTCCAGTGTGAACTTTGTGGTCCGGCCCTGGGTAAAAACCAGTGACTATTGGGATGTCTATTTTGATCTGACGGAAAAAATCAAACTCACCTTTGACAAGGAAGGCATCAGCATTCCCTTTCCCCAGCAGGATGTCCATCTTTTCCAGGAAAAAAACGACACTAACCCGGATTCACCAGAATAATTGCAACATTAACAACGGAACCTAGGCCATGCAGGAAATTAATTCACCAAACGCTGAAACAAAAGGCATGACCGCGGCCATAACTGCCCTGATCAAAGCTGAATATAAAATATCCGGGACGCTTACCCGGCTGGCCGGAGAAAATGAAAACTATCTGATCCAGACAACAGAAAACAAACGATTTGTGCTCAAGCTGGCCGATGAAGAAACCACGTCGGGAATGATTGAAATAGAATACCTGGCCGTGGAACGCCTCCTTGATGAAGGACTCGATGCTCGACTGCCCCGGGTAATCCCCACCAGGACCGGGGCAATTGAAGCCCGGTTTTTGACGAACAAGGGACGACAGCTTAGGGGAAGGCTTTTGGAATTTGTCCCGGGGCAGGCATGGTGTAAGGTTCTTCCCGTGGCCACTGAACGGTTTGAGGCGCTTGGTCGCACCATTGCCCGAATCAATATTGCCATGGAAGTCATTGTCCACCCCGATGCCCGGCGAACCCACCACTGGGATCTGGCAAGAGCACAACAGCACCGCGCCGCAATTTCCCTGGTGAAAGATCCAAAGCGCCGCAGGATACTCGAACAGATGTTTCATTCCTATGCCGCCATTGCCATGCAAAGATTTCCTGATCTGCCCCGATCGCTCATCCATGGAGATATCAATGATGATAATCTCCTGGTGGACAACAACCGGATCCAGGGGATACTGGATTTTGGAGACTGCCTGGAAAACCCCACCATCTGTGATCTGGCCATCGCGCTTGCCTATGTCACCCTGGATGAACCAGATCCCCTGGAGGCGGCATCACAAATTGTGGGGGCCTATCACCTTGTCAGAGCCCTGTCCATGGAGGAACTTGAGGTTTTATTCCCCCTCATGTGTGCCCGGCTGGCTGTCTCTGTTATTATCTCTGCCAAACGGCGCCACATCGATTCCACCCGGGCGAGCTGGTTTGTCTCGGAAGAAAGGGCCTGGAAAAAACTGGCATTCTTTGCCGATATTCCCCCGGCAGATGCGGCCATCCGTCTGGCGTCTAAAATCGATTTAACGCCCTATGACGACCGGGGAGAACTTGTTTCCAACCTGGTAGAACAACGGCAAGAATGCATTGCCCCATCCATGCCGGTCGCCTATACGACACCTTTGAAAATCATCCAGGGAAAGGGCCAGTATCTCTATGATTATGGTGGCCGTCCCTTCCTGGATCTGTACAATAATGTCTGCCATGTGGGCCATTGCCACCCAAAGGTGGTGGCGGCAGGCCAACGCCAAATGGCTAGGCTCAACACCAACACCCGCTATCTCTATGACGGCCTCACCGATTATGCACAAAAACTTTGCAGCACCCTGCCCGAAGAACTTACCACCTGTTTTTTTGTCAATTCCGGCAGCGAAGCCAATGAACTGGCAGTGCGCATTGCCAAAACCGTGACCGGCCGATCGGATATGCTGGTGGTGGAAGGGGCCTACCACGGTCACACCCAGGCCATGATCGACATCAGTCCCTATAAATTCATGGGCAGGGGCGGCAAAGGCTGTCCCGAACCATGGGTCCATGTGGTTCCTGTGGCCGACGGGTATAGAGGCGCCTATAAGGGCCAGGGGAAAGAGGCAGGCAAGGCCTATGGGGATGAGGTGGGCAGGATCCTCCAAAAAATAGATCGCCCCATTGCCGGGTTTATTACCGAATCCCTGCTTTCCTGCGGTGGCCAGGTGATCCCGCCAAAAGATTATTTTAAAACCGCCTTTGCCCATGTGAGGGCCGCCGGGGGCTTGTGCATCACCGATGAAGTCCAGACAGGCTTTGGCAGAGTGGGATCCCATTTTTGGGCCTTTGAACTCCAGGAGGTGGTGCCCGATATCGTGGTCATGGGCAAGCCCATTGGCAATGGCCACCCCATGTCTGCCGTGGTCACCTCCAGACAGATTGCCCAACGCTTTGCCAATGGCATGGAATTTTTTGCCACCTTTGGGGGCAACCCGGTTTCCTGCGCCATTGGCCAAGCAGTACTTGACGTCATTGAAGAAGAAGGTCTCCAGGAGCATGCAAGAACGGTAGGAGAGCATCTGATCAAAGGATTATCCGCCCTTAAACCTATCCACCACCTGATCGGGGATGTGAGGGGCATTGGGCTTTTCATCGGCATTGAACTGGTTCTGGACCACCAAAAACTGACGCCGGCTACAAAAGAAGCCGCTGACATGGTCAACCGTCTTAAAACCGCCGGCATTCTCCTGGGAACCGACGGCCCCTTTTCCAATGTCATCAAGATAAAACCCCCCATGGTCATGACCCTGGAGGATGCCGACATGTTTTTGAGAATTTTAGACGACGAACTGACAGACATGGAAACAATTGAAATTTAAAGGTTTTCTCCCCGGTGTACGATAAGAAATAAAGGAAAAACTTTGTTTTTCCTTTAACCCTCAGGTACCCGGGGAGGTGAACATGTCCGATGTCTCAAGAATCAATCATTTGGAAAGTATTCCCGAAAAACGACATGCCCAAAAATATTTTGACAAGCGCAAACAAAAAAAACGACCCCAGTATCAATCGGTCAAAAAAAATATCCAGGTCCTGACAAAAATCGCCGATGAGGCCCATGAAGAACTTCAAGCCATGAACTCCCCTTTCCGGCTGTGTGTCTACCAGGAAGGAAACGAGGTATTCATCGACGTGGTGGCAATAGACGGGTCTGGAAATACCGTTCAGGTCTTCCGTCATGACATCACCAATGATGAACTTGAAGATCTAATCCATCAAATCAAAACCGGCCGGGGCCTTATGTTCAATATGAATGCCTGACCTTTTTAAAAAAACCTGTTTGCCATCCCCGCCTATTCGTATTACACTCCTTGAATCAAAAAAACAGTCCGCTTATTCCAAGGAGATCCATGCCCATGAGCGACAAAGCGTTTCAAGATTATTACCCGGAAGAACTCAGCCATTGTTACGGCTGCGGCCGACTCAATGACCAGGGACTTCAACTCAAAAGCTATTGGGACGGGGAGGAAAGCGTGGCTTTGTTCCAACCGGAAGCAAAGCATCTGGCGGTTCCCGGCTTTGTCTACGGGGGGTTGATCGCCTCTTTAATTGACTGTCATTGTACAGGCACTGCCGCGGCCGCCGCCTACCGAGCCCAGGGCCGGACCATGGATACAATGCCACCCATACGGTTTGTCACCGCCTCCATCCATGTGGATTATCTGGCCCCCACCCCCATTACAGCCCAACTGGAAATCAGGGGAACCCTAGCCGAAATAACCCCCAAAAAAGTGATCATTGAAGCAAGGGTATTGGCAGACGGGAAGGTTTGCGCCAAAGGGAAAGTGGTGGCGGTTCATTTGCCGGAATCCATGCTAAAAATTATGAAAGGAGAAAAATAATGAACCAGGAAAAAATTGTATTGTTTGCCTTCAGGGGGGACCCCCTCTGCTTTGTACATGTTTTACTCAACGGGATTGACCTTTATGAACAGGGAAGAGAAGGGCTGATTGTCATTGAAGGAGACGCCGTCACCCTGGTGGAAAAAATGAGCCAGCCCGGCCATTTTTTATCGACCCTGTACCAGAAAGCCAAAGGCTTAGGACTTTTCGCAGGGGCTTGCAAGGCCTGCGCCACAAAGCTTGGCGCCATTGAGGCCATAAAAAAAGAAGAGATCCCCTTGATCGGCGAGATGTCAGGCCATCCCTCCATGGGCGGGTTCATGGCAAAAGGATATGAGGTAATCACCTTTTAAAAACAAATTGCCTAGACAAAAAGGCAGTCCCTTAAGAAAGGAACTGCCTTTCCTATTTTTAATGCCAGACAACCAGCCGCGGCTCACCTTACAATGGAAAAACCCAGCCTGAAGACATCCGTCCTTTGATCATAGGCCAGCAGATTCTCTGCATACCCGCTGAAATACTGGGCATGGAGGTACACATCCAAAATACCGCTCAACAAAGGCAATCGGTTGATGGGATAGGACAAATCCAACTGCCAGGTGGGACCTTTCTTCCCATGGCGATAATGGGTCTCAAGGCCTAACCCCAACGGCTCGCCAATTTTTGCTTCAATATCAAAATAACCTCTGTAGTCGGACAAGTCCGGGTTCGTCACATCATCGTTTCCTATATATATCCACGCCTTTGGGGCCAGTTTCAGATGGGTTTCATCCCAGAGATGAAAGGTGATAATCGGCTGAATATATCCGTAATTGGTGCTCCGGGAATCCACACCTCCCCGGCCATTGGATTCGTGTTGGAACCCTGTCTGGAAACCAAACCCGGAAACCCAGGGAATATTCAAATCTATCTTATCTTCCAGAAAGAAAAACTCAGGCATATACCGGGAATCTTCAAAGGGTGCTGAGTCTGAGCCCAGATCCCAGAAGGACTGCTGGGTGTATCCCAGATGAATCTTTTCCATCAATGACAGATTCTCTTTAAGGAACCCGCCTTCGTCAAAATCAAAAAGCCGGTATTTAAAACTGAACTGAAAACTGCTTTTCTCAATCCCCGGGTCCACACCCAACAGAAAATAAACGGGCTTGTAAGTGGATAAATTTTTTAAAAACGGTTGAAAATCATTTGACATCTCGGCCAAGGAGGCTTGTTCAGAGCCGCTGCCATCTGATGCTACCGAAATAAAAGCGCTGGCATGGAACATGGCGGTGTTGGCCCTAATATCCATCAATTCAATGGAAATATTCCCCTCCATATGCCGGGGCAGATCAACTCTGTATTCCTGTTTTAAAAACCCATTGCCGGCAATCATCTCCTGGCTTGTATCCAAGGGTAAAACCGGAAGGGCAATCACCTTGGCCTGTTTATTTTTCCCAACTATTTTGCATTCCAGTCTCGCATATGCCCCCATGGAAAGGGGACGTGGAAAGGGGTTGGTAAAATAAACGAAAAAAGACACTGGTTTTCCTGCCATTATGGGTGTTTTTTCAGATGCCTGGGGTGCCACCAGAACCACTTCCGGCACGGGGATGGCTGCAAAAGAATTTTTTGCAGCCAATATGAAAACAATCAGCACAAAAATAATTATCAGTGCCGGGCACCTGTGTTTAAACTGCCCCAGGGTCGGGAAAATATTTTCTGCCATGTTCTGGATATCCTTTCTTTTCTCAGGTGCTTATCATTAAGTTTTAAAAATATCTTCTGTGTTAAACACAAGTGAGCCATATAGTCAATGGGTTAGCTTCATTCCAATTCAACGGCCGGTCAAGGGGCGCCCCAGCTGATAAATACCACCGCACTCTTCAAATTCTCTGGCCTTGTCAATGGTCATGATTTCGTCAAACCGCTCCTTTATTTCCTCGGCGAGAATAGGCCGCCGGGCGTCGCCGACACAGACACCCTTGCCCGATACCATGGCAGACCTGGCAAACCATCCGGCGCTCATGGTAAACACCTGACCGGACACATCATTTTCCCGGGAGCATAAATAGGTCACCAGGGGGGTATTAAATTCCGGGCGGATTCTTTTTGCCACCTCTTTGGAAAACACACCCCGGGTCATTCCCGTGTCGGCATTGGGGGCAACCGTGTTAACCCTGATATTGTACTTTCCCACCTCCAGCTTCAAAGTGTTCATCAGCCCGATCACCCCCATCTTGGCAGCCCCGTAATTGGACTGGCCGAAATTGCCGTACATGCCCGAGGAAGAGGCCGTAAAGAGGATCCGTCCGTATCGATTTTCCTTCATATATTTCACAGCCGGCTGGGTCACGCAGAAGGCCCCTTTCAGATGAACCCCCATAACCTCATCCCATTCTTGTTCGGTCATGTTTATAAAGGTTTTGTCCCTTAAAATACCGGCGTTATTAATGAGAACATCCAGGCCTCCAAAATGACCCAGGGCCGTCTCAACTATTTTATTTCCGCCCATCATGGTGGCCACGGACTCATGACTGGGACAAGCCTCTCCCCCGGCCCTGCGGATCTCATCCACCACACCGTCGGCAGTCCATTCCCCCCGGGATGTTTTTCCCATGTCATTAACCACCACCTTTGCCCCTCTTTTCGCCAGGTCAAGGGCATAGGCTCTGCCAA
This sequence comes from Desulfobacteraceae bacterium, assembly GCA_016743945.1. Lineage (GTDB taxonomy): Bacteria > Desulfobacterota > Desulfobacteria > Desulfobacterales > Desulfobacteraceae > NBML01. Next base: position 13,547 of record JADGFI010000013.1, read on the forward strand.
TACCTGCGCCAGCTCCCGTAACAATTGCCACCCTGTTTTCAAACCCGATTTCCATAATTCTCACACCGCTCCATTTTTTTTCCATTGTCCTTTTTTTTTGAGAAAGCCCCTTTATCGCAGCTGGTATGCCGTCAGACGGTTGTCAAAAAAAGTCGGAATTATCACCAGATTTTTCTTTGGGATATACTCGAAATCTGCTGCATTAATTTTTTGGGCCGACGTATCCATCAAAACAAGGGGCATCTGACCCTTTTCAATAATCTGTACCTTCCCTTTCCAGTCACTGACAATGTATCGCCCCTCTCCCAAAGGCTTGATGCCGTCTATTCCGCCGTTATGCGCGATTTCCATGGCAACGGTTTTAGAACGGGTGTCGATTTTCAACAAACCTTGGGCGGTTCCCACCAACAGGGTGCTGCCCCTCATAAACAGCCCGTTGGGCCGCTCATAATCCAAAACCAGGAAAGTCGACAGCCGACCCTCCTGAATAACATGGATCCGCTTTGTCGCCATGTCGGTAATAAAGATATTTTTTTCAGGGTCAACTGCAATATCGTTCAAAAACTGTGCACCCTCAACCTCCCAGGTTTTCGTCACCAGACCCTTTGTTATATCAATCGCAACAACCCTATCAATATCGGTCACATAAAGAATTTCCCCGGCGATTCCCATTCCCTTGGGGGCATTCAAACCGGTTACCCAGGCAGGGTCCTTAATCGACCCGTCCAGATTCACCTTGGCAATGAAGCCCTTGCCGTTTTTCAGGGTCGGTTTACCACTGATATTGGAGGTATACAGCAGCTTTTGTTTCGCATCGTACATCACCGATTCAGGGACCTCCAGTTCTTTGGGTGTTTCCCAGACCAACACCATGGAAGGTTTCTTCCCGATCGTATTTTTTGTTGTGTTCCCCGCCAAGGCAAATGTACCCAGGCAAAAAACTGTCAATAAAATCATGGAATTGATAAAATTGGACCTTATAAAATTGGATCTGATAAAATGTTTCATTTAGTTTCTCCTGGATAAGGATTCTTGATTTTCTAAATTGCCCATCTTTGTGTACCACAATCTAGGATAGTGAAAAACAGATGTCAATGATTTTGGTTTAATCTGTCGGGAAAGGTTCTTTTTGGGCTCCGCCCTGAAGAAAAGGGGGGATTGGGGGTAAATAAGAGCGCACATAAAGAGTTCACAGGGTGAAATGCCAAAGATACCGGTGGAAATCAAAACATTTCCATTAAAAAATTTAAAAATGCTATAATTGTTAAATTTTTGTATTAAGATTTCTCTCCAAAAAGGCTGGTTTTCGACCCCACAACATTTTCAGCTATGTATTAAGATTCCTATTGAAATTTTTCGGCTGATAATGTTAATCTCCAATCAAGTTGAATGGGATTTTGGTTCATTTGATTTTGTTCCAGCCAATATAATGGAATTTTGAACCTGGGAAGAAAAATAAGGTAGATACCACATCTTGTACCTGGAAGGATTTTCAAAAAGCGAGACCTACACGTTATAATAATCGTTACAGTTCAGATCCCGACCCCTGCATAATTCTTTTGGAATGTGTCGCTCTTTTAGAAAATTTGCTCCTGATTATGGATACCATAAAGACTCATGAGTAAATCGAATTTAATCTTGTCGCTATAAACGGTGGGAGGGCAATGCTCCAATTGCGTTGCTGGCTGAATGTCTTTCTGTTTCAAGAGTACAAACCCATAATTCCCCTATTTGAAATAGACTTGCAATCATAGAACTTGCTTCAAATTTAAAAAAAATCCTTGCCTTGCATCACAAAAATTTGTATCGTAATTTACATTGAAGTTGATCGTGATTTTAATAACAATTATCTATTTCTCCCCGATCCTGATTAATTAGATCCTCTATTTATTTAGAACCTAAAAGTTGCAGTAATAATTCAATAATATCATATATTCAGTATGTTATGCATTTTCAATGCTCACCGAGTATTATATAAAAATACTGTAAATACAATAAAATCCGTAGTGTTTGCATTTTTTAGGTAGAATATAAAACGACTCATTAATTGGTTAAACTCTAAGATAAAAGGAGAATGTAGGATGAAACAACAAAATAGATCAAAACAGAGTGCAAGGATTTATCAATTGAGATGTCCTGTTATGATAGTATCCCTAATTCTGGCTTTCGGGATAAGCATCGGACTAAGCGGGACTGTTTTTGCAAAAGATCCCACAAAACAAGAACAGCAGGAAGAAATTCGAAATATGGCAAAAGAGACCCTGACAAGATTATACAAAGAGCAACCTGCTGCTATAAAAACTGTAAAGGCATCGGCAGGCTATGCTGTGTTTAGCAATTTCGGTATGAAGATCCTCTTATTTGGTAGCGGCACTGGCAAAGGGATAGTGACCGACAAAGCTACCCAAAAAGACACCTTTATGAAAATGATCGAAGGGCAGGTAGGACTTGGTATCGGTGTCAAGAAATTTAGACAGGTCTGGGTATTTAAAAGCAAGAAGGCTTTGAATGGTTTTATCAATTCAGGATGGGAACTCGGTGGTCAAGGGACGGCAGCAGCAAAATCCGGTAGCCAAGGAAGTGATCTTGCTGGAGCAATTGCAGTAGATGTAGATATCTTGTTATACCAACTTACTGACGACGGGCTCGCTCTTGAGTTAACGGGGAAAGGCACCAAATACTACAAAGATGACGATCTGAATTGATAGCGGTTTTCACCGTTTTATGTTGTCGATCCTATCAGGGTTGCGGGCTTCCTTTCAAAAGTTCACATTTATCGAACACTAAAAGATACGGGTTGCCACCAATATCTGTTCGATTGCCTGTCGTTAGAATGACAGGCAATATCTTTATATTGAGCCTGACAGGAAGATTGAGAATGATTTTCAGAGAAAAAAAAGCTGTTTTAAATCAAATGGAAATAAAAAAAATGAGCAAATGGACAAAAAATATTTCTATTGGAGGGGTCTTTTTATGTGTAGCCGTGTTCTCTCTTTGGGTTCAGGGTCCGCTCCTTGCCCAGCAAAAACCAGATGCAAAAGAAAATAAGGATATCGTGGAGGAATTGTCCACCGAAATGGTAGGGGAGGAGGCCAGCCGTCTGCTGGCCCGTATCAATCGGACAAGGGCCCATTTCAAACGGTATGATGACAAAATAAAGGGGGCCAGTGATGAGGACCGCAGTGTCATAAAATTGCAGGTGTTCGCACTCCAGCAGCAGCTTATGGGTGACGTCCATCAACTGGGGGATGCCCTGCTGGTCCAGGAAACAAAACAAAAGTCACCGGAACTTCGCCAGCAGGTGGAAGGATTGTTTGCCAAGATCGTCCCCAGCCTGTGGTCCCATATCAATGGCCTTGACAATGAAATTGATGTGATCCGGGCGACCAGAGTCAAGGCCAGTACAGATGAGCGGCTTACCATAGAAGATAAGGTTTTTTCGCTGGATCAACACCTTAATCGAATGTTTGAATTGGGTCTTTCCCACATCGAAAATATGAAAAAAATCGGAATGGACACCCTAAAGGTAAAAGAAAACTTTGCCAGGCTGCTCACGGAAAGGTCCGAACAATTGTCCGGCCGTATCATGCTTGCCAGCGATCGTGTCAGCACCTTGACCGCCCGAACCAAGGTAAGTCCGGACGATACGGAGGCTGCCAAGCTGTTGGCAGGGGTGAACAAAAATTTGGCAATGAATACTGCCAGCATGACCTTGATCCTTGGGGTGATGGACACCCTTGAATTGGACACCGATGTGTATCGCAGCCAATTGATAGAAGTTACCCGGGATATTACCTCGGGTGGTCTGGGCACAGGGGTGATTGTGACCCTCATCGGCCGGGTCCTGGAACGGGCCGGCTCCTGGTTCCTTGAAAGCGGGCCTGGGTTTCTGGTTCGGCTGCTGTTGTTTTCAGGGATTCTTTTGATCTTCTCCGTTGCAAAACGCCTGGTAAGAAGAGGCCTTGACCGCATACTTAATGCCTCTACCTTGAATTTGTCTCAACTGGCCCACCACATGATCGTGTCAATGGTTTCCAATCTTGTGATGATATTGGGGCTGCTCATCGCCCTTTCCCAATTGGGCATCAGTCTGGGGCCGCTCCTGGCAGGTCTGGGGGTCGCCGGTTTTATTATAGGCTTTGCCCTCCAGGATACCCTGAGCAATTTTGCCTCAGGGGTCATGATTCTGCTCTACCGGCCATATGATGTGGATGATTTAATAGATGTCGGAGGAATTTCTGGGAAGGTGGCCAAGATGAACCTGGTCTCCACCAGTATTCTAACCCTGGACAACCAGATGATTGTGATTCCCAACAATAAAATATGGGGGGATGTGATCATTAACATAACCGCCCAGGATATCCGCCGGGTGGATATGGTGTTTGGCATCGGTTACAGCGATGACGTGTCCAAGGCGGAACGGGTTTTGAATGATATCCTCAGTTCCCATCAGAAGGTGATCAAGGAGCCGGAACCGATGGTACGGCTTCACACCCTGGGGGCATCCTCAGTGGATTTTATTGTTCGCCCCTGGACAAAGGTGGATGATTACTGGGATGTTTACTGGGAGGTTACCCGTGCGGTAAAGATACGGTTTGATGCGGAGAATATTTCCATCCCCTTTCCTCAGCAGGACGTTCATCTTTACCCTGAAAAGGAGGCTGCCCCGTCATTAAAATAGCCGTTTCCGTTCAGATCCTGGACCCCGCATATATTTTTTGGAAGCTGTCGCTCCATATAAAATCTTGCCGGTCACGGCTAATACCATGATTAAACACCACATAAGATTTCAAAATGTTAGAAATTTGGAACCGTGTGATTCACGTTATAGTACTCACCAGCACCACCACCGGTTAAAAGGAGAGGAAGGTGACCGGATCAATGCCATTTTAAGTGCTGCAGGAATGAACTTCAGCAAGCTGCTCCGGTGGCTGACCGATTTCTTTTACTTTTTATTTGGTTTGGATCTGGCACGACTTCAAATGTCTCAGACGCAGGTTGGTTCACCTGCATCTGGGAAATAGGTTTTTCAGAATCGACTAAGTAAATCAAACACCATGACTTTTTAATTAATGATAGAGGTGAAATTATGAAATTTAAAAAAAAAGTTTTCTTATCTTTCGTGCTGATGCTGCTGTTAGCAGTTTCAGCATTTGCACAAGAAAACATTAATAGGGAGATCCTCCCTATAGTTCCACCAGAACCTGCCACTTATACTGAACTTGATGCCAGAAATACTACACCACCTCAACGATTTGAAGTAAAAGCACCCAAAGACGCCCCAAATGTTGTCATTGTTTTAATAGACGATTTGGGTTTAGGAGCTACCTCTGCCTTTGGAGGTCCTATAAAGACACCAACAATGGATAAACTCGCTAACAGTGGCTTACGCTACAACAACTTCAATACCACAGCACTTTGTTCTCCTACTCGAATGGCGATAAAAACAGGCAGGAATCATCATACTTGTAATACGGGTTCTATTATGGAATCTTCAACCGCTTATCCGGGTAATACAGGTTCTTTACCTATAAGTGTTGCTCCTTTAGCAGAAATGCTGAGATTAAATGGTTATAGCACGGCAGCCTTTGGAAAATGGCACGAGACGGCTGCTTGGGAAACCAGTGTTTCTGGCCCATTTGACCGATGGCCAACACACCAAGGCTTTGATAAATTTTATGGATTTATTGGCGGAGAAACTGACCAATGGGCCCCGTTGATTTATGATGGTGTTAAAAAAGTAAATCCACCCAAGATGAAAAATTACCATTTTACTACGGACATGACCAACCAAAGTATCAACTGGGTGAAAGCGCAGCAATCTATGACTCCAGACAAACCTTTCTTTGTGTATTTTGCTACTGGAGCAGTTCACGCTCCTCACCATGTTTCAAAGGAATGGTCTGATAAATATAAAGGTGAGTTTGATAAAGGTTGGGATGAAGTTAGGAACGAGTCAACCAAGAACATGATAGCGAAGGGTGTAATTCCTGACAATACGGAATTAGCTCCTAAGCCTGAAGACATTAAAGACTGGGCTCAGCTAAGTGATGATGAGAAGAAACTATTTGCTCGTCAAGCCGAAGTGTTTGCTGGATTTGTAGAAATGACAGATTATGAAATTGGTAGAATAGTAGATGCCATAGAAGAAATAGGAGAACTTAACAATACCTTATTTATTTTCATAGCAGGAGACAATGCAACCAGCGCAGAAGGAGGCATGGTAGGTATGTATAATGAGATGACATATTTCAATGCTGTGGAAGAAAAGGTAGAAGACCTTATCCCTTTGATGGATGATTGGGGATTAGAAAACACTTTCCCACATATGGCAGCAGGTTGGGCGGTTGCATTCGATGCTCCTTATACCTGGACGAAACAAGTTGCTTCCGATATGGGAGGAACCAAAACAGGAATGATCATTCATTACCCAGATGGCATAGAGGGGAAGAATGAAATTCGAATGCAATTCACACATGCTATAGACATTGCCCCTACCGTTTTAGAAGTAGCAGGTTTACCTGAACCAAAGGTAGTAAATGGAGTTCCTCAAATACCCATTGAAGGTACCAGCATGGCTTATTCTTTTAACAACGCAGATGCAGCAGAACAACATACCATTCAATATTTTGAAATGTTTGGTAACAGAGCACTGTATCACAACGGTTGGTATGCTAGAACTATTCATAGAGCTCCATGGGAAGTAGGTGATTTACCTCCGTTAGAAGAGGACATCTGGGATTTGTATAATACACGCGAAGATTTTAGCTTGGTTAATAATTTGGCTTCTAAATATCCAGAGAAACTGGAAGAGATGAAAAGTTTATTTATGTGGCAGGCTGAGAAATATCATGTTTTACCCATTGATGATAGAGTCATCGTTCGAATGAATGCAGAAGTAGCGGGCCGTCCGGATATTATGGCAGGCAGAACTTCCTTGACGCTTTATGAAGGCATGGAAGGCATGATGGAAAATACTTTCATAAATATCAAGAATAAGTCTTTTACCATTACTGCTGATATTAACATCTCGAGAAAGGCAACCAAAGGTGTTATCCTTGCTCAAGGTGGTCGCTTTGGTGGATGGGCACTTTATATGAGAGAAGGGAAACCTGAGTTCATGTATAATTTCCTTGGCTTAGATCGATATGTGGTTGCAAGCAAAAAAGAATTGGCTAAGGGAACTTCTAAAGTAAAATTTGATTTTGTTTATGATGGTGGTGGAAATGGCAAAGGTGGAAAAGGAATTCTTTCAGTAAACGGTAAAGAAGTAGCCAATGCACGTATTGAAAAAACACAACCAAATATTTTCTCAGCGGATGAGACAGCTGATGTTGGTATAGATAACCAGACACCAGTCGCTTTAGGTATTGGATATGGTCCAGAAGAAACTAAATTTACAGGGAAAATTGACAAAATCATTGTTGAAATAAAATAAACGGCATACAACACTGTAAAAAAATAGTAGCTGATTGCGGAGTCAGTTGGAATATCATGCCATTGGGTAGAAAGGCTTAAGCATTAGTTGGATTTAAACATCGAAGGAGTGAAGTACCAATTTGTCTATCTATATGGGGTTTCGGCTGAAAAATAACAGAGTGAACTGGTATTTTAAAGACTCACTCCAGGCAAAATTCTGGCACCCCCACATATGGTATAGAGGGCTTTTCCAGTCTTGAGTTTTTTATTCAACTATATAAGCCACAACCGCAGTCACAAACCATTCTTTCACAGTGTTTTTTATAATATATAGACGTTAAAATGGGCAGAAAAAATTTCTCCCCTGCGGGAGCGGGAAAAAGTACAAAAATGCTGTGGCATAATAAGCCAGATAACAATTATAATTCTCATAAACAAAAGGCTGCCGGCAAAATTGCTGGCAGCCTCTTTTATTTTTTACATTTTACGAAAATCGTTTACGACACGATTTTCCCTTGTTTAACGGATGCCGCTTTATAGGTCACACGGTCTGCAATCCGATCCTCTTCTGCCAGCTGGTTAAGCTTTACCATTTCAAACCCCAAAATTTCCACAAACACATTGCCCTTATCATCGGCCAGGGTAAGGTCATAGGTATTGGTTTCCTCTCCTGATTTGATTTTTCGGGTGATGCAGTAGTAGGGCTGATTTTTCTGGATATTGCCATAAAAATTCAGACAATGAATTCTGGAGGGCAATACCGTTCTGGAGCTTGTAAAAAACTCCAGCAGACCGCCGGTCTGGAACATGGCATCCACCAAAACCGGTGCCGCCACAAACTTCGGGTTTTTCACCCCTTTAAAAAACTCGGCAGTGCTTTTGTCTTCCAGAGTCGTCACAAGGGTTGTCCCATCAAAGGAGTTAATCTCCATGATGGTCCCAAATAGTCCGAACATGAACAGCCGGTTGGGATGATACACCAGGGTGTCAATATCCCCTTCATAGGTGACAGGTGAAAATTGGGGCAGATCGATCTTCTTGGGTGCAAGCCCCTTTTCCAAGAACCGATAGGTTCCCTGGTAATGACGTTTGGGATCTCCCATAACCTTCCCGGCAGGATTCTTGAACACAGAAGAAATATTGCACTCAAAAGCATCCCCCTCGATCTGATTTCCCTGAATCAGCAATTCTTTTGGGCGTCCCTTGAGCAATTTGATGCCATAGGGAATGAAAAAATCAGACAACCCGGTAAATTGTTTCCCATCACCTGCCAAAGATCCAGCCACCTCGGCCATGGTCTCGATACCCGTTGACCCGAGAAAGAGTGGCACATCCCCCATGGTATGGTCGTTGAGGAACAGATCGTGTTTCAAATCCAGAACCCGGGAATAGGTCACACTCGACCGGGTCTGTTCCACCATATCATCCAGAAAGGGAAAGGCTCGATCAGCAGGATCTCCCAAAAGGCCATCAATGTCAAAGTCGTAATCCAGACCGGAAAAGATCATTTCAGATTCTGTCTTGTCCAGAAGATCGGCCATGAAAAATTTCACCCCCTGGTCCATGGGCAAAAACTGAATCCCCCGGTCTTCCAGAACTTTTTTCACCGTTGGGTTGGTGGCCATTCCCACCCCGCCCCAGGCTGTCCAGGCATAGACCTTATAGGTTCTTTCCGGATGACGCTGACGTTCCAAAAACAAGGTTTTGCCAAGAAAATCATTGGCAGCCGTGTAATCCACCTGCCCCTGATTGCCAAAGCGGGCTGTAACCGAGGAAAAAGTAAAAAAGTATTTATAGTCATGGTCTTTGGCCGCTTCCAGCAGGTTCCGCATGCCCTTGACCTTGACATCCACCACCAGTTCAAAGGACCAGCGCTCTTTTTTAGCAATAAACTGACTCATTTCCATGCCGGCTGCGTGGAAGATGCCGTCAATACGACCACAGGAGTTCACAGCTTTTTTTACGGCATTAAAATCCGTAACATCCACACATTTGTAATCCACCTGAACTCCCAGGGATTTCAGGTATTCAATGTTCTCAATGGACTGGCGCACCCGGGTCAACCGGTCCAGGGCTCGTTTGATTTCAACGGGTTTCACCCCGGGCATATCGGTTCGAAGCTGGGCCATGAGTTCCGGTTGGGTGGAGGACTTCACCAAATATTTAGGATCCGTGGCATAAATATCGTTGATATCCAGGATCACCAGGTTGACCCCATAGGTCTGAACCACCTTTTTTAAGATCTCATAGGTAATTCCCCCGGCACCGCCGGTTACCAGCAGGGTGTCATTTTTTGAAACAACCTGTTCGGTCTTGTCGGCAATGCTCTGGTGCAGGGAAAGGACATAGCGTTTTTTATTTTTATAGCCCACCTCACATCTTGTGTCTTCTGACAAAAGCTCGCCAATAAACAAATCCGCAATCCTTGGGATGCTCTTTTTGGGCTGCTTATAGGAAAAATCCACCACCTTGACCAAGGTATCTGGCATCTCCTTGTTGGCTGTTTTCAGAAGGCCGGACAACCCGGCAAACATGGGATGAATCTCGCCCATATCTTCCCCCGCCATATAAGGGAAAATCACGGAATCAAAGGCAATGGTTCCCATGATACTCTCTTTATTATCCAGAGTCTCAAACAAACTTTTAATCAGAACAAAGGCTGACTTTATGGTGGTGTTCAGCTCTTGGTCCGATGCAAAGCCAGCCCCTTTGCCGTTAAAATAATAATCAAGGGGTGCCAGGTGGATAAACCCATTCACCTCGGGAGTTTTGGCTTTAAATGCCCCAAGGCGTTCCTCCATTTGTCCTAGGTCTGTGAGATCCAGATCAAGGTCCACGGGTTTTTTGCTGTTTTTAGCGCCCATGGTGACAACCTCACCGCCCAGGCCCTTTATTCGCTTGATGACAGCAGCAGCAAACCCATGATTATCAAGGGAGACGATAATTTTCTTCCCCTTAAACGTCCGGCCGGAGGATTTTGGCATCGCAGCCTCTTCCACCCTTACCACCAAGCGTTTGATGGGGGAGGTCACATCGGGGAAGCTGTCTTCTGATGATGTGCCTTCATCCATTCTATCACCGACAGCAACACCAGGGGAAAAATCCGTATCAGACCGGGTTCCGGACCCTGTAACCGGTATGGACTCTTTTTCCGGCGGAGTGATTGCCCGGGTTCTTTGATCAATATAGACTGCCAGCTTGGCAATGGTATTCAAGTCCCGAAGCTTTAGATCATCGGGTACAGAGAAATCAAAAGTCGATGCGATCTTGGCAAAAATTTCCACCTGTTTTACCGTGTCAATCCCCAGATCCGCTTCCAGGTCCAGATCCTCTTCCAGCATGTCCGTGGCATACCCGGTCTGGTCGGCAATTACCGTTTTTACGGTCTCAATGGCATGATCCGCACCCGCATGATCCGCAACAGCATCCGTCACCCCGGAGTGTGAACCGGAATGCACGTCAGGGGTCTCCACCCGCGTGCCAATATAGGCGGCCAGCTTTTCAATGGTATTTAAATCTCTAAGCTTTAAATCATCAGGTACGGAAAAATCAAAGGCCGATGCGACCTTGGCAAAGATTTCCACCTGTTTCACCGTGTCGATCCCCAGATCTGCTTCCAGATCCAGATCATCTTCCAGCATATCCGCTGCATATCCGGTCTGTTCGGCAATGATTTCTTTCACCGTTTCAATGGCATGGGCAGGACCAGTATGATCCGCACCAGCATTGACCGCAACAGCAGACGTTACCCCGGAGTGTGAACCGGAAGGCACGCCAGGCGCATCCACCCGCGTGCTGATATAGGCGGCCAGCTTTTCAATGGTATTTAAATCTCTAAGCTTTAAATCCTCGGGTACAGAAAAATCAAAGGCCGATGCGATTTTGGCAAAGATTTCCACCTGCTTCACCGTGTCGATCCCCAGATCTGCTTCCAGATCCAAATCATCCTCCAGCATATCCGCTGCATATCCGGTCTGCTCGGCAATGATTTCTTTCACCGTTTCAATGGCATGGGCAGGACCGACTTCTGCAACTGTGGGAGTGGATGCAGGCGCTTCAAGAACGATAGGGGCAGCGGCTTCTACAGCGGGGATATCCACCCCAGCCACATAGGCCCCCAGTTTCTCAATGGTGTTCAGATCTCTAAGTTTCAGATCCTCGGGCACGGGGAAATTAAAGGTCGATGCGATCTTGGCAAAAATCTCCACCTGTTTCACCGTGTCAATCCCCAGATCTGCCTCCAAATCCAGATCATCTTCGAGCATATCCGCTGTATACCCGGTCTGCTCGGCAATGATCTGCTTTACCTTTGCGATGGGGACGGCTGCAGGTTCCAGCACGGATGAAGATATCGGGGTAACAGGAACACTTGCTGCGACAGCGGTTGCAGGCGCAGATGCCATGACCGGAATCCGGCCCGGTTCCGGCACCAGTTTTTTCTTTTCAGGCCTGTCCGTTCTTTTGGGATCAGGGGTGAAAGGTCCTGTTTCCGAATCCCCGGCCACTACGCACAGCGTATTGTCAATCACTTTGAGTTCCGGTTTCTGGGAGCCGGTTATTTGTCTGAGCCAGCGATGATAGACCCGATTGCCCTTGACCGGATTTTCCTCCACCCGTTTGACAAAGATAAAGGCACAATGGGATCCAAATCCTGCGGACAGATGTAGACCGTATTCAGAATCGATTTTCTCCTGCCCTGAAAAATTTAATTTCCTAAAATGGCTGGGAATTTTTTTAAGGTTGGCAATAGGAGGAGCCTTGCGTTTCTGAAGGGCCTTGACCATGACAACATCCTCGACGGCAGCCCCCAGAGTATGGCCGGTAAATCCCTTGGTATTGGAGATACAGATTTTACTCAAATACTGGGAAAAAGTCGTTTCAAGAGCGGTTACTTCTGCATCGGCAGATCCCCCCCTGGCCGGGGTATAGGTTTCATGGGACATGAAAAGCAACTTGTCTGCATACGCTTCTTTCCTAAGCCCTGTCCGTTTTTCCACACGGGTGATAAATTTTTTCATTTCACTGGCCATGTGGGCCACATCAATATTAAAGGTGTGATAGGCAGAATTGGAGATATGGGTCCCCAGAATCTCACACTGACCATTCATGCCGCGTTTGGCAGCACTTGCCTGATCTTCAATGACCAGGCCCACAGCGCCTGCCCCCAGGATGGTTCCGTTCCGGTCCTCGTCAAAGGGTTTGGCACCTTCTGAGACCCTCTTTTTAATGGTGGCAGCACCCAGGGACAAAAATCCCGAGCCCACCCACTGCCCCTGGCGGGGGGAGGTGGCATTATCACCGCCGATGACCAGAACCCTTTTACACCGACCCACACGGATCCAGTCTTCAGCAATGCCTATGGCAAGGGTGGTAGAGGCACAGGCGGAAGAAACCAGGGTATTGGGTCCCTTTGCCTTGATAATCTGGGCCAGATGAGCAGATCCCAGGGGACAATAATTGGCCACAAAACTTCTGTCAAACTTATAGGGTTCAAGGTCTGTCCGTTTCCGTGATTTTGCTTTAAAAAACCATTCCGTGAGTTCTTCCTTAATTTCCATATCCCCTATCTTTTCCATGAGGTAATAATAGATCTTTTCAAACTCCTCATAGGGTTTAAGAAACAGTTTTTCATAATAATATTTTTCAAGTTCATCTATCAGGGTTTCTGCATTGGGCCACAAAGAAGAGAGAATAACACCAGTCTCCTCCTGCATCTCCTCGGGAAGGGCAAACCCGTTGGGAATCATAGTCTTGCCGCCCTTCATTTTTTTGTACTGCATGACCAATGGGATATTGGCATCTTTCAAGGCTTCAATCCCTGCGGCAATGCCCATGGCCATGACCATGTCATATTGTTCCTTGATCCCGTATTCGTCCGTCAGGTTAAAATAACCCAATTGTCCGGCCAAATGGATGACATCCTCTGTTTTTGTGATCTGGACAAAACGGGCATTGCCGTCGGGCTCTTTGAAAAGCTTGGTGATATTTTTATCTGTTAACTGTTCCATTGCCTCGGCCGGAAGCGGCTCAATAAAGTTCTCACCATTAAGGATGGCATCAAAATTATCCTTGGCAAAAACCTGACGGGCCTTGCCCGGCAATCCCACGGAAACCCCTGAAATCAGAATTTTATGGGTATTAAAATTAAAGCGCTCCATGGCGTCAACGGCTGAGTTGCGCTTTTGGTGCTGAAATTCCTTGAACAGAATCCGGTCCACAAGGGTCTGGTTGTTTTGTTTAAATGTATCAAAATCTTCTGACATTTCTATTATGGGTAACTCCTCTTTGGCAGTTGTATGGGGGGAAATCATCGGGTCTGGCTCCGGATGCACAATGGTCTTGGGCTCAAAGATGGAATTGCAGGACAACAGATATTGGCGGCAGGCTTCAAAGGAAGAAATTTCACCAACCCTTGCGTCCACGGACACAGCCGTTCCATACTCCCCGACATTAATATTTTTCAGCAGATTGACCAGGAGCCTTGAAGGCCCGATTTCAATAAAATGAGTTTTGCCCGAGACATAGACATTTTCAATGGAGGCAATAAACTCAACCGGAGAAATAATCTGTTTTGCCAACAAATCTTTTACATCTTCCGGCTGTTCCGGGTAGGGCTGGGCCAGGGTATTGGAAATAATTTTTCCATACCGGGTATCATTAAACTGCAGGGAAGAAAGATAGGTTCTCAGTTTATCCGAGGCTTCCTTGAGCATTGGGGTGTGAAAGGCACCGGTGAGATTGAGTCGTTTATAGACCACTGCCTGCCCCGTCAGATACTGGCAAAATTTTTCAATATCCTCAGCCTTGCCGGACACAGCCGTCTGTTTCTCACTGTTCTTGTTGGTAATATAAATGCCGGACACAAAAGATTCTCGGATCAGGCCGGCCGTCTCTCGTTCATTTTTAAAGACCACCATGATCTTGCCCGGGTTCTTTAGAGTAGATTCGTACATGAGGTCCGAGCGCTTGATGATCAGATTCATGGCATCTTCAAATCCCAACATACCCGAACAAAAAAGTGCGGTGTATTCCCCCACACTATGGCCGATGAAATAATCCGGGGAGAACCCTTCCATGGCCAAACGGCTGCAGATAGCAGCCGAGGAAAGGAAAACAGCGGGCTGGGTATTCTGGGTGGAATTAAGCCTCTCATCCTCTCCAAACATCATCTCCAGCAGAGAATATCCCCGGATATTTTTAAAGATGGCCTCCCCTTTTTCCAATACCTTCCGAATGTGGTCATCGGCCTCGAACAATTCTTTCATCATGCCCGGCCTCTGGGCTCCCTGGCCCGAGAGCAGGGCCACCATGCGCAGTTTCTTCCCCTTGTGATCTGCGGAATGGGAAGTGCCCCCCAGCACGATGTCATCTCTGGAAACTGATTTGTATGCTGCCTCAATCACCTGGTGACCGTCCAGTGGTTGACCGATCAATGGTTGACCATTCAATGGCTGGTTAACCGCTGGCTGAACCATCACTGACGAGACACTTGCCGAAAGTGATGGGGCTGACAATGGCTTTTCTAAAACCCTGGGCAGACAGCTCATTATCAAATGGCAGTGGTTTCCACCGATGCCGTTGACGTTGGCCGCAAACCTAAAAGTCTGGCCAGGAATCCTGGGGACTACTTTCGTGGCAGGGTTCAAAACCTTACACTCCTTTAATATGGAATGTTCTGCATCATAATTAAAGTCCGGTAAAATTTTCCCCTTGGCATTCATGAGCATAAGCTTGGCCAGGGCGACTGCCGGATTGGCCGCCTTGAAATACCCAAACTGGGGCTTGATATTGCCGCAGTGCATTTCATGGTTAAAGCAGGCCTGGATCACCTGTTTTTCAACCATATCCCCAAAAATATTAGAAAAGGCAAACAGATCCAGATGGTTGATATCTGACTTACGTATCCCAGATTTTTGGTAGGCCTCATTGATGACCGAGACAAAAGTGTGCTCCGAGGGCGCCAGCAGATGGTCGGGCACACTGGAACCTACCGTGCATTCATTAATTTCCCCCAAAATTTGCATGCCCGCATCTTTGGCCCGTTTATAAGTGGTCATGACATGGATGGCAGCCCCCTCCCCCATGACATAGCCGTCGGCTCTTGAATCATAATAATTGCAATCCCCCTCGGACAAAAGTCCCAGGCGCTTAAAGGCCATGAGCACGGCAGGAAATAAGTTGCAGTCAACCCCGCCGGCCAGAACAAAATCAAGATCCTTTTGTTTCAGATTTCTTGTGGCATTACGAATGGCAATGGTAGACGAGGCACAGGAAGCGTCCAGAACATAATTGGGACCATTGAGACCAAAATAATTGGCAATCCGCCCGGATATAATATTGGACAAAAGGCCGGGGGTGGTATCTTCATTATTTTCCGGAATCGCTGTGCAGATGGCAGCTACCATCTCCTGTCCCACGATCTTAGCAATATTTCCCTCCAGGCCGGAACAATTTTTGATCATGTTACCAATAAGGTTTTTCCTCACCCGGATAATATTTTTACTCTGGCGTTCCCCGGCAATGGTTCCCAGGATGACACCGGTTCTTGCCGCAGCGCCTTCTCGTTCCAGCAGTCCACAGGATTCCAGGGCTTCGCTGGCGGCTTCCAGCCCAAAGAGCTGTCCCCGCTCAATGGATTTGACCATTTTGGGGGGCATTCTGTATTTGAGGTTGTTAACCTGATAATCCTTTACAATCCCTGCCTTGACCTTGGGCAGCCGATAAATGGAATTTTTGTCAAAGGCAGCATAGGCATCATTGTCAAAATGACTCGCAGGGATAGAGGAGAGCTGTTTTTCCCCGGAGCACAATTTTTCCCAAAACTCTTCGGTGTTGCTGGCACCGGGGAGAAAAACCCCGAGACCGGCCACCACAATCCTGTCTTCATTAAAATCATAGGCAGTGTCCGAAAAGATATCCCGCTTCATTGGTCGATACCCTTGTGTCATCTCTTCCACAACCATGTGATAATTGATACCACCGAATCCATAGGAAGAAACCCCGGCCTTACGGGTCTTGCCGCCCTCAGGCTCCCAGGGTTTGGCATCTTCCACAATGTACAGAGACCCCTTTAAATCATGGCTTTCAGACAGGGTTTTAAATTGGCCATTGGGCGGCAGAACCCCTTTGTTCACGGCCAATAAGGCCTTTAACAAACCGGCAGACCCGGCACACCCCAACAAATGGCCGATCTGGGATTTAATAGAACTGACCCCGACAGGGGAATTCTTATACGTGGTGGACAAGGTTTCAAGCTCCACCTGATCTCCCACAACGGTGGCGGTACCGTGGGCTTCGATAAAGCCAATGTCATCAGGACAGATATCGGGCCGAATATTCTCAAAACAACGAGCCATACTCATGACCTGGCCCTTGGGGTTGGGAGCGGCAATGGCCTTGCCCTTTCCATCGGAACTACCCCCGATGGCATTGATCACCCCGAAAATTTTATTCTTATCCCGGATGGCATCCTTCATCCGCTTCAAAACAAAGACCACAGACCCTTCTCCCAGGATAAACCCGTCGGCACGATTGTCAAAGGGGTAGGACCCTTTTGCCGAAAGGGTGCCCATCTTGGCAAACCCGATAAAAGATTCCGGTGCCAAATGGGTATTAACCCCGCCCACAATGACCTGATCATGGTCGCCGGACAAAAGCTCTCCTGTTGCCGCCTCAAGGGCGGTAATAGAAGAGGCGCAGGCGGCATCCACGATATAGTTTACGCCACGGACTCCTAAGTGCCGGGCAATCCTGGAGGCTTCAATGTTCAAAAGAATTCCGTGGACCGGATCATAGCCCTTGTTTTCCCCTTCCATTCCCTCTTGAAGGGCCTGTTTAATCTTTTCTCGTTCAGCATCGGTAAGCCCTTGATAGGCCGGGGTTTTCTCCAGCATGGAGACCACCTCAGGATACCAGTATTTGAGCTGGAGATCATTCCCCAGTTCATTGGAAAGACAGGTGGCAATGATAACAGCTGTCCGCTTTGGATCATCGGTTACAAGAAGGTCATCCGCTCCCAGAAGGCCTGCACTTTCCACGGCTTTATAAGCGGTTGCAAGCACCATTTTCTGACTTCTGGACAACCGTTTTTCCTTGCCCTCGGCATAGCCGAAGCGGTCACAATCAAATTCAAAATGGTCCACGTGGCCAGCCAGGGTAGTATAGCTGGTGTCTGCCGCCTTCCGGTCCGGATTATAATATAGATCCTTGTTAAAACGGGTTTCCGGCATTTCACTTATGGAATAGCGCTTTTTTAAAATATTGTCCCAGAGCATATCAGGCGTGTCGGCATGGGGAAGGGTACAGCCCATGCCCACCACGGCAATCTCGTCCTTGATTTTGTTTTTCGGACTGGAAAAAACCTCCAGCTGGTTGATGTGCTTGAACAATTGAGACTTACCGTCAAAATACTGGTCATGGATCTCCTTGATGGAAACCGGCCCCTTAAAAAAGGCCAGGCTGTCCCCCACCAGAAAATTACCTCGTTCCAGATGTTCCTGGTCTTCAAACCAGGTGTAATGTTCTTCACCCGAACGTTTAAAATCCGGCAGGAACCCCTTGGCACCGATGAGAAGAGATCCGATATTTCGTTTTTCAAAGGACCGTTTTCTCTGGGTTAACCCTTCCTTGTTAACAATCATCTGAGCTTCATATTCCACCATTTCCCGGGCAAATTGGGTGGGAGCGGTTCTGGATGCCAGCCCCAGACTTCGGCCGATGATCACGGTTTCATCTTTCTCAATGATGATGTCCTGGTATTGTTTTTTAACCGCTTTTGTGTCGACAATTTCATTGGAAAACAGATAAGCTGTCCCCACCTGGAGACCAATTTTTGCCCCCCGGGCAGCCAGGAATGAGGCCATCCCCGAGATGAAAAAAGAGGCGAAAGCTGTGGTGATACCACCAGCAAAAACCAGATACAGGTCGGATAAATCCCGGGAAGAATGGATCAACTTTGAGATAGCGGCTTCCCAGAGAACCATACTGGACAAAGACCCCACATGGCCACCGGCTTCTCCCCCCTCAAAGATAAACCTGCGGCACCCGGCCTCCAGGGCATTTTCCATCATGGAGACCGATGGGGTGTGCATATAGGTTTTAGTGCCCGCCTTTTCCAGCTCAACCACCTGGGAGGGAATACCGCCGGCAAAAAGCGCATAGGGCACCTTGTAACGTTTAATCATGTCCAGATGTTTGTGGACCATGGGGTTAAAGGCTTCAATGCCCACCAACCCTGCACCAAAATTAGTAAGTTTTTTTGCCCCCTTTTTTATCATATCATCGGCCAGGGATGCCGGCAGGCTCCCCACGGCAAAAAAGGGCAAGGCGCCTTGTTCCAATACCATGGCGGCAAAGTCGGCATTGTCCGAAATATTGGCCATGGGTCCCTGGATCAGCGGATAGGTTGTGGACTGATCCTTTGCAAAGGCAGAATCTGGTACGATCGGATCATGCTGGTCAATACAATCAAGGTTTTCCCCGATGATTGTAAAAAAAGATGCTACCATGGATTCAAGACAGGTGGATTCCCTGGTAAACTCCTTGGCAAAGATCCCGTCCTGCCCCAGATAAAACAGGGACTGGACAAATGGAACATCCGGGTTGTCCAGGGCAATTATGTTGTTGGAGATGGATTGGTAGATCTTTTGTTCCCCATCAGTTTCATTGGCAACCAAAACTGCTTCCTGCTTGATATCCTTGACAATTTTGGTGCCTAATTTTGCAAAGACCCGATAGATCTCTTTATCCTGGAAAATAATTTCAGTGGAATCCCCTTCATCCACCATGGTCAGAAGTTTTTTAAAATTTTCCGAAACCGGGGCCTCGTCTGCCAGGAGCACCTGGGAGTCCATCACAAAGCCGGATACCCCGGCTGCCAGCATACCGGCAGCCGTATACGGGCCCACCCCGCCATGGATAAAAATCGGCAAATCACTGTGTTTCAAATACCATTGCATGAGAATAAAAGAAGAATATCGGGATACCTTTCCTGCAGCCTCATTCCCCTTGAGGATCAGCCCATGGGGATCAAGCGCCTTTATCTTTTCAATAAGATGGATATCTTTAATTTCAGGAACAATCTTTGTATCACCAAAATGGGAAAAATCAGCCGCCTCGTCTTGTTTGGAAAGGGGAACAATCAAAAGATCAAGAGTGGCAATATTTTCCTGTTTTAAGGCGGCAATGGTGTCATGGTCATGGGCAGCGAGCCGCAGTCCAAAGCTCAGGTTTTCCCCGGCGAGTAACAGGGCCTTTTCAAGGATATCTTCACGGGTTAAAAACTCCGTGTCAAAAACAGGAAGGGCACCAGACCGGGAAATGGCATGAAAATAGCTGGAATCAAATACCTTGACAGGTGTGTAAATCATCAAAGGCAGTCTTGAATTCAGTATTCTTGTAATCATAAATATGGCTCCATATAGGGTTTCGTATCAGTGTTCTTTGGCACCTGCCAAAGGAAAACTTTCGGGTTCTCAAACTCTTTTACTTATCAAGGAGTGTGCCAGCTCTTTCTTTTTTTTTAACACACTGAAATAAAAGCATTTTTCCAAAAAAAGCCAACCGTATCCCTTTTATTGATCTTAAATTTTATTGCATTTTATGTATATGGCATGTACAAAATTGCACAGGATCTTGATTGTAACCTTTTGATACCTTAACCTCGAACCTTCCAATGGAGGCCTCTTGAAAAAAATAGACTTGGACCAGGAAGAAAGACAATTTTTCAGAACGGTCCATAATGCCGCCTTTGCAAATCCTTTCAGCGAGTTAAGGGAACGACTAGACCAGAAAATTGCCGGGCTTTTCCCCTCTGCCACAAGGAGAGAAAGCAAGGACAAATGCGTCAGGGAAGTGGATCGGCGGTTAAAAAAACTGGAAATAGAAAATAGGGGAAATCTCAATGACTACCAGGACAAGGACAAAGAAATCCTTCGGGTGGTCTATTTATTTGATATCTTCCACAAATTTAGGGACAAATTTGATCAATTGATCAAAGACCAGACAAGTGCCCGGGACACACCGGTTAAAGTGAGCTTTGTTGAAGAGGCAAAGGCAATGGTCGTT
This sequence comes from Desulfobacteraceae bacterium, assembly GCA_016743945.1. Classification (GTDB taxonomy): domain Bacteria; phylum Desulfobacterota; class Desulfobacteria; order Desulfobacterales; family Desulfobacteraceae; genus NBML01. The sequence goes on from JADGFI010000013.1 coordinate 34,031, forward strand.
CAAAAAGGGTTTGATACAAAGATCTTTTACCATTATTTTGCCCTGTCCTACCAATTGCGCCGGGCATTTTATTTTATTTCCCATTCGCTTGTGGGCAGCAGCCCCTGCATGCGCACCCTGAAAAAACACCTTTGGTATAATGTCTTCACCCATAATATTGAACTCTATGATACTTTTTTGTGGAACAAAATGGAGGATTTTTCCACCCTGCTTTTAGGAGAGACCGGAACCGGTAAAGGGACAGCAGCCCAGGCCATCGGCAGAAGCGGCTTTATCCCCTTTGATATCAAAAGAGGCTGTTTTGCCGAAAGCTTTACCCAGGCGTTTTCCTCCCTGAATCTCTCACAATACCCGGAAACCCTTTTGGAATCAGAATTATTCGGCCATACCAAGGGGGCATTCACAGGAGCTGTTGAAGACTACCAGGGAGTTTTTGACCGTTGCAGCCCCCATGGATCCATCCTGCTGGATGAAATCGGAGAGATCCCCAACCATGTACAGATCAAACTATTGCGGGTTCTACAGGAAAGGCATTTTTCACCGGTGGGTGCCCATACCATTTTACGATTTAACGGCCGTGTCATTGCCGCCACCAATCGGCCTAAACGATCGGTCATGGAGGGTGAAGTCTTCCGGGATGATTTTTATTATCGGCTCTGTTCAGATATCATAGAGGTCCCTCCCTTACGAACCCGGATCAAGGAATCTCCATCGGAGCTGGATGACCTTTTGAATTTCACCATCCACCGAATGACCGGTATGCATTCAAAAAAATTGACCCAACAGGTAAAAAGAATCATTGACCGCCGACTGGGAAAAAATTATCACTGGCCAGGTAATGTCAGGGAACTTGAGCAATGCGTCAGAAGCGTATTGCTTAAAAAGGATTACCAAGGCAAAGAGATCAGGGAGCCGGCAGAATTATCCCTTTCCACGACACTTCAAAAAGGAATAAAAGAAAAAACCATTGCCGTACCAGATCTTGTTGCAGGATACTGCAAACTGCTCTATGATACCCTTGGCACCTATGAAAAGGTTGCAAAGAAAACGGGCCTTGACCGGCGGACCATAAAAAAATATATAGAGACCCAAATAAAAGGATTCAACAACTGATGCTTTCTTTCTTACCCTCCCCCCTCAAAGGAATTTTATCCTTTCTCCTGGCCATGGTGAATACCATTTGTTTAACCCTTCCGTTGATTTTTCTATCTCTATTTAAATTTATCCTTCCCTTCCCCCCTGTCATTGTGATTCTGGATAAAATTCTCATCGCCATTGCAACCTTGTGGATCGATATAAATTCATTGAACTCAAACCTGTTCTCTAAAATTGACTGGGACATCAGGGGGCTTGAGAAATTAGAAAAAACAGAATGGTATCTGGTCATGGCCAACCACCAGTCCTGGGTTGACATCCTGGTACTCCAGCAAACCTTGAACCGGAAAATCCCCATGCTCAAATTCTTTTTAAAAAAAGAACTCATCTGGGTTCCTTTTCTCGGTCTTGCCTGGTGGGCACTTGATTTCCCTTTCATGAAACGGTATTCAAAAAAAATCCTGACCCAAAAACCCCACCTGCGAGGCAAGGACCTGGAAAGTACAAAAAAGGCCTGTGAAAGATTTAAACACACCCCCGTATCCATCATGAATTTTGTGGAAGGCACACGGTTCACGACTCAAAAAAAAGACGCGCAAAAGACCTCCTTTGTCCATTTGCTCAACCCCAAAGCCGGCGGAATTGCATTTGTCCTGGGATCCATGGGGGATTATCTTCACAAAATAATTGATGTGACCATCATATATCCGGGGAAAACCCCAAATTTCTGGGATTTTATATCCGGCAAGACCCAAAAAATTATTATTGATTTTGAAGTGTTGGAGGTAAGCCATGCCTTGAAAGGGGATTATTTTAATGACCCGGAAGATCATGCTGTCTTCTGTGAATGGCTGAACAGAATATGGATAAAAAAAGATGAGCGGATAGGCCTGATCCAGGCCGACTAACCCTATCCCGGGCGTCTATAAATTCTGAATTTGTATTTCGTAAACCTGTCTGTTTTCAGTTCCCTGGGCCGCGAAAAGGACTTCTTTTACCTTTGCCCGCCGGATGACATCTTCAACCGTCATCTCACTATGCTTTCCACAAATAACGGTTCCCGGTTGAATCGTCCCGTCACATGCGACCATTGCATTACCGGGATTTTCCTTCGCCCACTGAACAAGATTCTTTTTTTCATGGGTCAGGTCTTCAATTTTTCCCTCCCAAAAAACGATCTCCTTATCCGCTTTTTCAATGGCTTTTTCAATGGCCTCACTCTTTTCAAAACACCGGTCTAGATTAGACTCGGCATTCTGGGCATTGGCGTTTAATTGTGCAAATTGTTCCTTAAATTCCCCAAGACGATCAGCGTTTTCAGGGGCCGCCATCTTCGTCTCTATTTCCCTTTGTTCAAGCTGGGACCGATCCTGGACATGGGCAAGTTTGGTGATCTGCTGCTGGAGCTCCGCGTTCTGCTCTTTTAGGGTGTCCTTTTTTTCCTGAAATTTTACAACCTTCTCTCGCATGGCACGGATCTTGGTTTTATTTTTCCCAAGCTCCTTTTCTGTAAACGCATCCTGGCCGACTTTAATCAGGCTGGGTCCGGCCATCTCGGTCCCGATATGCCTTGCACTGACCCCCATCTTGGCCGTCACCTCCGAAGAGATAAGCTTGCCGTTTTCAATGGCGCAGGATCCGCCACTTTCAATCATGGAATCCACTATTTCCTTGCCCACCTGGACATTGCCCATGCAGAAAATCTCTGAATTATGGATAAATTTGGCAAACACATTTCCCCGGGCATAGATTTTTCCTTCATTTATACCGCCTGCGACCACCACATCCCCTTCTGCCTCCACAATACCGCCGTCCAGCTCAATGGTTTTAATATCGTTGCCCCGAACCTTAAACCCGGATTTAATACGCCCCTTAATATTTACATTGCCATCATAATCAATATGCCCGGTTTCATAATCCACATCCCCGCCGGTTGTATATTCATTGTGGACAAAAATCACCCCGGACAGGGAATATTTGGGATATCCACGAACTTCTGCCAGAACTTTAAGGCCGTCCTCGGATAATTTAGCCCCTTTTCCAAACCGCAGGGGAATATCCTCACCCGGCAAGGTTTCTACCTCATCCCCATATATATTTTGCCCCTGCCGGGCCAAAATCATGGGCGTTTTTTCAGCGAGAACCGTTCCTTCTTCCACATGGGGAATCACCCCTCTTTCCTTGAAATCGATATTTCCCTCGGTATCAAGGCCACCGGCTTTAAGGTAGTCTGTATTAAAAAAAAATTCCAATTTTGCGTCCTGCCCCTGAACAGGCTTGATCCCCCTGGCAATCCTGAAGGACTGGGTTTTAAACCCTGAAGATTTAATAAAACCCTCTATCATGTCATCCACAACGATACCATTCACAATCTCTCGTTCAAACAGGGCCTCCTTGATTTCCATGGCAGAAATGTCCGAATTAAACTGGTCTGTTTTTGAGATAAAAGCGGCCATAAAATCCCTGGAAACCTGTAGTTTGATCCCCCCCGTAATAATCTCGGGTTCAAGCAGGGCACTTGCCTCTTTTTTTATTTCAGCCTTCTTTTCCGGCGGTTTTTCCAAAGACTTTTTCACTGGTTGCTTCAGGGTCTTTTCCAAAGGCTTTTGTCCGGCAATAGTTTTTGAGTCGGATCCTGTTTTCTTATTGGGTAATTTCAACCGGTTTTGTAATTTAAGGATATAATCTCTTTGTTTTATTGTCATCAACCCGGCCCCCACCATCATATCTCCAATGAGACTGGGTTTTTGTTTGCTCCTGATGGAATCTTCCTGCTCTTCCAAAGCAAGATCTAGAACACTTTGGTTAATAAAGCCTTTGACAATGGCAATGGCACCGAACTTATACTCTTTTTGGCGAATTTCCAGGGTTTTTGCTGCCCGGGAGAGCCGTTCAATATTTTGTGCAGACACCAATTCTTTAGTGAGCAAATAGTCTTTCAACTCTCGTTCAAGGTTATTGGAATCGGTACATTGATGCAGCCAGGTTTCCAGTTCCTCTTTTGTAATCAATTGGTTTTTTACGGCTAAAAGGCCAACCAAGGGACATCTCATCTTTTTTTCTTGCCCGTTTGTCATACCTTACTCCCAGTAATTTCTCAAATAACGGCTGCAACTAACCCGGCGAACAAAAACGAAGACTCGATTAAAAACTCATATTGCCGACTAGACAACAAACTGTCTCGTTTATATAATCTGATCAATAAAAGCATAAAAAGGGGAACAAAGGCAAGCAGGAAGACAGTGCTGCCAAACAAATCCATCCAATCGGCCAGCAAAATAATAAAAATTTCAATGGTCAGTACATATTGAATAAGGAGATAACTCTTTTGTGCACCCAATAAAATGGGAAGGGTTTCTTTTCCTGTAATCCGATCCCCCTGGATGGCCAACACATCAAAAAAAGCAGTTCTGGCAAAAACCAAACCCGTTGAAAAGGCAAAGGTGACCAGCATTGGCAAAAACCCGCATGAATTGACAATTGCCGGCAGCAAACTGGTAACGATTCCCCAGGCAATGGCAATGAGGATGGTTTTGGATCCGGGCACATCCTTAATCCGGGTAATCTTCTTATCGCCAAAGACAAAAGGAAGGTTTAAATTATAGAACAGACCCAGAAGGCTCATTATCAGCAGGATACAAAAAGAAACAAAGCCCGTGGTATAGGCAAAATAGAGCCCGGCTGCCCCGGACCCAAGAGCTAGCACCTTTAAAAGGCTCTGATGTTTTCTGTAAAAAACTGCCCGCTCAGGATGGTTATAGGTATCTGATTTAATGGTAATGATGTTGTTTAGGATCTGCATAGACAACACATAGAGCATGGCAATGGCAGAATGTACAAAAACCAGGGAAAAGCCCTGGACCCTGGCGCAGGCATAGGTCAGTCCACCGGCACCCAAGGCCAGCAACAGGTTTGTTTTGAGCAAGAAATCCCTGAATCCCACCAGATATCCAAGAAAAAACCGCTGCTTTTTCACCTTGGAAGCCACCTGTACGCAGGTATCATTGATAATCCAATTGGGAGTGGATGCACCCGCTGTAATGGCAATCCTTTTTGCCGACCCAAGGAGTTTGTAATCAATCTCAGCGGCATCTTCAATATGGATGGCCAGGGTGCCGGTTTCCATGGCCACCTGGGCCAGACGCCGGGTATTCCCCGATGATTTTCCTCCCACCACAATAACAGCATCATTTTCCCGGGCCAACTGCCGCACCTCGGACTGCCGCTTTTCCGTGGACCCGCAAATGGTGTCAAACACCTTATAATGGGGAGCGTGTTGGGTGAACCATGCTTTTATCTGCTCATAAAACACGGTATTCTGGGTGGTCTGGGCAACCACTACCGCATTCTCAAAGGCAGGCAAATCAGCCAGTTGTTCCATGGAGGTGATGGTATAGCCATTTCCCCGGGCATAGCCCAGAAGGCCCACCACTTCTGGATGTTTTTTATCGCCAATGATAATGGTGGCATACCCCTTTTTGGCATAGCGATTGATAATCACCTGGACACGAACCACCCGGGGACAGGTGGCATTGAGAACGGTAAACCCGGCTTTGTTAAGGGCCTTCTCATCTTCCGGCGGAACCCCATGGGCCCGGATCAGGACAATACCCTCTCCTCGTTCCGGTATGGTATCAATCCGGGAAATATTTTTGTTTTCCAACATTTCCAGAACCTGAGGATTATGGATCAGCGGCCCATAGGTAAATATGGGTTCGCCTGAAAGATTTGATGCGTCCAGAACCATATCCACGGCCCGCCGGACGCCCATACAGAAACCCGCCGTCTTTGCAACAATAATTTTCATAAAATATGGCTCATGCAATATGGCTCAATAGGTCAACGAGACGGTCAAATTCAGATTTGGATTTGAATTTAATTTCTATTCTGCCCTGGTCACCATTTTTTTTAATCTTCACCGAACTTTTTATCCGGGTGGCAATCTGGGTGGATGCCGCGTCCAGAAATAATTTTTCATGGACGGAGATTTTTTCGGCCAATTTTTTGGGTTCCTGCTTGGCCTGGTTTACCAATCGCTCGGTTTCCCGAACCGAAAGCCCCCGGGCCAGAACCTGTTTGAAAAGATAAAGCTGATTTTCCTGGCTCCCCCCCCCCAAAAGTGCCCGGGCATGGCCCATACTGATTTTTTCAGCGATAAGGCTCTCCTTTATTTCCTGGGGCAGGCTTCGAAGTCTTAGAAGGTTGGCAATGGTGGACCGGTTTTTGCCGATTTTTTTGGCCACCTTTTCCTGGGTATATTTAAACTCGTCAATGAGCCTGAAATAGGCTTCTGCTTCTTCCAGCACATTGAGATTCTCCCGCTGGATATTCTCAATGATAGAGACTTCCAGAACCTGCTCATCCGTCAGATCTTTTACCACCACCGGAACCCGGGACAACCCTGCAGCCTCCGCCGCCCGGAGCCTGCGCTCCCCGGCAATGAGCTCATATCCGTCACCCATGTGTCGGACCAGCAAGGGCTGCAAAACCCCCTGTTGGACAATGGAATCTCTGAGACGATCCAGCTCTTCCTGGCTGAACGCCATCCGTGGCTGATACCGGTTGGGAGCTATCTCTTCAATGGGGCAATAAAAAAAGTCAGAACCGGATTCCGGGGCATCCAGATCCGGAATCAACGCTGATATCCCGCGGCCCAGACCGGTATGTTTCTTTTTCTTTTTCATCATCGTTTTAGGAACTCCCTGGCAAAGGATAGATAACTTTTTGATCCCTGTGATTGCTTATCATACAAAATAATTGGCAGACCATAGCTAGGGGCTTCCCCCAGCTTTACATTCCGAGGTATCTTGGTTTTAAATACCATGTCCTTGAAATATTGTTTGGCATCCTCCACCACATTTTGGGCCAAATTGGTCCGTTTATCAAACATGGTCAAAAGGATTCCTTTAATTTTTAATCCCGGGTTAAAGGCTGACTTCACCCGTTTGATGGTATCCAAAAGCTGGCCCAATCCCTCCAGGGCAAAAAATTCGCTTTGCAGGGTAATTAACACAGAATGGGATGCGGTAAAGGCATTCAAGGTAAGAAGGCTCAAGGCAGGAGGGCAATCGATGATAATGTATTCAAACCGATTTTGTACCGATGCCAAAAGCTGTTTAAGCTTAGCCTCCCGAAGGTCTGCCGCCACCATTTCTATCTCAAAACCGATGAGATCAACATTTGCCGGAATAATGGAAAGCTTGGGCAGCATGGTGGGAAGGATAATTTCCTCAATCTGGACTTCTCCGATCAGCCCCTGGTACAAAGAAGCTGAAAGGGAGGGTTTATCAATCCCCAACCCCGTGGTGGCATTTGCCTGGGAGTCACAGTCCACAAGCAGCACCCGTTTTCCTAATTTTGCCAGGGCAGCTGACAGGTTGACCGCAGTCGTGGTCTTACCTACGCCCCCCTTCTGGTTTGCAATACTGATAACTTGAGTCATAATCCTAATTTCCTTATCACACTTAAATCAATGAGGCAAACAGAACCCATAAAGATATCTTATCTTTGAATCGGCTGCCAAAGGGCTGGGCAAGCATAAAAAACCCGGCAGGGACTTTTCTCGTCTCTACCGGGTTTTTTATCTGTATCAACTCTTAAAAAAATTACATTTCAGATTCAGGATGGAATACATCCACATCCTTTAGATCCTCCCCAAGATAGGTTCTTTCATTGGGACCGAGGATACCAAGGGAAAGGTTGAGCAATGTCCACAAGTGGACGGTTTCCCATGCATGGTCGTTGACCTCGGACATATCATGGACCTGGGCATGGCAGTTGTGGCAAGGCGTGATGCAATAGGGTGCCTTGGTGGCCAGGATCTGATTGGCCTTGGTCTGGCCGTAAGCCCGTCTCTGCTCGGTGAATCCGGATTGAAGGAATCCACCGCCGCCGCCGCAGCAAAAGTTATTGGATCGGTTGGGGGTCATGTCGACAAAATTTTCTTCCCCGACAACCGCCCTGACCACGTATCTTAAATCCTCGGCAACCGGATCACCAAAAGTCTTTCTGACCAATTGACAAGGATCCTGGACCGTGAACTTGACCTGACGTTCCTTGTTCCAGTCCGAAGAGGGGTTTAGTTTGCCCTCTTTGATCCACTGGGCATAGAGTTGAATAATACTTTTAACTTCAAAATTGTAAGGGATGTTGAATTTTTTCAGTCCTGCCAGGACTGCAAAGAGTTCGTGCCCTCACTCGGTGTTGAGCCAGACTTTACAGCCCAGGTCCTCCACCGCCTTTACCTTGATTCGAATAATTTTTTCCCAACTTTCATCGTCCGCGGAAAACATACAGTAATTTTCTGCAGCCCAGCCCTTGGTACCATAGGTCCAGTCGGCACCAGCCAGATGCATGATTTTCCACAAGGGGACCATTTCGTCCGGTTCTGTAACCGGTTCCCTGGAATTTTGATTCAAAAAATAATAGGCGCCTTCCCGGTTGACATCTGCCTTCATTTCAGCAAATTCCGGCTGGGATTCCTGGTATTCTTCCAGAACATCTCCGATAACAAATTCAAAGTCTTCTTCCGTGGCACCCATGGCAGAACAGGTATCGTTTCTCAAGGCCATGTCGCATGACCCAATAATCCCTTTGGGCTTATCTTCCTTTGCCCAGGTTGCCCTGGCATTGAAAACAAGCTGGGGTATGTTAATCTGCATGGGGCATACATACATGCATCGGGTACACATGGAACACATCCATACCCAGTTGGAACTCAAAATTTCTTCATCCATACCCAATGCCGCCATCCGAAGAAATTTCCTCGGGTCCATTCCTTCCAGGCCGGTGGCCGGACACCCCGATGCACATGCACCACAGGTCAGACAAGCATTCAAGTTTCCACCTTCCGGCAGAAGCTGCATCACCTTATCTTTAAAAGCGCTTTTTCGGGCGCCCCCAATTTTAATAGCTGTATCTCCCATGCTATCCCCCCCCCTATCTGTCTATACATTTAAAGTAATTTTACCTTATTTTACAGTGCCCTATCTCTGGAGCAATGTATTTTGTCTCTTATTATCAAACCCATGTCAATAAAAAATTTTTCAAACCCCTAATATTTGACATTTTTTATTAGTGACCTATTCTTTTCTCGTTATGAACATCCTCAAAAAAATAGAAACGCTCGTTCCTGAAGCAATGGGTAAGGATCAATATACCATTAAAAGGGCACTAAGCGCAATAAAAAAAAAGTTGCGCCCCGCAAGCAAACCCCCTGAAAACAATACAAAAGACTGTCAACAGCTGTTAAAAAAAGTTCAGAATTCTGTCCTCGTAACCAAGACCCGACGACAAGGCCTCCCCCCATCTCTTAACCTTGATCCCAACCTGCCCATTACCGCGAAAAAAGACGAAATCATTGAGGCCATAAAAAAAAATTCTGTGGTCATCATTTCCGGAGAAACAGGATCTGGAAAAACCACCCAGATCCCCAAATTCTGCCTTGCGGCCGGCCGGGGGATCCGAGGAATGATCGGCTGCACCCAGCCCAGGAGAATCGCCGCCATCAATGTGGCCAAACGCATTGCCTTTGAGCTCAATGAGCCAATGGGCACCTCTGTGGGATATAAAATAAGGTTTGACGACAAAACCCCGAACAATGCCTATATCAAGCTCATGACCGACGGCATTCTTCTGGCGGAAACCCAGCAGGACCGGTTTTTAACCCAATATGATACCCTCATCGTGGATGAGGCCCATGAAAGAAGCCTTAACATTGATTTCACCCTGGGGATCCTACGAAAACTGGTACGACAGCGCAAAGATCTGAAACTGATCATTACCTCTGCCACCATTGACACAAAAAAATTTTCCGCGGCCTTTGACAACGCCCCCATTATTGAAGTTTCCGGCCGGATGTATCCGGTAGAAACCATTTATATGCCCCTTGTTTCAGAGGAGGATGACAAAAATGCCAACGGGGAAGACCAAGGATATGTGGAAGCTGCCGCAGAAGCTGCCAACCAATTGCTGGCACGCTCCCGGACCGGGGATATTCTTATTTTTATGCCAACCGAACAAGATATCGGAGAAACCCTGGAATTGATCCGGGGACAAAACCATCGAGGTGTCATGGCCCTGCCCTTGTTTGCCAGGTTGTCCGCCAAAGAACAGTCCAAAATTTTTTCAACGGGAGTCGGCCGGAAAATCATTGTTGCCACCAATGTGGCAGAGACCTCCCTCACCATTCCCGGCATCAAATATGTGGTGGATACCGGATTTGCAAGGATCCCCAGCTATTCCCCCAGAACCCGGACAACCGCCCTTCCGGTGAGCCCTATTTCCCAGAGTTCCGCCAACCAGCGACTGGGCAGATGCGGCAGGGTTGAAAACGGGGTCTGTATCAGACTCTTTGACGAAGATGATTTTAACAGCCGCCCGTTTTTCACCTCGCCTGAAATCCTGAGAAGCAATCTGGCAGAAGTCATTTTACGGATGATATTCCTGAACCTGGGGGATGTGGCTAGTTTTCCCTTTATAGATCCTCCGGCTTTCAAAAGCATAAAGGACGGATTTGATACCCTGCAGGAACTGGGGGCCATCCAGAAAAATACAAAACCCAAAAAAACACAACCAGGCAAACCCAATGACAACAAACAATACAGCCTGACCCAAATCGGCCGGGTCATGGCCAAAATCCCGGTGGACCCGAAGCTTTCCCGGATATTAATCCAAGCGCAAAAAATGGGATGCCTCAAAGAGGCAACCATCATTGTTACAGCCCTTACCATTGCAGATGTCCGCCAGCGGCCCGCCGATAAAATCCAGGCAGCCGCCCAGAAACACAGCCTGTTCAAGGATCCTATTTCTGATTTTATAACCCTGTTCAATATATGGAATGCTTATAAGGCCGCTGAAAAAAAGTTGCAGTCCCGGTCCAAGCTGAAAAAATTCTGCGCTGACCATTTCCTTTCCTTTAAGCGCATCCACGAGTGGCAGGATATCCACCGGCAAATCAGCCGCATGCTCAAAGAGCATGGACTCAAAGGAAACACCCCGGGGGGGGAAGCCGACCTGGCGGTATCCATGGAAAATTCTATTGGGACCCGGGACCTGAAATCAAAGGAATTCAACCTGGGCGGCCCTTTGTACATTGCCCTGCATAAAGCCTTGCTTTCCGGTTACCTTGGCGGTATTGCCCATAAAAAAGAAAAAAATCTTTTCATGGCGGCCAAAGGCCAGCAAGTCATGATTTTTCCGGGATCCGGCCTTTTCGGCAAGGCAGGCGACTGGATTGTGGCCGCTGAATTTGTCAAAACCAGCCAGCTCTTTGCCCGGGGGGTTGCCAACATCGATCCGGCCTGGCTGGAAGAGGTGGGCAAAAATCTGTGTACTCATACCTATTTTGAACCCCATTGGGAAAAAAAACGGGGGGAGGTCATGGCCAGTGAACAGATCTCCTTGTTCGGCCTCATCATTGTTGCCGGGCGCAAAACAGCCTATGGCCGGGTGAACCCCGAGGAGGCCGGTGAAATTTTCATACGCCACGCCCTAATCCAGGGGGAAATAGATCAACCCTTAAAATTCATGGTCCATAACCAGCAATTAATTGAAGGCCTGGAAGCCCTGGAAAATAAAACCCGCAAAAAAGATATTCTGGCCTCGGAAGAAGACATCTATGGGTTTTACCACTCCCGGCTGCCCAGGCCATTTTTCAATATCCGCACCTTTAAAAAATTTCTTCGGGACCAAAAGGATGACACCTTTTTACGCATGACGCTTGCCGACCTTCAACGCTCCCAGGTGGATGACAAGGAGCTGGCTCTGTTCCCGGACGCACTTGCTATGGAACAGGGCAATTTTGGTCTTGAATATGAGTTTAACCCCGGTGCTGAAACCGATGGGGTGACTCTTACGGTGCCGGCAGATTCAGCGGCACTTGTGTCAAAACACAGCGTGGACCAACTGGTGCCGGGCCTGTTTGAGGAAAAAATTGCAGCCCTGATTAAAAACCTGCCCAAACGCTACCGGGTTCGCCTGGTACCGGTCCAGGACACGGCCGCCCTTATTGCAAAAGAAATGGTTAAAGAAGACAAGCCTCTTTTTACCCTGCTCTCCTTATTTATCCAAAAAAAGTTTCACCTGACCATCCCGGCAACCCAATGGTCCGAAGAAAAATTGCCGGACCATTTAAGAATGCGGATTTCCATCCGAGATAAAAAAAACAGGGAAATCAAATCCATGCGGGACCTATCCATTCTGGGCCAGTTCGCATCCCAGCGCCCCAGCAAAAACGCTGAATTTGAGAAAGCCTGCCAAATCCATGAACGAACCCGGATCAAAGACTGGTCCTTCCCCGACCTTCTGCCCTTTATTCCCCTCGTCCAGGACGACGGGTTTATCCTAAAAACATACCCGGGCCTGAAAATAGATCCCAAAGACCAAAGCCTTTCCCTGCGATTGTTCAAATCCAAACGCTTGGCCCAGGACAACCATGTTCAAGGAATCAGACATCTGTTTGAACTCATCTTTCCCGATGATTTTAAATCCATCAAAAAAGATATTAAGACAGCCGCAAACCTGAAACAAATTGCCCTCTATTTCAAGGGATCTGTCCTGTTCAATCAAACAATTTTTGAGGCCGTTGTAAAGGCTCTCTTTGAAAAGGATTTGCGGTCTAAAACCGATTTTGAGGCCCATGGGGCCAAAATTCGCCCCCAATTATATACAAAAACCCAACAACTGCTCAACACCATTCGAGCGGTGGGCAGGGAATATGACGCCTGTTTTTCCCTGGTCCAGAAATTATCCCTTCAATACCAGAAAAAGCCTGCCAGCTTTGAGATGCTCACCTTGTTGTTCACTGAATTAAAAAACCTGGTCCCCACAAACTTTCTGGAACTTTACACTCTGGAACGGGTGGAGCAGTTGCCCCGGTATCTGGCCTGTATCCGTATCCGGGCCCAACGGACCGTGGACAACCCTGTCAAAGAAGGGCAAAAAGCCCTGTTAATAACCCCATTTGCCCATAAATTAAATACCCTTCTGGCCTCCTTGTCTGAACGCTCTTCCAAGGAAAAAGCCATGGCTGTGGAATCTTTTTACTGGCTTTTAGAAGAATATAAGATTTCCGTGTTTGCCCAGGAGATAAAAACAAAGGGTAAAATATCCGCGAAAAAACTGGACAAAGAATTGATCACCATTTCAACCATGATCTAGACCAATAGATCTGGAACTTATCCTCTAGGGCAGAGGGGTCTTTTGCAACCGCAGCCGGACCTGGGTTTCCAGATGGACCATCACAAGAGACAGCGCCCGACTCTCGGACACAGGCCCTGAATTATTCCAGCCGGCTTTCAAGGCATCCTTCTTTTTCTCCCTGAAAAGGGCCACAGAATCAACCAGGGACTTCCAGGCAAAGAGCTTTTGCAGGATATGCCGTTCCTCGGAACTTAAGGTAGCCGTGTCAATTTTTTCTCCGGTGGTGGTGATGATCATCATTTTAATCGCCCGTCATTTTATGTGTCTGTTTATGTGTCTGGCACTTATCAAGCTATCCGTAAAATTGGAAATTAAAAATATCCAATTATCGAATAGGGCTATTATCTATGGGTTAGATCCATAGATCATTTTATAGTTTCCCCAGACTTTATTCAATTGATTTAATTTGATTTGGTTTGTTTTTATCTGTTTTATTTTTATCTGGTTTTTTGCTATTTGTATCCTTGAACTTAATCCAATGGACAAAAGACAATGAATATCAAAGAAAAAGAAGACATCCGACTGGCAATATTAGGAACAATTGAAGAATTAAAAAAAAATATTAAAATCTTTAAAAGATTATCACAGCCGGTCTCACCGGACAACGCCATTGGTAGAATAACACGAATGGAAGCCATCAACAGCAAAAGTATGAATGAAGCCTCCCTGGTAAAATCCACCCATCGGCTAACCAGACTCCAACGCTCACTTGGGATGTTAGATGATCCTGATTTCGGATATTGTATAAACTGTGAAGAACCAATTCCTTATAAAAGGCTGCTAATCCTGCCTGAAACATCATTGTGTGTCCCATGTGCCCAGAAACTCAACCAGGGATGAGTTCCCTTCTTTTTTTTAAAAAGGAAACCACTTATCCGAGCTTTCAAGTTCCGCCCCCTTGAAACCTCTATCCGGGATGATTAGGGTTTAAGAAACGAAAATTTTAGATTTAAGGATATCACTAGTGTTTACTGAAACCATCACATTTCCGACCGCCTTTATTGCCGGATTACTCTCTTTTCTCTCCCCCTGTGTGCTCCCCCTGATACCGGCCTATTTTTCTTTTATCACGGGCCTGTCCGTGGATGAAATGACCACTGGCACCAAAGGAATCCGGCAAAAAGTAATCCTGTCCACCCTTGCCTATGTGGCCGGGTTTTCATTTATTTTCATCCTGTTCGGGGCATCGGCCTCCTTTATCGGGGGACTGGCCGCACAATTTTCCTGGGTAATCCGTTATTTGGGGGGAACAATTGTACTGGTATTTGGTCTCCACCTTTTGGGACTAATCAACATCAAGGGATTTCAGTTTGAAAAACGATTCCATGTCAAGAAAAAACCCGTTCATCTGCTGGGAACCTTTGTCATCGGCATGGCATTTGGTGCCGGGTGGACCCCCTGCATCGGCCCCATGCTGGGCAGCATCCTCATTGTTGCTGGCAACCAGGAGACTATTCTCAACGGTATCTGGCTTTTGGCTGTTTATTCTGCCGGCCTTGCCCTTCCCTTTATCCTGATATCCATTTTTATTAATTCCATGCTTGGGTTCATGAAGCGGGCCACCCGCTTAATCGGCATCATCAACAAGGTTGCCGGCGTCCTGCTCATCGGCATCGGGCTTCTGCTGATATTTGACCAGTTCAAACTGCTGGCCGCCCTTTAACGAAAGTTATCTCCATGGCCCAGACTTCCAGACAATTTTTTGGTTTTATCGGAATAACCACCTTCACCAAGTTATTAATGAATGTTACCAGACGAATGATCTACCCCTTTGCCCCTGAATTTGCCCGGGGACTTGAAGTGGATCTGTCCGCCATCACCTCTGTCATCGCTGTGAACCAGGCCACAGCTGTTCTGGGCCCGGTGGGAGCTTCCTTTGGGGACCGATACGGGTATAAGCTGCTCATGCTCTTTGCCCTGGGGTTTCTAACCATTGGCACTTTTGCAACAGGATTTATCCCCTTGTATTCGGTCCTGGTGGTCTGCCTGTTTCTGGCCGGCCTTTGCAAAAGCATTTTTGATCCCAGCCTCCAAGCCTTTATCGGAGAGTTTGTCCCCATTGAACAAAGGGGAAGGGTCATCGGCATCACCGAACTTTCCTGGGCAGGTTCCACCCTTTTGGGAATACCCGTTGCCGGGCTCATCATCGAACGATTTTCATGGCAAACCCCTTTCTGGATTATCGGCCTGCTGTCTTTCCTGTGCTTTGGCCTGATCTTAAAATTCATGCCCAAAACCCCATCAAAGAAAAAAAATTCAAAGAAAAACACCCCTTCAATCCTGTCCAATTGGAAAACCATTGTCCGAAACCGGAAGGTTGCGGGTATTCTGTTATTTGCCTTTTCCATGGCCCTGGCCAGTGACACTTTATTTGTCATCTACGGGGCCTGGCTGGAACAATCCTACGGCCTCTCCCTAGCAGCCATCGGGTTCAGCACCATCTTGATCGGGATTTCGGAAATGCTGGGGGAAGGCTGTACCGCGTTTTTCTCGGATCGCATCGGCCTGAAACGCTCCATTCTTCTGGGAGTCAGCCTTTGTGCAGGGGCCTATTTTATTCTACCAGCCCTTGATATCGGCCTTGCCCATGTGTTGACCGGGCTCTTCCTTATTTTTTTCTTCTTTGAATTCACCTATGTCACAGCCATGAGCCTGACAACGGAATTGGTGCCGGAACTTCGGGCTTCTACCATGTCTGCCTTTTATGCCATCGGAGGCCTGGGCCGGGTGGCCGGTGCCTTTGCCGGGGGCATGATCTGGTCCTCATCCGGCCTTGCCGGAATCAGCCTCATCTCCGGAGGATGTACCCTCATGGCCCTGGTTTGCATTCTTATAGGTTTTTCCAGTACAAAACAATAGCGCCCCAAATAAAAATTTTGTTGCTATTTAAAAAAACCTGGGTTTTTTGAACCAAAACCTGACACAATATCTTGTGGTTGGTGATATTTTTCCCAGCACATTTAAAATTTATCCTGGCATGATGTCCATGCGCCATGGTTACCAATAATTCTCGTAATTCCCTTTACATATTTTACAAACCGTGTATTTTTAACATATCGTATTGCTCTGCTAAAATTAAGATGGCTTTTTTTCGCTGTTGAGAAATTCCCCTTTCGTTGTTTTCCCAATAAAGGCCAGACGATTTTTTTCCATGATATGGTGAACGATCCAAAATAATATTTAACGCCAAAGATATAACTAGGGCTTATTGGCAATCATTATCACACAATACATCAAGGAGAAAACAATGGGAGAATTTAGGATTTTATTTATCGTTTTACTTTCTTTGTTTATGGGGCCTTCATTACTATGGGCCGGCGGTGCCGATAATAAAACCAATTGGAGTGCGGAATATGTCGGGATCTTAAACCGGAATGCTGCAACAGATGCCGCCGATATTGCTATGTACAATCCTGCCGGGGTGATGAAAATGGAAAATGGTTTTTATGGGAACCTTTCTGTTCACTATCTTCCAAAAGACTATAACAATAAAATCGATGGCATTGATTTTGATCAAGACGATCCCTCTGTGGTCCCCGGCTTGTTTGCGGTGTATAAACAAAAAAGCTGGGCCGGTTTTTTTGCCGTTTCAAATGTGGTCGGCGGCGGGAAAGTGGACTTTAAACAAGGAAATGCGACCACTAACTTTGTGAAGTCAGGTGTCAGGGCAAGTGTCCCCATCCTCAACCTGGTCAACCAGGAGTATCTGAAGGCCGAGGCAACCGGGATGGCCTATACCCTGGGCGGGGCATACAAGTTCAATGACATCTGGTCTGTCGCCCTCGGGGTCCGGTATGTTAAAAGTGACAGGGAAATGGAGGGCATCATCTCTTTGGGCTCCTCAATTGTCCCGGCGGCCACCTATATCGCCGACGTAAAATTTGAAGAAGAGGCCGATGGATTGGGGGGGGTCATCGGGATCAACTTTTCCCCTTCAGACCGCTTAAATTTCGGGTTGCACTACGACACAAAGGTTACCCTTGATTATAAAGCAGACGTGGAACGAGACACCACGGGTATTCTCCCGGGGCTCGGGGTGGTGGATGGGGCTGAAAGAAACCGAAACCTTCCGGCGGTCCTGGCAGCAGGTGCCTCCTATAAGGTCACCCCAAAGATACGGATCGAAACCAATGCAACCCTGTATTTAAACAATGATGCCAATTTCAAGGATATTGCCGGAACTTCGCGGGATGAAAGTGCTGTCGGCATCGGATATGATATCGGGATCGGCGTTGATTATACCCTGACAGACAGCTTGAATGCAACCCTTGGATATCTATATACAAAGACGGGGGTGGATGCAAAGGACATGACCCCGGAATTGCCCGAACTGAATGCCAATACCCTAGGGGCCGGCCTCAAATATAAGGCCACCGATCAATTAAACTTGATGTTCAGTCTGGGCCATGTTTTTTACCAGGATGCCTCCTTTGTAAATCGTTTTTCCCAGTCCATCACCTATGAAAAAAAAATCACCTTTTTCGGGGTTGGAGTGGAATACAATTTTTTTTAACCATTCCTCAAAAAAAAAACCGGTTAGCGATCCTTAGATCAATCTCCGGGTTCTATCATCTGCACAGGGTGGTAATGCACATACACCTTGCGCAGCATCTCAAGACCTGAAATGAGCGTGTTTTCAACGGTGCTGGCAATATTGTCCCCCTCCCTCACACTCAACTCGCCATCGATACCAATGGTAAGATTCACCACCAGGTAGGGGCCGAACCGATGCGCATGGATGTCTTCGATGACTTTAATTTCTTCCACACCATGGAGAAGTTCATGGATATGAGCCGCAATCTCCTGACTGGGAACGTCGTCCATGAGATCCGAAGAGGCTTCCCGAAGAATATCCATCCCGGTTTTGGCCACGATGACCGCCACCACAGCCCCTGCCACGGGATCTCCCCAGGAAATTCCCAGCATATTCAAAACAATCCCCACCACGGCCCCGGTGGAAGCAAAAATGTCGTTTCGATGATCCCTTGCCAAAGCCTTGATGGCCATATTCTTAATTTCTTGACTGATGCGATTTGCATGGAGCATTAAAAAAAATTTTGAAATTATCGTGACCAGGCCGACAATCAGTGCAAAGGTTTTGATCTTGAGCTGGGGGGCCCCAACGAAAAGATCAAATGCTGAATTGACAGAATCCCAAAATATGGCCGCCCCCGTGGTAATAACAAAAGCACCCACCACCAACGCTGCAATACTCTCCAATTGATGATGACCATAGGGGTGTTCAAAATCGGCAGGCTTCCCCGACAGCCGAACAAAAATCTTGACCACAACAAAATAAATAACGTCGGACACGGAATTGATGCCATCGGCAAGCAGCCCCTGACTATGCCCTATAATGCCGGAAAAAACTTTCACAACGGCAAGGACCGCGTTAAAGAAAAGGCCGATATTAACAACAGATTCAGCGGCACTCTGGCGGTCATTGATCTCGTTTTTTTTGTCCGATTTCACTGTTTTTGGCGTCAAAATTTGAGGGGTCATCGGTAGGTTTCAACCAATTTTTGAAGCGCCTGATCACCGGGGCACAACTCCTTTTCTGCCAGACGATTGAGCGGGGTGTCCGTTGTCTCCAGGATATCATGGGTCTCGGCAAGATTCTCATTGAGATGGAGGATGCCTGTGAGAAGATGCCCCTTTTCCCGGTGAAACTCCAGTGCATCAATGGACGACCGCCTTGTGGTGACATCAATGGCATCATCGCTTTTGTACAGGTGAATAACCCCCCCGTCATGGAGGGTCACAGATTGGGTGGTTCCGGGTTCATACTGGGTGGTGATTTCCTGCCGGGGGGGGATGAAATCAAAGGTTGCCGTGGCGTTCATGTGATCGCGAACCCACTGGTAACTCTTGGTGGAGGTGGCGGTATTGTTAAAGGTCACACAAGGAGAAATCACATCGACCAGGGCAAAGCCTTTATGGGACATGGCCGCCTTCAGAAGGGGAACCAGCTGAGCCTTGTCTCCTGAAAACCCCCGGGCCACAAAGCCTGCCCCCAGAGCAATGGCCAGCTCACACAGATCAATGGATTCAAATGGATTTGGCCGCCCTTTCCGGCTGGCAGACCCTTTATCTGCCGTTGCCGAGTCCTGGCCCTTGGTAAGCCCGTAACATCCGTTGTTCATGACAATATAGGTCATGTTAAGATTTCGCCGGGCAATGTGGACAAATTGTCCCATGCCGATGGACGCGGTATCCCCGTCACCGGAAACCCCCAGGTAAACCAGATCTTTATTGGCCATATTGGCACCCGTGGCAATGGAGGGCATCCGGCCATGGACCGAGTTGAACCCATGGGATTTTCCTAGGAAGTAGGCCGGTGTTTTAGAGGAACACCCGATACCCGACATCTTGACCACCCTGTGAGGCTCTAAACAAAGCTCATAACAGGCCTGGATGATGGCATTGCTAATGGAATCGTGACCGCAGCCGGCACAAAGGGTGGAGTCTCCCCCTTCATAGTCGCGCCGGGTAAACCCGAGATCATTTTTGGGAAGGTCGGGATGGCGAAAACTGGGGCGACGGGACTTCATTTAACACCTCCTTGATGGGGAGTTACTCCGGATGACAGGGAAATTATTTTTCCCATGGAACGGGCAATATGGGTTGCCGTGATGGGCATGGCATCAATATTGGTGACGGGGAACAATTTATCCGGACAAAACCCGCACTCGTTGATCAGCAGGGTGCGCATCTGGCTGTCCCGGTTCTGTTCGATGACAAATATGTAGTCGTGGCTGTCAACAAAATCGATGACCTCCTCCTGGAAAGGAAACCCTCGAAGCCGTATGGTATTGACGATGATATCTTTCAACCCAAGCTGATCCAATGCTTCATAGGCGGCTTGAGTACTGGTGCCGAAAAAAACAGCCCCATAGGCGCTTGCCTTATCGGATATCTTGATATGGGGTTTGGGAACCAGGGTTTTGGCCGTCTGCCATTTTCGGCTAAGCCTTACCATACACCGTTCATAGGCCGCACTGTCCTCTGTATAGGCAGCATATTCGTCATGGGAGGATCCCCGGGTAAAATAAGCCCCCAGAGTGGGGTGGGTGCCGGGAATTGTTCTGTAGCAAAGTCCGTCTCCATCACGGTCCAGATACCGGCCCCAACGTTCGGTCATGGCTTCCAGTTGTTCCTTGTCAAGCACTTTTCCCCGGTTATACCTCCGGCTGTCATCCCATTCCAGGGGCAGGCATACATGATCGTTCATGCCCAGATCCAGATCACTCATGAGTATCACCGGGGTCTGAAGGGTTTCCGCCAGATCAAAGCTGTCCGCTGACATTTCAAAACATTCTTTGGGATCACAGGGAAACAGCAGCACCTGTTTTGTATCTCCATGGGAGGCATAGGCACACATCAACACATCAGATTGCTGACTCCGGGTGGGCATTCCGGTGCTGGGTCCGGTTCTCTGGACATTAATCAGCACCACGGGTATCTCCGCAAAATAGGCAAGCCCTAGAAACTCACTCATCAAAGAGACACCGGGGCCAGAAGTGGCGGTAAAGGCCCGGGCCCCGTTCCAGGAAGCGCCCAGGACGATACCCAGGGCGGTCAGCTCATCTTCTGCCTGGATAATGGCGGCCTTTTTTTTCCCGGATTCGTCCATTCGATAACGGCTTGTAAACTTGTCAAAGGCTTCAATCACAGAGGTGGACGGGGTGATGGGATACCACCCGGCCACGGTTGCCCCGCCGTAAACCGCACCTAACCCCGCTGCCGTGTTGCCGTCCATCAACATATGGCGGTTCAGTCTCTTGCTGGATTTCACCGACAGCTTGCAGGTATCGGCAAAATACCGAACAGCATATTCAAAGCCCAATTCCAGGGCATGGATGTTCGGTTCTGCCAATTTGGGTTTTTTCTTAAATTGCCGGGTGATGGAAGCGGTCAGCACAGAAAAATCCATATCCAGCAGATGAGCCAGGGCCCCGACATAAAGGATGTTTTTAAGCAGCTGCCGAAGTTTTGGGTTCTCAATTTCCCGGATGCAGATCTGGGTCAAGGGGATTCCAATGAGGGTGATATCCTTGCGCAAAAAATCCTCGGGAAGCGAGCGTGTGGAATCATACAAAAAATACCCCCCCGGTGCCAGGTTTTCATAGTCCTTTTTCAGGGTCTGCCCGTTGACCGCCACAATAAAATCATACCCCCCCCGACGTCCCAGATAGCCCTGTTCATTAACCCGCACTTCATACCAGGTGGGCAATCCCTGAATATTAGACGGAAAAATATTTTTGGGACTGACCGGAACCCCCAGCCGAAAAACGGCCTTGGCAAATAAATTGTTGGCACTGGCGGAACCGGATCCGTTCACATTGGCAAACCGGATCACAAAATCATTAACGCCGGAAAGTTTCATCATTTTTGCCCTGCCTTTGCTGTATTGTAAGTGTATTTTTGCATATCCCAGGCCGCAGTAGGACATTTCTCAGCGCAGAGTCCGCAGTGAAGGCAGACATTTTCATCCTTGACCATGACCCTGCCCGTGGGCAGCAGGTCAGAGACATACAGCGCCTGGGACTTGTTGCTTGCAGGAATGGCCAGAGATGACCGCACCTCCTCCTCATCCCTGTTTTCTATAAAGTTGATACAATTTGTGGGACACACATCCACACAAGCATCACATTCGATACAGTCCAAAGCAAAAAAAATCGTCTGAATATCACAATTAATACACCGCCGGGCTTCGGTAAAACCGATTTTCCGGTCAAAGCCCAGTTCAACTTCCATCAGTCGATCCTTGATGGATTTCACCTTTGACACCATGGGAACCACCTGCCGCTGGTCATCGGAAACCTCATTGTTATACATCCAATCGTGGAGTCCCATCTTCTGGCCGTCCAGGGTGGTAAAGGGCTGAGGCCTTTGGATAAGATTCTCCCCCCTGCAGTAAAGATCCATGGAGACGGCAGCCCCATGACCGTGGGCCACGGCGGTGATGACATTCTGGGGCCCGAAAGCGGCATCCCCTCCGAAAAAAATCTTGTCAATATTGGACTGAAAGGTGATTTTATCGACCTGGGGTCTTCCCCCATCGTCAAAGAGGATTCCCACCTCCTTTTCTATCCAGGGAAACGCGTTCTGCTGTCCCACCGCCAGCAGCACCTCATCACAGGGGATAAAAACAGGTTTAAAATCAGATGCCTGCCCGCCGGAGACGCGTTCAAAATTCATGCCCGTCAACCGGCCGTTTTCCACCACAAACTCCCTGGGCGAAAGATACTCCAATATAGGGATATCCTCTCTCATGGCATCTTCAATTTCCCAGGCAGAGGCCTTCATTCGGTCACGCCCCCCCCGAATAACGACCTTGACCGTTTCCCCGCCAAGCCTGCGGGCGGTTCTACAGCAATCCATGGCCGTATTACCGCCGCCAATGACAAGGGTTGTGAGGCCGGTCTTTTTTATGTGTCCATACTGCACCGAGGCAAGCCATTGAATACCGATGTGAATAAAGGCCTTTCCCTCCTGGCGACCCGGAAGATCAAGATCCCTGCCCCTTGGGGCGCCGGTCCCGATAAAAATGGCATCATAGTCCTTGTCCAAAAAATCTTTCATGCTGGAGATATAGGTATTAAAATAGGTTTTAACCCCCAGGTTGAGGATATAGTTCACCTCTTCATCCAGCACCTTTTTGGGCAGCCTGAACGACGGCACCTGGCTTCGGATAAACCCACCCCCCGAAGCCTGGTCGTCATAAAGGTCTATGCTATATCCCAGAGGCAAAAGATCCCGGGCCACTGTGAGGGACGCAGGACCTCCCCCGATAAGGGCAATTTTTTTCCCATTTTTTTTCTTGGGAATATTAGGCAACCGGTCCCTTATATCCCCCTTATTGTCGGCACAGACCCGTTTCAACCGACAGATGGCCACAGCAGCATCTTCCACCCGGCCTCTCCTGCAAGCGGGTTCACAGGGCCTGTCACACACCCTGCCCAGAATCCCCGGAAAAACATTTGACTCCCAGTTGATCATATAGGCATCGGCATATTTTTTTTCGGCAATAAGCCGTATGTATTCCGGAACCGGGGTGTGTGCCGGACAGGCGAACTGACAGTCAATCACGCGATGAAAATACTCGGGATCTTTAATATCTGTTGGATTCAATTCCGTCTCTCCCTCTTGTATCTGTTTTCATATTCTTTCAATTTGTTTTTTAACCACAATATGGGGACTTGGGAAGCTATTTTTTAAAATTTTTCTGCCGGAACCGGATTCCGCAAGACATTCATTATTTTAGATTTCGGCTGCCAGCAAAGGGTATTGAGAAATTATTACGGGTTTACCCAAACGAAGTCAAGCTCCTTTTATGGGTCACAACGATCCAGGTGGTGATGAGATGCGCTACATAAATCCCAAGATCATTTAAAACATTCGAAATGAGAAGATTTAACCCATTGACAGAAACCCCGGCACATAAAGACCCGGGGTTTCTGATTTAAGAAAGATCCTAGGTTATACCTTGAACCGACCTACCATTGCCTTAAGATCAGCAGCCAGCTTGGACATTTCTTCAGCACTCATATTGACCTTTGAACTACTGGCGGACATGGTGCCTGCAGATTGGCTGATATCACTGATATCCCTTGCAATATCCGTTGAAACTGTTGAACTTTGGGCTACATTTTCATTGACATCCCCTATCCCTACAGCAGCCTGATTCAGGTTACCGGCTATTTCCTGGGTGGTTACCGACTGCTCTTCCACGGCTGTAGCAATGGCAGCAACAATATCATTCACCTGGGTGATCACATTGGAAATTTTTTCGATCTCCTGAATGGTTTCTGTTGTGGATCCCTGGACTCCATCAATTTTCTGCTTGATTTCCTGGGTGGCCTTGGCAGTCTGCTGGGCCAGGTCCTTAATCTCATTGGCAACAACAGCAAACCCCTTACCGGCTTCTCCTGCCCGGGCGGCTTCAATGGTTGCATTCAAGGCCAACAGGTTGGTCTGGTCAGATATATCGGAAATTGTTTCCGTCACATCGCTGATATCCTTTGCAGCCAAATTCAGTTCATTTATTTTTCCCGTTGCCGAACCTGCCTGAATAACCATTTCAGCCGTAATGGATCGGGCCTGTTCCGAGTTCTTAGCAATTTCATTGACAGTGGCGGTCATCTCCTCTGTTGCCGAAGCGACCATGCTGACATTTGTGGCTGCCTCTTCGCTGCCGGCTGCCACGGAATTCATATTGGCACTCATCTCTTCAGCCGCCGCAGCAACTGTATTGGATTTGTCCGACATGCTGTCAGCATTGGTTGAAATATCCCGGGAAAGGGTGAACAATGTTTCCGATGAGCTGTCCATGGTTTTGGCATTTCCTGCAATATCCTTGATCATGGTCTGTAGCTTTTCCACAAACAAATTAAACCAATCTGCCAATTCGCCCACCTCATCACGGTTTGCCACCATCAGACGACAGGTCAAATCCCCCTCTCCTTGTGCAATATCCTTTACCATATCCGATGCGCTGCGGATGGGTCGAACAATGGCATTGGCCAGGAAGAAGGCAAGGGTAATAAAAATTGCAAACAACACAATACCGATCCCCACCAAGGTTGCAATCAGGCTCTTGGAAGTCTGCATCACCTCGGCTTTTTCAATCACACCGATCAGTTTCCATCCCAGGTTGGGAGAGGTATGCACATAGGCCATATAGGATGTGTCACCCCAGCTCAATTCGGCATACCCCTGGTCCATTTTATCCAAATTCGCAAAGGCCGCGATATTCACCTCTGACATTTTTTTAAAATTCATCTCCGGTGATTTGGGATTGGCCAGAAATGTTCCGTCATCTTGAATCAGCATGGCATAACCGGTCTTGCCGATTTTGATGTCACCGATCAGATCGGTCAGGGCCTTAAGGGCCACATCCACACCCACAACCCCCACACGCTTCCCATTGTCTGAGGTTACGGCTGCGACCACACTGAACACGGCAGCCTTGGTGCTGCTCGTCATGTACGCTGGTGTGATGATCAACCCGTCCTTATTGATATTGTCAGAATACCAGCCCCGTTTCAGAGGATCATACCCAGCCGACATCTGGCTGACAAGCGAAGAAACATAGCCTCCCCAGGCGCTTCCCATATATACTTCAATATATTCCGGGTGGTGCTTGTTTAGCTGTTTGAATACCTGATGCATCTCTTCACTAAGCCCTCCGGCTTCCAAGGGATCCAGCCGGGTGGGGGATGTTGTCTGCTGGTAATTCAACAGTGAATCGTCTGCTTTTATTATAACAGGATTATCGGATAGTACCGCCACATCCAATTTAATGCCGTTGACAAAGAACCCCATGGCATTATCAACCTGATTGAGCTCCCTGGAGGTTGAGTCGACAAAGTTATGGATGGAGGCTGTCTTGATCTTAATACCAATTACAATACAAATAATGGCAAGCGGGATAAGAATAACCAGGCAAAACGCCAATAAAAGTTTCTGTTTAATGGATATATTTTTCATAATAGGTTCCTTTGTTAAAAAATTATTAATAATAAGTATTTTTTATAACGGTTAATCTTTACCGAAAAAAACTCAATGTTAATGGGATGCCGTGAATTGTTTGGCCAGTTCCGGGATATCAACCAAGAAAATGGTATGGCCATTGATAGTGGCGGACCCATTTATGGCTGGCTATTTCAGGGTATTTTCATCAATATGAATTAGTGTCTTAATCGTATCCACAGGCGGGACGACCAAAAGTCCGAATTCACTGTTTTTCTTCCTTTTTCTAATAATATTTCTTATTTCATCTGCGATCCTAACCACAGTGAAATAAAACTGATTATAAGAATTTAGGGAGAGAAAACACCTTATCCGCATATGGGCCGCAGCATGTTTCAGCCTCGACAAAAATGACCATTGGTATTATGATGTTTTGGTGGCCGCCGATATACATTTCATCCACTTTGTACCGTGTAATATGGGGTTTTGCAAGAAAAATAAGGAAAAAACAATGAGTGAAAAAAAATTGCGGGAACTGGTTGAAAATCATGTTCCGGGGTTGTTTTTAATACTGTCTATCTTTGCACTGATTGAGTTCGGTATTTTAATGGTTTGTATGGTCTATTCATCAAATCAGGATATGGTAAAAATTTATAACCCGAATAAGGATCTTGTCTATGAAGATGCCTATAATTTGAGTTATATAAATGAATTTAAAAAAATATATGGAATTGAAAACTTCAAAGAAGAAGGATTTGTCGTCACCCGGTTAGGCATGGAAAATAAATTTCCCACAAGGGCCTGGATCGCTTTGTCCATATGTGTTCCCCTGGTTTTAATTTTGTTTGTTGTTTTTATTGTAAAGGTTTTTGCAGATGTTTTTCATTCAAAAAAAGAAAATGACGCGGACGCTAAAAGGAATGGACAGGCGTCTGATTTTGAAGAAACAAAGTTTGAAAAACTTTTTTCCACCCTTGGAAGATTAAATATTTATTCCCTGGGTTCCACGGTAATCCTCATTGCATTTCTTTATTGGATGGTTCCGGACCTGCTCGTATATTTAGGAAAAATCAGCTATCAAACCATATCAGAATTAAAATGGATAATTTTGGGCCTGGTTTTGTTTGGCGGCGCCTATATGATCATAAATGCATTTTTGTCTTACAAAACAAAAAATGAAATCATTAAACAACAGGCGGATATACAAAAAAACCGTGACAGGTTGGTCATCGAGGCGAAACTTGAGAAAAAACTATTGGGAAACAAGGCCGATTTAAGTCCCTGATATCAGATGCACCAACGCCTGACCCCAAAAGACAATCCCCACAAAGCCACAATTTTGTGTTCCCCCTTTTTATGGATTTTTCGGGATTGCCTCTGCCCGAACCGATTCGGTGTTGACAGACCCTTAAGTTTGGACTACGGTTTTTTATTTTTATTATAATACAAGAATCAACACTGCACTATATTTGTGGAGGCCCCCTATGAGCGAACTGCTGAGAACCATATTTTTTGAAAAACACAAGGCACTTTCCGGAAACCTGGTCGAATTTGGCGGATGGGAAATGCCCATTCAGTACCCAGCCGGTATTATCAAAGAACATATGGACTGCCGACAACGAGCCGGTATCTTTGATGTATCCCACATGGGCCGACTTATTTTCAAAGGCCAGGATACCCTAGCCTTTTTACAGCATGTACTGACCAATAATGCCGCAGCCCTTGACCTCTTTGAAAGCCAGTATACCCTTATCCAAAATGAGGCAGGGGGCGCCATTGACGATGCCTATCTATATCGGTTTAAAAAAGATGAATATCTTCTGGTGGTCAATGCCTCCAACCGGGAAAAGGATCTGGCCCATTTCAAAAGCCTTCTGAAGAATTTCCCCCAGGTTGAGATGGTGGACCAAACCTTTGAAACCGCCATGATCTCCCTCCAGGGCCCGGCCTCAAAGGCCATTATTGAAAAACTCATCACCCGGGGAAATTTGCCGGAACCGGCCAGAAACCACCTGGCCACCGTCCACATCGGGTCTGCCCGGGTGGACCTGGCCCGCACCGGGTATACGGGAGAGCCCCTGGGATTTGAACTTTTTGTTGAAAACAGCCAGGCCCTTGGCATCTGGGATCTGCTTTTGAAAGAAGGGGCAGCGCCCATTGGTCTCGGGGCACGGGACACCCTTCGCCTGGAAGCGGCTTTGCCCTTGTATGGCCATGAATTGGGCTGCGACCATGAAAAAAAGGAAATCCCCCTCTTTGCCTCCAAGCTGTCAAAATTTGCCGTTTCCTTTTCAACCCTGAAAAAAGAATTTGTTGGAAGACAGGCCCTTCTAGCACAATACCAGGCATTTAAAGCTATCGTGGACAGACAGTTTGACACGATAGCAGCCCTGCCCCGGATGGTTATGCCCATCGCTGTCACGGGCAAGGGCATTGCCAGGGAAGGATATCGAGTTTTTAAAAACGATTGCCATGTGGGGTATATCACCTCGGGCACCATGGTCCCTTTCCAGAAAGCTGCCGGCAGCGGGCTTGATTCAAAGTTTGAAGACCCCCCCAAGCGCAGGGCCGTGGCCCTGGCTCTTATTGACAGCAACCTGCTTGAAGGCGACATCCTGGAAATTGAAATCCGAAAAAAACGATGTAGCGCAGTGGTGGTTCCCTATCACATGAGTTCCGAAGCCCCGCCCTTTGTCCGGGCTATTCCCCATGACCGGTTGGGACAAGAAAGCCCGATCCCGGCCCAAAGGGATATCCCCCGCCAGGCAAAAAACCTTGTGGGAAAGGCCCTATCCAACCACCATTGGCGGCAACAAGAATGCATCAACCTTATTCCTTCAGAGATGAGCCAGTCATGGCTCGCACGATTGCTGTCCATCAGTGATCCGGTCAACCGGTATGCCGAGCACAAGGAAATCAAGGCCTTTTCCGGAGAAAATATATTCTACTACCAGGGAACCGCCTTTATCGAAGAGATTGAACATCGCTTGAACCACCAGTTTCAGACCTTTTTGGGATGTACTGCCGTTGAATCCCGGGTCATCTCCGGCCAGATGGCCAACACTGCATGTTTCAGCGCGTTGGTAGATTTTTTAAACCGGACCGACCGAAAAAGCGAGCAGAGAAGAATTGGCAAGATCATGAACAACCATATCATTAAAGGGGGTCATCTAAGTGCCCAACCCATGGGGGCACTGCGGGACTTTGTGGCCAGAGATCCCAAGACCGAGAGACCGGCAGTGATCAATTTCCCGGTTCTAAAAGACAACCTCTATAAAATCGACATTGCGGCCTGTGAAGAGATCATCAAAACCCACCAGCCGGAGCTTGTGATCCTGGGCAAAAGTATGATCCTCCACAAGGAACCAGTGGCCCAAATCAGACAATTGGTAGACGCCTTTGCCCCTTCGTGTGTGATCTTGTATGATATGGCCCATGTACTGGGTCTCTATGGCCCCCATTTCCAGGAACCCCTCAAGGAAGGCGCCCACCTTGTAACCGGCTCCACCCACAAGACTTTTTTTGGTACCCAGCGGGGGGTGATTGCTTCCAATTTCACCCGGGAAGATCCTCGATATGAACTGTGGGAAGCCATTAAACGGCGAACCTTCCCCGGCAGTGTCAGCAACCATCACCTAGGCACCATGACCGGCCTCTTGTTTTCCTCTTATGAGATGAACCATTTTAAAGAAGATTACCAGCGACAGGTGATCCACAATGCCAAGGCCTTTGCGCTTGCCCTTAAGGATGAAGGCATGGATGTGGCAGGCGACCCTGATATTTCCTATACCGAAACCCACCAGGTCATCCTTAATGTGGGATATGGGCAAGGGGCTGTGATAGCCAGGGAGCTGGAAGCCAATAACATCATTGTAAATTACCAGGCAACGCCCGTGGAAGAAGGGTTTACCGCTTCCGGCGCCCTTCGCATGGGGGTTTCGGAAATGACACGGTTCGGCATGAAAGAAGCCGATTTCAAAGGGCTTGCAGCCCTCATGGCAGACCTGATCCACAAGCAAATTCCCGTAAAACAAGCGGTAATCGATTTCAGGAAAAACTTTGGGGAGATGCAGTATTGTTTTAAGCCTGAAGATTTGGACATGGTATCCACAGACCTATTTGACGGATTCCAATAAATTACCCAGGGGAGCTGTTTTGTTGAAGAAAAAAAAATTTTCCATCCCACGGATTGTCGCCGGAAGAATCGCCTGGGTTGTCAATAAAATCAATTTTATAAACATGGCTGAAAGAATCGCCCTTTCCACTGCCGGAAAAGATCTGGCCGATCATTTTTCCAAGCTTCCGGAAAGCTGGACAAGGGCTGAAAAAATCAGCTCACTTACCCTTGAGCTTACCCTGGCCCAGCTCAAAAACAAAGGGGAAAAACCGGACAGGCATGAAATAGCAGCCCTGATAAAAGAGATCCAAATCAGGTATAACCGACGGATACACGTCACGGCAACCACCTCCCTCTCCCTTTTGTTTAACCAGATTTTTGAACAACAGAACAAAGAGATGCCCTTTACCTCCCTAGACGGCAGAGATCTTGCCCACATAAATAAACTTAAGGAATACAAAAAAAAAGGATTGGGGGTTGTTTATCTCATCAATCACTCCTCCCATCTGGATGAATTTCTTTTGATTATTTTATGGCAGCACTTACGCCTTGGGTTGCCGGTATTTGCGGCAGGCCAGAACATGATGGCCATAAAAAGCATTGCATCCATTCTAATGGCCGGGTCCTATGTTGTTCTGCGCCATGGGGCGAGCAGACACCAGATGTCGGCCCTGTATAACTATTGCCGCGCCATCAGTATGGCAGGAGAACAACAGGGCATTTTTCTCGAAGCCTGGAGAGGGGGCGCAAGGACCCGGGACGGAAGCCTGAGATATCCCAAGAGATTGATCACCTTACAGGGGGCCATTGATATTGACACAGACGTTGTGATTCAACCCATTGCCTTGTCATTTACCGCGGTACCCGAAGACCTGCCCATGTGTTCACGGAAAAGCCCGGTCAGCTGGATCAGAGGGCTGGGAGTGCTCAAAACACTTTTAAGAATTCCCTTCAGCCCAAAAACCTTTTTATGGAAATCTGCAAAAAACCTCTACGGCCGTGCCTATATAACGGTGCCGGAACCCTTTCTTCTCAGTGAACTAAAAGAACAACACAAACAGGACAAAAGCGGAATCCAATTAGACGAATTTGTGGCATTATCCGCCATACGAGAGATTGCCCGGTCAAAAAAAATAATGGCCAGCCAGCTCACGGCGTTGGGCCTGCTCAAGGCAAGAAAAAAGGGCCAAATGGATATGATCGAATCGGTTACCAATGAAATGAATGCCATAAGAGACTACCATTTGCAGACATTTGGGGTGCCCCCGGACTTTGAAGATTTCATATTAAAAAATTGTGTAAAAAATATTGTTGCCGATGGCCTTGGCCTGCTTGTCAGAAGAAAGATCATTAAGCGCTGGCGAAAGGATAAAAACGGCTACCCCCTTGTCATTGATGAAGCAGGGCTCGCCTATTATGCAACCCATGCCGACAGAAGGCTGTATTCTCCCACAGCGGATCAGAATATTGTGGTGGTGGGGGCCGGCAACTGGGGATTTGCCCTTGCGTCCCTCATCGGCAATAGAATTTTAGATGATAAACGATACAACAATGCCAGTTTGACGATCTTTGACCCCTGTGTCGAAATTGCTGCGCAAATGGGTCGGGACCGAAACGGGAAAGGCCGATTTGCTGAAAAGCTTCTGCCCAAAAACATATTTGTCACCAGTGATTTTTCGAGCGCCTTCAGAAAAGCAAGTGATATTATCATTGCCTCAAAACCATCTGACTTTAAAGAACAATTCAAAAAGATACTGGGCGTGTCGGAACAACCCTTTAAAGCCATGATCGCAACACGGGGATTTATACCGGATACACAGACCATCCCCTACCTGACCGCCCGTGACCTGCTAAAGGAATCCAACAGAACAGATGTAACCCTGTACACCCTGACCAGCCCCTTTAATCCCGAGGATCTGGTTGAGACGCGAATGATAAAAGGAATCATCTCAGGGACGGATGACGGCACAGACCCATTGGCGGACCTGTTTGACACCCCTTTTGTGTCGCCCTTTATTTTGCAGGATCCCATCGGCGTCCAGACCGCCGATATCCTGGCCAGAATCTATGCCATATGGTTTAATTACTGCCACAGCGCAGGCCTTGTTTCCACCAGCACCCAAACAGGATATCTCGTTGCCCAGATTGCAGATGAAGCCTGCGCCCTTGCCATTAATTTAGGAGGTCGCAGCCAGACCTTTGAAGCAGGGAACATCCCCTGGACGGCAACCTTTACAGCCCTTTATCTTGAAGGTCTCTGGAAAGACTTTGGTCAAAGAGTGGGAAAGGGGGTTAAAAAAGGCCGGGCGCCTTATAAAATGTTTTCAAAAATTCAGAAACTATATGAAAATGACGGCATACACCTGCAGTCTCTTCTGGATATGGAATCTGCCTTAAATTGCGCCAGACAATATTCCCTTAAAATGCCGGTTCTGGAAGAAGCAGTTGAAACCTTCAGGAATGCAAAGAAATAGCCCACCGACTTCCAGGAGAATTTCACCCGGGCCTTCTTTTTAAAAAGCATGGCAGACTTCCACAGCCAGGGCATAAATAATGTCCAGGGGCAAGTGCTGGGAAATGGTCTTATCAAACAATAGGGTTGCCTGGCTTTCAAACTCTTCATCCCCCAACCACAGAAGTACGGCCACTGGAATCTGTGGGGTGACTTGGAAAGAGAAGGCCGCGTCTGCCATGGGAAGGGGTTTACCGCCAAGCCTTTTGCCAGCACCCAAAAAACCGGAAAGATCATTCCCAAACGCCTGGGCCACAAGCTGTGCGGGCAGGGTATGGGGGCCTCTGAAAAAGCCCATCCCACCCGGTATATCCTTTTCAGATATCCACTGGCCGGACACAGGTATCTCTTTGGCTCCCATAAGGTAATGAAGCATAAACAAATACAAATAATCCCGGTAGGCCCCGGATCCTTGCCCCCTTGATTTTATACGGCATTGTCGGGGCAGCACATCATAGGAGTTGCCCCAAATACTTACCCGATAGGAGCCTTTTTTTTCATCATACAAAGCCCCGGTTCTTTTTGTCACCTCCCCTGGATCACAGGATGAAAGGTCCTGGAAAAGTATTTTATCGATCAAATGCGTCATATTACCGCGCCTCCTTCCGCCTATATTCAACACAACAGGATCCACCCCTGTTTTTCGAGCAGGACAATGGTAAAAAATGAATCTAATTTATTCAAGAACAATTATCTTTCCCACCCAATTCCTTGACAATATTCCCCAAATAGCAATACAACCAACGGGAAGAATTGTGAATCACTGTTCACAATTGTATTAAAACATTTAAACGAAAGGGGTTTACGCATGAAAAGTGTTATTGGCGGCTTGGTCGCAATTATCCTCGGGATTTTTTTTTCCACACTATTCTTCCCGGCATTTCTAAACTTTTTAGCGGGTATAATCCCCCTCTCTCTTATCATCGGCGGCGGTCTGATCCTTTATCTTAAACATGGGGAAGAGGCGACAGACACCTGGGACAAACGAAATGTTACACAGGGTCCTTCCGCGCCCCCCCAAACATCGCCGACAGCGACCAAACCCGTTGCGACCAAACCTGTTGTGACTGAACCTGTTGTGACTGAACCTGTTGCGACTGAACCTGTTGCGACTGAACCTGTTGCGACTGAACCTGTTGCGACTGAACCTGTTGAAACTGAGCCAATTGTGACCGAACCCGTTGTGACTGAACCCGTTGTGACTGAACCCGTTATGACTGAACCCGTTGGAAAGCCGGCAAACAAGCCCACTGAACCTGGTCCCCACTTATTTGGCAATACAGACTCACTTGTTTTTCACACGCCTGATTGTCGATATTCAAAAAACAAACACTGTACCGCTGTTTTCAATACCAGGGAAAATGCGATCCAGGAAGGGTATAAACCATGCGGGGTATGTAAACCATAGCAACAATATTGATAGGGATACCAATGGGATATCCCCCCCTTCTTGTCCCGGTGAGTATCTCTAAATTTTGTGCTTTATTTTCATTGATTTTTTGAGGTTTGACTGGTATTGCCTGTATCCTTATGAAAATTTTTTTGGGCATATCATCCTTTCAAATGCTGGCCATGTTCAGGCGAGGCCTTTTTTACAGTTACCTGACCATCTATTTGCGGCATTTTTTAGGTCTTTCAGTGACCACCACCACTTTGTTTGCCACCTTTCCCATGATTGTCAATGTGGTTTCCCAGCGCTATCTATGGGGCGTGCTTTCGGACAAGTACCAGAAACGACGATCCCTGATCGTCTGGGGAGAAATTTTGGCGGGACTGGGCACCATTCTCCTCTGGTATTGCCACAGGATCCCGTCGGGAAAAACCGAGGCAGGCTGGGTGGTAATCATCGGACTTTCCATCATTGAAATTTTCTGGTCCATGTCCAATATCGGTTGGAGTGCGCTGATCTCCGACATTTATGAACAAGGCAACCGAAGTGCGGTAATGGGGAAACTGGAAAGCCTGGGAGGGGTTGGCAGGGTAGTGGGCGTTCTTGCGGGAGGACTCCTATACGACCGGATGGGAACGGCCTTTGCGGGATGGGGATTTTACCATGGCGTCCTGTTCTGGATATCTGGGATCATCATGTTTGTGTCCATTTTTCCCATGTTTTTGGTCCCCGAGGGCGGCATTGGCAAAATGCCCCCAAAAAAAACCCGAATAGCGGATCAGGACAATTTTGTTCCTCCTGCCTTTTTTGTCTTTATTGCCGCCATGACACTGATCCATTTTGGCAGAAACTCCGTGGCCGTTACCATGCCCCAATACCTATCCCTGCCCACAGGTCTTAACCTGTCCGCCATTACCCTGAGCCATGTGGTCAATATCCGGTCCCTGGGTATTATCGTCACGGGATTGTTCGTCGGCATCCTGTGTAAAAAATACGGAGAGCGGTACCTTTTGGCCCTCTCTTCTTTTGCCGCAGCCCTGTCCCTGTTCATCCTGGGAATCTCAACTTCCCTTTATTGGGTTTGCCTCAGCTCCTTTTTAATGGGAGTGTCCGATGTCATTATCATTGCCGCCTCCTATGAGCTGGCGGCTGATTATATCCCGGCCGCCAAAAGGGGGAAGTTGTTTGCCGTCTTTAATGCCACTTTTTTCCTCAGCTGGGGCATGGCAGGAACCCTGATCTCAGGCCCCATCACCGACGGTCTCATCCGCCTTGGAAAACTGGAAACCTATGCCTATATGACATCCTTTAACGCCTCGGCCCTCATCACTCTGGCAGGCGTTGCGGCCTTGTTTGTCCTTTTTCATATTGAAAAAAAACCAAGAAAAAATTGATGGCGTTACAAGTCTCCGCCATTATACACTTTGTTTCCCCGTTATCCGGGTGATGACAACTTTTATCAGAGCTGTCTTTTCGAGGCTCTCCCTTGGGAACTCAAAACTTTTTTTGGAATACTGGGCCATGATCACGCCAAGACCCTGGGCCTTTTGTGTAATATCCTCCACAAAGACAGCGTTGCCTTCACCAATCACGCTTTTAAATGCCATTCCCCACTCGCAGGCGTCTTTGCTTTTCACAAGCTTCATCACTTCATCAAACTCAAAGCAGACCCGAGGATTTTTTTCAAGGAGGTCTATTTTCCGACCTTCCAGGGCAGAGTGAAAATAAATATAAGAACCATCGTAGCCAAAGCTCATGGGAATCACATAGGGTTTATCCTGATCCACCATGGCCAGCCGGCAGACCCGGGATTGTTTAATAATCTGTTCAATTACGGCCATCTCTTTTATCTCTTTTTCTTTTCGCCTCATGGAATGGCTCCCTTAAATACGTCAAATTCTGATTGAGAAATACCACAAACACCCAAAGGACGCTGTGTTGCATCATGGCAATCCGACCCGCCGGTCATAAAAAGGGTGTGTTTTCTTGCCCAGGATTTAAGGAGGTGCTGATGTTCTTGGGTATGCCCGGGATAATATACCTCAAGCCCCTTTATACCGGCTTGGATAAACTCGGGCAAAATTTGTTCAACCACATCAATGGGGGGCAGCACCTCTTTATAGTGCCCTTCCCCGGGAAAGGAACCTGCGGCAGGATGTGCCAGAACCGCCACAACCGGAAGGGTTTGGATAATGGCAGCTCCCTGGGAGAGCTCTATGCCCGAGGGAAGGTAGGCTGGGCTTTTGTTGCCGATCACCTGATTAATAATTTCCTTGTCCCCAAGGCCCAGTTTTTCTGCCAGGGCTAATGCAAAATGCCGCCGGGTGGCATTTGCGCTGTAGTCGGCAATATCCTGGAAAAGAAGATCCCGTTTCAACAGCGGAGACTCCCCTTTTGGGCCGAACACCCGGTTAATCTGGGCCACCCGATCCCTGACCAACCCTTCCCCCCTGCCCTGGGCCAGGATGGATTCAAACTCATGGACAAAGCTGTCATCTGCCAGCCTCGCCCGGGAAAAATAGCAGAGCAGGTGAAGGGTTCCCGTAAAAAAAGGGCGTTTAAACCGGATGGAGACCTCCACACCGGGGATTATCTCAATTTGGCTGTCAGCGCCTGCCCTAATGGCTTTTGCAAGGCCCTTAAGGGTATCATGGTCTGTGATGCCCAGAGCCTTTAACCCCAGTTCCTTGGCCCGTTTTACCAATTTTTCCGGTGAAAAATCACCGTCCGAAGCGGTGGTATGATTGTGTAAATCCGCAATTATTTTTGAACCCATGGGTAACGTTCTCCTCCCCGGCCTGAAATTTATTTTTGCATACGCCTGTTTTTATACAGCTTCTCCATATAAAAAGAAAAAGGTTTTTTCTTTTCTTTTTTTTAAAGATATCATTTGATTTTTGGTCATTAAGTGATAGAAGGAAAAAACTCTTTTTTTTTTGAAAATCAATTGAAAAGTAACATTTAAAAATAACAATCCATCAAATAATACGGATAATGACATGGATAATGACATGGATATTTTGAACACGCTTGGAAAAATAAAATCACCGGAAGAAGCACTCACAATTTTTAAACAGAAAATGGATGATACCCATCTGGCCCGGATATCAAAAATCGATCACCCGGAAATCCTCATACGGATTGCCAATGCCATTTTTCTTTGCAACCCGGACAGGGTGTTTATCAATACCGGTTCCCACAAAGATCAAACATTTATAAAAAAAATGGCCCTTGAAAAACATGAGGAAGCTCCCCTTGCCATGGCAAACCACACCATCCACTTTGATTTGGCGGGTGAACAGGGCAGGATTTTAGACAGGACCTTCTACATTGCCAACCCCGAAGACCATATTTCTTCCCTTGCCAACCGCATGGATCGAAAAAAAGCCCTGGATGATATTCAGGCAAGCCTGAAAAATATCATGGAAGGCATGACCATGATTGTGGGATTTTATATGCGGGGTCCTGTGGGGTCACCTGTTTCCAATCCCGCCCTTGAAATCACCAGTTCCGCCTATGTGAGCCATAGTGCCGAACTGCTTTACCGGAACTCCTATGATAATTTTCACAAGGAAGTAATCCGCCAGGGACATTTTTTCACCAACCTCCATTCCGAAGGGAAAAACAGAACCCAGGATCTGCCCGATGCCAGGGTTTTTATGGATAGAAAATTTCAGACCACCTATAGTTATAAATGTACCTATGCCGGAAACACCCTGCTCCTGAAAAAAGGAAATCATCGATTTGCCGTGGACAAGGCGGTCTACACAAACCGGGGAAAAGAGTTGTCCGAGCATATGTTTATCACCGGTATTCCCGGCCCCGGGAATCGGGTGACCTGGTGTGCCGGTGCCGCCCCCAGCGGATGCGGCAAGACCACAACCGCCATGGCCGGCAGCGTATTTGTCGGAGATGACCTGGCCCAGATGTGGATTGCCGGTGACGGCAGCATCCGGTCCATCAACCCGGAAAACGGAATCTTCGGGATTGTGGAGGATGTAAACCAGGAGGGTGACCCATTGCTCATGAAGGTGTTAAGGAAAGAAGGACATGAAGTCATCTGGACCAACGTTCTCATAGATGAGAACAAGGTTCCCAACTGGGTAGGAAATAACGAGCCCTCCCCCGAGCGAGGCATTAATTTCCAGGGGGAATGGCAGAAAGGCAAAACAGATGAAAGCGGTACCCCTATTCCCATGTCCCATCCCAATTCCCGGTGCACACTTGCCTCCAGCTCCCTTGACAATTATTCCCCGGAAGCCCAAAATCCTGAAGGGGTTCTGACCCGGATTTTTACCTATTCCGGCAGAGATGCCAACACCATGCCCCCGGTCTGGGTGGCACAAAATTCCAACAACGGGGTGGTCATTGGCGCCTGTATTGTATCGGCTGCAACCGCCACGGAAGTGGGTGCCTCGGGGGTAAAACGAGCACCCTGGGCAAATGCCCCTTTTATTCCAGGAGCCCTGGGGGATTACATGGATGCCCAATTCAAATTTTTCGGAAACCCCGCCATCCAGGAAGCACATAGACCAGTCATGGCCGGGCTCAATTATTTTCTTACGGAACGATCCCGGGGCGGCACAACCAACAAACTTTTGGGTGAAAAAAAGGATGTCAAGGTCTGGCTTGCCTGGCTTGAACGGTATGCCCATAATGAGATAGAATTCTTAAGCACCCCCATCGGGAATCTGCCAAGATACAAAGATTTACAAAAATTGTTTAAAGAAATTATTAACAAGGAATACCCGCGGTCTCTTTATGACAAACAATTTTCCCTCTATTGCGACAATATTATCAACCGTATCGAACTGCAGGAAACTGCCTATGCCAAAGAAGAGGGAATTCCCCGGGAATTGTTTGATATTCTGGCCTCTCAAAAGCAGGCTTTGCTCGAATTAAAAGACCAAAAGGGAGCCATTGTAACCCCGGATAATCTGCCGGGTTAACGGCAAAAAAAGGCGGTTTCACATCAGCGAGGGAGGCACCATGGGTCAAAAAAAGCAGGGGGACCAAGGGAACCAGGGAAATCGGATAAGCAAGGTAGACATGTACCATGTAAGAATCCCCCTTGACCACCCCTTTTATCCCAGCTGGATCCCCGGATATCCTGCCACGGACAACCGGTTTGATCTGATCCGCATCACAACCCAGGATGGAATTGAAGGATATAGTGCCGGCCCTGCCATTGCCTCGGAAAGACAAGGACTTGGCAATCTGATTGCCCCCTATCTTCTGGGCCATGATGCCACCAATATTGACCTCATGCTCCAACGCCTCCGGGAAGTTTCCTACCTGGG
This sequence comes from Desulfobacteraceae bacterium, assembly GCA_016743945.1. Lineage (GTDB taxonomy): Bacteria > Desulfobacterota > Desulfobacteria > Desulfobacterales > Desulfobacteraceae > NBML01. The sequence goes on from JADGFI010000013.1 coordinate 73,120, forward strand.
GGTCCGGGCCAACTGGATTGAACCGGCTTTCTGGGATATCAAGGGGAAACTTGCCAACAAGCCGGTGTATGAACTTTTGGGCGGCCGAAGGGAACCGATTGAACTCTATGCCTCCACAGGGGAAATCAAGGATGTTGATTCCAGGATCTTTGAAGCTAGGGCACGCCTGGCCGAAGGGTTTAAAACCATCAAAATCCGGGTCCATGCCTTTGATGTCCAGACCGACATCGAACATGTGAGGGCTGTTGTGGATGCGGTGGGGGACAAAATGGCCATTGGGGTGGATGCCAATCAAGCATGGCGGGTGACCATCGTCAATGATGCCCCCTTATGGGACCTTGACCGGGCCAAATATTTTGCCGATGCCTGTGCAGAGATGAAGATTGCCTGGCTGGAAGAACCGCTTCCCATGGATGATTATGACACGCTTTGTGCCCTGACCCGCTACAGCCGGGTCCCTATTACCGGCGGAGAAATCCACACCAACGGCAAGGCGGAACTTAAAATGATGGTGGAAAAAAAATGTTATGATATTTTCCAGCCCGATGCCATCATGACCGGCGGCATTGCCCATACCCTTGAAGTGGCGGCCCATTGCAAGCGCTTTGGGCTAAAATTCACCCCACACACCTGGACCAACGGGGTTGGGTTTGCCGTGAACCTCCAGGTGCTTCTCGCCAGCGGGTTCAATGGGATAAAGCCCTTGGAATATCCCATCAATCCTCCCTCCTGGACCGTTCAAAAAAGAGACGGTATTCTGAAAAAACCGTTCCTGCATGAAAACGGGATCTTAAATCCCACCTTTGATCCAGGGTTGGGGTTTGACATAGACCGTGACAAACTCAAACGCTATGGCAATAAATTTTTCAGCATGAACAAAAGAAAACTCATGTTCTATACCATACGGGACAAGGGCCTTTTGACAGCCCTTCGGCTGAACTCAAACAAGAAAAAATACGGGGTGGATGCCAAGGTCAAAAAGACCGTCAATCAATAATCGCCAGAAGCGCCACTTCAAAAATAAGGGTTTGCCCGGGTTTGATGGATTCCCCGGCCCCCTGGTCGCCATAGGCAAGATCAGAAGGGACATACAGCTCCCACCGGGATCCTGTGGGCATGAGCTGTAACGCTTCACTCCACCCTTTGATGACACCGCTCACCTGAAAAACCGCCGGTTTACCCCGAAGATAAGAGGAATCAAAAACCGTCCCGTCCAGAAGTGTGCCACGGTAATTACATTCCACGGTATCGTCGGGACCGGGTATGGCGCCCTCCCCTTTTTCTATAATCTTATATTGAAGGCCCGAAGACAGGGTGACCACTCCCTCCTTTAGCTTGTTGCCTTCAAGAAAGATTGCCCCTTCTGCCCGACTGGCTTGAGCCGCCTTTTCCATCTTTTCGGTCTGTTTTTGCCGGGCAATCCGCTGGTAGGCCAGAAGCATCTGGCGAAGCTGCTCTTTTTCCATCTTGGGTTCACCTGCACGGTTGTCGTTTACCCCCTTTATAAAGGATTCCAGATCAAGTTCCATGTAGCGGTTCACATTCTCAAATATGTCATACCCCAGTGCATAGGAAATCTGACGGGCCAAATCTGCTGATTCCATGACCGTAATCTCTCGTGTTTCCTTTTTCTGCACAGCCGTATTTTTTTCCCCGGCAATAACGAGTGTACTAAAAAAAAGTATCCCCACAAGCCCTGCCAGTATCATTGCTCTTTTCATTCTTGTTCTCCTTAATCCTCAATCCTGCATAATTTTCAGGTACAAATTTCATCGTGAAAACGGTAGCAAAATTGGAACCGCTTTACAATATTTAACTTCCCATATCCAAGGCTAAAAATCATCCCCTCTGCCTGAAAAAAAGATACATGAACAAATGCTTCTTTTCTCCTTGATTTTATAGACTAATCTGATTAAGATTAGATTTTTTTGGATAATAGTTCATTTTTTTAAATGCCATACAATGTAACCTAATACTATTACAGCACTAGGCTCTTTCATATGGATTTATAGAACAGGAGGAAGGAATGGCAAAAATTGTATATCGTGAGGAAATGGCCCAAGGGACCATCATTCTCAACGAGATAGAAGCACCGCGAATATCCCGCAAAGCCAAGCCCGGCCAGTTTGTGATACTCCAGGCAAAAGAAACCGGGGAGCGGATCCCTTTAACCATGGCAGATACAAACCCTGAAAAAGGAACCATTACCATCATCTATATGGTGGTCGGCAAATCCACGGCCGTGTTCAAGGAGCTGCAGGTGGGAGATGAATATTATGCCCTCATCGGCCCATTGGGGGCCCCCACCCATGTTGAAAATGTGGGGAAAGTTGTCTGTGTGGGCGGCGGCACCGGCATTGCCGTGCTCCATCCCATCACCCGGGCCCTGAAGGACGCCGGCAATGAGGTCACCACCATCCTGGGCTCTAGAAACTATGATCTTCTCATCATGGAAGAAAAAATGAGAGCCGCCTCGGACCACTTCCACATCTGCACCGATGACGGCTCCAAGGGGCACCACGGATTTGTCACCGATGTATTAAAAGAAACCCTTGCAAAAGACGATATTGCCATGGTAGTTGCCATCGGCCCCATTCCCATGATGAAATTTTGCAGCCTGATCACCAAGGAAGCGGGGGTCAAAACCCTTGTGAGCCTCAACCCCATCATGGTGGATGGCACCGGCATGTGCGGCTGCTGCCGGGTAACCGTCGGGGGAGAAACCAAATTTGCCTGTGTTGATGGACCGGAATTTGACGCCCACAAGGTGGATTTTGATGAACTGGCCAAACGTCTGGCTTCCTACCTGGATGATGAACGAGCAAGCATGGATGCCCACAACAATTGCAAAGTACAATAAAAGCACCGGAGACGGTTGTATATAGGGAGGAATAAATGTCAGAGAAAAAACCAAAGAAAGAAGTGGTCCCCCGGGCAAAAATGCCCGAACAGGACCCTGATGTCCGGCGCAGAAATTTTATAGAGGTCCCCCTGGGACTCACCCCTGAGATGGCCATTGCTGAAGCCAAACGCTGCCTTCAATGTAAAAAACCAGCCTGTGTTGACGGGTGCCCGGTATCCGTTAGTATACCCGAGTTTATCAAATTAATTGCTGACGGTAATTTTTCCGGTGCCGCCAATAAATTATGGGAACGTAACGCTCTGCCCGCTGTTTGCGGCCGGGTCTGCCCCCAGGAAGAACAATGCGAAGGCCGCTGCATCCTGGGCAAAAAAGGCCAGCCCGTAGCCATTGGATATCTTGAAAGATTTGCCGCCGATTATGAACGGAAAAACGGAGTCGGGACTGTCCCTGATGTGATGGAAAAAACCGGCAAAAGAATAGCGGTCATCGGTTCCGGACCATCTGGTCTCACCGTTGCAGGCGACCTTCTGCTCAAGGGCCATGAGGTTACTATTTTTGAAGCATTCCACAAACCCGGCGGCGTTCTGGTTTATGGAATCCCAGAATTTCGGCTGCCCAAGGAAATTGTGGCATCGGAAGTGGCCACCCTGGAAAAAATGGGTGCCGATATCCAGTGCAATACCGTTGTCGGGGCCTCGGTCACCATTGATGAATTATTTGAAGAAGGCTATGATGCAGCCTATATCGGTGTGGGGGCTGGCCTGCCAAGGTTCATGAATCTGCCCGGTGAAAACCTGATTGGTATTTACTCTGCCAACGAATATTTAACCCGGACCAACCTGATGAAGGGGTATCTTTTCCCCGAATATGACACCCCCATTGCCCGGGGCAAGAATGTCGTAGTTCTAGGCGCTGGAAATGTGGCCATGGATTCGGCCAGAACCGCCATGCGCCTGGGCGCAAACTCGGTCAAAATAGTTTATAGACGCTCCAGAGATGAAATGCCGGCCAGGGAAGAAGAACTCCACCATGCAGAACAGGAACAAATTGAATTTGTTCTTCTGACCAATCCCACCCAATTTTTTGGAGACGAAAACGGTCGCCTCACGGGCATGGAATGCCTGAAAATGGAACTGGGAGAACCGGATGATTCCGGCAGAAGAAGGCCTGTTCCCATTGAAGGGTCTGAGTATAAATTCGACTGTGATCTGGTAGTGGTCTCAGTAGGGTCCAATGCCAACCCGCTTTTAACCAACTCCACCCCGAATCTGAACCTGAACCGATGGGGCAATATTGAGGCGGATCCTCTTACCGGAAAAACCTCCAAACCAGGAGTCTGGGCAGGAGGTGATATTGTCACCGGGGCTGCCACGGTTATCCTTGCCATGGGGGCCGGGCGGGCTGTTGCCAACTCCATGCACGATTACCTGACCATAGGATGGTAATCTAAAAAAAGTTTGGTAAAACACCAATGGGGGTAATGATATCTTTAGGATATCATTACCCCCATTTTTTGTGGGGGGATAAGGGTTCATATGGATTCTTTTTCAGTGTGGATCTTGATTTGACATCAGTGTTTTCTCTTTTCTTTTTGGGTCCAGTTCCTGGAAAAATGTTATGGAAAACCGGGTGCCTTTTCCCGGGGTTGAGGTCACAAAGATATTGCCATTGTGCTCTTTTATGATCCCATATACCACAGAAAGCCCTAATCCCACCCCTTTCCCTTTTTTCTTTGTGGTGAAAAAAGGTTCAAATATCTTTGAAATAGTATCGTTGGGGATGCCGATGCCGGTATCACTGACCTGGATCACAACAAATTTTTCTTTTTGCCGGCTATAGGTTTTTAAGGTCAACCGTTTTTGCGACATCCCGGACATGCTTTCTGCGGCATTGGAGATCAGGTTCATGATGACCTGCTGGATCTGGTCTTGTGATCCGGTTATCAGGGGAAGATTGTGCTCAAATGCTTGGATTATCCTTATTTTATTAATTTTTAGCAGGTTGGCGTTGAGGATCAATGTCTGTTCAATCAGTTCATTGACATCAAATTTGATCACCTCAATTTTGGACTGACGGGCAAAAACCAGAAGATTGCTGACAATCCGGCTTACCCGACGGGTTTCGGTTTCCATGAGATCCAGGTACCGAAGAAACAAGTCCAGTTCATCTTGCTGGATATCATCTTCCTTTAAGATTCTTTTGGACAGCATCACCAGGTTTAAAATTCCAGCCACCGGATTATTGATCTCATGAACCATTGAAGAGGATAATTTGCCCAGAGACGCCATTTTATCCTGGTGCAGCAGCCTTTCATGAGTTTCTTTCAACTGGCGGGTGCGTTCTTCCACCATTTTAACCAGATAATTTTGGGTCTGCTTTTCATCGGCTTTCCGTTTGGTGACATCCCGGCTGATTTCAATGAACTTGGAAATTTTTCCCTTGCGCTCCCATATGGGGAAAATACTCAATTCCGTATACCTGGGTTCGCCGTCGCTGCCAAGCCGGGTTAATTCCTCCTGGCAGTGGCGTTTTTCCCGGACCACTTTTTCCAAGGGGCATTTTGCATGGCAATTGCTGCTTTTCCGGGTTACCTCCTTAAACACCTCATAACATTTCCTGCCAACGACATCTTTTCGGGTATATTTCATATGCTTTAAAAAGGCATCGTTCACTTCCAGTATTTCGCGGTCAGGGGAGATAATCAGGATAAAATCTTGTATACCGTTAAGAATGGTTTCCATTTCGTTTTGTGGAAGGTTCACCGGCATCTCCTTTGGAAATGGGTAAGAAAGGTTAAATCGATTCATTCATTTTTATCACAGGCCATGGGACAGGTGCAAGAAATTGTTCTTTAAAGATTCCCGACATGTATTAAAATACCAAGGAGGAGATGATACCCTAGGTTCGCTTGACTGTGGTAAATATAGAAACCCATGTCGTAAAATCCAACATACGGCTTCAGACAGAACCGCAGGCGGGCTTCAACTTTTTATCTTGTTTCTTTAAAAAAAGACTGTTGTAAAAAACGATAGTCCAGGATTTTTCTTCGGGAAATCTTAAGGGCTGCCGAAATTTTAAACGTCTTGGGGGAAAGGGTTGAGCCATTTTTTTTCCTTTCCGGATATACCCCGGTATCATTTTTGCTCTGTTCAGTTCACATAAAGGGGTCATAACAAGATCCCTGGAACAGGACTCAATTTTAAACCCGATCTTACGAAAGGCAACAAAGGAGGCAAAAGATGCATAAAATGTTAAAAACCAGATCAACCCGACAAAATTATTCAAAGACCCAAAATCTGTGGCAGGACAAAGAAAGCACGATTGCCCGGCCCTGTTTATGGATGCAGGCAGGCGTGGTGACCAAAAAAAACTGCAGCCAGTATTATGACTGCACCCGGTGCAAGTATGATACGGCCATGGAAAAAATGGTGGCTGCCGGAAAACAGATTTCCTGGCGGACAGCCATGAGAAAAAAGGATGGCAAAGAAAGGACCTGCCGCCATGCCATGACGGGCAGGGCAGACTACCGGAACTGCCCCACAAATTATAATTGTTACCGATGCGAGTTTGATCAATTATTTGAGGATACCCTGTCCCCCGGTTCCGGCCATGCCGGTGTGGAAATGGAAGATGTAAAGGGATTTAAGCTGGCCAATGGTTATTATTTTCATTCCGGGCATACCTGGACCCGTATTGACAGCGGCGGCTTTATCCGGGTGGGGATGGATGATTTTGCCTTCAGGGTTCTGGGTGGACCCGACGCCTTTGACCTTCCCTTGATCGGGCAACAATTAAATCAGAACAAGCCGGGCTGGGGTATAAAACGGGCGAATAATCTTGCCGATATTCTCTCGCCTGTCAACGGCGTGATAACCAATGTGAACTATTCGGTGAAAACCTCTCCGGATCTTCCCGTTAAAAGACCGTACCGGGACGGCTGGCTTTTTACAGTCCATAATTGTGATATCAAGGGGGCACTAAAAAATCTTATGACCGATGATACGAGTGTTGACTGGCTGAACTGTGAAATTACCGCCCTGGAAGAAATGATCGAGGATGTTGCAGGGACCTTGAGTGCAGACGGCGGGGTTTTAATGACCGATGTATATGGAAATCTCCCCGCCCTGGGTTGGCAAAATCTGACCCATACCTTTTTAAGAACCTGACCATCATTCAAACAAAAAGGTGACCCAAATGAAACCTGATTTAAAACAGCAGACCCTGCCCGAATGCCTCTGGATGCAGGCAGGGGTTGTCCACAAAAAATACTGCTACAAAGATTTTTTTTGTATTGGCTGTCAATTTGACAGGTCCATGACCCGGGTCTGCCTTGCCAATGAAACCATGAAAGAAAAAAAAATACCCGTGACAGGGAAAGGGGCCAATTTTATTGCCTGGCAGGACAGGCTGAGGGTAATGCCCGTTGGCAAACGGCCCTGTATCCATCACATGAAAGGGCATATTGGATTTAGAACCTGTCCTAAATCCTATCATTGCGTTGATTGTGAGTTTGACCAGTATTTCCATGACCAGTTCAAGGTCCATGCCCTATTAAAGCCGGTTGGGTTTGAGGATATCAGCGGTATTTCCCTGCCAAACGGATATTATCTTCATCCAGGTCATGTCTGGGTTAAAATAGAAGACCAAGGGATGGTACGCCTGGGGATTGATGATTTTGCCTGCCGGCTTTTGGGAAAATTTGACAGGATTTACGGGCCTTTGCTGGGCAAAAAACTGGAACAGGGCCGGTCCATTGCAACCCTCTACCGCCAAAAAAACAGGGTGTCTTTTGTATCCCCTGTCACCGGAATCATCACCGAGGTAAACCCCCGGGTGCGAAGAGAGCCAAACCGGATAAACCAGGCACCCTATACGGACGGCTGGTTATTTATGGCCTATTGTCCCGGGTTGAAGCAGGATCTTAAACAATTGTTATTCATGGATACCAGTAAAGATTTCATGGGCAGTCAAGTAAAACAGCTGTATGCCTTTCTTGAGGAAAAAACCCAGGTCCGGGCAGCCGACGGCGGCAGCCTGGTGTCCGATCTTTTCGGGAATCTTCCCGGGGATCTTCCCGGGGATCTTCCCGGGATTTCCTGGGAAGCGCTGACAAAAAAATTTATCACCCAAGAACCTTAATACTGTCGGAAAGGAAAATCTTGCAATACCGGCAGAACTTTTCTGATTTCTGGTCAACCTCTTCAATTTTCCGGCAGTAATGCATGATACAGGTTTTATCCGGACAATGCCGCAGGTCAAAGGTATGCCCCAGTTCATGGGCGGATTCCTTGATGATCCGGGAACGGTTTTTTTCCCGGGAATCAATTTGGGTGTATTCAATGAGTCTTGATATGGAAATAATACTTGGCAGCCCCCCTAACCTTGCTTCACCATAGACATGGGTTAAAATGGGAATGAACAGGTCCTCCCGGGTGACGGCCAGAAGTTTTATACACGCCTTTGGGGCACGGCTTTCAAGGGCGTCCAGGATTTTTGTGGAATAATACTGATTTCTTTGAGGGTCATGGGCAAAGAAAATATCATTGAGTAACGGCATTATCCGTGTGGGGAGTTTAAATATTACCCTGATTTCTCGGGCAATGGTCTCTAAGATCCATGGAGAAATCTTTCCAATGGGTGAAATGATGATATCTGTTTTTTTCATGGCGTTTATGCCGGGATTATCTGGTTTTATCGGTTTTCAACTCGTACCGCTTGATTTTATTGTAAAGGGTGGATCTGTCAATGCCAAGGATGACGGAACTTTTGGATATATTCCACTGGGTCTGGTTCAAGATTTTTAAAATGTGCTGTTTTTCCAGATCGCCCAGGGAAAAATACCTGGCTTTAAGCTCATCTTCAAGAGACGGGCCAATGGGCAGATCATAGGGAATTATGGTGCTGGTCTTGCAAACCACCACTGCCCGTTCAATGGCATTGGACAGTTCCCGGACATTTCCCGGCCACTCATACAGCATGAGTTCGTCCATGGCATCGCGGCTGATCCGTTCCACGCCTCTGTTTACCTCCTGGGTGAATTGGGTTAAAAAATGTTCTGCCAGCAGCGGGATATCTTCTTTGCGTTCCCTTAACGGCGGCATGGTAAAAGCAATAACATTTAAACGGTAAAACAGATCTTTTCTGAATATCCTGTCCTGTATGGCCTGTTCAAGGTCGGCATTGGTTGCGGCAATTACCCTGAAATTGGCTGCAATGGGCTGGGTTCCGCCGACTTTATAAAATATTTTATCCTCCAGCACCTGGAGCAGGTCAATCTGCATGCGCATGCTGATTTCACCGATTTCATCCAAAAAAAGCGTTCCCCCGACAGCCAGTTCCAGGCGGCCTTTCCTTGTTTCACTGGCATCGGTAAATGCGCCTTTTCGATGGCCGAACAACTCGCTTTCCATGATGTGTTTGGGAATGGCGCCGCAATTTACACTGACAAAGGGGCCATCCTTGACCCGGCTGTTGGAATGAATGGCCTTGGCCACCAGCCCTTTGCCGGAACCGGTTTCACCGGTAATCAGCACGGAGGAATCTGTGTCCCGGATATCTTCAATGAGCCGGAAAATTTTCTGCATTGGCTCAGACTGGCCGATGATACTCTCAAACCGGGTCTGATTTTTGTATTCCTCTTTTAAAAAAACATTCTCTTTTTCCCTTGCCCGATGGTTTACAAGTTTCTGGATTATCACCTCCAGTTCATCCGGGTCAAAGGGCTTTAAAATATAATCAAAAGCATGGGATTTCATGGCCTGAACGGCTGACGGAATCGAACCAAATGCTGTAATCATAATCGCATCAATATCCGGATACGCTTCCTTAACCTGGGTGAGCACCTCCATGCCGGTGATACCGTCCAGCTGAATGTCCAGAAGCAGGATATCAAAGCTTTGGGTTTTTAATAAATCAAGGGCTTCTTCCCCGCTTGCCACGGTATCAACATGGTAACCATCCCTTTTAAGCCAGCCAGACAGTGATTCGCGAATCACCAGTTCATCATCCACCACTAAAATTCTGGTCTGTTCCATTATAGTCTCCTTCATAAAATCTCGTACTATATGTCAGGACCCTGCCCTGCCAGCCGGTGTTTCTATTGTCATTAGGTATACGGCCAAAGATTTCATGGTGTGACGCCTCCTGGAAGACGATCTGTTCCGGCCGGCGCTTGCCACATTGTTTTTTAAGGTTTTATTCTGTGTTTAAGGATGAAAATCATTCCCATATAGTGCTCAAAGTATAGTCAATTATTTGGCTAAATAAAAGTAATTATTAAAAATAATTGCATTTTTTAAAAAAAACGACACCCGGGACAAAACTATAAATCAGGCCAGGTATTTCAAGGCAGATGGCCGTCGAGCACGATCTGTGCCAACAGGGCCATACCTCTTTCCAGGGCCTGGTCGTCAAAATTAAAACTACCATTGTGCAAGGGCACTGGCTCCTGGCCTTCCGGTGTCACACCGACCCTGATAAAAGCACCCTCAGATACTTTTTGCAGGTAAAGGGAAAAATCCTCTGCTCCCATGCAGGATTGGGACAACACTGTCAAATCTTCCAAAGGCATAATCTGCCTGGCTGCCGCCCGAACTGCAGCCACACCCGAAGCTGAGTTGCACAGGGCCGGAACCAAATCCTCAAAGGCCAGGCTGTATCCGCATCTGTCCGTTTGGGCACTGCCTTTAACAATTCTTTTGATGGCTGCCTTTAAGCTGGTTTCAACCGTCTCGTTCAAACAACGAATAGTACCGGTGAGTATGACCTCATCGGGCATAACGTTAAAAGCCTGTCCCCCGTTGATGGTGCAGACCGACAAGACTGCGCTGTCCAGGGCATTCACTTCCCGGCCGACCACGCAGTTAAGACGCTGAACAATTTCACAGGCAGTCAAAAGCCCATCCGGGGCCTGATGGGGATAGGCACCATGGTTCCCGGAAGTGGTAATTTTGATCTCGAACCGCCCGGCACAAGCCATATAATTTCCAGGGTAAACACCTATCTGACCAGTGGATATCCATGGCCACCCATGACAGGCAAAGATACGATCTACCCTGGGATTGTCCAGCACCCCTTGGTCAATCATGCATTGCGCTCCCCGAAGTGTTTCTTCTCCCGGCTGGAATATCAGCTTGACCGTACCGCCATAGCTTTCCTTCAAACGGGAAAGAATAATGCCGGCACCGACCACCATGGCGGTGTTGCCGTCGTGACCACAGGCGTGCATAACATCAGGATAATTAGAACTATATTCAAGTCCGGTTTTTTCCTTTAGGGGCAGCGCATCCATGTCTGCCCTGAGAGCTGTTACCGGATGGGAATCAAGCGCGGCCCGGCCCTCTATAACACCCAGAACACCGGGCTGTGTTCCAAGGGGGACGATATTGATTCCTGACTGGGCCAACAACGACTCAATTGCCCGGGAAGTTCGTTTTTCCTTAAAACCCAACTCCGGGTGGCGGTGCAAATCACGCCGAAAAGAGGTCATGGGTCCGGCAAGTTCCCGGGCTAATTCATTAACCCGCAAAGAAATATCTTTTTTTTCAGGCAATTTGTTTTTTCCTTTTCATTTTTATCAGGATAATCACCGCCAGAATTGCCATTCCAAGAAAAAACGCAGAGATTGGCCGGGTAACGAAAATACTCAAGCTGCCATCGGACAAGGTCAAACTTTGACGAATGGCCCTCTCTCCAATGGGTTCAAGAATAAAGGCAATGAGCAAAGGAGCCAGGGCAAATCCGAATTTTCGCATGAAATAGGCCACAACACCAAATATCAGCATGAGCCAGAGATCTGTGAAACTTGAGTTAAAACCATAGACGCCAACCGTACACAGGACTGTAGTGACCGGATAGACAATGGAGCTTGGTACCTTGGCTATGAGCGAAAAAAACCGTATGGACACCCGTCCCACCACAGGCAAAAAGAAAATTGCCACCAACAATGCAGCAAAAATACTGTAAACCATGGAGATATTTTCTTTGAACAAAGCCGGACCCGGCGTGAGGCCATGTATGAGAAATGCCCCCAGCAACACTGCTGTGGTGACATCACCGGGAATACCCAGTGCCATCAAAGGAATTAAAGCCCCCCCGCAGGTGGCATTATTGCCGGATTCTGCCGCAGCCACACCTTCTATGGCGCCATGCCCGAATTTTTCAGGATGTTTGGAAACCCGTTTGGTTTCAGCATAGGTCAAAAAAGTTGCCGGAGTTGCGCCCAGGCCCGGAATAGCACCGATGAACAATCCTATTATACTGCCCCGCAAAATTGTGGGCAGACAGCGCTTGATATCTGCCCAGGAGGCTCTATCCTTACCAGTTGGAATTGACTTAAGCATGTCTTTTCCCTTGGCTTCCGATTGCATCAGAACCTCGGAAACAGCGAACAGTCCTATCATGAGGACCATCATGTTAATGCCGTTGAACAGGGTCGGCATACCAAAGGTAAACCGCGGGGTAGACATCATGGGGTCCAGGCCGACAGTGCCGAGCAAAAAGCCCACCACAGCCGCCATAACACCTTTGAGGACTGAATCGCCAGAGACCCCGGCCACGATGGCCAGGGAAAAAACGATCAGGCAGGCATATTCAGGAGGACCAAATTTCAAGGAGATCCTGGCCAGGAAAACAGCCAGAAAGATCAAACAAATTGTGGAAAACGCATCGGCCAGCACAGAAGAACATAAAGCAACATCCATGGCCCTACCGGCCTGCCCTTTTTGAGCCAGGGGGAATCCGTCAAAAACTGTAACCGCCGCAGCAGGTGAACCGGGCGTATTGATGAGGATGGCAGGGATCGCCCCTCCGAACAGGCAGCCTTTGTATGTACCCAAAAGCACACAAAAAGCCGTGATGGGTGAAAGGCTGTATGTCAAAGGAATGATAAGCGCTATTCCCATGGTGCCGGTCAGACCCGGGACGGCGCCCATAAATACCCCGTAAACAACACCCAAAAAAATTGCGGCGATGTTGCCCATGGTCAAAACCATCTGAAAACCAATCATAAGTTCATTAAGCATGACGACCTCTATTGTAGGGGGACTTTAAGTCCATAGGTAAACAACACAAAAACGACTCCTGTCAGGACAAGGCTGATGGCTGTGATACGAACCGGCCGGCGCTGACCGAAAGACAACATCAACAGCGCCACCACCGGAGGGGTGGCCAATAAAAATCCAGCATGTTCGAACAGTATAAAGTAGAGGGCGACGATTGCCACACATAGAAATGGCCGGAAGCTTGGTGCGGTAGCCATCCTGGGGATAAACAGGTCGGCAAGTCCTGCCCATTTTTCGTGGTGGTAAAGTGCCAGAAAGGATTTTACGATCAGGGAGAAACTTAAAACAGCCAATGCCACGGCTGCTATTTTTGGAAAAAAACGCGGAGAGATTTCAGCAGACCCTCCCACACTCACATAATTGGGTATCAGAAAAAAAAGAACAATGAGAGAGCAGGCGAAAAGCCCGCCCCCGCTTAAAAAATCAATTTTATATCGGTTGTACATGGCAAGACAATCCTTTTTTTTGCTTGGCCCCGGAACGGATACTCCGGAGCCCTTTATTTCTCTATCTAGCGGACAAACCAGCATCGCGAATAATCTTGCCCTGCTGTTCGTAGATCTCTTTGATGTACAGGCCGAAATCCTTTGAATCAAGGTAGGCACTCTTGATCATAATCTTGTCCATCAATTGGACAAACTTGGGATCCGTCATAACCTTTTTAACGGCTTTTTCAAGCTTTGCCACAACCTGTGCCGGTATTCCCTTGGGGCCGGCAATTCCCAGACATGAAGGCGCCACAATATCATATCCCAATTCCTTGAGGGTGGGTACGTCGGGAAATTCTTTCATTCTTTCGGCATCAAACACAGCCAGCAGACGCATTTCCCCGGCCTTGACCTGGGGCACCCATTCTGTAACCCCTGCCACAGCACTGATGTGTCCACCCATGGCCGCTGTGACTGCTTCGGCACCATTTTTAAAGGGTATTGCCTTTAAATCGATGCCTGTTTCTTTCTTTAAGCGCTCCATGACCAGATGCTGGGGGTTGCCTGAACCGGACAAACCGTAGGAGACCTTGCCCGGATTCTTTTTGGCATAGGCGATAAGATCATCCAGGGTATTAAATGGAGAATCTGCCTTAACGACCAGGGCATAATGCCACAGCCCGTAACGGGCGATGGGCGTAAAATCGGTCAGGGGGTTAAAGGGAAGATCCTGCATATGCGGTGTGATAGCTGCCGGTGCTGTGACCAGGGTGAAAAGGTTATAACCGTCCGGCTTCTGGGTGGAGGCGATACTGGCTGCGACTGATCCGCCGCCGCCGGGTTTATTCTGGGCAATTATGGTCTGCCCCAATTCTTTTTCCAGAAGAGACGCCATCATACGCGCGCTCATGTCTGTGGTTCCGCCGGCTCCGTAAGCTATTGTCAATCTGACGGGTTTGTTTGGCCACTCTCCAGCCATTACATTTGAGACCATCAAAACACTTATTAACACTGACAATCCCAGCGCATGAAAAATTTTGAACATAAATAACTCCTTAAATAATATTAATGATTTACTTTATCCCCGCGTCTTCAATGGCCGGCGTTTTTTTCGCCAGCCAAACAAATATTTTAAAAATCTGTGCTTACATCAATTTTCCAGAAAACCGAAATGTTTGTTTAAAATAAATTCGGTGCCGGCAGGATAATCTGGATCTTTACGGCGGCATTTGTCCGCCACAGTCAATGACATGGCTTCCAGGGTGGCAGTCCAGGCTGCGTTACTTTCAAAAACGGCCGGCTCTATCTGGGGCACCACAAGCTGGATATCGGCAAGATGGGACAGGGGCGCCACCTCAGAATCCGTCATCAGGATAAGCTGGGCCCCGATATTTTTGAGCGCCTCGGCTATCTTTAAAGAATTTCGCGAATAACGCCTTCGGGAAACGATGAAAACAACATCATCTTTGCCAACATTCAATAATTCAGGGGGGAAAGCTGTGTGTGCATCGCCCAGCATGCAGACCTTTGGCCTTACATACTGAAGATTTATATACATCATAAAAACCAATCCATATGATGTGCGGTGCCCCATGAAATACAGCGGACGCTCAGTTTCGGCCAGAATCTGTGTTATCCGGGCAAAAATGCCCATATCCATGTGGTTGTAAGCATGCTGGATAGCCTGAAGCGTATAGGGGATATGGCGAATCAGAGCGTTGTTGCCATTGGGGTCATCGTCACTGGCTCTCAGATACCGCATGATGGGGGATTCAAGACGATTCTCCATTAATTCCTGGCGCTCGGCCTGGAATTCTGCGAAATCCCGATATCCCAGGACATGAATCAAAAAACGCACAGTGGAAGCCTTGCTCACACCTGCTTTTGCACTCAGCATGATCAGGGTTTCAAAGGCCAGACTATTTTGGTTATTACGAAACAATTCAACAAGTTTGGCCTGGGTAGAAGTCAATTTTTTCAAGGCCCGGATGCGTGCAAACAGGTCTGGTTTATTTTTGGACTTTTTGTTCAATTTCGCCCCCTTGTTTGTAACATTTGTTTCAAACTTATTTCACATAAGAAAACCGCTGTCAAGGAGAATTTTTTCCATCTACCAAATTAGCGTTTAGAAAAGAATTGGTTCCAAACACAATAATTAATTTTCGGAATTGATCGAATTGGAAAGGGAGAAAAAACGCTTTTTTTTGTAACGGCACGATCCCAATATGCCTTCTGAAAATCAAATTTGACGCAGGGTCAGCATATTTTTATTGAATGCGGCACAGTTTTCATCCTTGGTCAATTGTTTTATATGAAACTCCGTCCAAGATATTGCAATTATAGGAATTTCATTTTTCGTTGTGGCCAGGAGCAAATACCATGCTCCGGTCATGCCGGTTATATGGAAAATTCAATATAGTGGGTGGTCTTTGCAATTGCCTGGTCTTTGTCCATGATATCAAGGTCAATACATATGGAATTTTGCAAACCGTATTTTTCAACGATATCATTGAAAAATCTTTTTTTTACAGTGCACACAAGTATTTTTATCTCTGAGTTGACGGCTGACTGCAATACCTTTTCAAGCCCGCTACCTTTAAGTTCAAGCTTGCCGAGTTCGTCAAGAAAAAAAATGTCCGGGCAATTGGCAACAAGCGTATGTGCAAACTTGTTGTCCAAAAAATTTTGGGTATCCTGATTGAAACAATACCCGTTGTTGTTTTTTTGTGGAGTTGCCCAGGGATAGGTTTCCGATTTTCCTATTCGGCAAAGTACATACCCTGAAGCGAATTGGGCAGAATTATGTACTCTTTCAGGAGCCTTTGCTATAAATCCGTCTGCCTGCCATTGGGAGGAGAAAAGCCCTGCCAGAAAATCCAGCAAACTTGTTTTCCCGCTGGTAACAGCCCCTGTAATCAAAACAATTTTTTGCATACAATTCACCGATCATCTCTGAATTTTATTTTAAATACATGTGGATATACCTTTTTTTATCCGTAAAAACAATTCTTGACCCGAATAATTCACAGACCAAATAAGGGTCATGGTGTGTCGCCCAAAATTTAAGCAATTGTTTGAATAATTCTTTACAGGTAGAATGAATGCTGGTACGAATTCTGGTGCATTTATATCCGAAATCAGACCGGGTATGGTATTTTAAACAATTATTTTATGAATGGGATGGTGATGAAAAAAGTATTAATTGCATATTACTCACGAACAGGGACCACCAGAAAAATTGCAGATCTTCTGAAACAGTCGTTTAATTGTGAGATCGAGGAAATTATTGATTTGAAAAACCGCAAAGGGGTTTTGGGCAACCTTTCCGGTGGTGTGGACGCCCTGCTACAGAGGCAAACCCTGATAAAACAACCGACACACGATCTTTCCGCCTATGACCTTGCCATCCTGGGCACACCGGTCTGGTTCGGCAATCTTTCGCCTGCCCTCAGAACCTATCTGGTTCAAAACAGGAAATACCTGCCCCAGCTTGCATTTTTTTGCACTTTCGCAGGCAAGGGAAATATCAACGCAAGCAAAAAATTTTTAAGGCTTACAGAAAAAAATGCCAGGATTCTATCCGTACAAAATAACGAAAACACAGAAGAGATAAAAGAAAAACTTAACAACTTCATCCGAATCATATAACCTGGTAATTGTCCACCCCGCAGGCCGAGCAAAGGTGTTCGGTGTTTTTATAGAAAACAGGGACGCTGTGTCCATGGTTTCATAGCGGACCTTTCCCCATGAATTCAAAGAGAAAGGCAGTAATCCCTTTACCACCTTTCTCACCTTAAGTCCTGTTCTTCATGGTGATTTAATCATTAAAACAGGATCCCACCCTAATTTATGGACTGGATGTAAACTTTGTGATCCACAAGGGAAAGGGAGTGAATGTTTCCCTTGATAAATTTTTGTTCTCCAAAAATGGACACAAGACGAACCCCGTCCTCTTCCGGTTCAACCCTGTCCACGGCTTCCATAACCAGTACTTCTTTTTCTGCTTTAACTATATATGCATTTGCTTCACACATGGTTTTCTTACTCCTTATCTAAAAATGATAAATGGGATCCTATGAGTTCATCCACCAAAAGGGGCAGGGACAATCCTGCCACCCCAACAATGGAGATGTTTTCCTGGGTCAGGGGCAGCAATACTTTTTTGGCTTCGGAAAAACAAACCGCCTCTGCCATTTCCGGGGTAACCTCCCCCATCATGGCATGGGCCATGATAATGCCCACGGGGCCGATAATAACATCGGCTTTTTTTACCGTCTGCACAATGGCATTGCTGCCGGAGGCCCCTTTGTTTGCCCTTGCCTTGAGCATTTGGGCCGTTGCAATGGCATTGGTACCAAGGGCGATCACTTCTATGGTCTCTCCAAACCGCTCCTTAACCCGCTTAATAATGGCAGATCCAATACCACCGCCCTGGCCGTCAATGATACAGATCTTTTTCATATCGGTTTTATTCATAACGTGGCCTTTGTCGCACACTTAAGTTTACAATAATTGTTGAACAATTTTCCAGATATTTTTTTCCACCCGGGCCGGGAGGTCATTTCCGTCAATGATGATGACTTTTTCCTGATCCTTAAGTCTCTCAAAGGCCAGAAAATAATTATCCCTGACCCGTTTCAGGATATCAATCTTCTCATACATGTCCAAAGAATCCCGGTTGGCCCGGATCCGTTCAAGACAGATATCCGGATCCACATCAATAAACAAGGTGGCCGTGGGTCTTAAAATCTTGGCATTCAAGGCGTTTGCCTGGATCACCCAGTCCATATCCATATACTGGGCATGGTAGGCATAGGAGGAAAAATAATACCGATCGCAGAGAACAACCTGCCCCTGGTCCACCATTGCCTTGACCCCATTTGCCCGGTTCAACAAATGATCGGTCCTGTCCGCTGCAAACAATGAGGCAATGGTGAGCTGGTCTGTTTCAACGCTCCCGGACAGCATTTTTCGGATCAAAGAGCCCACCGGGCCATCCGTGGGCTCAAAGGTTGAGACCGCCGAAGTTATTTTTTCTACCAACCGCTTATGTATCCGCTGCATCTGGGTACTTTTACCCGATCCGTCGATCCCCTCAAGAACCAGGAACCTGCCCGAATGATCTACTCTTTCCAATTTACACACCCCACTTGGCTCTATTTCTATTCTTATACAAAAATGTTTTATACCAATATCCCTGCGCCTTGGCAAGACAACGAATTTAATTCGATCAAACAACGAGGCCCCCTCCATGGCCTTGGCCGGTTCCAAGACAAAATTCATATCAAAATTAAAATTCAGGGATTTGCTCTATTTTTTTGGTTTTTACAAGGTTGCCGATTTTCAAAAAAGTGCAAAAATTGTAACCTGGGGCGATGTTCTCGTAACTCAAAGCCTTTGTGAATTTCTAGCGCATAATGACAACGTCCATCAAAAACAGACAGTTACGCCCATGGCACGGGGGTTGCTATATATGGCGGCATCCCCATTGGGATTGGTTGTTTTCAACAAGCAGGTTTTGAAATGATCCGGTTTGTTTGAAACATTTTTTATGGCATTTAATATGATTTAAAAAGGAGCAGCAAAAATGAAAACATTTTTTACAACGGTATTGGCTATTGGGTTAATTGGAATGGCAGGTTTTACATTTGCCACAGCGAAAACGATTCCTGGGGATACACCTGTGGAGACCCATCAGGCAAAATCCGGTGAAATGGAAACCCAGGAATATGCGGGAATGGTTGTAAATACAGAAAGCGGGATTACCTTGATGGCAAAAGATGCCGCCTATCTATTAAAAGGTGAAAAGCTTGAAGAGCTGGTCGGAAAAACAGTGAAGGTGAATGGGAAACTCATAAAAGGGGCTCTTGCTGACACGATTCTTGTTGGGAAAATAGAAGCGACAAAATAACAAACTTTTTATTTTCAAGACATTAAGGGGAGGGGAGCTAACCCGTTGTTTCGGGTCTTCCCCCCTCTTATTTTTTTTATACGAAACTCCGGCCAAGACATTGCAATTATCAGAGTTTCATTTTTCGTTGTGGCCGAGAGCAAATACCATGCTCCGGCCATGCCGGTTATTCAATTTTTAAATTCAGATACGAGGATATCGTATTTTTTGATTTTGTAATGGATGGATCTTCGGCTGATTTTCAAAAGTTCAGCCGCCTTTTTTTGTACCCCGTTGGCTTGTTTAAGGGCACGTATGATGGTGTGTTTTTCACTGTCCCCAATGGAAAGCCTGTCTTCTGATATGGGGGGTGTTTCTTTGCGGGTGGTTTCCAATTGCAGGTCAGCGGGCGTAATTTTATTATTTCTGCACAGGACAATGCCGGCTTCCAAAGCATTTTTCAATTCCCTGATATTGCCGGGCCACGTATAATTCACTAATAGTTCAAGGGTGTTCTCGGCAAGCACCACCTGGGGAAGCTTGTGTTCCCTGGTATATTGGGCGATAAAAAAGTGTGCCAGTTCCGGAATGTCTTCTTGTCTTTCCCTCAATGGCGGGACAGTAAGGGTGACAACCTTGAGTCTATAGTATAGATCCTGGCGAAACCTGCCGTCGGCAATATCCGCAAGAAGATCCGCATTTGTTGCCGACAACACTCTGCAGTCAACATGAATTTCTTTTATGGCGCCAACCCGTCGAATTTTTTTGTCCTCAAGGAATCTTAACAGCCGGCTCTGCATATCCTGGGAAATATTCCCGATTTCATCTAAAAACAGGGTACCCTTGTCTGCGGCTTCAATGAGACCTGTTTTATCCTGAACCGCATGGGTAAAAGAGCCTTTCATATGACCGAAAAGTTCACTTTCCAATATTCCGGCAGGCGTCGAACCGCAGTCAACAACAATATAGGGATGGCCCTTTTTCAAGCTGTTCCGGTGTATATATTTTGCAATACATTCCTTGCCGACACCGCTTTCACCCAGAATAAGGACATTCGCATTGCTTGCGGCCACCTTCTTGGTGATCTGATAAAGCACCTTCATGGCCGGACTTTTCCCCCAATAAAAACCCTCTTCTATCCTGACGGAACCGGATTTATCAGTGACGGATTTATCAATGGCAGATTCTTGATTGGCAAGGATCCCATGGATTTTGGTGATTAATTCCCTGCCGTCAAAGGGCTTTGAAATATAATCCACAGCACCTTGTTTTAAAGCATTTACGGCACCGGGGATGGTACCATAAGCCGTTAAAAAAATAACCGGCAAATCGGGCAATATCTGTTGTATCTGGGAAAGAAGGTCCATGCCGCTCATGGCAGGCATCTTCATATCTGAAATCATAAGAGCGAAGGGCACTTTCTTGATCAGTTGAATGGCTGCCTTTGCATTGCCGGCTTTATGGACCTGGAACCCTGAGGCAGTCAGTCTGGCATCAAGGACTTCAAGTATATTGGGGTCATCATCGACAATTAAGATGTTCACCTTGTTCAATTGGTTTTCCTTTTTTCCTGAATTTCCTGGTCAATATTTTCAAGTTCTAAAATTTGATATTGAAGGGTCTTAATCAATTTTTCCAATTGGATATTTTTTGTGTTCTGACGTTTAAGACGCATTTCCATCTCTTGATTTTTTTTCAAAAATTCCAATTGATCTTGTGTTTTTGTATCCGCTATCTTTTTAAGATTTTGTATCAAAAGCAAAGGATTTTCAATGGGTGTATTTAACGGTTTTACAGGATGCCACTGGTTTAATAGTTCCATTGCCTCGGCAAAATTTTCTTGGGTTTCGGACCGGATAAGTTTTGTACAGGCAAGATTGTAGCGGGCTATGTTTTGAATACGCGGATCTTTGCTTTGGTTTGCAACCAAGGTGAAAATTTCATCTGCCCGGATGTATTTTTCCTTAAAAAATGCGGTTTCCCCTGATTCCAGTGTTTTTATTTCAGCATTATTTTTCCCCGTCTGATTCACAAGGCAGCACCCGGATAGGGTTAAATAAAAGCACAATACCATAATATATCCATAACCATGGCCAAGATAACATCCTTTGGAGAGGGTGATTTTGCCAATTTGTATCGGTGTCATCTGTTTTATCCTTGGGTTGTCATTGATTCATTTATTGAGGGAAGAGTGAAAAAAAAGGAACACCCTCCCTCTTTGTTGTTTTCCACATAAATGATGCCGCCATGGGCATGAATTATCCGTTTGGAAATACTCAATCCAAGTCCCACACCATCCATATGATTTCTTACGTCCTTTGCCCTGTAATATTTTTTAAAAATCAGGGATTGCTCTTCTTCAGGGATTCCAGGGCCCTGGTCAGAGACTTCGAAGGTGAGGTCCTTATTATTTTTTGGGTTCACATGGATATCCACAAAACTATTCGTGGGGGAAAATTTTACGGCATTGTAAACAATATTGAGCAATACTTGAATGATCTCCTTTTTTACGCCCATTACCATTGGTGCATCACCCAGTTCGTGCAATCGTATGGTGACATCCTTAATTTTCCCTTTGGCAATTAGACTAGTGGAAACTTCCCTTAACAGTTGATTGGGATCAATGGGTTCAGGACTGATCTTTCCCGAATATGATTCTAACATGGAGACATCAAGAAGATGGTCAAGAAGATCGTTTATCCTGCTTATTTCCGAACTGGCAATTTTTAGAAATTTCCTCTGGGTATCATTAACAGGTCCAAGAACCTTTTCAATTATCATGTTTACAGATTCCCGTATGGAAGAAAGTGGAGTTCTGATCTCATGACTCAGAATGGCAATGAAATCGGATCTGATATCTTCATCCTCTTTGAGCTGTCTGCTCATATTATTAAAAGCCGATGCGAGCTCACTGAATTCATCCTGGGAGTTGATTTCAATTAGATGATAATGATCCTTGGAGATATCGTTTAGCCCGTGCTTTAATTTTTTTATGGGGCCTATCATTGATTTTGATATAAAGACTGCCCCCAGGATACCGGCAAGAAGTGATACCAACATCCCGATGAAACTCTTGTTAACGCTTTGTCTGCCAAGGTCATTGATTCGAATAAGTGCCTGCTCAATTTGCCGTTGGTTCTCTTTTCTGGCAGTTGAAATCCCCTCCATCCATTTGTTCATCAAGCTG
This sequence comes from Desulfobacteraceae bacterium, assembly GCA_016743945.1. Lineage (GTDB taxonomy): Bacteria > Desulfobacterota > Desulfobacteria > Desulfobacterales > Desulfobacteraceae > NBML01. The sequence continues at coordinate 95,549 of JADGFI010000013.1, forward strand.
TCTTCAACCCAGACAGGCGATTCTTGGATAGATTCCAGGTGGATTGAGGTGTTGGGGTTGTCTTGAAAACTTTTGCGGATCCATTCCCATTGGCTGGAAATCGGGTATGTGGGAACATTGAGTTTTATAATTTTGTCCAGTCCATCACAAAAATCATTTTTGGCTGTTTCGAAATAAGACAGGTACACTTTCTTTTTAAGAAGTTTGAATTTCTTGAGGTTGACATCCATGCTGATAAGGTTATCGTTCATACCTTTTGATAGCGCTGCAACCTGGTTATTGATGCTGATAATCTGCTGGGATGTTTCCTTCAAGCTTTGAATATCGACAAATAAGACCAGCAAGATTCCGTAAAAAATAAAAAGCAGAAAAAAAAACAGCAGCAGCAGCTTGCTTGTTATACCAAATTTTATTTTCATTCTGCCGGCTAAAATCCCTGTATTAAGTTCCCCTGCAAATTGTCAGAATCTTTTTTTGTATTCATCCTACTAACCTGCCTTTTATTTCAATATGATCAAAGTTTTACCATACTCGCCCATGACAAGTCAAACAAGGCAGATCCCTTTCACTGGCCTGGTTGTTATGCTTAAGGAATAACTAAAGCAGAGCCGTTTCCTGATGGATGCCCCTAAGAAGAATCAACGATTTTTTTTTCAAGCTCAATGATTATTGTATTTTGGTATTGTCCTGGTATCACGGTGTAAATCTCGGAATATGGTTTGTATCCTTTTGCGATTAGGGTCAGTTCGTATTTCCCGGCCGGCAGTCGAAAAAAGAAAAAAGTCCCTTTATACGAGAAATCTGTAGCCGATAGATAGTGCTTTGAATCACTGTCCTCTTCTTGCAGAGGGATCAGGGTGCGAGAGACCTCGCCTCCGCTTAAAGTTATGGATTGTATTTCAATTTGAGCATCTGGTTGTGGAGATTCACCAAGTTGAATATTGCGTTGTCCATGTTTGACAACATATCCGCGAAGAAAACCCACAGGCTTAAAAACAAATGTGGCCTTGGGAACCGCGCCCGCTCCAATGCGGATGGATCTACTGAAAGGTTCTGATATGAATGCGGGGGCGACCAAACTCACCTCATAATCCCCTGATGGAAATGGGCCGTATTCTTGTCCTGTATCGTCAGGGCTGATATAAAGCCAGGTTCCAGTCCCTTTTTTATCGGCAGGACAAAGATATAGCGCGGGCATGGGCCTGGGCAGTTCTTTTGGAAAATCAAACGTAAAATCAATTCGCAATCGGTTGCCCGATATTTTATCCGGCACCTTTGCTTTTTGATATCTGTCGGCAAGTATGGCGTTAAATTGAGACAGGACCTGTTGGCTTGAGAGGATACTGACATGGTCTTCATTATAGCCATAGATCATTTTAGCATCCCTTTGCGCGCGCTGATCAAGCTGACTGGCCAAGGTGACCACCTTGTCGTTATTGGGTCGCAGTATATTTCGATTGCCCTTATGTCCAAAGAACAGGTAATGATCCACTGCAGGCGGAATCTTTTTTTCATATATCGATTTGATAAATTCGCTTCCCGGTTGCATATCTCTCCAGGCCGGAACGACTGCAGGAGAGTATTTTACACCCGTTTCCGCAAGCGCCTCCCCGCCCCATGGCGTTGAAATTGAGATAAAGCATGTAATCGAGGGAAATAACTGGCCATAATTTATCATGAACGACCGAACAACAAGTCCACCCATGCTGTGGGCCGCAATACACAGTTGATTAAATTTATATTTGGCCTGCAAGTTTTGCATTTTCCATAACAGCAAATGGGACATCGAATCAATGGATGACCCTGACGGATAATAATAAATCCAAGGCTGATATTTGTCACGGTCGATACCTTTAAAAAAAGCCCGCCAATTCTGGGGAGACCCGGCAGCACCGTGAACAAAAAGGATCGGAATTTTTGCCGGATCATAGGCTTCAAGAAAATAAACATTGCCGCCAATTTCCTTAAAAAACGCTATGCCATTCCAAAATCCTTTTTTCCCATATTCATCCGAGAACAAAAAATCATCCATTTCAGCTATTGCACCAGGGCATGTACTATGAAATTTTTGATGCGCTTTAGGCTGGATCCGGAACCCAACCGGGAAGTCCATTTTGGGACGATTTTGTTCTGACAGGACAATGTCCAAATTCCCGGCCACCCCACCGGCAGGCGCAGAGACTTGTTCAGCAGTCAGAATCTGTCCTGCCGGTTCCCCTTTGTCATAAATCAAATTTTTGTTCTTATCACCAAACGCAACAATGTTGTGAATTCCCACAGGAACCATTAGCTCATAAGGTCCTGGTTCATGCAGCATCGCATAATGAACGATTGTTCTCTTGCCATAATTTTTAGCATAAGCGGCAACAACGACCGGCATTTCGTCAAAAGAAAGGGTGCATGAAACAGTGCCGACTAAAGCGATTGATATTTTAGCTATTTTAGCATCTTTTCTAACCTGCATCAGCGTACAGCCGGCCAGCAAAAAAGATATCCCAAAGAAGAAGAGTAAGGTACCTATCGTTTTGCGTGGTATAAATATCATATTCATTTCATTGCTTTAATGATAAATACCGGATTTAAGAATGGCCTAGTCTGATAGTTTGTTTAATTATTAAACGATATCCATCGTTTCTCATTGGTGTCTCATTTTCAAGCAGGTTACAAGACGAAAAATCTTTTGTCAATCTTTCGTGATATGCAAGATCGGTCGACTATTCCAATAATCCGGTAAATATAATTTCGCCCATGGATTCAAAGATCTGCCGGACATCAACATTGCCTGTACCATTTTGTGTATGCAATAGCGCCGGGAACTCTTGAAAAGCATTTACAGCCTGAACCTGTCCATCAATCAACAGGGATGATATGCCATGGGTTGTTGACCACAGGGTGTTCGCAATAATAAAGGGGTTGAGTTGCTTGATCCGTTTTTCATTCTGGCACACTTTGACAGCGCAGAGAAGCTCATTGAATGCTGTCCCAGCAGCTTTGACAAGTTCAGGAGTTCTGTTTTTTTCCCTAATTTCATTGCCAAACATAATCTGGTAGTGAACGGAGTTTGAAACAGCAAATTCAACATAGGCAATTCCAACATTCATAAGCCTTGTCACAGAATCATCGGAAAATTTGGTGTTGGAATTATTCAATACACGGGTTAATTTTTTATAACCTTCCTCGGCAATCGCACATAAAAGGGCACTTTTATCTGCAAAATGCCTGTATGGGGCAGTCCTCGAAACGCCTATCCGTTGCCCAAGCCCTCGCATTGAAACTTTTTCAAGCCCATGCTCAGATATGATATCAAGGGCTGTTTCAATAAGTTGTCTTCGCAAATTACCATGATGATAGTTTTTTTTGGATGTCAACATTCCCCCCATTGTGCAGATCTTCTGTTTTGATCCTATTTAGCACCTAATTATTTAACACTTAATGTTGACACTGTCAATTTCGGTGTATATGATGGCGCATGTTGACGATGTCAACTTGGAAGATATTTTCATAAAACCCTCAAGCCTAGGAGGTTATAATGAGATTTATCATTTTAAACGGAAGCCCAAAAGGAGATACGGGCGTTACAATTCAGTATGTGAAATTCATACAAAAGCATTATCCGCATCACGACTATGTTTATTATAACATTTCAAGCAGAATCAAGACCATTGAAAGCAACAGCAAACTGTTTCATAACATATTGTCGGATATAAAGTCGTCAGATGGAATCATATGGGCTACACCGGTTTACACACTGTTCGTTCCTGCACAGTATATGAAATTTATAGAGCTTATCCATGAAAGGAATGAAGGCCATTGTTTTAAAGGCAAATATGCTACTGTAATTAGCACGTCAATTCATTTTTACGACCACACGGCTCATCGTTATATGAATGCTGTCTGTGATGACCTTGATATGAACTATATCGATTATTTTTCAGCAGGAATGGATGACATTTTAAATAATACCGGCAGGACCAGACTTCGGACATTCGCAGAAAATTTCCTGAATTCGGTGAAAAAAAAAGTAAAACCGCAGAAACGATATAAACCTGTAAAGGAAAATAACTTCAGGTTTATACCGGGTGACGCCATAGATAAAATTAATGGCAGAGATAAAAAGATTATCATTGTTACTGACACAAAAAATCATAATTCTAATATTGCAAGAATGATAAAACGATTTTCAGAATCCTTTTCCGGAAGTGTTGACCTTTTAAATCTGTGGGATGTCACTATCAAAGGGGGATGTACCGGTTGCCTCAAATGTGGCTATGACAATTCATGTATGTACAAGGATAGCTTCTCTGATTTTTACCGATCAAAGGTGTTACCTGCTGATATTGTTGTCTTCGCAACTGAGCTATCCCATAGAAATGTATCATCTAAATTCAAAGAATTTTTTGACAGACGTTTTTTTATGAATCATGCCCCTGATATGCGAGGCAAACAAATCGCTTTTCTTGTTTCAGGTCCAACCAGTCAAATGCCTTACATGTACGATTTCTTCGAGGGATCCATAGAATGGCAAAATGGGAATCTCTCAGGGATAGTTCGGGATGATACAGGCGATTCTGATGACATCAACCGAAATATTCAGCATTTAGCTGAATCAGCCGTCATTTTTTCCACCGCAGGATATTGCAGGCCCCAGACATTTTTAGGTGTCGGCGGTGCTAAAATATTCCGGGATGATGTATGGGGAAAACTGCGTTTTGTATTTCATGCCGATTACAAATACTACAAAAAGAACAAATTGTTTGATTTTCCACATAACAAATACCAATCCAGGGTTTTTAATTCAATCATTAGGCTTTTGACTAAAAGTCCACGCTTCAGGCATAAATTTTATGAAAAGATTAAGACAGAGCAGTCTAAATCCCATAGAAAAATAATGAAAAAATACTAAGGCAAGTACTTTTTCAAGGCTACTCACCATCCGTTAAATCAATGACTAATTTTCCGACATGTTGCTTTGTTTCAAAAAAGCTTTGTGCGTCAGCGAGTTGAATTAAAGGGAAGGTTCTTGCCACCACAGGAGATATTTCACATGACTCAATACGTTTAATTAAATTGGCGAAAACATTTTCTTCGAGAACAGTGCAACCGAAAAAACTTAAATCTTTTAAGTAAAGTGTCCTAACATCCAGTTCAACGTGTGAGCCACCGATAGCACCGGCTACGGCATACCGCCCAAATGGTTTGAGCACACCCAATAAATCAGGCCACTTTTTACCGGCGACCAGATCAATTACGACATCAACGCTGTTTTCCCCGAGCCTTTGAACGACACTGTCACTTCTCATCAATACTTGTTCAGCGCCAAGACTCAGTACTTTATTCGACTTGGATAGACTCGTAATACCAACTACTTTTGCTCCCCTGGCCTTGGCCAATTGTACGGATGCTGAACCAACACCACCAGACGCCCCGGTGATTAGAACAACATCATTGGCAGTAACATTGGCTCTGGTCAGCAAATTTTCGGCGGTGGAATATGAGCAAGGGAAGGATGCAAGTTCAACGTCACTGAGTTTGCTGTTGACTTGATAAGCATGTCTGGAAGCCACTGCGGTGTATTCAGCGAAACCACCATCGCATTCTGATCCGAAGTACCAAGGCAGTTCGAGAATTTCGCTGTGTGCCTCTCGTATGCATGGCTCAACCAGCACTCTTTCATTTAAGCGACTGAGACTGACTTGTTCACCGACAGCTACGATACGGCCACATACATCAGCGCCTTGTATTCGGGGAAAGTGAATGGTATTACCAGACCAGCTCGCATCATCGCTGGCACCACCGGATTTTGAGTACCATGCCAGTCGGGTGTTAATATCCGTGTTATTTACTGCAGCCGCCCCAACCCGGATAAGAACTTCGTGGGATCCCAAAGTTGGAACAGGAATATCATCGCGAACTTCCAGCTTGTCGAGACCACCATGCCCATTCAAATAAACACCCCGCATATTTTTAGGTATTTTATTCATTGTTGTTTCCTTTTATGTATAAGTCAGGATCAGTGATCAAAAAATGGCCTATCTATTTTTTGTCAAGTGCATCCGTTTGTTCGGCTTTTTTTCTATTTTTTTCAAGGAATATTTCCATGAATTCTTTTGGGTAATGTTGTTTCATGCATTCGGGACAAAGGCTGTGGCTTATATCTGCTTCAGAGTGTTTCACGCCATCTTCTGGTTGAAAACCATACCATGCAAAAAACCAAAACGATAAAAGTGGATAGTATTTCATCTATTTCGTATCTCTCATATTTAGAAAAAAACTCGACAATATTTTCGAGGACATCAAAAATACCAAAAATCCAATATGAAATAATTGAAATTATAGTTATTTTAACTATATCGATGGTTGTTCTATTGGTATTTTTTCCCACTAAAGCCTTCCTTTGGCAATGATAGCTGGCACGTTTACCTGCCGAAGATAAAAAGCTGCGGTTTATCCGGCAGCATTTTTTTTTAACAAGGAGGGAGTGATCACCGTCCTCAATGAATACAACCAGGGGTCAATCCTGGCGGTCGACATACTGGGGTAAATATACATGAAACATCGTACCCTTGCCTGGTTCACTGTCAAATGTAATTATACCGTTATATTGCTGCACAATCCCCTGGATAACGGAGAGCCCCATACCGGTGCCTTCCCCTCTCTTTTTTGTTGTAAAAAAAGGGTCCAAAATTTTGTCTTGGATGCCTATCGGAATTCCGTGGCCCGTATCTCCTACAGTCAATTTGATAAATTTACCTGGTATCAGGCAGATTGCATGGATAGTCTTATCCTTATCCATTTGCACCGCGTTCAGGTTCACACTCAAAACCCCACCCGTGTCTTTCATTGAATGGAGAGCGTTTGTAAATAAATTCATGACGATTTGATGGATATGAGATACATCTGCAATTGCCAGTGCATTGGATTGTATGTCTTCACATATTGTAATGCCTTGTGGTAAAGAGATGTTAATAAGTTCAAGCGTTTCTTTTACGATGGAACGAACATGAACCGGTTCGGTCTTGATTTCAGCCTGGCGGCTATAGGTAAGGACCTGCATTACTAAATTTTTAGCACGCTTGGCTGCGGAAAGGATACGCTCTATTTTACTATTTAAGGATGATTCTTTTGATAGATGGCGGCTTACCAGGTCTGCATTTCCAATTACCACCGATAAAATATTGTTAAAATCATGGGCGATACCGCCTGCAAGTGTGCCGAGAGCTTCCATTTTTTGGGATTGAATCAGCTGCCTCTCCAGCTCCTTTGATGTTGTTAAATCCTGCCAGGTTTCAATTGCACCATTTACGTTGCCGGTTTCGTCTCTCAGTAAAGCCGCTGATCCATAAAGCCATCTGCTGTTAATCTCTGAGTTACTGCAGATAAGTTCTGTTTCATAGGCCCCTGCCACTATAGATGACTCTCTATATATAGTACCGTCGTGTTTTTGTGTGCTTTGGGTCAGAACATTTTCCAATAGCAGGTCAACAATTGAGTATGGTTGTTTATCGTAAAGAGCCCCAGGGTGATTCTTTGTGCCCACCATTTTAGCAGACGTTTTCCCTGTTAGTAATTCACAAGCCCTGTTCCAATGTGTCACTATATGGTTTTCATCAACCACAAATGTGGGGATTGGAATTCCTTCGACAATGGCCTTCAGCTTTGCTTCCTTCCTGCGAAGTTCTTTGGTCTTGATCTGCACTGTTCGTTTTAACAGCCAATTCCAAACTCCAATGGCAAGCAGTGCAAAAATAATTACTGAAAGCGAGATTAACGCATAGATTAATAATTTTCGATAATGATTGCTGTTGTTACTAACGGAAATCCATTTAAGATAAATTTTGTCATATTCACCAGATTGCTGTATCGAAAAAAGCCCCTCGTTTAATTCAGCCAGTAGCTCAGAATTACCGCTGGCTACTGCAAAACAAAATCTCTGCTCCAGAACCGGTGGGCCGAATGTCTCCACGGTATCGATTTTTAAATCATCCAAAAGATTGACACCTTGAAGTCGTGGCAAAACAACACAATCATGTTTTCCCGCTGCCAATAATTCCAGGGCTTCTGTGGGGGTTTTTACAGCAATAATCAAATTTGTTAATTTTTTTTCAGTTAACCATTCGTGGGCATAAACATCTGCAACAGTAATGATTTCTTTATTTTTAAGATCATCAAGAGACCTTATCAAAGTCTCTTTTCGTTTAAAGACAGCATAGGAAATGATTAGGTGGGGAACCGAAAAATCAAAATTTATATCTCTCTTCTTTGAATAAAGCATGCCCGTGACCGCATTGATTTTTCCATCTTTCAGGTCTTGATACGTATTGCTCCACGTATCGAGCTCAATCTTGATATTCAGTCCCTGAATTTTTGCCACAGCTCTCATTAGGTCAACAGTATATCCATCTGCACCCCCTTTCTTGTTTATAAATTCAAACGGTGCAAAATCCTTATTGCTGCCAATTAAAACTATTTTTTTTTGTGAAATTTGGGCAATGCCTGGGGTGAATGAAAACAGGATGAATAAAAAAATAACGGGGAACAGACGAATCCGGAGTAATTGAATGTAACGTTCCATATGATGTTTTTTGAACCTCCCCAAAAAACTGCAGAAAAAAGGCTAAATCCGGCAGTCTCTGGACCTATAATGGCCGCATCAACTTCTATGGTTATGGAAATCTCCTTGCATATCTCCATAAACCCCGATCAAATTCTGACCACTAATCTTGTGCCTTAATCTATGGTGTGTTTGGCGTCCAGCTCAAAGGCCTTGTCTGCACCGCCGATAACCTGTACCGAAAAGATGGTGATTGGGTCGGCCAGTTTTCGATTTGATTTTCGGCCAGCGCAGATGATCACATTGTCCACCTCCAAAAGAGAGGGTTTCCTTCCTTGAGCAGGTGGAAACCTCGATTACCGATTCTTTTATACTCGCAGGAGGAAAACAAGAGTTTAAACGATAGCATATAATCTGGCGATTGTCCATCCCGCGCCCGGCATCCTGCATAACTTTGAAAACAAACGGTATTAGCCGGTTCATTTATGATGTCGAAAGCCATCTAATTCCCCTCCTTTTTCCTATATGACGAATAATTTCCATTGGTACATAAGTTCTGAATAAGTGACATTAACCTATTGATCAGGAGAGGATGTCATGCATTGATGGTATCACGGTACATTGGAGCAACAATCGGCCCCGAAATGCGCCCACACCCCTCTTCCATAACCGATTGGCTCATCTGATCTTTCTCATAGGCCACACCCCACTCCCTCATTTGGAGTAAAATGGGAATCAGCTTCACCGCCGATGGTTTCAGGCTATATTCCACCTTTGGAGGAACTTGCCTGTACACACGCCGGTGAACCAGGCCGTCAGTCTCCAACTCCCTTAACTGCTTGGTCAGCATTCTCTGGGTGACTTCAGGAATGCTCCTTTTCAGTTCCCCAAAGCGCATGATCCCTTCCACGGCAATATGAAAAAGGATCACAGGCTTCCATTTTCCGCCAATGATGCCCAGGGTCAGTTCAAAAAAGCACCTGTACTTTTTGTCGTTTATCTCTTTAACCTTGCAGGATTCAGTCATTTTCACATCCCAATGGTATACTTTTTGTAACTACGTTACAAAAAAGACCGTACTTGTTTTTAATATATTTATTTATTACGTTATCATCCAAAAAAGATCAACCGAATAATGCAAACAATAAGGAGGATTCACATGAAAGTTGTTGGATTTAACGGAAGCCCCAGGATAAAAGGCAATACCGCATGTTCCTTGAACACGGTTTTTGCCGAACTTGAAAAAGCCGGCATTGAAACAGAAATGATCCAGGTAGGCAAGGAAAACATTCAGGGATGCAAAGCCTGCTATGGTTGTGTCAAAAAACAGAATGAGGCCTGTGCCATGGGGGATGATCCAGTGAATGAATGGATTCAGAAAATAAAGTCGGCTGACGGCATTTTATTGGGCTCCCCGGTTCATTTTTCAGGCGTTGCCGGGACCATGAAGTCCTTTCTTGACAGGGCCTTTTTTGTCTCTTCCGTGAACGGCGGCCTGTTCCGGCACAAAGTCGGGGCTTCTGTTGCTGCCGTCAGACGGTCTGGCGGGATTCCCACGGTAAACACCCTGAATCACTATATCACCTATTCTGAGATGGTCATGCCCTGCTCCAATTACTGGAATGTGGCCCATGGTGCCAATCCCGGTGAGATGGAGCAAGATGAAGAGGGCAAGCAGATCATGACGGTTTTGGGAAGAAACATGGCATGGATCATGAAAACCCTGGAATATGCAAAAGAGAATGTGCCCGCACCTGCCCCGGTGGCCAAAACAATGACCAATTTTATCCGCTAATGTTTCAAAAATTTTGCCCCATGGCATTGCTCAGTGCCATGGGGCAAAAGTGAATTCAACCCGCTTTTAATAAAACAAAAATGGCATTGATATCAAGTTTCAATGCTGGTTCAATATCTTTTTTGAAATTGTCACCGACCTTAGTTACTGGGTCAGCCGGATAACCTCAGCGCCAAATCAAAGAGCATGCCCTTTTGGGGGACAGATGACCACAAAGACAAATCGAGCAAATAATCAAGTTCCGACCTATGAAGAAACTCTATAGCAGTTTCAAAACTTCCTTGCAGCCTGAATGCCCAACCATTCTTGCCCCCCCCCCCCAGCCTGGTTTTTCCCAACATAAAAAACTTTGATTTACAGTTGAACCCATAGCTTTGATGACAGCTTCTTCGTTGAAATTGGGTAGTTGCATTAATTTTTCAAGTAATTCTTGACTGCCCTCAGCACATTGAGGGATACCAAAACTTTTTTCCAGGTCATCTGAAAAGAGCATGAAATAAACATCTTCCATCCAAGGGCCTTCATCAGTGGTTTCAATAACAATGGCACATAGATCATTCCAAAACATACGCCTTGTTTTTTCTCCAGGACAAAAACAAACCATTTCATCCTCATCCCATGTAACGATTGGATTTATGTTTTTTCTTCTGCTGGAAATCCAATTTAGAATGTTTTTAATAAATTTGATCATGGTGGTGATGCACAACGATAAAGTTAAATTGCCTGTGATGTAATGCCGCTAAACTCAGCATAATTTCATTTTTTAAACCGTGCTTCTTGAACAAGAAATTAAGTACGACCTTATCAGATCGTGTCAATCCTTTAGGGTGATAGCTTTTTTAGGAATTTTTTCTTTTAACACACCTTGTAAAACAAATAAGCTGATAAAAGGAACTAATTCAGAAAGTACTCTATCGCCGCGGCAAACAAATGATAGCGAAAATGCAACCACCGAAAAAAAGAGTAAATAATATGAATACTTCCTAACAGCATTGGTATCAGGGGATTTTACACCAATAAATCCGTACGAACTGATAAAAATCGTAGCCAAACCTGTAATGATAACCCAAAGAAGCAATCCGGATGCATGAAGCTGATCGTAAAATCTGTTTAGCCACCTTTGGTGTGTAATGAATGATACACATCCGGTAATAAAATAAAGATTAAAGCCTAAAAGAATTCGATCAAGTAGCGTCTTTTTATACAAAGAAAAAATGATTACAAAAGTCGCTACACATCCACTAACGAGGAATGGCATCTTCCAATTTTCTGGAATTTGAGTATCAATAATTCTTAGATATCCAAGAAAAATAATTAGGGGAGTTGCTTCAAAAATTTTTATCATATTTGTATCCTGTTTGCTATTAACAGACTACACATCTCGAGTTGAGGGGGTGCCGAGCGTAAGCGAGGGGACGGAAAAAAACGAAAGTTCCCGCGTCCCACTCCAACGAGGGGTTACAACTCATATTTTTTGGCTCGTAACTGATTTTTAGGTTGAATCTTAATATGTCTGGACCATTTATCTTCTGAAATTTCTTTTAGGATTCGGTTATCAAGGATGTATGCCTGAATTAATTTTCCTTCTTTCCAAGTACGTACCATTATAAGTTTTCCTGATCGGTCATAATCTTTTTGTTCTCCATGTAAAAAGCCATTTTTGAAATGGCTTTTTACTCTTAATAGGTCTTTCTTGAACAAATGCCAACTTTTAAACTCGCCATGATAAAATCCTTTTGAATCAATCATTGCTTCAAACATTTTTTTTCCCCATATGCTTTTTATTTCAACTTTGGTATTTTTACCATTAATAACTTTGTCAGAAACTTTATAGCTTTCACCTATTAAAGCAACTACAAAAATTAATATTACAAGGAAAAACAATACACAGAGCATTTTAAAAATAGTTTTCATTACTTTCATATTCAATTTTACAAGTTATGTTCCAATACCCAAACAAAAATGAGCCACATCATAAATAATATGAATCGATGTTTGGTTGCCATTTCAAAATTTGCCATTTGAAAAACTTGTAAAGTTACAAACCTTGGTATAGCAACAATTAGCCCGAAAAAAAGGATATCGCCTGCCGCCGATAATGAAAAACAGAGCAGACAATACGTGAATTATACCGGCCAATTCTGGCCAAGTATATTATCCTAAGCCTGTTTTGCGGTCACCTTGTCCTGTCCTCGGGCTTTAAAGCCCCCCGGTTATGGAGGATCCACTGGGATCTGTTCAGAGGATTGACGCCTTTGTAGGCCCGTATCTTTTCCTGGCTTTCCCCACAAGGCTGATACCCGCCGATTTTTAATTTCAACCGGCCCTTGCCGGAACAGCAGGCATTGAATCGTATGCTGTAATCCATGGCCTGGGCCACGGCCACCCGGCCCCTGAGGATAAATCCCTCTCCTTCAAACAGGGGAACCTCCATGAGGGCCTTCATGTTGTTCAGATCGTTGGTAATGGTGCCCAGCAAATCCCGGGGCGCCTTTATATCAACGTCATAAAAGGGTTCAAGCAGCCGTGTACCGGCATTTTTCACGGCATTCATGATGCCCATGGGGGTGGCCAATAAAAAATCCCCTGGGTTTGAATGCATGGTGTGCTCTTCTCCGCCAAGCAGGCTTATCTTAATGTCGGTGACAGGCCACCCCTTCATTCCCTGGTGCAGGGCCCAGGGAACCGCCCTTGCCACCTCGTTCTGGTATTTTTGACTGATATCATCCACCCCCACAAGGGATTCAAATACCACCCCGGAGTTTAATTTTCCCGGCTCAACCTTGAATCTCATCACGGCCCAGCAGGGTTTGGGCATGGTATAGCGCACCTCTGCCTGGGCCGCTTCCACAATGGTTTCTTGGTAGATCACCTGGGGCGGTTTTATCTTGACCAAAAGATTAAATCTCTCCTTGAGCATGTGGGTCAATATCTCCATCTGCATGGGACCGATAATCTTCAGGCGAAATTCCCTGTCCTCCTTGTCCCAGGTGAAATCAAGGATAGGATCTTCCATATCCAGGATCTGCAATGCCCGGGACAACTCCTGGTAGTCCTTGTCATCACAGGCTTCCACCACAACCCAGAGAACGCTCTGGGCAATGGGTTCCCGGGGGGAAATCTTCATGTCCCGACCCAGGGTGTCCCCGGAAATTATCCCGTGGGAAACGGCGATAATTCCAATGTCGTTGCAGGGCAATACCTTTATCACTTCAAGCCTGCCTGTCCGGTTCTGCAACAGCTGATTGACTTTTATCTCCTTGTTCAGCCGCTGGCAATACAGGCTGGTCTTGGATTCCACCACTCCTGCATACACGCGTACATGGGCCAGTCTGCCGAATTTATCATGGTGTTCCACCTTAAAGACCTGTGCACTAGGCCCGGGATCCTGCTGGGGCGGGGCGTTTTGGTCTGGGAGAGGCCAGGGTTGAGGCGATGGATTCTGACAGGGAATCTTGACCAAAGAGTCTGCCAGATCGCCAATACCCATGCCCTGCTTGGCAATGCCGAAGTGCACGGGAACAAGCGCTTGTGAGCGAATCTTATCTGCAACTTTTTCATCCAGATCGGAAAGACTTGAAAGATTTTCCTCCAGATAACTTTCCAGGACATCCTCGTCCAGGTCAGCCAGATTTGCAAGGCTTTGGTCCAATAAATTCTGGGAAAAATCACACAAAGACCAGGGAACAAGTCTGCCGTCCTCTGCCGGAAGATTCAAACAAAAACCCCTGATCTTTAACTCATCCTGGAGATCGGAAAACACCTGATCTCCGCAGGCTCCGGCCCGGTCCATCTTGTTGATGAAAATCAAGGCGGGCAAATCCAACGCCCTGATGCTTTCCCATATATTCAAAGTATGGGCCTGGACACCTTCCACGGCGGAAACCAGGAGGACCACCCCATCCAGGACAGACACGGCCCGGTCCACCTCTGCGGAAAAATCAACATGGCCCGGGGTATCAATGAGGTTTATCCGGGTTTTCTTCCAGTCAAACCCCACACTGGTATTTTGAATGGTAATCCCCCGCTGCTTTTCCAGGGCCAGGTTATCGCTTGTGGTGGAGCCCTTGTCCACGCTGCCCGGGGCTTGGATGGCTCCGGAATGAAAGAGCAACTGCTCGGTCAAGGTGGTCTTGCCCGCATCTACATGTGCAAGAATCCCGATGTTAAGTATTGTTTTTTCCATTGCTGCTTTTAAAATATGACCCTGGTCTTTGTCAATAAAAGGTTATCAGCAGGCCGGGCCAACAAAAATAAAAACTGTGAAATGCCTATCGCTTTGACCCGGATCAGATATTAATCAAAAACAACTTTCTCCGTATTTTTAGGATCCATATCAGCATTCCACCTTTTTGTTTTTACGCTGCCTTTGAAGATTTTATTGTTTCTTAGCAGGTTTAAAGCGATAAAGACTGAATGCGGTTGAAAGAAAACAAAATTTGTTATTATTAAACTCTTTCAAAAAGCCGCGCAGTAAACTCGCTCGGCTGTGCAAGGGCTTGTTGTGTACGTCCTACCACTTTCGATATTCCATTAGTTCAACCGGAGCACCCTTAACTTCGATAAATGCTACCGTTAAGCCCTCGCTTGGCGAGTTTGGTTCTATGCGGAAAAACTAATTCTTGAGATTTAGTATTGCCTTCTCTGACGTCACTTTCCCCTTGGGATATGAGCTTTAACAAACCAATCGCATTGCGCATATTTTCATAACTTTCTGGATCCTGAAGAACAGCACGGGGCTCACCGTTTTGAGTTATGATTACACATCAATTGAGTGGGTAAAAACCACAGTCACCTGAGGTAATCCCCGTTAGAACCCATCGTGCCCTATTAAGGCAATAGGCTCACGATTATATCTTTGTACAATTCGATAGTCAAAATAGTCTATGGCATATTTTGGGCTTTGGGGGTAGAAATTTTGATAGGAACAGTCTAAATTGATCGATGTTCATCGATTTCCTTTGACTACGGCGGTTTATCCATTTAAAAAATATTTTTACAGATTTAAATATAAAACCCTGAACAGCTTTATAGTTAAAGGATACGCCATAATATTGAGCGTGGCTGCTTAGCTTCCTACACAAAAATTTCCATAATTCCCGTAATGGTTTAGTATGATTTTCTTTGCACCATAAGTTTACCTTTGTAAGCTTACTCCTTAACTTTTTACCACAACTTTTAAGTTTAGGTACAATCATGCCATGCTTTGTTGATCCGAGGTAAAATGTAAAGCCTAAAAAGTCAAATGATTTACTATTTTCCTTCTCAAACCTGTTAAAAACTATTATTTTGGTTTTATCTTTATTCAACTTAAGTTTGAATTTTGACAACCGTTTTGGCTTTTCTGAACTCCTTTTTGAACAATTTTATCTTCAAAATTGCCTATTCCCAATGGTCTTGTAGCCCCGTTCCCGCCTTCTTTGGGAATCAATATTTGCTTTACAGGACCAGAAACATAGGACATCGTTTTAAGCTTTTTCAGTAGAAAATCGAGATTTTCCTCAAAATTTTCACCATACTTTTCTTTTGTCATACCATCAATACCAACCGCTGCTTTTCCTTTGAGCGACTGATACCAACTCAACAGATTCTCCTTATTGAAATGATGCATTAATTGTTCAAATACCACTTCAGGATTATCTGCCGACAATCTACTTATTATTGCAAATTTTGTTTTCATAAAGTTCCAGATACTCTGTGTTATCTATTATGTGTCCTTTACAATAGCGATATAACCTGGACCCCTTCCCTCCACCAGAGTTACCTGGCTTCATCAGTACTATATAACTTTGCTTACATGCCAGGTTCTACGATCCCGGAGGTGTCATAACTTCCTACCTATTTAACGTTGGTTATGATGTTGCTTTCTGACGCCGTGAAGCCATCAGCCACCTCAAATGACAAAATTAACGGGACTCAACACTTCAACATATGCTTCCGGCCTATAAACTCTCTGTCTACGCTTTACAATGGCTGTTACCAGACACCGCACAAGACTCGATAATCGATGTGCTGGGTTGCACTTTCGATGCATTCATTTTCAGATGCCAGTTATTTTACACTTCGTGGCGCACCGCGGCTTTTTGCGTCGACTGATGTGGCCTTGTTGGCCGATTTTACCTTTCCTTTTCTCTTTCAAGCAATTCATATAGCCGAATAAAAAATTTATTTCGTATTTTTTCAATATGCAATGCCTCCTTGAAATCAACTACTGCTGTGTCGTAGTGCTTAAACCTGTCTGGTTCTACTTGCAATGCATAGGAATTAATCTGTCTTTTCCAGAACCATTCTGCACAACAGAATTGGACATTTTCCAAATCGATAGCTGTGATTTCTTTAAAAGATTCAAACCACGCTTTCCCAAAAAAACTGTTATCAATGCAGATGGTAATGTAAGCAATCCGGTATTCCACTTTGACAGCGGTATCAGCGACCGGCAAAGGCTCAAGGTTATAAGAATCGTTTTGACCGTTGTAAACAAAATGGCCGTAACAGCTTTGCAGGATGAAACAATAAGGCAAGCTGTTAAATCCGTTTCGTTATTTAGTTTACTATAAGCTTCATCAATCAGTTCCGTTTCGAAATACAATTCAAATCTGTTAGAATCAGACCTAGTTTCTAATCGTTTGCTTATTAAATAATCTGGTTGTATTTCCAAAATTGCTAATCCACATTTCAAAATTACATTCTTTCCGAAATCATGTTCAATTTCTTGACTGAGCAATCGAACATAATTTAAAAATTTTTCAATCTTTAAAAAGAAGCAGACCCTTGCTGTCCGGTTCACCCGCTGGTTAACTGCCAATGTTTTAATTTATCAACAAATTCATTGGAATAAAGCGGATGCCATTTACACATTGTTCCTTGGTTTTAATCGTGAATCCCATCTTTTCATAAGCCATCACTGAATTCGGAGATGAGTTGACGGTTAGTTCTTTTAAACTGTTTTGTTTTTTTAATAAAAGACTAATAGCTTCTTGCAAAAGCGCCCTGCCAATTCCACATCCATGAAATTGTTTTCGAACAAAAAACATAGATATGTGGCTGTGATCTCTGATTTCTATCAAACCGATAGGCACATCATTTTTTTGTGCAAAAATTGTAAAATTGTTGATTTGAGATCTCTTAGCCAAGCTGTCTACATCAGCAAATTTATAGAATTCTGTAATGCCTTCTTTCGAGAAGCCAGGCGCCACGAATTCATCAAAGGTAGAGGATACAATTTCGATTGCTAAATTCTCTTGTCCTGGTTGCATCAATTCGAATTTCATTTTATTACATCTTTCAAATATTATAAATGACAGTTAACTTTGCTCTTCACCAGTGGGAACGGGATAATCAATAATGGTTTATTTAATTTTGCCTTCAGCAGGCGATTCGTTCTGATTCACACTGCTGAAGACTTTGATTTGTTAGAAGCAATCTCAAATTAAATTTTCAATGGAGCTTCCATTAGATTAAAGTGGTTTTACGGGTATACAAATATCGACAATGTGATGTCCTTTTGGATGTTCTTTGGGGTCATTGTGATAGATTTCATAGCAAAGCCGGTCATCGGGCTGGAAGCCGCTCCCAGGTAACCATTTACCAAATACCATATTCCAGGCCTCCTCGTATTCATTGCTGCTTTCCAGTTCAAACCCGGCCACAGCAAATTTACCGCCGGGCACGGTCATTTTACCAATTTCTCCGTCAACCCGGGTGTCTGCCTCAACCGTGATGCAAGCACTTACCCTTAATTTTTCATCTTCAGTAATCTTTGGATCATCATGATACACGGCCATTACCTTTGCCCCCGGCACAAATAAACCTCTGGGACCGGCCCAGGTCATCAGACGGTTAAACAGACCTTCAAACATCTGGCTGTCTCCCTTGTAAGAACCCACATGACGGACATAGGCAACATGAAACTCAGGCATCTCTTTGATCTCAATGTTTAGTAATTTTTTTTCTTTCATTTCTATCCTCCAGTTAAGATTTTGGGTTACGCTGTCAACATAGCGGGAGGATCGAACGAAATCTTCACATTTCTTGCCAACCAAATAGCCGTTCTTGCTATTGGTTTTGCAATTCTTGCTATCAGCATGATTTTCTTTTAAACGCCATTGACTGGCACTCAGGCCAAAATACTGTTTAAAGGACCTTGCAAAGGTTGCAGAACCTGAGAATCCGGTATCAAATGCGATTTCGGTTATAGACTTTTTGGCATTGGTTATCAACTGGCTCGCAGCTTTTTGTAAACGTAATCGGTTGATAAACTGATTCAGGGTCTCCCCCATGATTGCCTTGAAGATCCGATGAAAATGAAATGGAGAGAAGCAGGCCACATTGGAGAGGGTTTCCAAGGTATGTTCCTGATCCAGATTTTTTTCGATATAATCAATAACCCGGTTGATACGTGCAATATATTCTTCACGCATGGATTGGGCATTGGTGTTCTGCTTATTATTTTCCATGTGGTAATCCGTTAACAGTACTCTTACAAATTTTCATATTCATCCCGCATTCCGTGCCCTCTGTAATAAATAATTATTACAGGTCTGTATACCGTGCAGGTATATCACTAATTTAAAAATGATAAAATTAAATTTTATTGGAACCTTTAAAAATTTGGGTTAGTTCCGGCCAGTGGTTGATCCTCTAGTTAATCGCCTTGCCAAACTCAAAATTCGGTTCGACCACCTCAACAAAACCCCAACGGGCATGAGACATACAATTGCTCAAAATGGTCCTAAAATCACTGGTGGTATTTCTTAACAGAGCGTCACACATTTGGATCGGAGGGGCTTTGCCTTTATCCCGTATTTTACCAAACACTAACAAAATTATCAATAAATTCGACCAAGACAGACGAATGCGAGGGAAAAGTTAAATTTTCATACAAAAATGGAAAAAATTGCCATATCACTCAATGCAGCCACCATATGATATCTGGAATGGATATGTATGGGTTATTTATCTTCAGGGCTAGGACCTTTCAAAATTCCTCTCAGGCCAACTCCATCTCCCTCTTAAAATTAGTTGAGAGAATCAATGTGTCATCTGTTCCAATCACAACAGAAGACTCTTTATCAGTATAAATTTCCTGCACGGGATGCTTCTGACCTTTACTCCAACTACCAATATAGGGATGGCAAGAAGGACAAACTTCAATAGGTAATTGATGTTTGCGAATTATTCTTTTATGCTCTTTTTCTAGGAAAAGAGCATGTCCAAGTCTCACTTTGCCAGCGCATTCTATTTTTTAATTTCGTTCAACCCATTGATCTATTGCATTTAAAGTTATAGTGCCATCAATTCTCTCTTTCTCTAAATTCAATTCTCCAATATGTATAGCCAATCCTAATGGGCTATTCAAAACAATTTCAATAACTGATTAAGCGGCGCGGCTTTCGGTAATCCGTGTTAATTTGCTTTATGTTTCCTTAACCATGAATATGCAGTCTTTAATTTCTGGTCGCCTCTCTGGAGAAGCTCGAACTTCAAACCCGATGCTTTCGTACAAATTTTTTGCAGGAATATTGTCCTTATAAACAAATAACGAAAAACTCACATCACTTGTACCAGCGGAATCTAAAAGAGCCGCCATCAATTTGTAACCCAGTTTTCTACCACGCATTTTTGGGGATACTACTATTCTCCCAAGGTGTTTACAGCCAAACTTATTAAAAACTTGAGCAAAGCCAAGCAAATCGCCATTTTTCTCAACCAGAGCATAAGAGTGAGCGACATTCCATTCAATATCAATTTTTAGCTGTTCCAGGCTCAGCGGAAAGTGAATTGATGGCCCTCCCCAGTTGTTTGCTTCAGATTCTGATAGAAACCAACCAGAAAGTTCCAACAAATCTTGCTCGTTTGCAGGTCTAATTTTCATTCGGTATCCTTAAAAAATGGTTAGGATATGCGGCAAACCGGTATCAAAAGAAAAGAGTTCAACGCCGCTTTTCATAGGGCACGGCTTTTTGCGCTCCGCTGCAAGAGATTATTCGCGTCTTCCGTTTCAATTAAATTGTTGGCAAGCAACTCTTTAATTATTTTGCCTGATTTATCTCTAATAATAACGATCAAATCTTTTTTGGGTAGCATTAATGCTTTATTGCTGTTTTGATTTGATACGACAATTTGATCTATTGGAACTGCAGCGACACCTTCATTCTTTATGTAAGCTGAGACTAAATATGGAAATTGGCCATTAATATTGATATCTTGCAAAAAATATGGTGTCCTTGAACCATTTAATGATAGCCAATTAGGCCTGCCATAAATAAAAATAGTTCTCGGATGAAAAACCTGAAGATCATATCTGTCCTGAAATTCTTTATGCACCCAAATTTTATTATTTGATGCTTGAAGTATTGTTGGATGATTAAACTTATACTTATTAACAATGAATTTATAAATTTCATTCTCAAATTCAGGAGAACTATGTTCTCTCATGGATTCTTGATCAATCGTAAATGGAATTATACCACTTATTTCCTGAAAATATTCGCCCATTGGGGTAAAATGATCATTACCTTTTTTAAAAATATGCCCATAGCCGGCATGAACGAATATTTTTGCCTTCGGGTCTTTTTTCAGAATACGATTGTAAAGGTTTAGGGCTTGATTATACTCACGATGATTCTGACAATCCCAATTAAAATCTTTCTTGTTATTTTCTGCTGCAAGCAAATCCTTTGTTGTAAGCGGCTTTTTGCACGGGATTTCGTTTTCATATGGTACAACTGTATATCCTATATTCAATGCGGTACGTATCAAATCCCCATAAAGAGGTTCATTGGTATAATAACCTGTGTCATTAACCAAGGGAAAACCACGACGATTCAAATTCGAGTCAGATCTGTTTAAGGTTTCCGCTGAAAAATAACGGAATCCTTTATCATATAGAATTTTTAACAATCTAATCGAAAAGGCTCTGTGTAAAGGAGCATGATGAGCTTCATTTATAAATATGGCTTGATTTAAATCTGCTATGGATTCAATGATTTTTATTGCATTTTGGGGTTTGTATCCTTCTGTTGTTTTTGCATTTTTTATATTTCGGTTTTTTGTTTTTTTACAATATTTGTCCATGTAGTACAGAGATTCTTTGTAATTCCCTACAAATGAAAGCTGCTGTGCTATTATTTCGCACAATATACGGTTAATTTCCGGATCATTAGTTGAGGATTCTATCCCTTTCATTTCAGCTATATGAGATATAGTTATTTTTTCATTCAAGTTTTTATTTAAAATGTTTCGAATTTGTGTGATATCTTTTTCTTTATACGTCTTTTTGCTTGGCAAATCGCTTTTTAAAATGCACGATCCTAAGAAAAAGGTTGTGAAAAATATTACTATATAATTAAAGAAAATTGATTTTAAGCCAATATGATTGTGCATTTTTTTCCTTTCATCATCTATGAATCACAGCTACACATTAATGAGGATTACTCAAAACATTTTTTCCTTCAATCATTTTTTAATGACAATAGTAGCTTAGCTGCTTTTTTATTCCCTTTGTTAGCAGCTTTTACTAACCATTTTTTTGCTTCTCCAGTGTCCTTCGAGACACCATCTCCTTTAAGATACATATAACCTAAACTGAGCTGTGCATTAACAAAATTCTGATTTGCGGCCTTTTGATACCACTTAAAAGCCTCTGAAGAACTTTGGGGCACCCCTTGCCCCAAGTAACAGAGAACACCAAGGTTACTCTGTGCCTGGGGATGGCCTTTCTCAGCAGCCTGCCGATACCACTTGGCAGCTTCTGTATAATTTTGGATCACGCCTTGTCCATATTGGTATATAATACCAAGGTTACTTTGTGAATCAATGTTTCCCTGTTCTGCAGCTTTTCGAAACCAATTTTCAGCTTCTATGTAATTTTGAGCCACTCCTTGGCCAAAATAATATATAAGACCAAAATTGTGTTGGGCATTATTGAGACCTTTCTCGGCAGCCATTCGATACCAGTATGCAGCTTTTGAGTAATCTTGAGTCACCCCTTGGCCGTATTGATACATTACACCAAGGCTGTTTTGTGATTGCCCATCACCTTTTTCACCAGCTTGTCGATACCACTTTACAGCCTCTATATAATTTTTTTCAACGCCAAGACCGTTTTGATACAGGTAGCCAAGATTATTTTGTGAAATGACAAAACCCTGTTCAGATGCTTTTCGAAACCACTTTGCTGCCTCCTTAAAATTTTGAACCACCCCGTCACCTTGTTTATACATTAGACCAAGATTGTGCTGCGAGGAAGCATACCCTTGTTCAGCAGCCTTGCGAAACCATTTTGCAGCGTCAAAGTAATTTTGCATGACCCCCTGACCCTTTTTATACAGAAATCCAAGATTATACTGTGCTTCGGCTATGCCATTATTTGCTGCAATGAGGGTATCGAAAAATGCTTTTTTATAATCACCTCGTTTATAAAATATGTCTGCCCGATTCACATATACGGTTGAGAAATCCGGTATTATTTCAATGACCGTATTAAAGTCAGACAGTGCATCATCAATTTTATTTTGAAAAACATAAATGTTCCCACGATTGAAAAATGCTTTGCCATAATCCGGCCAGATACTGAGAGCTTTATTAATATCATTCAAAGCCTTGTCATATTGCTCTAATTTTGAATAAACTTTTCCTCTGTTATTATATGCAAAGGCCTTGGTCGGGTCTATTTCAATGGATTTGGTATAATCTTCTACCGCATTTTGAAATTTTTCGATTTCTTCAAAGGCATACCCTCTGTTATTATATGCAAACGGATCCTCTGAATTGAGATGTATATATTTTGAATAAATGCTTATGGATTCTCTATATTTCTTTTGTAGGGACAAAACATAGGCCATATTAAAATAGGACGCTGAAAATTCAGGCGATTCATTCAAACACAATTCATAATATTTTATTGCCTCGTCCAATTTGCCTAATTCTTCTGCTTGTAGACCCTTCTCGAAATAGGCAAACACTTTTTCATTATTGACTGGTTTTTTATTTTGATTGGTCCTTTCCATTGAGGCATATGCTGGGTAATTCTGAGAATATATACAAACGATACAAATCAAACCATAAAAAAACAAATTAACAAGTTTCATCCTTTCTCCATTTTTTTTTCCAAACGATGATATTTTATGCTATTTAATAGCGGTGTTGATCGGTCTTATCCGGTTCATTTTCCATATTGGAATTTTTTAATGTGAAAAACTATGATTTAATTCCGCTTAAAACGCATTAGAATTAATTTTGCAGCTATTTCTCCACTACTACTGTAATTACTGCTTTTCTTCCTCTCTATGAATGATATTTCGTTTATGGCGGTAGAGATACCATGTCTCATTCCTGAACCCAATATCTTTCTCTCGATGGGCTCCTAAGGCTTCAGCAAGTTTTATTGAAGGTGTATTCTTAGGATGAATTAAGCTGATCAAGTCAAGTTCAGGCACATAGTTGCAAGCCATGGTTAAGACGGCCTGGGCTGCTTCTTTTGCATATCCTTTGCCTTGATATTTTTGGACTAAATGCCATGTGACTTCTGGTTCTGGCCATTCAGGTGGATTCCATAAGCCAACAATCCCGATGACTTTGTTACGTGTTTTTTCTTCAACAGCATATGGCCCATACCCATGTAAGAGCCAGTGGCCGGTTCTTATTGCCATTTCTCTCCAACTTTCATGTTTTTCCAAGACCCTCCCGATTGTATATTTGATACACACTGAATCGGCATAGTATTCGTGAATAGCAGGGAAATCATCCTTGCAAAAAATGCGAAGAAAAAGTCGTTCTGTCTGGAGCTGTTCTGGAATACGAAAGTCCATTGTATTCCTCCCTTTTTTAGGTATAAATTTATTATTTGTCATTGATATGGGAATTATATTATTTCACTTCCGATACGCCTAATGCCGTGCTGAACGGCATCGAATGCCTGCATCACAGACGGCCTTGATGAAAATGGATAAACGATGAACCTTTTTTGAAACTTTAGGAAAAGCCACATCCAAGGGCGATTGCCATCCGTGTGCATGCTGTTGTTGATTATTATTGGATTTGATCTTTATCCAAAGAATACCAATCAATTTTTCTCGTTATATACATTACTGTTGTTAATACGATAAATAGCCCAATGCTGCCCATAATTAAGGCAAAGTCTTCTAGTTGAAGGACGATGTATAAATATGCATATAGGATTATCAATATGCCGCAGACTGTTAATGTGAAATGATTGTTCTTAATAATTCCTTTAGAATAAGCAGTTATGGTGGTGGTTATTGCAAAAGCCGATAAAATATAAGCAATATCAAAATTCAGATGTTCCGAAATTGAAAGAAGTAAAACGTAAAATAATATAACGGCAAGTCCAATTAAAATATACTGGATGGGATGAACTCTCTTTTTGTTGATAATTTCTGAAAAGAAAAAGCCCGAAAATGTAAAGACTATAAACATTATTGCATATTTCGATATCCTAATGGATTTTTGATATATGTCCGCAGTAATGAGTAACTTCAAACCAAAGGATGTATCACTAATTTTATATTGATTACCTATCCAGAATTGAGGGAAATTTCTGTTTAGGTGCAAAACATTCCAGTCGGCGGAAAATCCTTTATCGGAAACTTCTCTGTTTGTTGGAAGGTAAGCCCCGTTGAAGCTTGGTGATGGCCAATTTGATTTTAGATTCAGGCTCGTTTTTTCACCTAACGGCACAAATTGAATTACTTCACTGCCGTTTAAATTGAGTTGGAAGGAAAAGAAATTGGTATCTTTAGTTTGTGAAAGAGGAATATAGCAATGAACGCCTGATGATGCAATATCAGTTGTTTTTAATCCTGGATTTGCTTTGTAATTGTCTTCGTTAAAAATTATCTCTATATTGTCTTGAATGCCTCTCATGTCGGTAATACCAATAGAAAAAATTGCTTTTTCCCAAAGTACATTTTCTACGTCGATGTTAGATTGGTTCAAAACAGGAATTGTAAAATTACCATTCACTTGGATTTGAGCGTTATATAAGACAGCTTCATAAATGCTTCTGTATCTAATTTGCGGATCTACTTTCCCTGAAATATTAAGGTTTTCAGGCAGAATATGAAGATAATGTATGTTGAATTTTATCTTATCTTTTTCGTCTTTGTAGAAAGATTTATAGGGTACTGTGAAAAACGGTCCGGCAACAATTTGGCTATTTCCCCATTTTTGATTTATTTCTTGAACGACAAAATCTCTTCTTGATTCCCTCTCCCTCATCATAGATGAGATCATTGATGTTGGAATTAAAAGAATTATGACGAGTAGTCCGATGGAGAATATTTTGATTGTCGCAGAGTTTTTAATAAAATCCCCTGTTTTCTTAATAGTTTCTTGGGTTGTCATATTTTTATTCCTAATCTAATATTACGCTCACAAGCTTGTCTGAACACAGTGGGTTGTTAACAGACCCGCCCCCGCATAAGTACTTTTTGGATGCTTGAAATACTTTTTAAGTACATGTTCAGAGGGGTTGAATGACTATGGAGTTATTAAACCCAAGATAAGTCAGGGTCTTGTCCTTTAAAATGTG
>JADGFI010000140.1 GCA_016743945.1 Desulfobacteraceae bacterium
ATTCCAGCCCCCATTCATGCAACAAAACTTACTTTGCCTAGACTGGCCCCATGATAATGGGGGGGCGGATTCAGGAATATAATATATATGTCATTTGAAAATTTTGGTCTTAAGGCCGAACTGTTACGTGCCGTTGCGGCAGAGGGCTACACAAACCCGACCCCTGTACAGGCCGAGGCCATCCCGGTCATCCTCCAGAAAAGAGACGTGCTTGCCGGTGCCCAGACCGGCACCGGAAAGACCGCAGCCTTTGCGCTGCCTATCCTTCAACTCCTGGGCAACACCAAGGGTAAATCATGCAAACCACGCTGCCTGGTACTCACCCCCACCAGGGAACTGGCCGCCCAGATCCAGGAGACCTTCGAGAGCCTGGGCCGGTCCCTTTCCCTGCGTTCAACCGTGATTTTCGGCGGTGTTGGCATCAATCCCCAGATCGACAAGCTCAAACGGGGCATAGACATCCTGGTGGCGACACCGGGACGGCTCCTGGACCATGCGGGCCGCAAGACCCTGGACCTCTCTCAGATAGAGATCCTTGTCCTGGATGAGGCGGACCGAATGCTGGACATGGGGTTCATCCACGACATCCGAAAAGTGCTGAAGCTGCTGCCAAAGCGTCGGCAAAACATGCTCTTTTCAGCCACCTATTCGCCCGACATCAAACGCCTTGCGGACAAACTGCTCAACAACCCCGTACTCATCGAGGTCTCGACTTCAAACAAGGCTGCCGACGGCGTTGACCAGACAGTCTATCCGGTTGCCCGGACAC
>JADGFI010000141.1 GCA_016743945.1 Desulfobacteraceae bacterium
ATATATATAGTATAATTATGAAATGTTTTAATAAATATAGCTATTAAATAAGTAGAAGTATATAGCTTAGAATATATTTACTATATATATTAGTAGTAGTAGTAGTAGTAGTAGTAGTAGTAGTAGTAGTAGTATATCCAATATTACTGCACAGAACACTTAGCTATGAAGTGTAGTGTGTATGCATTGCGAAGGGTGTGTATGCTATGCTCAACAGTATATGTTCAGACACATTAGCAATAACTACGTCTACCACTTAGGCCTGGTCTGCACAGTACCTAATACATAGTGCCTAGTGCCTAGTACCTGGTGCCTAGAATTAATGAAATCTATGTTGATATCTATATATATATATCATATTTTTATATTGGATTCATTTTGGATTGATTATAATATGTAAAACAGATATATATATACTTCTGATAAAGCAAACAAAGACCCCAAACTCACTTTTACCTTAGTGTTAATAGAACAAAAGAATGTTAGCAAGTATGATTAACTAGATTATATGTTTGGTCGCATATATAATCCCAAGTAACCAGATAATGTAATCATTATACATTATTATATAATAACAAAGCCATCTCTATATTTGGAGACGGCTTTGATATTAATCAAAGAAAATTAACTCAACGTATTTAAAATATAAAGTAAATTTATTGTGAAAATTGTTACACGACAATTAAACTTGATTACTTGGGATAATGAAAAAAGAAAGACAACAAATATGTTTGTATTTTATTGGGGAGCAAGGATATATATATAT
>JADGFI010000142.1 GCA_016743945.1 Desulfobacteraceae bacterium
GGTTTTTACAGCCTGCTGAACCTGGTCCTCGGATGCAAGTCCTCCTTTGATTGCCGTAGAGATGACGCCGGTGCCAATGGGTTTGGTCAAAATGACGGCATCACCCGCCTTTGCCCGGCTGTTGGCCCAGACCCGGTCCGGGTGTACAATGCCGGTCACGGAAAGCCCGTACTTGATTTCAGGGTCATCCACGGAATGGCCGCCCACAAGGGCTGCGCCCGACTCTTTAATTTTATCAAGTCCGCCTTCAAGAATCCGGGGAAGAATGCCTGCGTCGAGGTCGCATGACGGAAAACAGACAATATTCATAACTGTGATGGGTGTGCCGCCCATGGCATAGACATCGGACAATGAGTTGGCCGCAGCAATCTGACCGAACTCATAGGGGTCATCGGCCACAGGTGTCAAGAAATCAAGGGTCTGGACAATGGCAGTATCGTCGGACAGGCGGAACACACCGGCATCATCCGGGTGTTCAAGCCCGATGAGTAAATCCGGATGGGACGGCAGTTCAAGTTTTGACACGATTTTATCCAGGGCCCCTGGATCCAGTTTGGCAGCTCAACCCGCTGCTTTTACCGTGAGGGTTAAAAAAACCTGTTCCGGTTTATCCATTATTTACTGTCCTTATGTTTTAAGTGCAATTACGGCGGCAAAACGTCCAGTGATGTTGTTTGCCCTGAAGGAGTAAAACAGATCCGTACGGCACCGGGTGCAAAGCCCCATGGTTTCAATATGTTCATCCAGCACACCC
>JADGFI010000143.1 GCA_016743945.1 Desulfobacteraceae bacterium
AATATATAGCATGACTAATGAGTCCTTAGTAAACTTGAAGAAGTTCTTTCTTTTTTTAGGTGATGTTAATAATGAAAATGGCTTATAAATAGATGTGATTTGTAAATGTGTATGTACATGAGGAGTGAGCAAAGAAGGTGGGGTGAAGAAGAATTAGGAAGACTGGTGATAAAGAATTTGGAATAAGGAAGATGATGCAGGAACACTTGAAGAGGAATTAGGGAGACTGAAGATTAAGAGGAAACTAGAAGAATAAAGAAGAATATGAGATAGATAGAAGAAGAGGCAGGAGGAACGAAGAAGAATCGGGAGGACGGAAAATGAAGCAGGGAGATAACAGCAGGAATGCAGAAACAGTAGTAGTAGTAGTAGTAGTAGTAGTAGTAGTAGTAGTAGTAGTAGTAGTAGTAGTAGTAGTAGGGAGATTAGAACGGGAAGTAGCAGTAGTAGTAGTGGTAGTAACCTTAATGGTGGCATCTTCACTGGCCGAAGCCATAACCGAGAAACGAGGATGGAATATCACTCGGGTGATGGGAGCCCTATGGCCTGTGAGGGTGTATCGCTCTGGAGGTCTAGGTATCCACTCGGAGGGTGATTTACGTTCAGATTTACCGCCGGCGCCACCAGCTCTGCCGTTGCGTAGTTCCGCCTCGGCGTCGGCCATCTTGGATTCCAGTTCCATGACCTTCTTTTGCAGACGTATCACCGAGATCCACTTCTTCTCCAGCAGGCCGTTGTATTTCTTCTCCAC
>JADGFI010000144.1 GCA_016743945.1 Desulfobacteraceae bacterium
GCCTACACCGAACCAGAAGAACCAACACAAGATTGGCCTGCTGATTTTCCAGAGACAAGGGAAGAGCATATCGAACGGATGAGAAATACACCAACGCATCTATGCCGACTTCGATATTATGGTGATGATGAATGGGGAATCTCATTTTACAGTTATGCACATAACAAGTATGAGACCTCCGTATTTCCCAATGGGAAGTTTTTTGACACACCTGAACTAGCTATGGAAGCATCAGCGGAGTTTTATCTTTGATTTGGAATATTTCCTGAAACAATCCACCAATAAAAAAAGGAGCGCCGTGAACTGGTTAGCTCCTTATTTTTATTTGGTACCTGGGACGAGAATTGAACTCGTACACCCTTACGGGCGAGGGATTTTAAGTCCCTTGCGTCTACCAGTTCCGCCACCCAGGCATTTAATGATGTGAAAAATATATGATTGCGCATGGATTTGCAAGTCTAAATCCACAGTTTTTCTTTGACACGTCATCCTTTTGTATGTTTTAAAAAATTTGCCGGCGCGTTAAAAAGACGCCGGTAGCCAATAAAGGCATTTAATCCCCCAAGGCTTTACGGATGGAATTTGCAAGCTGATGTGTATTGGTCGGTTTATATAATAATTGTGTAATGCCTGCCTCTTTTACCGATTTTTCTATATTTTTTCCCAAAAAGCCGGACGTCAATATGACGGGAATAGGAACACCGGCAGATCTAAGGTTTTTTACCATGTCCAGCCCTGTTAGAC
>JADGFI010000145.1 GCA_016743945.1 Desulfobacteraceae bacterium
TATATATATATGTGTATGTACAGTAGTATATATGTGATCTACATTGTGAGGCCAGCGAGTGAGTAACCATAGTAGAACCTCCATAGTAGACCATCCATAGTAGACCTTCCATAGTAGACCATCCATAGTAGTCTCTCCATAGTAGTTCCTCAATAGTATACTATCCATAGTAGACCATCCATAGTAGACCCTCAATAGTAGTTCCTCAATAGTAGACCATCCATAGTAGACCCTGCATAGTAGACCCTCCATAGTAGACCCTCAATAGTAGTTCCTCAATAGTAGTTCCTCAATAGTAGTCTCTCCATAGTAGACCCTACAATGTAGACTATCCATAGTAGACCATCCATTATAGACTCTCCTATCAAAACACCATATGTTGTATCTTCCTATACTTTAATGTAGAGTTAACCATAACTCCAATAAGTTGATCAGTAGTTGTAGTAGTAGTAGTAGTAGTAGTAGTATGGGTAGTAGTAGCCAGCCTATACAGTGACACACCAAAACCATATATTCACCTTATAAACCAGGCTACTAAGTTCCCCAATACTTTAATATGCATTTCCATATTTATCAATAGTCCGATATTAGTAGTAGTAGTTGTAGTAGTAATCATATTGTGAGCTATTACAACTAAAATATACCCTCTTTTCCATCAACATTCAGAGGGTATCCCTATATACTAATATGCATTTCTCAGTTTCTCAGTAGTCGATCAATAGTTATATCTGTGAGCCCCATAT
>JADGFI010000146.1 GCA_016743945.1 Desulfobacteraceae bacterium
TTGTTACACGGCCCGTTATATTCTCCCAGGCACCTCCCATCTACTTCCCAGGCACTCGATGCGTAATACAGTCGCAACAACCGGCCAATAAATCATAATTACTACTTAGCTATATAGTAGTAGTAATATATCACATACGGCATATAGCATACGGCATATAGCATACGACATATACTATGCGACACTCTAGAGATATTGTGTTTACGCTCGCGTATGAATTCACTACTATTGTAGTGTGTTATGGAGCGGATTTGCTACGACTCGGTTTGCCACTCTTTTGAGAGTAGTATAAGCGGCCCATGATTGAGAAGCAGAAATCATCTAGGCACCAACCTGATGCGATGTCTAAATAAACAAGCTTTCAATCAACATAATTGTACAGTTTATTATATATATATATAACTATTTATTATTTTGATGATCTATTTTCTATCAAATACATTAAACAATATCAATGTAGTAGTTATCGTATTAGTAGTAGTCATCGTACTAGCAGTAGTCATCGTACTTGCAGTAGTTATCGAACTAGCAGTAGTTAGTATTGTATAAGAAGATTTTTTTATATCGTTTTATATTTTTTTTTTATTTTTCCAATAAATGGGACAATGACTCTTGCCCGAAAAAATAGCAGTAGTAAGAACTGTAGTAGTAGTATCAACTGTAGTAGTAGTAGTAGTAGTAGTAGTAGTAGTAGTAGTAGTAGTAGTAGTAGTAGTAGTAGTAGTAGTAGTAGTAGT
>JADGFI010000147.1:0-463 GCA_016743945.1 Desulfobacteraceae bacterium
AAAGTACCGTGGGTTCGAATCCTACCTCCTCCGCCATATTTTTTTTTGGAGAGATGACCGAGCTGGCCGATGGTGCTCGCCTGCTAAGCGAGTGTGGGGGTTATACTCCACCGAGGGTTCGAATCCCTCCCTCTCCGAACAAGTGCCCATAGCTCAGCTGGATAGAGCGTCAGTTTGCGGAATTGAAGGTCAGAGGTTCGAACCCTCTTGGGCATATCATTGAGTATCAGTGATTTCTGATATTCTCATATGAATCATCTGGAGAGGTGACCGAGTGGCCGAAGGTGTGCGCTTGGAAAGCGTATGTACAGCAATGTACCGGGGGTTCGAATCCCCCCCTCTCCGTAATTCCCTTCAGTGTTGATTTTCAGGCTCCATGCAATTGAACATCGCCCAACCCGGTCAGGATCGGAAGGTAGCAGCCGTAAGTGATTGTTTAATGTGTCATGACCCGCTTGAGAGG
>JADGFI010000147.1:473-737 GCA_016743945.1 Desulfobacteraceae bacterium
AATGCAAGTCAACCTTGCTGTCAGCCCTCCTTTCAGCTATACTGCCCTATATGGAATTTGAAGTAACCGCCACCCGGAAAAGACCCCAGTCTCTGATGGAATTATCAGGTCAGGATTTTGTTGTTGCCACACTGAAAAACTCTATTGAGTCCGGCAGAATTGCTCATGCTTATCTGTTTTCCGGTCCCAGGGGTGTGGGTAAAACTTCATCTGCCAGAATCCTGGCACGTTCTCTCAACTGTGAAAAAGGACCCAGTATCACAC
>JADGFI010000148.1 GCA_016743945.1 Desulfobacteraceae bacterium
TAGGCGCGCGCTTTTCGATTTTTTTTTTTTTAATTGACGCCCAGCCTTCGTTAATGCTCGAAACTGAAAATAATTTTCTGTAGGGGTGTAGTAAACTCTATAGAACATAATGCAATCATAAAAAAAAACAAAAAAAAAAAAAAATTTCGGTGCTTAAGAATTCTTAAGCACAATTTTTCAATCGTTTCGTCGAGTGGTTTTTACGCCCAAAATCTTAAGGAAATAATTTTTTTTTTAGGCGCGCGCTTTTCGATTTTTTTTTTTTTAATTGACGCCCAGCCTTCGTTAATGTTCGAAACTGAAAATAATTTTCTGTAGGGGTGTAGTAAACTCTATAGAACATAATACAATGATAAAAAAAAAATGAAAAAAAAAAATTTATTGCTTAGAATTTCTTAAGCAAAAATTTTGTAATCGCTTCGTGGTGTGGATTTTTACGCCCAAAATCTTAAGGAAATTATTTATTTTTTTGGCGCGCGCTAATTTTTTTTTTTAATTTTTTTTTTTCGAAAAATTTACGCCCAGCCTTCGTTAGTGTACGGAAACTCTTAATATTTATACACTTCGTTGTAAGTATATTAAGGTACCGGCATACCAAATTATATGCGCATACGTGTATTAACGAAGACTGGGCGTACATTTTTCGAAGAAAAAATAAAATTTACGCCCAGCCTTCGTTAGTGTACGGAAACTCTTAATATTTATACACTTCGTTGTAAGTATATTAAGGTAC
>JADGFI010000149.1 GCA_016743945.1 Desulfobacteraceae bacterium
GAGCTCGGTTTTTATCGAGTTCACTTCGAGATCGATGCGTATAATGTCTTTAATGGGACTACCATGATAACGGAGTGCGGGTAAGATCTGACTATGAAGAGTTAGGCTTATCGGCGGAGATAAAACAAACTTGCCCAGTAAAACATACAAAAATACACGGTAAAACAGCGTCTATACGACTAGAAGAGGCTTGTAAATGGATCGCGTAAGTCAACACTGAGATCAAAATCTAAAGAGAAAGAGTTCCGTTCACTGAACTTACCTCGGAGGTTAATTGTTGAACTAGCACTTGGCATATTCCAACTACACAAAGCGCAACTTTAGTTGCAATTCAATTCAAGGAATTGGTCTATCGGTTACTACTACTACTACTACTACTTCTAGTAGTAGAAATAGTAATATAGGGTGCTACTACTACTACTACTACTTCTAGTAGTAGTAGTAGTAATATAGGGTACTACTACTACTACTACTACTACTACTTCTAGTAGTAGTAGTAATATAGGTTGGATCAGGTTTATTTTAGATCGTGTTTTGTTACAGTGTCTATTCTTGAATACCAATGTTTATTTGTTCAGTCGTATCTATATATGTACCTGTATATATAGGTACATTTAAGTGCATTGAAATGCTACTATTTAAGTGCATTTAAGCTACTTAAATATAAACAATATATTATTAAATATAAATAATATATCAAATAAAATGAATGTTCTATAT
>JADGFI010000014.1 GCA_016743945.1 Desulfobacteraceae bacterium
GGCATGGAGGTGGGAAAGCTTGAATAAAGCAAGAAAGTTTGCCAAATTAACGGTGCTCTGAAAGTGAAACCTGGGCGGTCTTAATTTAGTACAAACGGCCCCAGGTTATGATGAGAGTGAGGGAAAGCACAGCCAGCAACCATAAGATTGATGGAAACAAACTGCTCTCTGCTGGATCGCTGTTCTTCTTTTTGACCCGGAAGCCTTATCATCCGATCTTCTTCCATGATAGCCTTTAAATGGATATGGATATCATCCAAATCTACCAAAGGGTTGTTCGCCGGGTTTTCTTCATGGGCCAGTTCAGCAAATTCAAAAATATCATGGATGGCTTTACCCCTGGTTGAAATCGGATTAATGGCAACATGAGCCTGGAAACCCTTTTTGATAACCTGTCTGACATCGTTTAGATTCCGTTTATCTAATTCTTCATCAAAAGGTTCCCAGTTGATATTTATATCAACTGCATTCGCTTTTGATTTCCATTTATCTGACATGGACCCCGGGGCTGCTTTATCATCCCCTAATTTTTTTAAACGACCTTTCAGGGCAGCAGCATTTTTCTGTGCTCCTGTGGCTGTTCTCCTGGTCAAATGTTTTTTTGCAAGGTTCCCTTCGATCTGAATGGAACGGTTAGAAAAATGACGGTTCTGAGCGTCAGAAATATCAAGCAACTCAAATCCGTTTTCGGTTTTCCGGGTCTTGCAATTTACTTTTTCAAATTCTCGCCTGGCATACATTTTATAAATACGGTCAATCTGCTTCTGGTTTTTATAAATCTGATTATAATTGACAGACCGGTTTACTTTTTTGAGATCGCCCTCAATATAACCGGCGTTTGCCAGAAGGACATGCGTGTGGATCTGTGGATCTTGATAATCTTCATATTCTCCCGATTTGTTTTCTTCGGTGGGCCTGGAGACAGAATGGTCTATCCCCAAAGCTACCATCCCTGATCCTTTATACGTCTTAACAATATTATTGGATTTCTTCTGGATGTTGAATAGATGCTCTTCTATGTGTGCCATGGCTTTTTCAATTGCTGTCCGATGAACATAAAGAGCAAGATTTCGTTGTTCTTCTGTGCCAACAGCCCACATAATGGAAAGGGATTTAGGGGCAGAGAAAGTTATGTCCTGGGCTTTAACATCACGACTTTTAACCAGGGAATCAAAAAACTTTTTTTGTTCCATGGTTTTCACAGCCCCTAAATTCTTGTCCTTAGCCCCTTGGCCAAAGACAACCAAGCTATCTTTGAACATTTTAAAATAGTAGTCGTCCTTGACGTAATACCCACTCAATTGCGAATCAGAAACAGGTGATACAGTAACCATAAAATTTCTCCCAAAAAAAATAAATAAACAACACCCCAAAACGTATGGGTTAAAATAAAAACAATTTGTTCCTTTGGTTTCTTTTGTGAGATATGTTTCCCCTGGATGTTTAAAGAGCCGGGGTTTTGACTCTTATCTATTATTTTATAGGTTACTTAAGCACATGTCAAATCGAGAAGCGTATTATTTAAAATTGTTTTCATTTTTGTAGAACCTGTAACCGACTGAAGGGCAGGGGATTTGGAATTTTATGCCGCCGGCTGGGTAAAGATGTGTGGGGGATGGAGGCGAAGCCGGAATCCCCCTACCTCAGTTCTTTAACTGAGGTTATTGCTGTTAATAAAGGCACCCCCAAGGCACCTCCAAGGTGCTCTCATAGCACCTAATGGTTTGCGGATTCCCCAGCCCAGGGTTCGGTAACAAGATGTAAGACTGTATGTATATATTTTGTTGTCCCTTTGAATGAATGGAATTCTACCAGGTATCCTTGTGGGCCCTGGTCCGGGTTTATATCAGAAATTAGATTGCTTCTGGTAAAACATAATCTTGGCAGGGCTTGCATCATTTCGATCAATGATCAGGTTGACACAGGACGGTTTGCTGGATTCAACAGTCCGTTTGATGGCCGGGATGATCTCCTAATCCTTTCTCACCATTCCTCCGTGTCCGCCAAGCTCTTTAACAATTTTTTTATAGTGGCGAAGTCCCAAATCGGAGAAGGAGAAACTGTTATAGCCGACGTTCCTTCGTGGGAATGTTTGATCCTGCATCAGGTTCAGTAATTGTTGAACAAGGATACCACAGGAATGTTGTTGCGGACCCTTCACGAAAATAGACAGCTACAACAATTTTAGTTCGCAGATACTCCGATGTGGGTGTGGCCCTGGAACGAGATTTATGGAAAATCAGGAATCACTTTATCAGTTTAATAAGTTTACCCTTGTGTTTCTATACCGGGGATGCTTAATCTCCAAATTATCTTTCCCCGGTGACCTGAGATTGAAAAGATACTGGATACCACATGTTGTAATTTGATATCTTTTAAAAAAATATGGAGTTCATAGGGAGAGTGCTCGGTATTTTTGAAATCTCAAAAGGCTGTACTATAGCCAGGATAGCTCGCTTCAATTTTTTATATTATGATCAGCATCATAGCGGATAGAAGGAGCGTAAATATATTGGCAACGATGCTTTTCAAAAGAACTCGATGGTGAATTTTATATTATGGATATGTTAATTCCCATAATTAGCTCCCTGCTTCACCTGATAATATTTGCCATACTTTTTTGTATTCACTACCAGACAAATATTGATTATGGGAGGTTACTGAATTCCAATCACTATCGTTCAACTCTGCTAAATATTGACGTGCCGTTGCGACATTTCTTTTTTCTACATGTTGTTTAAACCTATCCCCAACTGCTTCAGCAATACTTCTGGGAACAGAATTCATACGCATAAGAACGGAGTCTTCATTTTTTACACCGTGATAAAGCATGGCCGGCATTAAGTTCAATAGCCTCTTGTGTTCATCCGACAGAGTATCAAAGTCGATACCGCTCATTCTGCTTAAAGCTGACAACCCCCAAGTTCCACCATTAGCCAACTTGCCATAGATGGCATTGTAAACCTTAGATATCTCATTCGATCCACTCCCATCAAAAAAGTTAACAGCTATCTCATGAATAGTTTGACCTGCTATCCAAGCTTGTGCGATATCTGCCATCCGAGATTGACGTCTACCTTGCTCATCATCATGGCTGAAATTTAACTGCTCAATTTTAAACATTACGCTAAATAAATCGGGAAGTTTACTTTCAGACGCACCGAATAGACTGTCAGGCATCCAGTCTGATGGTGTTAATTTATATTCTAATTTATTTATTTCATCCATCGTTTTTTTAACAGATTCTACAGAGAATCCTGTCATGTCAGCTCTCGCCACGTTTCCCATATTTTTTGCGATGCTTTCAGTATATTTTTTTGTTGCTGTTAATAATCGTTCAGACTGATATAAATTTGTATTTTTTAGCTCACTATACCCAAAAGTATTCGAAAGCATTCGATCCATTTCATTTAATGTTGCCTGTAATTCTTTTTTTTCATTCAACAAGTGGGCTATATAACAACGGAAATCTTCCCACTGCGGAGCATACATCATACTTTCCAGAGCATTTAACTTCCCGGCATCTTCCAATGACTTTAATATAATAATCAAACGAGAAGTTAAATTTCCAGTACTTTTTTTAACATAATCAATTAGCTCTCTTTCCTTTTTTGGAGTATCACAGGCAATTCCGACAACTCCGACATTATCTTGTCCAACCCGTCCTGCTCTACCAGCTAAATTCCAAAATTCTCTGTATGACATTTTTTTACCATAGGGATATTCGATACTTTGTAAGAATATTGAAGAGACTGGGAAATTAATACCCTGGGCAATTGTGGTTGTAGCGCATAGAACTTTTAATGTTCCTTCCTCAACAAGCCATTCCATTAAAGCTTTTATTTCATCCGACAATCCTCCGTGATGAATTCCAATGCCTTTGTTGAGCATATTAATCAATTCAAATTCTGGACTGACTTCCGTTTTTAAATAGTTTTGTACTAATTGAATTTCAGAAGGTATATCTTCTAAATCATCCATGTTGTCACGGAGGATGCGTGCCAAGCTCCACGCATTGGGTTTTGTCTTTGCAATAACAACACTTGTGCCTCGACTTGCAAAAATTTTGGCGCAACCTGCAACAATTTTAGACAAGTTGGCGGAGCTCTGAGAAACTGGAATTGGTCTTATCCCACCGATCTGATGTTTACCTTTTAAATGTATTGTTTTAGGGCTGCTAATCAATGTTTGATAATTTATAGTCCAGTCTTTACCGGCTTTTTCTTTTTTTACCAACCCAACAATTCTCTCGTTGGGTTGCCAAGGATTAGTGCTTAAGCTGATTGCCAAGCCAGCATCCCTATCATGTGCTAACCAGCGAGAAAGTGTTTTAGCATTTTCCACATAGGGCATCAGGAGTAAAAAATTTGCCTGTGCTTGATAATGCTGTTTTACGGTAGCAAGTAACAACTCAATCCGTAACCCTCTGCCTTCATCTTCTATATTATGTGCCTCGTCCATAACCAGCAAAGATAAAGGCCGCTTTATTTTATGATTTCGCAGAACCAGTTGCATTTTTTCAGGTGTTGCCACCAAAATATCAAAATTGTCTGCATCGTTGAGCATATCTTCTTCTAAAACATCTATTTCAATTGCACCGCTTAATTTTTCTACTTTGATACCAAGAGGAGAAAAATCCTTGCGTAAGCGTCGAATAATTTGCCCAACTAAAGCTTTGGTGGGTGCTATATAGGCAACCCATCCTTTGGTTTCTCCAAAATTATTGACGGCCTGTAATATTTTGAATTGAGCAAGTAACGTTTTTCCACCCGATGTAGGCATATCAACAACGACCGCTGTTTTAGCTGGATCTAACAATCCACATTCTTTAAGCGCAGCTTTTTGAGGAGGCAATAACTCCAGAAGAGGCTGAGCTTGGCTTGATAAATTTTTTATAAATTGAGTGGCTTTTGAATTAATAGTACGGGCAACCCACCAAATTGACCCATTGACCATTTGTTCTGCTGAAGCATGTAACCAGCGTAATAATATTTCTAATTGGGCATCGCCCCCATCGGCAGAAATCTTGATAGCCAGACTGAAATGCCTGTCTAATTGAGATTTTATATCCGCAGGTTCACCTTGAAGCATATATAAAGATAAAAGTTCGGATGCCTTCGCCCAGTGATAAAGCGACATCAGACGCATTGCCTTGGTTTTATTTTCATTATTTGAATCTGTTTTTAAATAATCCTTTTCGTATTGAGCCTGTTCCTCTCGTAATACGGATATAGCGGTAGTAATATTGGTTAATTCCTGCCAAGAATTTTTTCTAAATAGACTCACCCAACAATCAAACAAGCGAAACAAGATGCGCTGATCCCATTCTATCATCAGATCAGGTGAAAACTTGTCAATCACCCCTGAGTAATCATCATAAATATGTTTTAAGTCTGTCCAACAATCACCACAATAAGCCAGTGCAGACAAATGTAATAAATGAAATATAAATTTCAAGTCATCATTTTCTGGAATCTCTAATACTCTGTATATTTCGAAAGCCCTGTGTGAGCCTGCTAAAAACTGATCTTGCAGCTCATCATTGTCCGTATGATTGACAAAATCATGCATTCCCTCAATTGCAACCATTTCATACGCCATGGCCAATCGTCTTAATGCATCTTCGTCATTAAAAGAGTTCTCTACACGCAAAGTTAATTGTTCACCGATGGCTTTCTCTACTAATTTTGCTTTGGAAAATTGCAAAATGTCTTGGCGTAATTCATTATTGCCAACGGCCTGTACCGCCCAATGAGTATCAATTTTTCGTAAGGCCTCATGGGTAATCATGACTTAGCCCTCTTCGACAATACACAAGCATGAAGTGTTTCTATCCCATCGTTTGGGGGTAAATACAGCGCAATAAGAGAAACTTTATTTTTCTCATGTACTTCAAGGTGTTTTTTTAGATAATCCCAATCATTTATTTTTGGTTCAACACTACGCACCAACACGCCAAAAACATAAAAATCATTATTGCCCTTTAGATAGGCGATACATGCTTCCTGATAATCTACAGAGGTCTTCACACGATGAAATAAATATTGAACCAGAATCCACCGCAAATCATGATCATGACATAATTTTTTCAATTGTGTATTAAGCCCATCTCCTTTTTTTGATGTAACTTGTGGTGGATATTTCTGTTCTGTTGATGTTTTGACCTCGCCAAAGGCAAATCTCCCTTGATGGAAACCAACCATATCCGCACCAGTTAGGCTTGAATTAGGATTTTTTAGATCCCGATTATTTGACCATGGAAAAGAACAGGACAAATGAGCCGTTAGATAGGCTTCGGCAAAGCCCTCGCCCACTTGCCAATCTCTAACCTCGGGGGAAACGGCAGTTATTGGACTAAATCCAGTGTCGCTCAACGAAAGCATGAATCTTTCAAAATCCTTCTGCCCAGAAGTGTCAAAACAAATATCCGCAATAACTTGAGCTGATCGATTAAGGTCATCTTCATTATAGAATATACCTTTTACATACAGGCCATTATAGTTTTTTTGATAAATGGCGCTCCCTGTAGGTAAGATATCACTCATACAATAGTCCCTTCAGTATCGTTATCCTTTGTAACTTTTGCCATTTATTTCCCCAAGTTTTGACTGATCAACTTGTATCAAGAGAAATTATGGATGTAAAGAGCGTTTCAAGTATATGTGAGAACACCAGAGTGGATGAAACAAATCTCCAATATATAAAAGATCCAGTTGACCCATCCTTAAAAAAATATGGTTTAGAAAATAAAGCTCCGACCAAACCCTCCAGACTGTTTCTCTAAGTCTAATGCCGATTGTTTATAACGAAACTTCCCCAATGCCAGATTTAAAGCCCGGACTATTATTATCAAAAAACATCTCTTTTTAAATCTAAGTCGGGCCTCAATATCTTTCGGTTTATATAGGTCATGCTTTCTGTCCATGCAACCATATGACACATTGGTTAAAAACTTAATTTTAATCAAGCTTTATGGTCGGGAATAGATTTGGGATTTGGTAGAGTTTTGGTAGAGTTTTTGGCGCCATCTTTTCTTGTAAGTATTTGATTTTATAAGAAAAGATGGCGGAAGTGCATGGGAATCGAACCCACCCGCCAGGGTCTTAGCCCGGCACATCGGATTTGAAGTCCGAGGGCCCCACCAGTGAGCCGCGCACTTCCGCATCGAAATAGACAAAAACAGTACACCCGAAGGCCCTTGTTTGTCAACTTTTTTTACAGGTTATCGTTCTAAAAATACAAAGAAAATTTGGGTTGTTTTTTAACAGATTTTTATGTGAATTTTAGGGGATAGACATTCAATTTTCAGATTGTGGTAAGCTGATTTGTATTTAAACATGTGGTATTGTTGGATTGCATCATGGTAAATAACAAATAATTCCAATAGATTTGTCGCTGTTGGAATTATTCAAGGATTATCCCTTGACTCTGAAAAAACAGTTTCTTAAGATGATTCTCTGATTCGGCAAATTCAAAGTATATTGTAATGAATTCAATGATTTTTTAGGTGGGTGAGATGAAAACTTTAGTCACAGGGGGCAGCGGATTTATTGGTTCAACCATCGCCAGAAAGCTTTTGGAAAAAGGTATTGATGTAAGGGTTACCATTAGAGAGGGCAGTGATACGAAAAATATCGACACCCTTGATGTGGAGAAGGTCTATGGCGACATACGTGATACAAATTCCATAAGAAGGGCGCTAAAAGGGTGTGATACCCTTTACCATGTGGCTGCTTATTTTGCTCATTGGTCGCCAAATAAAAAATTATTTTATGATATAAATGTGAACGGCACAAAAAATATTCTTGGAGAAGCCCTTTCTCAGGGCTTGGAGAAAGTTGTTTATACCAGTACTTCCAATACAATAGGTTCCCATGGGGCTGGAAACTTTGTGACAGAAGACGCCCGGTTCAACGGGTGGAAAACCGGGGATCATTATGCCATATCAAAATATCTGGCGGAGATTGAAGCAAAAAAAATATGCGATAGAGGGCTTCCCCTTGTGATCGTTAATCCCACGCTGGTCATTGGGGTGAGAGATATAAAACCAACCCCTTCCGGGGCGATGATCGTTGATATTGTTAATAAAAATATGCCGGGCTATATTGACGGCGCCATCAATGTCATAGATGTTGAGGATGTTGCCCAGGGACATTTACTGGCTGCCCAAAAAGGAAGAATCGGAGAACGGTATCTTTTGGGAAATGAGAATATATCGGTTAGACATTTTTTTAATTTGGTTGGTGAAATTTCTGGTGTAAAATCACCAAGGTTGAGGCTGCCTTACCGGGTAGCATTAACACTTGGATACCTGTTTGAGCTTGGCGCCCGTATTACAAAAAAACCGCCGGTTGTATCAGTCTCCCAAGTAATAATAGGAAATATGGGGGAGCATTTTAATACTTCTAAAGCCGTAAATGAACTAGGGGTGCAGCTTACCCCAATTAAAAAAACCATTGAAAATACTGTCCGCTGGTTCAGGGAAAATGGGTATATAAATAAACTCTAAGCTTGCTTTATATATAACCCCCGGCCTTGATTTTTAATCGCCCCTTTTTGTTTTGCCCGGGCGATAATATTTCTGATCAAGGTATCCTCAAGCCCGGTCCTTTTTTTTATTTCTTTGAAATCCATTGGGGTGACTTTTCTTCTTGAAATAATGCGAACCACTGTCTCGTAGGGGGACAGGTCTTGTTTGCCGGTTTTTTTAATTTGTTTTTTGGGGGATGTCTTTTGTGCGGGCACCATGGGCTTGGGGGAGCCGGGCAGGGGGGACGTATCAAACTCAATTCCAAATGTTGAAGACAGATCCGCATTTCGGATGATCCTTTTGGAGGTTTTCGTTTTGGATTTTTTAATGAGTTGGTCGGCCTCTTTTCCGATGGTCTGGGAAACCAGCTTTTTCATGTCAACACCCCGCAGGGTGAAAAACAGGGAGGGGTCTTGGTCAAGCCGGGTTCCGACACCATAGAGGGTTGCCGCAATATGTTTGCACATGGTTGCCGAGTCAGGGCATGAACAATAAAATTTTATTTCACCGGGGGAAGGGAAAATGCCGTCTTTTTTATCGATGAGGATGTCTATCATGGCTTTGGGCAGTTTGCCGTCGAGAAGGGCATTCAGAGATCCTATTTTCCCCTGGCATTTTTGGAGGATGGTTTCCCAGGCAGGTGTCTTGATTTTTTGGATGCTGATCTCAATGGCATAGGGCCTTGAAACAGACCCCTGGACAAGGGACGTTATTTTTCCTGATTTGATTTTTAGATCCAGCACCGCACCATGGCGGACATAGGAGCGGCCCCTGCCGATTCTGTTGCTATAATCTGCATAGCTTTCAAGATTTTTGTTCCAGGAAATACCCCACCAGGATTCTGCCAGTTTATTGCCGTTTACACAAACCGGGGAGATGGCGGGATTTTTTTTCTTTAATTGCAAAATTTTTCTTTCAGCCTTGGCCCGTTTTTCAGCGACACTGACATATTTTGGATACCCATGGGAATAACGACTCATATTACCTCATCAATTATCAAAGTTTGAGTTTGAACATGTCCAATAACGCCTGATCGTCCATTCCCGTGATCAAACTCGCCTGGGAATCGGAGATTATTTTTTTAGACAGTTCTTTTTTGCTTTCAATCATCTGGTCGATCTTATCTTCAATGGTACCTTTTGTTATAAATTTGTGCACCAGAACCCCTTTTTTCTGGCCAATACGAAAGGCCCTGTCCGTGGCCTGATCTTCAACCGCAGGATTCCACCATCTGTCAAAGTGTATCACATGGTTGGCCCGGGTCAGGTTTAAGCCCACACCGCCAGCTTTTAACGAGAGCACCATGAAGGGCAGGTACGCTCGTTGCTGGAATTGTTCAATGGCTTGTTTTCTTTTTTTAACACCAAGGCTGCCATGGATAATGCATCCCGGGTGGTGGAAAATCGTTTCAAGAAATTTGGCAATGGGGGCTGTCATCTCCTTGAACTGGGTAAAGACCAGCACCCGTTCTCGTTTGGAATAAATCGTTTCGCACAGCTCACCCAGGCGGATAAATTTTCCGCTTTCTTTGGGGTCAAATTCTCCGGTCCCAAGGTATTGATCCGGGTGGTTGCAAATTTGCTTGAATTTCATCAGGGAAGAGAGGATAAGCCCCTTTCTTTGAATTCCCTGGTCTGCCTCGGAAAGTCGGACTTCCAGCTCTTGGACAAAGTCTGTGTAAAGCACCACCTGCTTTTTGCTGAGCCGGGGAAAGGTTTTCATCTCGATTTTTTCCGGAAGATCCGGGGCAATGGCCTTGTCTGTTTTCATTCGCCTGAGGATAAAGGGGGAAATCACCTTTTTTAGCTGCCTGTATCTGGACGGTTCTTTTTTTAATTGGGTGGAAAAGGTTTTAAATTCCTTCGCGTTTCCCAAAAGGCCGGGGTTAAGAAAATCAAACAAAGACCAGAGATCTAACAGGCTGTTTTCTATGGGGGTGCCTGTCATGGTTATTTTTGTGGCAGCTTTTAGCCGCTTGACCTGTTTTGACTGTTGGGTGGCAGGATTTTTGATGGCCTGGGCCTCGTCCAGTATAAGGCATCGCCATTGGACATTTTCCATCCATTTATGTCGCTGGGCCATGGCATAGGTTGTGATAACAAGATTAAACGCTGCCAGGTCCGGTGTTTGCCCTGG
This sequence comes from Desulfobacteraceae bacterium, assembly GCA_016743945.1. Taxonomy (GTDB): domain Bacteria; phylum Desulfobacterota; class Desulfobacteria; order Desulfobacterales; family Desulfobacteraceae; genus NBML01. The sequence goes on from JADGFI010000014.1 coordinate 10,667, forward strand.
GCATTTGTTCCGATCTTTTTTTATACCCCTTTTTTTTATATAACCAGGGTGGGCGATATAATATGTCAGGCTGGGTAAAAACCGTTGAATTTCATTTTCCCAGTTTGAGATAAGGGATGCCGGTACAATGAGCAAAGATGTTTGATCGGGTTCTTTCATCCTTAAAATGCTTAAAAACCCCAGGATCTGGATTGTCTTGCCAAGCCCCATGTCATCGGCAAGACATGCGCCAAATCCAAGGGAATCAAGAAACGAAAGCCAGTTTAACCCTTTTTGCTGATAGTGCCGAAGGATTGCAAAGAAATCTTTGGCAGGATCTGCACTGGTCACAAGTTCAGGCTGGTTCAATCGTTTGACAATGGTTTCAAGCCATTCTCCGTTTGATATCTTCAGATCTGTTTTATCCCCGGAGGAGAGTCTGTCGGGGTGAAACTGCAATTGAAGGGCTTCTTTGATGGTAAGACCGGCATCGCTTTTCAACACGGCCTTTTCATAGGCTTTGAGAAGGTTTTGAAGTCTGAGTTTATCCACTTCGACCCAGCGGTTTTTGATCCTGGCAAGCCCGCTGGTCTGGGCAAGGAGTTTTTGGGCCTCTTCCAGGGTGATGGGAGTGTCTCCTATCAGGATATCGGCCTGGAAATCAAGCAGGGCATTCATCCCTACAAAGGAGGGTTCCTTGGTGCCAAGGCTGACTTTAACCATTGGTTTTGAACTTCTTTTTTTCCACCAGTCCGGAATCCGGCAGATGATGCCGCAATGCTCAAAGTCAGGGAGCTGCTGTAAGAAATTATAGGCATCTTGTGTGTCCCAGGCAAGGTGGTGGAACAATTCTCCTGTCTCCAGCAGTTCTTTTAACAGGTCACTTTTTTGTGCTGCGGCATGGACTGTTGTGAGCAACTCCAATAATTGGTCCTGGTGATCCCGGTATTCTTCCAGGGCATAGTGGAGGGGGCGGTGTCTTTGCAAATTTTGCGATGGGGTGGCATAGGTTGCAAGAAATTGAAACGGGAAGGCGTCATCCTTGCTTTCCACCAGATGAAAATAAACCCTGCCGGCCAGATGAATATGGGGGCTGAATTCATGGAAAAAATCCTTTACACTGCCGGGAAATATTTTTATTTCCCGGGAAAAAAACTGGTTCAGCTCCTTCCACACACCCGCCAAAAGCGGTTTGTCCAGATACTCCCTGCCAATCATAAGCGGAGCTGCATCCATGAACCGATTCAATTCTTCGGGCAAAAAATCAATGTCGGCCTTGTGGCGGATTTCTTCAATATCCGGATAGCGTTTGAGTTTTTCCAGGAAGATTTGTACCAGACCCCGCCAGAAGTTAAGAGAAGGGGACAGGGGTATTTTAGTGTCGGAACAGCCCAGAAAAAGCAGCCATTTTTTGTCATTTTTACTGTATAAAGTGTGGATTTCCAGATTCAATGCCTGTTGCTTTTTCCCCAGCCGCTCTCCAAAATTTTCCCAGGTTAATACAAGCTCATGGGAGGGCATGATATCCGCTATAAGATTTTTCATTGCCAGCCTATTTTATACCTTAATGAAAGATGTGAACCGTGTAAATTGTCTTTTATATTTGAATTCATGGAGCCCTTTTTATCAGACAGCCAATGAAATGATCAAGTATTTTTCTTTGGTCATACAAAGCCTTCAGCTGGCACCCGGGGTAGGGGGTTATGGTCCCGGGGCTGTTTTATATGAGAAGGGCATCAATCTGATCCTGGATCTCTTTTTTTCTCTGGGGGAGTGCCGGCGTCAGCTGGTGAATTGCCTGATTTTTTCCAGCGGTAAGAAGTGTGAAACTAAGGTCTACCAGAAAGGCGTTGGCCCTTTGACTGACCTGTTGGTTCTCGTTTTGCCAGAAGATGGGGGACCGTCTGTCAGCCATGCTTCTTAAAAGGGTGTGGCAGGCAAAGGTGATAAGGTCACTGGCCCATTTGACCTTTGGATCTAAAAAACGTACCCCGGCTTCAAATTCGAAAATCCCTGTTTTTTCAAGACGGTTTTCTTGTTCAAACCTGGCATATCCAGACGTTCCGGCAAGGACGATCTGGGTATGGCTTAACAGGTTTGCGGTCCGGTCCAGGCGGTCCAGAAGATTATTTTGAGTGAGAAAATTCATGTTTTCAAACAGGTCGTCAAGGCGGCTGTCCGGGACAAACATGAGAAATCCTATTTCAGGTTCTATGCCGTACTTTCGGCACAACGAAATGGCCCGGGAGGCCACATCTGCTCCAGCGCTTTTGTTGATCTGATTCAAAATCGCAGCAGAACCGCTTTCCACACCCATGAGAAGGCTTTTAAACCCGGCGCGGACAAGTTGTTCAAGGATCTGGTCATCCAGGTCCTGGGGCCTTGTCTCCATGCCAAATGAGATGTTCATGGGCGTTAAAAGCTCCATGAGCGTCAGGATCCTTTTTTTTCCGGATTTTCCCGGCCCTATGAAATTGGGATCCACAAAATAAAACGCTTTGACCCCCTGGTCCAAAAGCCCCTGGATTTCTTCGGCGATATTTTCAGGAGACCTTCCCTTCCACAGACTTCCCTGGTTGTAAAAGGAGGGAACAGGGCAAAAACTGCAATGGTTGTAACACCCCCGGCTGGCCAGGATGGTTGCGGTTCCATCCAGAGACCTTCTTTTGGGAAAGGCAAATAGATCGGGGTTTTTTTCGGGTTTTCTGGTGGGGCTCCCTTTGTGGGAAAGGCAAGATTTTAATGCAAGCCCTTCAATGGGTTCAAGGGACAGATTCTTTTCAAGGGCCTGGGCCAGTTCCACAAGGGTGTGTTCAAACTCTCCCACGGCAATGGAATCCACCGGGTCAAATTGTTGCAAAATTTTTTTATACACCAGGGAGGGAAAAAAACCGAACAAATTGATATGACCTGAAAATCCTTTTCTTTTCAAGGTGGTGAACATTTCAAATAATACCGGGGTGTGTTCCCAAAAATAAACAGCATTGACGCACAATAGGTCCGGGTTAATGGCAAGTATCTTGTTCTTTGCGGCATCAAAGGAGGCACCCGGGACGGCATGGTCTAAAAAAATGGTGTCAAATTCTTCCAGGGCCGCCGCCGCATAGCCCCCCATCAAACAGGACCACAACGGGGTGTTGGCAATATCGTTAAACCGTTTTTTTGAAGGAATTCTTGGATGTTCCAGTACAACTATTTTCATGTTGTCACCTTTTTAACAATGGGGAATTTTAAATATTGGTTTTTTTAAATATGGGTGGCCTGCATATGGCCCTGGGGTCCGGGTGTAAGCGCAAGCCTGGAAAAGACCCCGGCGCTATGGCACCGGGCTTCAAATTCGTGGAGAATATGATTAAATTTTACAGGATTGTGGTACACCGGATACAGCAGGTCTGTGTTGGGGTCAAGATCTCCCGATCTGATCAGGCCCTGGGTCATGGGCGCATTGGGATAGAGTCTCACATGGTTGAAAATCACTGCCCCCAGGTTTCCGGCAGGGCCATGGATCGAAAGAAGCTGGTCCAGCATTTTTTCGGCCTCTTTGATTTCTTTTTGTTCTTCTCCCGGCAGGTTGACCAGAAAATGGCACATGGTCAAAATCTTGTTTTCAGCGGTGAGTTTGGAGGCTGAAAGAATATCGTCGGGGGTCAGTCGTTTGTTTAAAAGATTCAGGCCGTGACGGGTCAGGGCATCTCCTGAAAAGTAAATAGCCCCAAGGCCGGCTTTCAAGGCCAGGGTCAGGTTTTGGGCGGTGAGGCTGTCCTCCCGGAAAAAACCGGTCCAGGTCAGGGTGAGTTTTCGACGAATCAGTTCGAGGCAGAGCTGTTCAAAGTGATCGGCAGGTCGGTTGACCACAGAATCGGTAAAATGGAAGAGAAGGATACCAAACTCCTTGTGGAGTCTTTCCATTTCATCCACAATTTTGGACGGGCTTCTCAGGCGCATGCAGGTGCCCCCTAAAAAAGGGTAAAGGCAATACCCGCACCAGAGATCGCATCCTCTTTTTCCTTCAATTCCCATGGCAGCCACATAGGTGTTGGCCCTGGCATAATCCGTGGGGCAAAAGGCGGCTGTATCCATTTGAGGGATGTCGTCCATGGCTATTTTGGGACCCGGCGGGTTGGAAACTACTTGGGTTTTGTTTCGCCACAGGATGCCCGGGATTTTATCGGGGAGGAGAACAGAGGTTATTAATTGGGGAAAGACCAGTTCGCCTTCTCCTGCAAGGCCGATGTCAATCTGGGGCACTTCTGCCATCAGCCGTTTCCCAAACAGGGAAAAGGCAGGCCCCCCCGCCAGGATCCGCGCCTTTGGTGCCAGGGTTCTTACCAGTATCCCGGCCGTTTTCAAAGAAGACAGATAGGAGGCCTGGTGACCTGCTAAAGGATCCAGGTTTCGAAAGGACAGGGCCACCACATCGGGGCCAAATGTCTCCAATGCTCCTTTTAGCTCGGTCCAGGGATCCAAGGAAAGGTTCATATCCAGCACCTGTTTTTCAATATCTTTGGGTACAAGGGAGGAGAGCCGTGACAGGCCCAAGGGATATACCTTTTCTTGGGCTCCCAGATGGGAGGTGGGAACCTGGACCATTAATAATTTCATCTGTATTACTCCACTAAAAATAAACCGATATAGGTGATATATTGCCCTTTTTCCTGTACAGGAAAAAGGGACCATCCTGCATTGGAAACCGTTGTGTAGACATCAATGCCCGATGCTTCCATGGCGGGTCTGGCCAGATCGTGGTGGCGGCAGGTACCGTCTTCAGGGCATTTAGGGCAGACAGGACAGGGACCGGCCCCAAAGACAAAGGCTTTGTGATATCCTTTTAAAAATGCATGTCGTTCAAGAGCCAGCAAGGCGTCATGGAATTGTTTGCCAGGCGGTGCTCCTTTTACCAGAAAGGCGGTTGTGTAGTCATCCAGCAAACGACGGGTTTTGTCATGGTCCATGCCCAAGGGGGGGCATTGAAGGTTTTTGCCAAACCCCTTACACCCGAATCGGCATTTTGCATTCACCCAGGGGGCTGTGACCACATCCTTAGGAAAAATAGGGGTGATGGCATCAAATTTAAGTTCCCTGGCAAGGTCAGCCCAGGGGTCGGTTGTAAGCTGGAGACTGCCATTTTTTTTTGCCATGATCAGGGCGGTATCTGTTGCAAGATCCTTGATACCAATTGTTTTTATCCCGGCTTTCCCAAGCCATTGGGTAATGGCTTCGGCTTCATGGCAGACACCGTTAAAGGTGTTGAGCATCATGGCAAGGTCATAGAAAGAGCCTTTTTCCGGTGCCGTTCCTCGCCGGTCGGGAAAATAATCGTGGATGATCAGGATGCCCTTGGGGCTGAGAAGGGAAACCGCTTTTAACAGCAATTGTCTGGCCTCTTCGGGCCCATAGGCATGGAGGAAATTGCTCATACAGATCAACGAGAATTTTTCTTCAAATTCATGGGTTCTAAAATCCCCGCAGCATGGGGTGATGCCGTCCCAGTCCTTTTTATCCGGGTACAGGGTTCGGGCCGCTTCAATAACCTCTGGAATATCAAAGAGGATTGCCCCGGCAGCGGGTGCCAGGGTCTGCAGTTCCCGGGTCAGGCTGCCGGCGCCTCCTCCGATGTCCAGTATGGGGCCGCTGATGTTTTCTCGTTGGAGCTGCCGGATAATCTCTCGGGCTTTTTGTCGAACCAGGGTGTCGGTGGCGGCCGCATAGGCAAGGGTCCGTTCTTCATAGGAAAGCGCGGCCATCTGTTTTTCTTTTTTTGGCGCTATCCTTTGGGTAAGCGTATCCCATTGGGGGCGCATATACTGCCGGTAAAGGAAAAAATTTCCCATATAGTCTTTTTTCCCCGGCACAAGAAACAGGGAGGAAACCTGGGTATTGGTCCAGCTTTCCTCCCGGCAGGTGACAAGCCCGGTCCTTTCCATGGCCCGGAGGAGGCGCAACAGCTCAATCTCCTGACAGTTTGCTTCCCTGGCAAGGGTAGCGATCGAACAAAAAACCTGGTCCATATATTGAAATAAGTGTAATTCAAGACCGGTGAACAACACCTGGGAATACCAATAGGCCGTGGACAGATCCTCCAGAAATTGAAAGCTTGTGTGGGCCGGGTTTACATTTTTAAATCCAAAGGCCATGGGGGTGCACTCTCCATAAAATTAATATCAGATCTGACGGGCTCTATCAGGGCTGACCTGATATGGTTGGGGTTGGTTCCATACTGCCATGTGTCACGCTCATTTTTTCAGGTGTATCCGTAAAAAAGGGTGCCAAAAGGGTTTTGTCAGATGGTTTGGTGGCAAGGGAAACATTTACGAACACCAGGCCTGAGATCAGCATGGAAAGTATCACCCCGTGTCCCATGAACAAAGGATGGAGACTCTCTAAAAACGGGGGGGACATGGGGGCTGTCTTGGCCAGGTCTATGATGACCAGGCTTACCTGGAGGATAAATCCGGTGCAAAGTGAGGCAACAGCTCCCGGGCCTGTTGCCCGTTTCCAGTAAAGGCCGCCCATGAGGACGAAAAAATAGGAGGCAGAGGCAATAAAGGTGGCAATGTGAATGGCATCAATGATGCTGTGGATGAAAAAAGATCCCAAAGTGGCCAAAAAGACAATGACAAGGACGCTGATTCGGTTCACCAGGCGCATTTGTTTCATGGTGGCCCCGGGGCATAGGTGACGCTGGAAAATATCCCTGGCAATACACGAGGCCCCTGAGGTGGCAAAGGTATCGGTGCAGGACATGGCTGCGGTAGCCAGGGATAGGGCGCACAGGGCCAGGGCCAGGTTGGAAAATTTGCTGCCCATGATAAAGGTCAGCAAAGCAGGCTCTGCCTTTGCCATACCCATGGGAAATCCCAGTCGGGCAATTTCAGGATAAAGGGCATTCAGGCCCAGGGCAATGAGGGCGCACCCGCCAAATACAATTGTCACCAGAAAGGATCCCAGAAACATGCCGTTCCGGGCAGATCGTTCATCCTTGGCGGCCCATACCCGCTGCCAGGGGTCCTGTTCCGTGATCCATCCGGGAACAATGGCAAAGACAAAGATGAGCACCATGGGCATCCCGATGGAAATCGGGTTCCACCACCCGTCGGGTACGGTGGCGATAAGCTGGCCCGGTGAAAGGGTTGTGGCGCTGCCGGCACTTCCCATGACCAGAAAGGCCATGACCCAAATAAAGGCGGATAAGAAGAAAAACTGAACCATGTCCGTGGCAATAACGGCTGACAATCCTCCCAGGGTGACATAGATGGAAACGGCCAGGCCCACAATCAATGCGGAATAAAGAGGATCAATTCCGTAAAAGATTTGAAGAACCATGGCAAATCCTTTAATGTCGGCCACGGCAAAGAGGATCATAACCACGGTGATGATAATGGCCACGGGCAGTCTTAAAAAGGGCCCATATCGCATTTCAAGCAGCTCCGGCTGGGTGATGGCGGGCAGACGTTTGATTTTTTTTACAAAAAAAGCAATGATGAAAAGGGCCAGAATATTGGGGGCTACAAATCCCCAGATGGACCCCATGCCCAGAAGGATGAAAAATCCTATTACTGCCAGAAGGGCACCGGCTGTCAGCCAGGATGCGGCAGCGGAAAATCCGATGGACAAGAATCCGGCCGATTTACCAGCCAGCCAGAAGTCGGTGGGGGACGTCTGGTGTTTGCTGAAATAGAGTCCAATCAGGATCAAGACAAAAATATAGATAAAAAGCACCAGAAGAAACAGCGGGTATGCACCCATAAAAAACCTCCCGGTCGGCAAAAAATCCCCAGCCGACACTAAACCAAAAAAAGTGTTCAGCCCGGGGATTTACCGTCTCTCCGAGAAGTTGTTTCATTTCTTTTCAATGGATATTCTGGCTGGTGGATCATCCTAATCACCGTGTCTTCCCATGCTGTTTCGTATCGGTTTTATCCAGCACAGTGACAGTGTACGGCTTTCGTTCCCACTTACAGCGGCGGGTCCGCCCCGGAATTTAACCGGGTTTCCCAAAGAAAAGTTTCTCTTAAATGTATTTGTCATTGAATCCTATTCAAATTGGATTCAATGTGGGAGAGTCTATACCACAGTATCTATCGGGTTTCAATAAGGATTTGTTATCCCTGATTGTCCTATTGTTTTTTCGATTTTTTCGTCGCATTCTCCTGGGCAAAAATGGCGGAGTAGGCAATATAGTATTTAAATATATTGCTCACATAGGAAACGGTTTCCCTGCCAATTTTTTTGGCTGCAGCAATCTCGACATTTTTAAACCAGATGTTGGGATCCAGGTTCATGGATTTGGCCTCGTTTCGCAATTTTGAAACCTTTGCGGGGCCGGCATTATAGGATGCAAATGTCAACAGAACCCGGTCCAGTTTGCCAATGTTCGGGTCATTAAAGTATCGGTCCATAATAAACCGAAGATACTTGGTCCCTGCATGGATATTGGGTTCTATTTTTTCAATACCAGGGATATTAATGTTTTTATCCCTTGCCGTTGCCGGCAGAACCTGCATCACACCAATGGCTCCGCTTTTACTGCGTTTGCTCTGGTCAATGCCCGATTCTTGAAAGGCAAGGGCGGTTAGCATCAGCCAGTCAAATTCATACATGTCGGCATATTTTTTAAAAATAAGAACCTTATTTTCAACTTGTTTCAAGGACTTGTCTTCAAGATGATTTTTCACATGGGTTGTGTTTTTGAGATATCGTTGGAAAACAATATTTCCCATTAAGGTACCTTTTTTGTTCTTTTTAACAAAGGCATTGATTTTATCCTTAAGTTGGGGGGTCTTTTTTTGAACAGCCCAGGCAATTTTAGAATTTTCCCTGAATTTGATATCCGGATGGAGGGTGATATTTTTAAAAACTTTTGCCCAGAGTTCCCCTTTGTGACTGTCAATGACTATCATGGGAATCAAACCTGCATTCAGCATTTCCAAGAGATCTTCATCCTCAAGATTTTCATCGGCAACAATGACTTTTATTCCGGCTTTGCCGGCAGTCCTCAATTTTTTATTTGCCAGTTGAAGGCTTTCATAGTAGCTGCTTGATTTTCTCACATGAATTTTTTTGCCGCTCAGATCCAAAAAATTTTTAACCTTCTTGGCTTTGGGTCCGCTTACTAAAATTTCATTGACATCTGTTGAAAAAGGATCACAAAAGTCAACTTGTTTTATCCGTTTGTCCGTGATGGTTAAATTGCCCGTTGCAATGTCACCCAATCCTTTTGCCAGATTAGAAATTAATTTTGCTCTGGGGGTGGGAATTAATAAAACCTGGAGTTTGAGATGACGGGTTTTTAGTTCACTATTGATGCTTTTTTCAAACTGCCTGACCAGTTCATAGGTTGCCCCGCGCTGGGTTCCCTTATCAAGGAAATAAAAGGTTTTGCTATAGGGTATCAAAACCCGAATGGCGCGTTTTTGAACCATTTGCTCAAAATCACCGGTCCATGGCTTGTTCAATGAGGTGACCACTTCCTTAAAATCTTTTGCCCCAAATGCAGGACAGGCGAACAAGAATCCTGTGGTGCAGGCCAGCAACAATAAAAGTTCAATTTTACGAAGGGTCATTTTTCCATATTTCAAAGGATATTTCCTTGTCGTTTTTAGCAATGATATTGTATCAGCCGATTTTTCGATTCTTTATAGTGGCAATGAATTCACTACAATAAAATAATCGTTTTTTTTCTGCAAGTATTTTAAACCAATTGTCCAATATAACAGATGATTTTAATTTTTTTTTGCGATTTATCTTTGCATCTGTTTATAGCAATACACTGCTGATGGCAGGTGGAACATCTTGACGTAAAAGGCCAAAGGATGGTAATGGAACAGTTCAGGTACAAATTTAATATGGCGTTGGTATGGTAAAAAAAGTGAGGTAGGTTATGTTAGATGTTTCCAGAACAACAGACACTGTTTTGATGGTCAGGCCCTATGATTTTGGGTTTAATGAGGAAACCGGTCTGGACAATCAGTTTCAGAAGCGTCTGGAGATGTCTGAACAAGAAATCAACACACGAGCCAATACAGAGTTCCAGGCCATGGTGGACATCCTTCGGGCCGAAGGGGTTACGGTTTTGATTCTGGAAAAACCGGAACCATTCCATGCAAAATTATTCGATGCAAAACAGGTCCCTGGAAAGGTCCCGGATGCCATTTTCCCCAATAACTGGTTCTCAACGGAACATGACGGCACCCTGATCACCTATCCCATGGCGGCCATGAATCGTCGTCACGAGCGGCGGCCTGAAGATGTGGAAAAACTTTTAAGGGCCAATGGATATAAGATCAGAAATGTAATTAATGTGGGAAAGCTGGATGAAACCAATCGGTTTCTCGAGGGCACAGGTTCCATGATCATTGACCACAGGGCCGAGGTGGTCTATGCAGCAAGGTCCAACCGATGCGATGAGGAGCAGTTTGACAATTTTATCCGGCTGCGGTTTTACGAACAGGGCATCTTGTTCAACACAAAAAGCGTCAAGGGAACCCCCATCTATCACACCAATGTCATGATGAGTATTGGGAACGAGTTTGCCGTGATCTGCCTGGACTGTATCTATGACAAGGTGGAAAAAAAGCAGGTGCAATCCTCCCTTGAAGCATCGTTTGATGTTATTGAAATCTCCATGGATCAGATGGAAAATTTTTTTTGTGGCAATATCCTCCAGGTCAATTCTGCCGGTGGAACGCCTTTGATTGTCATGTCCAGGTGTGCCTTTGAAGGCTTTACAAAGGAGCAGATCAACCGACTTGAAACCCATGGTAAAATTTTGTCCATGGATCTTACCACCATTGAATCCGTGGGTGGGGGAAGTGCCCGATGCATGATGGCGGAAATTTTTTCAGAAAAAAAATAACCAAATTTTTTTTGGGTTCTTGTCTTCTTTTGGTGTTTTTTTTAAAAGCAGTTTTCCTTTCCCCACGGAAACCGCTTTTCATTAGGTATGGAATTAAAACAGGAAGTTTAGTATAAATATTTTCTTGATCAAATTTGATTAAATAGGGATCGTTTTCAACAAGAGATCCGTCCCCAAAAAGATAAGGACTATTAAAAGATGCAAATGATTAATACGCAAAGATTGGGTGAGCGATTTAAAATGCTTGCTCAAATTGATTCAGAATCACGCCATGAAGCTGAAATTTCTAAGGTGCTTGAAAATCTTTTAATGGATTTGGGCGCAAGTGTCTGTTTTGATGAGGCGGCACAAAAGGTGGGCGGAGATTGCTCGAATCTGGTGGCAAAATTTAAAGGCACGATGGATGTTCCTCCTTTGTTTTTGTCCGGTCACATGGATACGGTGGTGCCGGGCTGCGGGGTAAAGGTTCAATTTGAAAACGGGATTTTCACAAGCGATGGCACCACCATTTTAGGGGGGGATGATAAATCTGCCCTTGCCATTATTTTAGAAGTGATGGAAGTGACCAAGGAAAATAATCTTCCTTGTCCCCCTGTGGAAATTGTGTTTACCGTGTGCGAAGAAATAGGACTTTTGGGTGCTAAATATCTGGATATGTCCCTGATGGATGCAAAATTTGGTTATATTCTGGATTCCACAGACACACAAGGTATTGTCACCAAGGCCCCCAGCGCCAATAAAATTTGTATCAAGGTCCATGGCCGGGCAGCCCATGCCGGGTCATCCCCGGAACGAGGGATCTCTGCCATTTTTGCGGCAGCCACAGCAATTTCCAGCTTGGAACTGGGTCGACTCGATGAGGTCACCACCTGCAACCTGGGTACGATTTCCGGTGGCATGGCAACCAATATTGTGCCCGAATATGTGGAGATCCTTGGGGAAGCTAGATCCCATGATTTGGAACGGCTAAAACAGGTTACCAATTCGATTATAGCAGGTTTTGAGACGGCCATGGAAAGGCTTCAAGAGGAAGGCCAGTCTCTTCCCCGGGTTGACATTGAGGTGGAAGAAGATTTTCCCAATACAAATATTCCCGAAGACCATCTGGCCATTACCCTTGCCCGGAAGGCGGCTGACAATCTTGGCCGGAAATTGGCGAGCAAAACAATTGGTGGCGGGGCCGATGCCAATATCTTTTTTGGAAAAGGGGTTGTGGCTGGCGTCCTTGGCACGGGAATGACCGATGTCCATACCCTGAAAGAATCCATTGCGCTTTCAGATATGGAAAACACTGCCCAATTGGTGCTTGAAATTCTCAGGGTCCATGCCACAGGAGATGCAAAATAAATGATGCTTTATCTGGATTTGTTTTCCGGTATCAGCGGGGATATGACCCTTGGGGCCTTGATCGATCTCGGGGTGCCTTTGGAATGGCTTGAACAGCAGTTGAAGTCCGTGTTGAGCGGATTTTCTCTTCGAAGTGAAATTGTGTTCAGGCATCACCTGCGGGCAGTGAACCTGTTTGTGGCGGTTGAAGATAATACCGCTTCAAGAACCTATATGGATATCAGGGAGATTATTTGCCGGGCAGACCTGTCCGAATCGGTGAAAAAAAACAGTCTGGCAGCATTTGAACGGATCGCAAGGGCAGAAAGTACCATCCACGGCAAGGAAATTGAAACCGTCCATTTCCATGAAATCGGCGGCATTGATTCCCTGGTGGATATAATCGGCAGTTTTTTAGGGGTGGAATATCTAGGAATTAAAACCATCGTTTCCTCAAAGGTTCCCCTGGGAACAGGATTTGTGGACTGCGCCCACGGCAGGATTCCCGTGCCCGTGCCGGCAACCCTGGCAATCCTTGCGGGGATCCCTGTCACAGGATCTGATGCGACCACAGAAATTGTAACCCCCACAGGTGCCGCCATTGTGGCCACCCTTGCCGGTTCCTTCGGGCCGATGCCGGAAATAAAAATTTCCCGCATTGGATACGGGGCGGGGAAAAGGGAAACCCATTCCCGTCTGCCCAATCTTTTGCGCATGGTTTTGGGAGAGGCGCTGCCCCTATCAGACAAAGCCCAAACAACGGATATCCTGGTTAAACCCGGCAGCTCTCTTCAGGGGGAAACGGTTTTTGTGGTCAAAACCAATGTGGATGATATGAACCCGGAAATTTTGGGGTTTGTCATGGAACTTTTGTTGGAAAACAAAGCCCTGGATGTCTCATTTACACCGATCCACATGAAGAAGAACCGTCCCGGCACCAAGATGGAGGTGATTTGCCATGGCAAGGATCTTGAGAGATTGTCCCGGCTGATTCTTACCCAGACAACGGCCATCGGCCTGCGATACCACGAATGTGAACGGGTGGTGCTGGAACGAACGGTGGTGACCCGACAGACCCGTTTGGGGAAGGTGTTGGTGAAAAAAGTTCGGGACCCGGACGATCGGGTGAGATATCTGCCTGAATATGAGGTCTGTAAAAAAATTGCCCTTGAAGCGGATCTTCCCTTAAAGGATGTCTATTCAAGGATTATAGCAGAATTGAATCCCCTTGACAGTGCCCGGGGCAGGATATACAAAATGGATACAGGTGATGCAAAGGCCAGGTGATGCAAAAAACAGGTGATGCAAAAAACAAGATGAACATTTTTGATCGATTGATACTTTTGGGGGCTTGCGGATTCGGCCTGGGCCGCATGCCAGTTGCGCCGGGTACCTTTGGCACATTGGCGGCCATTCCCTTGATCTGGCTGATGGCGTGGTTGGACAAGGGGGCCATGGCTTTTTTTCTGGTCGGTCTGATCCTTTTGTCCATTTATGTGGCGGACAGAGCGGAAACCCTCATGGGAGAAAAGGACCCCGGCAGTATTGTGATTGATGAAATAGCGGGGTTTTGCGTCACCATGACCCTGGTTCCGTTAAATTGGACGACCATTATACTGGGGTTTATCGCCTTTAGAGGCTTTGATATTTTAAAACCGGTCCCTGTGAAATATTTTGAAAATAAATTTTCAGGGGGCGCCGGTATTGTTTTGGATGACATAATGGCAGGGGTGCTGGCAGCACTTGTGCTAAAATTTTTATACATTTGTGGTTTGTTCTAGGAGAAAAGGGATGGAAAAAAATTCAGACAAGGAAAAAGCAATCCAGACAGTCATGAGTCAGATTGAACGTCAGTTTGGCAAGGGATCCATCATGAAGCTGGGCGGCAGGGAAGTGGAAGCTGTACCGGTGATCCGCACGGGTTCCCTGGCCCTGGACAAGGCATTAGGGGTCGGCGGATATCCCCGGGGGAGGGTCATTGAAATTTATGGACCGGAATCTTCGGGAAAAACAACCCTGGCCCTCCATGCCGTGGCAGAAGCCCAGAAAATCGGTGGTATCGCCGCCTTTATCGATGCCGAGCATGCCCTGGATGTTGCCTATGCCAAACGGCTGGGCGTGGACTGCGACGAGCTGCTGATCTCCCAGCCCGATACCGGGGAACAGGCCCTTGAAATTGCCGATATGCTGGTTCGAAGCGGCGGAATCGATATCATGGTCGTGGACTCGGTGGCAGCCCTTGTGCCCCGGGCTGAAATTGAAGGGGAAATGGGGGATTCTCACATGGGCCTCCAGGCACGCCTCATGTCCCAGGCTCTGCGTAAACTCACCGGTACCATTGGAAAAACCAATACGACCCTTATTTTTATCAACCAGATCCGTATGAAGATCGGGGTTGTTTACGGAAATCCTGAAACCACCACCGGTGGTAATGCCTTGAAATTTTATGCCTCCATGCGTCTTGAGATTCGAAAGGCAGCCGCCATTAAGGATGGCCTGGATATTATGGGGAACAGGACCAAGGTTAAGGTGGTGAAAAACAAATTGGCGCCCCCCTTTAAAAGTGTGGAGTTTGACCTCATGTACGGTGAGGGAATCTCCCGAACCGGCGATTTGCTGGACATGGGGGCTGAATTGGAGATTGTTGACAAAAGTGGATCCTGGTATTCCTTTGAAGGGGAACGTATTGGCCAGGGCAGGGAAAATGTAAAGGTCTTTTTAATTGATAACCCGGATATATTTAAAAAAATAGAAGTCAAGGTTCGAGAAGCATTGGGAATTTCAGATGCACTTTCCAACAAGGCACCCAAGGCCAAAGTATAAGGTTTATTTGCAACTATATGGGATCAGGCCCCAAGGATAAAAAACAAGCGCAAAAAAAAAGTGCAAAAAATAAAAGCAAAGACCGGGAATGAAAATCGGGAGCGAAAACCAGGAGCGAGACTATGACAGGTAATGAAGCCAGGAAACTTTTTATAGAATACTTTAAAAAACATAACCACCAGCAGGTTCGGTCCTCCTCCCTTGTCCCCCAGGACGATCCGACACTTTTGTTTGTAAACGCCGGTATGGTCCAGTTCAAAAGGGTCTTTACCGGGGATGAAAAACGGGAGTATGACAAGGCTGTCACCTCCCAGAAATGTGTTCGGGCCGGCGGCAAGCACAATGACCTTGAAAATGTCGGGTACACGGCCCGGCACCATACGTTTTTTGAAATGCTGGGCAATTTTTCCTTTGGGGATTATTTTAAGGACAAGGCCATTGAAATGTGCTGGGATCTTCTAACCAACGGATATGGGTTTGACAAGGAAAAACTCCATGTCTCGGTTTATTTAGATGACGATGAAGCCTATGACATCTGGCGGGACAAAATTGGCATCCCTGAAAATAGGATTTCCCGGCTGGGGGAAGCAGATAATTTCTGGTCCATGGGGGATACCGGCCCCTGCGGTCCGTGCAGCGAGATCCATATTGACAGGGGAGAGGCCTTTGGCTGCGGCGGAAAAGATTGTGCCGTGGGCTGCGATTGTGACCGATGGTTGGAATTGTGGAACCTGGTTTTTATGCAGTATGACCGCTCGGAAGACGGTACCATGACGCCCTTGCCCAAACCCAGTATTGATACGGGCCTGGGACTTGAGCGGGTCATTTCCGTGCTCCAGGATGTTCCCACCAATTACGATACAGACCTTTTTATTCCCATCATGGAAAAGGTGGGGGAATTGTCCGGCAGGAAGCGCAACGAATCGAGTTTGGTGGAAGTGGCCATGAAGGTTATTGCCGACCATTCCAGGGCTACGGCCTTTTTGATCAGTGACGGGGTGCTGCCGGCCAACGAAGGCCGGGGGTATGTGTTGCGCCGCATCATGCGCCGGGCCATCCGCTACGGCAGAAGCATCGGCCTTGTGAAACCTTTTCTCCACGAGACCGTCCAGACTGTTTTTAAAATCATGGACGAGGCCTATCCCGAACTTAAAGAGTCTGCCGCCTTTATTCTTAATGTGGTGAAAAACGAAGAAGAAAAATTTTTGGAAACCCTTGGAACGGGGATGAAACTGTTAGAGGCCACCATTGATGATACCCGAAAACAGGGAAAGTCTACCATTCCCGGAGCGGTTATCTTCAAGCTTTATGATACCTTTGGGTTCCCCGTGGACATCATCGCCGACCATGTTAAGGAGATGGAGATTGAGCTGGACATGGAGGGGTTTGATGCTGCCATGGCCGAGCAAAAGAAACGGTCCAGATCCACGAAAAAATTTGCCGGGGTGGGGGAAGCTTATAAGCCCTTGACCTCCAATGGGGTGAAGACAGTATTCAGCGGGTATGAAGCGCTTACTATTGAATCCTATGTTTTGATCCTGGTGCGCGATGACAAGGAACTATCGATAGCAAGAAAGGGCGATAAGATCGAGGTGGTAACTGCCCAGACGGTTTTTTATGCGGAATCCGGCGGCCAGAGCGGTGATGCCGGAACTTTTGAAAACGAAAACTGTGTCATTGAGATCTCCGATACTGTCTCTGATCCTTCCGGGCTTTCCATCCACAAGGGCAAAGTGGTTTCCGGCCAGTGCGCAAAGGGGGATGTGTTTACCCTGAAGGTGGACACGAAAAAGCGGCGGTCAGCGGCAGTTAATCATTCGGCTACCCATATCCTCCATTCAGCTTTAAGAAAAGTGTTGGGGGACCATGTCAAGCAATCGGGGTCTCTTGTGACCGATACCCGGCTGCGGTTTGATTTTACACACTTTTCCGCCATTACTACCCAAGAGCTTGCGGATGTTGAAAATGAGGTGAATGCAAAAATCCGGGAAAATCACGGGATCACAACCCGGGAAATGGACATGGATGAGGCCGTTCGTGCCGGTGCCACTGCCCTGTTTGAAGAAAAATATGGGGATGTGGTGAGGGTGGTTTCCCAGGGGGATTTTTCCCAGGAACTTTGCGGGGGAACCCATACACAGTTTACCGGGGATATCGGGCTGTTCAGAATTTTGTCCGAAGGCGGCATTGCCTCGGGGGTGCGACGGATTGAAGCTGCCACAGGCAAGATCGCCCTGGAGCGGGTTCATTCTGACCAGGCAGCCATTGAGGCAATTGCCAGTCTTGTCAAGGGCAGCCGTGAGGATGTGGTGACCCGTGTGGATGCGCTGCTCCATGAGAAAAAATCCCTTGAAAAAGAGCTGATCTCCATCAAAGCCAAACTGGCCTCAAAATCGGTTAAAAATATCGACGCTGATATCAGGGAAATTAACGGGGTGAAGGTGCTTGCCAAACGGGTGGAGATTGAAAATCCCTCCCAGCTTCGGGATCTGGCAGACAAGTTCAAAACAAAACTTGGTTCCGGTGTCCTGCTGTTGGGGGCTGAATCCAACGGCAAGGCGTTGCTCATCTCTGTTGTGACCGATGATCTGACCCGTCGGTTCAAGGCAGGAAACATTGTCAAAAAAGCTGCCGGAATTGTGGGCGGCGGCGGCGGCGGGCGGCCGGACATGGCACAGGCCGGCGGAACAAAGCCTGAACTCCTTGATGAGGCCCTTGAGTCGGTTTATCAGATGATTTCATGATCGCCTATTTTATCAGACGGCTGTTATTGGTGATACCAACCTTCATCGGTATCACCATCATGGTCTTTACCATTACCCGGTTTGTGCCCGGCGGTCCCATTGAACGTATTATTGCACAAACCCGGGCCATGCAGATGGGGCAGTTAGGGGACGGTTCCTCAACCAAGGCAAATGCCGGGTCGGGCCAGCCCCTTTCCGAAGATCAGATCCAGAAATTAAAAGAATATTACGGATTTGACAAGCCGATTCTCCACAGTTATCTGTCCTGGCTGGGTAAGGTGCTCCAGGGGGATTTGGGCCGGTCCACCCGGTACCAGGACCCTGTCTGGGAGATGATCTTAGAACGGATTCCCATTTCCCTTTATTTTGGCGTCCTGAGCTTGATTCTCATTTACGGGGTCTGCATCCCTTTGGGGGTGGCCAAGGCGGTGCGCCACAGATCCGGGTTTGATAATTTCACCTCAGCTGTCATTTTTACGGGGTATGCCATCCCCGGATGGGTGGCAGGGGTCTTTATGCTGGTCTTGTTTTCTTCACGGTTTGATGTGTTTCCTCTGGGGGGGCTGGTTTCTGATTTTTTTGACGAGATGAATTTTGTTGAAAAAATCATGGACATTGCCTGGCATACTCTCCTTCCCTTGTTCTCATACATGATCGGTTCCTTTACCGTCATGACCCTGCTCATGAAAAATACCCTCATGGACAATTTATCCGCCGATTATGTGAGGACCGCCATTGCCAAGGGTCTTTCCTTTAAAAAAGCGGTGTTCCGCCATGCCCTGAGAAATAGCCTGATCCCCATTGCCACAAGCTTTGGGAATAATATTTCCATCCTCCTCATGGGGTCCTTCCTCATTGAAAAGGTGTTTAATATTAACGGCATGGGACTTTTGGGATACGAGTCCATTGTAGACCGGGATTACCCGGTTGTCATGGGGATATTGGTGATATCCTCTTTGCTGTTCATGGTGGGTAATATTTTGTCAGATCTGTGCGTGGCAATGGTGGATCCCCGGGTCCGGTTTAAATAAGCTTTGTATCATTTAATTTAGGTAAGGCAGGCACCATGATATCTTTAAATCCTTCTACCCGTAAGAAAATGAAACGCTTTCGTTCCATTTCCCGGGGGTTCTGGTCCTTTGTCATTATCATGGCCATGATTCTGATCTCGTTTTTTGGGGAAGTTTTTATCAATTCCCGGGCGCTTTTCGTCCATTATGGGGACACATTTTATTTTCCCATCTATGGGCAGATGATTCCCGGATCCACCTTTGGGCTGGAATACGGGTATGAAACCAATTACAGGGAATTAAAAACAAAATTAAGCAAGGAAGAGGGGACAGGCTTTGTCCTCATGCCCATTGTTCCCTACAACCCCTATGAAAATGATCTTCGGTTCAATGAATACCCTCCCTTTCCCCCCTCCTTTTCAGACCGGCATTTTCTGGGTACAGACAATGTGGGCCGGGATATTCTGGCACGCCTTGTCTTCGGGTTTCGCACCGCCATTATTTTTTCCTGCGTTCTCTTGCTGCTTAACTATACCATCGGCATCACCATTGGCTGTTCCATGGGGTATTTCGGTGGGCGCTTCGATCTGTTTTTCCAGCGGGTCATTGAGGTCTGGAGCAATGTGCCGTTTTTATACGTGATTATTATTATTTCGTCCATTATAGTGCCCAATTTCATGATTCTGATTCTGATCATGGCGTTTTTCGGCTGGATCGGCATCACCTGGGTCATGCGCACCATGACCTATCGGGAAAAGGAAAAGGAATATGTCCTGGCCGTCCGCTCCCTGGGGGCCTCCCATTTCAGAATTATTTTTTTGCACATCATCCCCAATACCATTTCCGTGATTGTCACCTATGCCCCCTTTGCCATTTCCGGGGGTATCGTCTCGTTGACCAGCCTGGATTACCTGGGATTCGGCCTTCCAGCCCCCACACCCTCCTGGGGAGAACTTTTGTCCCAGGGGTGGCAGAACATGGAAGCCTGGTGGATCGCAGCCTCGGTTGTCGGGGCCCTGGTGGTCACCCTTATTACGGTTACCTTTACCGGGGAAGGGATCAGGGAAGCCTTTGATCCCAAGCGGCATACCATTTACGAGTAAATCGTAAATAAAATTTGTCAATTTTACAATTAGATAAATCAAAATGAGTCCAAGGTAATTGCAGAAAAAATGGTACTAAATATTAAAAGTAAACTCGTATTAAAAATTTTTAGAATAACGATTCCCATATGGATTACCTTTATCTTGTTTGTGTTAAGTATCTGGTTCGTATTTGTGCCCTCATTAAAACAAAACATGATGGCCCAGAAAAAAGAAACCATTCAAGAGCTCACGGATATTACATACAGCCTTGTCTTAGAATACCGGCAAAGAAACCTGTTGGGAGAGCTGACACGTTCAGACGCTCAGCAAAGAGCAATCAGCCGAATTAAAAACCTTCGGTACGGACCGGAAAATAAAGATTATTTTTGGATTAACGATATGCATCCAAGGATGATAATGCACCCCTATCTTCCAGGTCTTGAGGGACAGGATATATCAAGTTTTACCGATCCTAGAGGAAAAAAAATATTTTTAGAATGTGTACGTGTTGTTCAGGAAAAAGGCGCAGGTTATGTTGATTACCTGTGGCAATGGAAAGATGATCCGGACAAAATAGTTCAAAAAACCTCCTACGTAAAAGGATTTGAACCCTGGGGGTGGATAATCGGTACGGGAATATATACACAAGATGTGGCCCATGAGATTCGATTGATACTGCGTAATTTAAGTATAACATCATTTTTTATTTTAATGATCGCTCTGGGACTGTCCCTCTACCTGACACGCCAGGCAATAAGGATAGAAAAGGAACGGAAACGATCAGAAGAAAAATTGATAAAAAGTGAAAAAATACACCGCAAATTTATCGATAATGCACCCATGGGCATGTATATCACTAATTTAAAAGGAGAGTTTACCTACCTGAATAAAAAAATTCAGGAGATCACAGGATATAAAAAAGAAAATTGGATCAATAAACCATATCACCCGATTGTTCATCCCGAGGATTGGATCATTATTGAAAATAAAATAAGACTCAGGCTTGAGGGAAAAGGCAGTACAGACCCCTTTGAAGTGAGGATATTTAATTCCAAAGGTGAAATACGGTGGATAAAAATTAATTCACAGTCAATTTTTGAAGAGGGAAATGGGGTGAAAAAACTGATCGGCATGCAGTCCTTTGTTGAAGATATCAGTAAAATCAAACGTGCTGAGGCGATTAACAAAACCCTATTTTCAATTTCAAATGCCGTAAATGTAACCTTAAGTCTGACCGACCTGTATGAACAGATCCACACCTTCCTGGGTGAGATTATTGATGTTACTAATTTTTTTATCGTACTTGTAAATACCAAAGAGGAAACCCTTCATTTTTTATATCATGTCGACACAGTGGATGAAGATTTTTCTTCGATCACTTATGATGCAAGTGATTCATTGAGCGACTTGGTCGTTTCCCGACGAAGACCTGTTTTGTTAAATGAGAAGGAACTTGCGGAGAGATCAATAAAAAAAGGCGTTTGGGGGCCCATGCCCTTGATTTGGATGGGCGTCCCCTTGATCGTAAAGGATGAGGTGATCGGGGTGATTGCGGTACAAAGCTATACAGACCCCAACCGCTATAATGAGCAGGATTTGCAAGTTTTATCGTCGGTTTCTGATCAGGTTGCCATTGCCATTGATCGAAAAGGGTCTGAAGCCGCATTGCGTGAGAGCGAGAAAAAATATAAATACCTTTTCAATCATGCACCAGCGGGAATGTATGAAATCGATTTTATAAAGATTGCGTTTGTTAATGTAAATGAGACCATGTGTGAATATTCCGGTTATCTTGAAGATGAATTTCTGGCAATGAATCCTTTTGATCTTTTGACAGAGGCGAGCAAACCTCTTTTTTTGGCAAGACTTGAAAAATTTGGAAGGGAAGAAAAGGAGTCCGACAATGCTGAATACAACATTCGTAAAAAAGATGGTCAGGAATTATGTGTCCTTGTAAAGAGTGATTTTATTTATCGCAACGGAAGGTTAAAGGGTGCCCGAGTGGTTGTCCACGATATTACGGAGCGCAAAAAAATTGAGGGCCTGATGATCCAGAGTGAAAAAATGATGTCCGTCGGGGGGCTTGCCGCTGGAATGGCCCACGAGATAAATAATCCATTGGCGGGTATGATGCAAAATGCCCAGGTGATTCACAATCGGCTCGCACTAAATTTGCCTGCCAACGAGAGAGCTGCAAAGGAGGTGGGCACCTCAATGGCGGTTATAAAAAGTTTCATGGAAAAAAGAGGGATATTAAAACAGCTCGAAAATATTAATCAGGCCGGCGGGAATGCGGCAAAGATTGTCAATAATATGTTAAGTTTTGTAAGGAAAACAGATTCCATCAAAACAAAGCATCATTTAAAAGAGTTAATTGAAGCGACCCTGGATCTTGCTCAAAATGATTATAACCTTAAGAAAAAATATGATTTTAAACAAATCGAGATAATCCGGGAATACAGCCCTGTCCCCAAAGTTTTATGTGAAGCCAGTAAAATACAGCAGGTGTTATTTAATCTGTTGAAAAATGCATCAGAATCCATGGGGTCTGAAAAATCACGAGAAAAAACGCCTAGGTTAATCCTTCGCCTTTATGCGAAACAAAAAGCGGCTTGTATTGAAATAGAGGACAATGGTCCTGGGATGGATCATCCCACACGCAAACGAATTTTTGAACCATTTTTTACAACCAAAAGTGTGGACCAAGGCACCGGTCTTGGCCTTTCGGTCTCTTATTTTATTATAGTAGATGATCATGGCGGAGAAATAGAGGTCGAATCAATTGCGGGAAAAGGGACAAGGTTTATCATAAAACTGCCAATACAATAGCCTTACCTGTTTTTCACAAAGGCGATTTTCCTGCCAGACTATTTATACACATGACACCATTTTTTATATGCGGTCCCGTCATTATTTAATCCTGATGTATTATCCGTCGAATAATTGTGGCTATTTTTTTGGGATCATGCCGGGCGATCATGGTATTGGAATCCAAAATATCGCTCAAATGTAATCCACGCTTTTCCCAAAACGGATCTGTTGGGTCGATGTGAACAAAATCAGATTTTTGCTCGGAATAGATATCCAACACAGATTGGGCGGGTTTTGTGCTGTTCCCGATAACGCCGTCAAACTGTCGCTCAAGACGTCCTTCTAAATTGTTGATAAAATCTTTTCCTGAAAAATTATGGGTCTCCCCAAATTTTGTCATTATATTAATGGTGAAATAAATTTTTGCGCCGCTTGCTTTAAGGGCTTTTTTAACTCCGGGAACGATAAGGTTCGGAATAATGCTGGTAAATAAATCCCCAGGTCCGATAAAAATATAATCGGCATCTCGAATGGCATCTAAAACGGGGGGGTATACAGAGATTGAAGCGTGATGGTGGGGCACAAGGAACACCTCTTTTATCCGTTCCCGCTGGGTTCCCCTTGGTAAATCAATGGCTTCTTCTCCGTATATTCTTTTTCCATCCGTCAATTCGGCAACCAAAGTTGCCCGGTCGATGGTAACCGGAAGAATCGTGCCGTCCACATCAAGTATTTCAGCAAGGGCGGCAACACCTGTTGGAAAATTCCCCGTATACCTTGAAAGCATTGTTAAAAGCATGTTGCCGGCGCTGTGGCCTGCCAGTCGCCGATCCTTTTTAAAGCGTTTCTGGAGGATAGAGCGGCAGGCACGCTGATAAGGAGAAAGGGCCAAAATGCATTTTAAGATATCCCCCGGGGGCAGGATACCCAGCTCATCTCTTAGTCTGCCCGTACTGCCGCCGGAATCTGCCATTGAAACGATTGCCGTTATCTGTATGTCCTCAAGATCCCTTAATCCGGATAATAAGACGAATTGTCCGCTACCGCCACCGATTGTCACTAATTTTTTTTCGTTGGTTTCCATGGGTCGCCTTTTTTAGATTTCATCCCTACTACCCAATTATCAGAAAGCCTATACCAGACAAAAAAGGGAATGTAAAAAATTTTATTTTCCATACAATGGATTGGCGTCGTTTGGGAATTAATAATTCCATTTAAAGACGCCCATGCCCAGAATGTTCATGAGGATGGGGACCAAATAGATAATGCCAATGGTGATCAGTTTGGTTTTTGTGGATTTTCGGGTGATGACAAAGATAGCCGCACAGAAAAAATGGAAATAGCCGATGAGAAAAATCAGCCATACGCCCCCAAAAGACCTTCCCCAGAAGGGATATTCCCAGACTATATGGCCACCCAGATTTAGAAAACATTCAATAAAGACACTGATGGCTGAGTAGCCAATGGCCCAGAACCACATGTCCGGGATGCCCAGGATTTTGGCAGTCCTGTCTTCGTTCAGAGAATGGTAGTAGACAATACCCAGGATGGAAAACATGAACATGATTTCAATGTTCCAGCCCACCAGGGTTCTTAAGGCGGTGTCCCCGGGGGCGGTCCAGAAGGCGGATCGTCCGGTAAGAACCATGACCCAGCTGTTCCAGGTTTCATTGAAAAAATCCACCCCAAAGATGGTAAGTCCGGCAAAAACAGCATCCCAGTTTTGGGTTTGCCTGGCTTCCTTTATTTCCCGGGTATAAATATAAAAGGTCATTGACAGCAGGGGGATGACATACCATTTGAGCATGGAAAGGTCTCTAAGGGTGTCCAGGGCAAGAATCGTTGCATCGGTCATGGGGAATCTCCTTGATCAATAGGGTTTAAAGGGGGTTCTATCTATCTTTTAATTTCATAAAATACCTGGGTCGACCCAAAACCTTGGGCGTTATCCATATAGGTTTCAGACATGGTTTTTATGTCCTGTTCAATATTTTCTTTGTTTTCATATGTTTTTTTAACCTTCCCGGGGGAACCCACCACAAGCGAATAGGGAGGAATAATTGTTTTTTCCAGCACAATGGCGCCTGCAGCGATCACGGATCCTCGCCCGATCACCGCTTGATTCATAACGATGGCCCCCATCCCGATGAGACAATCGTCGGAAATTGTGCAGCCGTGGAGGATACTTCTATGGCCGATGGTAACACCGCTTCCAATTTTTAATGGTATGTTTTCATCGGCATGACAGGTACAAAGATCCTGGATATTGGTTCGTTCACCGATTCTGATGCTGGCCAAATCACCCCGAAGAACTGAATGAAACCAGACAGAGGCGTTTTTTTCAATATGAACATCTCCGATAATTTGGGCTGTTGGTGCGATATAAACACTCGGGTGGAGTTTGGGGTCTTTGTTTTTATATGAATAAAGGGTCATGGTGTCTCCTTGTCGCGGCCTTAAAATTAATCATTTTTGAGTTATAGGGTTGAAACAAATTTTTTTCCAGTGATATTTTTTATGATGATTCATATATTCTTAACAAAATAAAGAAACCGTGTCGTTTAAAACACGAGACAACAGAGGTTTGAGGATGTCGCTGTCGTCGGGAATGGTAAGTTTTATTGACAAATCTGTTAAAAATCTATAATAATTTCATTCTTTTAAAATATTGGCCGCTATTTTTTTAAAATAGCGGCAGCCATACTTTTTACCGGAAATTTAAGGATATAAATTTAAAGTGAGCCCCATCAGCACGGACCCCAACAGCCCCGATAGAAAATCGGGCAACAAATCAGATATAATCAATCCAGACATAAAAAGTATAGAGATTCCTATTGCTGAGAAAGAACAGATCCTGGCAGCCCTGGGTGAGTGTATCCCCCTTCTGGAGACCCTGGCAGAAAAGTCCGAACTTCTGGCTCTTTTGCCCGAATTCCAGCGCATTGCTTTGATAACGGCCGCCGGGAAAATCTCCCGGCCCGACAAACGAGAGATTAAAAAGCGGAACAAGGACAAAAAAGCCCAGAAACGAAATGCCATTGTGGAAAAAGAGCGACGTCTTCGGGCCGGCACCGGGATCCGCCGGGCCCGAGAGGATGCTGTTTTTACCGCCCCCCGGCAGATTTGTGGCCCAAAACCTGTGGTGGAAGAAAATCCACAAACCCTGGAGACGCCCCGGAACTGTTATGTGTGCAAGGCCGAGTTTAAAGTCCTCCATCATTTTTATGATACCATGTGTCCGGAATGTGCTGCGTTTAATTATCAGAAACGCTTTCAGACGGCTTCTTTAAAAGGGCAGGTGGCATTGATAACCGGTTCCCGGCTCAAGATTGGCTACCAGGCCACAGTGATGATGCTAAGAGCCGGGGCAAAGGTGATTGCCACCACCCGATTTCCCAAGGATTCGGCCCTGCGTTTTTCCCGGGAACCTGATTTCTCTGATTGGGGTGCAAGACTCCAGATTTACGGGCTGGACCTGCGCCATACGCCCAGCGTGGAGTTGTTTTGCGATTATATAGCCGACACCTATCAACGATTGGATATTCTGATCAACAATGCCGCCCAGACCGTCCGGCGGCCTCCGGGGTTTTATGCCCACCTCATGGACACTGAAGCAAAGGATGTGGCTCAATTGCCAACCGATGCCCGGTCACTATTAGTCGAGTACCAGACCTGTATCGCCCAATTGGAATGTGGTGAATCGATGAATCTGGGCGCTGAAAAGGCCTTGCCCGTGACCTGGAATGGTACGGCTCCGGGGGTGGGGTTGCGCATGTCTGCCCAATTGTCTCAGATTCCCTATTCCTATGACCATTCCCTGGATGTGCCTGCTGTTTTTCCGGCGGAAAGACTGGATGCCGACCTCCAGCAGGTGGACCTGCGCAAGACCAATTCCTGGCGGTTGCGTCTGGGGGATATCCAGACCTCGGAAATGCTGGAGATTCAGCTGGTGAATGCCGTGGCCCCCTTTGTTCTGTGCAATCGGCTGGCAGATTTAATGAAGCAGGACTATACCGGACAAAAACACATGGTGAATGTCTCTGCCATGGAAGGTAAGTTTTTACGGTTTAAAAAAGGCAGCCGCCATCCCCATACCAATATGGCCAAGGCCGCTTTGAATATGCTCACCCATACCGCTGCCTCGGATCTGGCCAAATACGGGATTTATATGAATGCCGTGGACACGGGCTGGGTAACCGATGAGGACCCTGCTATCCTGGCCCGGCTCAAAGAGGATCGCCATGATTTCCAACCCCCCCTGGACATTGTGGATGGGGCTGCAAGGATTTGTGATCCCTTTTTCCACGGCATCCTTACGGGAAAACACTGGTGCGGTAAATTTTTAAAGGATTATTTCCCCATCGACTGGTAGGAACAGGGCCGTTGAAATCTTGTTTTTCCACTGGGGGGTGCATCCAGATGACCTGATCATTAGTTTTTTCTGGACAAATTTCATTAATCATCCTATCTTTTCCCGGGGCTCCTAGCCCTATTGTTTTTTTACCTATATTATTTTAAGGAGAATTTTCTTGCTAAAACGATTACATTTGCTCTGTTCTTTAGTCCTTTTTGTCACCCTTGCCATTGGTTGCGGTGGTCCTAAGAAAGTCAACAAATCCGATAAAAACAGTTCAGCCGGGAATATATCAGTCCTGTCATTGCGGGGGGATACCCAGGATATGACCCATGACCAGGTCGTGGAACTTCAGCGTGTGGGCGTTTGGATGGATAAAGATATCATCAAACAATTGAACAGGGCTGGATATAAAGCAACCTTGATCAAGTCCCGGCAGGATTTTAAGGGTCCCGGTCATCTACTGATCATCGACGTGGCCAAATTTAATCCAGGTAACAGAGCCTCAAGGGCGTTTATCGGTTTTGGAGCAGGCGCCTCCTCATTGGATCTGCATTACCAGCTACTTGATAGTGCAGGTACTGTTGTTAGCACTTGGGATGACGGTGTCGGATCAAGTAAGGGGGGTACTTATTGTGCGCAAACCCTTAATCGGAATGCCATCACCCAACTCAACTCAACTTTGTAAACAATATAAACTTGAAATACACACGTTGCCAGAGAGAGAGAGAGCTTTAGCCGGACAAAGCTCTCTCTGGAGCGATCAGAATGCTGCTGCTATCCCCAAAAATTAAAAACAGATATAGGCAAATTTTATACCTTGAACGTGGCCTATCTACTAGGTTGCATCAAAGGCCAAATAGGCCTGCTATTCAACCTTTAATGCGCCTTGTAGATGAACCACCAACCTTTTAAAAATTTGGCCTGCACTATTTTTGTCCAACTTATTTTATCTGCGGTCCTTAAAAAAAAAATGGAATGAACATTCGGGAGCGGTTCATATAGTCGGTGTAACCAGGCCCGAAATACGCACAATTTTCCGTTTCTTCAATCTTGGCTGTGGCCAGCAGGCATACACCGGCAACAACAACCAGACCAACACCAAAGGGTGAAATGTGTTTTAAAAATGTTCCCCAGGCCAAAAAAAGTAATGAACTGTACATGGGATGCCGGATATATTTATATATCCCGGTTACCACCAAACTGGTTGTGTTTTCAAAAGCGAAATTTTCTGCCTGGGCGATTGTCCTTCTCGAGCCGCCTTGTGTTTTTAACTGGTAAAGCCCTTGAAAAACAAGGACTACTGAAACACTGAGAAAGCCCCAAGAGAGCAACTGAATATAGGAAAATGGATCAGAAAACCAAAAGGGCAGATTTAAACAAACAAGGGTTAAAATACTTTCGAATACAAAAAAACGATAAAACCCATGGGACCGCATATTCCTTAGAGGCTTTCTGGACACCATAATAAAAAAAAGGGTTCCAAAGACAAATAAAACCATGCGGTTCGCAATCAAGACTTCCAAAATTATTTTCCCCAAATATTTGAACAAAAAAATACGAGACTATCCCTTTACAGAATACCCGTCAATTGTTTATTTTTTTTGCTTGTGAAGGATTCAAAATTTTCGTATTATGCCGGGCTAATAAAGATTCGGTACACAATTTAGGGGGGGGGGCAAGACCAAGGGCCTGTTTTATACCAAAGCAAGGCAGGTCTGTGAGATATAATGGTAAGTCAAACAAGCAAAGCAGTTATAACAGGGATGGGGTGTGTATCCGGCGCAGGGGATACCCTCGAAGACAATATGACATCCTTGTTTGGTGCGGTTCGCAATTTTACTGCCCCCAAACGTTTTTCCACCGACCATGTTCACCCCTATCCGGTTTTTGAAGTTCAAAAAAAAATGGGTGATACAAGCCAGCCTTCGGATCCCCTGCTGAGCCGGACCTGTTACCTGATGCTTGCCGCAGCGCAAGAGGCCATATCCCAGTCCGGGCTTTGTGAAACTCATTTTCTCAACAAACGAATCGGAATTTGTATTGGAACTGCTGTGGGCAGCACCCCCAATGCCATCGAATTTTACGATGATTTTAGATCTTTGCGGTCTCCGGAATTAGGACCTGTACACCGGTTTCTTTCCAGCAATCCAGCCGCCTGCCTGGCACGGGCATATGGATCAAACGGGCCGGTTCAGACCGTTGTGAACACCTGTTCTTCAGGAACAGACGCCATTGGAATTGCAGCTTCATGGATTTGCCAGGGGCTTTGCGACATTGTCCTTGCCGGTGGCGCAGATGAGCTGTCCAAGGTTTCGTATAATGGGTTTGCCTCTTTGCGGATCATGGATACTAAAGGTTCGAGGCCCTTTGACAAAACCCGGGCCGGTTTGAATCTAGGCGAGGGGGCAGGAATAATGGTCCTGGAATCAGTCAAAATGGCAAGGGAAAATGGCCATAGGGTTCTCGGGAAAATACGGGGATATGGTTCAGCATGTGACGGATATCATCTTGTCTCTCCCCATTCCAACGGACGGGGTCTTAGGAAGGCCATTGATCAGGCATTGGAGTTGAGCAATACGGACAAACAGCAGATTTGCTTTATCAATGCCCACGGCACAGGCACCCTGGAAAATGACCGGGTGGAAAGCATTGTGCTGGCAGACACACTTGCAGGGGTTCCTTTTTTTTCAACAAAGGGGTGTACCGGTCACACCCTTGGGGCGGCCGGGGCCCTTGAGGCGATCTATACCCTTGCTTGTCTCAACAAACAACAAATTCCCCCAAGTGCGGGATTTGCAGCGCCTGCCATAGATACGCCGTCCTCTCCTATTTTTGAGACCCTGGTGATAAACGGATCCATTGCGATTTCCCAATCTCTGGCCTTTGGGGGAAATAATTCGGTTTTGGTCATTGAAGGAAGGCAAAATTAAATGGATATTCAGGTGCGGGGAATCGGTCCGTTAGGGGGATTTGGAGCAGGAATCACCCCATTGGAAAAATGTATTGATGGTCGCTGTGATATCTCCCCGGAAATGTTAACCATTGAAAAAAACAGACAATTGATGGCCCTTGCCTGTTTTAAGGCAGACACCTCGCGACTCATTGAATTTATCTCCCCAAAAAAGCTTCGGCGGATAGACCATCTTTCTCGTATGGCCCTGCTTGGAGCCGGCCTGGCAATTGCCGATGCCAAGCTTTCCCCGGAAGAACTTGAAGATACCGGCATTATTCTTGCCACAGGATATGGTGCTTTGGACACCGGCTTTTCTTTTTTGTCCTCCTTTCTTGACAAGGGGGATCAATTGAGCAAACCGACTCTTTTCTCCAATTCTGTTCACAATGCTGCGGCTGCCTATATTTCTATCTTTTTTGGTATCAAAGGGCCCAGCCTTTCTGTGAGCCAGTTTGATCTGTCGTTTGCATCGGCTTTGTTGACCGCCATGCTCTGGATAAAAGAGGGCCGGGTAAAATCGGTTCTGGTGGGAGGGGTTGACGAATACTGCGATGTGTTGGGGTATGCTGCGAAAAATTTACATACCACCCGGAACAATTTGCCACTTACCCTGGGTGAAGGCGGATGCTTTTTCGTGCTGTCCAAGTCAGCGGTCTGTAATGAAACAGGATATGCAAGGCTTGCCCAGGTGGATATCTTTGATCAAAAAAGAACACCCTTTCTTGCAAAGAACCGGCTGGTGATACTGGGGAGCCCGGGATGTGGTGCCTGCAATGACATGGTAGGCCCAACATGTATCTGCCAGGATAAACTATATGGTACTTTCCCTTCTGCTGCAGCGCTTGATATGGGAACCGCCTGCCTTGGGCTTAAGCATAAAACGCTTTTCAACAAGATAACACAAGGATCCTGGGAGGGAAAAAAAATTGATCCCAATACCATCTTGTGTGTAACACCCGGGGATTGCCTTTCCGGGAAGATAATCCTGAAATCAAATAGGAATGAGTCACAATTGTCATGAAAAAAAACAATGTGCCCCAGGACCCTGGGATCATAGAAGATTACGGACATGAAATTTGCTATGCTGTGGATGATGAGGGAAAATATGCCCTTGTTCCGAGTATTGGCTGGGAACCCAAAAATATTGCCAATAAACAAGCCTGGCAAGTTATAGACCAGGATATTGCCCTGGCCCTTATGGAAATAAACAAGGGGTGCAAAAGCCCTCTTGCCTATTATATGGCAAAGCACCAGATGGATGTGGGGTTGCTTGCAAATTACATGGGGCTATATCGCTGGCAGGTGAAACGACACCTGAAACCTTCTGTGTTCAAACGGTTAAAGGGAAAAACCCTTAGGGCCTATGCAGATCTTTTTGATCTTTGTGTCGCCGAATTTGGATCAGATATTCCCCATAACAGTCAATCAACAGGTAACTTGCTTTAATGAAAATTGATTTTGTACATACCCAATCTGCCCATTGCGAATGCGGCGTTACGGCCAACCTGATTAACCATGGGTTTAAAAATACGGGCCAGACCATTTCAGAGGCAATGACCTTTGGCCTTGGTCAGGGAATATTTTTTGGATACCTGCCCTTCATCAAAGTGAACAAATTGCCCCTGACAACCTTTCGTTGCCCCGTGGGTAAAATTTTTAAAAGGGTGACCAAATCCCTTGGCGTGTCGGTCAAATGGCAAAAGTTTTCCAATGCAGCAAAAGCCATGGATGCCCTTGACCGGGAGCTTGAAAAGGGAAACCCCGTGGGCTGCAGAACCGGCGGGTATTGGCTGCCCTATTTCCCGCCATCCCTGCGATTTCATTTTAACATGCACAATCTTGTTGTCATTGGCAAGCAAGGGAACCATTACCTGATCAGTGACCCTGTTTTTCCGACGATTGTGGAGTGCCCGGCAAAGGACCTTGCCATTGCCCGTTTTGCAAAGGGTGCTTTGGCCCCCAAGGGCAGTATGTATCAAATACTGACGGTTCCAGATCATCTGCGGCTTGAGCAGGCTGTGATTTCTGGCATAAAAGGAGCGGCGAAAGCCATGGTAAAAACGCCGATTCCCTTTCTGGGTACCCGGGGTATACGATTTTTAGCAAACCGATTGGAAAACTGGCCGAAAAAATTTGACGCCGCCACCACCATCCTCCTTCTGGGTCAACTGATCCGGATGCAAGAAGAAATCGGCACCGGCGGCGGCGGATTTAGGTTTATGTATTCAGCCTTTCTCCAGGAGGCAGCCACCCTTACAGGTGATAATAGATTGCTGGGGGTTTCGGAACAATTAACTCTCTCCGGAGATACCTGGCGACGATTTGCCGTAAAGGCTGCAAAACATTGCAAGGGCAGAGCAACAAAGACCGATTCTTTCCAGGCCATGAAAGAAACCTTAAATACCTGTGCTGACATTGAAACCCAGGCCTTTGAGGAGCTTCTTGACATTGTCAGCTGATCATTCCACGGTTCTTGAGGTGAAGGACTTGGGCAAGCACTATAAAGGCGCCCGGGTCCCTGCGGTCAACAATCTTGATTTCACAGTGGGAAAAGGGGAAATTTTCGGATTTCTCGGTCCTAATGGCGCGGGTAAAACCACAACGATTTCCATCATGTCTACCTTGATCAAGCCCAGCAGGGGGCAGGTTAAAATTTGCGGTATTGATATTGAAAAAAAACCCGCTGAGATCAGAAAACGCATTAGCCTGGTGCCACAGGAGATAGCCCTTTACCATACGCTTACCGGCAAAGAAAATCTGCAATATTTTGGGACCTTGTATGGCCTTGATAAAAAAACACTGAAACAAAGAATCTGTGCAGCATTGAAAATATTCGATATTAAAGCATATGAAAACCAACCAATTCGTCACTGTTCCGGCGGTATTAAACGTCGCTTTAACATTGCCTGCGGCATCCTTCATGATCCTGCTCTTATCTTTTTGGATGAGCCCACCGTGGGAATGGATGTCCATTCAAGAAATGCCTTGCTGGACCAGATCCGGTCCCTAGGCCAGATGGGCAGCACCATCGTGTATACCACCCATTATATGGAAGAGGCCCAACAGATATGCTCCCGGGTATTGATCATGGACAAGGGAATCTCTCTTGCCGAAGGAACCCCTGCTGATCTTGTTCAAAATGAGCCCTCTTGTCGCAATCTCGGGGATTTGTTCTTGGCCATCACCGGAAAGCGGCTTGGTGACTGATATGAGAAAATTACGAATCACATTTCAAAAAGAACTCATTTTGCTGCTGCGGGACCGAATCGGGATTGCGCTGCTATTTATCATGCCGGCGATTCTGGTTCTGATCATCTGCCTGGTTCAGGCGAAGGTTTTGAATCCAATTACCTCCGTATTGATCGTGGACAATGACAAGGGGGTTATCGGTCAGGTGATATCCCAGGGGATCGCAAAATCGGGCAACATCAAGGTTGTCATGGCTTCCGATACGGGCAGTGCCGCCGGGATAAACGCCAAACAGGCTGTCAACCGGGGGGATTATCAATTCAGTATTGTCATTCCCCCTGGATGCTCAAAATTTTCCATTCAAAAAGCGCGTCAATTTGTTAATCTTGCCACCGGCGGACACGATCTTAGCACCCTGGCCAAAAAAGAAGCGGATCCCACAGTGAAGAAGCAAGGTGACGATGTTCCTGGCAAGAGGTCTGAAAAATCGATCCTTGTCTATTTTGATCCCTCGGTACAGGGGGGATTTCGGGCAGCGGTTTCAACTGCGGTATCAAAGGTGCTCGTGTGCATGGAATACAAGATCAAGTTGGCCCATGCCCTCGCTTTGATTCCGTCAGCTCAAAGCACCAGTGCCGCAGGAACAAAGATGGAAGACACCTCTCCCTGGTTTGGCATTACAGAAATGTGGGCAACTGAATTCAGCTTTATTACCATGCCCACCTCGGTACAGCAAAATGTTCCGGCCTGGGCCTTGTTCGGAATTTTTTTTATCTGTGTTCCCCTGTCAGGTTCCCTGATCAAAGAACGGGACAATAAAACCCTTGACCGCTTAAATACAATGCCTGTTTCCAGTGGGCTTTTGATGATCGGAAAAATTTTAGCCTATCTTCTTGTGTGCATGGGGCAATTTTTCATGATTTTTTTAATTGGAAAATTTATATTACCCACACTGGGCCTTCCTGCTTTTTCAATGGGCAATCAACTGCCGGCTGTGGTGCTCATTGTTCTGGCTACGGCCATGGCTGCCATCGGTTATGGTATCTTGCTGGGCAGTGTGGTCAAAACCTTTGAGCAGGCCATTGTTCTAGGACCCACATCCATTGTGATTGCAGCCGCTCTCGGGGGGGTCATGGTACCGGTATATCTGATGCCTGCGCCCATGCAGGTGATAAGCAATATCTCGCCCCTTGCCTGGTCATTGGATGCGTTTTATGATATTTTCCTGCGCGGGAAACAATTGGAGGCTGTTTTACCCAAGGTGGCCTCTCTTTTTGGCTTTTCCGCTATTTGCCTGGCCATTGCGCAGGGTGCCATGAAATTTAAAAAATAAGGAAGCGACAACAGGATGTTGGAAAAAGAACTGCTTGATACCATTATTGATATCTGTGATATCCGGGAAGATGTTCCTGAAGACCTCTCTTTTGATGCACCGCTTATCGGGCCGGACTCCATTTTTGGTTTGGATTCTTTGGACGCGGTGGAGATTGTTGTCATGATCCAGGAGAATTACGGCATCCGAATTCAGGGTCAGGATCAGGGTCGCCAGATTATATCAACCCTTCGGAGTCTGGCAAATTTTATTCGATCAAAGGAAATGGCACCCGGTTGATACCGGGCACCGCACCTTGCCAATGGGTTTTTGGGGGAGAACCACCCCCTTCAGCCACCCGTCATTTAATGCCGCCTATAAAAGAATCGGGTGACCTGAATTTTATACCACGGTCAGCAGCATGAAACAGTGGGAAAACCGTCCACTTTCCGGAATAAAGCACAGAATTTTTTCGCCGGGGATTAATTTGCCGGATTTGAATAATTCTTCCATGATAATATAAATAGATGCCGACCCTGTGTTGCCGGTATAGGGCAGATTGGTGAACCATTTGTCATAGGGTATTTCAAATCCGATTTTTTTCATGACATCATAGAATTTTGCTCTAAAATAATGGGATGAGTAGTGGGGCAGATACCAGTCGATATCTTCGGGTGTTATGCCTCGTTTTTTAGCCACCTGCTCAAGTGTTCTTCCCATGGTTTTTACGATCTGGCTACCCAGAAGCTTGGTATCCTGTTTTACGGCCAGTAAATTTTGTTTTGCCGCATCAACGCTGGAGTCAGCTTCCCTCCACCCGAAAATAGAGCCATCCTCGTTTTGTTTGCCCCCGGCATACATACAGGTGGGCAGTTCGCCGGCATAGGAAAGAGAATCAATCCATTCTATTTTCAAGGAGATACCATCTGTATTGGGGGCATTGGAAACAAATGCCGCTCCCGAACCGTCGGACAGCATCCAGCGAAGAAAATCCGCATTAAATGCCAGAATCGGCTGGTTTTGAATGTCGGCGCTGGGGTCAATGGCCGGGGTGAAAAAATCAGCCCGCATGAAGGAAGAAGACAACTCAGATCCTGTACCGACGGCATTGTCAGAGGCCCCACTTGCAACCGACATGTAGGCATACTTTAAGGCGGACATGCCGGCCAGGCAGATACCCGCCGTTGACACGGCTTCGCAGGGCTTGATTCCAAGCTCTCCAAGTACCATCATGGCATGGCCGGGCATGATCAAATCAGGGCTTGTGGTGCCACAGCAAAGCGCCTGGATCTCATCCAAACTGAATCCTTCGTGGGGCATCAGCCGTTTAACCGCTTCGGCGGTCAATTGGGCATTGGTGTGGGTAAACTTTTTTGTTGCCGGGTCAATGGCATAGTACCGTTTTTCAATCTTATTATTGGCAAGCATTCTTTCTTTGGTCAAAGAAGGGATATCCTTGATTTTACCAAGAACAGCCTCTATTTGATCATTGGCAACAGGGGCATTTGGAAGAAAACTTGCAAGGTCTGTAATATAAACGTTTTTTGTCATTAATTTTTTCCTTTGAATAGGGGGGGGGCTTTAAAACTATTTTTGGGTAATATGACGGTGAAATTTCTTAAAAAGTTCCGCATATAGCGTATAAAACTCTTCTTTTTCAAGTGCTGTCCGTGTCACTGCATTTGAAAATGTATAATATGCCAGATCAAAAATTTTAATCTCCTCTTTCATGCTCTGATACAATGGGGTTCCGGGGATGGGTGTCAAAATCGAAGGAACAGGCAATTGGATTTCATGGGTATCAATAAAATCCTCTAGGGCTTTAAAATCAGACCGGCCATAATCCGGTGAGACAATAAAGTCACCAATCACCTTAAGCCCGGTTTTCTTTAGGTGTTTGAGCGCTTTTATATTTGTTTCGACACTGCTTTTTTTATTAAATTGCGTCAAGCGCTGGTTGTCAATCTCTTCAAATCCAATAACAACACCCGCAAGACCTGCTTTTTGCCACAGGTCGATCACATCCGGATGATTTACAATGGTGTCGGCTCTTACATCGGCAATAATGTGTTTTTTCACTCCCGATGCGATGATGGCAGCGGCAAATTGCCTGGCAAAGGAGATATTGCCAAAGGTATTGGCATCAACACAACGGATCATTGACACCATATCCAGGCGTTTCATGCAGTCAATGGAAGCCGCTATGGAATGGGTTAGGTAGCGCTCTCCTGTAAGGGTCGGGATAGAGCAGAATGCACAGGAATGAACGCAGCCAAAAGCCGTGACGACAAAGCCTGCTTTCCCGATACCACCCATCACATAGGTCTCCCGATAGTCTTTCACAAGATCATATCGCGGGGGATGCTCGTCCACCAGATCTTCAACGCTATATTGCCTGGGAACTAGGTTAAGGCGAGTGTCAGGGCAGGTTTTTGCAATCCCCGGAATCCGGACCTGCTGCCCTTTGTCAATGGCCGTGACAAGATCTCTGAAACTTTTTTTTGCCACACCGCAGACAACGTAATCAATGCCTTTCACATTAAAATAATCAGGATCGCAGGAGGCGTGGTGACCACCGGCTACAATTACCGGCGCATCCTGGTTCATTTCTTTTTTTATCTGTTGGGCAATGGCAATGAGGGCATCTGCTTCACAGGTGACCGAAGTGATCCCCACAAGATCGGGAGCATCCCGGTTTATGGTTTCCATGAGGGCAGATGCAGGCTCAACTTTGAGATCCAGTATGCGCACATCATGGTCATAAAGGTTGCCGGCAAGGACTTCAAGCGCCAAGGGCTCACCTTTGAAAATGGCTTTTATGGAAGTGATTCCATATTGTTCTTCGGGAATACTTTTTCCCGAATTGGGCGGGTTGATCAATAAAATCTTCATAAGCCCTTTCCTTGTTTCATGCCAGACGAATTGCTGGGCCTAGGGAGGAAGGGGGCCTTTTTTGATCCATGGGTAGCTTGCATTTGGGTTGGTAATTTTTTCATCCGGGACATGTCCTAATAGCGTTCAAGTGGTGTTGAAAAAAAATATAAAAAATATTTTTTTTCGGTTGATTCAAATTTTGATTTGTATCTTTTTATTGGCATAAACAGTGTTCTAACAAAACATATAGGTCAGGATATTTTTTCTTCAATTATAGAACCTGTTACCATGATGGGGGAGGCTTCAATTTTTTCGGCAGACATCAAATTGACCACTCTTTCAAATGAGCTTAAAATCATGAGTTGTTCCCAGTCTTTGATTTTGGAAAATCGCTGGGTGAATGTTTTTTGCAAGAGCGGCGGAAGATCTTTAATGATTTCTTTCCCGGCTTCTGAAAGAGAAAGGCTTACAGCCCGCTTGTCATCTTCCCGTTTTATGCGTAGCAGATACCCTTTTTTTTCAAGGCGCTTGGTAATGTCTGTGACGGTTGCCTGGCTAAGACTTGTTATTTTTGACAAGGGCGTAACCGAAATTTTATCCTGGTTTGAAATTTCCTGAAGCACAATCAGCTGAGGCCCTGTTAATCCAAAGGACTTATTGAGCATTCTGGAATGAATATCAATTGCCTGTATGATTTTTCTAAGAGAGATTAACAACTCTCTGCACCGTTGTTCGTCTAATCGGTTCATTCCGTTCATTCCCGTTTTAAAAATATATCATTGGTATTTTTTTTAAATGATCCTACTCTATTTCCGGAAACAGATCAATATAGGATCTATCTGTCGAAATTTAAACAAAGTATTCTAAGCATATTTTAATGTAATAATTTAATGTAAATTTATTTAAACTACTGTTTTAAAGGGAATAACAAAAATATTCGAATTTCTTTTGCCCTAGGTTGAGTTGACAAAATACATTGTATACGATACAATATTTTTTTGATTTTACCAGAAGGTTCCTGGCGGGTTTGTCCGTTAAATTTTTTTTGTGATGGGTCTTTTCGGGCCCGGTAAATATAGGCTTGTGCGAATGCTGAACCGGCATAAAGGACGCCAGGTGACTGAATACTAATGAGACTGTATGCAGGAAAAAATAATAGATAATCAATAACCTAAAGATAACTACTAGGAGGATGTATGTGTATTGTAAAAAAAATTTTATTTGTTTTGTTATTTTGCATAATGGTGACGGTTTCAACAGCCTGGTCATCGGCGGAAAAACCCGGGGAAGGCGTGGCGGTCAAGCCTGCAAGGGCCACCTGGAATACAGGTTTTTTTCAGGAAGCCATTGTCAGAAAGGGACTTGTGGCGCTTGGCTATGAGGTGAAAAAAACCAAGGATCTTCAAAATCCCATTTTTTATAAAGCCGTGGCCCTGGGAGATGTGGACTATTGGACAAATGGATGGTTCCCGAACCATAACAGCCAGTTGCCAAAAAATTTCTATGATGTGGCAGATACCTATGGTTTTGTCATTAAGGCAGGCGGTCTTCAAGGGTACCTGGTGTCTAAACGCGAGGTTGAAAAATACAATATCACCTCTTTGGATGATTTTAAACGCGATGAGGTTAAAAAAGCCTTTGATAAAAATGGTGACGGCAAAGCCGATATGACCGCCTGTCCTCCGGGCTGGGGCTGTGAAAATGTGATCACCCACCACATGGAGGTTTATGGCCTTTATGACCATATAAATCCTGTGAAGGCATCCTATGAAGCAGGCATGGCATCGGCTCTCGGGGCCTACAAGGCGGGGGAGCCGATCTTTTTTTATACCTGGGCTCCCAATTGGACAATTTTTAAGCTCAAACCCGGTCAGGATGTGATGTGGATTAATGTTCCCAAAATTATCCCCAAGGAATCCCAGAAGTCTGCCGTCGATCGAATGACACAATCCGGGATCGTTGGCGCTGTGACCGATCCGATTAAATTGGGATATGTTGTTTCCGATATCCGTATCGTTGCCAATAAAAAATTTACAACCAAGAATCCCGCAGCCAAAAAATTCTTTGAGGTGTTTACCCTGCCCCTTGCAGATATCAATGCCCAGAACACAAAAATGAACGAAGGCGAAAAAGCCCAAAAAGACGTGGAACGCCATGCGGCAGAATGGATTGTCCAAAATCAAGCCCAGTGGGACAATTGGCTTGAACAGGCAAGAAATGCTGCCAAATAGGTATCTTCCTTGATTTAAATTTTATGTTCTGTCATCCCTGATTGGATTCATGCTGATCAGGGATGTTTTTGTTACTCGAAGGAATTTCGGGCGCACAAAGAGCGTTGTTTGCGAAGAAATATGTTGGTCATTTCCTCGCCTGTTAATAGACTTTCCTTTTTGAGAATCCTTTGCCCAGGACATTAAAGGTGTTTTCCGTGATCAGGAAGGCATCGGGGTCAATGCCAAAGACCACTTCCTCGATGCGTTTGATCTGAAAGGTGTTGACAACGGTGAGGATGATATCTTTGCTTTTGCCGGTATAGGCACCTTCCCCCTTTAAAAAAGTGGCGCCCCGGTTTATTTTTTTAATGATTTCATCGGCAATGGGCCGGGATTTTTCAGAGATAATAATGACCATTTTCCGCTGGTTGAAAAGGGTAATACAAGATTCCATGACCAGAGAAGCAATATAGCTTGTGGCCATGGAGTAGAGAATCAGATCGGTTTCCATGGTGCCGAAGCTGAAGAGAAAGAGGACAAAGCTGAAGATGAAATTAAAGGTCCCGATACGGATACCAAATTTTTGGTTGAGCAAGATGGAGATGATGTCATTGCCGCCGGATGACCCAAGGGATCTGAAAACAATACCGACACCTGCGCCGGAGAGGATACCGCCGGCAAGGGCGGCCAGCCAGGGATCAGCAATCTCAATTTTGAAATTGGTAAGGTCAAGACAAATGGTCAATACAATCATTCCAAAAAGGCTGTAATACAAAAACCGTTTGCTGATAAATTTCCAGCCAAGGATAAAGACAGGAATATTCAAAAGCAGAAACCAAAGGCCCGGGGTGAGCGTGCCGGTGTAATAGAGCAGTAAGATACTCAGACCGGAAAATCCGCCGGTGATCATTCCGTGGGGAATGATAATGGATTTAAGTCCCACGGCAAGAATGACACTTCCCAGGGTGATTAAAAACAGGTTCCAGGGGACAGAATAGGTGATGTCTTGAAATTTCAATTTCATTGGTTTACCTCAAGTGTTAAAAAAGGCGTTCTAATAGTATAAATAGAACGTAAAAACAAGTTATTTTCATCAAGATTTCAAAAAAAATCAAGCCCTGGGTGATTATTTCCAGAAAGCCTTGAGGGTTTCCTTTAATTCCAGGCAATTGGAAATTGTCTCGTAGGGGTGCCATTCGTCGGGGAACAGATCTCGATAATCCTTCCGGGTAAACCGTTCATCAATGAGCACCACAATCCCCCGATCGGTTTCTGTTCGGATGAGTCGGCCTGTGGCCTGCATGACCCGGTTGAATCCGGGCATCTGGTAGGCATTGAAAAATCCGTCTTCATTGCGGGTCTCATAGTAAGCCCGGATCCGGTCCTGGGCAGGACAGATCTGGGGAAGCCCCACACCCACCACAATCACCCCGATGAGGCGGTTTCCTTCCAGATCAATCCCTTCGCCAAAGATGCCCCCCATCACCGCAAATCCTGTGACCCGGCTTTGAGGGGTAAATTGATCCAAAAATTTTTCCCGTTCGGCTTCGGCCATCTGATGGGCTTGAACCTGGACATTTTCTATCCGGCCATCTTGTTCAATAATCTTAACAACTTGGTTCATGTAAGCATGGGAAGGAAAGAAAACCATATAATTTCCTTTTTTTTCCGCCACGGTTTGGGCAATGACCTTGGCCACTTCCTTGAAAAATCGTTGTCTGGCTCTATAGGTTGTCTGGATCTCTTTGTGGATGATGAGTTTGAAATTTTCCCTTGGGAAAGGGGAGGGCAGTACAATGGAATAGGGGATAATCTTTTCAGGTCCCTTTGTTTTTTTGGCTTTGGGTTCCATGTCTTTGGTTTGAGTGTGTTTGGTATCAGGATACCCCTCTTTGGTTCCGAACAGGATGGCCTGGTAATAGGCTATGGGGAAAAAAGTGGCCGAAAACAGGATGGCCGAATCGCTCCTTTGAATCAATCTGGAAAAGATCAGGGAGGGGTCCATGCAGAACAACCGGGTATTGATTTCCTGGCTGCTTTTTTTTTCAATGAAAAATCGGTAATGGTTGTCAAACAGCCGGGCGATGGTTAAAAAGGCTGCGGCCATGAAATAAAATTCAATAAGGTCAGCCCGTATGGGAGATTTCGGATGTTTGTCCAGCCAAAGGTCTGCCTTGACCACAAATTGGTCGATTGCCGCCATGTAGTCCTTTGGCAGGTCTGTCAATTCCTTGAAATTGGGGTCATGGGCAAGATCATATACCCGGTCGGCCTTATTCTTTCCCAATTCCCTTAATTTAAGCCGGACAAGTTCCTTGTTCATCTTGACCAGGGAAGCGGACAGATCCGGGGCAACCTCCCGTACAAGTTTCTGGGTGTTCAAGATATCTGATTTTAAGAGATCTGCCGAATACATGGACCGCAACCGGTCGGGTAGGTTATGGGCCTCGTCGATGAGAAAGGTTACCTTATACGTGTCCCTGTCAAAAAACCGTTTCAGATATACCTGGGGGTCAAAGGCATAGTTCAGATCACAGATAATGACATCGCAGACAAGGGAAATATCAAGCGAGAGTTCAAAGGGACAAATTTGATAGGTCTGTCCAATGGTTTCGATTCGACGCTGGTCAAAGAGGTCATGTTTTGCCACTGCAGCCATGGCCTGGTTGAGTTTGCTATAATAGGACTGGGCATAGGGACAGGTGTCCATGTCGCAAATCTTGTCCGGTGCAAAACAGATTTTTTGCTTGGCCGTGAGGATCACACTTTTGAGTCTGACCCCCATATTTCCCATATCCCTGAGCGCCTTGCGGGCCACTGTCCTGCCCAGAGTTTTGGCAGTGAGATAAAATATTTTGTCAACCTGGCCCATGCCAAGGGATTTGATGGCAGGAAAAAGGGTGGCAATGGTTTTGCCCGTGCCTGTGGGGGCCCGGGCAAAAAGGATTTTTTTGTTTTTGACAATCTTATAAACAGCTTCGGCCAGTTCCCGCTGGCCTTCCCTGAAATCTTCATAGGGAAAGCCCAGGTTTTTAATGGACTGATTCCGGATATGTGCCCAGGTAGTCCGGGGTTTAAATTGTGCAATATAGGCAGCCACGGTTTTGTCAAAAAAAATCTTTAGATCCGGGGCGGAATAGGTTTTTATCTGTTCACAGGTTTTTTTTGACGGAAGGTGGGCATAGGTGAGTTGAAGATCTATTGTTTCAAGTTCTTTCTCTTTTATAACCATATACCCATAACACTTGAGCTGGGCCTTGTGGTCGGGAAGGGGATTTTTGCACAAGAGATCCGGGTCCTGTCTTGTGGTCTTAATTTCTTCCACTAAAACCCGATTTTTTGTTATCATCATTCCGTCGATTCGTCCGAAAATATCCAGAGAGAAAATATCATGGTCTACCCGGGTGGAGACAGCAACCTCCTTTTCATACCCAGGGGGCCGCATGGCCTGGATCCTTGTATGTTCCCGAATACCCGCAAGGCCCCTTGTTCTGCTGACAAAGGTCTGGGAAAGGTCTCCTTTTTGACGGCCTGCTGCGATCAGATCCTTGACAGAGACCCTGAATATTTCTTTTTGGGTCATTGATTAACCCGGATCAGCCGAACCGCATCCAGGCGAAGGGAGGACCGACCCAGGTGATCCAATATCTCTTTTAGGTTTTTCTGGGCAAGACCGATTTCGGTTTTTTGGATGTTCGGGTTTATTTTTTGCAGATGGATCAGCCTTTTTGCTTCTTTGCCAATGGTATTTAATATTTGTTTTCGGGCGTCAGCCAGGAATTGATCGGCCCTTTTTTGGGCCAGGGCCAGGGCCTTGGCGAGCAGTTCAGGGATTAATTGGACCTTGATTTGTTCAAATTCCATGAACCAGCCTGGATCATCTGGCTCAAGACGGCGCTGAAAATCTGGAAAAGGGTCTTGATCACTATGGTTTTCCCCCAGGTGGCTGACAAGGATCCGAATGGGTTCGGCGGATAAAAATCGCTCCATGTTCAAATGATCCGGGGCCACGCATTCTAGAACAAACACGGTTTCAAGAAAAAGCGATTGATTGACTTCCCCTTTTATACAGGCCGTGGATGCGATGCCTTCTCCCTGGGTAATGAAAAAATCAAAGGCCTGGTTCACAAAGGGGTGGTCCCAGTTGAAAAATCCCAGATCCTCCCTGGCAATGGCGGTCGCTCGGTCAAAGGTGATCACCTCTTTGTGGCGGGGAAGGGCAGGAAACTTTTCGTCCACGGGCAGGTCCCCCATACTGAGACGGATAATTTTTTCCCTTTTTATATCAATGGTTTTGTCCATTTCAATACCGTAATGGGCCAAGAGGGTTTCAAGCAGTTGTTCCAGGGCGGGATCCTGGTCCATCTTCCGGATCTCCTTGATTAACTCTCCTGCAGGCCCGGGCTTAAAAGAATTGAGTTCCAGCAGAATATTTTTTCCCAGGTCCAGTTCTTTCTGGGTTTTTACGGTGTACAGGGCTGCTTTTTTCAGTAATTGTTCCTGAACCTTTAAGGGGATTTTTCCCAGGGCACGGGTTTCCCGGATCAAATGATCCAGCCTGTCTTCAAATTGTTTGAATATGGCATGGGCGCCGTTGATATTTTTTTCAAAGAGGTTCAGCCCCTTCATATACCAAAGGGCAAGGACTTCCCCAATGGAATTTGATACAAAGGGAACATGGATCTGGATCTCTTGTTTCTGACCGATGCGGTCTACCCTGCCGATGCGCTGTTCTAAAAGCTCGGGATTCTCCGGCAGGTCAAATAAAAAAAGATGGTGAACAAATTGAAAATTTCGGCCTTCGCTGCCGATTTCAGAACAGATCAGAAGTCTTGCCCCATCTTCCCTGGAAAACCAGGCGGCATTCTTGTCCCGGGCGAGCAGGCTCATGGTCTCGTCAAACCTGGCCACATCAATTGCCAAATGCGCCTTTAATGCCCTGTCAATGCCCGCAACCTTGGTCTTGGAACTGCAGATAACCAGGATTTTTTTTGGCTTTATTTGTTTGGCAAGG
The DNA here is from genome assembly GCA_016743945.1 of Desulfobacteraceae bacterium. Classification (GTDB taxonomy): domain Bacteria; phylum Desulfobacterota; class Desulfobacteria; order Desulfobacterales; family Desulfobacteraceae; genus NBML01. Next base: position 55,212 of record JADGFI010000014.1, read on the forward strand.
GCAGCCAGACAGGCAATTCTGGGATCCTTTGCCAATCCTTCTTTTGGGAGGCAATGGGGATTTTCATATTCCTGGTTGATCCATCGGATTTGTTCCGAAGTGCCTTTGAGGGGGATAAGCCTTGCCTTTCTTTTGGGAAATCCTTTGATACCCGCTCGTTTGTTCCTGAAAATGACCCGTCCCGGTCCATAGGTGTCCAATAGGGGGGCTGGATCCTTTTTTGCCTTGATAAGGGCTGTTACCTTATCGGCGGTTTTTTCATAGTTTCTGGTTTCTGACTGAAATGTTGTTAAATCAAAATATCGGTGGGGGTCCAACAATTGTAATTGGGAGAAATGGGTGTTGAGCCCCATTTGTTCCGGGGTGGCCGTCAGCAGCATCAGCCCCTTTGTCCGTTTTCCCAGGGCCTGCATAAAGGCGTAAAACTGGGGGTGGTCCAGGATATGATGGGCCTCATCCATGATCACCATATCCCATCCGGCCGAAAGGACCTGCTGTCTTCGTTTTTCACTTTGGATAAAGCCTAGGCTGCAAATGCCCGCTTGGGCATCAAAAAAGGGGTTTGAATCGTTTTCGCTGGGGGCTGTCAATTCCATCTCCCGGCAATTCTCTTCATTAAAAATCCGAAAGGTCAGGTTGAATTTACGGTAGAGTTCCACAAACCATTGGTGAACCAGGGATTCAGGAAGAATGATTAAAATCCTTTGAATTCGGTGGCTGATCAGCAGTTGGTGGAGAATCAAACAGGCTTCAATGGTTTTTCCAAGACCGGTTTCATCGGATAACAGCACCCGGGGCAAGGCCCGTGAGGTGATTTGCTTGGCAATGAAAAACTGGTGGGGAATTAAATCAATCTGCCCCCCGAGAAACCCCCGGGCCGAAGATTTCTCATAGGCTGCCCGCAGGGTTAATATGGAGTATCGCAGATCAAAGGCTCCGCTGGAACCGGCAAGACCGGATAAAAGACGGTCCTGGGGCAGAGAAAACCCCATGGTATCGCAAAGGTCCGTTTCGCAAATGCAGCGTTTTCCCTGGCAATAAAAAAACAAACCATTGGACTCCTGGATTTTTTCAACACAAAATTCTTTGGTGTCACGGGGGTGTATTCTGTCCCCAATTTTGAACAGCACTCGCTTGACAGGGGCAGCCGCCCTGGAATACTGCCGATGACAATCGCCGGCGGGAAAATGGATCTTGAGGGTTCTTTTGTCATGGAAAACCAGGATGCCGATTCCCAGTTCCGGTTCAGTTTCACTTATCCATCGTTGGCCTGGTGTGAATTTTGATGTAGCAACTTTAGATATAGCAACTTTGGATGCGGTAATTTCTGAATTGGGATTTTTGGCTGTCATTTTAAGATCTTTTCTGGTTGAAATGTTGAAAATGCGTCATGATTTATGCCATATTTTATGCGCAAATGTCAATAATTTATCAGTTCCATTGATTTTATGTGTGCTGTGCTGTTAGCGTCTCCATTTTTTTGTTAAGGCCTTGTTTGATTGACATTGTCGCCCTGCTATTTTATTGTCTGAACATGGAGGGGCACATGGGGGTATCAGACCGGTTTTTTATTCGAAAATTATGGATCCTATGGATTTTTCTGGTGGTATTGGGTTGTGATGAGGGAGAGAACCCCCTATCGTTTAAGGAAAATCGCACCGGGATTACCATAGGTGAAATTCGCATCGGGTCTTCTTTGGCCCTGGGGGGCCATGCCGGTTATCTGGGCAGCCAGATGCTCCACGGTGCCAGGGCCTATATCAATCATATCAATGAAGCCGGCGGTATCCATGGCCGGAGGATTAATCTTGTCGCTCTGGACGACGGATATGATCCCACCCGGTGCCTTTATAACACCCAGCAGCTTATTCTTGAAGAAAAAGTATTTTCTTTGTTTTGTTATGTGGGAACTCCCACAACTGTACGGATTATCCCCCTTGTCAATGAGGCAAAAATTCCCCTTGTCGGTATGTTCACCGGCGCTAACCGGTTGAGGGAGCCTATCAACCGCTATTTGATCAATATCCGGGCCTCCTATTACCAGGAGACAAAGGCGGCCGTTGATTTTTTTGTTCAAAAGATGGAATTTGACAAGGTGGCGGTTTTTTACCAATATGATGAGTACGGGTTTGACGGGCTCAGGGGAACGGAGATTGCCCTGAAACCCTATGGGCTGATCCCCGTTGCAAAAGGATCCTATGTCAGGGGAACCCTGGATGTGGAAGCAGGACTTGATAAGATCATTGCGTCCCAGGCCCAGGCCGTGGTCATGATTGGTACCTATGATTCCTGTGCCCGGTTTATACAGCTTGCCCGGGACCAAAATTTTTCCCCGCTCTTTCACAATGTTTCTTTTGTAGGGTCCAAGGAACTTGCCAGAAGACTTGGTCCCATTGGCGAGGGTGTATTGGTAACCCAGGTGGTGCCGCCCCCCCAAACAGGCGAAAATGACGGGGCCTTGCCCGGTGTTACCGAATACATTGATCTGTTAAAAAAATATTACCCTAAAAGTCTTCCCAGCTTTGTGGGCCTTGAAGGATATATCAATGCCAGGATTTTGGTAGAGGGGTTAACGAGAGCGGGAAAAGAGATTACCCGGGAACGCTTTCTCCAGGCCATTGAGTCCATTCACAAGTTTGATCTGGGAATTTTAAATCCCCTGTCCTTTGGAAAAAATGATTACCAGGGCCTGGAACGGGTCTATTTTACGCGGATAAAACAGGGCAAGCTGGTGTTGATCAAATGAGTTTTTTCAATGAACTGACACTGAAAAATAAAATTTTTATTTCCTGTTTGGGGTTTACCCTGATAGTCAGCGTTTTGATTGCCCTGTTTACCCGGGCTCTTTTGATTTCCAGTTTGACAAATGAATTGAAAAAAAGGGGAGTGGGCATTGCCCAGAGTGTTGCAGACGGTTCCCGGGTATTTATTCTTACCAAAAACAGGGCCGAGTTAACCGCTCTTGCCTACGATGCCCGCCTGGGGAACAGGAAGGATATTGTCCGATATCTTTTAATCAGTGACAAGGCAGGTATGGTTTTGGGTCACACATTTACCACGGGGTTTCCCGACAATTTGAAAAAACAGATTGAACAAGGGGATCATGACGTCCAAAGCATTACCCCCATACAGGTGGACAATCATTGGGTTTTTCATGTCTCTGTCCCGGTAAAAGAAGGAATCTATACCATTGGCTCGGTCCAGGTGGGCCTGGACCGTCAGCATATTGAAAGCCTGATATCCCGTCTTCGACTGGTGTTTTTGAGTTTTTTATCCGTGGTTTCCATTATCTTTTTTTTTCTGAGTCACCGGCTGGCCCTCCACATCACAAAACCTGTGGCCGCTTTGATCCGATATACGGATCAGTTGACAAAAAGTAATTTCAGTGTGATTTCCAAGGAAGATGTGGACACCATGTCCAGGGACCTGGGGGGGAGGGATGATGAAATAGCCGCCTTGACCAACTCTTTTATAAAGATGACGGCCAAGCTTAAACTCTCCACGGACAATCTCATGGAGTCGCAAAAAAAATATCGCTCCTTGTTCCACAGCGGACCCAATGCCATATTTGTGATTCATAAACGAAGGTTTGAAATTATGGATGCCAACCCCAAGGCCACTGAATTGTTCGGGTATGAAGGCGATGAACTCATCGGCCGGAGCCTGTTGAGCCTGGGAACTCTTGAAGATGACAAATTTACCAGGACCTATCCTGTGGGGGAATCTGTCGTCATCTCTTCCAAGGTGAGGTTTTTTAAAAAAGACGGGGGGTCTGTTTTTGTTAACATCCATGCAAGTTCCGCTGAATACCGGGACAAGGATGTGATCATTGTGGCGGCAACGGATATTACGGAACTGGTTGAAAAAGATTCCCAATTGATCCAGGCGTCTAAAATGACCAATCTTGAGAAAATGTCCGTGGGGATTGCCCATGAAATCAACCAGCCCTTAAATGCCATTAAAATGGGAAGTGAATACCTGTGTATGATGGATGAACAGAAAAGAGCGGTAAAGCCTGCGGATTTTAAAATGGTGCTCACACAAATCAGTTCCCAGGTGACAAGGGCCGCAGAAATTGTGGGACGATTGAAAAATTTTTCCCGGAAGGCTGACTTTTCAAGGGAGGTGATCTGCTTAAACCATTGCGTCCGGTCCGTTCACAAGATCATTGGCCGGCAGATTACCCTGCAAAATATTGATTTCATTCTTTGTCTGGACGACCCGCTTCCTAATATTTTGGCCCATAATAATCGGATGGAACAGGTGATTTTTAATTTGGTGACAAATGCCAGGGATGCGGTCAATGAACGGGTTGAAACACGGATGGATATACACCAGGGAAAAATTGAAATTTCTACATTTTTCGACGACCAAATGGTGGGCCTGACCATTGCTGACAACGGCATTGGCATTGAACCTGATCAGATGGAAAATATATTTGAATCATTTTTTACCACAAAGAAAATGGGGGAGGGGCTAGGACTGGGGCTGCCCATTATTCAGGGTATTGTCCGGGACTACAACGGGTCCATCAGCGTGGAAAGTACGCCTGGCAGCCATACCCGTTTTCAGATAGTGTTCCCGGCCCAACCCTATATATTTGTAAAGGAGTCAACAAATGAAAATACTGGTCATCGACGATGAAAAACCCACCCTTTCCATGTTCAAACTTTTCCTGACGGCCTATGGGTACGAGGTGATAACCGCTGAAAATGGAGAAGAGGGACTGGCCCTGTTCAAGGAGATCCTGCCGGAAATTGTCTTCACGGATATCCGCATGCCGGGAATAGACGGGCTTGAGGTATTAAGGCAAATCCGAAAATTAAATCAAACCTCCCAGGTGATCATCATCACCGGACATGGGGACATGGAAAGGGCGGTTGAAGCCCTGGACCTGGACGCATCGGATTTCATCAATAAACCAGTGGAACGCCAGGCCTTGAATTCTGCCCTGGCCCGGGCTGAAAAAAGGGTTAAAATGCCCCAAGCCCCGGGGTTTAAATTGCGGATAGATCCAGAAGCCTTCCCCTGTGAGATCCATGTCCAAGGCAAATTATCCCTTTGTGCCCGAAAGGCCTTTGCCGGGCTGCCCGAATTTAATGAAAAGGACCCCCGGGTGATTTTTTGCTTTGATGAAACTTTTTCCATAGATCGCGGGGGGATCACCCTGCTCATGGAAAGTGTTCAGCAGATGAAGGAAAAAGGGCTCGGCATCTCCATGAAGGGACTTTCCTATAATTATTATCGTTTCTTCCAGATGGCCGGGATGGAAAAACTGGTCGCCATTGAACCGGAATTGTCCAGAGAATCAATCGGTGAATTAACCGATAAATTAACCGATAAATTATCTGGGGAACCCGCTCCTTGACCCAGGGCAGATACCATATTCCCCTGGTGCCTGATATCGTTCCACGGGAGCGGCTTTTGACCCTGCTTGGCCGCCATGAAAACTGCCGTGTGTTTCTGGTGACCGGCCAGGCAGCCCAGGGTAAATCCACCCTGGTGGCCTCTTTCCTTCGGAGACGAGAACAGCCCAGTCTCTGGTGCCATCTTACACCAGATGCCTCGGACCATACCCGGCTCTTTGAGATCCTCATCTACGGGATTCATGATTTGTTTAAAGATCAGGAACAGATCCAAAAAATTAAGATTCCCCAGACCACCCTGGGTACCCGGGAAGATTTTTTCCGCCAGATTGAAACCCTGACCATGATTTTTACGCAAATGGCCTCCCCCTTGAATATTGTATTAGATGACCTGGAATCCCTTGATGAACAAGGGTCTTGTTTTCCCTTTGTCGAGCAGTTAATCCAAGAAAATTTTGGGACGGTTCGATTTTTTTTGTTGTCCAGAACCCAGCCTCCCTTAAGCCTTCTTCAATTGAAAATCAGGCAGGATCTTATGGTCATCAACAATGAGGACCTTGCCTTTACCCTGGATGAAACACTGACGTTTTTCAGGGCAACCCCCATGGGGGTAAAAGAGGTTGAAAAAATTCTTAAAATTACCGAGGGCTGGGCCGGGGGGCTTATACTGGTCTCTGAATCTGTCAGGCGCTCCCATGACCTTGAAAAATTACCCCATCGTCTTTCCTCGGAAGCCTTTTCCTATTTTTCAAGGGAAATATACAATTTTTTGCCCTCGGCCACCCGATTGTTCTTGATGCAAACCGCTGTGTTTGATGTCCTGGACACCCAGCTGCTCACAAAATTTTTCACTGACATAGATCCTTTAGTGATTTTAAGGGAGTTGGAAAAGCGGAATCTTTTTATCCAGAAGATCGATTCCAACAGCCAATGGCCCGTGTTTAAATATAACAATTTATTCCGGGATTTTTTAAAGGCAGATCTTTTTAATACCCTTGATAAAAAAAACTATGAAAACCTGTATGAAAAAGTTGGGAAACTTTTTTGGGAGAGAAATGCCCACGAGGAAGCCATCCGGTTTTTCATTGTGGCCAGGGCCTATCCCGAAATTGCCAGGATCATCCGGATCAAGGGAATCGATTATGTGATTACCGGAAGATCTGCCGGACTTGCCGACTGTATTCGTGCCCTTCCCAGGGAAATGGTGGACAAGGATCCCTGGCTGATTTTTTTTGACACCATGACCCGCAGAATCAAGGGGGGAGAAAAAAACATCCAGGCATTTGCCAAGGCCCTGAAAGTTTTCAAGACGGTTGGAGATGACAGGGGGGGGGTGCTGTGTACCGCCTATTTGATTGAGGCGGCTGTCTTTATCCGAAAGCCGTCCCAGGTGATTTTAACCTGGATACGGGCCGGGGAAGCATGTTTAAAAACCCTGAAGGGAAAACATCGGTATACCTGGGCCAGGACCCTCCTTTGGCAGCAGATAGGTCTTGGATATATTGCCGGGAACGGAGATATTCCCAAGGGGATATCGGCTTGCCGCAATGCTATTTTGCTTGCCAAACGGATTGAAAATCAGGATTTGCGGCTCAACGCATCGGTGATACTGACCCTGGGATTTGTCCAGTCCGGGGACTTTACCCGGGCAAGGGAGATGCTCGAAAAGATTCAGGATATCACCCAGGAGGGTCGTCACCCGGAGTACCGGGCCCTAAAGAATATCACCAAAATTGACTATGCCCTTAAAAAAGGGGAGCTTGCACTTGCCGGGAACCTTTTGGAAACCTCTGAGCGAGATATCGAGAAATTCGGTCTGATTTTTTTATATCCCGGGTTTGTGGAAGCCCGTGCCATTTATTTTGTGAGTACCGGGCAATTTACCCAGGCCCTTCAGACAGCAGATCATTTGTCGGATTTTTCAATCCTTGAGGGGAATGATTTTTATCTGGGCATTTCCCACCGCATCAAGGCCATGAGCTTTTTAAGGGAAAAAAAATACACCCAGGCAAAGGAAGCGTCCCTAATGGCCCTCAATGAACTTGGGTTATCCAAACGGGGGGATATCCACACCTATCTGGCTAGACAAATCCATGGATTTTCCCTTTTTTACACCGGAGATTTTGTGGCGGCCCAAGGAGAGCTTGAAGCCGTTCTTGCTTATTTTAGCCGCATTGCATCTGATTTGTATTTTTGTGAAACCAGTTTTATCCTGGGGCTTATTTCACTCGGGATCAAGGCCGGAAATAAGGACAACGATAAAGCCGAAAACAAGGCCCAAATTTATCTGAACGCAGGGCTTTTAAAGGCCCTGGAAAATCAGTACACGTATTTTCCCCTTCTGGATTTAAGAACCCTGGCCCGGGTGCTTGTCCAAATTTTTCTGATCCCGCCGGGGAGGACCCTTTCCTCTGGGGTTTTAGAAAATCAGGGTCTTGCCGTCTATCTTGCACAGCTTGTTTCCAAAGGCCTTGCCCCCCACATCCTGGATGAAATTATTCAGACACTTTCTTTTGGGAACAAAAGGGAGCGGACCAGGTGGACAGAACAGCTCAAACCGCTCTACAAACTGGCGCAGCCCAAAATCAGGATCAATACCCTGGGCGAATTTACTGTTCGGATGAATGATACCCTATTGGACAAATCTGTCTTTGAGGGGGCAAAACCCATCTCCCTTTTAAAGGCCATTGTCATGAACGGTTCCCGGGAGATTCCCAAGGAGATTCTCATTGACGCTCTTTGGCCCGATGCCAGCACCAGTGCCGGTGAAAAGAATTTCAAGATTAATCTTCACCGTCTGAGAAAAGGGCTGGAGCCTTCTCCTGTCAAGGCATTTGGATATGCCTATGTCATCCAAAAGTTTGGCCTGGTCTCCCTGGATTTGGAATTGATCTGCCTGGATACGGATGTGTTCCTATCCCTGGGGGCAGAGGCTGCCCGCCTTGAAGGAAATAAGCCCGATGAGGCCCTTGCCTGTTATACCCGGGCAGCCCTCGTGTACAAGGGGGATTATTTTGTTGAAGATCCATACCTGGAATGGCTTGGTCCGTCCAGGGAGATGTTCCGGTCCAAATATATTGAGATCCTGGAGAAAAAAGGGCGGCTCCACGAGGAGATGAACCAATGGCCAGAAGCGGTTGATACCTGGCGTGCTATCCTGGGAACCAATCCTTTTTTCGAGGCAGCCTACCGGAATCTGATGATCCTGTATGCAGACGCGGGCCGTAAAAACGAAGCCCTTCATGTGTTCAAAGAATGCCGGGGGATTCTTAAAAGAGAACTGGACACAGAACCTGAGTTCCAAACCCAGCAGATTTATACCAGGATCAAAAAGCTGTAATGAATGGGGGTGATATCAAAACAGGCGTTACTCTTTTTGTTTCATTTTTTTAAAAACAGCTTTGAATTCTTCACAAGGATCCTTGTAAGAGACCCGCTGGGAAAACCAGAGGTAGTCTGCGGGTAGCACCGGCTCAAATCCTTCCAGTTCAAGGGGCTGCAAATACGCCCCAAGGTTGGAGGGATCCCTTGTGATTTCGGTCAGTCCGATATTTACCTGGGAAATATCAGGATTGATTGCCCTTACCCTGTCCATGACACCCAGGCCATATTGAGTATGCCCTCCCCCAATGATGACCACGATGGGACCCTTGGCACCCTTTTCATATGATTGGGATTCATATAATTGTGATATGGACAAGGCCATTTTATCATTTCTGGCCACCCAGGTGTCATAGAGCCGGGAGGTCATTTTATCATGGCCCATGCCGCAGTGAACTGCTTTGAACACGGCTTTCATGTGAGCTTCATAGGGCTCATTGGAAAAATGGGATGAAAAAATCAATTTTTTTTCGATATTTGAGAGCCCTTTCAATCCTTTTCGGGTGATTCTGCGTTTTTGTGAACCGGACAGGTCAAGGCCTGAAATAAGAAGCTGGTTTTCCCTGGCAAGTTTGAGAAGATCATAGTAATAGGCCCACATGGTATCGGATTGAGAATCCCAGCCTAGTTTTTTGCGCATTTGCCGTTCAATGGCCGTTTCCATTTTAGGGGAGTGGGGCGCCTTGCCTGAGTCGGAAAAGTTTAATAATAGGGGGGTATCCTCCATGGAGAAAAATTCAAATCCGAGGAGGGGTGATTTTTTTTGTTCAATAAGGTGTTGGATGATTCTGTGCTGGATGGCATGGTGCAGAGGATTGTCATGTTTTTCAGACAGATAAATCACATCAAAATCTGCAATGTTCGCGGCCAGGGTATTAAAAGAGACAGGGTGGCGGGTGGCGGTATGGATGATTTTATCAATCAAAGGGTCTTGCCGCATGGCTACCTTTGGGGCAGTTGCACAGGAAAATAGTGTGGGAATGACAAAAGAAAGGAATAAATGGAACAAAGATCGGGTCATGGGTGTCCTCACCTTCGGTTAAAGGAAGTGTTGAAGACAATATAACTCTTTTTCTATATATTTTCCACCTTCAAGGAGAAATCTAAAATTTAACCTAGGTTTTATGCCATTGGGTGGCAGTAAATTATTGTTCCAAGGGTTTTTTGAAGTAGAGAACCAGGCTTTTACCCATAATCGGGTTAAGGAGTCTGTCCACAAATGCGGTAATTTTTGGTTTTTTCATCAAATCCCAGACCAGGATTCGATGATACAGGTTCACAAGCGCTGAATCGGTCCGGTTGGGCCCCACCAGACATTTCAGCCACCAATAGGGGGCATGGATGCTGTGGGCAAAATGGGAACCCGTAAAATTAGGTCCAAGGGCTTCAATATTTTGGATCAAGGCTTTTTTTTTATATATTCTGACATGGCCCATGTTGGCATTGAAATATTCATCGGACAGGCCCCAGCAGATTTTTTCCGGCCAGGACCTGGGCACACTGATGGCCAGAATTTTACCCGGGCGTACAATCCTGACCAGCTCAGACATGGCTTTTGCATCATCTGGAATATGTTCCAGCACTTCCGAGCAGATGACAAAATCAAAGCTGTTGTCCGCAAAAGGCAGGGCAGTGATATCCATGGTGGACAGATTCCAGTCCCTGCAGGCAAGGTCATTAATTTCATCGTGGAATTTAAGCTTGTCCCGGGTTTGAACAAGGTTGTCAAAGCCAAAATCAGCTCCGGTGCAGATGGTGTCTGGTTCCTGGGCAGCCCGGATGGTATGGCGGCCTTCACCGCAGCCAATATCCAGGATCCTGTCATTGGGGCGGATGTCAAACCGGTTAAAATCAATGGTAATCATGGATAATTCCTCTATAGGCCTGGGCGGTTTTGATGGCGGTTTTTTCCCAGGTAAATTCTGACATCACCCGTTCATAGCCTCGTTGGGCGAGCATGTCCCTTTGGGCTGGATTTTCCAGCAGTTCAACGATGGCGCGTTCCAGGGCGATGGCATCCCCGGGGGGAACTAACCTGGCAGCATCCCCTGCTACTTCCGGGAGAGCGCCCCCTGTGGTGCAGATAACCGGAATTCTGCAGGCCATGGCTTCTCCCACGGGCAGTCCAAAGCCTTCATAGAGGGAGGGAACAACAGCAATACTGGCCTTTGCATACTCCCTGACAAATCGATCATGGTCGATGCGGCCGGTAAATTCAATATGACGGCCCAATTCCAGTTTTTTTACCAACTTCTCAATCCCCCCGTTTTTTTTGGGAGTTCCAATGACGGTCAGGCTGACCCTGTGTCGTTTGAGAATATTTTTAAGGGCAAACAAGAGATGATACAACCCCTTTAAGGGGGTGTCCGCACTATTGGTTACAATAAGCCGACCGGGAATTTTTCGGATGTGGTCCAGGGGATAAAAATTGTCTGTATCAATCCCAATGGGAATGGTTTTAAATTTTGATTCTGGCACCTTAAATTCCCGGGCAATATCTCGTTTGGAACTGTCGGATACGGTAATGATCGTCCCAAGCCTCCTGGCAACCTGCTTTTGCATGCCAATGAAGGAATACCATCTGATGGCTTTGAGTTTTTTAATATAGGATTTTGTGCTTTGGATTGCAAGCCGTCTGTCCACGGTCATGGGATGGTGGATGGTGGATGTTACGGGAACCTTCCTTTGCAGGGAGAGCAGGCTGTAGGACAGGCTTTGATTGTCATGGATGATATCGAATTTATCTTCATCTCCCTTTAAATGCCGGTTTACCCTGAGGCCAAAGGTCATGGGCTCTGGGTATCCCATTGCGGAAACGTCCAGCCATTCCAAGAGGTTAATGGGGTCTTTCAGTTCCTCAAAATCAGGGGTCCGGAAGGGGTCGTCGGCATTATAGAGATCCAAAGTTTCCAGCATGGTCAGGGTGCCGCTGCCGTTTAATTTTGGATTCGGCGGGCCTGCAATGACTTCAACCTGGTGACCAAGATCTGAAAGTGCCTGGGTAAGATGACGGACATAAACGCCCTGACCGCCGCAATGGGGATTGCTTCGATAACTTAAGATGCCTATTTTGAGGGATGATTTCATAGAAAGTAAGGGTGGTGCGCCCGGCTGGAATCGAACCAGCGATCTTCAGCTTCGGAGGCTGACGCCTTATCCACTGGGCTACGGGCGCACAAAATCCAGATGCTCTTATACCACGTTATCAAAGAAAATCCACATTAAATTTTTCTTTTGCTTCTCCCGCCACGTACAAAGAACCTGCGATGCAGATGGCATCATTGTCTGAACAGGTAGCTATTGCATGGGTTACAGCCGCTTTTACATCTTCTATAACCTCAATTTTTTTATGGGTTATTTTTTTTACGGCCTCTTTTAATACCCCTGTTGCAAGGCTTCTGTTAATTTTGGGCCTGGTAATAATGATTCGTTGGGCATAGGGCACAAGGTGTTTTAGCATCTCCTGGTAGGGTTTGTCATCCAGGATTCCCACCACAAGGGTGAGATTCTTGTCGGACAGGGTCTGGGACAGGTATTTGCCCAATAACTGGGCAGCCTTAAGGTTGTGGGCTCCGTCCAGAATCACCAACGGTTTTTCCTTGATAACTTCTAACCTTCCCGGCCATTTGACTATTGCGAGCCCTTCTTTGATCAGTGTGGGGGAAAGGGTGTATCTCGAATCTGTTTTCTTAAATTTGTTAAATATAAGTTCACAGGCTGCCAGGGCCAGGCTTAGGTTTTCTCGCTGGTGATCTCCGGGGAGGGGTTTTATGATTTCTTTATAGGTCTGGTGGAGGCCCCGGAACAGATAGGTGGTTTTTTTTGAGTTTTTCCGAATGGAAAAATCACGTTTAAACTGAAAAAGGGGAGCTGCTTTTTTCTTTGCAATTTGTTGGATAATTCCAAGGCCGGATGGTTGACAGACCCCGGTTACAACAGGGGTGTTTTGTTTGATGATTCCGCCTTTTTCCTTTGCCAAATCTTTTATGGTGCTGCCAAGGTAATCGGTATGCTCAATGGACAGGTTGGTGATGACACTGACCTGGGGGGTGATCACATTCGTGGCATCGAATCTTCCGCCCATACCGGTTTCAATTATGGCCCAGTCTACCTTTTCCCTGGAAAAATGGTAAAATGCCATGGCGGTATTGATTTCAAAAAAGGTGGCTTTTCTTTTTCCCAGGTCAACGGCATGAACTGCTTCATAGGCTTCCACCACTCGTTGATCGGATATTTGTTTTCCGTTGACACAGATTCTTTCGTTGAACCGAACCAGATGGGGGGAAGTGTAAATTCCGGTTTTGAATCCGGCTTTTCTCAATATGGATTCAATATAGGTGGCAGTTGAGCCTTTACCGTTGGTACCGGCAACATGGATGGTGTGAAAATTTTTCTGGGGGTTGTTCAGAAGCTTGAGAATGTTCTGAATAGTCTCCAATTCAAGTTTGATGCCGAATCGGCTTAGCTTGAAAATTGTATCAAGACAGTCTTGGTAGGATATTTTGCTCATTTTCCCCAACAATAAAAAAAACCCGGCATACTTGATGTGTCATCAAATATGCCGGGTAATATTGAACAGTTTAACTATTTCTTCTGCGTGTTCGTGAGGCTGCAATTCTTTGTCTTCTCATTGCTTCTCTCATTTTACGTCGTCTGAATTGACAAGGTTTCTCAAAATGTTTTTTTACTTTAAGACGTTTGAAGAGACCATCATTCTGGATTTTTTTCTTCAGTATTCTCAAGGCTTTTTCGACATCATTGTCAATAACCGTGACCATAATTTCTTTCAAAAGGCATCGCCCCTTTCATTGTGGATTTAAATATTCAATATTTATAACCTGGTCATATAGCAAATGAAAGATATGAAAGCAAGTAAAAAAGCCATTTGACCCTAAATAAAATTTAGTCAAATGGCTTTGGCAAACTTAATTTCAAAGGGGGTATTTTGGGCGGGTTACAGCCGACTCTCTGAAACGCAATGTTTTTTACAATTTGGAGATCAACTCTGCTGTAACAGATTTGAGATCCTTTTCACCGGCCAGGGTGAAGTAGTTGATGGAAGAATCCTTCTTTGCGAGATCTCTGTAATAATAGGCCGAGGCCAGGGTGCCAGTGTTGGTGTCGTAGTAAATGGAATGACGTTTGTCAATGGCGACTTCGTCCTGGTCATCATCACGGGCAGAGAGAGCGCCGTCGCAAACCCGGCATTTGTCTCCGTTGGGTTTTATGGCGTCAATAAAGATATTATTGGGATGGTTGTTGTTGTTTTCACATAGCCTTCGACCCATGATTCTGTTTTTGGCAATCTCACGGTCAAGGATCAGCTCAATGACAACGTCGAGTTTCATACCGGCTTCTTCAAGGGAGGCATGAAGTTTTTCAGCCTGAACTTTGTTTCTGGGGAAACCGTCCAAAAGCCATCCGCCCTTGCAGTCATCCTGCTGAAGTCTGTCAAGAACCATGGGGATGGTAATCTCATCGGGGACCAGATCCCCTTTATCAATATATTCTTTGGCTTTTTTTCCCAGTTCTGTTCCGCCCTTGATGTTTTCACGGAAAATACCACCGGATTCGATGTGGGCAATATTGTATTTATCTTTGAGTATGGTGCCCTGGGTTCCTTTACCGCTTCCGTTTGGTCCAAAAAAAAGAATGTTCATTTTAACTCCTTTATATGTTTATATGAATCTAAAATCTGTACAACTTTTCTACATATAAGAGTCGTTTTTGTTTGTCAAGGTTAAGACAGACCAACAGGAGAAATGGCTGGATAAATGAGCTTGCTGAAATCATGAATCCAAGAGAAAATAATTTTAGATTAGTTCTTGAATGTGGGAACGGATATTGTTATTACTGATGCATAAAATTATCTTAGCGAAACTCACTTTTTAATATATAGGTTATGGTAAGGGGGAAATATGACAGAATTGATTGATATCAGGGCAAGGGAAATACTTGATTCCAGAGGTAATCCAACAGTTGAAGTGGATGTGACATTGGCCTGTGGTGCACAAGGCCGGGCTGCCGTTCCTTCGGGAGCCTCTACGGGTACCAGAGAAGCCTTGGAACTTCGGGATAATGCGGACAATCGTTTCATGGGTAAGGGGGTTCTCAATGCCGTTGCCAATGTGAATGAGGTGATTGCCCCGGAAATCATTGGATATAACGCCATGGATCAAGCCGGTCTTGACAGGACCATGCTGGACATTGACGGGACTGAAAATAAGTCCCGCCTGGGCGCTAATGCCATTCTCGGCGTTTCAATGGCCGCGGCAAGGGCAGCCGCCATTGCCTGTGATATTCCTTTATACCAGCACATTGGCGGTATAAATGCACGGGTTCTGCCCGTACCCATGATGAATATTATCAATGGCGGTGCCCATGCTGCCAATAATCTGGACATCCAGGAATTCATGATTCTCCCCTTTGGTGCGGGGTCTATCAGCGACGCCATTCGCATGGGAGCGGAAACCTTCCATAATTTGAAAAAAATTCTCAAGGGAGAAGGCTTGAGTACGGCTGTTGGAGATGAGGGCGGGTTTGCCCCGAACTTAAAATCCAATGAGCAGGCCCTGGAGTATATCATTAATGCCATTGAAGCTGCCGGATACAGGCCGGGCAAAGATATCGGCATCGCCCTTGATGCGGCGGCTTCTGAATTTTACCGGGATGGAAAATATATATTTCAGTCGGAAGGAAAAGCCCTGTCGGCAATAGACCTGATAGATTATTATGAGAGCCTTATTGAAAAATATCCCTTGTATTCCATTGAAGACGGCCTTGCGGAAGGAGACTGGGAATCATGGGAACTGATGACCCAGCGGTTGGGCGATTCCACCCAGATTGTCGGAGATGATATTTTTGTGACCAATCCGGATATTTTTAAACAAGGAATCGAACGAGGCATCGGTAATTCAATCCTTATCAAGCTCAACCAGATCGGAACCTTGACGGAAACTCTTGATACGATCCAGATGGCAAAGGATTCAGGGTATACCACGGTTGTTTCCCATCGTTCCGGGGAAACCGAAGATTCTTTTATTGCAGACCTTTCGGTTGGGGTTAACGCAGGCCAGATTAAGACCGGCTCCATGTCACGCAGTGATCGGGTGGCAAAATATAATCAGCTGATTCGGATCGAGGAAATGTTGGGCGATGGTGCCTCTTTTCCGGAAAATTTATTTTTCTAACCCGTGGCCTTAAAAAATAAAATATGTCGAAACAAAACATGGTGAGACAAAAAATATTAACCTTTGTTTATGCCGTATTCTGTATCCTGCTGGCAGGTAATGGTGAGGCCTTTGTTCCACAAACGCCTCACCTTTTACAATTGATGGTCCAGAAAATAAGGCGGCCTGCCGGGATGGTGGTTCACCAGACCCGGAATGTCATGGATGTTTCGGGCAAGGAGGCGGGGCCGGAGACGACAACTGAACCTGAGACAAAACCTGAAACAAAAATGGTTGAGGTGGATGAAAAACTAGTCTATCTTTTTCCTGGAAAATTTCGGTCGGACATTTTTTCAGATACGGTTTCACGGTTTTATGTGGAATCGGATTCCCAATTTGTTAAGGTGGCAGATGGGAGGGTTGTTTCCCTGAAAAAGTCACCCGTGGACTTTTATACAGACCCCCTTCTTTACAGAGATCATGAGTCTTTGTTAAAGCAACTGGTTCTTGCTGGAGTGGATACAAAAGGGGTAACCTTCAAACGGCTTGATAACAAGATCTGCTATTTTATTGGTCCATCCTTAAACCAAAATGAATCTACCGGTCTCTGGATTGAAAAGACAACTTTGTTTCCGGTCCGGTACGTGATTGAAAAGGATGGATGGAAGGTTGCTTTCCATTATGAGAATTGGCAGCGGGTCAGTAGAACCTGGTATCCCATGCAGATCACTATATTTGTTGATAATCAGGTGTTTGCCAAAATTGATGTGAAGCAATTCGAGCTTGAATCGGGTTTTCCTGCGGTTCTTTTTGATGTGAACCATATTCAAGGGCAGTATCCTGCCGGCACCAGGACCCAGGAAAAGGGGGCAAAAGTTCCTGGCCGATTCGATGAGCTTGATACGCAAATAGAAAATTTTAGAAAATTATATGAATAATTTAAACAAGCGAGGAATTGATGGCTGAAAACACAAAATACATTTTTGTTACCGGCGGCGTGTTATCATCTTTGGGTAAAGGACTTGCATCTGCTGCCATAGGGATGCTTCTGGAAAGCCGGGGGCTGACCGTGACCATACAGAAGCTGGACCCTTACATAAATGTTGATCCGGGAACCATGAATCCTTTTCAGCACGGAGAAGTGTTTGTAACCGATGACGGGGCGGAAACAGACCTTGATCTCGGCCATTATGAGCGGTTTACCCATGCCAAACTGGGTAAAAATAATAATTTTACCACGGGTAAAATTTACGACCAGGTGATTACCAAGGAGCGCAAAGGCGAATACCTGGGGGGAACAGTCCAGGTCATTCCTCATATTACCGATGAAATTAAAAAAAGTATTATGCTGGTATCCAATAATACCGATGTGGTAATTGTCGAAATCGGCGGTACCATCGGGGACATAGAATCCTTGCCCTTTCTTGAGGCCATCCGGCAGTTTCGAACAGATGTCGGCTCCTCCAATGTGATTTATATTCATCTGACCCTGGTACCCTACATCAAGACAGCCTGCGAGGTGAAAACAAAACCCACCCAGCACAGCGTTAAAGAGTTGCGGAGCATTGGGATTCAGCCGGATATTTTGTTGTGCCGGACGGAAAGTTATTTGTCCCAGGAAATTAAAAATAAAATTTCCTTGTTCTGTAATGTGGATCCGGATGCGGTGTTTACGGCAAAGGACGTGGACTGCATCTATGAAGTCCCCTTGGTTTACAACAAAGAAGGTCTTGGGGATAAAATACTCAAGAAGCTTAATATCTGGGCCAGGGCTCCCCGCCTGGATGACTGGCGGGAAATGGTGGAAAAATATAAAAATCCCAGATTTTCTGTTAATATTGCCATTGTGGGAAAGTATGTAGACCTGACCGAAAGTTATAAAAGTTTGAATGAAGCCCTTGCCCATGGCGGTATTTTTAATGATGCCCGGGTGACGCTTAATTATGTTGATTCCTCCACCCTTACCGAAAAAAATGTGATGGAGAAATTATCAACGAGTGACGGTATCCTGGTCCCGGGGGGATTCGGGTCCAGGGGGATTGAGGGCAAGATCCTGGCGGCTAAATATGCCCGGGAAAACAAAGTGCCCTATTTTGGAATTTGCCTGGGGATGCACATGGCGGTTATTGAGGTGGCGCGAAATATAGCCGGCATGGAAGAGGCAAACGGGGAAGAGTTTGATCCCCATACGCCTTTCCCTGTGATTTATTTGCTCAAGGAGTGGTATGATGAGCAAACCAAACAGGTTGAAAAAAGGAATGAGGGATCAGACAAGGGCGGTACCATGCGCTTGGGAGCTTACCCCTGTCAATTGAACCCGGATACCCTTGCCATGAAGGCGTATAAAACCGAAAATATATCCGAGCGTCATCGCCATCGGTTTGAATTTAAC
The DNA here is from genome assembly GCA_016743945.1 of Desulfobacteraceae bacterium. Classification (GTDB taxonomy): domain Bacteria; phylum Desulfobacterota; class Desulfobacteria; order Desulfobacterales; family Desulfobacteraceae; genus NBML01. Next base: position 73,520 of record JADGFI010000014.1, read on the forward strand.
AATGAGTACAAGGATCGCCTGGTGGAAGCAGGGCTTATCATCAGCGGCACCTCCCCTGACCATGAATTGGTGGAAATTGTTGAGCTTGCCGACCATCCCTGGTATCTGGGGTGTCAGTTCCATCCGGAATTCAAATCAAAGCCCAGCAATCCCCATCCGCTCTTCAGGGATTTTGTCAAGGCATCCTTAAAAAATGCTAAAAAACTTGAGGATGCTAAAAAATAGAGTGGCTTAAAAAAAATGGTTTGTTATGGTATTTATCTGTCATGGCAAGCCGTTTTGAAATCCGCCAGTAATAAAGGATTCCAAGATTTTAAAACCCACAGGATGAACTGAAATGGAAGAGACCGTCACCATTCATTGCAATAATGTCAGGCTTGAAGGGCTTTTGAATCAACAGTCTTTTGAACGAGGGGTGGTGGTCACCCATCCCCATCCCCTGTATGGTGGAAACATGGAAAACCCTGTGGTGGAACAGATCGCCCAAAGTTATTTCGAAAAAGGTTTTACCACGCTCAGATTTAATTTTAGAGGGACAGGAAAAAGTTCCGGCATGTTTGATAACACAGTGGGTGAGCTTGATGATGTCAGGGCTGCTTTGGAATATTTAAAGGAACTGGGGATTATAGATTTGGTTCTTGCCGGATATTCTTTTGGCGCAAGAATAAATGCTTCTGTCGTATCCTCCGGCTATGGGCTTAAGGATCATATTATGGTGTCTCCGCCACTGGGGTTCATGTCCTTTGAGGATGTGGTTAGTATGCCGTCCACAGGTTTAATACTGACCGGTGCAAAGGATGATATCGCACCACCCAAAATGGTTCAGGCCGCTATCAACCGTTGGCAAATTACGCCACAGTTTGAGGTGGTTGAGGGGTGTGACCATTTTTATACCGGCTGCCTTCCCCTGTTAAAAGATCGTCTCCTGGCCTATTTGCCCTAGTACTTTTGACCTGAATATGAAGGATGGTTTATGGGTTTAATATGATGAACGATACGCTTATACTTCCCTTGGCATCTGATATCAAACAGGTTCTAAACGTTGATATCAAAGAAGTCCCAAGCTTTCCTCCTGTGATGGCCAAGCTATTGGAAATATTTAGTGATGAAGATGCATCCGTGGCAGATCTTTCCAAACTTGTGGAAACAGACCCGGGGATTTCAGCCAAAGTATTGGGCATCGTAAACTCTGCGTCCTATGGCCTGAGGCGAAAAATTACAGCTGTTTCCGAAGCAGTCATCCATCTCGGGTTTGACGAGGTGAAAAAGCTTTCCCTGGGAGTTGCGGTTTTTGAAAAAATGATTAAACCGGGAAAACACAACCAGTTTAATCGAATTTTTTTCTGGCGACACTGCATTTGTGTGGCCGTCCTGAGTCGGGCCATTGCCGAAGAAATTGGGTATTCAAAGCCCGGGGAAGCATACTTTTGCGGACTTTTGCATGATTTCGGGAAGATTCTCTTTGACCTCCATGGTCGTGTTAATTATGATGATTTTATTTTCAATGTGACAAAATACCCAGGTCCGATGATCACGGAAGAAAGGGAAATTATGGGCATGGGGCATGATGACCTGGGCGCTTATTACAGTTCCCAATGGCGTCTTCCCGACTCCCTTGCCCTGACCATAAAATATCATCACCAAAGATTTGAACACCTCATGCTTTCCAGGGAAGAGGCCTTGCTGATATCCATTGTTTCCCTTGCTAATTTTTTGTCCTGGACCCAGGGAATGGGATCTGTTGATATCATCCGGTTTCCGATTCTTCAGCCTGGAGTGGAAAAAAACATTAATTTTACTGCCATTGATTTTAAAAAGATCATCCGCGGCATGGACAGTGAAATGGAAAAAACATCAGCGTTTTATCATTTTGTTTTCCCTTCCGTTAGCCAGTTTCGGGAGAATATGCTCAGAGAAAATCTTAGGTTGTGCAGTATCAATACAAATTATTATTATACCCAGGAACATCAGGCTAACGGTATTGATGTGTTGAGTATAAAGGACAGTATCACAACCCCCCACCGCAGTCTTGACCCCAAGGCGATCATTACCACAACGCTCAAGGCCATTCATAAGGATTTCAAATTTAACCGGCTTTATGTCATGAAGGTGGTAAAAACCTTGAGAAGTCTTAAGGTGGTTGAATTTTTTGATGGGACAGATACCAAAATGGATTTTACGGCAATTGAAATCCCCCTGAATAAAAAAGCAGGCGGTTTTATTAACTGCCTGAGGGACAAGTCGCCGATGCTGATTACCGGCAAGACTTCAGGTGAAAAAAAGACCCTGGAAAAATTTAACCTCAAAGAAATGCTCATTGTGCCTTTCTGTAGCCACAGCAAGGTTATTGGTATCCTCGGTATGGACAATGTTGTTTCTAAAAATCCTATTTTACCGGAGGCATTCTCCTCCATCGCCATTGTGGCCAATGAACTTGGCATGGCAATGGAAAATGCAGGTGTCTACGAAGAGGCAAAAGCGGTTTCCCTCAGGGACGGGCTCACAGGTCTTTTGAACCGTGTGGCCATTGACGATTTGCTGGCAAAATCATTCAGAAACGCCGTGGATGGGAAAAATGATCTCTCCCTTGTGATGATTGATGTGGACTATTTTAAAAAATTTAATGATAAGTTTGGACACCAGGCCGGGGATAATATCCTTAAATTAATTTCCACCACCTTAAAAAAAATGTCTCGGCCATTTGATAAGGTGGGCCGGTATGGTGGAGAAGAATTTATTGTCATTTTAAACAATACGGATTTATCCAAGGCCCTTGTTTATGCTGAACGGATCCGGAAAGAAATTGAGAATCTGGGAAGACTCGTGGCAAACCGGTTTCCGGGCCTTTTTCTCACCGTGAGTGCCGGTGTTAGTGAATACCAGGCCAGTGTAAAAAATCGGGATGACCTTGTTGCAAAGGCAGACAAAGCCCTTTATCGGGCAAAAGAAACCGGAAGAAACAAAGTGGTGGCTTAATTGTCAGGCGGTGTGTCTTCATATCTTCCAGATTTGTCTTTGTAAAATAATTTGATGGTCTTCATGTCGGCATCCATATCGCCAGTGGGCACAATTATAGGGCCAATGCCACCTGTTTTGCGGTTATAATCCACAAATCCGCAGACAATGGGGATATTTGCCTGGTTGGCAATCTGGTAAAATCCGGTTTTCCAGTGGGGTACTTTTTTTCGGGTGCCAGAGGGTGCAATGGTCACAATCAAACGGTCTGCCTGATCAAAGGTGTCCACCATGTCGGTCACAAGATTGCCTTTTTCGGAGCGGTTAATGGGAATACCGCCAAGGCGTTTTAAAAGCACTTTAAAGGGCCAGAAGAACATGGATTCTTTGGCTATCCAGCGAACCGGTATCTGAAATTTAAATATAATTAATAGAAAGAAAACAAAGTCCCAATTACTGGAATGGGGCGCCGCAACCAGGATGAAGCGCTTAATGTCCGGCATCCTTCCTTTGGTTTTCCACCCCAGAATAAAAAGTGCTATATTGGCAAATCCATAAAAGATCGGCCTTAAAAACGGATTGTTTAGTAGGAGTGGTCTCAAAATAATCTCCCTCAAGGATTGTTTAAAAAAACTAAAAACCTATCGAAATATAGGGTTTGTGTATATTGATGGATTGATATTTTACAATAATAATACAAAATTTGAAGGGATGAAGATCGTATGGGATAAAGATTGTTTTATAAGGTACTTGGTATAAAAAAGCTTAAAATATAAGCAAATTAGTCTAATTGTATTTCGATAATTCTATAAAATTCTTATTTTTCCTTATAAAATTAAAATAGTGCTTGACAAAAAAATGTAGATTTGATTTTCTAATAGAAACGGAAAATTTGAACCTTGATTTGTATCTGGTCCCTATCTCCTTCTGAGCTGATTTCCTAAATTTCCCAATGAGTTACAACTAAATTTATTTCCATTAATAGGAGGGAACCATGCCGATAAAAGAAAATACACTTATTTTGGATGGGTATTCAATGACCATTGAGGAATTGATGACAGTAGGAAATGATCTGTCCATCAAGGTTGAAGTTGATGAAAAAAATTGGCCAAAGATTCGGGATTGCAGGGACCTTGTTGATAAATGGGCCAGTGAAGAACGATGCATTTACGGCGTAAATACAAGTTGCGGCGGGTTGGTTGACTATCTTTTGCCCAGAGAGAGGGATAATGATTTTCAAAAAAATCTGGTCCGGAGCGTTACCACACAGGTGGGAAAACCCTTTGAAGACACTCTTGTTAGAAAATTCATGATTGCCCGGGCCAACTCCCTTTGTCGCGGTTATTCGGGAATTAAGGAAAAAAATCTTAAAATTTATCTGGATATGATCAACAAGCAGGTCTTTCCCGTTGTTCCCAGAAAAGGATCTTTGGGGACCAGTGGTGATCTAGGCCCCCTGGGATGTATCGCAAGTGTCGCCTTTGGAGAATGGAAAGCCAAATTTAACGGTAAAGTCATGCCGGGTAAAGAAGCGATGGACGCTGCCGGCGTAGACCTCATGTATTTGAATGCCAAGGAAGGCTTGTCCCTGATCAATGGAACCTCAGGCATGGTCGGCCTTGCCTGCACCGTCATCTCCGAAGCAACCAATACACTGAAAAATTCTGATATTATCGCAGCTTTTGCCATTGAAACCCTCATGGGAAGATATAATCCTTTTGATGTTAGAGTTCATGAACAAAAATATCACCCGGGCCAGTATGCGACGGCTATGAATCTGACCAAGCTTTTAGCCGGCAGTAAGCTGGCCATTGATGAACAGGAATTGTCTTTGAAACTCCAGACAACACTCAAAGAACATAAAGGGGTTTCTGTGGCGGATATTCCCGTTGAAGATGCCTACTCAATCCGATGTACACCCCAGTTTGTAGGGCCGACTAAAGAGGCGGTTCAGCACGCCCATGAAGTGCTTTTAAGGGAACTCAATTCCAGTAATGATAATCCATTGATATTTACGGAATGGGACACATTTATCCACAATGGACACTTCCACGGCCAGCCCATCTCATTTGTAATGGATTGCCTCGGCATTGCCATGATCAATCTGGGCGTTGTCAGTGACAGAAGAATTGACCGATTCATGGATGTAGCTCACAGTACCGGTTTGCCACCATTTCTGTGTAAAGAAGACACCGGGGTGCGCATGGGCCTCATGGGCGGTCAGTTCATGACAACATCACTAGTCGCTGAGAATAGAACCCTTGCAATACCCGCTTCCATCCAGTCCATCACATCAACAGCAGACTTTCAGGATATTGTCAGCTTTGGTCTGATTGCCGGAAGAAAGGCAAGAAAAATTGTTGAGAATACCAATCATATTCTGTCCTTTGAATTGTTGTGTGCAGCCCAGGCCGCAGATATCAGAGGGGTTGAAAAACTCAGTCCTGCAGGAAAAATTATGCACAAAGCGGTTCGTGAAACCCTTGATTATATGGATTACGATAAGGTTTATATAGATGATATGGAAACCTTGAAATCCAGAATTGAATCAGGCGAATTTGTACAACGGGTAGAGGAAGCCGTTGGCGAACTGTTGATTGTTCATACAAGGGATTAAACAAGGGGGGATGAATGCCAAACCAGATACCACATCAGATTGAACAAAAAATCATTGATGGCTACAGGGAAAAGTTTCCCCTTTCCAAGGAGCATCATGACCGCCTGATCAATTATATTCCCGGGGGGGCCACCAGAAGTTTAAGTTATTTTAAACCCTATCCCCTCCATATTTCCCATGGAAAGGGAGCCTATGTCTATACCCATGAGGGCCATCGTCTTTTGGATGTGACCAATGCCTATGGGGCTCTTGTTCACGGGCATGGAGACCCGGACGTGGTAAAGGTGGTTCAAGAAGGTATTGAAAAGGGATCCCAGTATTCAACCCCCACCGAGGGCCAGTATCGTCTGGCACGTTTGCTCTGTGAAAGAGTACCGGGTTTTGAAAAGGTGAGGTTTGTTAATTCCGGAACCGAAGCAACTCTTTTTGCCATGAGAACGGCCAGGGCAGTTACCGGTCGGGATAAGATTTTGAAAATGGCAGGCGGCTTTCATGGCACCCATGACAGTGTGGCTGCCTCCACCAAAAAAAATGTGATGACCGCCGGCATTCCCGCCGGCATGACCCGGGATATGCTGGAAGTGCCCTTTAATGACGGAGATGCGCTTGAACGGGTGGTTCGGGAAAATGCAGACACCCTAGCTGCTGTCATCATGGAACCTTTTTTGGGAGCAGGGGGGGTGGTGCTACCGTCCCCCGGGTTTCTTCAACTGGCTCGAAAGGTCACCGCGGCTCATAAGGTCTTACTGATATTTGACGAGATTTTTTCTTTCCGGGTGGATACCGGTGGATGCCAGAGACGCTTTGGTGTGGTGCCGGATCTCACCTGTGTGGGAAAAGTGGTGGGCGGTGGCCTTCCCATTGGTGTCTTTGGTGGAAAAAATGAGTATATGAATATTTTTTGCCACGAACATACCAAAAGGCCCTTATATCACTCGGGTACTTTCAATGGATATGAAACCGTTATGCAGGCGGGTTTTGCTGCATTATCAAAGTTTGATGAACGAGCGGTGGGCAAGATAAACCGCTTGGGCGACAGGTTCCAGGCAAGGCTTTTAAAAAGTTTTAAGTCAAATGGATTAAATATTCAGTCCAATCAGATCGGATCTTTGCTGAACCTGCATTTTGTCAACCAGAAAATCACCACAGCAGAACAGGTGCACGAATCTGTGGAAGAACTTCACGCCCTGATGCATCTGTCCCTGCTGAACCGTGGGGTGTTTACCATCCCCCGGGGGCTTTTTATCCTGTCAACGGTGATGAGTGAGTCTGAAATTGACTCGCTTACGGATAAAATAGATGAAACCTTAAAAGAATTGTTGCCATTAATTGAAGAAAAATATAACCATTTACTCCTATAGGTGCAGGTATTATTTAATTTAAATATATGAAAGAGGGATAAATGGTTCTGGATAGAATCGACAAAAAAATTTTAAACACGCTCCAAGTGAATGGGAAAACAACCAATTCCAAGTTATCTAAATTAGTTGGGATATCAGCTCCTGCCACACTTGAACGGGTGAAACGGCTGGAGCTTGCAGGGGTGATTTCCCATTTTACCGCGGTGGTGGATCCGGAAAAAATTGGGTTTTCCATCATGGCCATCGTGAGTATTTCCTTAAGTTTGAGCAGTCTGTCCTCGGTGGCCTGCATCAAAGAGAGGTTTCGTGAGATTGATGAAGTGGTGGAATGTTATCAGATTGCCGGTGCCAATGATTTTGTTCTCAAGGTCATTGCAAAGGATATCAAAAGCTATGGTGGGTTTATGAACGAAAAACTCACCCAGATTGAAGGGATTCAGATTATTAAATCCTCTTTTGTCATTGATAATGTGAAGGAAAAGAAGATGTTTGTGCTGGATCTTGCAGAAGAGTACAGGGTATAAAATCACCGGTACGGGTATCGGGGTTTTTTTGTGTGAATGATTTTTTTTAAAAAAGAGGAGAGCATCAATATGGATGATAAGATCATTATAACTGCAGCGATTACCGGCTCAGTCCATATCCCCACCATGAGTGATTATCTTCCCATTACCCCGGATGAAATAGTGGAGGATGCGGTACGTGCATGGGAAGCTGGAGCTGCCATCGCTCATATCCATGTGCGGAATCCTAAAACCGGTATGCCCGTGTCGGATCCGGATTTGTTTATGGAGGTTCATAGCAAAATCAAATCCCGGTGTAATCTGGTTCTTTTGCCCACAACGGGGGGGGGGATGAACCAGACCACCGAGGAAAAACTCATTCCCATTAAAAAGCTGGAGCCGGAAATGTGCTCCTTTGATCCGGCTCCCTTTAATTTCGGAATTTTCCAAATTGCCGGCCGGTTTAAAACCTATAAGCATGAATGGGAAAAAGAGTATTTGGAATTGTGCAAAAATGTGACCTTTCGGCCTACCTTTAACGACGATATTATCTATGCCAAAACATTTCTTGAGATTGATACCAAACCGGAATTTGAAATATATGAATTGGGCCATGTCTCCTATGTGAAATGGCTCATGGAGGAAAATTTGGTGAAACTGCCGGTTCATCTCCAATTTGTATTCGGCCCCATGGTGGGCTGGATGAAGCCTTCTGTCAAACATCTGGTGCTCATCCACGATGAAGCCAAGGAAGTTTTGGGAGAAGACAATTTTACCTGGTCCGTGGCCGCCGGGGGAAGGTTTCAGATTCCCATTACCACCACCGCCATTGCCATGGGGGCACAAAATGTCCGGGTGGGGCTTGAAGACTCAATTTACGCGGGCAGGGGTATCATGGCAAAGGCCAGTGCCGATCAGGTAACCATGATCAAAAATGTGGCAAAGGAAATGAGTCTCGTTCCTGCCACATCAGATGAAGCAAGGGCGATACTTGGGCTCAAGGGGCTTGATAAGGTTAATTTTTAGCGTGTCAATTCGTAAAGATTTGGTGAACAGGACAGGGCTCCGGGAAAATAATAAGGAGAAAGGCGATATTTAAGACTTAAAAAAATATAAATTAAGGAGAAAATCTTGAATTATTCTGGTTATGCTTCAATCCATGCAAGACATATTCCTGATAAGGTTTGCCTGATTGAAAGGACCCCGGCTTCCGGGTCCCGGCGAACGTTCACCTGGCGGGAATTTAATGACGAGATCAATCGAACTGCCAATTATCTGGTACGAGAATTAAAGGTCAAGCATGGGGACTTTGTCATGCACCTCCAGAACAATTCTCTGGAATGGCTGATTACCTATTATGCCATCATCCGTGTGGGAGCGGTTGTTGTCCCTTTGAATTTCAGATTTGAGGGACCGGATGTCCTGTATGCGGCAGAGGTCTGTAATCCAGATGTTTTTATTTTCGGTTCAGAATTTTTGGGTGTGGTTCAGCCTATTCAAAATGAACTTGTCTCGATTAAACATTATATCTGCATCGGGGAAAATGTTCCAGAAGACCAGATCGACTTTAAAACGATTCAAGGGTATCCCGACATTTCGGATGCCTTGGTTGAAGTGGATAGAGACCATTCCCTTGCCATGATGTTTACTTCGGGTACCACGGGTAAACCCAAACCAGTTCTTCACACCCATTATTCCTTGAACAATACCGCCATTGGCAACGGCATGAGTTATTTTGTTCAACGAGATGATAATTACCTTATTTTCCTTCCCCTGTATCATTCAGGCACCATGTTTTTATGGGCCCCATTTTATGCCACCGGAGCTGTCGGTACCATTATCAGAGATTTTCGGGACCCCCGCTGGATTATTGAAGCCATTGCCGCAGAAGGCGTAACCGATATGCTTTTTGTGGTTCCCATTGCCATTGCTATTTTAAATGCCATTGAAAAGGGGGAGCTTGATTTGGATGCCTTTGATCTGTCCTCCTGGAAATACATGGAAATTGGTGCTCAGCCGGTTCCCTTTGATATAATGAAATTGTTGGTTGAAAAGCTGCCCTGTGCTGTGTCCAATATCTATGGTATCACCGAGGGCGGCGGCGGCGGCCTCTTTAATCTGTATCCACAAGATGTCCTTACCAAGCCCGGTTCCATCGGCAAGCCCACCTTTGGTGTTGAGGCAAAGATCGTGGACCCCATGGGCGTTGAATTGCCCGATGAAGAGGTGGGGGAATTGATATTTAAGACCCCCAGAATGATGAAACAATATTATTCCAATCCTGAAAAAACAGCCGAGGCCTTAAAAAATGATTGGCTTTTTACCGGAGATTTACTAAAGAAAGATAAAGATGGGTATTTTTATATTGTGGATCGCATGAAGGATATGGTTACCAGTGGTGGTGAAAATATTTTTCCCGTGGAAATAGAAGATGCCCTCATGGATCATCCCGATATCGATGATGTTGCCTGTATCGGATATCCTGATGAGCGATTGGTGGAAATTGTTTTGGCGGTGATTCAGGTAAAAGAGGGCAGACAATTGAGTGAAGATCAAGTTCTAACCTTTGCCAAGTCAAAGCTTTCTTTGTACAAGGTGCCCCGGAAAATTGTTTTTGATCAGGTACCCCGGAACCCCACCGGGAAATTGATGAAGCCCCAGTTGCGGGAGAAGTTTACCGGCCGAAAAGAGGCATTTAAAGCACTTGTTTAAGGTGTGACGCAGTTGCCCTGTTCCAAAATTGACCTGTAATTGAGTTGAAAGAACCTATTTGACCTGCCTTTAGATTGCTGATGCTTTAATATGCTTTAGTTTTACTTAAAATTCCAAAAGTTGAAACCAGTGTCGGAACATTTTGTTCGGGCACTGAAACTGATAAAAACTTTTTAATGGAAAGGAACTTAAGTATGAAAATCCGGACATTGTTACTATTATTGCTTGTTTTAATAGTGGGCTCTTTTATGTTCATTTCTCCTGTTCTCGCAAAGAAAAAGCCCTCCCTTGACAAATGGAAACCTGATTTTGATTCAAAGAGTGCCAAGTACAAATGTATTGTTTCCAATGTGTCCACTCCGGGGCTGGTGGGGACGCTGGCCGGTTTTGAAATCCGTGATGAAGTCTGGAAAAGAACAAACGGTAAGATTTATGTGGATTTTAAACCCTACTCCATGCTGGGCGGCGAGGTCGAAGTTCTCAATATGCTTCAGATGGGTGCGGTTCAGGGAATGGGCGTTTCCTCGGTGGCCTCCACAAACCTGGGACCCAGATTTGGGGTGGTCAACCTTCCATTTCTTGTGAATTCCTTTGATAACCTTGAAAAATTTATCAATAATAAAAAATTGTTCAATCATTTTCTCATGGCAATGGATCATCAGGGGATTACCGGGTTGGATATTACCGGTTACGGCAACTATGGCTGGGCAACAACCGTACCGGTGAGAAACATTGAAGATGCCAAGGCGGTAAGATTTAGAATTGCGGAAGCTGCTGTGAATCAGCTCAGTTACAGAAACTGGGGATTTAATCCTGTTTCAATGCCATGGCCCGATGTGCCTGTTGCACTGAAACAAGGGGTTATCACAGGTCTTGACCATACCATTACGGTCTGCAATGTGACCAAAAAATTTGAAGTTGCCAAGTATTTTACCCAGATTAATTATGCCCAGGGGCTTTTTATCTGGATTTTTAATAAAGCCTGGTTGGCCAAATTGCCTGCAGATTTAAGAGATGCTTTTGTTTCAAGTGTTCACGATGTCTGCGCTGCCAGCAGGATAAAATCTTTGACCGAAGAGAATACCAATATTGAAAAGGCAAAAGCTGCCGGAGTTGAATTCTTTCAGCTTTCCGGTGCTGACATGGCAACTTTATCCCAGCAGAGCCAGGGAACCTATGCGAAATATGCCCCTGAAATTAATCAGATTTATCCCAATGACACCTATAAACCGGATAATTTTTTGAAAGAAGTTCAGGAATTTTTGAAATAATCGCTTTTAGCGATTATCAATGAATCGTTAATATTTAATCAGGACTTGGTTTATGCTTAGGAAAATGTTCAAAACTATTGATAATGTGGTGAGCCAGATTGAAGAATGGACACTTTTTATCATTGTTATTGTAGCGCTGTTATCTCTTTTTGCGAATGTGGTATTGCGATACGGGTTTAATTACACCCTGGCCTGGAGTGAGGAACTGGTTCGTATTGTGATCATTTACTCAACTTTTGTGGGTGCCAGTGTGGCCGTCAAGCAACGGGCAATGATTCGCATTGATGCGGTTGTACAGCTTTTTCCAAAGCTTAAGCCGGGTCTGACCGTTTATACCAGTATTCTCATGCTTTTTTTTGCCGGTATGATGGTATATTACGGGTATCAAATGACCCATTTGCAATACATTACCCATCAAAAAACCATCATCATGCAGATACCGCTTGTGATTGTCTATGCCATCATGCCCGTCATGGGCGTGATGGTCGGTATCCGAACGGTCCAGGTGATGATTCAAGATTTCAAATCCAGAAAATAAAGGGACATTTTCTCCATGCAGCTCAGTGATCTGATTATTCTATGTATTCTTCTTGGGTTTATGACCACCTATGTGCCGGTCTTCCTTTGTCTTTTCTTCACTGCCGCCATCGGGTTTTGTTTTTTCCTGGACATGCCATTGGCACTTATGGCCCAGACGCTGTTTAGAAGCCTTGACAAGTTTTCCCTGGTGGTGGTGCTCTTTTTTATCCTTTGCGGGAATATCATGGCCAAGGGAAAGATGGTGGAAAAACTGATGAATCTGGCCAATGCCCTTGTCAGCTGGCTGCCCGGAGGCTTGGGCATGGCCGGTGTCATCGGCTGCGGTCTGTTCGGGGCTATCTCCGGATCCACCGTTGCCACGGTGGTGGCCCTGGGCGGTTTTATGATTCCGGCATTGATTAAAAACGGGTATGACGAGGATTATACCCTGGGGCTGATGACCACCTCCCCCAACCTCGGGGTGATCATTCCCCCGAGTATCGCCATGATCTTTTATTCCATGATCAGCAATCAGTCCCTGGAAGGGCTGTTTATCACGGGATTTGTTCCCGGGGTTTTGATTATTGCCTGTGTCTGTGCCTATACCTTTTTGCTCTATCGAAAAAGGAAGGATATCCAGCGGCTGCCCGCCCCGAATTTTGCTCAATTGTTTCATATTTTCAAAGAGGGGTTCTGGGCGGTCATGCTCATTGTGATCATCTTTGGCGGTATCTTTTCAGGGTTGTTTACGGCCAATGAGGCCGCGGTTGTGGCCAGTGTGTATGCATTTTTTGTGGAGTACTTTATTTATAAATCCATGCGGTTTGTAGATATCAAGGATGTGACCATCAGCTCTGCGGTTACCTCGGCCACCTTGCTGCTGATTGTGGCGTCTGCCACCTGTTTTGGCCGGTATCTTACCTTTGAGAATATTCCCAACCGGGTGGCCGAGGTGGTGGTGGCCAATATCAGTTCTCCCATTGTTTTTTTGCTGGCCATGAATATTTTGTTGCTGATCATCGGCATGTTCATGGATATCATATCCGCCACCTTGATTCTGGGGCCTGTTTTTATCCCCCTTTTGGGACCCTTTAACGTGGATCCCATGCATTTTGGCCTGATCATGACCGTAAACCTGGCCATTGGATACTGTACCCCGCCCATGGGTGTCAGCCTGTTTATTACCGGCGCTCTGGCCAAACGGGATATTATTTACGTGTCCCGGGCAGTCATGCCTTTTTTGGCCATCCAGATCGGGGTGCTTTTCTTTTTGACCTATTGTCCGAGTATTGTGCTTTTTTTGCCCAAGCTGTTCGGATACTATTGATCCCCAAAATTAAAAAGCCCGGCATCGGAAAAGACATTTTCCGATGCCGGGCTTTTTTTTTAAGCTCCCCGTTAAATCCCCTTGTCCACAATATTCTGATCGTGGAGGAGTCGTTCCTGTATCCCCTTGGAAATTTCCCAGTTTTTTTCAAAATCGTCCCAAAAAACCTTATCGCTTTCTTTCCAATTTTTACCGAAGCGCAGGTTGAAGTGGCTGCCCAGTTTTTCAAACAATAGTTTCCAGGTTGGTTTTCCTTCATTTCGGGCCCCCAAAAGATCATTGATCAGGGTATCCAGATCGCTTAAATGTTCCTTGGACAGGTAGGAAATGGCCCCTTTTTTAATGGATTCCATCAGGGATTCAGGGTTCAAGGAATTGGCCGTGAGCATTACAGCCGGGATATCGCGTTTGACGCACTCTTCCAAAAGTTGAATTCCTCTCACCCCCATGATATCAAGTATGGCCAGATCATACCGGGTCTGGAGGATCATTTGTGATGCGGTTTCATAGTCCTGGGCAATATCAACTTTTGCCGGATCAAGGATTTCCTCTATGGTTTCAATTACATCCCATTCATCATCCACGGCCAGTATGTGTTTGCCCTTGAGAAAAGAGGTGTTTTTTGTCATGTGGGGGTCTCCTATGATTATTAGATATAATAAAGCGCTCTCTTATTATTGTTTCGTGTTTTTTGATTTTACATAATAATAATTAATATTTTCTATTTTTTTGCTTAATAAAAAAATTATCGAAACTGAACTGAAAAGTCAAGATAATAAGGACCCAACACCGATCCCAATGGGATAAAATGATTGCAGGAGGCCAGATGCCTTCGAAATTACCGTCAACCTGGGTGGGTTGGTGTCTCATGATTGAACAATCCCTGTTATAAATTTTTTATTTTTTTTATCCATGGACCTTATCTATCATTCATTCCATATAATTTGCATGCTGTGTGATATATCGGCTTAACCGCTGTAACGAATCCTTTTTTCGTAACGAATATTAAAATTTATATTTGCTATTGAGAGCTTCAATAAAACCGTCATTTTTCATCTCTTTCAAAACCGATGAGAATTGTATGGACCAACCTTTTTTAGTCAGTTTCTCCTTTGCTTTTGAGAATGCAACATATGTATGCTTCATGGTAACTACATAGGGCAATGTTTTAAAATTATTTTCTAAACTGAGTTTTTTGCACCAATATTTTGCCACACGTTCATCCATAACAATAACCTGTGTTCTTCCAATCAATTGCTTTTTGAGTAAAATCTCATTATTGTTTACCGCATCTTTAATTATCAAATCATCGTCATCAAATGCCTTTCCATATGAACTTCCTCTGTACACCCCCACCTGTTTTCCCCTTAGATCCTGTAACATATTTATTTTAATTTCATTTTTTTTATTGGTTATCAGAACCATTTTTACAGTATTAAGATTTTCATCAGGGTAGTTATAATATTTCAGACGTTCTTTGTTTTTGAACAGGGAGAAAATAGCATCCCCATTGCCATGCTTCACGTACGCCAATGCACGTTTCCAGGGAAGTTTCAAAAATACGGGTGTAAGATTAAGTCGATGACATGCTTCTTCAAGTATTTCTTTATTAATCCCTTTAACCGAAAGGCTTTCAACATATTCAAATGGAGGAAAATCACTGAATACAAATTCCAATATTTCTGCCTTTAGGGCATGGATGGGCATGAAATAGAACCATACTGTCATGAGAACAATGGTAAAAATATTTTTCATGGGAGATCTCATAGCAAAATCTTACATTGTTAAATGTTGGTGAATTAAAATAACTTTTTTCATGCTTAAAAGCAATCAGAGGATGACCTTTTGAAACAGGAAGGAACAAACCCAAGATATTTTGTAAGGTGCCAGCAGCTTAACCTTGTTTCCATTTTCCTGGGAAAGGATCATATGACAGAAGGGTTGACAAAGCGGTGGAAGAGCTGGATGATGTTTATAAAATGTCAAAGAATCAGGAAACATTGCTGCCATACTTCAATGAGTATCGTTAATATACTCATTGAAAATGTGTTTTAAAAATACAAATTCAGGACTTTTATGTATACCTTAATAGATGAGAATAAAGATTTTTTTGTAATTGATAAAAACCAGGGAGTGGATTTTCATACATCGGTTGACGGTGAATCCCTCATCAACCATGTCAGAGAGATGGAAAAAGAGAAAAATTTGTTCCCAGTACACCGTCTGGACCGTATGACATCAGGCCTGATTTTATTTGCAAAAAATAAACAAGCGGCAAGGGGGTTGTCCCTGTTGTTTCAAAACAGGCAAATTGAGAAATATTATTTGGCTTTATCCGATAAAAAACCGAAAAAAAGTCAGGGGTTGATTTCCGGGGATCTGGAACGAGGGCGACGCGGAACATGGAAACTGTTAAGAACTAAGGTTAATCCTGCACAGACCCATTTTTTCAGCAAAGCATATGGAGACGGTCTCAGGCTGTTTCTCTTAAGGCCTCTTACAGGGAAAACCCACCAGCTTCGTGTGGCGTTAAAAAGTATTGGTGCGCCGGTTTTGGGAGATCCTTTGTATTGCCGCGGTGAGCGTAAAAAATACGATCGGGGCTACTTGCATTCGTATGCGTTACGCTTTGATTATATGGGCACTTTGTATTGTTATGTAAGCTTGCCCGATAACGGAATTTTCTTTAAGGATGAACGGTTTGGTGCCACGCTGGAAAATTTCAAGGAGCCCTGGCTGTTAAAATGGCCTGGAACAGCTTGATAATATGTTCTTTATCGGGCCGCTGTTTTTTAATCGATCTGAGTTATGCAGAATCTTTTAATATTTCTGACTTCTAAATAGTCTTTATTTTGGATCCGAAACCACCATTCTGACAAGGTCTTCAAGAGCAGCCGTTATAACATAAATTTCAATTTCGTTGGCCTGAAGCGTGTTGATCAATTCGCGCTGGGCTGGATAGATACGAGGGGACTGGGACGTGTGTTTAACCAATTGACCGTTTTTCCAGTGTTTAGAATATATTTTTTTTCCATTAAGAGCAAACAGATCATCAACATATTTTTTAAGCTGAAAGAGGGTGAGACCTGAAAAAATTTGAGCAAACCATGGATATCCAATCTTGTGATCAATATTGTAAAGTTAAAAACCATAGGAAATCAGTGTGTCATTCTGGTGAAAGGGTATGATTTGAAGCGATGGATCAATTGTATCTTTGGTCACAATACCTTCCTGTTCCAAATTGGATAGAAGGGTTTCTTCAAGATCTCGATACCAGATCGTGTCGTCTGCATCAAAAACAGCATATTCACCCTGGTGGTAGGCATGCTGCCTTATAAGTTCTTCGATTTTTGCGGCTTCTAATGCTGGCAATGTTTCAGTGTTCATCTCCAGAAATTGGATCATCGACTCAATCAATTTATCAGAAATGGAATTCCATATATTAATATGGATTGAACTTTTGACCCTCTGATTCCTATTCAAGTAATTTAAATCAGGCAAATTTACCCAACAAAGCAAGGATTGAAAATTGTGGCAGGGTCGCAAGCGCAAAAAAAGGGGCAGGGACCTTCCGGATAAAAAGGATTGACGTAGAAAAGGTGAATCTATATGGTGGATTTGAATATGAAAACTTGTCTGCCAAAACAAGAAAAGGACCATGGATTTTTTTAAAAAGATATTTAAAATGGGTGTTGTTCAATTTGATATCATCAAAGGACAGATAGGCGACAATATGGAGGTGGTACTGGCAACCATTGAAATGGAACAAGTGACCCGGGCGCGTCAATTGATTTCCTGTATCACGGACAGAAGATCCGATATCTATGGCTAACAAAAAGGATACACCAGATAATAAAATGGACAAGAAAAAAATAGTCAGTTTTGATGAAATTCGAGCCCTGGCGGATCAATACCGGGTCGGGCGCAAGCGCATTGTGTTTACCAACGGGTGTTTTGATATCCTCCATGCCGGACATGTCTCCTATCTTGCCATGGCAGCGGCCCTTGGGGATATTCTTGTGCTGGGGCTTAACGCTGATGTTTCGGTCAAAAAAATCAAAGGGGAGAAACGCCCGGTCGTGGGTGAAGTTCACAGGGCCTGTGTGGTGTCTGCCCTTGAAGCGGTTGACCATGTGGTCTTGTTTGATGATCCTGATCCCGGGCAATTGATAGAAACCATTTGTCCGGATATTCTTGTTAAAGGGGCAGACTGGCCTGAAGATCAGATTGTCGGGGCCGCCTTTGTCAGGGAAAACGGGGGGAGGGTGGAGCGAATTGTCCTGGAACCCGAGATTTCCACCACAAAGATTATTGAACGTATTGGACGGCTCTATTATGGGGAGGTTTAGAAAAATCAAGGTTTTTGAATTTAACCTTTTCCAGGGGTATCCTGAGTTGTGCCATGGGGTGTTCGCCCGGTCAGGCGGTGTCAGTTCCGGTTGTTTTGATTCTTTGAATATCGGGGTGAGTGTGGGAGATGATCCGGGAGCCGTCAAGGAAAACCGGCGTCGCATATTGGCAAAAATGGAAATTGAGCGGGCGGTTTATCTCAACCAGGTTCATGGAAATACCATCCATGTGTTAACAGAAGATAACTACCAGGCACCCAGTGTTGCCGATGGGGTGGTAACGGATATGCAAGGTGTCGGCCTTGTGATCCAGGTGGCAGATTGTCAGGGCGTCTTGCTCTATGATCCTGAACGAAAGGTGATTGCCAATGTTCATTCCGGATGGCGGGGCAGTGTTCAGAATATTATCGGTGATTGCATTGATGTGATGACAGGTCGGTTCAAGTGTAACCCGAAAGATATCCGGGCAGGAATTTCCCCCTCTTTAGGTCCTTGCTGTGCCGAGTTTATAAATTACAGGGACGAAATACCCCAAGCGTTGTGGGGGTATAAATTACCGGGCAAGCTGTCGTTTGATTTTTGGAAACTGTCCTGTGACCAAATGGCGACAAAAGGGGTACGCCCGGAGAATGTTGAGATCATGAATCTTTGTACCCGGTGCAACACGGATAAATTTTATTCCTTTCGTCAGGAAAAAATAACCGGCAGGTTTGGCTGTGTCATTTCACTCAAATAAGAAGGGCAAACTTCAGGATAGCCGATGACCGGCAGAAATTTTAATTTTTAAATTTATGAGCAGACCAATGGAAACACAAAAGAAAATATTTTTAACCCAGAAAGTAACGGCATCGGGATGAGCCGCCAAATTGGATCCAGGGACACTGGATCGAATTGTGTCAGGGCTTGATATCCAGTCCCATCCGGATTTGATTGTGGGGCTTGAAACCCCCGATGATGCCGGCGTTTTTCGACTAAATGACCAGACCGCCCTGATCCAGACCCTGGATTTTTTAACACCGGTCACGGATGATCCCTATGAGTTCGGTCAGATTGCTGCGGCCAATTCCCTAAGCGATGTATATGCCATGGGCGGAACACCTGTGACGGTGATGAATATTGTCTGTTTTCCCAGCTGCGATCTTCCCGAGGATGTCCTTGCCCAGACATTAAAAGGAGGGCAGGACAAGATCAATGAGTCCGGTGCTGTATTGGTGGGGGGGCATTCTGTGGATGATCCCGAGTTTAAATACGGGCTTTCCGTCACGGGGATTGTGCATCCTGATCGTGTGTTAACCAATTGCGCTGCCAGGATCGGAGACGCCATTATTCTGACCAAACCCATTGGAACCGGCATTATGTCAACGGCCATCAAGGCCAAACTGGCAGAAGAAAACCAGATCCAGGAAGCGGTTGCGGTTATGTCGCGGCTCAATCGGTATGCAGCCGAAGTGATGGCAGATTTTGATGTCCATGCCTGTACCGATGTGACAGGATTTGGACTTGCCGGTCACCTGATCGAAATGGCCCGTGGGGCCAAAAAGCAGATATCCCTTTATTCCCAAAAGGTTCCATTGCTTAAGGGTGTGCTCACCTTTGCCAACATGGGACTGGTCCCGGCAGGTGCCCATAAAAACCGGGCGTTTTTCAAGGATCTAACAAGGGTTTCTCCCGTCATGGACCGGGCTCTGGCAGATTTGATGTTTGATCCCCAGACATCGGGGGGGCTTATGATCAGTTTAAAAAAACAAGAGGCGCCTTTTTGTGTCGCACAAATGGAGAAAAAAGGAATAAACGCCAGGATTGTAGGTGAGGTTAATAAAGAAAGCAGTACCGGGTTTTTGGATATACTTTAATGCTTTTTTCACATTGACTTGATCGGATGCATATGATATTTGCTTTCAAGATAAATTGATCTTTGTAAAGTCAAAGACCGATCCTAGAAAGGTAAATCAAGGAGAGGCAGGAAGATGAAAAAAGAAACAGGCAAAGCAGTAAGAGAACTGGGGTATTTTGCCAGTCTTGGCATGTCGGTTGCGCTTTCGATTTTTATCGGTCTGGGCCTGGGGATTTGGCTGGATAAAAAATTTGATACAGAACCTGTTCTGTTGTTTGTGGGGCTGGCATTAGGCATTGCCGCAGGCTTTAGCAACATTGTCAGAGCAGGGAAAAAAGGGCAGAAATATTAATGCAGGATCTTGAAAAAATTGTTAATTTTGTCACCAAAACCAATTGGCTGCTGCTGATCGCAACCAGTTCCTTGGCATTGATGACAACACCGACAAAGGTCTCTTTGGGGGTTTTGTTGGGCGGGCTGATTGTGGCCATAAATTTTCAACTTTTAAAGAAAACCGTTGTTAATAATTTTCGTCCCGATGTGGTATCAGAAAAAGGGGGTTCCTTTATTGGGAATATCCTGGTGAAATACTATATCCGATTTGTGATAAGCGGGGGGCTAATTTTCCTGCTTATATCAAACCATATTGTTCATCCGTTAGGACTTTTGGCGGGCCTTTCGGTGGTTGTTGCAAGCATGTTTCTGGCAACTATGCTTGAGTTAACGAGATTATTTTTCAAGGAGGCGGTATAAGGATGGAACATCCATATTTGTTACTAACGTCGTTGTTTGGAATGCTGGGAATGGAAGAGTGGGCTGCAGCGCATCCGCATGTTACTTATATGTGGCTGGCCATGATCATATTGATATCTTTGGGCTGGATTGCGGGGAAGGGTGTTTCCATGGTCCCGAAAACTGCCCAGAATGTTTTTGAAGTGCTGATTTCAGGTCTTGAAGAGTTCATGGTAACCGTTACTGGAGATGAAGGCAGAAAATCTTATCCCCTGGTTCTAACCATCTTTTTATTTGTTCTTTTGGGCAACCTCATGGGGCTGGTACCTGCATTCTTTCCACCAACGGCCAATATCAATACCACCCTTGGGCTGGCTTTGATTGCTGTTTTGTGGAGTCATGTGGTGGGTGTTCAACGTCATGGTATCAAATATATCAAGCATTTTCTGGGACCTGTTCCCGCCATGATCCCTTTGTTTTTTCCCATTGAAGTTATCGGACATACGGCCAGGGTTCTGTCGTTGACCTTCCGGCTTTTTGGAAACATGGCAGGCCATGAACTGGTTGTCGGAATCCTTCTGGGGCTGGGCGGCATGTTTCTGGCACCGCTTCCGGTTATGGCCCTGGGCGCTTTTGTGGCCCTGGTACAGGCATTTGTATTCTTTCTCTTGTCAACCATGTACATTGCAGGCGCAATAGAAGAATCGCATTAATTTTGGTTTTTTTACGGGAACTTGGAAGAAGCCCCCGTTAGTATTTATATTAATTAATAGTAATAAGGAGTAACACATGGAATTTCTAGTTGGTAGTGTATGGGCAGCAGGTCTTGCAATTGGTATTGCCGCATTTGGTTGTGGTATTGGTCAGGGTCTGGGTCTTGCCGGCGCAATGAGCGGTATTTCAAGAAATCCTGAGGCAGCTGGTAAAATCCAGGTTAACATGCTGATCGGTCTTGCCATGATCGAGTCTCTTTGTATTTATGCATTGGTTGTATCCCTTATCCTCATGTATGCCCATCCTGCTCTGAAAGGCGTTATCGCTGCAGTAGCTGGTCACTAAGCCATACGACGAAAAAAGCTTTTACTCAAAAGGTGCAGGGCATTTATGCTCTGCACCTTTTTTTTGTTTTCACGGGGGTATTGCTGATTTTGCTTGCCTGGGTCTGGTATACCTGATATATTTTGGTTCTGTTTATGTGTTATTTGCCATAATTTCGGTATAAATCCATTTTAGCCGGTGGGAAGGTGGGTAATGAAAACCGAGTCAATTGAGATTCGCCCTAGGTCCGAGGAAAAAGAATCAGCACCATTGGTTCGTCAATCCTTTCGTATTCCGGTTTCTGAGAAAGAATCCGTTCACGTCATTATTAAACAAAAAACTTATCGTGTATCCAATATCGGCCAGGAAGGTGTCGGCATCCGTTCTGACCGTCTTTCTGGTTTGAAATTCGGTGAAATTTACACCAATTGTGAATTGATATTGCAAAATGAAAGATTCAAGGGGTTGACCGGCAAAATTATTCATTATTCCCCTTCGGCATCCGGGCAATTGGAACATGGGATTCGATGGATAGGTCTTGATGCGGAACAAAGGCAGTCCTTAGAGGCTGTTTTTTTACAAATGAAGTCTTGTGCCCTTGAAAACAATGATCGAAAAATAAGCAAGATCTAAGAAGAAGAAAAATGATAGAGAAAAAAGATATTATGGACAGCATTCTGGGTCATGATGACCAGGAGTTCGCAGGTCGGACCCGGGAACTGGATTGTCTTATTTATCGCAGTGATGGTGGATTAAAAAAAAAAGAAGTCGCCGGGTCCTCGGAAAAATCCTGGAAAATCTCAAAGGGCAATGTAGCGGTTGAGATCTGGGAAGGTAAGGCAAAGATTAATGTAAAGGTATCCCCTGGAACTGGTCCCAATATTTCCATGAAACGGATTGCCAGTATTGTTGTTGATGCTATTCTTGAGGAATTGAAAAAGGAGGGATAGGGGTGGTTATTATCTGTCCGAAGTGTGCCAGAAAGCATAAAGTAAATCTGGACATGATCAAAAGTCATATTGATTCTGGAAAAACTGTTTCTGCAACCTGTAGGTCTTGCAAATATAAATTTCCGGTATTGGTGGATCAGCTGGTTGACAGCCCACCGCCGGAAAAAGCGGGCAACAAGGTTCAGGCCAGAAAAATTTGTGTGACCCTTAGCAAAGGGGGTGTGGGAAAAACTACCACCAGTGTTAATCTCGGGGCTGGGCTTGCCTTGGCCGGGTACAAGGTGTTGCTGGTGGATACAGATACCCAGGGACAATCTTCCTATATTCTCGGGAAGAAACCCAAGGCGGGATTAACAGAGCTTTTGACCAAGGAGTTGACTCCGGATGAGTGTGTCGTCCAGGCCAGAAAAAACTTGTGGCTCCTGAGTGGTGGAAAATCCCTGGCAGGGGTGAAACGGATTATTGATCGAAAAAGTTTCGGAGCTGAATGGACCCTGGCTGAAGCCATGAAACCCTTGGATCATCAGTATGATTTCATCCTCATTGACACCTCTCCTGGCTGGGATCAGCTCATCGTAAATGTCTTGTTTTATGCCACGGAAGTCTTGGTGCCGGTGGCGCTTGAAGTCATGCCATTGCATGGACTTTCAGAATTTATGAAAAGTCTTGGCTCCATACAAAAGTATCGCAGTGAAATTAGTTTAAAGTATATTGTCCCCACTTTTTTGGATACCCGGATAAAAGGACCGCAACGACTGTATTCCGAACTCAAAAAATTATACCCCGAATATGTCTGCACCCCGATTCGATACAGTGAAAGTCTGGCCGAGGCGCCTTCTTTTGGGAAATCAATTTTTGAATTTGCGCCGGGATCCACTGCCTCTGCAGATTATCGGGAGCTTATAAGAAAGGTGACCATGGACGAAACCGCCCTTGTCTAACCAATAAATTAGGTGTAATGACGAGTCCAGAGATATAACAATAGGGACCGGGAAAAAATGAATGGGTCTGAAATCACGAATTATTACTATTGTCGTCTTCGCATGCAGCATTATTAATTTGTTTTTGTGTTTCTATATCACCGAGCAAATAAAAACGCTTGAATTTCAAAGTCTACGTACCAAAATCGACAAAGCCGCTTATATGATGCGGCTTGTTAATGCCAGGCCCCTTTATAATGTGGATAAAGAAACACTAAGGGTTAACCTGGACACTTTTTTTGATGATCAAAACATGAAAAGTATTTTGATCCATGAATCTGATATCGATCTTGATCTCCATCTTGAGCGAGAGTTTGAATCCACAGGATTGGAAATTCAAAAAAGTTTTTTTATCTACCACAAAGGCCTTAAACTTGGCAAAATGAAGGTGGTTTACTCCACCAGTCTCATTGAAAAAAAATTGGCCGGATTTCGAAACCAGATGCTTTATTTTACCTTTACGATAACCCTGTGCCTTGCCCTTTTTCTTGTTTTTTTAATTAACAAATTGATGCAGCCTGTGACCCAACTGGCCCAGGCTGCATCTGAAATAGCCGCCGGGAATCTTGAACGAAAAATTGAAGAAAATGGGATAGGAGAGATTGGTGAACTCGCCCGAAATTTTGCATCCATGCGGGATGCGATTCAAGAGAAAATTAGTGCCCTGGCGTTGACCAATAAAAATCTTGAGGATGAAATTAAACTAAAAGAAGAAAATGAAAAAAAAATTCTTCATCAAAGCATGTGTATTTCTTCGGTAAATACATTTTTTCAACGCTCCATGCTGGCAAAATCCTATAAGGAAGTCGCTGAGTTGTTTATTCCCATCGCCCTGGCCATTATTCCCAGCCGGTATTGTTTTATCGGCGAACTTTCCGAAGAAGAACCTTATCAAATTGAGATTCTGGCTGTCTCCGATGGGGTCCTGTCAGACTACCCCCAGGTGACCCTGGGTGCCAACCCTCTGGGGCGGGTTAAACATATCCGTGGTATCCTGTCCCGGATAATTTCCGAGGCGGTTTCCCTTATATCCAATGATCCGGGGTCCAATCCTGATTTTGTGGATGTTCCTCAAGCGCATATTCCCATCAACTCTTTTCTTGGGGTCCCCATAAAACTTGGGGAAAAGGTGAAGGGAATTTTGGCCTTTGCCGGAAAGGAAAACTATGATGAAGGAGATAAGGAATCGGCCCAAATGCTTGCCGTTGCACTGATTGAAGCCTTGAGTCTTAAAAAGAAAGAAGATGAAAAACTCAAACTCGAAGAAATGATGGTGCAATCGGAAAAAATGGTATCCCTTGGCGGATTGGCTGCTGGCATGGCCCATGAAATTAACAATCCTTTGGCCGGAATTTTGCAAAATTCCCAGGTGATCCAAAATCGCCTTAAAACAAAGTTGCCTGCCAATATTGCAGCTGCCCGGGAAACGGGCATTGATCTTGATAACCTAGAAACCTATATGGCCAAGCGGGATATCTTTAAAATGATCGATTCCGTTCTGGACGCAGGCAAACGGGCTGCTGCCATTGTCTCGAACATGCTGTCTTTTTCACGGAAAAGTTCTTCAGGGTTTGTTCCGGAAGATGTTTGCCTTTTGCTCGATCAGACCCTTGAGCTGGCTGACAGTGATTATAACCTGAAAAAGAGGTTTGATTTTAAAAAAATACAAATCAAAAGAGAATATACAAATGGGTTGCCCAGCATTTATTGTAAAGCCAGCGAACTTCAGCAGGTATTCTTCAATATTTTGTCCAATGGTGCCCAGGCCATGATGGGGATTGGAACACTTGATTCCCCTTGTTTTGTCTTGAAAATATTTCAGGAAGATACAATGCTCTGTATCCAAATCACGGATAATGGTCCGGGCATGGCACCTGATACAAGAAAAAGAGTGTTTGAGCCGTTTTTTACCACTAAAAATGTGGGGGAAGGAACAGGGCTTGGCCTTGCAGTTTCCTATTTTATTATTACGGAAAACCATAAAGGCCAGATTGAAGTAACTTCCCGTCCAGACCATGGGACAAGTTTTCTTATTAAGCTTCCCCTTAACCTAAAAGGAAGTTAATAAGGAAGGTTAACAACACCATTAAAGATCAGAGATTTCCTTACCCGTAATGACCTTGATTGAACGCTGTGCAAGGATTTCCAATGCTTTTTCAGGGGCGTCAAATCGGAAGATTATGATGGCGTTTTTGCACTGGGGATTGGCAAAAGCATACATGTACTCCACGTTGACATCCTGTTCGCACAAAGAAAGGATCTAAGACCTTGTTCAGACCTCCTGGTTCATCACTGACTTTAACGGCAAGTGCCTGGGTTATTGATATGAGTCTTGCAAATGCGTCTGCTCATGGGTACACTACCTATGGTAGCAAGAAGGCTTGAAACCTTGGTTCTTTACCGCAGGAAGTTTGAGAGAGTCTTATCTGGGCTTTATCCTAGGAAGCCTTTGAGCCAGTCTTCTGAATTGCCACCCATATAGGCGGCTGATCCCAGAAAATCGAAAAGAAATTTTGGCTCCACACCCACAAGAGTGAATCCGTCCGTTTCCTCAAGGATGATGTTTTTAGGCGTTCTGTCCAGTTTATTTGCCGCGAGGGTGAAGTTGTTGAGATCTTGTAAGAGTATTTTTTCCGTTGCCTTTAGATAGGCCTGAACATTTTTTTGGACTGCAGAGGCTCCTGTTAGAAAAGTGGTTTGTTTTACCCCTGCCAGTCGTTGGGTCATGTTCATAAGGCTCTGGATTTCATCTCCGGCATTGGCTGCGGCTGCGAGGAAATCCTCCTGTTCAGTTTTCCCCAGACCTTTGGCAATTTCTATCAGGGTGGTGAGAGTGCGGCCTGAATCAGCCGGTTTGAGACTTCCATCGGGCATGTTGGCATGTGAATCTGACAAATTACCCAGATGGCCGTTGAAAAGGCCCACAACTTCTGCTGCGACCGTGATAAAATTACCCAGATTATTTCCGGTAAGATTGACTGCAAAGTCAATATATGCATCCAGTTCTTTCTGTTCGAGTTTGGCTGCCGTTGCATAGAGCTTTTCGATGTTGTGACCGGAGCGTGATGCTATGAACATCAGGTTCTTCTGCTGCCCGGCATCCATCCCTTTCATGCCCACCTTTTCCATATTGGCCAGCAGGGTGTCGATGTTTTTTCCGGCTTTCAGAATCGCACTCAGTTCACTCTCGTCAAAGGAGGACGACAGATAAATATACTCTTTTTTAAGGCTGCTGCCCTCGGCCAGAATCACCCTGTTTTTTTCCTGCATCAGGTATTCTTTCTGGTCTTGTCCACTAAAGTCTCCTGCCTTTTTGAGAAAATCATCCGCACCTTCACCTGAGTTTGCAGCTGTGAAGAGGAAATCCGTGCGTTCATCTCCGGATAAGCTGCCGGAAATTTTGATAAGATCCTCTCCCTTTTTTCCGGTCAGGGTTGCAGCATAAAGAAGATAACTTTTGTCTTTTCCATCCATTTTTTGGGTTGCCTGGATTAGGATGTGTGCACTGAGATTCTCTTTTTCGGAGGTCAGGACAAAATTGGTCATATCCGGAGTTGACAGCTCTGCTGTATAGGAAAAAAG
Source organism: Desulfobacteraceae bacterium (assembly GCA_016743945.1). Classification (GTDB taxonomy): domain Bacteria; phylum Desulfobacterota; class Desulfobacteria; order Desulfobacterales; family Desulfobacteraceae; genus NBML01. The sequence continues at coordinate 100,250 of JADGFI010000014.1, forward strand.
CTGGTATCGCTCGCTGCCTGAAGATTGTTCAGAGATATCAAGAAAGCCTTTAAGCCGGCCGCCGGATTTTAATGCAGATGTAAGAAAGTTGTCCAGTTCTTGGGAACCTGCGGTCAGCTTTTTGACCATTGTGGTCAGCCGCCCCTTTTCTTTGCCTGCTCCGGCGGCTGCAAGAAAAAATTTACTGCGCTGGGAACCTTTCAGGTCACCACCCGTATCCGTGAGCCTTTCCGCCATCTCTTTATTTCCTTTGGTGGCGGATAGAAAGTTTCGGGTGTCGTGGCCTTCCAGGTTTGAGGCAAAGCGAATAAAGGCTTCTCTGTCATCCCCTTCAAGGTCCTCTGCAAGGGTGAGCAGATTTTTAATCCCTTTGTCGGCATGGGCTGTTGATTTCAAAAATGATAACAATTCCGGGTCTTCCAGTTGATCCATAAGCTTCATGAGACGGTCCACTTCATCTCCTGCAGTTGCCGCCCCGGCAAGAAAATGGGTACGGCTTTCCTTTTTCAGCGTCATGGTTTTCTGGATCAACTCATCAAGGTTAACCCCTGTGCTGCCAGCAGCCAGGATATAGTTTTTGAGGTCTGTATTTTTTTGATCGTTTGAGGCTTTGGTGAGGTATTCAGCTGTGACAAAAAATTGGGTCCTCTGTTCACCGCGCAGCCGGCCGGTTATTTCAAGAAAATCTCCCAAGTCCTTTCCTGCCCCTTTCGCAGCCCAAAGAAAAGGATTCAGGTCTTTTCTTTGGAGGCCTTGTATCTGGTCCATCACATCACTGATTTCCTCTCTTGAACCTGCACCTGCCATCACTGAGAGAGCAAGGGCGCGCTCACCTTTGGACAGGTGTTCCAGTTCTTGGGTGATGTTCTTTATCAACCGGCCTTCCCCGACCTTGAGGTATACATCATAGAGGTCTTTTAATTCCTGATCTGAAAGGGGATTTTCAGCCATGCTTTTTTCAAGGGATTGCATGGCTTTGGTGCTGATATCTACCACAGCGGCTTTAGATGATTGTGTTTGGGACGTTGACCTTAGTGAATTCGTTTGCGTGGATTTATGTGTATTATAATTGGTCAGTTCCCGGGTGTTGAATGCCGGAACAGCATCTATCTTAAGACTCATGATGACTCCTTTGTTGGAGAGGATGATGATTAATATAGTAAAACATCGACCGGTTAGCAGAGAATCTTAAATGAGTTTATATTTTTTTTTGGGGAGTGGCAGGACTTGCTTATCTTTATGGAGACCTTGTTTCTAACTAGTATAAATGACGTTTTTTTTTTCTACAGGCGACTGCGGTTGGTTATGGTTACGAAAATCCCAAAGTGATGCATCCTTTTTTCGATTATGTCAAGTTCTTCGATAAAGCTGATGATACGCATCTGCCCATGGCACTTGGGGCAAATCAGCGGGTCCACCCCATAGATTTTTTGAATAAGGCGTGCCCAGTTTCCCTATTAAGCTCCCCCTTAGCAAAGAGGGAGTTAATAGGGGCCGTATAACAACACCATTAAAGATCAGAGATTTCCTTACCCGTAATGACCTTGATTGAGCGTTGTGCAAGGATTTCCAATGCTTTTTCAGGGTCGTCAAATCGGAAGATCATGATGGCGTTTTTGCACTGGGGATTGGCAAAGGCATACATGTACTCCACGTTGACATCCTGTTCGCACAAAGGATCTAAAACTTTGTTCAGGCCGCCTGGTTCATCACTGACTTCAACGGCAAGTACCTGGGTTATTCCCACGGTAAACCCTTCTTTTTTCAATGCGCGTTCTGCTTTTTCATTATCATTGACGATGAGTCTTAGAACGCCAAAATCTGTTGTGTCGGCAAGGGACAAGGCCCTGATATTCACATTGGCATCCCTGAGGATGGCTGTGACTTCTGCAAGGCGCCCCTCTTTGTTTTCAATAAAGATGGATATCTGTTTTGCAAGCATATGGGTTCTCCTCTTTTAAATTTATAGTTTTCGGTTATCAATAACCCTGACGGCTTTGCCCTGGCTTCTCTGGATGGTTTTAGGCTCCACAAGCATCACCTTTGCCGACACCCCGTAATGTTCTTTTATATTGTCGGAAATATGGGTTTCCATTGCCTGGAGACTTTTGATATCGTCACTGAATAATTTTTCATCAATTTCAACTTTTACCGTCAGGGTGTCCAGGTTTTTTATTCTATCCACCACCAATTGATAATGGGGCAAAATTCCCTTGGTCTCCATTAGAACACTTTCGATCTGGGAGGGGAATACATTAACCCCCCGGATAATGAGCATGTCATCGCTCCGGCCCGAGGGTTTGTTCATCCGTATGTGGGTACGACCACAGGTACAGGGAGCACAATTCAAAGAGGTGATATCCTTGGTGCGATACCGGATGATGGGGAAGGCTTCCTTGGTAATGGAGGTAAACACCAGCTCTCCTGTTTCACCATGGGGAAGGATGTCGCCTGTCTTAGGATCAATGATTTCAACAATAAAATGATCTTCAAACACATGGAGACCCTTTTGTTCTTCATGGCATTCAATGGAAACCCCGGGCCCCATGACTTCGCTTAGCCCATAAATATCAATTGCCTTTAAATGGAGTTTGGATTCCAGTTCCGCTCTCATGTTTTCTGTCCAGGGCTCTGCACCGAAAATACCGGCTTTAAAATGAAGATCCTTAAAATCAACCCCCATCTCCTCTGCGATTTCTGCAAGGTGCAGAATGTAAGAGGGGGTGGCACTTAAAATGGTGGGTTTAAAGTCCTGCATAATGGTGATCTGGCGCTTGGTGTTGCCGCCGGATACCGGAATCACTGCCATCCCTAATTTTTCTGCCCCGTAATGGGCGCCGATGCCCCCGGTAAATAAGCCATATCCAAATGCATTGTGGAGGATGTCCCGGGAGGTTGCGCCTGCGGCTGAAAAACTTCGGGCCATGAGCTGGGCCCAGGTATTAATGTCGTTTTGGGTATAGCCGACAACCGTTGGCTTTCCCGTGGTGCCCGAAGAAGCATGAATCCTGACAACCTTCTCCATGGGAACGGCAAACATATCATAGGGATAGTTATCCCTGAGGTCCTTTTTGGCGGTAAAGGGCAGCCGCTGAAGATCATTTAAACTTTTAATATCTTCTGGTTTTATTCCGGCCTTATCAAAGGACGTTTTATAAAAGGGAACCGTTGCATAAATCCGTTCAATGGTGGATTGAAGTCTCTTGAGCTGGAGGGCCTCAATCTCTTTTCTGGGCATGGTTTCAAAACTTTTGTTATAAATGGGCATAGATAGATCCTTACGCTATTAATTTTAGGCGTTTCTAGTTGAGCTCGCCTTTGAACACGGGTTTTCGTTTTTCCAGAAAGGCTGTGGTACCTTCCTTGGCATCTTCACTGACCATGGCGATACCAAAACCGTCATTTTCAATTCTACAGCCGGTTTCAAGATTGGCAGCTGTTCCGTTCTGGATGACTTCCTTGGCGGCTCTCAGAGCAACTTTACCCTTGGCGGCAATCAGATTGGCTGTTTTTAAGACTTCTTCCATCAGGGTTTCAGGAGAACAAACTTTGTTGACAATGCCGTACTCAAGGGCTTTGTCCGCCCTGATATTTTTTCCGGTAAACACCAATTCCTTGGCCCGGTTATTTCCCACTAGCCTTGCAAGTCTCTGGGTACCGCCAAATCCGGGGATCAGGCCCAGGGTGATTTCAGGCAGACCAAAGACGGCTTTTTCCGAGGCATAGATAAAATCACAGGCCAGGGCTGCTTCGCTTCCCCCTCCCAGAGCAAACCCATTCACCGCGGCAATGGCAGGGATGGGAAGATCTTCAATTTTTGAAAATATCTTCTGGCCTTTCCGTGAAAAAAATTTGGCCTGCAAGGGATTCATCTGTGCAAGTTCTGAGATATCGGCACCTGCCACAAAGGCTTTATCTCCCGAACCCGTTAGAATCAGTACCCGGATGCTGCTATCATCTCTTACCATGTCAAGGGCTGTATTCAGTTCGTCAAAAAGGGCATTGTTGAGTGCATTTAGGGCCTTGGGTCTGTTAAAAGACAGGGTGGCGATGTTGTTTTCGACCTCAAGAATAATGTTTTCAAAAGACATGATCTCTCCTTTTTTTTTCGATTAGTATTGTTTGAATTATAATTGCCTTGGGTTTGTTGCGTTAATATATTTTTCAATCCCATCGGTAATGGCATGACATACGCTGTTCCTATAGGATTCGGTCAGCAGTCGCTGGCATTCTTGTTTGTTACTGATAAAAGAGGCCTCAATGAGAATGGAGGGCATTCTGGCCCCCAAAAGGACATAGAAGGGTGCCTGTTTGACACCGTGGTCAACTATGCCTGAATATTTTGTTTTCATTCCCTGGATCATGGATTTATGAACATCATTGGCCAGCCTTGTTGATTCTTCAATCTTGGCATGTTTCATCAAATCGCTTAAAATGTATTCAAGATCGGAAATGTTTTTCTTGGAGGTGGCATTCTCTCTTGCTGCCACGGTAATGGACTGATCATCGGTTGCCAGGTTTAATATATAGGTTTCAAAACCGGCGAGCCGTTTATTTTTGGCGGCATTGCAGTGCAGGGAAATAAAGAGATCTGCCCGTTGGGTATTGGCAATGGCGGTTCGTTCTTCAAGGGTGAGCTTTCTGTCTGTTGAACGGGTCAATTCAACGGTGCATTTGAGTCTGCTCCTTAGTTTTTTTGCAAGATTCAAGGCCAGTTTCAGTACAATGTCTTTTTCCCAGACACCTTTGATATAGCCGGGAGCCCCCGGATCTGGTCCCCCGTGGCCCGGATCAATAATGATTTTTCTGACCCCCAGGGCCAACTGCCTTGCAATGTCCGAAGATTTCAGATTGTCCGTGGTAATCCGTGAGGTTTTAATGGGGCTTTTTTTCCCCGGATCTTTTCGGGCAATGGACTGGTCGGATGAAGGTGACCCATTGGACCCCTTCCCCCATACATCAATGATAATTCTAAAGGGGTCTTTTAAAGAAAAAATTTTATAGTTTTCAAAGGATTTGATGTCCACCACCACCCGGACGGTATGGGGCAGATATTGGCCGGCCCTGGCCTGATTTAACAGATTGTCGTTGATGGGAATATGTTCGGCAACACTTTTGCCCAGCCGGGTTTTTTCAATATCAATATACAGTCTTTGGAAGGGCTTGTTTATGGTGGGGTCCTTTTTGAGAAGCCTATGGGAATAATTTCGTTCGTTGGATGCATTAATCACAATTCGGGTATATTCCGGATTGGACCATACCCGCAGGTCGGTGACCCGGGTGTCACCCTTTGGGTTTTGTTTTTCAGATTTTTTCACCTGGGTATTGGGTGCCTTGGCATTGGGTTTCAAGATAAGGAGGGGTGCTTTTTTTTTCTTTTCTTTTTCCTCTGCTGCTTGTATCAGCTTCTCCAGGTCCAGGCTGGCTTGATTCCGGTTGAATCTGTCTATTCGTAGATCATTCCGGGTTTCTTCCTTTTTTGAGCGGAGGTGTTTTATTTGTTTGTGTTTGATTTGTCTGGGGGGGGCAATGGATTTGAGCAAAATTTTTGCCCTTCCGCTATAGGCACTTTTGGGGTATTTATTTCTAATCCTGGCCAAAAGATCAATGGCCCGGGATTTATGGGTATTATTTTTGGATCGTTTGAATAATTGGAGAGAGAGTTCTGCTGCCTTGTACATACCGGCGGGTGCCCAGGAGCTTTCCGGGTGGACTTGGTAGATGGTTTCATATCGCCGGATACAATTGAGCCATGCCGACACCCTTTGCTGTTGGGTGGAAGAATTCCTCAGTTTTTTAAAGCAATCGTCGGCCACCATGTATTTTTGTTTGGCTGAAGCGGCCTGACCCGAGGCCGGCAAACCTGCCTCTATGATCATGCAAAGGACCAGACAGATGACCAGGTGGATATGTTGGGGTGTCATCCGAAATTTTTTCATTTTTTAAACGGTTGCCTTTTTTTTCAGATCATTTAAAAAAATAAGGGCATCCAAAGGGGTCATATTTGAAATATCTGCTTTTTCCAACATCTGTTTGAGGCGGGTGTCGCAATTTTTAAATAATTCAAGCTGGCCCTGGTCCTTGGCTTTCTTTTTTTTCTTTGTTCTTTTTGGGGGGGCTGATTCCCTTGAAACAAGGGGCTGTTTTTCTCCCTTTTTTTCCTGTTCAATTCTGGACAATACAAATTTGGCGGAATCAATGATAGGGTCCGGTATTCCGGCAAGTCTTGCCACCTGTATTCCATAGCTTTTGTTTGTCCCCCCCTTTACCAGGCGCCGTAAAAAAATGATGTTGTCATTAAATTCTTTGACGGCAATATGATAATTTTTAATCCGGGGCTTTATTTCCTCAAGCTGGATCAGTTCATGGTAATGGGTGGCAAATAATGTCTTGACCCCCAATCCGTCCAAATCATGGAGATATTCCGCCACGGCCCAGGCAATGCTCATGCCGTCATAGGTACTGGTACCCCTGCCGATTTCATCTAAAATAACCAGGCTGTTTTGGGTGGCATTGTTGACAATATTGGCAGTCTCCTCCATTTCAACCATAAAGGTGCTCTGGCCGGAGGAGAGGTTATCCAGGGCGCCGACCCGGGTGAAAATCCGGTCTGTCAGACACAAGGATGCGCGTTTTGCCGGTACAAATGAGCCCATCTGGGCCATGAGGGTTATCAGGGCCACCTGCCTTAAAACCGTTGATTTACCCGCCATATTCGGGCCCGTGATCAGCAATTGCTGGTGGTCAACACTATCCAGGCGAATGGAGTTGGGAACAAAGCGTTCGCCTGTGATAAGTTTTTCCACCACCGGGTGTCGGCCGTCTTCGATGTCAATGATGTTATCATCATTTATTTCAGGTTTGGTATATCCGTTTTCAGAGGCCGCCAGGGCAAGTCCCTGGAGGGTATCGATCTGGGCTATAAATTCTGCCATTTTCAAGATAAGAACGGCCTTTTCCACCACCTGTTCCCGGACTGAACAAAAAATCTCATATTCAAGAGAGTTTCGTTTGTCCTGGGCATTTAAAATGGTGGATTCTACTTCCTTCATCTCCTGGGTAATAAAGCGTTCGGCATTGACAAGGGTCTGTTTCCGGACATAATTGTCCGGCACTTGTCCGGATTGTGCCCGGGAAACCTCGATGAAATACCCAAAGACCTTGTTGTATTTAATTTTCAAGGAAGAGAGTTTTGTTTTTTTTCGTTCCGTGGCCTCGGCCCTTGCAATCCAGGATTTTCCATCCCTGGTAATGGAGAGCAGTTCATCTAAGTCCGGGTCGTAACCGTCATTGATGAGATTTCCTTCATTCAGGACAGGAACGGCATCCTCCCGGATGGCCGTTTCTATCAAGTCGGCAAGGGAGGCAAGACCTGTTAACAGGTGTACCTGATTTTCAAGAAGGCTACCGTTTAACGCCGGATGCTCAAACAAGGCAAGTTCGCCAAATAAGCTGGGCAGTTTCTTTAAGGAATTTTTAAGGGAAATAAGATCCCTTGCATTTCCCTGGCCCATGGAAATTTTGCTGCCGAGGCGTTCAAGGTCATACACGGATTTTAAGTGGGTGATGAGCAATTGGTGGATATGCGCTGCCCCAAGGATTTCTTGGATGCAGTTCAGACGTTGTTCAATCATCGCCCGGTCAATTAAGGGGTATCGTATCCAGCTTTTGATCAACCGTCCGCCCATGGCTGTAACCGTCCTGTCCAGGACGAAAATCAGGGTGCCTCGTTTGTCCAGGGTTTGGATATTGTTTAAAAGTTCCAGATTTTTGCAGGATCGGTCATCAATTTTTAAAAAATTTTTTAAATCATAGGGCGTAATCTGGAAGATGTGCTGGGTATCCTGCATCTGGGTATCCTGGACATAGGAGATCACAGCCCCTGCCGCGGCAATGGCAGCCCTGTGATTCTCAATGCCAAATCCTTCTAGACTGCGGGTTTTGAACTTTTTTTGCAGTCGTTCCCTGGCCTCTTCCACATGAAAGTACCCCCGGTCAAGATAGGTGATTTGTCTATCACAAAAGGCATTCTTCACCTGGTTGTAAACCGGATCTGTTTTAAAGGAAGAGGGCAGCAGCACCTCCTTGGGATCGAGTTTTAATGCTTCGTCGATCAAGGACAAGGGAATAAAATTTCCTGTCCTTTCTACCTGGCAGGTTTTAAAGGTCCCTGTGGAAATATCAAGACAGGCAAGCCCTGCCGCCTCTTTTGTCTTTGAGACAGCCACTAAAAAATTATTGGATTTTTTATCCAGAAGGGATTCGTTCAGGATCATACCCGGGGTGATAACCCTCACCACTTCCCTCTTGACAAGTCCCTTGGCAAGGGCGGCATCCTCCACCTGGTCGCAGACAGCAACCTTGCAGCCACTTCCAATAAGTTTTGCAATATAGGTGTCTGCTGCCCGAAAAGGGATTCCGCACATGGGAATGGGGGAGCTGTCATTCTTGTTTCTGGAGGTCAGGGCAATTTCAAGGATGGCCGAAGCTTTCCGGGCATCCTCAAGAAACATTTCATAAAAATCCCCCATCCGGTAAAAGAGTATGGCGTCTTTGTATTGCTCTTTGATGGAAAGGTACTGCTCCATCATGGGCGTATTTTTTTTTGGGGTCATGGACGGTTTTGTTTCAGATGATGGGTCACTTGGTTAGTCACTGTTTTTTTGGGGCTCACCTTCTTTAAATGGTTCCTGTTTTTTTAGCATCAACACCAGGTGATTTTTCCACAGTTTCTTCTACAACACTTTTTTCCATCTCTCGTTTAATGTAGGGGTCGTGGACAAAAACAGCCAGTTTTGTTTTTAAATCATGGATTTCCTGTTTCAGGGTGCCAACCCGCTTGTCCTGGTTTTTGATTTCCCTTCCCAGGCGGAATGCCGTAAAAAGTCCCTTCATCCCGGTTATTAAAAGTCCCAGTCCAAAGCAGATGCCCCAGTATGCAATGAGGGGAAGTGCTGGTATTGTCCACTGCCATGTGGAAACTTTAAAATCAATGTGCAGTGCAGATGGGGCCATAAAGTAGTCCAGGTTCTGGTAGATCAGTGTGCTGAGCAGTCCCAGAATAACCAGCAAAAAAAGAGTTTTAATCGTCTTCATTCATCGTCTCCATATTGAGGGTCCATATTGCGGATACATATTATGAGTCCAGTGTAAATTGCAATTTTCTGGTGATCATAGATCAAATTTAGTTTTTTTTCAATTCTTCTTTTGGGATTAAGCCGCCTGAAATATTGGACCTTAACGGTATCGATAAAAATAAGAACTAAATACTAATTAAATAAAAACAGGATTAATCAGGTTCACCTTTTCCCGGTCTGGAAACAAATTCCAGTCGAGGGCATCCAATGGGATTTCGTCCATCAGTTCAACACAGGAAATATGAAGGTGGGACAACAGTTTTGATTGTTTTTTGCTTGTGTCAAATGTCCGGGCAATGATCTGTTCTTTTTCAACCCAACAACCCGGCACAAGGTCTTTTTCAATTTCCAGATGGGAGTATACAAAGACCACTTTGGGGGAGCCGGAGTGGATCCTTTCATGTGCTATGACAAGGGATTCTCCCAGAAAATCCTTACAGCGATTCAAAATAAGCCCTTTGTCCATGGCAGGAATATTCGCATTCTTTGCCAGGGGGGTTATTTTTTTTTTGCCTTCTTTGAAAAAGCAGATATCAACCCCTTCATGGGCACAAGGCCGCTTGCCAAAATCATCCCACCATTTACCATAGCTATCCAAGAGCATGCCCGGGTAGAAATGCCATGTGATTTTATCCCCTAATCCATTTGCCCTGGCCAAGGCAGCAAGAAATTGGGAAAAATGGTCCATTAAAGGGCTTTGAGGATTATTTTATGCGCCATGAGGTTAATATCTTCGATAATACCTGTGACTTCCATGCTTTCACCTAAAAGGCCTTTTAAAAGAAAAACATCTTTACCGGCCGGTGTAATGGCAGCCACATTTTCCATTATCAGTTTTTCCATATTATTTTCTTTAAAATATACACTTGATTCACACATAGGATCTTTCCTTTACACATTTTATATCAATATTTATATCAATGGAGGTCACTGCCTCTGTATTGGGGTTTCATATCACTCCCATTTCAGGGTTGCAAGAAATTTACCCGGGGCGGGGTGTCTTTTTTAAGATCAATGATGGCACCCTGGTGATTTTTATTAATGGCACAGTTTACAACCAGGGTATTTTGTACAAAAGCCATGCCGGCCTGTTCATGGATATGACCGCACAGGACCATGGCGGGGTGTGTGGTTTTAATAAAGTCCAGCAGATTTTGACTGCCCGCACTGAAGCGGTTTCCCACCTTGTCACAAATTCCCCTTGGCGGCGGATGGGCCACCAGAATGGTTTCCTTGGCCATGTGGGGCAAAAGGGTCTTGAAAAGTTGATTTTCTCCCAGACAGACCCTTGACGCAAAGGGCAGGGGGATGGTGCCGTTTGTTCCCATGAAAGGAACGCCTTGAACGGTGCGGGGGCATGCACCCAGAAGGGTTAGGTTTTTGCTTTTTGCAAGATTGGGTTCTATTCTTTTAAAATCTGAATTCCCCCGGATGCAGAGAACAGGCGGCCTGTTTTCTTGGCCCTGTCCTAATTGGTTCAACTGATCAAGGGGTGATTTCCATCGAAAATAACCGGTTATATCGCCAGCAATAACAATTACGTCTGGCTTGAATTCTCTTGAGACCCGAGAGAGCGTCTCAATGTTTTTTGTTTTTCCATGGATATCGGCCACCGCATAAATACGCATGGCTATATAAATTACGCTTGTGGCTGGCATAAATCAAGGGGTAATTGACTATAAAGGAAAAGAATTTGTATAGTGGGTTTTTCCGATTTTAAGGGTTTTAATTTTCAATTTTCAGGCGTGTCCGCCAAGGGGGCTTATTTTCCACCACTGGTGGTGTTGACATTTTTTTCTGGATTGGATACTACTTGTCTATACAAGTATAGGAGTGACGTCAAAATTTTTTGAATTCTAATATGAAAAATTAATAAACTCGTTTCTATAAAATTTAGGACTAACCGTGGAAAAATTAAATCAGCCCTATGCGCTGTATGAACGAATAAAAAAAAGTATTGTCCAAGATATTGAGTCAGGCAGATTAAACCCCGGGGAAAAGGTCCCGTCGGAGACCCAGCTTGCCAAGACATTTAGTGCCTCCAGGATGACGGCCAACCGGGCTTTAAAAGAGTTGGCCGAGGAAAGTAGACTCATCAGAGTTCAGGGGGTGGGCACCTTTGTGGCAACTCCCAAACCCGAAGCATCCCTGTTGGAGATCAAGAGTATTGCCAGGGAAATCAAGGAGTGGGGGGGGATTCACTCCTGTGAAATTTTATTGCTCAAACAAGAAGGGGTGTCCCGGGAAATAGCACTTAAAATGGACCTGGTTGAAGAGGGCCCTGTTTTTCATTCCATCCTTTTGCACAAGGACAGAGGGGTCGGGGTTCAGTATTCCGAGCGGTATATTAATCCGGCCGTGGCCCCCTTATACCTTGACCAGGATTTTACCCAAATAACCCCCAGTGATTATCTGCTGGAACTGGCACCCATTCAGGAAGCCGAACACATCATTGAGGCAATCCGGGTGAACAAGACCCTCCAGCGCTATTTAAGGATCGCCCCGGAAGATCCCTGCCTTTCACTGACCCGCAGGACCTGGTCCTTTGATCAAGTGGCAACCTATAGCAAGATTATTTCTCCGGGGCTGCGATATAAACTCAAGGGAAAATTTAGCCGCAAATAGCCCGCCTCCCCCCCCCCCCGGGGGGGTAGCCGGCGGGCTCCAATGGGGCCAAACCAGAAAAGGAGATACAAATGACCCATAAAATTAGGACCCATAAAATTGCCAATAAACCCACCCAAAAAATAATTTTAAACGGTGAAAATTTTCAATTGGAAGAGGTGGTGGCCATTGCACGGCAGGGGGTTGAGGTTGCGATTTCCGTTGAATCGGAAGCACGGATACAAAAGGCCAGACAATTGGTTGATAAATGGGTGAAGGAGGGGGTCAGAATATATGGGGTAACCACGGGTTTTGGCGCCCTGTCCAATGTGACCATCTCCCTTGAAGATACCAAAAAACTTCAGAAAAAGATTCTTTTAAGCCACGCCGCCGGCATGGGCGATGAGGTGGCAGACGATGTGGTCAGGGCCATGATGGCCCTGCGGATCAATGATTTTTGCCGTGGCAATTCAGGCTTGCGCCTTGAAACCATTGAAAAACTGGCCCAGCTTTTGAACACCGGCATCATCCCGGTTGTGCCGGAAAAAGGATCTGTGGGCGCCAGCGGCGATCTGGTGCCCATGGCCCACCTGTCACTGGTTCTCATCGGGGAGGGGGAAGCCTTTGTGGACGGCGTGCGCATGACAGGAGCAAAGGCCCTTGCAAAAAAATCCATATCCCCCCTGGTGCTTGCGGCGGGTGAAGGTCTTGCCCTGATCAACGGCACCCAGTTTATGATTGCTCTGGGGTGTCTTGCCCTCCATGATGCCCTGAATTTGTGTAAACATGCCGATATTGCCGCCAGTATGAGTCTTGAAACCCTCATGGGCACAAGGAGCGCCTTTGATCCCAGAATTCACAGGGCCCGACCGCACATTGGCCAGATGAAGGCGGCCCAGAACATGCTCAAAATAACGGAAAATTCTGAAATTATCTCTTCGCATAAGGATTGCTCCCAGGTGCAGGATGCCTATACCCTGAGATGTTCTCCCCAGGTGCACGGTGCCTCCTGGGATGCCTTTGCCTATGTGGACAGAGTGATACGGGTTGAAATGAACAGCTCCACGGAGAACCCCCTTATTTTTCCGGAATCCGAAGAGTTTCTTTCCGGTGGTAACTTCCATGGTCAGCCCCTGGCACTGGCCTGTGATTTTCTGGGCATTGCCATTGCCGAGCTTGCCAATATCTCGGAGAGGCGCATTGAGCGACTTGTCAATCCCCAATTGTCCGGGCTCCCGGCATTTTTGGTGGAAGACGGAGGGCTCAACTCTGGCTTTATGATTGCCCAGTATGCCGCCGCATCCCTGGTTTCCGAGAACAAGGTCCTTGCCCATCCGGCTTCCGTGGATTCCATTCCTACCTCGGCCAACAAGGAAGACCATGTGTCCATGGGGGCCTTTGCCGCCAGGAAATGTCGGAATATTGTGGAGAATACCGAAGAGGTGATCGCCATTGAACTGCTCTGCGGTGCCCAGGCCATTGATCTGTTTACCAATTTTAAGGCAGGAGAAGGAACCCTGGCCGCCTATGAAGTGATCAGAAAACAGGTGGACTACAGGAAAGAAGACAGGCTTTTGTCCACGGATATTGCCAAGGTCAAAGCGTTGCTTCGGGACGGCAGCATTGTAAGAGCCGTGGAGGCAAAGGTCGGCACCCTTTATTGATTGGCTGAGGACTTAGGGGAGCCGGACCAGTTTCAGGTTTCCCCAGAGTCCGATCTGTTCTCCCTTGATAATCACAATTCCCTGGATCCCCTGGATTTGTTTCCCATGGTGGAGGGTCTTTTCAATGTCTTTCCTATGTTTTACCCTATTGCAAAGGGCGGTTGCGGCCGCATCGGCCAGAGCACCAGAAGATGCCACCACGCTTACGGCATCTGCCGCACCAAAGCTTTTGGAATGGCCCAGGGTGCCAGAAGAGGTGCACATGGCAAAGGGTCGCTGGTTTTCCACCAGGATTCCTGTGGTCATGCTCAAGGGGGAATCTTTCGCATAAATGCTGAACACGGTTTGGGTTGTTGAGCGGATAAAAATATCCCCCCCGTTTTCCACCAGAACCTCAGGGGACAGGGCCAGAAGTTCTCGTCCGACATATTCCGCCATTGCCCCGGCCACGGCAGCCATGGGACCCACATTGGTTTGTTTTGCGGCTGTCATCATCTCCATGACAATGGCAGGAGCGATCCCGGGCAGGGGCAACGGAGAAAGGGCTAGTGCAAATTCCGGGTATTGAAGGATATGGGTCTCAAGGTATTGTCTGTATTTTAAAGTCGCCTGGATGGCCTGGTCTGATAAGTCTGTTTGGGCCTGGATATTCAGGTTGGTTTCTTTGACAGTGATATCAAAGGATACAAGTCCTTTCTTTTGATGCTGTCTGCGGTAAACGCCTCTGTCTTCAAACATTGTCAATATATTCCGGTGTGAGATGGGACGGCGCCTGGCGGATGAAATAGGAATCTGTCATGCCGGAAATAAAATCTCTGACAATCTCTGGGAGGGTATGATCTTCTCTATATCCTTGTGCCATGCCGTTTAAGAATTTCTTGAAAATATCCGAGGAATCGTGCCCTCGTTCAAGGTCGGACAGGTACCGTTCAAACAAATACTTAAAAATTTCCTCAATGGAAGACAAATGACGTTTGATCACCGGGTTTTTGTAGATATATTTATAATTAAACCCCTTGAGTTTTTTTAATGCCTGGGAAATGGGCTCTGAAAAGCCAACATAGGGCTGACCCAGGCTGTTATGGATCAGGTCGGTTACCAGGTTGAAGACAATGGTGCCGTTGGTCTGTCCCAGGGTCTCTTTGCAATAGGCCGGCACCTGGTCCCGGGTAACGATCCTCAGGCGGATGGCGTCCTCCAGATCCCGGCCGATATAGCTGATGGTGTCGGCCATTCTGACCACGCATCCTTCCATGGTCATGGGAATTATGTTGCAGATGCAGTTGGCTTTGATCTCTTGCACCATGGCATCAAAATCGGTCAGGGAGCGATCCCGGTTCGGGATCAGACTTTTGGAGTGCGCTTCTCCGTTGTGGCAGATAATGGCATCCATGGTCTGGAGGCTCAGGTTTAATCCTCGTCCCTGTTTTTCTATTTGGTCTAAAAACTGGATACTTTGAAGGGGGTGGTGGAAGTGGCCGACGCCGTGGGCATGGGTCAGTTTGGATAAAAACATTTCACCGTCATGGCCAAAGGGAGCGTGTCCTATGTCATGTCCCAGGGATGCCGCTTCAATGAGATCCTGATTTAACCCCAGATACCTCCCGATGGTTCTGGCCACACGCGATACCAGTTGAACATGGAGTACCCGATGGGTGAGGTGGTCATTTTTTATAAGGGAAAAAACCTGGGTTTTATCAATATACCGGGTATAGGCCATGGAGTTGAGGATCCGGTCTGCATCGGTGCTGAATGCCTGGCGGTATTCATTTTTGGCATGGGGTTCGGGTCTTCGTCTTTGGGCGGCCTGGGAAAAACAAGCCAGGTCACTTAGAGTGTTCTTTTCCCGAAGGGTTAGAACCTCTTTAAGTTTCCTGGCTTTTTTTAAATTATCATTCAAAATGATCGCTACAATTGTTTTAGAATGTTGTCCACAACTGTATCAAAGGCCTCGGTGAATTCTGTTTTGTTATCTTCAAACATGACGGGGGTTCCGTTGTCTCCGGAAGTCACTACCCGGGTGTCAAAGGGCAGGGAGCCTAGAAACTCAATTCCCGTGGAGCTGGCGGTCTTTTTACCGCCTCCGTTTTTAAACAGGTCAATGGCTTCATTGCAATGGGGGCATTTAAAGGCCGCCATGTTTTCCACAAGGCCAAGAGTCTTCATTTTAACCGTCTTACAGAAAGAAATGGATTTTCTGACATCGGACAAGGCCACTTCCTGGGGGGTGGTGACAATCACCCCTAAGGCTTCGGGAATGTTTTGGACAACGGTGAGGGGCTCGTCTCCTGTGCCAGGAGGGGCATCAATAATCAAAAAATCAAGTTCACCCCATTCCACTTGGCCGATAAATTGCTGGATCATCCCGGTCTTGGCAGGTCCCCGCCAGATGATTGCCTGGTCCTTGTCCTGCATGAGTGCCTGGACCGATACCACCTTGAGGGTTTCATTGACCTGTTTTGGCATGAGCCGATGCTGGTCCGGGCTGATGTCTAAAAGTTCTGTTAATCCCAGCATATGGGCAATGGAAGGGCCGTGGACATCCACATCCATGAGACCTGTTTTATATCCTTTTTTGGACAGGCTGGCCGCCAGGTTTGCAGATACACTGCTTTTCCCCACGCCGCCTTTCCCGCTTAAAACAAATATCTTATGTTTGATCTTGCCCAGAGTATCCTTGATCATTACCTTTTGTTCGTCTTGTTTTTGGGCCATGTCTGCGCCACCGTCCTGGGAAGGACAGCCGCTACTTTTTTTTGCTTTGTCTACGTTCTCGTGAATCATAATATCAACTATCTCCTTTGGGGAATCTTAATGGGTTAAATCCTTTTAGATAATGATCATGATCCCGATTCTGTCAACCTGAATACAGACTCTTTTATAGGGGGATTAGGGATAAATAGGGTAAGGGTCAAATGGATTTTTCTGCCGGCTGCATCCTGGACTAAAAGGGTCGCAGGAATACGATTCTCTCCATGGGCCTGGTAGTCAAGATAGGTGATGTCATAGAGCGGTATATTGTTTTTGTTTAGAAAGACCAATTGTTGCACTTGTCCGACTTTATTCATGTGAAGTTGCTGGAAGGTTGATTTCCAGTTTTGTGTCAAAATTATGGGGGGAAAATTGCTATCTCCTTGTTTAAACCAGGCATGGTCAAATTTTTCCAAAGGAATATGTCCCAGAAGAATGGCAATCAGGCCGGATAATTTTACCGGGATATGGAGATACTTTTTTAAATTCGGGTCACTTGAGAAGGTGGTATGGGAGTCGTGTTCACCCGTATGGGAGATAAAGGTCACATGGTCTCCTGTGGCAACGATAGTCTCAACTGGGTGGCCAGCCACAAGAAAGGTGATCCTGAGCCGGTTGGGTGCGCTTGCTGCCCATGCAATTTTGAATTTGTCCGCGCGGGTGTCGGTTTCCATCTCTACCCACCCGGTTCCTTTGGAGGATTTTATATCCTGGTTTAAGGACACAATCGTGTTGGCCAAATCCCGCGCTTTTTTGTCCAAACCAGGATCAGTTTGGGGGCGAAGGGGGGAACATCCGGAAACAAGTACCAGGAGGATCCAAACCAGAAGCATCAAAATCAGGTGGGGGAGCCCCCCATGGATTTTATTTCCCATCAAGCCTCTTTTTAAGATCCTTGATTTTTTTCTTGAGTTTTTTGGATAGATCTATATTTTCCTTTTTAACATTGGCCAGGGCTTTTTTATAGGTGGCCAGCCCCTCTGTCAGCTGTCCGGCCTTTACATAAGCATCTGCCAGGTGGTCTGCTATAATGCTTTCGAAATTACTTAATTGTGCTGCCTGCTCAAGGTAATGGACTGCCTTTTCATAGTCTTGTTTCTGAAAATAAACCCAGCCCATGCTGTCGGTTATATATCCGTCCCCGGGCTTTTGTTCCAACGCTCTTGAAATCAGATCCAGGGCAAGGTCCAGTTTGATCCCCATGTCCGCATAGGTATAGCCCAGGTAGTTCAGGGCACTGGCATTATCAGGGTCTATTTGAATCAAGGTTTTCATGGTCTGGATGGATTGGTCTTTTAGCCCGGCCTTATCCTGGACGGTCCCCAGCCGGAAAAGGAGGGTGGTATTGTCCGGGACTTTTTCTAGACCATTCTTTATGACGGCCATGGCCTTGTCATTTTGGGCCTGATCTTCGTAAAAAGATGCAAGAAATGAGATGATATCGATATCTTTTGGGTCTTGTTTGTTCTGTTTTTCCAGAAGTTGGATCGCCTGCCGGGGCTGCCCCAGATCCCGGTACAAAAATGCAATGCTCAGCAGGGTTTTTTTGTACTGGGGATGTTCCGGTGTCACTTTGAGGTAATGCTTGATGGCAGTTTTCTTATCTTCAATAGCTTCATAGGCCATGCCGGTAAAAAAATTCAAATTGGCATTGTCAGGATCTGCCTTGATCATCTGGGAAAATACAATGACAGCGTCCTGATATCGTTTTTCAGAAATAAAGGTTTCCACCGCTGCCATGACCAACCGGGGGTTTTCCCTGGTTTCATTGCCCAGTTCCGTGAACAGAGCCGAGGCCTTTTTCTTTTGATTGTTTTTGTAATGGAAAAGTGCTTTTTCAAGGATTGCCCGGTCATTTTCAGGTTCAATCTCAAGGATTTTTTCATAGGATTCGAGGATGCGTTTTTTCCGGGTCTTCCCCCCCTTTTTTTCATAAATCTCAATCAGCCGGAACCTAGGTTCCACAAGTTCTGGTTCCAGCGCAATGGTTTTTAAAAATGCCGCTTCTGCCAGGTCAAGGTGATTCATTAAAAAATGGGCTTCTCCCAGGTAAAAATGGGCCACATAATAATCAGGGAGTTGTTCCGTCATCCTGGAGAAAAGATCAAGGGCTTCGGGCAGATTCTCATTTTCCATGAAGATTTTGCCAAGGCGAAGATAGGTTTCCTTGTTCTCGGGGTCCAGGGTCAAGATTCTCTTTAAAAGATCGGGCAATTGTGGCGCCTGGTCGGGTTTTTTTATAAGCCGAACCAGGAGCAGGAGGTTGTCAACGTTCTCAGGGTCCTGTTCCACCAGGTTTTTTGCCAGTTGCAACGCCTGATCATTTTTATTTTGTTCCAGATAGAACCCGATCAAATCTCTTTTTAAAAATGCAGAACCCGCATCTCGTTCAATGGCTTTTTCCAGGGAAGCGATTGCCTGGGGAATCTCATTGTTCTGGGCATGTATTCTGGATTCAAGGTAAAAATATGTGGCAGTTAATTGGGATTCTTCCATGGCAGTATTTTCAAGGCCCTGGGGTGGGATCATCTTGCCTTGAATGCATCCTGAAATGGACAAAATTGAAGTGAAAAATAAAAAGATCCAAATAGATTGTTTTTTCATGGAGTACATGACCTTTTCCTGTGAAGGCTTTTGGGAGTTTTTACTGGTTGTGATCATACATGTCAAAATCAGGCATGTCTTTCTTGAAAAAGGCTTTCATTTTCTTTAAAATATTATTTTCAATCTGTCGAACCCGTTCCCTGGAAATGCTATACTCTTCTCCTATTTCCTGAAGTGTCTTCGGGCTGTCAGAAAATATCCGTCGCACAAATATATCCAGTTCCCTGTCATTCAGGGTTTTCTTAAATACATTTACTTTGGTGTGAAGAATATCTTCGATTTCTTTTTTGGCGACCCTGTCTTCAGAAGAGTCGGTTTCCACATTGATAAATTCAATTCGTTCCGTGTTTGAATCATTTTTCAGGGGTTCATCCAGGGAAAGATCCCAGTTGGCCAGGCGCTGGTCCATATCCACGACTTCTTTTTCAGAGACCCCCAGCCGTTCGGAAAGAAGTTTGGGCTTGGGATCAAATCCCTGCTCAACCAGCCGGGCTTTTTCCTTTTTTAACCGGAAAAACAGCTTGCGCTGCCCCTGGGTGGTGCCTATTTTTACCATGCGCCAGTTATCCATGATAAATTTTAAGATATAGGCCTTGATCCAGAAAGAGGCATAATAGGAAAATTTTACATTTTTATAGGGATCAAATTTTTTAACTGCCTGGACAAGCCCGATATTCCCTTCCTGGATCAAGTCCAAAAGATTTTGCATCCAGATTCGCTGGAATTCCAGGGCAATTTTTACCACAAGCCTGAGATTGGATGTGGTCATGATATAGGCCGCTTCCTGGTCTTCCTCTTCTTGTATCCGTGTCCCCAGCTCGATTTCTTGATCCCTGTTCAACAGCTTGTATCGGTTGATTTCATTCAGATAGCTTTGTATGGGATCTGATTTTACAATGGCTTTAGAGCTGGATGTTTTTATCTTTGATACCGGAACATGGAAATCTTTTTTTGTCAGCCTTTTTGGAACCTTAGACTTCTTCTGATCTATTTTTTTTTTCATTCAGTGGCCCTTCGCATGTGTGGATAAAAATTTAGTATACCATTATCATGATCTCTATAAAAGCAATATATTTTACAAACAATTACTTACCCTTTGTTTTTTTTGTGGACAACCGAGGGT
>JADGFI010000151.1 GCA_016743945.1 Desulfobacteraceae bacterium
ATATTATATAATACATCGTACATTGTACTGTGTATATTGTAGATTGTTCATGTATTTAATTAATATTTTCGGATTAATTTAGATGAATATCTTACTATGTACAATGAAATTTGCACATCGTGCTTTATATACATTTTACACTGTACATTATACACTGTACATTATAATATGTACAGTGTACTATGTACATTGTACAATATACACTGTGTACATACTACTACTACTACTACTACTACTACTGCATAATACTACTACTAGGTACCTACTGTACCTAGGTACCTAGGTACCTACTACTAGTACCTACTGTACACTAAGTACACAGTCTACTCCGCTAAATTGGTGGGCCAATAAACCCACTAGTTCCGTCACCAACTAAACCATGGGATTTCAGAACCACGCCTCTATATAAAGAACAACGCAATACGAAATGTCTTGCATAACTCACTAGTCGCATAACCGTTCAACCCCTCGTTACCTACGGATTCATTATAAGACGCCATCTTATACTCAAACGCATATTTAATTACCGGCCAGTTAATCCGTTGTCTGTATAGAGTAAATTGGAGGGAAGAAGATCCATACATATTTGCCGACCATGTCCAAATCCATCAACCACCCAGAATGTCCTGTGAGGCAGTACATGGACGATCCAGGTTAGAAAACTATTAACAATATTGATCCAAATTGACAAACATGTACCTAACACCAGAC
>JADGFI010000152.1 GCA_016743945.1 Desulfobacteraceae bacterium
AATATTGATATTGAATATAATATTGATAATTTAATATGATATTGATTTCTTTTGCACTGGTAGTATTATATATGTATCACACATATATCACAATAACAACAATATCTAGGCTATTTTTTGTTAATCGTTATACTATCACAGCCCATCGTAACGCCGTATGGATCTATAGTTATATCGGCAATTAAATAACGCTTAAAGATAAGTAGAAGTAGTAGTAATAGTAGTAGTAGTAGTAGTAGTACTGGTGATTGCTAGATCTAAACGCCCGCAATGCGCGCGTACTACATCTTGCAGCGCGTAAATTTTAGAGAAAACCCGAGATTAACGCACGCAATCTGCGTTTCTAATACCGTTATCATGTCTGATATGTTTTAAGCGACATCTTCAAATGAAGAGGATGTACTCCTTTCCCTAGAAACAATCAACGTGATGTATGTAGATTATTGAAGAGAGGTTATTATAAGCGGGTGATATTATTGTACTTTAATTAATTATTATTAATTAATTGACATTATCACTGATTGGTTGTTATTCATATATGAGTTGGTAACGGTAGTATTAGTAATGGGGGTGGTGGTGGTGGTGGTTGTTGAGATGGTGATGGTGGAGGCTTATGATGTTGATGGTGGTGGTTGTGGTGATTGTGATGGTGATTGTGGTGGAGGTTGTGGTAATGACGGGGATGGTTGTAGAGGTGGTGATGAGAACCC
>JADGFI010000153.1 GCA_016743945.1 Desulfobacteraceae bacterium
CACTCATACACAAACACACACACACCCACACACACACACTCTCACAAGCATACATAAACAAACACACACACATACAAACAAATAACAACACTTGCCATACGTGTCTATACAAGGGCATAATAACACTAATTTCTGTATTGCGATTAACTCAAAGGAGTAGCAATTGTCAACACACACTCACACACATATAACCTTCATAGCAATCGACTCTTCATCGCTATCGACTCATCGAAGGTCATCCGTCTATAAATAGATGTGTGTGCGTCGTGCGTACGACGTACGTTGTGTTCTAATTGACTCCTGGGGTAATACAGTGCGAAGGGTGAACGGTGTATAATTAATACATACAAAGGTACTATTAGTACTAAATATTAGTATATATTAGTACATGTATTAGTATATACGTCTATTAATACTACTACTACTACTACTACTACTACTACTACTACTACTACGAGTTTGTATTAGACTAGTATTAGTATTAGTATAAATACTAGTATGCGTAACTCTAGTTCTAACAAAAGTCATTGTCCCATTTATTTAAAAAATATAAAAACTACAAAAAGATACAAAAAATATAATAATCCGATGGGCTTGGACATATACACCTAAATCGAAGTGCTACTAGTAATACATGTACTAGTACTACTGGCATAGATAGTGAACACGGTACCCTATCCACTATATATATATATATATATATATA
>JADGFI010000154.1 GCA_016743945.1 Desulfobacteraceae bacterium
GGATAAAGACGGTGCCCCGGTTCGGTTTATCGGAACCAATTCGAATATTGACCAGCTAAAGCAGGCGGAAAAAGCAAGGGATGAAGCCTATAAAATTATCAACAACAGCCCAATGGTCGCTTTTATATGGAAAAATGAAACCGGATGGCCCATTGAATTTGTGACGGATAATATTGAAACGGTTTTGGGTTACCAGGCTCATGAACTGCTGTCCGGCACTATCCAATATGAACGGCTGATCCATCCCGAAGACTGGGAAAGGGTAATGCAGGAAGTTGTGGATTACAGCCTGGATGAAAACTGTGACGCATTTATTCACAACCCTTACCGGCTGTTTACTAAAACCGGAAGAATCCTATGGATGGACGACCGGACCTATATTCAAAGAAATCAAGTCGGAGAAATAACCCATTATCATGGCGTTTTGCTGGATATTACAAACCGAAAACGAATGGAAGAAATCATGGTCCAGAATGAAAAAATGCTTTCTGTCGGCGGCCTTGCTGCCGGCATGGCCCATGAAATAAACAATCCTTTGGCCGGGATGATCCAGACCGCTGAAGTTATGGGCAAACGTTTGCGGGCTCAACCAAGAATTCCGGCCAATGAAAAAGCAGCCCTTGAACTTGGCATCAGCATGGAAACCATTGAGGCTTTTATGGATGTCAGGGGAATTCCCAGAATGCTGACTGCTATAAGGG
>JADGFI010000155.1 GCA_016743945.1 Desulfobacteraceae bacterium
GGTCTTAGGGCTTGCCAAATCCTTTGGTTTGCAGACCATTTTTAAAAATTTCGATCTGAACCTGTCCCAGGGGCGGTTTACAGTGATGGTGGGCCCGTCCGGGTGCGGAAAGTCCACCCTGTTTGACTGCCTGACCGGCATGGTCTCTCCTGACCAGGGTCGGATTGTGTGGCAGGGCAACGCCGTTGACCACCTTGGCACACTTGCCGCCTATATGCAGCAAAAGGACATGCTGCTGCCCTGGCTGACGATGGGAGAGAACAGTCTTTTGCCGGTGCAGGCAAAGCCCCGGGCACTAAGGGATATGAAACAGGCAAAGAAAAAACGTGCCCGGATCTTCGAAAGAATCGGGCTTAAGGGATTCGAAGCCCATTATCCCTACCAGGTATCCGGGGGCATGCGCCAGCGATGCGCCCTGGCCCGCACCCTGATGTTTGACCGGGATCTGGTCCTGCTGGACGAACCCCTGTCCGCCCTGGACGCCATTACCCGCCGGGAACTGCAAAGCCTGCTGCTCATGCTGCAAAAGGAGTTCGGCAAAACCGTTCTCATGATCACCCATGACATCGAAGAGGCCCTGGTCCTGGCAGATGAAATCATCCTTTTAGGCCCTCCCCCCATGACCATCCTGGAACGATTCCAACCCAGGGCATCCAAACCCAGGGATTTCAGCCTGCCGGAATTCATGGACATCAAGGC
>JADGFI010000156.1 GCA_016743945.1 Desulfobacteraceae bacterium
TAATTAAATATCATGCTATCATATATTAGATTTATGATTATATTAGATTTATTAGGTTTATTATTTGAGATGTAGCATTTGTTTACATCTAGTAAAATACATCCAAAGGAGGGATATATATATATTATATGGTGATATTACAGGTGAATTTTGTACTGAATAGTATATATATATATTATAACTCTCTATTCGTTATTACAAATATTTATAATGTAGTAATTTATGATTCTATAGTTACTTATTTAGTGATTCCAAGTTGATTTTATATGATTATACTATTACGATTACTATTTTAAGGTGAAGTAAGTAGTAGTAATTTATATATTATAATATGTGCTACTAATAATAAAGTTATTATAAAATAAAAATAATAATATAGTATATATAGTATACATAGTTAAATATCATATTATATATCTATGATTAAGTATCTTTGATTCGGATATTTTAAAATCTATAAATTTGTAGTTTTATAATAATATTAATAATTTAGTGTTTTGTTTATGTTTTTAATCGGTCAACTAAATTTAAAATCTATAAATATTTTTATTATTTAATTTGAAACATTTAAACAAAACAAAATCATATTTTTAAATTAAATCAATTAAAAATATAGTTTTTTGCTCATAAAAAATTTAAAATGTAAAATTAAAAACATTACCATGGCCTTCCTTGTAATTTTCCGGTTCCGTAGGT
>JADGFI010000157.1 GCA_016743945.1 Desulfobacteraceae bacterium
TATATATGGTATAGAAATAAATATGCAGTAGTATACAATTAATGAAACTGAAATGAATATTTCTTAGTTTATTATCTCTTTGTGTAAATAATCCAAAGCTATATTATTAAATAAAAAATAAAATAAATATTTAAATTTTAAAATATCTTAAATATCAGTTGTTTTCTAAAATAAATAAATAAATTTTACCATATTCTAAACTAGTACATCATCCTATCACCCTGCCTGTTTGATCCAATCTCAATCAAGTGATCTCACCACTACCCTCTTCTCGCGATATGGAACAGGTGATGTTGAAGGCCGGTCTGCTGATCCTGTCGAAGCCGATCGCGTCCAGCGGAGTTATGGAGCTATTGGACCAGGCTAGCGGAGTCGTGAGAGGTGGACGACTCTACATCCATTTGACCAAGGTTAAATGGTGACCTTGAATGTCATATACCTGCTCCTCTCCTCCTCCTACTACTGCATAGTAGTAGTAGTAGTAGTAGTAGTAGTATTTGGCACAGTCTAGTAGTGTAATACATTTGTAATACATTTCACTTGTCCAAGGTTATGCGGTGACCTTAAATGTACACCTACTGCCTCAATGTAGTAGTAGTGGGCACAGCCTAGTTGATTTGCATAGTTGATTGCATAGTTGTTTGTGGTATTCAGCTTTGCGGCGATAGTTGGACGCTATCGCAGAGTATATAGT
>JADGFI010000158.1 GCA_016743945.1 Desulfobacteraceae bacterium
AACTTTGACCATTTGGTTAACCCGAATGGTCAAATATGCGATGTCCATTGAATACTACCTACATTACTTGCTGACCCCTGCCGACTACTGTCTGCTTGTGACCACTGCCTACTACTACCCACTAAGACCTAATTCTAACTACTGCTACTGACCACTAAGACATACTTCTGACCACTGCCTACTTTTCCCCTTACCTAGGTTCTCTTCAAGACCAACTTTCTCTTCAAGAATAACTACTCTCATATACACAAGCATCCATATAGTTGCCATAGTGCATACACCACCTGGTTACAGGTTACATGTTACTACTACTACTACTACTACTACTACTACTACTACTACTATAAGTTACCAGTAGTAATATCTCTATTTTATTATGGCAACTTAACCATGTAGGGGTAGGGGTATTGGCATATTTACCATGTTGGGGTATTGCCACTGACCGATGTCCAGTAGTAACTGACAACACCCACTCTCCTTAAAGAGTAATACAATACTGACCACTAAAAAACTGACCACTACACACTACTACTGCCACATATTGCCAATATCCATAAACCATCTCGAATACTACGTACCGATGTGAATGCTATGGCTACTCTCCGCTGACCACTGGCGGCTGACCACTGGTCTTATTGTTGATAACACTGCGCCTAGATTTGTGAGACACAAGTACCTAGCAACCTAGTAA
>JADGFI010000159.1 GCA_016743945.1 Desulfobacteraceae bacterium
GAACAGAAATTAATTTATTTGATGCATCCATTGAATTAGATTTTAATTTTGTTTATTAGAATATATATGTTTGCTGCATTTATGAAGATAATTGGTACATTGGAATGGTTAAAGATGAAGAAGAAAAATATGTCTTAGTTAATTTTATAATGGAGAACAGAAAAATTAATTATAATTTTTATTGGCCAACTACTAAAGACGTTTAATGATGTTTAATTCCATATAATCGTGTTTTGTGTATCATTCCATGTCCAATAATGGCAAATTCACGAAGTTATAAATGATCTGATATGGATTATTCAAAAATTATAATTTGTTATAAAAACTAAAAAAAAATAAATGCAAAATACTTATAAGTTATTATAAGTATAAATTCAAATAAATTGTGTTGTTATTTTATGTATTAGTATAGAAAAATAATTCATGGAAAATAAATTTTTTTTCACAAAGTATAAAATTTCAATCAATCATAACTTTAATTTAAAGAATAATACATCTCCAGTTTTTATATATATTCTGTAAATTTGCTAGCACTAAAAGATAAAAAAAAAATAAAAAAATTTTAAATTGTCCGCGCCAATTTTTTTTGGATTTTAAGACTTCAAAATTATAAAATTGTATATGTTCCTTAATAATTCCTTATATTGTTGTGTTTATATTATAGCTGTGATTAATACAATTCTAACGG
>JADGFI010000015.1:0-75384 GCA_016743945.1 Desulfobacteraceae bacterium
TCCTTTGTTAAAACTTTTAGGTCCTTAAGACCCGCTCATTTTCTTTTCTCACTGACCAATTTTCAAAGATCAAACTTGCACAAAAAAAATCTTCCCGGATCAAAACTGTAAACTCTTTTTCCGCGAAGACCTGAAGATAATACCTGAAATATAATTTAAGTCAATAAGTATTTTATTTTTATTTGGGAAAAATTATTTCATGGGGGCCAAAATTCCCGTTGGTATTCCCCATACTGTCGAATATATTGAGGATTTTGACCGACCGTATGGGGAATAATTTTATTTCATCCGATAGGTATAAGACATCATGATTTGATTCCGGTCTTCCATATTCAGGGCGGCTTCAAGGCCGGGACAATCCAGGTTACAATTGATGGCCTCCTTGGTCATGCGGATCCCCATGGGGTTTTTCTCCACCATGGTTTTGGCAAGATCCTGGGCTGTTGTTATCATCTCATCCTTTCCCACCACCCGGGAGGCAAATCCAAGATCAAGGGCGGTCACGGCATCCATCCAATTGCCTGTCAGCAAATATTCATAGGCCCGTCCTGCCCCGATGAGCCGGGGGAGAAAATAAGAGGATGCCATGTCTGCCCCGCCAAGCCCTATATTAATATAGGCCGCAGAAAACCGTGCGTCCTCAGCCAAAATTCTCAGGTCAGAGGCCATGGCAAGGGAAAATCCTATTCCTGCCGCTGCCCCGTGGACACAGGCAATAATCGGCTGGGGAATCTGGCGCATGCCTAAGAATAACCGGCTCATACGAACCTGGGCGTTATAGGCCTGGATGGGGGTCATCTCGAAAATCTGGGGGGCATAGCCCTTGGTGTCAAGTCCCGCACAAAACCCCTTGGCTTCCCCGCCATCCAGGATGACCACCCGGATCTTCTCGTCATACCGAAGATCCCTTAAAAGCGTTTCAAAGGCCACTACCATGGAATGATCAAAGGCATTGTAAGTGGCGGCCCTGTCCAGGGTCAAATACCCGATGCCGCCTTCTGTCCTGAACTTAAACGGCGGCGTTTCAATATTTTCTTTTATCGTCTCATTCATATCTATAGGGTGTCTCCTTTGGGTTTTACCCAATCATTTTGATCTGGTTGTTTTTATTCTAATTGAAAATTACCTTAATCGGTAAAGCAATCCTCGGGCACGGCAAGGGTCATCTGACCCGAATTTTCAAGGGTCTTGGCCAGTCCTGCCATTTTGGGCAGTTCATACGAAAAAAAATAGCAGGCCACATGAACCTTACCTTTATAAAAGAGGGCATCCTTTTTCTTGGACCCTTGTTTTTCCAACGCCACCATGGCCGCATCGGCCATGGTCAGCCATTGCCAGCCAATGACCATGATGCCGAACATCTCAAGGAAGAGAGAGGCATCGGCCAGGTAGGCATCGGGCCCCTTTTCCATGGCCACGGCTCCAAGATTCATGGTGGTCGTTTCCAGCATTGCCATGGCCTGGCTCAAATCAAGGGCCATTTCGTTGAGTTCCTGGTGTTGCTGGGCAGATGCAATTGCGGCATCCATTTCCTGCTTGAGCAGCCCCAATGCCCGACCATTTTCCATGGTCAGTTTTCTGCCCAGCAGATCCATGCCCTGGATGCCGGTGGTCCCCTCGTGGATGGTATGGATGCGCATATCCCGAAAATGCTGCTCCACCGGAAAATCATCACAATACCCGTATCCGCCAAAACATTGGATGGCCGTGCTGGTCGCCAAAATTCCCATTTCAGACGGATAGGTTTTGGCCACAGGGGTGAGCAGTTCCAATAGCAGATGACACTCCTTTTGCGAAGGATCTTTGGCAAGGATGTCCTCGTACATGCCGCATTGAAGAATCAGGGACAAGGCCCCTTCTGCAACCGCCCGCTGAAACAGCAGCATGCGTTTCACGTCCGCATGCCCGATAATCGGAATGGGCATGGACGCCTTGGGCGCTGTGATTTTTCTGCCCTGGCAACGGGCCTGGCAATACGCCAAAGCGCTGTGATAGGCGGCCGTGGCAATGGAGGTCGCCCCCATGCCCACTTCCAGCCTTGCATTGTTCATCATCTGGAACATATAGGACAGGCCCCGGTGTTCCTCGCCCACCAGATACCCGATACAATTCTCCTTTTCCCCCAGGCGAAGACCTACAATGGGGGCTCCCCGATACCCCAATTTATGGAATACCTGGGTGACAATAACATCATTATCCACCAAGTTTCCTTTGTCATCGGGCCTGAATTTGGGCACCACAAACAAAGAAATACCCTTTACGCCGGCAGGCGCGCCTTTTATCCGGGCCAACATGAGATGGATCACATTGTCCACTCCGTCGTGATCTCCGGCGGAAATAAAGATTTTTTCCCCGATAATTTTGTATTGCCCGGCTTCCAACTCTCTGTTTTCCGATTTTCCTTGTTCCAGGGGAATGGCTTCGGTGACAAGGTCTCCCAGGGAAGTGCCTGCCTCAGGCTCGGTCAGGGCCATGGTTCCCTGCCATTTGCCGGCCAGCATGGGGGGCAGATAGGTGTTTTGAAGACGCTGAGACCCAAAACTTAAAATCAGCTTTGCAGCACCCATGGTAAGCCCTGCATAGACCGAAGCCGAATAATTGGCCGTGGCAAAAATAAAATTAATGCAAAGAAGAAGAGAAGAGGGCATGCTCTCCCCCTCCCAGCGTTCAGGAAAAAGAGCTGCTATCCAGCCATCCTCTCCCAGGGTCTCCAGCATGGGGCGGACCCCTTCATGGACACGGACCCTGCCGTCGGTCAGCTGCGGCGGATTTCGGTCCATCTCTTCGAACATGGGATGCAACACCTTTTTTCCCAGATCAAAGGCGGCCTTGAAAACCATGTCAATGGTTTTTGGGGTATGCTCATTTAAATAATCAGGGGTGAGGGAACGATATTTCCCTCCCCGGGAGTGCAGGGTAAAATTAAGGTTTTTCATGCTCATGAATTTGTCAGCCATGGTGATTTCCTTGAAAAATTTGTTATCGGATGCCTTTGAGAAAATCAGGGCTCAGGAACGATGCCTCGGGATACCGGTAAAATCCCTTGCCCGTCTTGACCCCCAGGTTTCCTTTGTCCACCCGCTCTTTGAGGAAAGCCGCATTGGCCTTTGCCTGGGGATCATTTTTAACCCCGGCCCAATAATCCGAAATTTTGTAAACGGTTTCAAGACCGACGGAATCCATTATACCAAAGGGACCCACAGCGGTTTTCATGATGCCCATCCAGGCCCGGTCAATGTCTTCAACCGATGCCACCTCTTTGGCGGCAAGGGTCAGAGCCGATCCCATCAACTCGGACAGCATGGTGTTGAACACATACCCGTGCTGCTCTTTTTTCAATTCAATGGGGAACTGGTCTATGGCCTTGCAAAATTCCCGGATAGCCGCCAGGGTCTGCTGAGACGTGCCGGGATGGGGCATGATATCCACCACATTGGTAAGCAAAAGGTCATGGAAATGCAGGGCGGCAAACCTATCCGGCCTGCCCGTGGCCCCGGCAATCATGGAAGGAACCAGGGTGGATGAGTTGGTGGTAAAAATAGTGTAATCTGGACAGATCTCGTTGAATTGGGCAAATACCGCCTGTTTGATCTTTGGGTCTTCGGGAACGGACTCATTGATCAGATCTGCGTCCTTGCCGGCTGATTCTGGATCCGATGAGAACCGGATACGGCCCTTTGCAGCTGCCGCCTGTTCCGGGCTCACCCGCCTGTGACCGGCCAGGGAATCCGCCAGTTTGTTCACCCGCTTCTTCGCCTGTTCAAGGGCCTTTTCAAAGGCATCATAGAAGGTCACTTCAAACCCCCATGCTGCGCATTGCAGACCAATCTGAAGCCCCATGGTTCCGGCCCCCAGAATCAACACCTTCTCAATTTTCTTTTCCATCTTCTATCTGGTCTCCCTCTTATGTTCATTGTTTAATTTTTTGTCTTGCCCGGTTTGATCTTGCCCGATTTTATTTTATTGGGTTCACCCTAGCCAAACCCCACGTCTTCCATATCAACTGCAGCCGTTGAAAGCCCCTGGACAGACATCATCCGTCCATGGGTTACGGGCAGCACGGTTTCAATGTAAAAGGTTGCTGTGGTGATGATTCCCTGATAAAACCCCCTGTCTTTTTCCTTTTTTGCGGTTTCAAGACAATGAGTTGCGCTCATGGCCCGCCACAGATGCATCCACCCTAAGGTTACATCCCCGGTAATTTCCAAAAACGGGTGGGCATGGGCAAAGGCTGCGGCATAAGTTTTCGACATGGCTGCCGTCCCAAGACCCATGGCGGTCTCACCAAAGGTGTTCACACTCTTTTCCAGTTTGTCTGCCAGGGATGCCAGGCTGTCGATTTTTTTTGCGGCAACAATGGTTTTGCCCATCTCTTCCAGAAGGCCCATAAACACCCTTCCTTCGTTCATGCCCAGTTTCCTGCCCAGAAGATCCATGGCCTGAATCCCGTCGGTCCCTTCATAGATGGAGGCAATCTTGACATCCCGAACCAATTGTTCCACCGGGTATTCGCTGGTATACCCATACCCGCCAAAAACATGGACTGCCTGAACACAGACCTCAAACCCCCGCTGGGCGCAATAGGCCTTTACCACGGGCGTCAACAGTCCAATCATCTGATCAATTGTTTCTCGTTCTTCCGGGGTTGCGGCCATCTCTTTTTGATCGAACAGGGAGCTCACGTAATAAACCAGGCTCCTCATCCCATCCACATGAACCTTCATCCAGGTGAGCATTCTTCTTACATCGGGATGTTGGATAATGGGAACAGAAGGGGCATCGGGATTCCGAAGATCCACAAGATTCTTTCCTTGAACCCGCTGCCTTGCATAATCCAGGGCATAAAGATAGGCCAAAGAAGCAGTGCTGCTGCCCTGGAACCCTACATTCAAACGGGCCTCATTCATCATGTGAAACATAATTTTAAGGCCCTTGTTCTCCTCTCCCAGAAGAAATCCCCGGCATTGGTCCTTGGAGCCCAGGGCCATTGAACAGGTGGCAGAACCGTGGAGCCCCATTTTTTCTTCGGTTCCCACGCAGACCACATCATTGGAATCCCCCAGGCTTTTATCTTCATTGACCCATATCTTGGGAACGATGAAGATGGAGATACCGGCGCTGCCTGCAGGGGCGCCTTCAATGCGGGCAAGGACCGGGTGGATAATATTTTCCGTCATGTCATGTTCCCCGGCCGTGATAAAAATTTTATTGCCGGTAATGGACCAGGACCCATCGGGAAGTTTTTTGGCGCTGGTGGTCAGGGCCCCCACATCGGAACCGGCCTCGGCCTCGGTGAGCAGCATGGTGCCGCCCCATTTTGCCGTATACAAATTTTCCAGGAACAACTCTTTGAGCAGATCTGTTCCATAGAGCTCGATCATTTTTCCCGTGCCGTGACCCATGTGAACATAACCGCTCAGGGCATAGTTTGCCGCAAGCATATAGTCCAGGACAGCCATGGAAATGAGAACGGGCAACCCCTGGCCTCCCCAGCGGGGATCTTCGGGAAGCGCTGTCAATTCCGCTTCCAGTATCAAAGACCTTGCCCGGTGAAAGGAATCCGCCACCTTCACCCGGCCCTTGTCAAACTTCACCCCCTCTCGATCCCCATCGGTCAGGGTGGGCAATATCTCTTTTTGGGCCAGCCGCCGGGTTTCGGCAATGATCATGTCAAAGCTCTTTTTTGAAAAATCTGAAAATTGATCCGCCTTGACCAGCTCATCTGCCCGGAGCAGTTCATACAAAATAAAGTCAATCTCTCGTTGATCAGCAATTAATTGGGCCATGGGTGTTTCTCCCTGTAAAATTTTTACCGTTAAATTTCTCGTTTAAACGATCAGACCAGCATCCCGCCGTCACAAATCAAGCTGGCGCCGGTGGTAAATGAGGCGGCATCAGACACCAGATACAAAACAGCCCCGGCCATTTCGTCGGGTTTGGCATACCGGCCCAGGGGAATCTGTGACACGGCATGATCGCAAATTTCATCGGAAGAAATAATGGCCGATGCAAATTGGGTGTCCGTAAGCCCTGGCAAAAGTGCATTGACCCGTATCCCCTTGGGAGCCAGCTCCCGGGCCAGGGTCTGGGTCATGTTTACAAGAGCTGCCTTGGTGGCGGAATATACCCCCTGAAACATCCCGGGTCGGACCGCATTGACCGAAGAAACATTTACAATGGCCCCCTTATCCTTCATCAGCGGCACAGCATATTTAATCATGAAAAAGGGACCTTTGACATTCACATCCAGGGTCTTGTCCCAAATCCCTGCATCCGCCGTGATCATTTCTCCAAAATGGGGGTTGGTGGCGGCATTGTTCACCAGGATATCGAGTCTTCCGAAATCAGCTTCTATTTTTTCATACATGGCCTGGATCTGATCCGGGTGCCCTGTGTGGCAGGCCATGGCCACGGCCTTCCCCCCGGCCTTGTTGATATCGGCTGCCGCCACCTCCAGACTTTCCGCCTTCCGGCTGACCAGGATGCAATGGGCTCCGCAGGCAGAAAGTTTTTGGGCCACGGCCAGACCGATCCCCCGGCTGGCACCGGTAATAACTGCCACTCTATTGCTCAAATCAAAATCTTTCATCGGCATTCTCCTTAATTTTCCCTGGGTTATATATGGTTAATCCGCTATTTCCATGTTCAAACAAAACCGCATAAAATAAAATCAGGCAACACAATCCCCATGTTTTTTCATTCCGCCACCCGGCAAAATCCCTCCACTATGTCAAGCACATGATCCGTAAACTGGTCCACGGATATTTTTTGTTTGGTGTATTTCCACCGTTTTAAATACCATTCCTGCTGCATGGCCTTGATCATACAGGCCGTGAGGTCATGTTTCCCCGGCTTGAACACGCCTGTTTCCTCTCCTTCGATCAAAATATCGCTGATAATTTTCTGGGTATGTTCTTCAATGGATTTGACAGCATCAAACCCTTTGGGCGTGAGGTTTCGGGCCTCCATAAAGGTAAAATAAAACCAGGGCCGAAACAATTCCGATAAAAAAATATGGGCCTTGATCACGGCCCGCAATTTTTCCAAAGGATTTTTCTGGGCGCTGGAAAACTCTTCCAAAGTCCCCTTGACCATGGCCTGGGCCTGGGTCTGCATGATGGCCAAAAGTTCATCCTTACCCGGGAAATAAGCATAGAGTGCTCCCAGGCTCATGCCGGTCTTGAGACTCAAATCCCGCATGCTCATGGCCTGGTACCCTTTATTATAGGTAATACTGAAAACGGCTGTAAAAATCTTGTTCAAATTGATCACAGCGGTTTTCTCTTTTTTAATGCGCATGACCGCCTGATTTTTGACAAAGACATCCCGGGAAATATCTGTGCCCGAAGCGGCATATTTTTTTTTAAATTCCTTGTAGTTCATCCGATCCTTCTGGGTCCTGACTGCGGAACTTTGACCGCCAAATTTATGTTAGTGAAATTTATTCTAGTGAAAGAGTTTTAAGATCCGTTTGGCCGCCACAAATTTGATCATGGAAGCATTACCGCAAATCTTATCTGACACTTAAAAATCCGACACTTTCTCCTTTGAATAAAGTGATAATACAGGAACTATATTAACCAGGAAAATTCATTGAAGTCAAGACAATAAAAGAACGAATGTTCGCTTTCTAAACACCTGTAATTTTGATACACAAACCTTTAATCTTGCATTATATATCGCAGCAGGCTTGCTGACAGCAGGTGCCATCCTTATCCGAAAAAATGCCCTGTCCTTCGCAATTATTAGTACTTCCTGAAATCATTGACAAATTTGCATTCTCCTGCCAGCCTGAAATCATGATGAAAATGCTTGGAAATCTTGTTTTGTTCATATGGTCAAAGTACAACTTAATTTCGAATCTCGCTGCCGAAAACCTTGCGCTTCGTCAACAATTGGTCGCAATGAAACAGACAAACAAGCGGCCTAAAAATTTAAATTATTCTGGTATTAAAACTATCGGACGATTTATGCATATTTGTGCTCAGAATCAATCTCTATCAACGAGTTCGACTTAAAATTGTCTATTTAATATATAACCAGACTCCGGATAGTTGAATTCAATCGCTGCACAGAGAAAAATATTTTTTCTACAGATTTACCACAAATAAATTTTTGCGAAGGACAGCTTCTATTGCTTCCTTTTTCCATCGATTTACAAGACTTGTATGAATACCGAACTCAGAGGCAATTTCATTGACAGTTTGATCTCCTTTTATGGCTGCCAATGCGACCTTACTTTTTAATTCTTTACTGTAGTTTTTCCGTTTCAAAATGAATCCCTTTCTGGTTTCTGGACTGTTATATTTTATCTTAACATATTGTCCAGTTTTCGGGGTCCACTATATTGCCCGGCCCGGCTTCATCGGCATATTTTTTATACACACTTTTAATGTTCTCTTTGATAAAATTATTCATTTTCCTCCTTCACATAACGAGTCTGTAGAAAAGACAATATTTCAAAATTCTTGAACGGTAATTGATCCGGCTGTTCAGGAAAGGCTCGCATGAAGTGTACCATCCAGTCCTGCAACAGAGGGGATGAAAAGATATAAGTGGTTATACCAAAGGCTTTGGCATAGTCATCCAAAGAAACCCCATGGGCATAATCACGGTTCATGATCTCCTGTGTCCAGCCATCCTCCATTGGGAGACAGGCCAGAAGCTGTTTGAAGCGTAGAGATTTTTCCGGTCTGAAGACAAGCCCTGAATCTTCAAAACAGGCGGTCTCGGCATAGGTTGCCAGCCCTTCTGCAACCCAGAAGGGCAATCGTATCCTTGGCCTAGGGTTATCCGGATAGATTATTTTCTCGCTCAATACCAGATGGGTAAATTCATGAAAAAGGGGTGAGGTATTTGTGTAACCGGTAATGGAAGGTTTGAGCAAGACATAGAGTTCGAGGCGGTCTGTATCACAAAAGCCATCGGTATATTTACCAGGTACGCCAAAATCTGCAGCAATATCCATATAGATCTTTTTGTCATTAAAAATATGAACTTTAAACGGGAGATGTTGTGCAGGAGTGATCTTTAGAAGCTCATACAGCCTGGCCTGGAGAATTTTCAATTGTTCCATCAGTTTTTTTGTCTCTATATAAGGCAGCTGGGAATGGCACTCCAAGCTGCTCTGATGCACAATATTCAGTTCACCAGGAAGGCTTTGACAAGCAAAAAATAGCCCAAGGACACACAATCCCAGGGTTGCGTTTAGGCGCATGCCTGAAGTCTTAAAACTTGACTTCAACACCCAGGCGACCATTGTGTGACTGATAGGAGCTGGACTTATCAAATTCATAATCCAGGTAAATATTCAGGCGCTGGGTCATGAAGGTTTTAATCCCGGCCCCTAGAATATGATGATTTGCATCGGGCTTTAATCCCCGGGTAGAAAAAGGAGAGCCCACCCCCACAAAAGAGGCTGAATTTGAGATGGCATCATCATTGAATTCATGCTGCCATTTATATGAAACACTGGGTTTAAGGGCCATATTATTTTTAAAATGAAATTGCCTGGATATTTTTAATCCCAGACCGGAGCGGATACTTTCATTTTTATTCTTATCAACACTCAGATTTGCCGCTCCTGCACAGGTTTCCTGGTAACCATCTTCACTTAAATTTACATAATCGAGTTCAAAAAAAGGCTCCAGTACCGTTTTTTGGCCCAATAGCCAATTATACCCACAGCCCAGGCCCAGGGTTAAATAGGTGGCTTCGTGATCACTTAGCGCCTGGGTGCCCGTAAAATTAATTTGGCGCAGAGAATCGATCTTTGAATAGCCGACACCTGCATGGGCATCCATATGCATATCCTGGGTGAAGAAACGCCCAAAAACACTGGCCTGCCAGGTATCCATATCCGTGGATGCCAGGTTGTCATTGGAATCAACCGAGGGATTCATATATGATCCGCTCAAACCGATCAGCAATGTTTTACCGACAAGATAGTCCGTTCCCATGACAACCCCGGTATTTTTGAGTTCATAGCCGGATATCCCGTCTTTATCGTCCTGGTTGGCTTTATTCGCTATAAATTCAACAAAGGGTGTCCATTTTTTCTCTTCTATAACAAGGGTGGGGTCAAGACTCATCAGCACATCAGGATTATCCAAAGTAATGCTTGCAAAAGAGGTCCTCCCGGCATTCACACCAGCACTGACCTTTCCCATGTGCCCGGTAATCACATCTCCAAGGGACTGAATTGAAGAGATAACAGCCGCTGGGGTGGCCGTCATTTGGACCGGACTCAGTTGTGTATAGGCCTGGTGAAGTTCTGCATCCGTACCAATGGACTGCAAATCGGCAATCAGGGTACCCATATCACCATTTGTACCGGACTGGTTTATGGTGTCCAGCATCCGGGTAATGCCATGGGTGGTCTCAATTTGTGATTTGGACCGAAAACTTTGGACAAGAACATCCATGTAAATGGTGTTGTCTGCGGCTGAATGGCGTAGACTTTTATCTAGGATGGCCGTATCAGAAGGCTCAAATTCTCCGTCAAAAATAAAATCCTCCAGGGTCTTATCAACATTGCCCATCATAAGACTGCCGCCATAGTTTATCATCGGAAGGTTTTTGCGATCAACCGTCATCTGGCCTATGGGCCTGATGTCTGCTCCTGTTTCAATGGTCAGATTCCCTGCAACATTAATTTTGGCATGGGTTGAATCTGTCACTTTGAACCCAAGCGTGCTTGCTTTTCCCACGGTCACATTTCCCGAGGCAGTTATATCTTTTCCAATGTTCAAGCTTGCCGTTGCCCCTGTGACATTCACAATATTTGTCTCGGTATAGGCACCCCCGAAAAGGGTGCTAGCCTGGAAGGAATCCCCCCCGACATAAATATGCCTGAATGTGTTAACATCGCCCTCAAGGGTTGTTCTCCCCCCTGCAAAATACCCGTCCCAGTTTCCGGATGAATTTGAGGTGATGCTATTTAAAATGGTGATGTCAAAATCATCATTGTGCCGGGTAAGATCGGCTCGACCCTTTGCGTCCTTTGCATAACCAAAGGTCAGAAACGAAGTCGCATTATTGTTGGCATCATCATTGTGGATACCGCCGGTCACAGAGGCACCCCCTAGAATATGGAACAGGTTATCCTCTCCTGAACCGGCGGTGTTTCGCCCGGATTTAACGGCATAGGATCCTGTGCCCGAGGCTGAGACACTGCCGGAAATATGGGAGATACTTTTCCCTTTAAAAAGATGCAGCCCGTGGGCGGTATCCCCTTTGGTGGAGACTGTTCCACTAAGAACTAACTGGTCTTCACTTCCAATTTCAAAGGCATCACTTTTATCTGCAATTGTCTTTATCAAACCAGATGCAAAAATTGTATTTTTTGAAACAGCACTCGTATCAATACCATCTGAATCAACGCCATTGGTTGTGATATCCCCTGAAAATTGAATCAGATTGTTATTGCCGCTGATCCAGATCCCGTCGGAATTACCCAATACGCTAGACAAAGATCCAGAAACAAAGACCTCATTATTGTTGCCGGCAACTTCAATGCTATCTCTTTGCTGGGTAACG
Organism: Desulfobacteraceae bacterium; assembly: GCA_016743945.1. Classification (GTDB taxonomy): domain Bacteria; phylum Desulfobacterota; class Desulfobacteria; order Desulfobacterales; family Desulfobacteraceae; genus NBML01. The sequence continues at coordinate 11,539 of JADGFI010000015.1, forward strand.
ATCCTGCCGGACACACTCACCTTATTATTTGAATCAACCTTTATCGCCCCAGAGCCGTTACTGCTTGCAAGACTTAAAATAGTTGCCCCGCTGTCCACCTGTATAATATTTGAGGCGCCTCCGGCCAGAGGACCGCCTCCGGCAAGCCCTGTAACATTGGCATCCGTCCTTGTACCGTAACAATAGATTGCAGCAGTATTAAAATTATCTGTGTCTACCTGCCCCCCCCTCTCCACAACAATGGTATTACCGTTTGCAAAGTTCCCCACTACAGTATGATTATTACTATTATCGCTGATCTTGCCCCCGTTTTTTACAATGATCCTAGCGTTAGCGTCCAAGCTCTGCTGCCCAACGGTTGTTGTAACGATGGTATCTGCGGCACTAAAGCTGGACATTATTAGGAATGCAATGAGCACAATACAACACAGATGTCCTATACATAAACAATGAGAATATTTCTGATTCAAGACTATCTCCTTCCGATTGAATTTCACTATTTTAAAGCCAGGTTCAATTATTCTTGCGCTTATTCTGTTTTTTGACTTCTGCAACCAATTCCTGATGTCGATATTTTTTTGGATCTTCCGAAGATCCGGGTCCGGGATATCACACAAAAAAAATTGCAACTTTCTTGAAATTTTCAAGGTCGGTTATACCTGTGAGAACGTCGTTTGTCATGCTCTGCATATAGCATAGCCATGGGGTCTTTTCATAGTTTTTATTTAAAATATTTTAAAGGTTTATGAACATCCTTTTGCTGGATATTCAAGCCGTTGATTAACCATGCAAGTTCCTGTGTTCCGACAGCCATTACCACTTCTATTGGTACCGGCCATTTAAACTTATTCTTTTCGAGACGCTTGTGCCAAAGGCAAAATCCGCTTTTATCCCAGTACAAAATTTTAAGTATATTTTACTTCCGATTTCAAAAGGCAAACAAGTGCCCTGAGAATAGGTCCAATTTCAACCCTTCACTGACCGAAAATAGAAAGACCATCAATGAATTTGCGCATATCTGTGGTCGCCAAGGGCGATATAAACCTTTAAATTGTGAGCTGGAGAAAGCCTTAAAACCGTCCAACCACCGAATCTGGCATTATAATCATAAATTAAAGCAATTCATGCCTATTTGGCGGGTAAGGGCAAATAGTGGGAAAAATATTACCGATATTGACAGCAGTGTGGTTAAGCGTTTTTATCTGTTTTGACTGTGGGGCTGTAACTGCGAACCGTCCAGCCAATACTGCTGTAAATTATGGGGATGACCATAGTTGGATTTCAAAACCAGAGAAAATTAATAAGCCTGTGGACTGTTTTTAAATTTCATAGGGTTCATCAACAGGAGCAACAATCCATGCGGATTTAGGATTTATTGCATCAATCAGTTTAGAAAATCCCCGGGAAGGTTTGAAGCGATCCTATTCCGTAATAATATTTTCAATGACAAAGCCCTCCCAGAATGTACCGGCTATCAGAAAAAAATTTCGGTTCTAAAAGATTGTCCGGCCAACTCGATCCTGTAAGTCTGTATTTTCACGATCCTTCACAGACACAATATTGTGTTTGTGAAGGATCGTGGGGATAAAAACACTAGCCAATACCTTCAAAACATTTTTTCAAATGGGTTGTTTTGATGTCCGATGTCAGGAGGCTGACAATAACAGTCACGAAAAGAGAAAGGGGAAATGCCACCATAATTGGATCGACAACCATCCATGGAAAAGTTTCAATTAAAAAAGGTTTTCCGAAAATCGCCTGGGATATCCCAAGGGCGACGGCTTCTTTTTTATGAATAAACACCAGCCAGAAGATAGAACCGATGACCCCGGTAAACATCCCTGTCAGCGCCCCTGCTTTGGTTACGCCTTTCCAGTAAAGTCCCAGAGCAAACATGGGTAGAAACGTGGCGGCTGTGATACCGAAAAACATGGCTGTTGCCCTGGCAATGATACTAATGGGAAGGATGCAGCCAAGAATGAGGCTCAATAGAATACCCAAAACAATTCCCGCCCGGATAAGAAACAGGGATTGGTTTTGGGAATTTTTAATATTTTTTTTCACCAGGCTTTCATAAAGGTCCTTGCCAAGGGAGGCACCCATGACATGGAAAAGACTGGACAGGGTTGAAATAGCCGCTGCAAGTAAAGTGAGCATAAAAACATAGGAAAACCATTCCGGCATACATGTTTTAATATACAGAGGAATAACCTTATCAAAGTTACCCTGAACCATACTCAGTGCTGTTTTCCCAAATGTTTTAAAAAAATAAGCATTGGAAAGGGCGCCTACTACAAACGCAACGCCTGTCATGGAAAAAATAAAAACGCCTCCCACAAGGGTGGCACGGTTCAATGACCGATTACTTTTAACGGTCATAAACTTCACCGCCAGCTGGGGCTGAGCAAGAGTGCCGATCCCCACACCCAACACCAGCGTGGAGATGACGACCCACCAGAGGTGTGACCCGAACCGGGGCATACTGGCCCATCCCAGGTGACCTATGGCTTGTAGTTTCGCCGGGACAAGATGGGTCATATCGGTTAAAAGGACATGGGCATTTGTAAATCCACCCAATTGCCTGTAGGTAAAAACAAGAAGAAAGGCCATACCGAAAAACATGATTGTTCCCTGGAATGCATCTGCATACATCACCCCTTTTATCCCTCCCGTTGTTACATATACAGCGATGATAGCGGTGAAAACAATCAAGGCGACAATATAGTTCATACCAAGACCGGTTTCAAGAAACCGTGCGGCACCGATCAGGACAGCCCCGGCATAAAGGGGCATAAATACAAAAATAATAATACTGGAAAACGCTCGGATGATATTGGAGTCATATCGTTTCCCCAAAAGCTCCGGAAAGGTTGAGGCTTCCAGGTTATGGCCCATCTGGCGGGTTCTTTTTCCAAAAAAAACAAACGCAATAAAAATCCCGACAAATATGGTAAAAAAAGTCAGCCACAAAAGCCCCATCCCAAATGCCCCGGCAGCACCGCCAAAACCGATAATCGCCGAGGTACTGATAAATGCTGCACCATAGGAAAGCGCCATGATAAAGGGGTTGATCTCTCCTCCTCCGACAAGGTAATCTTTAGCACAGCTGGTGTGCTTATATCCAAGATACCCTAAATAGGCGATCAATCCGACATATACAACAATAATACTGTTTAACAAGGTATAATTCATTGGTCCCCCCCGGTAAAATTAATTAATCTTTATTCCAGTTGATGGCACCATAAACAATACAAAGAAGTGCACTCATTATGGATAAGCCATATGCCAGGAGTATCCCGATATCAGTTAATCCAAACATTTTTTACCTCCTCAAAAATTAAAGTATCATTAAGTCATAATGGATCTTGATTTGTTAATTTATTGACAAGAGCAAATTGGATGCCAGAGGGGGTGATCAAAATTGCCAAGGGACGGCTTGATTTGTATGGATGCCATGTCATTCAGATTAAAGGCACCAACAAAACACGAATTTTAAATTTTTTTACCTTTTAGAATCAAATAAAAAGGATGGCCAAAAGATAAATCTTTTACGCCGGGTTGTTCCAAAACGGAACACCTGATTCAGATTGAAACTGGATTGAGGAGGAGGGCCTTAATCCGGCATTCTGATTTCATATCGTTTAATTTTTCGCCAGAGTGTTGTCCGGCCGATTCCCAGTTTTTTTGCGGCCCGGCTCTGGTTCCCATCGCACTGATCAAGAACTGTTCTTATATGGCCTTTCTCGCTTCCGGAAAGAGAGGCAAAATCAGATGCAGACCCCGGTTTTCTGTTCGGGGGAAGCAGTGCCGCAATATCCTGTCTGGCGCACACAGGACCATCAAAAAGCAGGACAAGACGTTCAATAAAATTTTCAAGTTCCCTTATATTGCCCTGCCAATGCTGATTTGAGATCAACTCCATTGCATTTTTTCCCATTTTGACAGGTATTTTGCTAAATTTTTTCGCAAAATTATGGATAAAAAATTCAACAAGGAGCGGTATGTCCTCTTTTCTTTCTTCCAGGCACGGCAAAAAAACAGGAAAGACACACAGCCTGAAATAAAGATCTTCCCTGAAACTTCCGGAAGAAACCGCTTCTTGTAAATCCTTGTTGGTGGCACAAATTATTCTGACATCAACAGGGTAGGTAGCTGTGCTGCCCACAGGAAGAACCGTCTTTTCCTGCAATACCCTTAATAGCTTAGCCTGCATGGCTTTTGACATTTCCGCCACTTCATCCAGGAACAAGGTGCCTTTATGGGCAGCGCAAAAGAAACCGTGCTTGTCCATATCAGCCCCGGTAAAGCTTCCCTTGATATGCCCGAACAGTTCACTTTCAAGAAGTGTTTCTGAAAAAGCGGCACAATTAACCGGCAGAAAGATCCTGTCTTTACGGAGGCTTAACCTGTGAACGCTCCTGGCAATCAGTTCTTTTCCTGTTCCTGAATCCCCCTGGATCATCAGGGAGCTGTCTGTTGGCGCCACTTTCTTGATCATTTCAAGGACATCCAGCATGGGTTTGCTTTTACCCACAATTTTGTCAAAATTCTTTGATGCCACATGTTCTATTGCGGTAAGGCTATTGTGAATGAGGGCGGTATTAATTTTCTGGATCAGTTCCGAATTGGAAAATCCTTTGGTGATATAATTAACCGCCCCCATTGACATTGCGTCCACCGCATTTTCAATGGTTCCAAAAGCTGTCATGACGATGACCCGTATACCGGATCGAAGGGTGATGGCATCTTTAAGCACCGTTAACCCGTCATAGGGTTTTTCCATGCGAAGATCCGTCAGCACCAAGTTAAAATTTTCCCTCACCAGGCAGGTTTTTGCATCGGCCCTGTTTTTCGCAGTGGTGACATGAAAACCATTTCTGCGCAAAAGGATGGAAAGACTTGTCAATACAGATTTTTGATCATCAACCAGTAGAATCTTTTTCATTTGCCCTCCAAATCAATTCAAGACATCAGCGGCAAGGTAACCACAAACCTTGTTCCGGGTGAATTGGACTCGTGCCGGATGTTCCCCTGGTGGGATTCAACCGCCTGCTGTACAAGAGCAAGCCCCATGCCAAGGCCCTGTTCTTTTGTGGTAAAAAAAGGTTTGAAAATATCTTTTTCCAATTCAGGGTCCACCCCTTTGCCCGTATCCGCCACAATCAAATAGATATTTTTTCTTCTTGGATGGCCCCCTTTTATATCTTTCCATGCTGTGGTGATTCTCACAACACCCGGCTCTTCAATGGCATCCACGGCATTTTGAAGCAGATTCCAGATCACCTGGGACAGCCTGTTCTTATCCAGGTATGCTTTTGGCAACCCCTTGGCGCATCTGGTTTCTATGGTTATTGGAAATCTGAAATCCTGCCGCGCCCGTGCTTCATCGCAGATTTTCTCAATCAGGTGGTTCAACTGAAACCGAGCCCGGTTCAATGTCGGCGGCCTGGCATAAAGCAAAAATTCTCTGATAACATTTTCAAGTGCCCGGGCTTCTGTATGAATGACGCCCGCCAGGGCGATTTCATCCGTATCATGATTGGGGCTGTCCTTTAGCATCTCGCTTGCCGAACAAATGGACAAAAGGGGATTTCGTATCTCGTGGGCGATACCTGCGGCAAGTTCCCCTATTTCAGCCATTTTCTGGGACTGGGTCAATTTCTTTTTAAGGGTAATTTCCTCGGTAAGATTTTTGATATAACAAAACACATGGGGGCGCACATCATAGGTTAAGGAAAGCGGAAGCGTCACTACCTCGGCTGTAAAAACCTCTCCTGAAAGTGGCGTAAATCGTTTAAGGGCATAGCTTGGTGCCCCCCTGTCCCAGGTGTCTTTGATGGGGCATTCCCTGCACGGTTGTTGTTGCCCGGTAAAAAAGACATAACATGGTGTGCTTATCGGTTCAGCTTCATCTGCACCCATGCTTTTGAGCAGTGCCGGATTAATGAGCACAATGGTGTAATCCGGTGCAATAATACACGCCCCACTGGACATGGCCTTGTATATTTCCATGAGCCTTCCCCAGGAATGCTCCTCCAATCGTGCAAGGTAAATGTGACGGGTGAGGAACATGATCGAAACACCCGCAATAAGAATGGCTAAAATGACAAAGGCCAAAAGTTTTCTTTCCTTGCCAAAGGTGACATGCATGAATTGTTTTACTTCTTCAATGGGCGCGCATATCGCTACAGAGCAAACCCTCTGCCCGATGCGCAGCGGACTGAATGCAGCATACTTGTCAACAGCACGGTAGGTGTAATTGCCAAGCCCCTCATCTCCCTTTCGCATCCGCGAGGTAATGGCCTCAATCCCTTTTTCACCATTGCTGCCAAAAACGGAATTAATATTTTTGCCCACCCATTCCATATGGAACGGATTGATGATAATCGTTCCCTCATCGTCCATGAGCCACCCGTAACTACCCTTTGAGAGGGCAAAGGGTTCAAAAAAAAGAGTGCTCAGTTTGCTGACACTGATGGTGGCCGCCACAAGGCCTTTAAATTGTTTTTTTCCTTCATGATCCCTTAAAACAGGGCAGGCGATAACAAGGGTCCAATAATCTCCTTGTACTTTGATAAACTTGCTGACATGGGGTGTCAGTGTTTTCCGGGTCATGGCAAAATAATTTCGAAAGGAGAAATCTTTCCCCTGGGCCACATTCTCCGGAAAAATATCGGTCATGATCCCTTTTTCATCAAGCCGGTAGAAATGGATGACATCGTGGTCATTTTTTTCGTAGAACTGCTCCAGGATGGTCTTTACGCTATCCCCGCCACGACTGAATATATTCGGATATTTGCTCAACAACTTAAGGTCTCTGAGAATATCAGCTAAAAATTTTTCAATCCCCCCGGCTGTCTGTCTTGCAAGATTTATCTGCTGATTGTTAAACTGCTCCAGGACGTCATTGGCCATACTGTCACGGTATTCGGATGACAATATTAATGTTTCCACCACCAGAAACAAGGTAAACAATCCAAGAAAAAAAATAATCAGATGAATTTTAGTAAAATCTTTATAATAGTTCTTGTTTATATTTATTTTTGTTTGTTTCATGACACTCATCTGCTACCAAAATAATGTCTGCTTAGCAAACAGTATTAGCAGATTGTTTTTCGTCATAATCCCTAAATTTTGGATCATCCAGCCTGGGAAAAGACCGCTTTACCGGTCAACCCAATAAACTTTGTTTTAACGCTTTAAAACTTTTTTTACGGCCCTTTTCATCTGCTTCATACGGGTTTCCAAATCGCCAGTATATCCCAGGGCGATCCTTAGTAACCCTGGCGATAATCCCATTTTTTGCTGGTCTTCGATGTCAATTTCCGAAGACGTTGAAGAACCGGAACAACTTATCAGGGTATCAAAATACCCCAGTGAAACTGCGATCATGCCGAAGGATTCTTCATTCTGCAGTACTTCCATGAGTTCTTCGGCCTTTTCCCTGGACCCGCAGTCAATGGCCAGAATACCGCCTGTACCATATCCGGCATTTCCCAGTTCTTTGGCTTTTTCATATTGGGGGTGGTCCGGCAGGCCCGGATAGGAAACCTTAATATTCATTTTTTTAAGCATTTCAGCCATGGCCAACCCTCTGCGGCTGTGTTCTCGCATCCGGATGGGCAAATGGGGTATCCGTTGAAGTACGTCAAACGCCACACGAGGATCCATTGTCGGCCCCAGCAGCATGACCCGGCCGGTATGAAGGTCCATCAACTCCTGAATAAAGGATTGGTCTCCACAGACGGCCCCGGCGATCAGGTCACTGGCCCCGTTGATATACTTGGTCAGTGAATACACCACAACATCAGCACCCAGAATCCTAGGTGTGAAAATTAAGGGTGAAAACGTATTGTCTACCATAAGCTTGATATCGAGTTTGTGTGCTTCTTTTGCGAGGGCCGGGATATCTGCAATCTTGAGGGTAGGGTTGCCCATGGTTTCCGTGTAGATGACTTTTGTCTCTTTGGTGATGGCTGCCTTGACTGCTTCAAGATTTGTAATATCTACAAAGGTGGTCTTGATATTCATCTGGGGCAAAAGGGATTCAAACAGGGCATGGGTTCCGCCATAAATACTTTCACTGGCCACAATGTGATCATGGCTTTTACAGATCTGCATGACGGCACAGGATATTGCGGACATCCCGCTGGCCGTGCAAATGGCTGATTGAGTTCCTTCCATGGCTGCCAGGTACCGTGATAATACATCCACTGTCGGATTAAAGTGGCGGCTGTACAAAAAACATCCGCCTTGTTCCGGTCCTTTCAACCCATTGAAAATTTCCGGCATGGTCCCGGGATGCATGACCGTAAATGTGGCGGATCGTGAAATGGACGGGGCAACACCGCCGTGTTCTCCAAATTCCCTTCGGGCATTTAACAATGCCTGTTCTGGGTTATAAAGTTCCATACTAAGCCTCCTTTGACTGGTTGGATTTAGAGCTTTCTTGGATTTAAATATATCAAATATACAATGAAATGTCCTTGCTATCTGAACCGAATTTAGCGTACAAAACGGAAGGATATTTCAAAATTTATCAAATAGAAGGAAGAATTTGTCTAATTATAAACTTGATCAAACAGATTGTGCCATGCTTGCGTTATTACAGAAAGATGGCCGGGCATCCAATGTAAAACTGGCAAACAAGCTCAATTTGAGTGAGACACCGTGTTGGCGCCGCCTTAAACGCCTGGAAAAAGTCGGTTATATCCAAGGATATCAAGCAAACCTCAATCGTCAACTATTGGGTCTTGGGGTATTGGCTTTTGTGCAGATTAGTTTTTCCATCCACACGGATAAATCTTTGGTAGAATTTGAACAGGCCATTCAAAAAATTCCTGAAGTCCTTTCCTGCCACAATATCTCCGGGGAGTCAGATTACTTGCTTATGGTTGTGTCAGAAAGTCTGGAGTCCTATGAGAAATTATCACGCAACGTTATTCGAAGGCTCCCTGGCGTAACTTCCGTTAAGACAAGTTTTTCTTTGAATGAAATAAAGGCATCAACACTGTTACCGATAAATGAATCGGAAAAATCATAAATCAATTCAGGAATAAAATCTGGAACCGGCAAAGCGTTTCATGTGAATTATTAAGTTTTGGCGTTGCAACAACACTGTTTTTTTTGTAAAATAAATTGTTTTTTTAATTTTGGTCTTGCCTATTTATAATAGATAAGTAGAAGGCTAACTGTTTAACTAAGGTGAATCTTTTTATATCTGCTAAATAACCCTGTAATTATAACTGCTTTTCTCCCCACCTGAAACCAAAACCAGGACCGAGTGAGCGTTTTTTAAAAAGGACCGGTCTATGGAAGGCGCGTTAATACCTATAGTTGTATTTTTAATTGTTTATGTGGCAATAACCCTTGAATTGGTCAACAAAGCTGTATCAGCACTCCTGGGGGTCATGGTATTGTTGATACTCCATGTTGTACCTGAGCATGAAGCAGCAGCATTGATAGATTTTGAGACCATCATGCTGCTGCTGGGAATGATGTCCATTGTTGCCGTACTCAGAAAATCAGGCCTTTTTTCCATTATTTCCGTTAAAATTGCTTCCCTGACCAAGGGCAGCCCGGTTAAGATTTTAATTCTTTTTTCCATTGTCACTGCAGTATTGTCGGCATTTCTGGATAATGTCACCACCGTGCTCATCATCATTCCCATCATTATTGAGCTGACAAGGGGAATGGGTCTGGATCCCAAGATTTATGTCATCAGCCAGGCCATCATCTCCAATATTGGCGGAACAGCCACCCTGATCGGAGATCCCCCCAATATCATTATCGGTTCCAAGGTTGGATTGACCTTTAACCAGTTCATTGGCAACCTGACCATACCTGTCATCATCTCATTTATCGTCACCTTGTTATATATATGGCTAACCAACCGGGAAAAGTTTAAACCCATTGACAGCAACCTGGCCAAGCTTTTCAGTGTTCAGCTGCTCCTTGAAAAAATCCGGATCGAATTTCTCAATACCAGAATTGACAAAAAAATCCTGATCAAGGGTCTTGCCTGCCTGGCCATAACCATTCTGCTCTTTGTTACCCAGACCATCACCAAAATGTCGCCGGGTGTTGTGGCGGTTTTCATGGCCATGATCCTTTTTACCATTTCCGGAGTGGATGTTGAACAGATGATGGAGGAGGTGGAATGGAGCACCCTGCTGTTTTTTGCCGGACTCTTCATCCTGGTCGGTGTGCTGGAGCACAAGGGTGTCATTGAATGGCTGGCCCAAAACATCTTCCTGAAAATAGGAAATAATCCGTATGTAATGGTGTTGACAGTACTCTGGGTATCCGGGATTGTTTCAGGATTTCTTGACAACATTCCTTTTACCATCACCATGATTCCCATTGTAAGACTCATGCTGGAGGCAACGCCCATTCCCAACAACATCCTATGGTGGGCGCTGGCACTGGGAGCATGTTTTGGTGGCAACCTGACCATGATCGGGGCGTCTGCCAATATTGTCTCGGTGGGCATGGCCAAACAGGCAAAGGTGCATATCAGTTTTCTTGAGTTCATGAAAGCAAGTGCAACAATTACAATCATTACACTGATCATAGCGTCAGTGTTCCTTACATCCTATCTATGGTTATCCCTATGATTAATAAAAACAATCAAACCATGTACAAATTGCTCAGAGAGCTTGGCAACGTACACGGCATTGCCACCATGACAATTTTGTCCTTAAACAGTTTTATTAAATCCATACGGCAATTACAGTGTAGCAGGAAAGAAACACTGCCCCTTTATTTTGAACTTGCCAATGCCTTAAAAAACTGCCAGCCCAATATTATTCCCCTGATGCATCTTCTGGAACAATTTGAAAATGAGATGCAGGAAAGCCTTACGCCTGATATGGACCTGGAAACGCTTCGGCAAAAAACCATTGAGAGTCTTCAAAAAAAAATAGAACTGTTCCAGAGCAATGCTGCCCGGGTAACGGAAAAAGGCCTCAATTACATTAACGACAAAGATGTGATCATTGTCCACGCAGCCAGTTCCGTGGTGACAACCATTCTTGTCCAGGCCAAGAAAAAATTAAACCGCTGCTTCAACGTCATCATCCTTGAACACAATCCGGAAAGGACCCGTCAAACGGTCCGCGCTCTCAGGGATGCCGACATTGAACATATCGTGACCCCGGCCCACAACCTGAGCCACTACATTGAGGGGGCCAACAAAATGTTTGTCGGCGCCCTGACCATCACCTCTGATCAGAAAATAGTGGCCCCGACCGGTACGGCAGGAACCGTGAGCCTCTGTCATCTGAATAAGATTTGTGTGCATTTGTTTACCAACAGCCTGCACTATTCCCACAGGGATTCAACCCACCAGAAAATCTATCAGGAGCAGGAAGAAACCCATAGTGCCAATATGAATTTTAATATGACCACTTATTCCCACGACCTTGTGGATCTGGAACTTATGGATCACATTATCACTGAAACCGGTGAAATACAAAAAGGGACCTACCCTGTCTGACAGGTGCCCGCTGTTTGCCCGAAAAAACCTTCCGGATCTGCCTGAACAGGGACCAACAGGTCCGGAAAAAAACGAAGAAACTATCCATCCCTTAGATTGACTTAATCGAAAGGAGACAAGAGTAAGTCTGAAGCGGCTTCAAACAGACTATATCGGCCATTATATTACCCATTGGCAGAATGCTACCACCCCAATTGATGAAACAATATGAAGTATCAAACGCACAGCTGGTTATTTCCTGGACAATTGCACAGTCAGGAATCACCTTTGCCCTATGCGGGGCGAGAACACCTGAGCAGGCGGTGGAAAACGCAAAAGCCGGGCAGGTAATGCTGGACAACGAAGATATTGTTAAATATAAATGAAACCATTATAGAAATTTGAAAGCACTTCCCCGGTAAAAGGCCAGTTTTTTGGCCCTAGGGAGAAATGGCTTTATGATCTCTTTTCGTTCGGCGGCTGTCATATGGCTCTCATTTCTTCCCGCCATGGCAAGTTCTTTAACCTCATCCGGCGTGCTGCAGCCGACAATGGCAAGTGTTATATCATAGGACAAGGCAAATTGGGTTAATAAACCGGCTGTGATTCCCAAATCTTTTGCAATATAGTGTTTGCCGCCCAATACCTTCATGCCGATTACAGCAATCCCTTTTTTGTGAGCCGCTGAGAGCGTATGCGTTAGAAAGCCGCCTATAATTTCCTCCACTGGATTGACCGGCATGAGTACCGCATCCACAGGCCATTGATCAATCGCTTTGGCCAGAATATAAGGGTCATGATGGCCGGTAACACCTATGTATTTTGCCAAGCCCATCTCCCGGGCCTCCACAAATGCTTCCAGGGCCCCGCCTTTTTGTGAAATAAGTGCAAGATCCTTTTCATCCCTCACATCGTGTATCTGCCACAGATCAAGATATGGCGTGTTCAATCGTTTAAGGGTCTGTGTCAGTTCTGCCAATGCAGCATTCTTTGTCCTTTGTGAAGACTTGCTCGTATGGAAAATTCTCTCTCTTTTCCCTGGATGATTTTTCCAATATGACCCATAATACAGCTCACTGTCCATGTATACCCTGGCTGAGTCGAAGTAGGTAATACCCTGATGGACAGCCTCGCAAATAACCTTTTGGGCATTTTGTTCTCCGGTTGTCCGAAGGGCTCCTTCTCCGCCCAGGCCCACACGGGTAATTTGTTCAATGGTTTTTGAAAATATATTGGGTTTTATCGTCTGAATCTTTTTATCAATCTTATTTGTCATGAAATCCCTCCTTCGTGCAATGCCAGGGTGACCTCAATGTTCCGGTCTTAATTAATATCTCCTATATTCTTTTTTTTATGGTTTTTTCAAGCGTGTCAACACGCTTGATCAGGGGGGCAAAATCATCAGGTGTATGGACGGGCAATAGGCAAATTCCTCGTTCACACACATATGCTGTAACCTTGCCGCCAATGGTTGTTTTACCTGTTAAAATCGGTATGATTCTGGCAAGTTCTTTTGCCTTTTCACCCTCCTCAACCTGAATTAAAACTCGATTGGGAAGATATGTGTTCCCCAGCTCTTTTAAAAAGGGGTTGCTTTCCTGTCGTCCGCTTGGAGAGACAATAACGATTGCCTTGGGCGTATCCAAAGAAAAATCAAGTGCCATCATCATCTCTGTAAGCGCAAGGGGATTGGATTCAAAAATTCTGGAAAATGCAATAAAAGAAGCAACTGCCCGTTTTCTATAGGTGTCAATGGTTGTGAATTCGTAAAACCTGAGTAAATTCATAATAGCAATGGCATTTCCCGATGGTAGGGCACCGTCATATCCGGGTTTTTCCCTGGCGATCATCGCCTCGTGATTATCTGCGGTCATGAAAAAACCGCCATCAACCGTATCCTCAAAATGCCGGGTCAGATACGTGTCAAGCGCCAGGGCGGTCTGAAACCAGAACGGGTCTGAATCGGCTTCAAAAAGATCTATCAATGCCGCTATAAAAAATGCATAATCATTAAGATATGCTCGATGGCTTGCTCTTCCGTCTTTATAGGAACGAAACAGCTCCCCATTAATATATAAATTGTCTAGAATAAAGAGCGCTGCTTTTTTTGCGATTTGAATGTACTCCCCATTGCCAAGCAATAGCCCGGACCGGGCAAATGCGGAAATCATCAAGCCATTCCAGGCAGTCAGAATTTTTTCATCCCTTAATGGTTTTTTTTGTTTGTTTCGTTGGGCATACAGTTTTGATTTTGTATCAAGGAGAAGTTGTTCAAAAACTTTTTCGGGTATTCCAAGATCATCTGCAATGGTTTTGGCAGATTTTGTGATGTTTAAAATATTTCTGCCTTCGAAATTCCCTGATTTGCTGACATTAAAATAAAGTGCCATCCTGGTTGCAGTTTCTTTGCCTAAAATTGCCTCAAGCTCACCTAAGTTCCAGGTAAAATAATAGCCTTCTTCATTTTCTCCATCAGAGGTAAGGCTGTCAGCATCTGTTGCACAATAGAATCCACCACCGGGTGCTGTCATATCCCTTTTTACATAGGACAGTGTTTCATCTACTATTCTTTTCAATGTATGATCGCCTGTGACCTGGAAGCCTTCAAGATATGCCATGACAAGAAGGGCATTGTCATAAAGCATTTTCTCAAAGTGGGGTACAAGCCACTTTTCATCTGTGGCATACCGGTGGAATCCCCCGCCAACCTGATCGTATATTCCCCCATGGGACATTTTAACCAATGTCTGTTTTGCCATTTCCAATGTTTGTTCATCTAAAGTTCTGCGATAATGCCGAAGCAATAAACGCACGGGCATGGTGCTGGGAAATTTTGGTGCACCCGTAACGCCACCGTTAATGTTGTCATACCGGATCTTTATTTGGGAAATTACCATCCAAAGAGCTGCTGCATCCGGTACCTTTTCCCCTTTTTCCGGCACCAGCATTTTTTGTAAATTTTTAGTAAGCTCCATGCTTGTTTGGTGAATCAGAGCAGGTTTTTGAACATAGCTTTCTTTTATTTTTTGAAGAAGTGTTAAAAAACCAATGGATACACCCCGATCTTTGTCTCTGGCAGGAAAATAGGTGCCGCCGTAAAAAGGGTTTCGATCAGGTGTTAACCATACCGTCATGGGCCACCCGCCTCGTCCTGTAATGGCCTGAACCGCACTCATGTATACGGCATCCACATCGGGGCGCTCTTCACGATCTATTTTTATGGCAATGAAGTTTTCATTTATATAGGTGGCGATTTCAAGATCTTCAAAGGATTCCTCCTCCATCACATGACACCAGTGGCAGGTGGAATAGCCAATGGACAATAATATTGGAAGGCCCTTTTCCTTTGCAATTTTAAAGGCAGTATTGCCCCAGGGGTACCAATTAACCGGATTATGTGCATGCTGTAACAGATAGGGGCTGGATTCCAGAAAAAGACGATTGGTATAAAGAGCCCAACCATTTTTATCAAGATGTTTAGTCCTTGGTTTATAACTGGCCCCTTTTTCTATTTTCATATTTTCTAAGTGTTCATTAAGATTATAATCGATCTGTGGTATTCCAGGATGCGAATGTGTTATGGTATCTGTCTGTTTTTTTTCCATTGTCATCCTAAACTCCTTTGCCTGTTCAGGAGAGATCGTTTGAGTTTTTTTTGCCATTGCAGTGCCGAGTGTGATCCATCCGGGTCCGGTTATTTTTTTGTCAGGGCTTCCATGGCGATTTCAACTTCAACATCACTGCCGACCACCCCCATTTTTAGAAATTTGCCATCGCCCACGTGATACGCAAGCCGGGGAATTATAAAATTTGTCTGAAACCCGGCGACATTTTTCTTTTTATCAAACGGGTGGGGCTGGGGCGGAAAAAATTCAAATTCGATCTGTATTTTCTGGCTGACGTCTTTGATGGTCATCACGCCTTCCAATACGTACCGATTGTCTTTTAGATGATGGATTTGAGAGGAGGTGAATGTCATTTGAGGAAATTTATCCGCATCAAAAAAATCTTTTGATCGCAGATGATTGTCCCGCTTTCCATTATTTGTGTCAACGCTTTTAACGTTGACGGTAAAATCAAATTTCCCCGCTTCCGGTGTTTGAGGATCGAACAGCAGGTTGCCGCTAAATTCGGTGAATTGACCGGAAACAGTCGTGAGGATATGTTTTATTTTAAATCGGATTTCAGAATGGTCTGCATCAGTTGTCCATTGGGACGCAGACGCGTAAGATGAAAAGAAAAACAGGCTGAACACGATTAAAGATCTAAACAATGTTTTCATTGATTCTCTCCTGTTGTTTCAAAGGTTAAAAAAGCGATTTGTCTTTTTTTCTGCGAATACAGGTTGTTTCATGTATTCTTTTAATCTAAGACCGAAAGTCAACCCTGTAAACCCATGCCGGAAAAATTGCCCATCATTTTAGGTATTTGCGGATCACTAAATAGGCTGCCACAGTGTTAAAGCGGTAACTCAGTACGGATGATAGATGGAATGAATTTACGCAGCGATCTTGATGAATGGAAGGAACAAAAACAGAACCCAGAATTTGCGATTTAACTAGGGTGACTTTCATCACCCCAGATCTATACTGATTCTTTGTTTGAGGGGTGGGGTGAATGGACCGTTAACATTTTTTGGGATAATTTTTTGACTCTTGCCTGGAATTGTTCCATTTTATCGGGAGTGATGGGGGTTGCATAATCCGCTCCCGGATAGGCACAATATTCTTTTGATATGGGATGCATCTGTTTGGGGGTAGATTTGGATGAATTCCGTGAAAATGTAAGGGTCAATAATTTTTGAAGGGAGGTTCCATTTTCATCATAATATCCAGATCTTCCCTTTGAATCCTTATGCAAAAATGCTTTAAACAGTATGCCGTTATTGATGAAAATGGCGGCCTGTATTTTTCCATACCCCATAAATTTACCATCCAGATACCGTTTTTCAATAAGGAGATCAAATTGGTCACCGGGTTGGATATTCCTGAAAAAATCAATATCCCAGACAAAAAGGTCAGACAGCTTCCGTGCAAGATCTCTTCGTTCCCCTGCTTTTTTGACCGCTTCAAGCAAACTGGAAACAATGGGGACAGAGACCACCGATAGGGTTCTATCATACTCTATTGGCATCTGCATGATGGAAAAACCAATTTTCTCCCTTTGAATAACTAACTTGTCTTGTTTATTATTCTCATATTCAAATCCGATAAAATTGCCTTCCTGGAGAGTGAATTTATAGGCCTGCCCTTTTTTGACCTGGTGGGATGAAAGATATTGTACGCTTTGACGGTTTAACCGGTAAATGGTTTGCATGGGAAGATGTCGGTTCAGCAGGGAAAAAATAGTATCTCCGGTTTTAATAACCCCCTTAACCACTTGAAACTCCGGTTGTACCGCCGTTGATTGATCAAGGCCCGCTTGAATCTGTGGTGGAAAAATCTGAAGGGGTGTTTTTATCTCATCTATTGAGTAAGAACCCAAAACACTTGAAACAGTCGGTGTTAAAAATATACTAAAGAAAAATAGGAATGCAACCCACCTTTTTATAACCATATTTAAGCCTTTCTCGCATAAAAAAATCAAAAGTCAACCTGCTCAATGCCTTGTTTAAACAGTGACATTATCAAGAGAAGATTTTCAATATTTATGCCAGTCTGTTGAATACTTAAAAAATAATTATATTATCTTATAAATGCGGGGATTTCTAGTAATTGGGTAAAATCAATTTTTGGGAAGATTGATTAAATTTAATCAAAAAGACACAATATAAACAATGCTCCGGGATAAAAATGGTTGAATATCAACAATGCGCGTTGATATTAAAACGGCAGGCCCGGAAAAGTACTGATCCAGCAGAACTCAAGAAGTTTTATTCTTTAACCAAAGAGTGAAACCATACATCCTTCCCAGGAAAAACACCCCCGCCAAAAAAGACTTGACAAAATTGAGGAGTATTATAATCTTGAGCCTTATTATAATATTGAATCTAATTCAGTAAATAACACAAACAAGAACATGTCTGTAAATTCAGATGCTGAAACGGAACCCCATATCCCGCCAGCATCTGTGTCACCATAATCAAAAAGGAGAACAAAATGACGATTGAAATTGAAAAAAATTTAATTCAACGAGTTGCTCTTGGAGACATGTTTAGAAGACGCGCATCAAACACCCCGGACAAAATTGCGTTAAGGGACTATAAAGGCGAAAAAGAAATCTCTTATACCTTTAAGGAACTGAATCAGAAAATTAATTGCTTTGCCGGCGCCGCAAAAAAAAATGGCCTTCAAAAAGGGGACCGCGTAGCCATTCTGGGCCTCAATTCCTCTGAATACATCATTGCCCTGTACGGCTGTGCCAAAGCTGGTATCACGGCCGTTCCCGTCAATCCGGGTATTGCACCCGAAGATATTATTTATGTACTCAATCACTCGGAAGCAAAAGCCATTGTGGTGGACAGCCTCCTGGTTCCTCTCATGGACAAGATCAAGGTCAACCTGCCGGGTATCCAGCTAATGGTCAGTATCAAAACCGGGGATGAAATTGTTTCCAAAGACTATACCCTGTTTGATGATTTCCTGGCACAAGGGTCTATTGATGAAGTGGAAGATATCATCATCCAGGAACGGGATATTTTTGAAATCCTTTATACCAGCGGGACCACGGGAAAACCAAAGGGAGTTCTCATCACCCATCTGGGGGTTTATATTTCTGCTTTGTCCACGGCCATTGAATTTGGGTTGCGGCCCGGATATTCCTCCAGCATGATGTTGCCTATTTTCCATTGTGCCCAACAGGCTGTCACCTATTCCACCCTGAATGTGGGCGGGACTGTCTCTATTTTCAGGCAATTTGATCCGGGCAAGGTAATGGAAGCCTTGGAAAAAGGCCGGGTGAACCTTACCTTTGGCCTGCCCATTATGTACCGGGCCATGATCGGCCACCCCGATTCGAAAACAAGGAACTGGGACCATCTTAAAACCTGTGTCTTTGCCATGGCACCCATGGACCAGGCCACCCTGGAAGGGGGCATCAAGATATTCAATTCAGAGTTTATGCTGGGCACGGGCCAGACAGAATGCTTCCCCCCCACCAATGTCTTCCGGGCCAGCCAGCTCCCGAACAAACAGGGTAACTACTGGGGTGTATCCAACCTGGCCCTGGACACCGGCGTCATGGATGAGAAGGGCAACCTTTTGCCAGCGGGCAAGGTGGGTGAGATCGTCTGGCGGGGACCCGTTGTCATGGAAGCCTATTATAAGGATGAAGACGCGACTCTGGAAAGCCGAAAATTCGGATGGCATCATTCCGGCGATCTGGGTTCCTTTGATGAAGACGGCCAGCTCTTGTTTGTGGACCGTAAAAAAGACATGATCAAAACAGGGGGTGAAAATGTGGCCTCCATCCGTGTGGAACGGGTGATCCTGGAGGACCACCGGGTGGACCAGGTGGCTGTAGTCGGTCTGCCGGACGAACGCTGGGTGGAAGCTGTGACCGCCTTTGTGGTACCAATTGCGGACAGCGGACTCACACAAGAAGATATTCTCCAATTGTGCAAAAAAAACCTGGGAAAATTTGAAGTGCCCAAACGCGTGATTTTATCGGACAGCCTTCCGACAACCTCAACGGGGAAGGTTAGAAAAAACATTTTGCGACAAACCCCTGTCTGATCTAAGCAGCGGGTCCTGTAATATCCTTTATACCGCCAATGATAAAATCCACAGCATCCAATGCTATCTCTTTGGCTCTGTCCGGATCATCGGGTTCTGTGAGAAAGTGGTATGCCACTTTCTCATAGACCCCCAGGATGCACATGGCATAAATCGAGGATGAATTTTTACTGCGAAATTTACAGCCGGCATCCTTTCTGAGGCGATCTATGGCCTGACTCAGGTCTTTGGAAATCAGTTCAGACATATTTTTGCGCCGGGCTTCCATTCTTTTGCCGTGGCCCGGGGACTCCCGAAACAGGATCAAGGCTTTTTTTGAATAATGGGTACAAAATTCATCGAAAAATGCATGACCGGCCTTCTCCATCCCCTTGACCGGAGAATCGGCTCGTTCAAACTCCTTGCCCAGGATGGACCGGAGCTGGTACAGGCTTTCATCAAAGAGATGAATCAACAGCTCTTCCTTGTCTTTAAAATAAAAATATACCGTTCCCACCGAGACTTCGGATTGGTCGGCAATCTCCTCCACACTGGTTTTGCGAAACCCTTTTGCGGCGAACAAGGTCTCTGCAGCCGATAAAATGGTCCGATACCGGTACTCGCGTTCCCGCTCTCTTCTTTGGGCTTGCGGGGTTGTTTTTTTTGCCTGTTCCATTAATCTGTTTCCATTTATTCTCGTTCCATTGGACGCTTTTTCTTTGTCTAAATCCGTTCATGTCGACCCATTCCAGACACACTATAATCAATAAATCAAAATATTGTCAATACGGCAAACTGGGAAGCGAACCCAAATCAACCGTTCCCACCAAAACACATACACCCTTTGCGGCACCTTGAAGAGGCGATAGGAATTTTCAGCGCATCAGGCCCTTTTTTTGGGTGACACTCAAATGAGACAGGGCATAAATAAAAGTTATACATTTTTTTTATTGACTTTAAAAAAGTCATGCTATATTTTTATTATATAAATAATAGTGCAACAAATATAAATCGATCAAAAAATGCTATTGCCCTTATTTGTCAACCATTGTCAGCCATATTCCACTTCAAGCAACCACAGACACAAGGCGACGCCATGGGTCAGGAATCAAACAAAGGAAAGAATATGAAAAATCCAATTAAAACCGGAACAATCTGGGAAGCCCTTAAAATTGCGACAAATGAAATGCAAGACAGCACAATGTACATTTATGAGGGAAGGCAAATTTCATACAATGAAGTAGATGAAATTTCAGATCGTATTGCCACGGGACTCCTGACGCTTGGTTTTCAAAAGGGCGATAAAATTGGTATCATAGGCCTTAATCAGCCTGAATGCCTGTATACCTATTTTGCTGCGGCAAAAATAGGGGTTGCCATTACAGGCTTAAGTGTTCGGTACAGGGATTCTGAGCTTGATTATATGATTAATCAGAGCAAAACAAGGGCAATACTCAGCCTTACATCATTGTTTGATATGGATTACGTTAATTTTTTTGATAATTTTAAAAAAACGATACCTGGTGTGAAAGAATATATATTCATGGGGGGCCAGGGCTTTGACGGCAGTATAAGTTTTGAAACCCTTATAAAAACCGAAATTGACAGAGAATTGATTGACAGCTCAAACAACGAGGTGACGCCTGATGATACAATTCTTATCATTTATACATCCGGAACTACGGGCCGCCCCAAAGGCACTGTAATAACCCATAAAAGCCAGCTTGCATCAGCCTATGCCCAGGCAGTCCATATAAAAATCAGCCCGGATGATATGATGTCCCTTGCGCTTCCCCTGAACCATGTCGGCGGAATAACATGTGGTATTTTAACTGCTCTTTTGGGAAAAAGCAAAATACTGCTCATCCCCATGTTCAGCCCTGACTATGTTATTGAGCAAATGAAAAAATTTAAATTGACCATCGCAACGGGAGTTCCAACAATCCATACCCTTCTTTTGATGAATGAAAAATTTAAAGAGATTGACACAAGCGCAATAAGGCTGGTTATCAGCGGAGGTTCAAATTCAGACACCACCCTTTTAACACAGCTCCATGAAGCCTATCCAAATGCAGTAGTAATGAATTTATACGGATTGAGCGAAACCTCGGGAATGGTTGTCATGAGCCCGTGGGAGAGTAGTTTTGATTATACATTAAAATCAATTGGAAAGCCGGTTGGAAATCTTGCGTTAAAAATCATTGATGAAAAGAATAACACAGTTGGAACAGATGTGGTGGGCCAGATTTGTTTCAAAGGGGATCAGGTAATTAAGCAATACCATGATATGCCGGAAGCAACAAAAGACGGGTTTGACAAAGAGGGTTGGGTTTTAACCGGTGATATGGGCTGCATTGATGAAAACGGATACATTATTCTCATGGGAAGAAAAAAGGAGATGTATATCCAGGGAGGATTCAATGTATATCCGGTTGAAGTGGAAAATCTAATCACAAGCCATCCCAAGGTCGCAATGGTTGCGGGTATCGGTGTTCCTGATAAAATTTTGGGTGAAGTGGGGAAATACTATATCGTCCCTGCTCCCGGCGCAGATATTAATGAAAAGGAAATTATCGAATTTTGCAAAGAACATCTTGCAGATTACAAAATTCCCAGGAAAATTGAATTCAGGAATGAGCTTCCCATGACACCGGCCGGCAAGATCAAAAAGGCTGCCCTGAAAGAAAATTAGAAGAAACGTATCTAAAAAATACAAACAAATAACTTTTAATAATACCAGGAAATGAAAATGAAAATTTTATGCAGGGAACTTGCCAGGGAGCATGACCTCCTTGATGATATCGTCAAGGATTTAAGTGATTCTCAGTGGGAGTCAAAAACCCCCTTTTGTGACTGGACCATACACGATGAAATCTGCCACATCACTTACTTTGACGATAAGGCAAGTCTGGCGGCAACAGATCCGGAGGGGTTTAATCGAGATATGGAAAAAATCTTTGAAGGTATCACAAGTTTTGAAGATTTTTTTGAAAAAACATTAAAAGAGTTGAAAAAGCTCGCCCCAAAAGAACTGATGAAATACTGGATCAGCGAAAGAACAAAAATGATAAAAGCACTTGAGGTTCTTGGACAGACAGACACGGTGCCTTGGTATGGTCCGCCCATGAATGCAAAATCCTTTGTAGTTGCTAGGATAATGGAAACCTGGGCCCATGGGCAGGATATTGCCGATGCACTGGGACTAAAACGAAAATCAACCGATCGGTTAAAACATATTGCCCAATTAGGCGTTAAGACATTTGGCTGGTCATATGCGAACAGGCAGCTTGAAAAACCATCTCAAAAAGTTTGTGTTGAGCTTACAAGCCCGTCCAATGAAACCTGGCTCTGGAACGACGATCAAAGGGAAAATTGGGTTATGGGAAGCGCTGAAGACTTCTGCCTTGTGGTCACCCAGAGAAGACATATTGATGATACTAACCTTAAAACCAAGGGTGATATTGCACGCGAATGGATGTTGATTGCCCAGGCATTTGCAGGCCCTGCCGAAATGGGTCCTGCAGCCGGAAAATTTAAATAAGGATCGCAGATGAAAATTTTTAACCTTTAAAGGAGAGGCTCATCATGGGGATTGATTTGAATTTCAAGGGAAAATATCAGAAATATTTCACAAAAGAACATGATCTTGTCCGAAAATCCATGAGGGAATTCATTAAAAAAGAAGTAATCCCCAACATTGATGAATGGGAAGAAAAGGGTGAATTCCCAAAGGAAATGTATCAAAAAACAGGCGAACTTGGTTTCTTGGGAATTGGATATCCTGAAGAATGTGATGGAACATCGGGTGATATTTTCATGAAAGTTGTTGCAGGCGAAGAATTGATGCGCTCCACCTCGGGGGGATTTGTTGCGGGAATCGGCTCCATTGACATTGCAATTCCACCAATCATCAGAAAAGGAACAGATGAGCAGATAGAAAAATTTGTTAAACCTGTAATTGCAGGCAATAAAATAGCAGCACTTGGCATTACAGAACCAGGGGGCGGTTCTGATGTGGCGAATCTTACCACCACGGCTGTCCGGGATGGGGATCATTATATTGTTAACGGCAGCAAAACCTTTATCACAAGCGGTATCAGAGCAGACCAGCTGACAACCGCCGTGAGAACCGGGAAAGAGAACGCCCATGGCATCAGTATGCTTGTTATTGAATCTGATACGCCGGGATATTTTGTGTCAACTAAACTTAAAAAAACAGGCTGGTGGGCATCGGATACCGCCCAGATTTATTTTGATAATTGCAGGGTTCCGGTTTCCAATCTTCTGGGTGAAGAAAATCAGGGTTTTTACTATATCATGGAAAATTTCCAGAGCGAGCGCCTTCAAATTTGCGTCATGGCATACATGACCGCACAACTGGCCCTTGAAGAGACGATTAAATATGTCAAAGAAAGAAAAGCCTTTGGAAAAACCCTGAACGGGTTCCAGGTAACCCGTCATAAATTGGTTGACATGGCAACCCAGGTTGAAGTGGCCCGGGAATTCACTTACAGGATTGCGGCTAAAATCAATGCCGGAGAAAATATGGTCAAAGAAATTTCCATGGCAAAAAACTTTGCATGCTCGGTCAGTGACAAGGTCACCTATGATGCAGTCCAGCTTTTCGGCGGTTACGGATATATGAGAGAATGTGTTGTTGAAAGACTTTACAGAGACAATCGTATTCTTTCAATTGGCGGTGGAACAACTGAAATCATGAAGGAGATTATATCCAAACTAATGTAGGTATTACAAAACCTTATTGAACGGAGGGCAATTGATAAAAAAAACAATGGCACCCAGGTTTGAGATCGGTGAAAAATTTTATGATGCTGGATCTTTTTTATGGAAAGGTCAAGGAACTCCACGATAAAAAAACAATTGAAAATGTTATTTTAACAAATTTGAAAGACTTTGCGGCAAAAGAGGCAGTTGTTTCAGAAACAATTAAACCCCTTTTTGACGTTCCAAAGCAACAAATTCCCGGCACAATTGATATGATCGATGAAATACAGGATTTAACGCCCCTGGAAGGCAGTTATGACAGTTCTCCAAAACAAGACATTGCACTTTTGCTTTATACAGCCGGCACAACAGGACCATCAAAAGGTGTTGAGGTTACCCATTTTAATGCGGTCTATAATTCAATCTCCCATACCCATGCGTTTAAAAACTGGGACCAGGAAGTAAATTTTTCAATTATGCCAATGTTTCACACAGCCGGGTATTATCTGCATTTACTTCCGGTTTTTTACCAGGGGGGAACCGTCATCCCCATCCCAATGTTTGATTTAAAAGATGCCTTCAGAATTATTGAAACATATAAGGTAAATGTGATTTTTGCGCCGCCAACCTTATATATTGCACTGTTTGGTCAGAAAGCACTCATCCAAAAACATGATATATCAAGCCTGACATTTACCATTGCCTGTGGCGCCCCGGTGCCCCATGCGCTTCAAAAAGGCTGGCGTGAGCTTACCGGTATTAAACTGGTCAGCGGATGGGGAATGACCGAAACAAATTCCGGTGGAATCATGTCCATTCCGGGAATCAAGGAAAAATCAGAAGCAATCGGTATTCCCATTATTTCTGAAGTTAAAATCGTTGATGATAAGGCAAATATTGTTCCAAGAAATGAAGAAGGTGAAATCGCTTACAGAGGTCTCCAGCTTGCAAGAGGCTACCTGAATAAAAAAGAGCAGACAAAATCATCGTTTCTTCCGGACGGATGGTTCAGGACCGGGGATCGGGGATTCATAGACAATGAAGATTTTATTCATTTTGTTGACCGGATAAAGGACCTGATTATTACTTCGGGATACAACCTTGCGCCAACAGAAGTT
The DNA here is from genome assembly GCA_016743945.1 of Desulfobacteraceae bacterium. Lineage (GTDB taxonomy): Bacteria > Desulfobacterota > Desulfobacteria > Desulfobacterales > Desulfobacteraceae > NBML01. The sequence goes on from JADGFI010000015.1 coordinate 36,510, forward strand.
GAAAATGTTATCTATCAGCTCCCCGGAGTTGCAGAAGTTGCCGTCATCGGCATCCCGGACACATACCGCGGCGAAACCGTCAAGGCGGCTGTTGTATTAACACCTGAAGCCAAGGGAGAAGTTTCACAAAAGGATATTATTAATTACTGCCGCAAGCACCTTGCAACATTTAAAGTTCCCAGGGTGGTGGAGATAAGAGATTCGCTCCCGAAAAGTGCCGTTGGAAAGATTCTAAGACGCGCGTTAAGGGAAAAAGTGAGCGGCTGACTACAAAACAAATGGATATCAGACAAAAAAATCCAGAATGTTAACTATTTTTGAAGGAACCGAACAAATTCAGGGAGCCAGGCATTAATCTGCTGGATCTGCTTGCTCAAATTACCATGGGTGGGGACAGCCCCTTTGGAACCCCCTTTGGAACCACCGATATGGGGAAGTAAAATATTTTTAAGAAAGGAAAGATAATCCCCAACTGAGGTGTATACAATGGTTTTAATCCCTGTTTTTGACCGAAGAGCAATCATCCCTATTTGCCAAAAAATCCAGGGTGATCACATGGGTGGAATTTGAATCGTTAAATTGGGAAATAAGCTCTCTGTCCGCATACAGAGGATTGTTCATCACCGCAATGGCGCCTATTTTCATGATCGCGTGCCCTCAGGCAGTCACCAATGACAAGGTATTATACGTGCCATCGGCATCCCCCGCAACTTGCAGCTAAAACAAATCCAACTCGTGAAATATCCGGAGTACGCCCTAAGGTTGTCCATAAACCTATTCGGCGGGTTGTCAAATCAGTTCATAGCTCATTGAAAGGGATGGCATGTCAAGCTGGTTCAACACCCGCTCCAGCATGATCCCCTCCATATTATCATACTCATAGCCGAATGTGGCCCGCACGCCCATGGAGGTAAACTGTACGGCCTTGTCAATGGCAATGGGCAGGCTGTCTCCCTGGAGCAACGCCCCTGTGACGACACTGGCAAAGGCATCCCCGGTCCCGGGATACTCGGTTGGAAGATAATTACAGGTAACCTTCCAAAACCGCTCATCGTTTTTATTATAAGCCACAACAGATGTCTGGTCATCATATCCGTTTGTTCTGACACTGGTGACAATGACGATTTCAGGCCCTTTGTCCGCCAGGCGCCAAATCCAGTTTTTTATTCTTTTGATTTCGATACGATCCGAAAAGGGTTCATCTAGAAGATAGCTTGCCTCGGTCAGGTTGGGGGTAATCACATGGGCATGGGCGATCAAGGATTTCATTTCAGTTACATGCTCCGGGCTTAACGGGGTATAGATCTTTCCATTATCCCCCAGGACAGGATCCACAATGATCTTTATATCCTCATGTCTGAAGGCTTCAATAAATTCTTTGACAATTTCAATCTGACGATGGGAGCCCAGAAATCCGGAATAAATTGCATCAAATTTTAAGTCCAGTTTTTTCCAATGGGCGATGATGGGTTCAAGGGCATGGGTCAGATCCACAAAATGGAAATCTTGAAATTTACTGTGGGTTGACAACACTGCCGTGGGCAGGGGGCAGACCTGAATGCCCATTCGTGATAAAATCGGTATGATCACGGTTAAGGAGGTCCTTCCGAATCCGGAAAGGTCGTGGATTGCAGCTACTTTTTTAACAGGATTAGTCAGTTTCATTTTTTCCAGCGTTTTAAATTTTTTGTAAGGGGCAATTCCCGCGGTTCTCCCTGACCTGAATCCTGTCTTAAAAAAGTTCAGGGCCATTATAGTCCAGGTACCCATATTGTCAATATCAGTGGGGATTTACTTGGGTTATTTTTAATAAATTGCTCATGCATTCATAAAAAACCAGACAAAATAGGAGAGCAGTTCCATGGCGGTCGGCCATAAATGATAAGGACAAACAGAAAAGAAAGGATGAAATTCTGAAGACCGCATGACCCTTTACAAACAAAGCAATGGAATCCTGCCCACGGTGTCTTGCCTGGCAGATACTCCAGCACCCGCCCGACATCAACCATTTGCTTCAAAAGGCTAAAACAGATGTCTTTGAGGCGAACTTTTCCCAGAGTTGGTAAGATCTGTGATTTATTTCCCCCAAAGGCCCCCCTGCTGGTAAACCTTAATTTTGTATCTCTTAGCAGATGATTAAAAAATAGTTTTTTTCAGTGATGGCAAGTTTTCAGGGTGGTGGAAATAAGAGATGCGCTTCCAAAAAGTGCCGTTGAAAAGATTCTAAGACGCGCGTTAAGGGGGAAATTTTAAAAGTCTCCCACCATATAAATGGTTAAATCAAAAGTGATACTTTTTAAAAGCACAAAAATCCAATTTTCATTTTTAAAGGCCATGGGAGATAATTACCTATCGAGCCTTTAAAATCAGTACTATAAAGAAATCTTTCTTCACCCATACTATATAATAAGTCTCCAAAAAGATCATTAAAAAAGCTTATTAAAAAAGATATCTTCTGAAATAATTACTGAGACTAACTTGTTGTATTCAATATAAAAAATCTCTTAAAAACCCGGAATAAAAAACATACAATAAAAGTCATACAATATTTTACTTGACATTATAATAGTCAAACTTTATTATTTATATAATAATATCCGGCGGGATAGGGTATATTCCAGTTTCTTATAACCATTGGCCCATTTTTCCTGGGCAAACCAAAGGGCAGGAAATGGCAAATTTTAAAAAAATAGAAGCCCGGAAAACTCAAATTCTGAAAACAGCTGAACGTTTTTTTGGGGAAAAGGGTTTTCAGGAGACAACCATCTCTGGAATTGCCAAAGAATCTAAAATTTCAGAGGCCTCTATTTATGAATATTTTTCCACAAAAGAGGGGCTTCTATTTTCCGTTCCAACAAAAAATGCATCCGAGCTTTTTAAGTTAATGCAATTTCATCTTACCCTCATTCGCGGGGCTGAAAACAAACTGCGATCCATTATTTACATTTTCCTTTCAACAAATGAAGAGAATCCGAATAATGCTTCAATTCTCATGCTTATCCTGAAGCACAATAAAAAATTTTTGAATAGCGAAGGCCATTTGGAAATTAAAAAAGGGTTAAAAATGATTGATGAAGCCATTGAAGAAGGTATTTTAGCGGGTGAATTTAGAAATGATATTAATGTTTATCTCACTCGGTCAATGATTATAGGAACCATAGAACACCTTGTAACCAGCTGGCTCATGACAGGAAGGCCTGAAAGCCTTGTTGATTTAGTGGATCCTTTGATTGACACTATTATTGCAGGAATTCAGGCAACAAAAAAACAAATAACCGACATGGAATCATAAAAAATTTAAAGTGTGTGAACACGATAATGAGGAGTGTTCAAGCCAATATTATTGTTTTTAAACCCTATAATAAAAGGTGAAAAAATATGGATGTTATTGAAAGTAAAATTGATGTAAATTCAGATGAATACAAGAAAAATTATGAAGATTTAACGGCTCTTGTTGATGATCTGAGCACCGAGCTAACCCGCTCATGGGATGAACGCTCTGAAAAGTCCAGACAAAGAGAAAAAGACTCGGGCAAGCTTCCGGCAAGAAAAAAGCTTGAGCTTCTGCTGGATAAAAACACCCCTTTTCTTGAGCTTTCCCCCCTGGCCGCCAAGGGCATGTATGACGGGAAAATTCATAAGGCCGGAATTGTCATTGGAATCGGTATTATTGAAGGTCGCGAAGTTCTGGTGAGTATGAATGATGCCACCATTAAAGGCGGATCCTCCTACCCTCTTTCTGTAAAAAAATCCATCAGAGCCCAAACCATCGCAATGGAAAACCGCCTGCCATTTGTCAACCTAATGGATTCAGCCGGGGCTTACCTCCCCTTACAGTCAGAAATTTTCCCGGATGCCAATGATGGCGGAAGGGTTTTTTATAATCAGGCCCGCATGTCAAAAATGGGTATCCCCCAAATTGTCGGTGCCATGGGGCTTTGCACAGCTGGTGGCGCTTACGGAGTCGCCATGTGCGACGAAATTGTACATGTCAAAGATCACGGGGCAATATTTCTGGGAGGCCCCCCCCTTGTTCTTGCAGCAACTGGAGAAGAGGTCACGGCCAATGAACTTGGCGGCGCGGAACTTCATTGTGCTGAGTCAGGCGTTTCTGATTATTTTGCAGATACCGATGAAGAATGCATTGAAATGATCCGCAAAATTGTGAAGAATCTTCCGGAAAATGAGAAATCAAAACTTTCCATGACGGAAGTTGAAGAACCGGCTTATGATCCAAAGGAGCTATATGGAATCGTCAGCCCGGATCTTTCAAAGCCCTATGACTGCAGAGAGGTTATTGCCAGAATTGTCGACGGAAGTAAATTTTTAGAGTTCAAGGAAATGTACGGCCCCACCCTGGTAACCGGCTGGGCTCACATTCACGGATATCCTATTGGTATATTGGCAAATAACGGAATTTTATTTTCCGACAGTGCCCAAAAAGCAACCCAGTTCATACAACTTTGCGACAAAAGAAAAATCCCCCTCCTCTTCCTTCAAAATATTAACGGGTTTATCATTGGCCGTGAATATGAAGCAGGCGGAATTACAAAGAACGGTCATAAAATGGTGAACGCCGTGTCAACAGCAACGGTTCCCAAATTTACGGTTATAATTGGTGCTTCCTTTGGCGCGGGAAACTATGCCATGTGCGGCAGAGGGTACTCTCCAAGATTCTTGTGGATGTGGCCAAATGCACAAATTGGTGTAATGGGAGGGGCGCAAGCGGCTGACGTACTCATTACGATTACAAATGACCAAAGGAAAAGAGCGGGTCAAGAGGAAATGACCCAGGAAGAAGTTGATTTCATCAAACAACCCGTAATTGATGCTGCATTCAAGGAAGGAAACGCATATTATAGTACCGCAAAACTGTGGGATGACGGCATCATTGATCCTGCAAAGACAAGAGATGTTCTAGGGCTTGCGATTTCTGCCGCATTAAATGCACCCCTAAGAGACGATGATCCCGGATTTGGCGTTTTCAGAATGTAACCCGGCCGGAGCATGGTATTTAATCTTGGACACAACGAACGATGGGTCAAAGACGCGGAGCCAACTCCCATGGTTGCAGGATTTTAGATGAGAGTTTCATATAAAACCAGGAAAATAAAATTATGTTTAAAAAAATACTAATAGCAAATCGGGGTGAAATCGCCCTCAGAGTCATCAATACCTGTAAAGATATGGGTATTGAGACCGTATCTGTTTATTCCGACGTAGACGATAAGGCAATCCACGTTCTCTCCGCTGACGAGGCGGTTTATATTGGCACTCCGGAACCTTCCGAGAGTTATCTTAACATTGACAAAATTATCCGAGCTGCAAAAGAGACTCATTCAGAAGCAATCCATCCCGGCTATGGTTTTCTTGCTGAGAATGCAGACTTTGCAGCAAGATGTGAACAAGAAAATATCGTATTTATCGGCCCTTCCGCACGAGCGATAAGGGATCTTGGCGATAAAATAACCTCCAGAAAAATAATGATTGAAAGCCAAGTTCCTGTGACGCCCGGCCTTACGAGCACAGAAGCCGACCCGGATATTATGGCAATGGAAGCTGAGCGAGTCGGATATCCTGTTCTTATAAAAGCCACCGCCGGTGGCGGTGGAAAAGGGATCAGAATCGTAAACGCTGCCGATGAAATGGCAGAAGCCTGCGCTTCTGCATCAAGGGAAGCATTAAGCGCATTTGGCAACGGTGAAATTTATCTTGAAAAATTTTTCACAAAGGCAAGACATATTGAATTTCAGATTTTAGCGGATTCCTTTGGAAACACCATCCATGTACTGGAGAGAGAATGCTCAATCCAGAGACGTCATCAAAAAATAATCGAAGAAACACCCTCCAATATCTTGACGCCACAACTTCGTGAAGAGATGGGAGCCTCGGCTGTGGCAGCGGCAAAGGCGGCAGGCTATGTAAATGCCGGAACAGTCGAATTTCTCCTTGACTCGGAAAATAAGTTTTATTTCCTTGAAATTAATACAAGGCTTCAGGTTGAACACCCTGTTACAGAGATGATCACCGGAATTGACCTTGTAAGGCAGCAATTGGAAATAGCTGCCGGCAATAAGCTGTCACTTACCCAGGAAGATATTGCAGGCCGGGGTCACGCCATTGAATGCAGAATCTATGCTGAAGATCCGGCAAATGGATTTTTCCCTTCGCCGGGAAAAATTGAGTTTCTAAAAGAACCCAAAGGGCCGGGCATCAGAAATGATTGCGGTGTTTATACGGGGTTTGAAGTTCCAGTGGAATACGATCCGATTATTTCAAAGCTTGTCGTTCATGGAGAAACCAGGTCCCAGACCATTGATAAAATGGTGAAAGCCCTGAAAGACTATATTATTTTAGGCGTCAGAACACCCATTGATTTTCTGATTGATATCATGGAATCAGCGCCATTTTCAAAGGGGGATGTTTATACAAATTTTATAGAGACCCATTTTTCTGACTGGTCAGAAAATTTTGAAGAGTCGGATATTGCTGCAATTGCCTATATCCTGGATGAAATGTGCAACAGGAAAAAAACACCCCCTGGTATTTGCTCTGGGTACAATGGGGTAACGCCTTTTAGTACTTTAGGAAACTGGAGACTTTAAGCCCATAAAGGAGGCCAAAAAAAGTGGAATACAAGCTTAAAATACAGGAAGAGACCGTATCGGTTGAAATAAACAGCCATGGGGAAAATAAAGCCGAAGCAATCATTGAAGGAAGGGAATACGACCTGAAATATTCCTTAATATCTGAAAATGAACTGCACCTGATGGTGAATGGAAAAAGCATAAATGCCTACATTTCTCAAACCGCTGACGGTAAAACAATCATGCTGAACGGAAAAATCTATAAAATTCAGGATGAGGACAAGATTCCAAAGGGACCGAAAAAGAAAAAAGGTGCCAGCGGACCTTCAACGGTTACCCCTCCCATGCCTGCTGTGGTTATAGCCGTTACGGTGAAAGAAGGTGACTCTGTTGAAAAAGGCCAGGCAGTTGTGGTTGTCTCTGCAATGAAAATGGAGACAACCCTTTGCGCTCCCTACAAAGGAATTGTTTCCAAGGTAAATGTGATAGAAAATGACAAGGTCATGCCCGGGGAAATCCTTGTGGATATAGACCCTGTAAATATAGAAGAGCAAAAAGAAGAAACAGTTACAAAATTGGAAAATTGATGTCCCATGAAATGTATCACCAAGGGTAAACCAGGGGGAGATTATAATGTCAGATCTTTTATATAAAGTAAAAAATAATGTTGCTTATATTACCATAAACAGAGAAACAAACAAAAATTCTATCAGCAGTGATGCGGTTACCCTTTTCCTTGAAAGCCTTGAAACTGCTGAAGCTGATAATGAGGTAAGAGTTGTTTGTGTCAGCGGGGCCGGGGACAAAGTTTTTTGTTCCGGCGCGGATCTTGGTGGTGGTATTGGCAAGGGAACAGGGAAAGAGAATCAGTCATTTAAAAAATATGCGGCCCTTATCACACGACTTGCTAAATTTTCCAAACCAACCCTGGCTAAAATCAATGGTCATTGCATGGCAGGTGGAACTGGTTTCATGCTGGCCTGTGACATTGTAATTGCAAAAGAAGGCGCAAAATTCGGAACACCTGAGGTGAATGTGGGCCTTTTCCCAATGATGATCGGCGCTCTGATTTTCAGAAATGTGCTAAGGAAAAAAGCCATGGAAATGATTCTTCTGGGAGAGAAACTAACCGCAAAACAAGCCCTTGAAATGGGGATGATTACAAGGGCAGTTCCTGAAGATCAGTTTGAATCTGAAGTTGAAAACGTTCTGAAAACGATTACGTCAAAAAGCCCCATTGGACTGAAGATTGGAAAAGAAGCTTTTAGAGATATCGAGACGATGGACCTTGAAGAGGCTGTTAATTTTCTATCGGAAAAACTTATTGAAGTTGCCAGTACTGAAGATGCGGTTGAAGGTATCACTGCATTTCTTGAAAAGCGCACACCAAAATTTAAAGGGAAATAAACAAAGGCAACACTATTTTATCGAACATAAAGATCTGGAGAAGCTAAGATGACCGAAATACTAAAAATAGCAAATTGCAGCGGTTATTTAGGAGATAAACTGTCCGCAGCCAGGGAACTTGTTGAAGGCGGAAAAATCCATGTCCTCACGGGAGATTACCTTGCTGAACTGACCATGGCATTACTTTTCCGAATGAAAATGAAATCACCTGACAAAGGCTATGCATCGACATTTTTGAAACAGATGAACGATGTCATGGGTCCTAGCCTTGATAAAAACATAAAGATTGTCGCCAATGCCGGAGGCCTTAACCCAAAAGGACTTGCAGCTGAACTTGAAAAGGTTGCCAAGAAACTTGGGATCCATCCAAAGATTGCCTATATCGAAGGGGACGACCTGCTTCCCAGAATCGCCGAACTCCAGGAACAAGGGGAGCAATTTTACCACCTGGACAAGGGCACAAGTTTGAAGTCCGCCGGCACCATGCCCATAACAGCCAATGCCTATTTTGGTGGATGGGGGGTTACCAAGGCCCTTAATGAAGGGGCTGATATCGTCATCGGCGGCAGATTAGCCGACGCTGCCCTTGTTTCCGGACCCTGTGCATGGAAATTTAAATGGAAGGAAAACGACTGGAATAAACTTGCAGGGGCATACGCCGCCGGACATATTATAGAATGCGGCACCCAGGCCACCGGCGGAAATTACTCTTTTATTGACGAAGTTCCCGATTTTAAAAATATGGGGTATCCCATTGCTGAAATGCATGAGGACGGTTCATTTGTTATTACAAAACATGAAGGAACAGGCGGCCTTGTATCTGTTGGAACCGTTACGGCCCAGCTTTTATATGAGATAAGGCAGCCGGCCTATTTAACCCCTGATGTTAAGGCAAGATTCGATACCATACAGATAAAACAGGAAGACAAGGACCGGGTACTTATTCAAGGTGTGAAAGGCGAGCCCCCCACGAATTCAGCAAAGGTATGTATCAACAACCTGTTTGGATACCGTAACACATTAACAGCTCTTATTACCGGACTTGATATTGAGAAAAAGGCGAAGATTGTTGAAGATACCCTATTCCATAATTTAGGGGGCAAAGAGCAGTTTGCCCGCACAGATATTCAGCTCATAAGAATAGACAAAGACAATCCCTGCCACAATGACGAGGCAAGCGCCCATTTAAAAATCAGCGTCATGGACCCTGACCAGCAAAAAGTGGGGAAGAATTTTTCAAGTAAATTCATAGAAATGGCACTTTCCAGTATTCCGGGCTATACATTAACCGCTCCTCCAACAAACGGCTCTCCGGCCCTTCAACACTGGCCGACCCTGGTGAATAATAAATTTTTGGAACAAAAAATAGTTATGGGCGACACTGAATTTTGCGTAAAACCAACCGGTTCTTACCCTGATATTACGGATATAACGCCTGCTGATATAAAACCGGTTGAACTTTCTTCAGATAAAATGAAAGAGATTTATTTTGGAGAATTGTTTGCCACACGTTCCGGAGACAAGGGCGGAAATGCAAACCTGGGTGTCTGGGGTAAAACACTAGAGACATACTCCTTTTTAAAAAAATTTCTCACGATTGATAAACTCAAAGAGCTCCTTTCCGACATGGAACCCTTTGAGATTGAACGCTATGATCTTCCTAATCTCTTTGCAATAAACTTTTATATAAAGGGCGTATTGGGAGAAGGCGTCGCAGCTTCCGTTAGAAACGATCCCCAGGCAAAGACCCTGGGGGAATATTTAAGAGCTAAAAAGATTGAAGTCCCGGCGAGTATCTATAAAAAAAATGAGAGGAATCCACAATGAGTTCTGATTTGATTTTCACACGAGACCATGAAATGGTTCGCAAATCCATACGGGATTTTGTTAGAAAAGAGATTAATCCCAATGTTGATGAATGGGAAGAAAAGGGAATCACCCCCCTTAAAGAGCTTTTTAAAAAAATGGGAGATCTGGGTTTCTTAGGGATTCGCTACGATGAAACCTATGGGGGTGAAGGTCTTGATTACTGGTATGAATTAATTTTTCTTGAAGAAATCGCCCGCATACACTGCGGTGGCGTTCCCATGGCCATTGCGGTCCAGGCCTGCATGGCAACCCCTGCCATTGAACAATTCGGCTCTGTTTATCTCAAGGAAAAATATCTTAAAGGCGCCTTAAAAGGGGATCTGGTTGCTGCAATCGCCATAACAGAACCCGATGCAGGATCCGATGTTGCCGCATTGAAATCCTTTGCCAAAAAGCAAGGGGACCACTATATATTAAATGGTTCTAAAACCTATATCACCAACGGAACCCAGGCTGATTTTTTGACGCTTCTTGCAAGAACAAGTGATGAACCCGGATATCAAAGTTTCTCTCTGTTTGTCGTACCAACGGACATTAAAGGGTTTGCTGTCAGCAAAAAGCTGGACAAGATGGGGATGAGAAGCTCTGATACGGCAGAATTATTTTTTGATAACATGAAAATCCCCGCCGAAAATCTCATTGGCGTTGAAGGACAAGGATTTATTCACCAGATGATGCAGTTTCAGCATGAAAGATTTTCAATTCTGCCCTTAACCTATATTGGTATTGAAGAAATGATCAAGGAGACGGTTGAATACATAAAAGGAAGAATCGTTTTTGGCAAACCCCTTATCTCAAAACAGGTATTACGGCACAGAATTGCCCAGTGGCTGGCGGAAAATGAAGCCATAAAACAATTAAGCTATCATATTTGCCGCATGAAAATGAACGGCCAGGATGCCACAAAAGAAATTTCCATGGGAAAACTTCTATCCGGGAACCTGGTAAATAAAGTAGCGGATGGGTGCCTTCAAATGCATGGCGGAATGGGGTTTATGAATGAAATGAGAATCTCAAGATCCTTCAGAGATTCAAAACTGACTTCCATCGGCGGCGGAGCAAGTGAAGTAATGTGCGAAATAATAGCCAAAACCTCGGGTATTTAAATACAATAAGGAATTAAAAATGGGGAATGACATATACTTTACACGAGATCACAACCAAGTTCGCAGGGCCGTCAGAGACTTTGTTAAAAAGGAAATAAACCCCTTTGTTGATGAATGGGAAGAAAAAGGAATGACGCCCCTCCATGCGCTTTTAAAAAAAATGGGGAATCTGGGATTTTTAGGCATACGATACGATGAAAAATATGGGGGAATGGGGCTTGATTACTGGTATGAGTTAGTCTTCCTTGAAGAGATAGCACATATTAATTGTGGCGGTGTCCCCATGGCAATTGCGGTTCAAACAAACATGGCAACACCGGCCATTGCTGATTTCGGGTCTGATTATCTTAAGGAAACATACCTTGCCCCGGCAATAAAAGGGGATATGGTTGCTGCAATTGCAGTAACAGAACCGGATGCAGGATCCGATGTTGGCGCGTTAAAATCATTTGCAAAAAAAGAGGGCGACCATTATATTTTAAACGGTTCCAAAACCTTTATCACCAACGGGGTTCAGGCTGATTTTTTAACCCTTCTTGCAAGAACAAGTGATGAACCCGGATACCACAGTTTCTCTTTATTTGTCGTTCCCACTGATCTTAAAGGATTTTCTGTCAGTAAAAAACTGGACAAGCTGGGTATGAGAAGCTCTGATACGGCGGAACTATTTTTTGATAATGTAAAAATTCCTGCTCAAAATCTCATCGGTGTTGAAGGAGAAGGCTTTATCCAGCAGATGCAGCAATTTCAGCATGAACGATTCAGCGCGATTCCAACAGGGTATATCTGTGCGGTTGATATCATAAATGAGACCATTGAATATCTAAAGGGAAGAATCGTTTTTGGAAAACCGCTCATTAAAAAACAGGTATTACGGCATCGGATTGCCCAATGGCTTGCAGAAGCTGAAGCCTTAAAGCAGTTGGCCTATCATATCGTCCAAATGAAAATGAAGGGTCAGGATGTGACAAAAGAAATTTCCATGGGGAAACTTCTATCCGGCCAGCTTCTTGTTAAAGTTGCCGATGGATGTCTGCAAATGCATGGTGGTATGGGGTTTATGAACGAAATGAAAATTTCAAGATTTTTCAGGGATACCAAGCTCATTTCCATTGGCGCCGGTGCGAATGAAGTGATGTGTGAAATTATATCCAAAACAGCAGGGTTATAATGGGGAGATGAACCAGAATGTTTATAGCTGAGAAATGTGATTTATGTGGAGATTGTTTTGTTAAATGTCAGTGGATGGATGTTGATCGAACCCAGTCTGTTTTATGGATAAAAGAACTTATTGCGGGAAAGAACTCAGAAGTTCTGGGAAAATGTTTGACCTGTTATGCCTGTAATGAATATTGTACCCGTGGTGCAAACCCTTTTGATCAAATCGCAATTCTTCAGGAAAAATATCATACACTGTTTCCAGAGGAAACCGTTGCGATGATGGAACAAAAATATATTTTTTCCGGGGAAATAAAAAACCCGCCGGCGGCGGATCGGATCATGTCTGTTTGCGTTTTTGGAAAATCGGATGCGCATTTGATCCAGGGAGAATTGTATAACCTGCCCCAGGTTTCAGGAAAACCTTATTTTTGCTGGATCATGTTCAGCCACATGGGAGCCGCAAGCGTGCAGAAGAAACACGCCCAAGAATTTGTGGATAGACTGGCCGAAACAGGTGCAAAGGAAATTGTCTGTTTCCATGATGACTGCTATTCAATGCTGGCAAAAATAGCCCCTGATTACGGGATTCACGTTCCTTTCAGGCCGATCCATCTCGCCGAGTATCTGGTGGAATGTCTCAAAGCAAACAAGGGCAAGATCACCCCCTTAAATATTGATATCGCCTACAACAGGCCCTGTGCCTCCAGATTCACACCCGAAAAAGAGCACTTTATTGATGAAATTTTTAAAATTACAGGCGTTAACCGTGTAAAAAGAGTATATGACCGTGAAAATGCCCTCTGCTGTGCTGGCTCTAAACTGCTGCTGGGAAAAGGAGACCCGAAACCTGACCAGGAAAAAAATTTTAAGGATGCCAACGATGCGGGAGCCAAAGCCATGGTTTGCCTGTGTCCTATTTGCATGCATTCTTTTTCAGTCACCGCCGCTGAAATGAAACTGCCGTTGATTTTTCTGGGCGACATCGCAAGGATGGCCCTGGGAGAACTGGAGTGTTCTTTATAGCGACCTTTTGAGTCAGCAATCTTCAGGTCAATTTATATAATTTTCAATTCTAGGGGGTTAGGGACAAAAGACCCAAAAAGTCCCTGCCCCCATTGGTAAATTGCTTACCCATCCTGCTCCGCTTTATATCTTTTGGTCAAAAACTCTGAAATACTGGGTGGGTGGCTGATCTTAGAACGCTGTACAAGGTCTACGGCTTCTGTGGGACAGGCAGGGGTACAGACCCCGCAACCGATGCACACATCTTTGTTAACCTTGGCCACATCGTTATCACCCACGACAATGGCGTCCATGGGGCACCTGTCTTCGCAGGTACCGCAGCCAATGCAAAGATCACCGTTCACCTGGGCCATATAATTTGAAACGGACATGGTATAAAGGCCCATGGTCTTTTGGGTGAGCAAAAATGCACAACAGCAACCGCAACAGTTACAAATGGTACCGACATGACCATCAATATTGTCCACAGAGTGTACGAGGCCTTCCTCATTGGCTTTTTTTAATATATCTAAAGTTTCTTCTATTGTAATTTCCCTGGCCATACCCTGCTCAACCATATACCGTCCCATGGAGCCAAAATGCAGACAATTTTCAAGCGTATGGTCGCATCCTTCACCCACAGCTCTCTTCATTTGACGACATGGACAATAGGCAACTGCACAAAAACTTTGCTTTTCCACTAGCGGCCTTAAAGCATCCAGAGGCAGGATATCGCTTGAATTTACAAGCGTCTTGGATATGGGAAGGACCCTCATTACCGGCATCCCGGCCCGGGCCAGTTCCGCCCCATAGGCCTCTTTTCTGTACTCGAGCCAGAGCGGGGCTAATTTACGGGCAATTTCAGTATCTTTTCCCGGCCAGTAAGGGGTTTCGGCCCAACCGACTATAGAAGGCAAAAGCCGGTACTTTCTATCTTGTCCCGGTCGCTGGATCGTGAAGACAGTCCCGTTTTTGGTCATGCCCTCTAAGATTTTTTCAAGAGCGTCTGGTTTTTCAGGGATCATTTCCCTTAACTCGGATAATGCTTTGTTTTGCATCGGAAGCCTTATTGCAACCTGAGCTTCTTCGACCGGAAAAAGAATTTTGAGAATTTTTGTGAGGGACGGGGACTTCGGACTCCCCACAACCCCCTGGTCCAAGTGCCTGGCTAATTCGTCGTATAATTTTGTGCCGTCCATGGTTATCCTCCTTGGGGCATATTATCCTGATTTTTAAACAAACCGATATCTTCTATCTTGTCTTCTTTATTTTTTATTGACGGCTTCTGCACGTAACGGCTTTTTATCTAACTTGCCGACACTGGTCAGGGGCAACTCTTTTCGGATATGAACAACTTTGGGCACCTCGTAAGGTGCCAGTTTTTTTCCGGCAAAAGCGATAATTTCTTTTTCGAGTGCTGCGGTGTCGCCACCAAAGGCATATTCTGGTGTCAAAGAGACAAACGCTTCAACCATTTCTGATCCGGGGCGTTTGAGATTTGGTACTCCCACTGTGGCCGCGATGTCCACAGCCGGGTGTGTTGCCAAAACATCCTCCACTTTTTTAGAAAATACCTTGAAACCGCTTACAATGATCATATCCTTTGTTCTATCCACGATGGTCAGATACCCATCTGCGTCCTGAATCACCACGTCGCCCGTGTGAAGGTAGCCCTCGGCGTCAATGGCATTTGCGGTTTCTTCGGGCTGGTTGTAGTATTCCTTCATCAGGTGAGGACATCTGACCAGCAACTCGCCGGCTTCGCCCTGGGGAACGAGTTCACCGGTTTCCGTACCTATAATTTTAATATCGGTGTTTATCATGGGCAATCCCACCGTACCCAGGCGTTTCTCTCCTCTGGCCGGGTTTATGACTGCAATGGCCGTGGTTTCGGTCATGCCATAAAGCTCGATGAGTTTATTTTCACCGATGATTTCAAGCAATTCCTTCTGAGATTGTACCGGAAAAGGAGATGCGGCCGAGATGCACTGCTCCAGATTGGTGTGGTCCAGTTCCTTGAATTTCGGATCGGCCATCAGTAGATAATACAAAGAGGGGACATTGGCGATCAACCAAGGCCGGTATTTATCAAGGACTTTACAGGTGAATTCGGTATTGCGCGGATCCGGCAGAAGAATCTGGGTCCAACCGTTATACACAGATAGTTCGTTGAACACCAATCCGGCGATATGGAACATGGGAAAGGCTGAAAGAACCGCGCCAGAATTTTTATCCCAATCCATAAAAGTTGTGGCAATAAGGATTTGAGCCATATTGTTGCGATGGGTCAATACGGCACCTTTGGGCTGGCCGGTGGTGCCGCCGGTATACATGATAAATGCGGGATCATCCGCGGTCAATTTGACATTCGGTGCATCAATAGGATATTTCCCGGTTCTAATTATATCTTCAAATTTTATAACCTGTTTACCTTGAATTGGCGTTATCTTGCCCGAGGGCAGCTTTTTTAAAAGCTTACCCAAAAATTGTCTGTATTTCGGCAAAAAACCGCCCACACTCGCACCGATAATCAGTTTTAAATCCGGCAGTTCAGGTGCCAGGTCAGCAACTCTTTTGGCAAATATGGCATCCAGGGTGACAAGGCCCCGGGCTTTGCCATCCTTGAGCTGGTATTTCATTTCATCGGCCGAAAGCAGGGGGGAGACACCGGTGCTGATGCATCCGGCCTTGAGCGTCCCCAACCAGGCAATGGTATATTCTGGAATATTGGGAAGGTTTATGCCCACCACATCTCCCTTCCTAAATCCGTTTTTAATCAGCATGTGGGCAAACATATTGGCATAGGCATCCAATTTCCCGAATGTAATTTTAACATCCATAAAAATCAAAGCGATTCGGCCAGGGGCTTCTTTAACTGTTTTGGTTATAAGGTCAATGGGATCTGCTTCAAAAAGTTCAGGATCCAGGTCTTCCAGGTCAAGGCCATACGATTTTTTTTGAAATTGCTCTTCGTGCATATTTTCGTCTCCTTTTCTGATCTCTACCAATGATAAACCCAAAATATCCTGGAGGAAAACCCCTATTTGATTTTACCGGGGTGCCTCAAAAATGACTTTTTCCGTAAAAATCAACACCACTTTGTTATGTTGATTTTTCAGGGTATGTTTTAAATCGACAAGGGTCTGCCCGTTTTTTGTTTTCCGATCAACGGTGGCTTCAAGTTCCACACCCAAAGTATCTCCAGGATAAGCCGGTTCCTTTATTACAGCTTCAATACCTACCCCGCCATGGAAAAATCCTAAATTTTCATTTTTTGTGATCTGAACCACAATATCCATTAGTCTGGTAGAGACCAATCCTGTCCCCAGAGAGATGAGGAAGGGAGCCGGAGCAAACCGTTTGTTATGGTTCCCTGGCATCTTTTTTTTTACCCAGTCCATATCAATAAAAGGGGGCGCATGAAGTCCCGTGAGGTTTACAAAATTTACAAGGTCTGTTTCCGTGATGGTCCGCCTGTGAGAGACGAAACTGTAAACTATTTTATTTTGCTCATCCTCTTTTATTTGAATATCATTGGACATCTATCTTCTTTCCTTTTTTTAAATTCCTTAACCAATCCTTATCAAGTATTTGTTAAGGTAGCGTATCGGGATCGGTAAAAATTATTTTCCACTGACAATATCAGTAACCTTTTTTATCAAAGCCTTAAAATCTAATTTACCGATTCCAGACATTGGCCACAATCCATCCCATTCGATAAAATCTTTTGGAATTTCATAAACAGCCATTTTCCCCTTACACTCCTTGCGCAATCTATCACTTGTCTGCAATTTTTTTCCTTCTTTCATTCGAATGCAGGACACAATGCGGGTTGACCAATAGGGATCCGGTAGACCCACCGTTACAACATCTTCAAAATCATCGGGAAATATTTGTAACAGCAGGCTGGACACATAGGTGGTAGAAACATTTTCGCCCCCGGATTTGACCACATCCCCTAATCGTCCCAGGAAAAAAAGGAGCCCGCCTTCCATATAACCATAATCTCCGCTGTGGAAATACCCTTCATCGTCATATTGCTTTTGTGCCTCTTCTTCCTGTTTGTAATACCCGCTGAACATGAACGGGCTTTTATAACAGATCTCTCCATGACTTCCATCCGGAAGCCGGTTGTCGGTTCCAATTTCTTTTATAACAAGTTCAACGCCGGATATGGGTCTGCCATTTCCGGTTTTTCGCATTTCATGGATAATACAATCCGGCTCAATAAAAGTTATTAACGGACCGCTTTCAGTCTGGGCATATAAGTTGCTGAAAATAACCTGGGTATCTTTGTGCCATTCTTTAACAATCATCTCATAGGTGTTTGGTGTGACACAGGAAGCGGCCTTTGTGACGCTGCATTTATACGGACCGGCCGTCAATACTTTGTTAATCGCCTGAAAATGTGCGTCAAACCCAAATGTCGTGTTAGGTTCATATTTTTGCATGATTTCAACTGTTGTTACCGGGTGAAAATTTTCCATAAGGTAGAGGGTTGTCCCGGTTAGGGCAAGCGCCATATTCATGGCAGCCAAGCCGCTGTTGTGATAATAAGGGGCAATATTGATATAGGAATCATCTTGTGTATAAAACAACCCACTGGTAATTGAGTTTACAGTGGCCAGGGGCGGGCGATGATTCCAAAGGGCGCTTTTTGACAAGCCTGTGCTTCCGGAAGTCTGGCACATAAACTGTACATCCGTGCACTTGGCATTTTGAATCAACTGATTTATTACCTGGGAATCATACCCTTTACCGTTTGATATCAATTCGTTGAAGTCCAGGAACCCGTCATGTTTGGTATTGGTACGACTGAGGCTGACCATATGGGTCAGGCGGGGAATACTGTCCGAAGAAATGTCACCAGAATTAATAACAAGGTCTGGAATTGAAAGTCTCAATAATTCAATATAATCCCGTCCGGCATTTTGATCAATTGTAAAAATGACTTTCGGGTCATTCCTATGGAGAATTCCATTGAGTTCGATTTGACCCCAGAGGAGATTGAGCGGGTTGATCAGAGCGCCGATCTGTAATGCCGCAAAATAGACATAGGTAAATTCCGGGCAGGAAGTCGGCAGCATGGCAACATGATCTCCCGGTTTTACACCCAGATTTATCAATGACTGGGAAAGCTGATTAACATTTTCCTTGAGTTCTTTGTATGAAATATGTTGATCCTCATATACAATTGCTGTCTTCTCAGGGCGATCCTGGCATGTTTCAGCAAATAATTCTTGAACAGTCGAATGATACCATTTGTTGGTTACTTGCCGTTTGTGTAACATTTTACGTCTCCATTTTTTTAATTAAATGTATCAGAGCCACTACTCCCCTATAAAAACTTTTTCCTGACATGACGTCTCTAACTGTATTTTTTTTAGTAGCAGTATCTGTGCCGAAGGGACCAGAAACGCATAACCAATTGTAATATAACATTATATTACAAATCTGCCATGGGTGGATGTTTCAACTTTATCCGTACATGTTTCATTTTTGTAGCACTGTTACAAAAATCGTGTTACGCTGAAACAAAATTAAAAGAGGAGAGACCCGATGGTCAAGACGCGAAAGCACGCCCCCGACTATCTGGGGATGAAAAAGATGCTGGATTATCTAAAAGTCAGCTATTGGCTTGTTGGGCTCGATCTGGTTCTGTTAGACGTTAACCAGACATTCCTGGATATGACCGGTGCCCGGGCAGAAAAACTGATCGGCCGGAATTTATTGACCCTGGTCCGGCCCAAAGAAGCCACCCGTATCAAAGATGCGGTCCAGAACCTGGATCGGAAGGATACCCCTATCCAGTTTGAGTTTTATGTGTACGGACGAAAAAATCGAGCTAAAATACCGGTATTGTTCCATTTGACGGTCAACAGAGACCCCGGTGGCCAGCCAGTTTCCTTTAATATGTTGTTGTCGGATATGACCCCCCAGAAGACCCTGGAGGAAAAAGAAAGGGAACTTTTTCATGCCCGTCGTAAAATCCGGAATGACGCCCTGAAAAGGCGGATGATCGGAAGCGGCAAGGCCATGGAAAAGGTCTATGACAACATCCTGCGCTGTGCGGAGGTAGATTCCCCGGTCTTTATCACCGGTGAAACCGGTGTGGGAAAAGAGGTCGTAGCCCGGGAAATCCACGCCCACAGCTATCGCAGCAAAAAACCGTTTGTAGCCGTCAATTGCGGTGCGCTACCGGAAAGTTTACTGGAATCGGAATTGTTCGGGCATGTCAAAGGTGCGTTTACCGGGGCGGTATCCAACCGGCCCGGGCTTTTCCGGGAAGCAGAAGGGGGCACACTGTTTCTGGATGAAATCGGTGATATGGAACGAAGACTCCAGGTAAAACTGCTCCGTGCAATTCAGGAAAAAGAAATTCGGCCAGTGGGCGATGACAAAAATTATCCCATGGATTTGCGGATTATCTGTGCAACACACCAGGATCTATTGGCCCTCGCCGAATCCGGCGGATTCCGACAAGATTTATACTACCGGATCTCGGTTGTCCCAATCCATATCCCCCCGCTGCGCCAACGGCCCGAAGATATCATCAAACTGGCCGAACACTTTATCCAATTACATCCCAAAAACAAACGGTTTACAGCCATTTCCGAAGACGCCCGTAAATTATTATATAATTACCACTGGCCGGGTAATATAAGGGAACTTCAGAACACCATTGAATATGCCCTGGTCATGCACCAGAAAAAAACCCTGGAAGCGGCCTCTTTGCCGGACTCGATCTGCAGGCAGGGTCTGCGGTCCAAAAGCCGAAACCAAAACAATCCGTCACCGCCAATGGGCCAAATGGAAAATGTTAAGAATGAAGCAGAAAAACAAACCATCATAAAAACCATAGAAAAGTATAACGGGAATCAAACCCTGGCTGCCGAGAAACTGGGTATTTCAAGGGTGACCCTGTGGCGTAAAAGATGCCGGTACAATATTCACTGAGGGGTGCCTCGATATTTTATGATATGGGACATTTTTTTAGCTGATCCATATTGTGTTTCATTTCAGCTCATGCTATTGGTTGGTTAACCAATGAAAAATATTTGGTTAACCAAAATTTAGATAGACGGAAATCTAACCCGATGTCATTGAATACAGAACACTATCTGTCCATTGCCAGGGGCAATCATCACAGATTCCCCGCCTGATTTAAAAACCCTGCAAGAAATTTGCGAAACACCGGATGAAGCCGGCATCACCCGGTATCATCACAATCTTGAAACTGCCGAAAGCTTTTTTGAAAAGACATGTACCACCCACACCTTCAAGGACCGGGTTGACACCATCAAACGGGCTCAAAAAGCCGGGTTCGAGATCTGCTCCGGCGGGATTTTTGGAATCGGTGAAACCGACAGCCAAGTGCTGGAGCTGGCCCTTGAATTAAAATGCCTGGATATTGATGCCGTGCCCTTAAACTTTTTATCCCATTCCCGGGACACGCATGGAAAGCCTTTCCAACCCGACCTCGCTAAGATGCCTGAAAATCATCGCCTTGTTCCGGTATGTGCTGCCGGAAAAGGACATTTTTATCTGCGGCGGGCGCCAATTGAATCTAAAGCACCTTGTGCCTTACATGTTTCATGCAGGTGCCAGCGGCATTATGACCGGAAATTATCTGACAACCCAGGGAGCAAGTCTTGATGTTGATCTGGAAATGATCACACAGCTTGGTTTTAAAACACTTATTTAAAAACACCCGATTAAAGGACAGGTCTTGCCATGTCATTCCTTTTTTACTATAGCCGGTAATCATGAAGCAAATACTGGCAATTTCCTTTATCACGGGACTACTTTTTTTTTCAGGTCCTGGCCCTGCCTATTCACGGGAAGACTATTTTATCGAAGACGAATGGGTGCTTTTATACAAGGTCGTCAACTGGTGGTATACCTGCCTTGAACCGGATTCTCAATGGCTTTGCGGACAATCCATCCGGTTTGAATCCCATGGCGAAATCCAGGTCTCAGGCAACTGTCAGGACTCAAAAATGGATCTTATACTGCCCAAAGACTGTGCTGACCAGCTCTCCATTTTCACAAAACCCATGGGAAAAACTTATTTTAAGCTGACCTGGCAGCATCCGGATTATTTTCCTGTAATCAAAGGAGTTACCCTGTCCCCGGAATTATCTTCCCTTGACCAATTGTCTGTCACCGGTATTCCCAAGGAAGACCGGCCGCAAATCCGCTCGTTGATTCCTCTTTTGGGCATACAAATACAGGGGAAAATCAGAGGGCTGGTTAATAACCGGATTGCCCTTCATCCGGTTGATTCCACAGCGAAAAATCAGATCCGGTCCTGTCCGAAACCTGAGGACAGCACACCCTTTCCCGTGTCGCTTTTCATTGTTCATACCCCGTCCGGAGAGACGCTGGCCCGTTATGAAATGGCCTGGGAATAGACCTGGGCGCCCTCCTCTTCTCTCAACCTCTTTCTATCCATTTGAAGGGATTGTTTTTTATAATGATATTGCCGTTAAAAATCCCCCGTGGATGGCATCATTTATTTTTCCGGATTTCACACAATCGCCAATGACCGAAAAAGAAAATATCCAGATCACTGACCTTTTCTTCCAGGGTTTGAACAGGCCTTGAGCCCGAGGCCAGGATCACGGTGTCAAATTACTCGTTTGCCCAGGCAGGGATTGTCCTTTAACACCTCCCAGGACGTGCGCACACTTTTATCATTGGTTCCGTCAATGGGAGGGATAAGGGGAGCGGCCCCCTGGGCAATGATCAGATGGTCAGGGTTAATCTTTTTAATCAATGCCAAATCCACACAGGTATGAAAATGGATTGGGATTTCATATTTTTCCACCATGACCCGGTAATACCGAATAAATTCCAGTAATTCGAGTTTATGGGGGGAAGCGGCCGCAATCCATATCTGGCCCCCAATATCCCCGGTCTTTTCATATATTTCCACCCAATGTCCTGCCTGTTTGGCAGTTATGGCCGCTTCAAGACCTGCAACCCCTGCGCCCACCACCATCACTTGTTTGGGCCTGGTTGTTTTTTGAATGACCCGTTCTCCTTCAAACCCGGCCCGGGCATTGCCAATGCACGAGACCGGCCTGCCATTGAACAATTCATCGGTGCACCCCTGGGAACAGGCCACACAAGGCCTGATCTCTTCTGCCCTGCCCGCTGCATCGGCAAAGGCCTTTTGCACCCCCTGGATATCTTCCAAACTCATTTCCTTAGGAATCGCCTTGGAATATTTTAAAAACACGGCAGACGGCACCATTGCCGTATCATTGTTAATCAAAAAGGGATTTGTAAAGTGATAATATTTATCATTGAGTTTGGTATCATAGGAATATAACAGAGAAAATCTCCCAGAATCCTTGAGGCGATGCCGGACGTGTAAAGTCAGCAAAGGACGTAGAGCAATCAGAAGACAAAGACATTCTTTCCAGCCTAGGAATCTGGTAATGCCGAAAAGCAAAATTTTAACAGTGAAAGGCACAATGAGCAATGGCAAATCAGTATTGTTCACCAATGGCAAAATAAAGATTCCTAAAAAAATAACACATCTTTGTTATGGCAAGGAAGTTGTATTCAAAAAAACAACGAAAGCAAGGCTGATATCTCAAAACTAAAGCAGTGGGTTTTACGGCCTAAAGGCAAATACTATAAGGGGGAAATTATGAGCCTCAAAAGGGGCGCCGCTTATAGATCTGGATCACAAGATGCTGGAGGGTTTGCTCTTGGAAAAATTCTTATCAGAAGTAACGTCAAAGTGGTATATCAACTAAGAGTTCCAAAGTGAAGGCCCGTTCTCAGGCCAGATCCTCAATATCGGTTTCAAGTAACGCCTTGAAAAAAAGCAGAAACTGGTGGAAATAGGTCTCAACATTCCCATAATCGCTACAGATTCAATCTGTTCTCTTGTTTTTATCTACATCCCCATATACGCCTGCCGCACCTGGTCAGAATTCAAAAGCTCATCCGAGGCACCTGAGAGAACAATTTTCCCGGTCTGGACCACATACCCCCGCTGGGCCACTTCTAGGGCCTCCTGGACCATCTGTTCCACCAGGAGTACGGTGATGCCGGTTTTATGGATGGTCTGGATGGTTTCCATCATTTTTTCCACCAGAGAGGGCATCAACCCCAAGGACATTTCGTCCAGCATCAGGAGCTCGGGCTTGGACATGATTCCCCTGGCAATGGCCAGTATTTGCTGTTCCCCGCCGCTCATGGTTTCCGCCATCTGGTCTGCCCTGGACTTGAGGATGGGAAACAGGAAAAACACTTCATCCAAGCGGGCATTGATTTCGCCCCGGTCCTTGACGGTATAAGAACCCATTTCCAAATTTTCCCGGACAGAGAGTTTGGCAAACAGACGCCTGCCTTCGGGAACGTAGCTTATACCCCTTCGCACGGTCTGATGAGCGGCAAGTTCCGTGATATCTTCTCCCTTAAAGTTGAGGCTCCCCTGGGAGGGGGTGATCAAGCCGGCAATGGTTTTCATCATGGTTGTTTTCCCGGCACCGTTGGTACCCACGATGGCCACCAGCTCTCCAGGAAACACCTCAATGGAGATACCTTTAATCACGGGCACACCGTCATATCCGCAATGCATATTATCAACTGTGAGCAGGGGCTGGGCCATTTTGTCTCTCCTGTTTCATCCGTTTGCTGTATTTTTCTCCAAAATAGGCTTTGATCACCTGCTCATTTTCAATGATCTCCCTGGGCGGTCCTTCTGCAATTTTTTTTCCGCCGTCCAGCACCACCACCTTGTCCGCAATGGGCATGATGGCCTCCATGATATGTTCGACGACCAGGAGGGTCACCCCGCTTTCCCTGATTTTAAGGATCAGTTCCACTGCGGTATTCACCTCTGTGGAGGTCAATCCGGCCATGGTTTCATCCAGCATGAGCAACTTGGGGCCGGAGGCAAGAGTCCGGGCCATCTCCAGCCGTTTTTTGATTCCAATGGGCAGTTCTCCTGCCAGGGCATCCCTGTACTCCGAAAGATGGCACAGGTCAATGCACCGGTTAGCAACTCCCCGGGCCTTTGACGTTGATTTTTCCTTTAAAAAGGCCCCGATGAGAACATTGTCCAGAACAGACAATTCCTTGAGGGGCTGGACCACCTGAAAGGTCCTTACCGCTCCCAGTCGGGCCACCTTGTATGCCGGAGCCCGGGTGATGTCCCTGCTCTCCAGGGTTACTTTTCCCGATGTGGGAGGATAGTAGCCTGAAATACAATTAAACACGGTTGTTTTTCCGGCTCCATTGGGACCAAGCAGGCCCACGATGCTTCCTCGTTCAACATTAAAGGACACATTGTCCGCCGCCACAAGGGAACCGAAGGCCATGGTCAGGTGTTCAACACTGAGCAATGTCATCTTACTTCCTCCTTTTAGCTTCAGGGGCGGCCTGCCCTGGTTTCTTTCTTTTGACCAAATTGGACAAAATCCCCATAATTCCCCTGGGCTGCTTAACGACCACCAGAACGATGAGCAGGCCGAAAATGACCAGGTCCACTCCCGAACCCAGACTGCCCAGGTATGCCCGGGAATACTCCTGGATAGGAATCAGCACAGCAGCTCCCAGCAGGGGACCGAAAAATGTGCCGGTACCTCCCAGAATCGTGATCAGAACAAACTTCATGGACATATCCAGGGACATGACCATGGGCGGGTCCACCCGGTAATTGTACTGGACGAAAAATGCTCCGCACAGGGCCGCCATAAATGCGGAAGCCCCCATGGCCAACAATTTTACAAGGGTTGAATTCACCCCTAAGGATTCGGCTGTTTCCTGTCCTTCCCTGACCGCCTTGAGATAGTAACCCAGGCGATTTCGTTCCATCCACCGGACACTTCCAAATACGAAAACAAACAACGCCAGGGCACCATAATAGTAGGGAATCTTGTCCTCGAACCAGATAAAGTTTTTCACCCCCTCGTCCACAAAGGGATAATCCAGGCCAAGGGCGCCCCCTACCCAGTACCAGACCATGAAAAGCCGGTTACAGATTTCCACCATGGCAAAGGTTGCAATGGCAAAGTAATGGCCTGACAGCCTAAAAACCGGCCAGGAGATAATCATGGCAGCGGCGGCGGCCACGACAGCACCGATCAGGGCACCGGGCCAGGGAGATATACCGTAGGTGACAACGGCCATGCCCGCCCCGTATGCTCCGATGCCGAAAAACACGGAATGGCCAAAGGAAACCTGGCCGCAGTACCCCCCCAGGATGTTCCAGGACTGGGACATGCAGGCAAAGAGCAGGATCAGGATAAATACATGCTGGGTAAACGAGCTGGTAAACACACCCGGGATCACCGGTAAAAGGGCAAACCCGGCGATCAGGGTAAGCCAGATCAAGTCTTTTTGTTTCATTTTTTTTAGTTTCATGGGATCACCATCCAAAAAAGCCTTTGGGCCGGATCATCACGACCACAAGATACAGTCCGAATACGGCAACATATTTGAATACCGGCGCAATATAAAATCCACTCAATGCCTCCACAAGACCGATAAGAAGGGCCGCCATAAGGGCCCCGGGAATGGAGCCGAACCCGCCCATGGCAACAATGACAAAGGCGATCAGACCGAAAAGGGTACCCACTTCAGGATGAACCGCGAGATAGGAAGGCATGAGCCCCCCGGCAATGCCCACGCAGGCCCCGCCCATTCCAAACACCAGAAGATAGATCCGTTCCGTGTTGATCCCCATGAGTTCAGCGGCCTCTTTGTCCATGGCCGTGGCCTGAATGGTCCAGCCCAGGCGGGTCCGATGAATGAGGACATAAACCAGGCCCATGACCACCAGGGCAAACACGGCCGTCACAAGCTGGGGCATGGACACAATCACCGAGCCGATATGAAACGACTTGTCGCCGATAATGGTGTCGGAAAGCAACCTGAAGTTGGGGGAAAAGCGGTTCAGGCAGATATTTTTCAGGAGCATGGCCAGTCCGAATGTGGCCAGAAGGGAAGACAGGGGCGGCTTGCCCACGGTGTGCTTAATGATCAGCTGATAGGTGAGGGCTGCCAGCAGAAAAACAAACAGGCCCGAAGCCACCCAGGAAAACAGAGGATCAATGTTGAGGATAAATCCCAGCCAATAGCTGACGTACATGGCAACCATGAGAAATTCCCCGTGGCCGAAGTTGATCACATCCATGACGCCCCAGATCAGGCTCAGACCCACGGCCACAAGGGCATAAAGCATTCCGTTCATAATCCCGTCCAGGATGACTTGAAAAAAAATTGTCATAATTATAATCCCGGTTAGTTTTTATATGAAAAAGCGGGAACAGCCGGTAATGCTGGAAAAGCATTCCGCAACCGCTTTTTCAATATTTGTTGTGGGCCATGGCCCATGGCGGTGATATAAAAATTACCGTTTATCCCAGGCAGTCATGGGAATCACGGGTGTGGTGTTGGCCAGATCCAGGGGGAAAATCCGCTTGTAGGAACCGCCCTGAAGCTGTGTAATCAGGCTCATGGCCTTTATGTTTTGCCCCCCGGCTGAAAAGGCCACCTTACCGCCTAAAGACAGGGGAGACTCCCAGGTATTATCGTACAGGGTCTTTGCCACTGTTTCATAATCAAGGGTGTCTGCCTTATCAATGGCCTGGGCCAGTATAAACAGGGCCACGGCCTCCTGGATGCTGTCACTGTCAAAGGGAACACTGGGATTGGTTTTCTGTTTGTAAATTTTTTCCACGGCAGCCACGGCAGGCATTAGCTCTGCAAACTCAGGCGAATACCCGGTGCCGCCCATAAAAAAATTTGCATCCTTGCCCAGCTGCTTTGTGATGATTGGATCCTGGTACCCGGTGCAATAATTGAGGGCAGCCTTGGGCAGCCAGTTCATCTGTTTCATGGTTTTGACCCACAGGGTGTAATCCCCCCCTAAGCAGGCGCCAAAAATTACATCTGGATTTTTGGCCTTCAGGGTCTGGACCTCGGAGTTCAGGTTGGTGGCACCGGGATTAAAGGGCACATCCACAACCACCTCATACCCGTGTTCTTTTGCCGCCTTTTTGCCTTCGTCCGCAGCATGTTTGCCAAATTCTGTATTTTCGTAAATCAATCCAACGGTTTTCAACCCAGTTCCCTGTTTTTTGTTGAGCCATTTCATGACCTCCACAAATTCAAGGGACTCGGTTTCATCGGTTGGGGCCATACGAAAAAAACGCTTATAACCGCGCTTGGTCAAAGCGGCGGAACTGGAGCATCCGCACATGAATAGTTTTTTCTTCCGCTCGGCAACAAAGCTGACAGGCTTGGTCACGGCGCTGTTATAGGACCCGATGATGGCATATACTTTTTCCTGGTTAAAAAGGCGCTCGGCCTCGGATTTGCCCACATCAGGCTTGCCTTGATGATCGGCATGCACCAGTTCAATTTTATACCCATCCAGCAGGCCTGGCTTGCCAGCCAGGGGAACCTGGATATCGGGATACACATTGTTGATCACGTCGGCAGCAGTGACCACTGAGGCCTGGCACCGCTGCCCGGCCAGAGCACAAGGCCCGGTAAGGGGGAACAGGGTGCCGATTTTGATAACCTTGTCTGCTGCAAAAGCCGGTGTTGTAATCAGTCCAGCGGCCAGCATCAAGCCCAGCCCCAGAAAAGAAATTCGTTTTAACCCGTTTTTCATAATCCATCCTCCGGAAATAAAAATTAATTCATATCTGTCCGACAGACGAAACTGACCTGAAAGAATCCACGGTTAAAAAAGTGCGCCTTTTTATAAGGTCAACCGCCTGCAAAAAATCTACACAGATAAAAAAAACGCAAAAAGTATGCCATCTCAACCGCTATTTACCGGGAGAAGGACAACACGACTAATTCAGAGGCTGTAACTGGTTGTTTTCAGGTAAAATAGTTAATTTTTAAAAATCGTTTCGGGTTGATTCTGCAAATTCGTGGTGTCGGCTGTTTTTGCAAAAGGGTGTCAGGATTTTTTACAGGTTGGAAACTTGTCAGACATCAAGTATCTGCAGATCAAGGACAGGGTCGCCTTATCCCGAATATTTCGAGTAGATTATATCCCATCTCAAGTCCTCCCACCTTTCCATAGACCACAATGACAAAATCCACATACTCTGGTGCTAAATATGGATAATTGGCCAGAAAATAACAGTCGAAAAATCAATTCATGAAACGCATGGTCCAATTTTTAAAAAAATATTCTGTAAATCTTTCCAACGCCTGTGACCATACCTTAGGCTAAGGACATCCGTGCTTCTTCGCAACTTGCGGGACAGTAAATTCGCTGAATGGTCAGATAAAATTCTTTGGGGAATACCCAATCTCTTTGCAATCCTGTCTTGCGGGATACCAAGCTGGTTTAAACAAAAAATTTGAAGATCAAGCGCCAAAAAAATCGTCATAAAAGCCATAGAAAAGTATAACGGTAATCAAACCCTGGTGCCGGAAAACTGGAAATTTCAGGAGTAACCCTGTGGCGTAAAAGGACCGTGCCATTGAACAACTCATCGGTGCATCCCTGGGAGCAAGCCACACAAGGCCTGATCTCTTCTCTTTGCCGCTTTCGCCTTGGTTGGCCAGACAGGGTCTGGGATAAGCACCCGGCCCAGGTTAACCATGTCTGCCTGACCGTCGAAAAAGATTCTTTCTGCCTGGACAGGGATATTGACAAAAAGCTGGTTTGTATTTATTCTTTTTCCAGCTACAAGAAAACTGAGTAGACTTTAAGTAAAAAGGCAATAATAATATGAACAATATTGGGACCTTAACAATAAGCAAAATCATACCTGTCTCAAATGCCTTGAAAAAAAGCGGGGTTAATATCAATGATCTTCTAACATCATTAGATATTGATCCAGATATCATGGATTCTCCCGACAATAGAATTTCTGCTGTTCAATTGCACAAAATATTAGAGACCTCTGTTCTGACTACCGGGAATGAATTTTTTGGATTATTTGCAGGAGAAATTTTCAATGGTTTGTCCAACATACTAGGATTTGTATTGCTCAATTGCCGGAATATTGGTGAAGCAATAGAAAAATACTGCTGCTATCAAAAAGTTTATGATGAAACCTGCCATCTAAAATTCAATGTTCGTGATGATTTTGCAGTATTGAACATTAAGTTTTTCAATGAGGCCTTTGATTTTGACAGGCAGATGGCAGACTTTAGAATAGCCGGTATATTAAAATATTTCAAGGTACTTTCCGGTAGGACTGTTAGACTCAAAGAGGCTCATTTCAGGCACTCGGCACCGGAAAATGTTCTTGAATACAAGAGAATTTTTGATTGTACATTAGAATTTAACAGCAGCTTTAATGGTATAGTATTTAACAAAATATTTGCTGACTCCACAACTCTTCAGCCAAACAAAAACCTGCTGCTGATTTTTGAACAAATTTCCCGCAAAATTATGGGGAAAAATTCAACCCAGAACTCCTATACTGACAGGGTAAGACAAATTATCGTTAAATCCCTGGACGGCAATGTGCCAACGATTGAACAGGTTTCAAAAACCTTACAAATCGGAATGCGAAGCTTACAATCCAAATTAAAATCCGAAAACACAACCTTCAGCAAAATTCTTGATGAAGTACGCAGGGACGTTGCATTTGAATATCTCAAGGATATAAATACGACCATTTCCGAAATATCCTATTTGCTAGGATTTTCCGAACCCAGTGTGTTTCACAGATGCTTTAAAAGGTGGTCCGATCATACGCCAAAATCTTACAGAGAGCTGACGTTTATAGGCCATGGACAATGACTTGAATCTTTTTGTACATGACAAACCATTACAATCAATAAGAGCAATTTAATATTGCTATTTTTCCCTCCTTAATTTCAGCCGGCCCTAAAAAATTTTATCCTTTTTCATGTAAGGTCTATTCTTTTCATTTAGGGCCATTGTTCCGGCCAAATCAAGCCTGTATAAATCCTTCATGGCAATAACCTTAGTAATGGAGAAATTTGTTATGATAATTGACGAAAAAGAATTTAAAAGCTTTTTTAACAGGGTTGAATGCAGAAAAGTAATTATGCCGACAACAATTGAAATTGTATCTCTACCCCTTGTGGCAAAAGATGGAATTATGACAGCCGCGTTTTTCACAGCCTCCCGGGCAAAGGTATTGGAAATCATTCCCAATGAATATTTTATACCCCCAGTCCT
Organism: Desulfobacteraceae bacterium; assembly: GCA_016743945.1. Taxonomy (GTDB): domain Bacteria; phylum Desulfobacterota; class Desulfobacteria; order Desulfobacterales; family Desulfobacteraceae; genus NBML01. The sequence continues at coordinate 66,794 of JADGFI010000015.1, forward strand.
GCCGGGAGACAAGACGATAATTGCCTTTTATACGATTGAGTATCCAAGTGTTCGTTGTCATAATCCGGCAACTGATATCGGGGTTGACCCATACAACGAAATCCTGGTGGTCATCCCTGCAGTTCTTGGCGACAAATCAACTGAGCCACCGGCCTTTGAAAAAATTTTAAGCAATGAGGTAAAAGATTTAGTCTATTATATCCATATAATTGCAGTAACAACCCGGATGGCCCAGATTATAGGGAATGAACTGCTTGGATACAATAAGTTCATTTGTGATATCAGGTTTGACGACAATGAAAATGAACGAAAATGCACAGTAAAAAACGATGGAGAGCTTTTCTGTAAATTAGCCGTTTCACCTAAACCGGACAATTTTGAGTTGCACCGTGATCAGCCCATTGTGGCATCCTATAATAAACTCTACGATCAAAAAAGAATATTTCGGCTGAAATATGAGAATCAAGCGAAAATGGCCATTTCAACGGGGCCTGATGCAAGCTTGGAATTGGGAAATCATCCCCTTGCAAAAATTCTAAAGAAACTGGATATTTCAAAAGCCCCGATTCAGGTTCGGTATGCTCCGGTTTTTCAGCTCATTTCCGATGACAACAACCTTGATGTTATCTCATTGTAAACGACATCTAAACAAAGGGTGTCAGGAGAACCTCCGGCCATTTTTTAAAATCATCCATCACCAGGACTTTGTAATATGGAAAAAACATTTCAAAATTCAAATATAAAAAATTTGTTGTTTAAAAATCGTATTCTTCGTTCGGCAACCCATGAGGGAATGGGAGATCAAGATGGAAGACCCAAAAAAGAACTGGAGGAACTCTATGTTTGTTTAGCCAAGGGCGGGGTTGGGGGGATAATTACCGGTATTGTTGGTGTTCAGGAGAACGGCAGGGCTCTTAAAAATATGAATATGATTACTGATGATTTCATTGCCGACTATAAAAGGATGACAGACAGGGTTCATGAACATGGAGTGCCGATCATTATGCAGCTGGTACATGCCGGCAGACAAACCAATCGTGAAACTATCCATGGTGAACGCCCCATGGCTCCGTCTGCAATCAGAGATAAGATGTATTATCGCAGTAAGCCCAAAAAAATGAACCATGATGAAATATATGAAGTAATCAATAATTTTGCAACAGCCATTGAACGGGCTAAAAAGGCCGGTTTTGACGGCATACAATTGCATTGTGCCCATGGTTTTTTGTTGTCCCAGTTTTTATCCCCCCATATGAACCGAAGAAAAGACCGCTGGGGTGGCAATATTAAAAACAGATTTCGAATCATTGCCGAAATCATCAGGGCGGCTAAAAAAAGAACTGGCGATTTTCCCATTCTGGTCAAAATAAACGGGTATGATCATCGCCCAAAAGGGATGCGGGTCGATCAGGCAGTCAAAATATCCCAATTGCTTGAACAGGAAGGTTGTGATGGTATTGAAGTGTCATGTGGCGTTATGGAAGACGGCTTTTGTACCATCAGGACAGACCATATTCCCGTTGATCTTGTCATGGAAACCGCTCTGAATATCAAAAGAGTCAACCATAGAGTAAAGTGGCTGATCGCCCCGCTTGTGAACATTTTCATAAAAAAAAGAGCGCCTGTTTACAGCTATAATGTATCCGCAGCCAGGCAGATTAAAAAAAGCGTGACCATACCCGTCATCGCTGTTGGGGGAATCAGAGACCTGGAAGGGATAAAGGAAATTATCAATTCAAATGGCGCTGATTATGTTTCAATGGCGCGGCCCTTTATTATAGAGCCTGATATTGTTAATAAATTTTCTACAGGGCTAAGCACCTCATCCAAGTGTATTTCCTGTGCCTTCTGTTTTTTAAAATCCCAGGACAGCAGTTTGCGGTGTTACCACAAAAATATTGTAAAAAAATCAGGTGAACAGGATCTAAGGAAAATACGCTCTGACAAAAAGAGCGTCTATTCATAATAATTTTGAATAACCCTAGGATAAATAAAAATGGAAAAAAAAATAACCCAGGCTGTTAAGGATCAGAAGCGATTTTTTCTGACCCAGGCGACCAAGGATATTGGGTACCGAAAAAAGATGCTAAAAACCCTCAGAAGAGCAATTGTACAATACCAGGATCGACTCGCTGATGCGGTTTACAAGGATCTTCATAAAACCGGATTCGAGTTTTTTTTGACTGAAGTAAGCTTATTGCTTGAGGAGCTGGATTACCATATTAAAAAGCTTAAACAATGGTCCAGACCAAAGCGGGTTCGGTCATCCTTATTGCACTTTAAATCTAAAAGCTATATCCAGCCGGAGCCCCTTGGACAGGTATTGATTATAGCACCATGGAATTATCCTTTTCACCTGATGTTCATCCCTCTAATCGGTGCCATATCAGCGGGAAATACCATTATTCTGAAACCATCCCCCCACGCATTGAATACTGCCCGGGTGATGCAGGAAATGATAACGAATAATTTTTCACCAGAATATATTACCCTGTTCCAGGGAGATAGAAATGTAAACAAAATCCTATTTGATCAGGACTTTGATCTTATTTTTTACACAGGAAGCCCAGGGGTAGGAAAAGCTGTTATGGAAGCTGCTGCAAAAAACCTCACCCCGGTCATTCTTGAATTGGGAGGCAAAAACCCTTGTATTGTAGATGAAACAGCCGATATTAAACTTACAGCAAAACGAATAACCTGGGGAAAATTTCTCAATGCAGGCCAGACCTGCACAGCCCCGGATTATGCCTTTGTTCACAAGAATATAAAAGAAAAATTTATCCTGTCCATGAAGGAAACAATCCAGAACTTTTATGGGGATGATCCCCAAAAGAGTGATTTTTCCCGAATTATCAACTCCCACCATACAAAAAGGCTTGCAGAACTGATGAAACATGGGACCATTGTTGCGGGCGGGAAGATAGATATTGGAAAAAAATATATTGCGCCGACTGTCATTGATAATATCATGCCGGACAGCCCTCTGATGCAAGAAGAGATATTCGGTCCAATCCTGCCCTTGATGGAATACCAATCCCTTGATGATGTTATTGCCTTTGTTAATAACAGGCCAAAACCTTTGGGCGCTTATTTATTTAGTGAGGATAAAAAAGTGCAAAAAGAGTTTATTGCAAAAACATCCTCGGGCGGAGTGACCATTAATGATGTGATCATGCATGCTGTTAACTTATACCTACCATTTGGAGGCGTTGGCACAAGTGGAATGGGTAACTATCATGGAGAGTTCAGCTTTAGTGCTTTTTCACACAAAAAAAGCATTTTAAACAAATCGACTCTGATTGATATCCCGCTTCGTTATGCTCCATACACAAAGACAAAACAAAAAATAATAAAGAGGTTTTTAACCTCCTGACTGAATTGGTATTTCAAAAAAACAAAAGGAGTATTATGAAAAAACAAACAATGACAACCAAAATAAAAATTGCCTTCACGCTTAATTCCATCATGATTTTAGCTGGCTATGCCTTTGGACTTCGATATCTTTTTTCCCCAGAGCTTTTGCAATATCATCTTGATGCAATGAATATTGCCACCTGGGCCGATGTTTTACCCTCCCAGACATACATGCTGCTGATTTTCATGAAGGTAGCGGGTTTAGGGATGACTACATCTTCTGTCGCCATGAGCCTGATCCTTTTTTTTGGTTTTAGAAAAAATGAAAATTGGTCTCGCTGGGCAATAATGATAATTTGCCTTGTTCATTATTGCCCTTTAATGATCAATATGTATCACCTTGTATCAAACACCACATCCAATCCCCCGTATCTTGTAAACCTTGTTGGAATTTCATTGGCAATCCTTGCCTTTCTATTGTCTTCGGAAATGAAACAAGGAAAAGAAAAATGAAATCAGAAAAATATAATAAGGGCATGGAAATTATTAAAAAGATCAGTGGTAAACAAGGAGAGCAGGTTTTCGATGCCATAAATGAAATTTCTCCTGATTTTGCTGAAATAGTCGTAGAATTTGCTTTTGGTGACATCTGCAGTCGCCCGGGACTGGATTTGAAATCCAGGGAGATAGCGACTATGGCAGCGCTGACAGCCATGGGAACAGCAACTCGTCAACTAAAATTACACATTCAGGCCGCCCTAAACCTCGGGTGTACCCATGGGGAACTTGTAGAAATCATGATGCAAATGGCTGTTTATGCTGGAATCCCGGCAGCCCTCAACGGGCTCTTCATATTAAAGGAGGTTGTTGATGATACAGATATTAGGTCCGAATGATTTGCAAGAACAAGTCCTTAACAAGGATTTATGCGTACGATGCGGGGCTTGTGTAGGGCTTTGCCCCTATTTTAATACATACAAAGGCGATGTTGTAATGACGTTTTCCTGCGATCACACCCAGGGACGGTGTTTTACCCATTGCCCAAGAACTGATGTGGATTATGATTTGCTCTCAAAACAGATGTTTGGAAAACTCTATGATAAAAATCCCCTGGGAGTCCATAGAAAAATATTTGCCTCAAAGGCTGGTGATAAAATGGGGGACCATCATTATCAAAATGGCGGGACCATTACAGCACTGATGGTATATGCAATGGAACAGGGACTCATTGATGCGGCTGTATTAACAGACAGTCAAAATCTTATTCCGGTTCCCAAACTGGTTACCGAGACTGATGGAATTAAAAATTGTTCCTCAACAAAATATATGGCTGCGCCAACAATTTCAAAACTCAATGAAGGTATGAAAAAAGGGTATGAAAAAATAGGTGTTGTTGGAACACCATGCCAGATGACCGCTATTGCAAAGATGAAGTCAAATCCCCTTAATTTCAAGAATTTCAAAAACCCGACCAGACTCCTGATCGGGCTTTTTTGTACCTGGGCTGTTGATACAAAGGATTTTATCAACCTTGTCTCCCGAGAAACAGACATCTCCAAAATAGAGGGAATGGACATTTTGCCTCCTCCTGCACAACTCTTTATTTTAAAGACAAAGGATCAAAACATTGAAATCCCACTTGATGCCATCCGGAATATTGTTCCGAAAGGATGCTCCATGTGTCCTGACATGACCAGCGAATGGGCAGATATTTCTGTTGGTGCCTTTGAAGGGGAAAGTACCTGGAATACCCTGATAATAAGGACCCCAAAAGGTGAAAACCTGGTAAACGACGCAGTGAACGATGGATACCTTGTGACCAAAAATCTTTCAGAAAAAAACCTGGCTCACCTGATCAAAGGTGCGGAAAATAAAAAAAAAAGAGGGTTTGAAAACCAGAAAAAAGATCAACCCATTAGAGACTAAAGTATCAACAGCCGTTAACAATGGCCTGGCAGGGCTCGGATAAAGGAGAAAAGATTGTCAATATTAAATGAAGCGCTAAAAGGAACTCAACATTTGTTGATGGGAAATGAGGCAATAGCAAGGGGAGCTGTTGAAGCAGGAATGAGTGTTGCCGCAGGATACCCGGGAACACCCTCATCGGAAATAATCGAAAACCTAGCAAAAATTGCCGAAGATAAAAATCTTTATGTGGAATGGAGTGTCAATGAAAAAGTTGCCCTGGAGGTGGCGGCTGCAGGATCATTTTCAGGATTAAGATCCCTTGCAGTTATGAAACAGCCGGGTCTTAATGTGGCCTCTGATTTTTTACTTCATTTGTCAGCATCCGGTACAAGGGGCGGAATGGTTCTGGTGGGAGCCGATGATCCAGGTGCACTGTCAAGTATAAATGAAGGAGAGACAAGATATTATGCAAGGCTCATGGAGATCCCCCTTTTGGAACCTGGAAATCTGCAACAGGCAAAAGACATGACAAAATGGGCGTTTGAGCTTTCCGAAGAATTAAGAAATATCGTTCTTGTCAGGACAGTAACCCGACTTTCCCATGCCAGTGGGAATATTGTTCTTGGAGAGATAAAAGAACAGCAGAACAAAGCCTTTTTTAAATATGACGGATTTATTCTTGATTCAATGGAAGGCTGTGTCATGAGTGTTCCTGTTGCTTTCAAACACGAACAGCAGCAGAAAAAACTTAAAAAAGCATCAGCGCTTTTTGAACAATCACCGTTTAATGTCTACACAGGTCCTGAAAATCCGGAATTATTGATCATTACAAGTTCAATTTGTACGCTTTACACCAGTGAAGCGGTTGAACTTTTAAGTGCACAAGATCGTGTGGGGATTTTAAAACTCGGAACAACCTGGCCCCTGCCGCCAAAGCTGGTTAAAAGACATCTTGAAAAAACCGACACGATTCTCATTGTTGAAGAGGTTCTTCCCTTTCTTGAAGAAAATGTCAAGATTCTTGCAGCCGAACTTGGGCCTGAAGTAAATATCAAAAGATTTTACGGAAAAAACAGCGGCCATATTCCAATGACCAATGAATTGAATCCGGATATTGTTGTAACCGCTCTTTCAAAAATACTGAACATTGAATATTGTCCTGTTGATCAGGCATATAAAAACAGGGTTTCTAAAATATCATTTTCCGGCGTCCCTGACAGGGAAACAACCTTTTGCCCGGGTTGCCCCCACAGGGCATCTTTTTTTTCAATCAATAAAGTCCTTGCCATGGACAACAGGAAAGGATTTGTATGCGGTGATATCGGCTGTTATTCCATGGGAATACTGTCAGGCGGTTTTTTTACATTAAAGACCCTGCACGCCATGGGGTCAGGAACCGGCCTTGCCAGTGGATTCGGTAAAATGAAAAAATTCGGAATGGCCCAGCCTGTGGTTTGCGTATGCGGAGACAGTACGTTTTTCCATTCAGCAATGCCGCCCCTGGTTAATGCAATCCACAATAATTCAAATATCATCATGATAGTTCTGGATAATTCAGGAACTGCAATGACCGGGTTTCAGTCACACCCTGGACTGCCCTATGATATCAGCGGCCAACACGCTTTAAAGATCGATATCCCGAAAATTGCCAGGGCAATGGGTGCAAGGGTTGAAACCTGCGATCCCTTTGATCTTGAATCAACACAAAAAACCCTGTTTAGACTCATGGAAGACAGCTCTTGTGTTAAAGTCCTTGTGTTAAAACAGGTTTGCGCATTAAGCCCTGAAAAAAAAGGTCGTAAACTGTTTAAAATGGCTGTGGATGAATCAAAATGTCTTGGTGAGGAATGCGGTTGCAACAAGATGTGCACACGCATTTTCAAATGTCCGGGACTTATCTGGGACAGGAAAAAGAAAAAAGCTGTTATTAATGAAGTAATCTGTTCAGGTTGCGGTGTTTGCGCCTCTGTATGCCCGTCCAATGCCATTACAAAAAAGGAGGCCTGAAATGAAAAATATTAAATTAAGACATGATCCTTTTAACCTTATCATAACCGGAGTCGGCGGCCAGGGTAATGTTCTGTCCTCAAGAATTATCGGCAGTATGATCTCCCATAAAGGGTTTTTTATTACAATCGGGGAAACCTTTGGTGCTTCCCAGCGAGGCGGATCTGTTATGAGTCATGTTAGAATATCTTCAAAACCAAACCTTTCCCCCCAGATTCCAAAGGCCAGAGCCCATATGATTGTTTCACTTGAGCCTCTGGAAACGATTCGTGTTTTAAGGGATTATGCAAATCCCGATGTTCAGGTGATTACAAACACAAGGCCAACCCACCCCATCAATGTTATATCGGGAATGGCGGAATATCCTTCCCAGAAAGATATTACCAACTGGATAAATGAGGTTACATTTAAAGCATGGTTTTTTGATGCTACTGAAATGGCCATTAAAATAGGTCATCCTATTTTTTCGAACATTATTATGGCGGGTGCCCTGGCAGGAGCCAATGTGCTTCCCCTTGACAGAGAAATTTTTAAAACAATTATCAAGACAAAATTTTCAGCCGGAAAAGTCGAATCAAATCTTGATGCCTATGATCAGGGCTATGCCAGGACGGCTTAATTTAATCAATATTTTTCAGTGATGTCCGGTTAATTTTTTACAATTATCGGTGGGGTTACTAGAGGAAGTCTCCCCAGAACACCTTCAGGTCATGAAGCATATAAAAAAAACTTCTTCATGTGCTTCACAATTTTCACAGTGATATTGCGGTTAAAAACCCCCCATGGACGGCATCATTTATTTTTCCGGGTTTCACACAATCGCCAATGACCGAAAAAGGAATATCCAGATCACTGACCTTTTCTTCAAGGGTTTGAACAGGCCTTGAGCCCGAGGCCAGGATCACGGTGTCAAATTTATCTTGGAACCTTTGTCCATCCCGTTCATAGGTCACATCACCCTCTTTAATGGACACCACCTTGGAGCTGGTGTTGATGGTAACCCCGTACCGGTCCAGATTATTCATGAGTATCCAGCGAGTGGATTTGCCCACATCCTGGCCCGCCTTTTCAAGCATTTCAAATACCGTCACACAAGAAGTGCCGTTAAACATATATTGCTTTATCCTGTCCATTTCCAGGGCTTCGTAGGTGATTAGAAAATGGAGCATTTCAGGTGAAAGTGTTCCTTTTTTAGCTACAAAATGGGCGGTTTCAAGCCCCACGGCTCCGCCGCCGATAACCGCCACTCGTTTGCCCAGGCAGGGATTGTCCTTTAACACCTCCCAGGACGTGCGCACACTTTTATCATTGGTTCCGTCAAT
>JADGFI010000015.1:75484-114944 GCA_016743945.1 Desulfobacteraceae bacterium
GCATTGCCAATGCACGAGACCGGCCTGCCATTGAACAATTCATCGGTGCACCCCTGGGAACAGGCCACACAAGGCCTTATCTCTTCTGCCCTGCCCGCTTTCGCCTTGGCCGGCCAGAAGGGATCTGCGATGAGCACCCGGCCCAGATTCACCATGTCTGCCTGGCCGTCGGAAAGAATCTTTTCGGCCTGGGCAGGCGTGGTAATCCGATTGGAGGCCATGACGGGGATGGAAACGGCTTGTCGTATATTCATGGCCAGAAAAGAAAACCCGGACCGCGGCAATTCCATGGGCAATTGGGGAACTTTGGATTCATGCCATCCCCCCGTAACATTAAGCACATCCGCCCCGGCCGTTTCGTAGACCTTGGCAATTTGGGGAGTGAGATCATCACTGGTAGAACCCGGCACAAAATCATTGCCCGCCATTCTCACACCAATGGGATAGGTTGGCCCCACGCGCTCCCGGATCATCTCAATGATCTGTCTTGGAAACCGCACCCTGTTTTCAAAGCTGCCCCCGTATTCGTCCTGCCTCAGATTTTTCAAAGGAGATAAAAACTGGGTGATCAAATACCCGGCAGATCCGATGATTTCCACCCCTTCAAAACCGGCTTCCTTTGCCCGTTGGGCCGCATCGGCAAAGGCCTTTTGCACCCCCTGGATATCTTCCAAACTCATTTCCCTGGGAGTCGCCTTGGAATATTTTGAAAACACGGCAGACGGCGCCATTGGCGTATCATTGTTAATCAAAAAGGGATGGGTATATGCTCCGCCATGGAAGAGCTGAATCCAAGGGCTGGCCCCCCTGTTTTGTATCATTTTTGTGGCCTTGGCAAAGGACTCAATGGCCTCGTCCCTTGCAAGGGACAGGGGAACAAATCCCGCACCGATAAAATCCACCCCCACAGGACCTACGGTGACGATACCGGCGCCTCCCAGGGCAATCTCGTCATAAAAGTGATAATATTTATCATTGAGTTTGGTATCATAGGAATATAACAGCCCCAGGGAGGGATAGGCAATCCGGTTCCTGATTTCTTGGCTGTTAATGGTAATGGGACTGAACAAATGGGTGTACATATCAACTCCTTTGGGGCATTTGGGTCCTTTAGGGCATTTGGGTCCTTTAGGGCATTTGGGTCTTCTAAGGCTGGGTCCTCTTGGCAAGTTCCATGGCCCTTAAATCTTTCCTAAGAACCTTGCCCACATTTGTTTTGGGTAGTTCCTCAATAAACTCAATCTGGGTGGGAAGCTTGTATTTTGCAAGTTTTCCACCGCAATAAGCGATCATTTCTTCCGGCGTTGCCCTTTGCCCCGGAGCCAGCACCACAAAGGCCTTGATCTGTTCCCCCCGGATAGGATGGGGGATGCCGATGGCACAGGCTTCCACCACCTTGGGATGTTCAAACAAAACCTCATCAATATCCCGGGGATAGACATTGTATCCCCCGGAAAGAATCATATCTTTTATCCGATCCACAATAAAAAAATATCCGTCTTCATCCATGAGGGCGATGTCGCCTGTGTGCAGCCACCCGTCGATAAGGGTGTTCCGGGTTTCTTCGGGCATGTTCCAATACTCCCTCATCACCTGGGGTCCCTGGATCAACAGCTCTCCGGGTTCACCCACGGGCATATCTTTTTTGGGATCATCCAGATCTGCTATTCTGCAAAGGGTGTCCGGAAGCGGCACCCCAATGCTGCCGACCTTTCGCTTTTCCCGGCCAAAGGGATTGACATGGGTTGCAGGGGAAGACTCTGTCATGCCAAAGGCCTCAATGATAATGGACCCTGTTTTTTTCTCAAATCCCCGGATCACATCCAGGGGAAGGGGAGCGCTTCCTGACACACAGGCTTTGATGGAGCTTAGATCGGCTCGTTCAACGCCTGGATGGTTTAAGATACCAATAAACATGGTGGGAACCATGGGCGCTATGGTGGGCTTAAATTTTTCCATGGCTTCCAACAAAGGTTCTGGCTGGGGTTTGGGAACCAAAATATTGGCCCATCCCTTGGTGATGGCAAAATTCATGGACACGGTGAGTCCCATGACATGGAAAAAGGGCAAAGCCCCGAGGATCACCTCATCTGTGCTGTCCTTAAATTCCGGGAGCCAGGCTGCGATCTGCTGGGTCTGCTTGCTCAAATTGCCATGGGTGAGGACAGCGCCCTTGGAAACCCCGGTGGTACCGCCTGTATACTGATACATGGCAACATCATCAAAGGTGATTGCCCTGGATACAGGTTCAGGAACACAGGCTCCATATTGGCGGATGACCTGTTTCCATTTATACAAATCCTTTGCCGGCTTCACCGTGGCTGCCAATTTCTTGCGCTTGGCCACCAGGGGAAATAAAAGATTTTTAGGAAAGGGAAGATAATCGCCTATACAGGTGTAGACAATGGTTTGAATGCTGGTTTTTGACCGAAGATCAATCATCCGGTTGGCCAGAAGGTCCAGGGTGATCAAATGAGTTGACTTTGAATCGTTAAACTGGTGAATCAACTCTCTGTCCGCGTACAAGGGGTTGTTCATCACGGCAATGGCCCCGATTTTCATAATAGCGTAAAAAACCACAGGGCAGGGAATCACATTGGGCAAAAGAATGGCCACGGCATCTCCCTTTTTCACCCCTTTTGCCTGGAGAAAGGCAGCAAACCCATTGGCCATGTCATCAAATTGCCTGAAACTGATCGTATATCCCTGGAAAATAAAGGCCGGGTTGTCGGGAATATTTTGACAATGTCTTTCAAGAAACTCATGGAGCAGGGTCGTCTCGAATTCAATAGATTCCGGAACTCCCTCATCGTAAACCTTAAGCCAGGGTTTGTCCTCATACCGCAGATTTAGTTTCACAGGTCTCTCCTTTAACGTGGCGTTTAAATTCAGGACGGCCGTTAGGCCGATGTTTACCTGGGGGCTTCAATTCCCTGGATAATGCTGTCAATCATGGGATCCACAAATTCGGTAAGATTTTCCGGCTTCCCGGTCATGACCCAGTTGGTCACCAGATGTTCAATGGTCCCCAGGATCATGGACCTCACCAGATAGGGGTTCAGGTCATTTCTGAACTCATTGGTTTCAATCCCCTCTTCAATGACCTGGGTAATCTGTTTAATACCTTCTTTGATGGCATGGTGACCCTTTGTATCCAAAAATTTTTTATTGTGTTTCAAAAATAACATGAGAACCGCTGCAAAATCCGGATTCGTCTGGTAGGAATCCATGAAAAGAAAGACAATGGCCCGAAGCTTGTTGGCAGCACCCCGGATCAATTTCAAGTGAAAAGCCATGAGATCAAAAAGAGTGTGGCTGGATTCTGAGGGGATGGAAAACAACAGCCCCTCCTTGGTTGAAAAATATTCATAAATTGAGGCTTCAGAAACTTTGGCCGCCTTGGCGATTTCTGTGATAGTGGCTTCCTGGAAGCCTCTTTGGGCAAATACCTTTGTGGCGGTATTTATAATATTTTTTTTTCTTATTTCTGTTTTGCTTAATGTCATATCTGACCTTTTTTAAATGAAATTGATTCCGCTAAAGCGTATATTTTTTATAGTGTTGAACTCTAATTTTGTCAATAAAAATAATGTTGAACTTTGTAAGGTTGAACTTTATAGGTGTAGAGATTGCAGATTTTTCTTCGGGTCCGGTTCCCGAATCCGGTCCAGGATCTCGATGACGTTACCCAGAAATCAACTTTGATCCGTTTTTTTGGGAGAGGCGAACAGATCTGCCTGGATATAGGGGATAAGCATACCGCGAATCACCCGGGCAACCCGCTTCATATGACTGCGGATTTCATCATCATTTCTTCCGGGATATTTTCTAAAGGAGATTAAAATACCGCTCAGGCAGGAAAAAAAAGCATGGGAAAGCATCCGAACATCTCCTGCGTAGTTCATTTTTTGAAAAATTGTGTCAAAGATAATCAATATCCTACGAGCGGCTTTGTTGAGCCGCTTCGAGGCTTCCGGACTGAGATTGCCGAAAAGAAAAAAATTAGTGATCATTCGCCAGTGATTCTCATGATCAATATAAAAATCAAGGTAACGATTCATCAGTCGTTCAATATCAATTTCGATTTCTTCTGAAACCATGGTTTCCATTTCATCCAGGAGCTGATTGGTTTCCCTGGCCATGGCCTCGACAAAAAGGGTCTCCTGGTTTTCGAAATACGTATAAATGGATGAGGGTGCTATTCCTGCCTCACGGGCAATTTCCCTCACACTTGCACGATCATAGGTTTTGGTTCCAAAAATTTTTTGGGCAGCATCAATGATGAGATTCCTGCGAATCTCTTTTTCTTCTAATTTGAGTTTATTGAGAACCCCTGTTTTCGACATATACGTCTTATCCCTTTTCTGGCCTGTGCACTTACAGGTCTCTTTTTAATCAAACTGCACCTTCAAAAAACATAACATTGCCGGTATTTGAAATCAAGGGATAGCTTGTCAAGCGCCCATTGAAGGCATGGAAACATTTAACTTGACACATTGAACACTGTTCGTTATGTAGAACAAGCGGCTCTTTATTTCAATAACAAACAACAAAGGAGCACCATGAAAAAAATTTCAGAACAGCAGTATGACCCCTCCTGGGGAGCCCGGCCAACACCAGATGTCACCCCCATGACCACCTATGGGATGTTCCGTAAAAGCGCAGCCCTTTATCCCGCGAAAACCGCTCTGATTTTTATGGACAAGAAAATCTCCTACCGCGACCTTGATGCGATGGTTGAACATTTTGCCGCAGGACTCGCCGCCCTGGGGGTAAAAAAAGGGGATAGAATTGGAGCCTTATTGCCCAATTGTCCCCAGCAGGTCATTGCATTTCTTGCTGCCAACCGGCTTGGCGCCATTCATGTCCCGGCCAATGTCATGTATGAGGGGGAAGAACTAAGGCATATTTTCACGGATTCGGGCATGAAAATGCTCATTACCCTGGATCTTTTCTATACCAATGCCCTGGCAGTCATGGAAGGCACTGACATCGAAAAAATCATTGTCACGGGAATTGACGATTTCCTTCCCTTCCCGAAATCTGTGTTATACCGCTTAAAGACCCGTTTTGACGGTACAAGGGTGAGGGTGGACTATGATAATAGCACCTTTAGATTCAAGGATTTGTTAGCATCCAAGGGCAGCCTGCCTGTTATTGATTTTGATTTTGATGAAACCATGCTGATATTGTACACAGCCGGCACCACCGGCAAGAGCAAGGGGGTCATGCTCACCCATCGAAATTTTGTCTATAATGCCGCCAACCAGGCAGAAAACTTCAACATGGAAAACAATGATGTCAACCTGGTTCTATTTCCCATGTTTCACATATCCGGCTACCTTCTGGCAACCATATGCATGTTCTATGGCGGCGGTACCACCATACTGGAGCCGCGTTTTGATGCAGCCCGGTACATAAAAATTTTGCACAAATACAAGGTCAGCGTATTTTTTGCACCCCCCACTGTTTATGTCGCTTTTTTCAATCTGCCTGATTTTGACAAATACAACCTTACAAACCTCAAAATCGGTGGGGCTTCAGGTGCGCCGGTCCCACCGGCTATCCAGGCAAAATGGCAAAAAAAAACAGGGTTGGAGCTGCTCAATGGCTATGGTCTGACCGAAACCACTGCCGGGGCCATCGTCTCGCTGCCCAACAAATTCAACCATGATGCCATTGGGGTTCCCATGGGAGGGGCGGTAAAAATCGTGGACGAACAGGGCGCGACCCTTCCCCTTGGCGAGCGCGGCGAAATTCTTTTCAAGGGCTCCCAGGTGGCAAAGGGGTATTGGAACCAGCCTGAAAAAACCGCCAAAACATTTGCGGACGGGTGGCTGCACACCGGAGACATCGGCACCATGGACGCGGATGGGTTCATCTTTTTTGTGGACCGGCAAAAGGACCTGATCATTGCCTCGGCCTATAATATTGCACCGGCTGAAGTAGAGGCCCTTCTCATGAAACATGAATCTATTCAGGAAGTTGCCGTAATTGGTGTTCCGGATGAATACCGGGGGGAAAATGTCAAAGCCTTTGTGGTGCTGGAAGAAGAAGCCAGGGGCAAGGTCACGGAACAAGAAATTATTGCGTATGGCAAAGCCAGTATGGCCGCCTACAAATATCCGAGACTGGTTGAATTTATCGATATTCTGCCCAAGTCACCCATCCAGAAAGTATTGCGCAAAGAACTTCGGGATATGGAAGCAAATCGTCTGACAGACAAATAATCAGTGATGACAATGCCGGATAAAAACCCGGTTAATAAAAGAAACAACACGTATCAGGGGAATTTTAAAACAATGGCTTTTGAAGAAACACTCACTCACTTATCAGAGAAAAAAAAGGCAGCCCTCCAAATGGGCGGGGCAGCCAAAATAGAAAAACACCATGTCAACGGTAAATATACGGCCAGGGAAAGAATTGCCATGCTCGTGGACCCTGATTCTTTTCTGGAATTCGGTCTTTTGGCCTGCTCAGATATGCCGGGCATGGAAGAAAAGACCCCGGCTGACGGCCTGATCTGCGGTTATGGTCTTGTGAACGGGCGCAGGGTGGGCGTGGTTGCCAATGATTTTACGGTCCTGGCCTCGACCAATGCCCGGATAAATTTAAAAAAAATGCTCCAATTCAAAACCCAGGTCAAAAAAAACCGGGTGCCGTTGATCTGGCTGGGTGAGGCCGGAGGCGCACGGATGCCGGACTGCCAAGGCTCAAAAAATATCTGTACCCTGGGAGGCGGCGGCACCAACACTCTTTTTGCCGAATACACCCATTTTCGGCAAATACCCTTTGTCATGGCGGCCATGGGAGAATGTTATGGTGTGCCGGATTTCGAGGCCATGCTGGCCGATTGCGTGATCCAGGTAAAAGGCAGTGTGCTTTCCATATCAGGCCCCAGAGCGCTGAACCGGGCCATAGGCCAAAACTTTACCGGTGAGGAAATGGGCGGATGGGCGATCCATGACACTATCACCGGCATTGCCGATCGAGTGGCAAAACAAGAGGAAGAATGCTTTGATCTGATCAAAGCGTTTTTAAGCTATATGCCCACCCACAATGGGGAACGCCCCCCCCGAAAAACGGTCCCTGAAGGTTCGGGCAACAATATGGATAAAATTATGGACCTGTTGCCGGAGAAGAGAACCCGGGCCTATGACATGCATCATATCATCAATTGTATGGTGGACAAGGGGCAACTCTTTGAGATCAAACCCAATTTCGGCAAAATGCTCATCACCTGTCTGGCAAGAATCGATGGGGAAGTAGTCGGTTTTATTGCCAACAATCCCCTTCACAATGTGGGAGCCATGGATACCGATGGCCTTGAAAAACATACAAGTTTCCTGTGTCTGTGCGATTCATTTAATATCCCCATCATTTTCCTCCATGACACCCCCGGTCACATGGTGGGAAAAGAGGCTGAAGAAAAACGTGTGGGCGCCAAGGTTGTCAACAACCTCCAAGCCCTGTGCCAGGTTACGGTCCCCAAAATAGCCATTGTCATCCGCAAATCCTATGGCCAGGCAGCCGTAAACATGTGCGGCCCCGGAGTGGGCCCGGACTATTTTGTATCCTGGCCCACAGGAGAACTCGGTTTTATGGAACCGACCATTGCCGCAGATGTGGTGTTTGGAAACCTTGCAAAAGAAGAGCGGGGAAAAATGCTCGACCTCATGGTCTCTGATTCATCGGCCTATCCTGCTGCCCAGGATTATTTTCTTCAAGATATCATAGATCCCCGGCATACCCGAAAATACCTGACAGATATTTTGTCCATTGTTCGGGATTCAGATGGCAATGGTGTTGGTGAACACCATCTGGCGAACTGGCCGACCAAATTCTAACCATGTCAGGCATGCCTGTACATTATTTTCGTATTTAATATTTAAGCAAAAACCTGAAATTGTTTTTCAGGAACACCATTTTTAATAAAATACCAGCGTGAACCTCACAAAGGGATAAAGGGAGATTTGGAAGAATGTGGAAAAAAGAAGTGGACGAGATCGAACGAAGAAAAAAACTGGCCTATGAGCTTGGCGGAGAAAAAGGGGTAACACGGCAGCACAGCCTGGGAAAAATGACCGTCCGGGAAAGAATAGACCTGTTGCTAGACGAGGGCTCATTTTTGGAAACAGGGGTAATGGCGGGCGCTGCGACCTACGTTAACAATAACCAGGATCTTGAAACATTAACACCCTGCCCCATTGTCATTGGCAAAGGAAAAATCAATGGAAGACGGGTCATTATCCAGGGGGATGATTTTACCATCCGGGGTGCTTCGGTGGGAAGGCTGTTCAAGGCAAAACTTGCCTATAATGGCAAAATGGCCCATGAAATGAGATTACCCATTGTAAGACTTTTAGATGGTGCCGGTGGTACCATTCGTGAGGTGGCAGATATCGGATACCTGGAACTTCCCATTGTCAACGATGTTGCCACAGCGATGCTGGCGGATCTGATGTCTGAAGTACCCATGGTTGCCGTGGCCCTGGGACCTGTTTCCGGCATTGGTGCCCTGCTTGCCGTTGAATCACATTTTTCCATAATGGTCAAAGAAGAAAGTCAGGTGTTTGTGGGCGGCCCCCCCCTTGTCCAGTGGGCCCAGGGTCAAAAAGTGTCAAAGGAAGAGCTGGGAGGATACAGAATCCACACCCGGATGAGCAATGTTATTGATAATGAAGCCGAGAGTGAAGAAGACGCCATTGACCAAGCCAAAAAGTTTTTAGAGTATCTGCCGTCCAATGTATGGGAAATGCCCCAGCAAAAATATGCGGATCAGGATGATATAAATCGCAGGGAAGAAGAACTCTTGTCGATTGTTCCCAGAAACGGAAAAAAAACCTATGACATGAGAAGACTGATGGAATGTGTCTTTGATAAAAATTCTTTGTTTGAAATGGGTAAATTTCAGGGACAATCACAGATCACAAGCCTTGCACGATTAAATGGGTATCCTGTGGGCGTGCTGGCAAATGATACCAGATTTAAAGCCGGGGCGTTTGCCTGGGATGTGGCTGAAAAATTCCAGCGGTTCATCGATATGTGTGACACCTTTCACCTGCCCATTGTAAACCTTATTGACCAGCCCGGCTTTTTTATCGGGGTGGAATCTGAAGAATGCGGAACCATCAGAAAAGGCGTGAGGGCCAGCTTTGCCGTGACCCAGGCAACTGTACCCTGGGCTTCCATCTATGTAAGAAAATGTTTTGGTGTGGCAGGCGGTGCCCAGTCTGATCCGGGGAAGTTAAACTGGCGATATGCATGGCCGTCGGCATACTGGGGAAATATTCCCATAGAAGGCGGGGTATATGCGGCGCACCGGGCCGAAATTGAATCTGCCCAAGATCCCATGGCCCTCCATGACGAACTCCAGGAATATTACAGAGGGTTTGCCCAGCCATTTCGGGCGGCAGAACATTTTGGAATTGAGGATATCATTGACCCCAGAGAAACAAGACCCCTGCTGTGCGACTGGGTCGAGACGGTTTTTGACAATGAACGCTCAAATCTCGGGGTCAAACGAAGAGGGATGAGGTGTTAACTCATAAATAACCATCACTTTAAGGGAGGTAAAAAATGAACGGACCATTTCCAAATGTGATAGAAGCCCATGCAAAAAATCAACCCGACCAGATCGCCTATGTTTTTTTTGATCAACCGGTGACCTATTCTGAATTTAACCATGATATAGACCGTGTGGCAACGGCTCTTATAGACATGGGCATGAAGCCGGGTGACAAGATCGCCACCCTGCTGCCCCAGTCCCCGGCTTTTTCCACGATGTTCATGGCTGCCGGTAAAATCGGCCTGGTGGTGGTCCCCCTGGATCCACGATTCAAGGCCGGTGAAATGGCAGCCCTGTGCCAACGCACCTCCCCCAGGGCCTTGGTGACCCTGGCTTTTCCCGAACAGGTCAAGGCTGAGGTGGAGCAATTGGTGGATCTGTATTCCTTTGAGGCGGTTTTTTCTTACTTCGGGAACCTGGATTATCCAAACGCCAAACCCTACGAGACCCTGCTGAAAGGCCAGGCAAAACCCATCCCCAAAGAAGTTAAGCCCAAGGGAGATGACCCCTATATCATCATATTCACCAGCGGGACCACGGGCCGACCCAAGGGAGCTGTAATCAGTCACAAAAACAGCTGGGCCATGGCCAGATCAACGGCCGAGACCTGGAATGTGACCTCTGCTGATAAAGTTTTATGCAACATGCCCACAAGTCACGTGGCAGGCACCCACGATCTGCTTGCCACCCAATTTTATGCCGGCGCCACAGGGGTTCTGGTCCCAAAATTTGACCCCCAGGAGACCCTGGACATGGCATCAAAACATGGAATTACCTTTCTGGGCGGAGTGCCCACCATGTTCCGGCTCATATTCAAAAATGCGGATTTTTCAACTGCAGACCTGTCCAGTGTAAAACTTGTGCTGACCTCTGGAGAGCCCTCTTCTCCAGAACTTGTCAGACAAATTTCCCAGGCCTTTTCCAATGCCAAGATAGTAGCATCCTGGGGCATGAGCGAGACGGCCGGGTTTTTCACCTTTACCGACCTTGCCGACCCCCTTGAGGTTGTGGAACAGACCGAAGGCAAGCCTGGGAAGGGGTTTGGCATGAAGATCCTGGACCTTGAAGGAAACGAGCTGCCCCAGGGTCAGGTCGGTGAAATGTGGGTGCAAGGAGACAGCGTTATCAACGGATACATGGACCCTGAAGATAATAAAAATGTTTTCAAAAATGGATGGATGGGCACAGGCGACCTTGGAAAACTGAATGAACGCGGATATTTGATTTTCATGGGCCGTATCAAGGAGATGTATATCAGCGGCGGGTATAACATATATCCCGTGGAAATAGAGTCGTATTTGAACACCTATCCAGGGGTAAACACATCCGCTGTGCTTGAAATCCCTGATCCTGTCTGGGGTGAATCAGGCGTGGCCTTTGTCATTCCAGAACCCGGCGTTGAACTTACGCCCAAAGAGTTGCAAGAATACTGCCAAAAAGGGCTGGCTGACTATAAGATTCCCCGGAAAATAATCATTACCCAGGATGTTCCGCGGTCGCTGATCGGAAAAATAGCAAAAAATGAACTGCACAAAGTCATGGCCAAATACCTTTAAAAATTTATCCGGGGTTTATGATTACATAAACCCCGGATTTTCTTTTGCCCGCGCCAGCGAATCATGCTTTATTTTTCCTGTTTTGCCAGTTGGTCCCGATCCCGGGTTTAGCTCACAATGGCGCCTGCACGAACCCCTTTCAGATAGTTCATGCAATAATCGTCATGGGATAAAAGCATGTCAGCCGTTCTGATGGTGGCCATGATTTTTTGATCCAAAGGATCAATGATGGCCGAATCCATGCCCGCATCCATCATCAATGAGACAAAGGTTCTGTTGATAATTTTTCTCTGGGGCAACCCGTAGGAGATGTTGGATAGACCGCCGGTGATATGAACTTCCGGAAACATAGCCTTGATGGCCCGGACGGCATCCAGCACCATGACGCCCTTATTGGAGTCGGTGCTGATGGGTTGAACCAGGGGATCCACATAGATAGATCCCGTCGGGATACCAATCTTGTTGAGTTCTTCCACAAGTCCCCTGGCCCTGTTCAGGATGTCATCGGCTGAACCTGGCATGCCGGCATCGTCCATGCACAGGGCAATCACCTTACAGTCTTTTCCTTCAAGAAATGGCATCATGGCGTCAAACCGTTCTCGTTCCAGGCTGATCGAATTGATCATGGGGGTCTTTTCCACCATTTTAAAGGCCATCTCCAGGACAGCCGGATCAGGACTGTCCAGGGTGAGGGGCACGGTGGCAATGGGCTGAATCGTATCCAGCAGCCAGCGCATATCATCGGTTTCATGGCCGATGCGCGCGCCGGCATTTACGTCAATAAAGTTGGCCCCGGCTTCCTGCTGTTTTTTTACATCATCAATGATATAGGCGGCATCCCGCTCGGCCACGGCTGCCTGGACAAGTTTTCTGGAGGTGTTGATTCTTTCACCTATTACTTCAAACATGGTTTTTCTCCTAATTTACCCGGTTTAATTTACCAGATCTAATTTACAAGGGATTTGGCAAGTTTGGAGGCAGACCCGGCATCGGCGGCAAAACCGTCGGCACCGATTTCTTCGGCAAAGGCCTGGGTCACTGGAGCTCCACCCACAAGGATCTTTACCTGATCCCTAAGGCCGGATTCCACGATGGCATCCACGGTTTGTTTCATCATGGGCATGGTGGTGGTCAAAAGGGCTGACAAACAGACAATCTGGGCATTTTTTTCCTTGATCATGGCCACAAAATTTTCCGGGGCAATGTCCACGCCGAGATTGTGAACTTCCATGCCGGCACTTTCCATCATCATGGCCACCAGGTTTTTGCCGATATCATGGAGATCTCCCTTGACCGTACCGATAAGGACAGATACGCTCTTTTTTGCATCCCCGTCATCCAGCAGGGGTTTTAGTTTTTCCACACAAGCACCCATGGCCTTGGCTGCCATGAGGACTTCCGGGATGAACATGTCTCCGGCCTCCATTTTCTCCCCCACCACATCCATGCCTGCGATGAGTCCCTTGTTCAAGATATCGCCTGCCGGAACATTTCCGGCAATGGCCTCATCCACAAAACGGGCCAATTTTTCTATATCACAGGCCACCAGTGCTTCTGTCATTGCGCTGAATTCTACCATTTTTTTCTCCTGTTGCCTTGGACACCCGAAGCCGGGTGTCCATTGGGTTGATTTAATTGATTTTATTCAGATTCGATTCCTATGGTTCGATCCATTTAGCTGATTTGGCAAATTTATTAGAAGGAGAGGAAAATCCCCCGCCTATTTAAAAATTTCCTGGGATCTTGCGATGATGGAATCCATGATCTTTACCAGTCCCTTGTCCAGGGATTCCGGGGTATGGTTTTCCAGGATCCATTTCACCTTTTCCGTGAGCTTGGTATCCAGGGTAACCTTGCCCTTGGACTCAAACTGGTCATAGTTACTCCGGTCAAAGATGGTAGGTTGCCAGATGTTTTTCAGATTCTTCACCGTGTGCATCTCTCCCAGAAAGTTTCCTCCGGGACCCACCTCCTGGATGAGATCCAGGGCCAGGGTATCGTCATCAATGGTCACCCCGTTGAAATAGGCGGCAAAAGAGCCGATGATCTCATCGGAAAGCACCACCAGTTCCAGACAAGAAGTCATGCCCATCTCCATGTATCCAAGATCATGGATAAGGTTTGAACCCGTAAGCGTCGCGTTGAACAGGGACAGGGCAGCTTCCGATGCAGCCTGGGCATCCAGGATCTTGGCGTCGGTGAGGCCCCCGTAGTTCCAGTCGGGAAGCCCATAAAAGCTGGCTATCTCCTTGTTCAGAGCCTTGCACAGATAATACTCGGGTCCGTTGTAGGGGGAGGTGCCTTTTTTAAAGTCCATGGGGCCGTATCCCACCCCCATGATGGAAGGAGCGCCGGGCCGTTTGAGTTGGGCCAGGACCAGCCCGCCCATGAATTCGGCAATGGACTGGGCCATGCAACTGGCAACGGTGTTGGGAGAGGTGGCTCCCATCATAGGGGCCGAACTGAACACAAAGGGGATATGCTTTTCAGCGCAGAACAGTAGTTGGCGAAGGGGCTCGGTATCGATGACCAGAGGGGAAATGGGCTGGGTGTAGAGGATCATGAAGGGCTCTTTTTCCAGTTTTTCCTCACTGCCCTTGACGGCAACGGCCATCTCATAGATGTCTTCCAGGCCCTCCCGGCTCCAGGCGGAATAGATCAAAGGCTTACAGGTGTTTTTTACCATGGCGGCAAAATCCAGCCGGTCTGTGATTTCGGGATTCAGCCCCTTGGATCGGGGATCTGCCCCGCCGCTCAGGCCCATGGTCATGACATAATCCACATTGGGCAGGTAATCGCAGAGCCGGGCCATGTTTTCGATGTCTTCGGTGTCAGTGGGACGGCGCTCTCCGGTATAGGGATCATAGGTGTGCTGGATGGTGGGTCCGGGGCCGTAGTAGCAGTTGGTTCCCCGCAGGGCCATGGCATGCTCTCCGTTGCGATTGTAGAGATTTACCTCCTTGGGGATCTCTTTGATGGCTTTTTCCACAAGGTTTCTGGGGATGTACACCCGGTCTTCACCTTCCACCCTGGCACCGGCATCCTTCAACATGGTCACGGCTTCAGGAAGTTTTATGGAGAGACCTGTATTTTCAAGGATGGTCAAAGCAGCCTGGTGCAGGCGTTCCAATTGCTCTTGGGTCAATACTTTCATGGTTGGACGAAGATTAGGAGAGGATTCAGTTACAACACTCATGATAAGTTCCTTTTATATATAATAATTTTAAATTTTTGCTTTTTTGGATACAGTTTTTATGTTTAGGCGACAACTGGCTTGACATCTACCGCTTTTTGTCTCGCTATTTTTTTAGATTTAATCCGATTGCAAAGAATAATACAGACGACAAATCCGGCAACAGCAAAACCAAGCGACATACCATACATGCCTTTATAACCAATGCCACCGGGGAAATTATCAAGTAGTTGACCAATTATAATGGGTAAGAATGCTTCCGGCGAAAAAGCAATAAGTGAAATCAAGCCAATCGCTGTACCTGTAAATTTAGACGGTACACTAATTTCGTCTACGACACCGAAGTAAACACCTCTATTTATGAAGATAAAAATGTTTATAAATGCCATTGCACCAACACCCAGCCAGATATATTTAGGATCAAAAGGTAATGCAAGAAACAGAATACTACCCATAATTAAGCCGACATAGGAATATTTTAATGTTTTTGCACAAGATTGCATTTTATCTGCGAAGAAACCACCAACCGGTGCCCCAAAAATACCAATGACATAATTACGAATATAACCCACAATCGCCGCAATTGCGACTGATGACATAAAAACCTCGGTAAAAAATGGTGCCACATATCTTTGTGTAATGATGATTGCATAGTTAAAGAAAATTACAAAAGCAAGCAACCATACCTCTGGTATTGTTACAACATACTTCAATTCATCAAATAGTTTTTTTTGTTTTTCCTTACCTTCAATAACATCATCTTGTTTTGGTACTTTAATAAACATTGCAACTATACCACCGGCGAATGATAACCCTGAGAACATAAGAATAACCATTCTTATGCCTCCAAGTCCGCCACCAATGCTATTGAATAGCCAAAGAATCGGCATACTATACAACAATGGCAATAGACCTTTTACACCTTCAAATGTTCCAAAAAGTCTTCCTTGAATTTCACTTCCTCCCAAAGAGCTGCAAACTTTAATACTTGCGGACCAAAACATCATAGATGTTGTAATCCCCCAAACAATATAAATTCCGAGCAAAATGCCATAACTCGGGAATGTCGAAAAATATATGCCAGTGATCCCATTCACAAACAAAGCAATATATAACAGTCTTTTAGCCGAAAATTTATCGGCTAAAATTCCACCAAAAATATATGATACTGCTGCAACCACTCCAAATGCCGAAAATAATGTGCCAAATTGAGTATTCGTTAGATTTAACGCTTCTCTCATTGTGTCATAGTAATAAAAATGCATGTAGGATAGTTCATATATTGTTACAGATGCAAAGGCTAACATAATAATATTAATAATTTGTCGACCTGCTAAATGTGTTTTTTTCGTCGCTGTTTCTTTTTTCATCGTTGTTTTCCCTTATTTGACCCTTACCTGACAATTTTTATATACGTTATAAAAATTTAAAAACAACTTATAGACTCCGCACAAATTACATACCAAATCTATAGTTGTATAATATCATTAAGTATCTCATTCGAATCAATTTTTTCATCAATTGCCTTTTGAATAGCATCAACACTCTTTTCATCCTCAAATTCAATTACCAAATCCCGAATTTTCTTAACATCCATTTTCTTTTTCCTCAATGCGATCAATTGTTAAATGAAACGCCAGCAAGGCCTTGTAATCCGGAGTTTCAAATTTTCGTCATGGCTACATCATACGGCCATGTCCTCTTCCTATCAAACTGAGACTCAAGTCAAGCAACCATAATTCACCCATAATACTATGTCAATATTTATTTCATAATTAATTTTTAATGAGTTTATGAAATGTTTTTGGCACAATATACGTTTTTTGTTTCACGGATTACACTTCAAAAATACACCAAAGGATTCCATAACTCAGAAAGGTGTTCACTAGGCAAGGCCCATAAATTGTCAGAGCGAATTTTAAATTTCATGCCTGCTGAAGCAATATGCGTAGCCAAAGTAATCAAGGAGGCAAAATAAAAAAGGGTGCGGATTTCTCCACACCCTCAAAACTATAAAACCTTTACGAATTTATCTCTCGGCCGTTTCAATTCACAATAAAAAAACAGTCGATAAAAACGAATATTATTTCTTCCGGATCAGCCAGGGGGCCAGGGAGCCGTCGGGAAAAAGTTTTCCCGTGTCGATATGGCGCTGGCGCAGAACAATGCTGGAGCCGTTGGTGATCCACACGGCCCAGCAGTCCTGGTCGATGAGTTCCTGGGCTTTGATCAGCAGTTCCTCCCGCTTTTTTGTGTCCATCGTAACTGCAGCTTTCTTGATGGCGGCATCGTAGTTGGCATTGGACCAATGGCTGCAGTTCCAGTCCTCCCCGGTGCGGAACCAGTTGAGGATCATGGCAGGATCAATGGGGCAGGAGGAAAAGGTGAGGTAAAGGTCAAAATTCCCCTGGCGGGCCACCTCGTTGAACATGTCCGTGGTCTGGATGTTAAAGTCAACATGAATACCGATGCGGCCCAGGTTTTCCCGGAGGATTTCACCGGCAATGTGGTCGTTTTCCGAAGGCATGAGCAGAAGAGTGGCGTTGATCTTTTGATTGCCCAGAGCGTCTTTCATGAGTTTTCTGGCCAGGGAAAGATTTTGTTCATGGCGGGGGGCACCTTTCCAGAATCCCACGGACCCCTTGGGAATTGGGGAGTAACTTCGCTCGGGCACCCCGCCGAAAGCCCTACGGATGATGGCGTCCACATCGACAGCGTGGCGGATTGCCCTTCGCACCCGGATGTCATCAAAGGGGGGGCGGGTAACATTGATACCGGCCAGCCAATGATCCAGGCCGTAATTCACGTCATAGGCTACATTGGGCAGATCCTTGATAAACTTGAAATTGGCAAAGGGCAGTCGGGTGATGTCGGTTCTCCCGCTCTTGAGCCGGGTCTTGATTTTATCTTCACCCAAAGGGGAAAACAAAAGGCTGCCCATCCTGGCCGGCTCTCCCCAATAGCCCTCAAACCGCTTGAGCCGGATCTCATCTGCGGCGGAATGGGAAAGGAACTCATAGGGCCCAGTTCCCACAGGATTGAAGGCGAAACGCACCGGTCCTAATTCTTCCATGGCAGCCCTGGAAATGATCTTTCCCGGGATAAAGGGCAGTATGGAGCGGAAAAGATGGAAGTTGGGCTCCTTTAACACCAGGGAAACCGTATGGGCATCGATGATCTCCACCTGCTCCAGAAAATCCATGGCCGTGCGGAAATACCCCCGGGCAGACCGCTCAATGGAATATTTGATATCCTCCGAAGTTAGCTCTCCGTAACCCCGGTGGAACAGGACGCCCTTTAGAAGGTAAAAGGTAATCCGTTTTTTGTCCTTGGAAATGGTCCAGGAACTGGCCAGGTCCGGCACAATATCCCAGGTTCCCTCCTGGTATTTCACAAGGCCGTTGTAGATGCAGTTGACCAGAGGCCACTCCCTGCGGGTGCCTGCGGCAAAACTGGGATCCAGGCTTCCCGGGGCAGCCCACATGCCGATGTTCAAGGTATCCTCCTGGTCCAGGCTGTCTTCCATGGCAAATTTGCTCCGGGAAAAGCTGGGGGTTCTCAGCACCACGTTTTCGCTGAGGGCCAGTCGACAGATGCAGGAGATTAAAAAGCCCATATTAATGGAGGCATCCTTTTGCTGATTTCCCGGATCTCCATAGGTGAGTATAATCGAGGTGAATTCAGCCAGAGGGCAGGGAAGATGGGGGGCGATGACGGCGACATTCAGATCCATCTGTGTTGAAACCCGGCAGACATGGCCCATGGTCCGGCTGCAGAAGGCATCGGTGATAAAGATGACTGCCGCTTTCCTGGGAGCCTCGGCCAGCTCGGTTTGAAAATGGGGATCATGGACCTCAAAAAAGCGGACCCTGTCGCGTATTTGGGAAATTTCCCAGCCCATGTGGGCGGCATAATGATAGGTGGAGGCCTGGCCCACGACATACACCTTCCGGCTCTGATAGATGAGGTTAACCAATTGCCTGAAGGGTTTCATGTCAAGGAAATGAACCAGCTCGCTCAGGGAGGTACGGGCCTCTTCCAACTGCTCCTCCAGAAAGGGGGGGGCATTTTTCCGGCCATTCTCCCCTGTTCCGGGACTTGTCTGGGCCTGGCTGAGGCTGTTGCGAAGGGTGGACTGAAACTCTGCATATCCGGGATAGCCCAATTGTTTTGAAAACCTTACCACGCTGCCTTCACTGGTGCCGCAGGCAGCGGCAAGCTTTCTGGAACTCATGAATGTTACCTGGTGGGGATCATCCAGAACAAAACGCCCGATGATACTGGCCTTGGCCGTCAAAAGAGACATCCTCGAAGTGAGAACATTCAAAGGGGAATTATAGGCAGCATCTTTCTGGCTCATGGAACACTTTCCTTTTATTGCTAATTAGTGCCCCTGAAAAGCATGAATTCCAGGGCAGATCCATGCATTCTATTTGATCTTTTATCCCCTGTCAATTCCCAGAGATCCATGGGTTGTTTTTCTTGAAGGGAAACCAAGAGAGGATCTGTTGCTGCGACAGACCTACAACTATGGGCCTCGGATGCCAGCAAATTGATCAAAAGTTATTCAAGGATGATACGAAAAGATGTCCCGCCGGCGCATGGGCAGCATCGGATTGGATGGAACAACCCTACCCGTTACGGATACCGGGTAGGGTTTTATTACAAGCTGATCTTAGCCCAGGGGGTTAGCTTACAAATTTAGCTTACAAAGTTAGCTTACAACGGCGCCTGAACGAACCCCTTTCAGATAGTTCATGCAATAATCGTCATGGGATAAAAGCATATCAGCCGTTCTGATGGTGGCCATGATCTTTTGATCCAAAGGATCAATGATGGCCGAATCCAGTCCCGCATCCATCATCGGGGAGACAAAGGTTCTGTTGATGATTTTTCTCTGGGGCAACCCATAGGAGATGTTGGGCAGACCGCCGGTGATGTGAACTTCCGGAAAAATAGGATGAAGCAAGATGCCTTTGAACTGGTCAACATTCGACTGGGATATGAAACCAAATCCTTTGATATCATCCTCTGGTGCAAAAACATTTTTAACCAGGAATACTTGACTGTTCTGAATGAAATGATGAATACCGGTGTGATCAAAGCCGTAGAAGGTAATCCACGAACCCTGGGGATCACCCTTCGATACCGGTTTTAAATCCTGGCCTGAACCGCCCGGGGATTTAAAACCCCGGAACGGCCCGTTGAATGGCTGGCAGTTTATTGGGTGATATGGGCAAGAGCGGCCTCAAACACCGGTGCTGCAGGTTTGCCATCGGTTGTGACGACGTTTTCAAGCCAACGTTGGTATATGTCAGGATGCTGTTTAAGCCAGGCCAGGCCTGCCTGAACCGGGGACAGTCCCGTCTGGGTATAGAGGGTGGTCATGATCTGATTGACCATTGAAACGGGAAAGGTCATGTTTTTAAAAAACACCGCAACATTGGGCATGTCCTTTTCAAACCCCTTCCGGGTATTGGTCCACACCGTGGCGGTCCCGTCATCTCCCCCAAAGGTTTCAGGGGTGCTGCCGGTGAGGTAGGACATATCAATACGCTCGTTCATGCTGTGGGGGGCCCATCCCAGGAAAACAATGGGTTTTTTCTGTATGGAATAGGACTTGACCTGGGCCAGCATGGCCATCTCACTGGAGGCCACCAGGGTGAATTTTTTAAGTCCGAACATATCCTTGTCAATCATGTTTTGGATAATCATGTTGCCGTCGTTTCCAGCTTCAATACCGTATATTTTCCACTCCAGCTCGTCGCCAAAGTTGACAATGTCTTTGAAATCTTTGAGCCCTGCTTTTATGCAGCGGGTGGGAACGGCCAAGGTGTATTTGGCTCCGGGCATGTTGGCCATATACTGAATTACGCTGCCCTCTTTAAAATACTTGCCCGCTATATTGGCCATGGAGGGCATCCAGTTGCCCAGAAAAACGTCTACATCTCCTTTGGACAAGGCCATATAAGTGATGGGTACGGCCATGGTCAAATTTTGGGCCTCGTATCCCAGGCTGTTGAGTATGGCCACGGCAAGTTCAGTTTTAATGGTCACACCGGTCCAGCCAACACTGGCTATTTTAACCTGCAATGCCTTGCCGGCAAACGCTGTTCCCCAGGTCAGGCTCAGCGCTATTGCAATGGTGATGAAAATTTTGCTTGTTCTGTGTAACATGGACTCTCCTTTGCTAAAATTTAATGTAAAGGGAAAGCCAGGCAGCACAAACCGCCTGGTTTCCGCGGATTATTCTTTGGCTGTGGGCGTATCCTTGTGACGGTAAAAATCTGTAGGTTCCGGTGCAAGGGGGGAGTTGCCCAGGATCAGGTCTGCTGCCTTTTCTGCAATCATCATCACAGGCGAGTAAATATTCCCGTTGGTGATATAGGGCATCACAGAGGCGTCAACGCAGTAGAGTCCTTCCATACCGTGCACTGCCATGGTATGGGGATCCACAACCGCCATGGTATCTGTTCCCATTTTGCAGGTACAAGAGGGGTGAAGGGCGGTTTCACCGTCTGCAGCCACCCAGTCAAGAATCTGTTCATCGGTTTCAACTTCAGGGCCCGGGGAAAGTTCCCCCTTGCTGAAGGCGTCAAATGCCGGCTGGTTCATAATTTTTCTTGCACTTCTTACGGCTTCCACCCATTCCTTGCGGTCCTGCTGTGTTGACAGATAGTTAAACTGAAGGGCAGGATATTGGAAGGGATCCTTTGATTTAATTTTGACATGGCCCCTGGTATTGGAATACATGGGGCCGATATGAACCTGGTATCCGTGGGCTGTGTTGGGCGAGGACCCGTCATAGCGGATGGCCACTGGCAAAAAATGAAACTGGATGTTGGGATAGTCCACCTCAGGGTTGCCCCGGATAAATCCACCAGCCTCAAAGTGGTTGGTGGCTGCAGCCCCTCTTTTATGAAAAAGCCATTGATAGCCAATCCAGGGTTTGTTGTACCACTTGAGGGCCGGAGCCATTGAAACCGGTTGTTTGCACCCGTACTGAACGTAAACTTCCAGGTGGTCCTGTAAATTTTGGCCCACCCCGGGCATGTCCTGAACCACGGGGATATTCAATTCAGAGAGGTGATCGGCATCCCCGATTCCGGACAACTGGAGTAGCTGTGGGGTGTTGATAGCCCCGCCGCAGCAGATGATATGGCGTCCCGATGCAGTTTTAGTCCTGTTTTTGCCCAGAGCATAGGTCACGCCGGTGGCCCGTTTGCCGTCAAAGAGTATTTTTGTGGCCAGGGCCCCCATGACCAGTTTAAGATTCTTGCGGTGTTTGACCGGGTGGTAATAAGCCCGGGCAGAACTCCAGCGTTTTCCCTTTTTTATATTTCGGTCAAAGGGGGCAAACCCCTCTTGACTAAACCCGTTCACGTCACTGGTCAAAGGGTGTCCTGCCTCCTGGACCGCCTTAAAAAAGGCCTGAAACAAAGGATTGGTGCAGGGACCTATTTCAAGGTTCAACGGCCCCTTGCTGCCGTGGTATGGATCTGGGGGGGCAATGCGGTTTTCCGCCTTTTTAAAATAGGGTAGGCAGTGGGCATAGTCCCAGTCCTCCATTCCCTTGTCACTTGCCCATTTTTCATAATCCAGAGGGTTGCCCCGGATATAGATCATGCCGTTGATGGAGCTGGATCCGCCCAGTACCTTTCCCCTACCGTGGAAGATCCGCCGGTTGTTCATATGGGGTTCCGGCTCGGATTCGTAACACCAGTCGTACCATTTGTTACCCAAAGGAACGGTGAGTCCTGCCGGCATATGAATAAACAGGTCCCATATATAATCGGGACGTCCAGCATCCAGCATCAGTACCTTATTTTCCGGAGCTGCGCTCAGGCGGTTGGCCAGGGCACATCCTGCTGAGCCGCCCCCGATAATAATGTAGTCATATTGTTCTTGTGTCATCTATTTGCTGCTCCTTGCTATAGCTCTTCTTCGTTTTTATTCTGAAATGAGTTTGGGGCATCTTTTTCCTGGAACGGCTGACAGGAGGCCTTGCCCAATTGTTTCTCAAGACATTGTTCCAGCAGCACATACCAGTGGCCGTAAAGCCTTGCTGCCTTTTGAATGTCTCTGTTGCCAAGGGCTTTGGCCGTACTTTTCCAGTTCTGGGCGATTTCCATTCGGACCTCGGGTGTCTGGTAGACAACAAATTCGTAGGACCGGAAGGTCAATTGGACGGACCGCATCATCCACTCGAAAAATGGGTTGTCAGTCATCTCCACCATGAGCAGGTTCAGTTTTTTATCCGTAACACAGATCTGTTCATAATCCGGATCATGGCTGCTACAAAGCATGACCAATTTTACGGCCAGCTCTTCCAGCCGATGGATGTCGGACGGGGCCGCATTGGTCATGGCTGAGGATAGTACTGCCTGGTCCATGGCATATTGGAATTCCAGCAGCTTTGCCAGGGGAATTTCCTGGTGTTTGATCATCACGGCCAGATGGTCGATGGCTTCGTTGATATCCAGTTCCCTGACATAATAGCCGCCCTTGGCACCTTTTTTTGCATCCACAAGACCCTTCTGCCTCAAGGCCCTTAAGGCCTCCCGGACTGAGCCCCTGCTTGTTTTAAAGGTATCTTGAAGCTCCCGTTCACTGGGAAGTTTGTCTCCAGGCTTGAAGGCCTTGCCCAGGATGGCTGCCTCAATCTGGAGCCCGATGGCCTCGGATTTGTTGCTGCCGGTAACCGGCTTGAAGTTGATGTGTTGAACAATATCCATTAAGGTCCTACCATTTATTGGTTTTTATCATCATTTAAAAAAGCAAAACCGCCATGAACTTTGAAGTTGTAATGGGGTGGCTTGTGATAATTACTTGTAATTTTAAATCTTTATACCTATTTTGTTTGTTTGCATTGTTCTATTTCAATTTTAAAGTACCCACGCTTTGGTTCGACCTTATGGAACATATAAGCCAGGAGATATGAAGTCAAGAAAATTCTAAAACAGGCTGGGCTGGGTGAGAGGAGTGCCAACAAACAAGAAAAAAACAAGGACAGGGCCGGAGGGAACTGACTGGGCCGTCAGCCCCCACCGGTACACTGGGTGGATTAAAAGGGTGACTCCAGGGGCCCCATTCCCATATAAACGGATTTGACCTGGGTATAGTGCCGGAGGGTTTCAAGCCCGTTTTCCCGACCGATACCAGAGTTTTTGTAGCCGCCCACGGGCATCTGGGCCGGGGAGTTGCCATAGGCGTTGATCCAGCAAATTCCTGCGGCCAGTTGGTGGATGACCCGGTGGGCCCGCTGGATATCATTGGTGAACACCCCTGCGGCCAGGCCGAAAGGGGTGTTGTTTGCCCGCTGGATCACCGATACCTCGTCGTTAAAGTCCAGGACCGCCATGACCGGACCAAAGATCTCCTCTTTGACAAGAGTCATCCCATCTGTGCAATCGGTGAACACTGTGGGGGGGAGGAAAAATCCGCCCTGGTTTTCCAGGGGCAGGTCAGGGCAGGTCTGACCGCAAAGCTGAATGGCGCCTTCTGTCCTGGCCGATTCAATGTAGGATAGAACCTTGACTTTGTGTGCTTCGGAGATCAAAGCGCCGAAGTTGGTTTCCGGATCCATGGGGTCCCCCATCTTGATATTGGCCTGGATGCGGCCCAGCAGTTTTTCAAGGAATGCTATTTTCACCTGTTCATGGACAAAGACCCGGGTGCCGTTGGTGCAGACCTCCCCCTGGGTGTAGAAATTGCCCAGCATGGCTGCGCTGACTGCCTGGTCCAGATCGGCATCTTCAAAGATGATCAATGGAGATTTGCCCCCAAGTTCCATGGTCACATCTTTTAGGGTTGAAGCGGCCCTGGCCATAACTTTTTTACCCGTTCCCACCTCGCCGGTGAAGGAAATCTTTTCTATGCCCGGATGCCCTGTGAGCCACTGGCCAACCCGGGCAGCGCCCTGGACCACATTGAACACCCCGTCCGGCACCCCTGCCTCGGTAAAAATCTGGGCCAGTTTCAATGCACCCAGGGGGGTTTCTTCCGAGGGCTTAAAAATCATGCTGTTGCCGCAGGCAAGGGCAGGTCCTGATTTCCAGCAGGCAATCTGAAGCGGATAGTTCCATGCCCCAATACCGGCGCATACCCCCAAAGGCTCCCTGCGGGTATAATAAAAATCCCGGCCCAAATCCTGCTGGCTCCCCTCAATGCCCGGGGCAGCACCTGCAAAAAATTCAATGACATCCGCGCCGGAAACCACATCAACCGCAGCAGCTTCCTGCAAGGGTTTTCCCGTATCTCTCACCTCAATGCAGGCCAGTTCATGATTTCTTTCCCGCAAAAGAACCACGGCAGCCATGAGAATCCGACTGCGCTGGACTGCATCCATGGCCGACCAGACTTTAAATCCTTGTCGGGCACTTTTAACAGCTGCCGCAAGCACAGTATTGTCTGCGGTTTCCATCTGGTATATTTCCTTTCCCGTGGCTGGATTGACCACTGAAAAAGTTTCTCCTGTTGTATTGGCCATGAATCTGCCGTTGACGTAATTTTTATAGCAAAGATGTGACATCTAAAAATTGACCTCCGTTTATTTTGGTTTCAGCCCAGAACCATACAAGGATGAACACCGGTTGTCAAAAAACGCCGGGTTGCTGAGTTATTCTTTATCAGGCTGCAACGAATACGATTCAAATAAAGATACGCCCCTGAGCACTGACAATATCAATCTGATATTCCTAAGTAAGTGCAAATATAGCATATCCCCCCCCCCGCGATATCAACCCAGACACGGCAAACCTCAAGGGATAAGTAAATGCTTTTTTGCCGTTTGTTAAGAAACAGTTAAAATAGACCGGGTACTCTTTTGCCTAACGAATCATGCTTTATTTTTCCTGTTTTGCCATCAAGGGGGTATCTTTTTTTTCTTCTTTTGACATGAACAAGTCCTTGAGATCTTCAAGTATCATATAAAGACAAGGCACCATAATCAGCGTGATAAAGGTGGCGAATAAAATGCCGAATCCCAGGGAAATTGCCATGGGAATCAAAAATCTCGCCTGACGGGAGGTTTCCATGATAATCGGGGCAAGCCCGCCACAGGTCGTCAATGTGGTCAGCAAAATAGGCCTGAACCGCTGGATCCCGGCCGCATGAACCGCATATAGAACAGGGACCCCCTCGCGATAACGG
Source organism: Desulfobacteraceae bacterium (assembly GCA_016743945.1). Taxonomy (GTDB): domain Bacteria; phylum Desulfobacterota; class Desulfobacteria; order Desulfobacterales; family Desulfobacteraceae; genus NBML01. The sequence goes on from JADGFI010000015.1 coordinate 100,953, forward strand.
CGGTTGGCAAAATCAATTAATACCAACGAATCATTCACCACCACCCCGGACATGGCCACCAGACCGAACAGACTCATGACAGACAGGGAGTAGCCCATGATCACATGGCCCACAATGGCACCGATCATTCCAAAGGGAATGCAGAACATGATAATAAGCGGCTGCAGATAGCTTTTGAACGGAATGGCCAAAAGACCGAAAATGCAGAACATGGCCAGCCCAAGTCCCTTTAAAAGCGCCGTGATACTTTCCTTTATATCTGCCTGACGCCCCTTGAAATCATAGGACAGGCCGGGATATTTACCCAACAGGTCCGGCAAAATTGTAAGTTTTATATCCTTTACGATATTTTCCGCCTGGGGGGGTGGCCGGACATTGGCGGTAACCGAGATTTCACGTCTTCCATTTGTCCTCTTTATCGATGTGTAGGCCCTGCCTATAATCGTTTCCACAGCGTCCCGGAGCAAAATTTCCCCATTGGGTGCCAACAGCACCAGGTCTTCAAAGGTGGATTCCGACATCCTTTCTCGTTCCGGCAGCCGGACCCGGACCGTGACCTCGCTTCTCCCCCTCTGATTTTTTACGGCAGCTACACCCTGGAATGCATGACGGACCTGGTTGGCCACTTCCCTGGAGGTCAACCCCATCCGCTTTCCGGCAGAACTTAGGGTGATATCAAATTGTTTTTTCCCCTTGGCAGACCCGTCATCTATATCATGGACAATGGGGTACCCTGAAAGGCTTTGGGCCAGATCCTCCCCTGCCCTGTCCAGCATGGCAATGTCCCTGTGACTCAGGCTCACCGTCAGGTTTTTACCCGATCCGGGACCGCCCCGGTTGGACTCAAAGGTGATGGTTTCAATTCCCGGGATAACGCCGGTTTTGTCCCGCCAGAGATGGGTCACTTCAGAGGTGCTTAACGGCCGGACATCCGGGTCTGTCAGATAGAGTCTGACCTGGACCTGGTGATCGCGAACCTGGGAAAAGATACCGGTGGAAAGGGTTTGCTTTCCATTTTTTTCGACCACCTTACGGGCGTTTTCCACCAGACGCTGTTCAACCTTTTTCAAAGTTGCAGCGGGTGTTCCATAGGGTAAAAACGCTTCACAGAAGGCATAATCGGATTCCACCTTGGGAAACATGACCATCCCCATCCGGCCGGAGGAAATAAAACCGGCAGTGGCCATGAGCAGAGCGATACCAAAGGCAATGACCGTATATCGATATTTCAGAGTCCAGAACAAAAACCCGCCATAACAGCGTTTAACCGTTTTTTCAAAAGACAGACTGAATTTTTCCTGCCAGCGTTCAAGATAGTTCAAAGGAAAAAACAAGGGACGCCGATTTCCGTGACTCAAATGGGCCGGTAAAATAAAAAGGCTCTCAATCAGGGAAACACCGAACACTGCAATCACCACAAACGGCATGGTTTTAAATATTTTTCCCATAAACCCGGGAATAAACATGAGGGGCACAAACGCCACCATGTTGGTAATCACGGAAAAGATAACGGGCATGGCAATGCTTTTGGTGCCCTTGACTGCAGCTTCCAGCAGGGGCAGTCCCTGGCGCCGGCAAAAATAGATATTCTCCCCCACCACCACGGCGTCATCCACAACGATCCCCAGGGTAACGATAAAGGCAAACATGCTGATCATATTAATGGAAAAGGTTGTGGGCGCCAAAAAAAGGAATGATCCCAAAAAAGAGATGGGAATCCCGAGGCTGACCCAGAATGCAAGCCGGATTTCAAGAAAGAGTGCCAGGAAAAAAAAGACCAGTCCAAGCCCGAGATATGCATTTCGAAGCAACAGATCCGCTCTCTGTCCAAATATCTTGGACATATCCCTTAACACCGTCAGGCTGACCCCGTCGGGCAGGGAGTCATTGATACGGACGGCAACGGCTTTACCAGAAGCCGCCACCTGGGTCGGCGTCTGATCTCCGACCCTGTAGACTTCTATGATGACGGCCCTTTTTCCGTTGAAGGATGCCCAGTTATCGGTATCTTCAAATCCTTCTGCAACACTTGCAATATCTTCCAGGAGCACACTTGATCCGTCTTCCAGAGTAATGACGGGCAGCCGTGCATATTGTCTGGCATAATCCCTGCGATCCCTGACCCGCAAAAGGATATCCCCGCCCTTTGTTTTAATGCTGCCGCCACCAAGTTCAACCGATGCTCTGGTGATGGTCGATGCCACATCCTGGAGGGTAATGCCATAGCGCCTCAGGGTCTGTTTGGATATTTCGACCTGGATCTCCCGGTCCCTGACACCGTCAAGCTCCACCTGGGTAATCCCTTCATCCTTGAGCAGCTTATCTCGGATCTGGTCTGCCAGTGCCCGCAGGGTTGTTTCAGCTGCATCCCCATACAAAGCAAGCCTCAAAACCTCCCTTTTTCTGGCGGCAATGGAGACCTGGGGCTCTTCGGCTTCATCGGGAAAGGTCTGGATACGGTCAATCTCGCTTTTAATCTCCTGCCACAGGCGGTTTATATCTGTTCCTTCAAGGGCTTCGGCCATAATAAAAGCCCCCCCTTCACTGGCAGTGGCTGTAATCTCATCAATCCCTTCCACACCCTGGATCGCCTCTTCAATGGCCAGAAGAATACCATTTTCCACCTCTTCGGGACTTGCACCAGGATAGGCAACCGAAATACTCACACTGTCAAGGCTGAACTCCGGGAATACCTCTTGCTTGATGTTAAACCCCATGAAAAGCCCGCCAATGAGCAGCACGGCCATCATCAGGTTGGCCGCAACCGTATTGCCTGCCATCCAGGCAATGGGTCCCTGGGCTTTGGGTTGACCCGTAAATTGATCCGTGTGACCCGGGGCTTGATCTGTTCTCTGGGTCATGGGCGGTCTCCAGACATCAATTGCAAGGCCATCCCCTTTACCGGAGCCGACAGATCCGATGTGATCACCCTATCCCCCGGCCTGATACCGGTTCGGACAAACACCCGCCCATCTTCCTTCCAGGCTAAACCCACCGCCTTAATCTCAAGAACGCCTGATTTATAAACCCAGACCGTGTTCCCATCCCTTAGTATGGCCCGGGGGATGGAAAAGACATTTTCAAGCATTTCTCCTAAAATTTGAACATCCACATGATCATCCAGCAGCAATTGCGGATTATTTCCCTGTCGCTTTAATCCCAGGGGATCGACCACACAAATAATCACGCCTGCCATCCGGCTTTTGCTGGTCATTTTTCCGGTGGTCCGAACCACCCTTCCCTGCCAGGGTTGTTCTGAATATTGAGAATGGATAAGCGCAGAGCTGCCGGCTGTTTCATCCACCGTAACTGCTGACAGACGGTCCGGTGGAACCAGGGCTTCAACCCGATAGGTGTCTACTCCCACCAGGGTGGCTATCGTCCCCTGGGTTGTCACAAGAGACCCTAAATCAACTTGTTTTTCAAGAATAAGCGCATTGAAGGGGACCATGACCTTTGTCCGGGACAGGTTCAACTCTGCCTTTTCAAGATCAGCTCTGGCACTGTCGATTGCAGCTTTTGCCTGGACAAGCTGGGGTTTTCTAAGGGCAAGATCCGTTGCCGTGATCTCGCCTAAATCAGCCTGCTCGATCAATTTAAGTTCTTCTTTTGCAATCAACTGGCTGCCTTCTTCGATTGTCAGATCTGATAACGCCTTGTCAAGAGCGCTCCGGGCTTTCAAAACCTCTATTTTATAATCTGAGGTATCAAGGGTTAACAACCGCTCTCCTTTTTTCATAAGTCCCCCCAGGACAAATTTTGAGGAGATGGAGACCACTTCTCCTGATACCTTGGATTTCAGGAGAATCTGTGTGTCCGGTATCACCGTACCCATGACCTGAACCGAACTCTGATAATTACCCGGTTCCATGGAAATGGTTTCCACCACAACCGCCTGTTTTTTGGGCGGTTGCCGTTTCATCTTGGGTTCTTTAGACTTAAAATAATGCCATCCTGCTGCACCTGCCAGAATCAGGCAGACCGGCAAAACAATTTTTATCAGCAATCCGGCTGCACCCCCCCTCTTTTTAACACCGCTCATTTTATTTACCCCACCTGTTCATCTATTTATCTGATCATCTGGTCATTTGCTCAAACCGGTTTAAGTCTCTCTTTATTTCATTTCAGGAGCAGGCGTCCACCCCAGGGCGCGATAAAGACCGATCCGCTCTTTGATATAACCGGCCCGTTCACCCACCAATTGTCTTTCCAATCTCTGAATACTGGTCCAGGCAACCAGATAGGACAGATACGTGCTTTGACCGTTCCGATACTGTAACATGGCATCCTTCAAGGTCAGTCTTGCCACAGTAAGTTCTTCCTCAAGCAGTCTGATATAATCTTTTTGTTTCTCAATGCTGACCAGACTGTCTTCAACCTCCTGGATCGCCTTGGCCACGGTCCGGGCATACAGGTTTATCTGCTCTTGGGCCACCGCCTTGACCCGCTCCACCTCAGCTTTTCGAAATCCGCCGTCAAAAATTGGCCCGGCAATGCTTCCGGCAAGGGTTGCAATCCAGTTATTAAACAAAAGGTCAAGGGTTCCACTTGAAAACAAGGCCTGGGCTGTCAAGCGAAAGGATGGCAAAAGATCTGCTTTAGCCGCTGTGATCTCCCACTGGGCTGAGGACAGCCGCATTTTGGCCGCCTGGATATCCGGCCTATTTGCCAAGAGATCAGATGGAATCCCAACCCTTGGAAGCGGTACAGGGTCAGGCAGTATTTTCGTGTTCATCTGGATCTGCTCTCCCCTGGTTTTACCGGACAGAAAGGCCAGGCTGTTCAATAAAAGTTGTTCCTGCTTTTCAAGCAAAGGCACCTGGGAACTTGCCGATGCCAGAACTTCCCGCTGCTGGGAAACATCCAGGGCATTCGCCTTGCCATGGGTAAACCTTAATTTCTGCAGTTCCAAAAGAATTTGGTTATTCTTAATCTGATGATCTAAAATGCTCTTTTTATTCCGGGCGGCAATAATATCAATCCAGGTTTCGGAAACCTGTGCCGTCAGCTCAAGGGTGGAGGCCCTTAAATCCAGTTCAGCCGCCCTGAGAATTGACATGCGGGACTCTATTTGCGCTGCGGCTTCCCCCCAGACATCCACGGTATAAGCTCCGCTCAATGATCCATCCCATGAATGGCTGCCATCATATGTGGAACCACCGGTGCTCTTTTTAATCTGTGTCCCTTTTTTCTGCCCGCCCAAGGAAAATCCCAAATCCGGAAACAGGGCTGCATTTTCCTTTGACACATTGGCTTTTGCCTGGGAAATCTTTGCTTTAAAAGAATTTAAGTCAAAATTATTATCCAATGCATCCCTGATGAGTCCATTGAGTTCATCACTGTCAAAGGAATGCCACCAGGTCTCAACAAGCTTGCGGCCCTTTGTATCCGTGGAAAAACTGCCGGGGATCGTCAAGGGAAGGGGCAGGTCCGCGGCCGGTTCAAAGCTTTTACAACCGGTAAAAAACACCATACTTGTCAGCAGTATCAAAAAAAAATATTTTCTCATTCATTTTTCCACATGGTTAAAACCTTAAATTAATTCAGAAGTACAAATATAGCAATACTGTATCGAGAGATAAGCTGGGTTTTTCCCCCTGAAAACCATCCATGTGAGACCATCATGAACAGATCTTCTCTTCTGTATTCATTATCAGCTTTTTACTTCATTTATTAATACCGGAACAAAGCAAAGCCTGTGCCAGCAAGAAATTCTCATCTCAATACATTGAAATTAAAATAGATCCTTAAAAACCTAGGACCAGGCCATGGATATTGGGTCGCCCATATTGGATACTTTTTATCCAATTAACTGTACCCTATGGATATAAAATACCCAGTGACAGCGGATTTAAAAAAATAACGTGTTTACAATAAGATCACCGATGGAAATCCGACCCTTGCATTGCCAGAAGAACACGGCCAAGTTTTGCTTGTTGACTCCTGGCGCTATTTTTACCAATTTGAGCCGATGATTTAAAATCATGGATCAAAATTCCAAAGGGAGCGGGCAGGATCAGATTTGTTTTTTTCACCAGGGAATCCAGTTCGGCCACATATTGGCCAACCAGATGTTTAAACCCCAAGAGAATCGATCCCGGGTCCGGACAAGCGGCCGGATCATCCACAGCCATGGCGGCATGCCAGGACAAAAGATCTGCTGTCTCCAGCAAAGCTGCCAGCCCCCCAAGCTGTTCAATATCGTGCTCACTTGTTTTTTCCCCATTGTCCATTTCCCGAGCCAGGGCCTCCAGAAGAAAGGCCATGGCCCCGGTAACAGGGCCGGTCATGGCGGCGTCTTCAACCTTTCTGAAGGGAAGCACCATATCCTTGTGTGCATGACCCAGCCTCCCAAGAAGGGCATTGTCCGGCACCCGGCATTCTTTCAGACAAATACTGCCATGGGGGGAGGGGTTAAAAAATGGAATCTCCATGGGAGCCAGGACAGTGAGCCCTTTGCTGTCGTTTGGGACAAGAAAGGCGGAAAATTGTTTTTTCTCTCGTTCCACCCCGGTCACGGCAATGACAATAAAGGCCCGGGCAATGGGCCCGTTGGTAAGATAGGTTTTTTCGCCATTTAGGATATAACCGGTGTTTCTTTTTTGGGCCGTGGCCGCCATATGTTTAGGATGGGCCCCGGCCTTTGGTTCAGAAACGGCGAAACAGACCGTGGCATCCCCTGTGGCCATGGCCTTGCGCAGTTGCCCAAGCGCTTCTTGCCCACCCTTATTCTCCTCGTAAGAGGGCAGATAACGGGCCAGCAAATAACAGTCCACCAGATGGTGGACCATCCAGGACAGGGCCATGCCAAGGTTCCCCCCGCCAGATACCAATGATCTTCCGGCCCGGGTAATTGCCAAGCAGGAATTGGCTTCCAGAGATGGGTCCTTAAACAGGGTTAGATTCAACAGGTTTTCCTCGCCCATTTGTTCCCAGAGAGCCTCGGGAAACAAGGTTTGCTCGCCCAGGCCGGGTAGAGTCCAAATATGGGCCCGGGCAAAATCGAAAAACAGGGCTTCAATGGATTTCACAGTCTCGATTGGAATTGTCATGTTTTCTTCCCCCTTGGTTTCCCGGATGAAGCCTAAAGGACCAGGGCTTCAATAAAATCGATGAGCTGGTTTAAGTTACCGCAGGCCCTGGCCTCGTTGCAATGATCCTGGTAGCGCATCATTTCACTGTCCCCGGTTCCCCAGAATTTTTTTTGTTCAGGATTGAGCCAGATCAGTCGGCGGCAGCGATCCCGCATATTTTCCAGCAAGGGTTCTCTCGGATTCAGATAATTGGAACGCGCATCCCCGATAATAATAAGGGTGGTCTTTTTATCCAGTTCCCTGAAATGATCATCCCGGAACTGCTGAAACGCCATGCCGTAATCGGTCCTGGCATTGTAATTGACCCGGGGATCATTTAAAATATTTTTGATGGCCTCATTGGGTTCATTGGAATAAAAAAAAGAAGTCACATCCGTTGGCCGTTCAATGAACACATAGCTTTTTACCCGGCTAAAGCAGGTCTGGAGGGAATATAAAATATTGAGCATGAACCTTGCTGTAGACCAGACAGACCCGGAAACATCACAAAGGATCACAATTTTTCCCTTGCGAGGGGGCCGGGCCTTGTGCACGATTTCAACGGGCACCCCCAGGTATTTGACGGATCTTTGAATGGTTTTTTTCACGTCCACCATGCCCCGGCTGGCAGCAGAAAACCGTCGGGAGGTGATCTCTTCCAATTTTCTGACCAATCGATCGATAATCTGTTTAACTGCCTGGGTTTCCCCTGGGGTCAGGTTGGCAAAGGGAATCTCTCCTACATTTTTATAGTGCAACTCCCGGGCTCCTGTTTCCTTTAACCCGGCATTGTCCAGCCGTGGCTCTGTGTTCAAAAAATCAAGGGCCTTGTTCAATTGGCTAGTCACTCTTTTTTTTAGCCCGGTAACATCTGATTGTGCCCAGGGCTCAATAAAGGCATCGTGGGTCCCCAGAAACTGCACCATCTTTGATTTTAAACGGTTGATCCTAAGCATTATTTCAAGGCGGCTGGAAAGCTGGCCCAGGTTTGATTTAAAGAATTGGCTTGTCTGCTCGTCTCGATTTTGTATTTTCTGGACCTCCTGAATAAAGGCCAAAGGATTGCCTGCCAGAAAATCCATCAACGCCTGGTCCAGTTCATTTTCCTTTATTTTATCAGGGTCTTCAGCCCCCTCCTGATCTGTCACCTGGCGGATAAGCTGTTCCATTTTATCGGATATAGCATCTGATAGCGCTGCCTTTTGGGTCTTCTCTTCGGGCAAGCCGTCTTCCAATGGGAAGCCTGACTGCAGCGCATGGAAGAAAAAATGGTAAAGTCGATCAAACTCCCCTTGTTCCCGGCGGCTTTTGGCAAAATTAGCCCCCAGCACCGTTTTGAACTGCCGCTCATCACAGGGGTCCACAATCTCCAATTGACCGAGACAATCCAGAACCTCGGCCGTGGAAATTCGCATATCAGCAGCCCGGCAGCAGGATACAAATTTTAAGATCACATTGACCATAAACTAAAGGATCAGCCCTTTATAAGGTGTGCAATATTCTCTTGGATCACCCCATAGTCCGCACGGTGTTTACACAGGGTGTTCAGGGTTTTAAAGATGGCATCTTCCGTGATATCCTCCTGTTGAAGAATCATCAAGGATCTTGCCCAGTCCAGGGTTTCCGAAATACAGGGCTTTTTCTTCAAGTCCAATTCCCGGATTTTGGCAACGGTGGCAACCACTTTGCTCAGCAATCGTTCCTGGATACCGGGAATTTTCATCCGCAGGATCTCTTTCTCTGTTTCAATGGTGGGGTAGTCGATGTAAAGGTGTATGCAGCGCCGTTTCAGGGCATCACTCATATCTCTATAATTATTGGAGGTCAAGACCACAAAGGGCTGACTTTTGGCAGCAATGGTGCCAAGTTCGGGTATGGTAACCTGGAAATCACTGAGCAGTTCCAGCAAAAAGGCTTCAAACTCAGGATCGGATTTGTCAATTTCGTCAATGAGAAGGACCACGGGATCTATTGAAGAAATGGCAGCCAAAAGCGGTCGGGTCTGGAGAAACCGGTCGGAAAAAAAGGCATCTTCATGTTCTGCGATCTCATCCACGGCCTCGGCCAGGCTGGCCGTGGTGGAGATGACATCATTGATTTTTCCCTTGAGCATCTGGGTATAGAGCAATTGCTTGGCATAGGCCCATTCGTACAAGGCCTTTGATTCATCCAGACCTTCATAACACTGCAAGCGGATCATCTCCTGTTCCAGACAGGCGGCAATGCTCTTTGCAAGCTCTGTCTTGCCAACCCCTGCCGGTCCTTCGATCAAAATCGGCTTTTGGGTTTCCTGGGCCAGAAAAACAATGGTACAAATTTCCTGTGACGGGATATACCCGGTCTGTTCCATCCTGTTTCGAACATCTTTGACGCTCTTAAACCGCATTTTTCTTCCTTTGTCTTTTGCATAAAACCAAAAAGAAAATAAATACCAGCAATGGTGGCAAAGGGCAAGGCAGAAACCAAGGGAACAGCAATTCTTGGATCCCCGATACGAAGGTGGGCATCATACTATTTTATATCCGATTTTTGAAGGGAAGAAAAAAGTGAAGAGGAAAATGACGCGTGAATCAATGTAACCATGGTTGACAAATCAAAGACGGGAATCCCGATTTTATCCCGAATTGCCGTTGCAAAAGGAGGCAAATCGGTACATTCAAGTAATATTGCGCCTAGATCAGGTATCTGCTTTTGTGCTGTAACTGCTGTTGAAACGACTTCTTTGGCCACTGTTTCAATTGACAAAGGCTGATCTGGGGTAAGGTGAATTTTACTCCATTCCGGCTGCTCATCCATCCCGTAAATTTCAATGCGCCCCATATCTTCCTGGCCCACAGCGGCAAAGTGTTCCTTCTTAAGGGCTTGTTTGGAAGCCGTAATAACGGCAAGTTTCTTAGATCCGATGGAAGAGAGGATAAAAGGAGTCTGCATCAAGGTTGAGGTAAAGACCGGAACCGGCAGGGCCTTTGCCAGCTCTTTTTGAAAAATGGCATTAAACCCGCAGCTGGTGATAATTGCCCGCACCCCCTTTCTTACCATTGCCATGGCTTCAATCACCATGGTATCCAAGATATCTCCATGGGGATTGTGCAGGACGGAATCATAGTTTGCCCCGGCTACCCGCCTGAAAAGAACAAAAAAGGGATAGCTATCAGGATTGACACTATTGCCCGATAAGGATTCAAGTTGCTCAAGTCCCTTTGGATTGCCCCCCGCTTCCCAGCACAAAACCCCTAAAAAAGGTTTTTGGGTTCTCATTTTTCTGCCTCCTTTATATGAAACTCCGGCCAAGATATTGCAATCATAAACGTTTTATTTCCCGTTGTGGTCATGAGCAAATACCATGCTCCGGCCATGCCGGTTCTTGTCCAAGCTCCTGAAAATTGCATTTGCTTTTAGTGCTAAAAACTATCTCAGGGATTGCAGTTTCCATCCCAGTCGTTTTCACGCTTCTCAAAAGTGATGCCGCGTTTACCAAGTTCATTAAAATAAAAAACCAAAGGGATATGCATGGGCATAGTCATGCCTGGTTTTTGGATTTTGCCGTCAAGAATCATCATGCTTCCAATGGCCATGGGAAAGCCGACCGTCTGCTGCATGGCTGTAAAGCCCGAATCAGAATCATGGCGGACAATCGTCTGAATGACGACCTGCCTTTGCTGTCCATTGATCATGCCCCGGCCGTCTACCCGGATAAGCCCTATATCCTTTTCCTCTTTTTGATAATAAAATTGCTGCTGTCCGCCGAGCAAGGCCGCGCAGAATTCATCGGGTTTCACCTGCTGTTCACCCACCCAAATTGCCTCACTGCTCAAAAAACCGCACCTGGCCATCCGCTCCCAGAATGCGCCGTGGCCAGGCCATCGGCATATATACCGGCCCATGCTTTTGACATGGTTTTCAATACCAAAAAGATGGGTATACTGCATGGAATTACCATTACAAAAACATTCAAGCTCCTCCTCAAGCCCCGGAATTTCAAGCATATGGATGTTTTCCGGGCTGAACATGGCATCTTTTGCAATGTGCCGAGGATTGCCATTATCAAGGTACACTGCCGGCCGCAAATGGGATCGGAGAAGCCCGATGACAGACCAGGTGAATTTGTAGCGCAATGGATTATTCGCTGCCTGCAACTCGGGAAAGCCCGCACCATAGGAATGAAGGGCATGCACCTCATCAAAACAATTTACCACTTGCTGGCCCACTGCCAGATCGATTCCAGGATCCATGCCAAATTCTTCCAGAACAATCAGCCCCTTTTCCTTGGCTGTTTTGTTTAGTTTTTCGATTCTTTCCATAAACCCTGGCTGGTTTACATGGGCAGGATTATTAATATAACTGGATGTCATAGCATGGCACCCACAGTCTATTGCAAGCTCAATCATGTCCAGGGTAAAATGCGGGGGGAAAAATTCTATGACCAGGGAAGCCTGGACAAAAAGTTTTCGCAAGGAGGCTTTGTCCTCGCCTTTTATGTTGAAGCCTTGAACCCTTGGATCTGCAAGCTGCTCAATATCCTTCAAACAGCCCTCATAACAATCAACCACACTCAGACTCTCAAAATCACCATATTTCAGGAGGTCATAGGCACAGGCTTTTCCCTGCATTCCATAGCCAAGCAAGACAATTCTTCTTTCCATTTTCCAATTCTCCTCAAAATCAAGGGAAACTAAGCCCCCGGCAAATACAAACGATCAGACCAATACTTATTCATACATAAAAAAATACATTAATGAGTGTCAACAAAAAGTTTAATTTTCCCATGAAATCTGTTAAATTGCATCTCAAATAACCGGCATACCCGGAGCACAGGTATTTGCTCCGGGCCACAACAAAAAACAAAACTCTTATAATTGCAACACCTTGGACAAAGTTTCATATAAATAAAAATGGATAGCGCCATGACAAAAAATACCCAGAAAGCAACAAGTGAAGAGCTTGCCTACGCAAAAATTCTCAAACTTATCTATGAACGAAAATTTGAACCCGGGGATTTCCTACAGGAAAAACAACTTTCTGAAAGGTTGGGGATGAGCAGAACCCCTATAAATAGGGTCCTTTCAAGGATGACCGTTGAAGGTATTCTTGAAAGAAGAAAAAAAAAAGGGTGTTTCATCCCATTGGTGAAATCAGAAGATGGTAAACAGCTGTTTTCCCTGAGAAAAATGATAGAAAGCCAGGTTGCCTGGGAAGCGGCCCATACGTGTAACCAGGATTTTCTGGCCAGGCTAAAGCAGATAAACAGACAGGACCAGCAAGCTCTTGATGAAAAAAATAATGAGATCTACTACTTGGCAAACCGGAATTTTCACTTTACGCTGACTGAATCAATCAACAATAAATATCTGGAGCGGATCAGCAAACAGCTCTTTCACCAGGCATCAATCTACATCTTTTTCTTTGACAGCTTTTTTAGCACACCCATGGATGGCAAGATCCAAACCCCGATTCAACATGAAACCATTCTCCAATTTATTGAACAAAAGGATGCCAAAGGGGCAAAAGCCGCAATGGCAGATCACATTGACCATACCATGAAAATGTTTAATTTGTGAAAGCGGTATGACAGGCCTCATTAAAACAGGGTTCCAGGCAGATGCCGGGCTGTTTGATCCGGTTACCCTAAATTACAAAAAGTAAAGATATAATTGAATCTATGGTGGATACAAAATGGATAAAAAAGCCGGGACACAAAATGAAGAACATAAAAAAAAATTTTGATAACTCCATTGTCGGGATGTATCAGACACGCATTAAAGATGGCTCTGTTATAACTGCCAACCGCAAGCTTGTTGAGATTTTCCGGTATGCAGATTTTGATGACTATTTTGCAAGACACAATGCCTGCAGCAATTATGTGGAACCCAAAAAAAGAGACCAGCTGTTCAAAAAACTTGAAACCCACGGCAGGGTGGATGATTTTGAAATCCAATTATACCGAGGTGACAAAACAAAATTCTGGGCCTGTCTTTCAGCCGAAATCTTTCCAGACCAGGGTTACCTTGAAGGGATGATACTTGATATTGACAAGCGCAAAAAAGCGGAAGAGGCGAACAAACATCTGGCCCGCCGCCTTCTCTGTGCCCAGGAAGAAGAGCGGATAAGAATTGCAAGGGATCTCCATGATGAACTTGGACAGGATCTTTCCACGCTTCAATTCAGCCTGAACAAACTCAAAACCAGCCTTCCCGATGTTTGTGAAACCCAAAAAAAAATGATTGACAACATTGCCAGTGACATTGAGAAAACAGGCGATACGGTGAGAAAAATATCATCCAATCTGCGGCCATCCATGCTGGACCATCTAGGACTGATAGTGACGTTAGAGTCATATATCAGTAGTTTTATGAAACATAATCCCTTGACCCGTGTGGATTTCCAGGTGATGGGATATAAAAAACGCCTAAAAGCTGAGATTGAAATTGTTTTATACAGAGTAACCCAGGAGGCTTTGAATAATATCAGACGGCATGCCAAAGCATCCAGAGCAAAAGTCATGCTGACATTAACATACCCCAAGGTTATATTGATAATAGGTGATAATGGCGCAGGTTTTTCCCAAAACCAGAATTCAGAAGGAAATTGTGGAAATGCCATTGGTATTTTGGGCATGAAAGAGAGAATTGATTCCCTTGAAGGATGCTTTACCCTGCATTCTGCATTGGGAAAAGGGACAACCATCCGGGCGGAAATTCCTGTCCAGGAGCTTGATAGTTAATGAAAAAAATTAAAATAATAGTTGTGGATGACCACGTAATTGTCCGGAACGGTCTTTGTGAACTCATCAATGGTCAGGAAAATATGGAAATCATCGGGAGCTCAGGTGACGGCCAGGACGCGCTGAAAAAAATTCAACGCCTTCGACCGGATGTCGCTATCCTGGATATTGCCATGCCGAAAATGGATGGCCTAGGGT
>JADGFI010000160.1 GCA_016743945.1 Desulfobacteraceae bacterium
AGATAAGACCCCACTCTAAACCCCACACAACTTTAACCTCTCCTCCAAAACCCCACAAACACACTCCCCAAAAACCTCAAACTAAATAAACCATCCCTTAAATCCCACACAAGTTAACCCTTCATCTAAAACCCCACAAATACAGTCCCCAAAAACCTCAAAAACTAGATCAACCATACCTCAAATCCCACACAAGTTAACCCTTCATTCCAAACCCCACAAATACAGTCCCCAACCATCCCTCAAATCCCACACAAGTTAACCCTTCATGCTAAACCCCACAAACACACTCCCCAACCATCCCTCAAATCCCACACAAGTTAACCATTCATCCCAAACCCCACAAATACAGTCCCCAAAACTCCACAAACTAGATCAACCATCCTTCAAATCCCACACAAGTTAACCCTTCATCCCAAACCCCACAAATACAGTCCCCAACCATCCCTCAAATCCCACACAAGTTAACCCTTCATCCCAAGCACCACAAATACAGTCCCCAACCATCCCTCAAATCCCACTCAAGTTAACCCTTCATGCCAAACCCCACAAATACAGTCCCCAAAAACACCGCTGCAAATCAGCATGGACCATCTGGGAAAACAGCTTTCTTTCTATTCCTTCTGCATTATCGGAGTCATCATGTTCATGGGATGGATTCAGGGTAAACCATTGTTGGACATG
>JADGFI010000161.1 GCA_016743945.1 Desulfobacteraceae bacterium
CTACTACAACGACTACTAGTAGTAGTAGTAGGCTGTTATAGTATGCAGCTCTATACAAGTAATGTTGTATACTGGTGTACACTGGTGTAGGACCTATACAGTAGCCACCACACCTAGTAGAAGTAGTAGTAGTAGTAGTAGTAGTAGGCTATTGAAGTAGTCAGATCTATACAAGTAGTGTTGTATACTGTTGTACACTGGTGTAGGTCCTATATTGTAGGTACTACTACTACTACTACTACTACTAGTAGTAGTAGTAGTAGTAGGCTGTTATAGTAGGCAGCTCTATACAAGTAGTGTTGTATACTGTTGTACACTAGTGTAGGACCTATACAGTAGCCACCACACCTAGTAGTAGTACTAGTAGTAGTAGTAGTAGTAGGCTATTGAAGTAGTCAGCTCTATACAAGTAGTGTTGTATACTGTTGTACACTGGTGTAGGACCTATACAGTAGCCACCACACCTAGTAGTAGTAGTAGTAGTAGTAGTAGTAGTGGTAGGCTATTGAAGTATGCAGCTCTATACAAGTTGTGTTGTACAGTGTTCACCTATGAGCGTTCTGCTTATTTTAGTAGTTCGCTTCTCTCGATACGATATTCGAACATTTTGAATTATTTTAGTTTTGAGATCTAATTTTATGAAATATTCAAAATATAATCAAAATCGTATAATTATTATATAT
>JADGFI010000162.1 GCA_016743945.1 Desulfobacteraceae bacterium
AAATATATATGGTTGAAATAGTAAATTAATGTTTGTTCTGTTGGGTTAAGTTAAGCTTGGCATGTTGAATGTAATAGTAGTAGTAGTGTGTTTGTGTGTGATTGTGGTTTAGTTAAGCTTGGTTTGTTGAATGTAATGGTAGTAGTAGTAGTAGTAGTAGTGGGGGGAGTGTGTGATTGTGGTTTAGTTTAGCTTGGCTTGTTGAATGTAATGGTAGTAGTAGTAGTAGTAGTGGGGGGAGTGTGTGATTGTGGTTTAGTTAAGCTTGGTTTGTTGAATGTAATGGTAGTAGTAGTAGTAGTAGTAGTGTGAGTGTGTGTGATTATGGTTTAGTTTAGCTTGGCTTGTTGAATGTAATGGTAGTAGTAGTAGTAGTAGTGGGAGTGTGTGATTGTGGTTTAGTTTAGCTTGGCTTGTTGAATGTAATGGTAGTAGTAGTAGTAGTAGTAGTAGTGGGAATGTGTGTGATTGTGGTTTAGTTTAGTTTGGCTTGTTGAATGTAATGGTAGTAGTAGTAGTAGTGGGAATGGTAGTAGTAGTAGTAGTAGTGGGTGTGTGTGATTGTGGTTTAGTTTAGCTTGGCTTGTTGAATGTAATGGTAGTAGTAGTAGTAGTAGTGGGGGTGGGGGATGATTGTGTTATAGATATGTGCGGGTGGTGTGGAGAGGTGGTGGTAGGAG
>JADGFI010000163.1 GCA_016743945.1 Desulfobacteraceae bacterium
GTGGTGGGGTGATATTAGGGATGTACAGATAGAGAAAGTGATTGCAATGAACAATATATACAAATCATCAATTCTACTAGTTGTAATATAATACATGTTTAAAATATATATTATTTAATCAAAACATATATGAACAAACTTTTTGGATGTGAAACTTTTTGCCGTAATCCACTCTATGAAGTCAATACAAGATTTTCCCATTGATATTACTTCTGTAGTTATTATTATTATTATTATTATTAAATTGTATTGAGTATAATAAGAAAAAGTGACATAAAATAATACTCAAAGGAATATACAGAAAAATTGACAAAAATAAATTGCAATTTTAAATCATAAATGAGAGTGCAACCCATAACAAAAATAATATAAATAATGTAACAAAAAATAATATTGAATCACAATTAATGAAATAAAAAATGTTATAATACAAATAAAGATAATAATAACTAATGTATGCCGCATAACAATAATAAATGCTACATATAATATGTACTATAGTACACACACCCGCAATCTTGTTTCAATCTTTGAATTTTTTTTCTTTGCCATGAGGAGCCAGCAGTCAAAGGGGTTTGCCACTTACCTGTTAAAGTAGGTTGTCAATCTACTCTAACTCTTCTGCTGCGCAGGGTATCCCTTCGCATTCTATGCGGGTGTGGCAGTCTTTATTATAT
>JADGFI010000164.1 GCA_016743945.1 Desulfobacteraceae bacterium
ATATATATATTACTATATATGTACTGTCATGTACCAGTTGGTACAAACTCACTACTCTATACACTCAACCTTACTCTTATACCTACTGCTACCCTAACCCTACACCTCTAACCTTATTCTAGACCTAGCCCCCTACTCCCAGGTGGTTGCGTTATATTGAACACATCGATATAGCTGTCAATCACAGTCGTAGCGAGAGCAACCCTTAACCTCAGCCCTACACCTACTACACTCTTAACCTTACCCCTACTACTACTACTACGCTTAACCTCATCCCTACTACTACTACTACTACTACTACTACTACTACTACTACTACGCATAATCTTACTCCTACACCTACTACTACTCGTAACCCTACCCCTACACCACCTACTACTCGTAACCTTACCCCTACACCACCTACTACTCATAACCTTACCCCTACACCTACTACTCCTCCATACCCTACACCTCTAACCTTATTCTAGACCTAGACACATACTCCCAGGTGGTTACGTTGAACACGGCAATATAGCTGTGCATCACAGACAACACGGCCGTTGCCAGGCAGTATAGGCACTGCATAAACACCACAAATAGTATGTTTACGTTTGTGTTCATGAATCCGCGAAACGTGGGCGCCGTTTGAATTCCTTGTCTGCGGCGTGAGGGGTCAAGGGAGGGGTCAAGGGG
>JADGFI010000165.1 GCA_016743945.1 Desulfobacteraceae bacterium
GGACGGGGCTGTATTCCACAGAAATTTTCTCACGGATCCGGCCAACCGTACATATATTGAACAGGCAAATATCCAGGCGTTCATCCCCTGCGGCGGGTTCAAAGATACCATCAACCGGGGCAATGTCCGGGCCTTTACCGAAAATTTTGCCGAATTAAAATATATTGTGGAAGGGGCCAATGTCTTTTTTGATGAGGCAGCCCGGCGATTTATTGCCTCATCCACGGGCATCAAGCAGATTAAAGATAGTTCCGCCAATAAGGGCGGGGTGTTCTCCTCTGCCGTGGCCGAGGTACTCACCGCCTTTCTGCTGGAAGATGATTATGAAAAATGCCTCCTGGACCATGTGGATACCCGCTGGGCGTTAATCCGGGATATCCTGGATCTTGTGGCCACCTATGCGGCGGCTGAAATTTCCATGCTCATTCGCATCCATGAATCAGATCCAAATGTGCCTCTGTTTGTGCTGTCCGAAAAGACCAGTGAGCAAATTTTTAATTTCCAGGCGGTGGTAGCCGACCACATTAACGAGGTTACGGCCGATGAGGATCTTCTGTGGGAGGTGCTCAAAGCCTATATCCCCAAGGTGCTGTCGGAAAGCATGGGAAGAGAGGCCATTTTGCCGATTATGAATGCAGAAAAACTCAAATCTTATCGAAATGCAATCATTACC
>JADGFI010000166.1 GCA_016743945.1 Desulfobacteraceae bacterium
CTATATATGAGAATGATCAAACAGCGTGAAAATTGGTAATGAATCTTTTTTTATTTGTTGAAATTGTTTATAATATAGGATATCATTTAACAACAATTGCAGTATTACATGAACTATATGAGAGAAATTACTGACTAACCTAATAATTGTGTTCCAAAGAATTTGGTTACATTACTCAGAATAATAGTATAATTATTTATATAAAAATTGACAATATTTTTAAATGAAAATTTTAATTAGAAAATATGCATTTGGTTAACCATATATTGTATAATATTTATTATTATTAGATAAAATTCTAAATTTAATAATTATTTTAAAGGGTTAACCCTTTAAAAATTATTTAAAGTGTTAATCTTTCTATAAATAATTATTATTCCTCTGATTACACTGAAAGTGTGAATCGTATTCAAGTTCATAAATCATATTCCTACTATATCAACAATTTATATTTTCATGGAGATTAATTGCTAGGTAAAACTATATTTGAAGTCATATTAGTCAAAAAATGATATTTTAAAATTTTATATTTTATACTATTTTTAATTGATCTTTAACTATTTGAATGAATTCTATTCAAATTATAAATTTTGACTTTTTAACTGCAACAATACTTTTGTTAAATATTATTATATAATGTAGATAACTATTATAATATTCTAGTAATACAT
>JADGFI010000167.1 GCA_016743945.1 Desulfobacteraceae bacterium
GTAGTAAAAGTATTTGAATATCGTAGATGTGTGATATTGATGGCTGGTGTTCTGTTAGGTGCCTGGATACCTGGCCGCCGGTCTACTATTACGTAACGCTTAAGGCTAGGTGACTGGATATCGAGGGTTATTTGAAGACGGTATTCGATTAATTATCCAACAGTTAATAGAACGATTTTGCTATTTATTTGATAATAATTGCTAAATTTGAATAGTAAATCTGTTAATTCTGTTAAAACTCTGGTTTTAATTCAAAATACAAATAACTAGCTATTATATAACTCTATTCTGTGTTTATAGTCTACTTATTTAGTAGTAGTAGTAGTAGTAGTAGTAGTAGTAGTAGTAGTAGTAGTAGTAGTTAGGGGTAGTAGTTAGGGGTGAAACGTAGGCTTCAATCGTTTGATTATATAATGGTTGTATTATGGGAGATTACGGGTAAGCTATCGTTAGATGAAGGGGCGTGTCTCGGAAAGTGAAAAAGGGGCGTTTCGAAGTGGTAAATGGGCGCGTTTCGGGGACAAGTGGGTGTGTTTTAGGAATAAACGGGTGTTTTTTTACGTTGGTGCGAATTAGGAGGTGAATAGGTGTTAGGATGAATTCAAATTGACACCTAGTTTGACCATATGTACGGCGTAGATATGACGTACATATGGCGTACATATGGCG
>JADGFI010000168.1 GCA_016743945.1 Desulfobacteraceae bacterium
GTACTGTATTATGATATGAACTAAATTTAGTGAAAATTAAACTAAATAGCAAATGATAGGTTACATATATTGTATCCAAATGATTTATGTATTCCTATTATTTCTTATTTAATAAATTCAACTCCATTCTGCATCTGATTACACCAATTATATATATATAGTATGAAAACATTAGATTCAAATATTCACAAACAAAAAATAGAAACGCAATATATATCAACCAACTTCTCACACTCGTAGTAGTAGTAGTAGTAGTAGTAGTAGTAGTAGTATCGAATGTCACCCCTCGTGTAATGGCTATATAGGTGGCTTTGGTAGCAATCGTTATTACGTCATTGAATGGCTGGGCCCACCAAGTCACAAGCTAGTGTGTGCCGAGGTAATGATAGCTTTACAAGTGTCGTAATTACTGTGGTCACCTTGTAGAGTGGAATAGTAGGTATAGCGGTGTATGCGAGTTAACCCAGTAATTGGTGGGTCGCCTAGAGATAGAGAATAGGGGCTAGTTGGGTTGAAAATCGTGATTACTGGGTGTAGATAAGTGGCGGATGTGACTCTTACAGAGACTGTGTGTGGTGGTGATAACGGTGGTCGTTGTGGTCGTAGTGGTAGTGGTGGTGGTAATGGTAGATGCAACGGTGGGAGCAAATGTGGTGGTGGTAGTGATG
>JADGFI010000169.1 GCA_016743945.1 Desulfobacteraceae bacterium
TCAAGTCCCGAAAAAAACCGGATTTGAATCCGCCCGGTCACAGGACCTTGGTCAGCACCTTCAAAATATTCTTTTTCAGAATCAGGCGTCAGGCCCTGGGCCATCCGCTCTATGCTTGCCTTTATCTTAAGATGCCGCTGCCTTATGAACTCACAATCATTTTCATGCACTTTTATGGAATCAATGTCAAGGGCATTTATCGCCTTGCCCGCACGGGTTAAAAATTCATCCATGATCGCCCTGCTGGTGGTGATCAGAACCGGGATATCCCCCTGATCAAAACGGCCTGCATCAACAGCAGCCGTGAGCCATGCCTTTATTCTTTTTTCAGTCATGACCTGACCCGGCTCAGGGATTTGGCTATGACCCACTGACAGGGACGTATCCCCGTCGCCTTTAAGTTCGGAAAAAAGTGCTGCGTTTTCCCGATCCAGCGCATCCAGGGCAATTTGAATATCTTGGGATTCCCGGTCATGGATATCTGCAAATCTAAGAAAGACAAGTGAATCATTGCTATCCAGACCGGTTGTTGCATCCGGGTCATGGGAAACTATCCCGTTACGAATGCCGGCACGGATGGCAGCCACGCCAGAATCATCCTTAAAAAACACGTTTTCACGAATCAGCGCCCGAAGATTTTTTTCATTGCCCTTGTGGATGGCGGCCC
>JADGFI010000016.1 GCA_016743945.1 Desulfobacteraceae bacterium
CTTTAATAGCTTGGGATTGGATTAATAATGTTTCGAAAATCAAAAAAGAACTCCCCATTTTTAAGAGTCAAGTATTACCATTTGTCTTTTCAAACTATCAAAACAAAGATTCTTATTTTATAGAGGAAATTAAAAATTTCGTAGTAAAATTTCTATCTAATTATTCCCCATTTGAAAATGAATCAGAACAAATTTCTTACAACAATCTATTACTTTGGGCTTCAGATGAATTTTCTGATCTAATAGATCTATTGGGAGAAAGTTTTATTTACTTTGATGATCAACAAAAGTTGAAAGGGCTCCAATTATTAAATGCTGAGGATAAATTGAGTATTCTCATTAATAAAATAGATGAAGATAAGGAACACTATCAAGAGTTTGCTATTTCATTAATTGAAAATTTTAAAGACGTTCCTATTATTGAAACCTTTTACTCGATGACAAAATCTATATTAAATTGGGGAAAAATTATGACAGTTGCAACCAAGGAATTTGCGATAAATAATGATTTCGATGGTGCAACAACACTTAATTCTTTAGGGTCGGATATTTTAGGAAATATTGGCTCTTCAGAAATTAAGGAAGAACTTGAGTTGTTTATTGTAAATATGCTTAAAGAAAATATAAAAAATAAATTTTTAGCTTTAGATTTGATCGATACCTTTAAAATATCAATTAATTCAAAATCAGACCTTTTGAATAATATAAGAACAGATTTTGTTGATGTTTGCGATATAAACACAGGAATTGATAATTTGCGGAATTTAAAAATTTGGCTAAAAAAGTATGGATTAACCAGAAAGTCTGGAATTCTAAAAAAATTGAAAGAAATAAAGGATGTTTCTGAAGGAAAAACTAAAATGGAGCTTGAATCATTAATTAAATATTAAGCATACAGGGAAGTGTTTTTTCTAACAAGGTGAGAATTCGATAAAATTTGGTGTGTGGATTAGTGTGAGAAAAATATCCAAAATATGATAAAACAAACTAATTTTGGATAAATAAATAAGCAAAATTGATTTGTATTATTATTTCAGTAAGATGCAGTGTTGGTGGTAGAGGTAGGAAACCCGAAGGTCATTTCTTCTAATCCGTAGGTCATAAGCAAGTTTTACCGCCGGGAAAAGCATCATAGAAAATATACTCGGAGAGACTTTGCAGATATCACTGAAAATACATATTTTTTCAGGGAGAATCTAGGATTCTGGTAGAGTTTTGGTAGAGTTTTAAGCGCCATCTTTTATTGTAAGTATTTGATTTTACAATAAAAGATGGCGGAAGTGCATGGGAATCGAACCCACCCGGGACGGTTCGATCGTTCCCCATCGGATTTGGTGAAATCCATTCCAGAAATTAATGTTTTTTGCGGATGTGCCGATATGTATTCTCATAAAGAACTATAGATTAAAGGAGACATCCAATGAACAGTGTACCTGAAACCTCATCCACAGGGCTGTCACAGGACCGGGGGAATTTGCAGAATACCCAATTTTCAGGCCATGCCAGGCGACAAACCGTCAATGCCTATGCGAGTCTTGATACCGGCCTGACCATAAAAACCCGGGAAGGGGATATCGTTACCCTGTCTTCAAGTCGTTTTTCAGAATTCAATTCGTCTGAATACAATAGCAAAGGAAAAATCCAAACCGATTCCGGAACCGCGTTGATGACCCAACACACCCGGGAAATTACGCTTACGACAGGAGATCAGTTCTCTTTTTCCGTCCAGGGCGATTTAAATGAACAGGAACTTGCGGACATTGAAGCCATTGTGAAGGGCGTGGATGGAATCGTTGCCCAAGTGGCTGAAGGAGATATGGAAGAGGCTGTAGCACAGGCCATGTCCATGGGCAATTATTCGTCTGTTTCCATGTATTCAGCTGATATTTCTTATCAGCGTTCCTATTCCATGACCGAAGAAACAAGATCCGTTGCAGGAGGTACATCGTCCTCCCCGGGTCCTGATGAGAAGATTTCTCACCAGCCGAAATATATGAATCGCTTTGCTGACAAAATGGCTAGCTTTCTGGAGAAACAGGAAGACAAGATGCTGGCAAAGGCCCAGCAGCCTATTACCGCTTTATTTGATCAGCTTTTGAAAAACATGGCTGCAGATAAAGATGAAAAAGAGACTCCGGCCCCTGGTATGGTTAAAGCCGCAGGCGAACAGGTTGATCAGTTAATTAATGATATACTTAAAAATGCATTTGAGACAACCTTGAACAATTTTGTTTAACCCATGTTTTAAATAAACCTTAGGTTTATCAAAAAGAGGGAAACAAAAGATTTTGTTTCCCTCTTTTTGATTTTGCCAGAAACCAGGTCTTCATTTTAGATCAAATTATACCGGGTCAGGGCCGAGGTGACAATGTGGTCAACCAGCTGTCTATAGTCTTCCATGGGTCCGCCGGCTGAAGGATGGTGCAGGGTAAACATCTGGGGACTCCAGCTTTTTACGGGTTTTAGGCCGGGGATTCCATTGACCTCGATGATTTTAAGCTGGCCCTTTGCGTCCAGGCGCATGTCTGCCCTGACATGGTCC
The DNA here is from genome assembly GCA_016743945.1 of Desulfobacteraceae bacterium. GTDB lineage: Bacteria > Desulfobacterota > Desulfobacteria > Desulfobacterales > Desulfobacteraceae > NBML01. Next base: position 2,543 of record JADGFI010000016.1, read on the forward strand.
AGGCAGTTAAGCGCTTCCATGGCCTTACGGGTTACTTTGATGGCCTCATTTGTGGTGGTGGATGTGGGGGTGATTTTGGTGGCCCCCACTCCCCTCAGATCCGCTCGTAAAATAGGATACTTACCAAATAGAGACGCATCCACTTCAACTTTGCCGGGAAGAAATTCCTGGAGGCGTCCATTGCCCAGCATGAGAACAGTATATTCTTGCCCCGGCAGATATTCTTCCACCAGGGCCGGCTGGTCAAATTCCTTGTGGATAAAGGCCACTTGTTTTTCTAAGGCCTGACGGTTTTCAACCACACTATTATCGTTTATGCCCACGGATCTTGATTCAAAGCTGGGTTTTACAAAGGCGGGAAAGGCAATTTCAGGCAGGGGTGCTCCCTGCTCAATCTGGTAATGATAGGGTACGGGGACCCCATGGGCATCCATTATTTCATGGGTGGCGGTTTTGTGTATCAAGGCCTTCATGGTGGCGGCATTGGGACCAATATAAGGGATTTTGCGGTCATCAAAGATGTCCGCCAGCCATTTTTCATCCCCATTGCCCATGCCAATGGTTTCTGATTTGCCGGAAATGTGATAGAGGGCACTCCAGGCAAGATCAAATTTTTTAGTTTCAATGGCGGTAAAAAATTCGTCCATGGTGGAAACAAAGGCGATTTCGGCGTCTTTGCCCGATCCCTTGATGGCCGCTGCGATTTCTTGGGTGACGCTTAGATCTCCCCACCCTTGGGCATCTCCAGCCGGTCCTGTGATCAATAATATTTTTTTCATATTCCTCCTGGTCTCTTGTTCTTTAGGGTTATCACACCTGGAACAAGTCTTTGTTCCAGGTGTAGCGTTTGAGTGCCTCAATGGTAGGGGGAGAAACCGACCCGAGAAGGCATTCATAGGCCTTGATCCGTGATTCATCCCAGAAAACCCGGGACACGATTTCCATTTTAATTTTGGGCGAGGCAAACGGTATGGCACCAGGTTTTGTCTCGGCCATTGGGGTCAGCCGGTTTATCTGGGCCATTCTTGTATTGGGGTTTAAGATAAAAACCTCTTGCCCGGTGTGGCGGGCAAGGGCCGAAAAAAAAAGATCTTTGCAATATCCAAAATGGGTACAGCAAAGGGCGGCAAATACCGTTCCTTTGAAAGATTCTAATTTTAAGGCGGCTTGTTTTGCATTGGTCTCTATCATCCGGGACACTTCCTTGGCAAAGGGATCTCTTTCAATTTTTCCGGCTAAATCCACACACCCCTGGTTGATGATTCTTGAAGGTGCTATTCCCATTTTTTCAAGGCCTTTTTTGTGGGTGTTCCCTTCTGTGGTGGTGGGGGTTCCGAAGATAACCACCCGGCTGTCAGGTGTCTTTGTCAAATGTTCATAAACGAGGCTTACCCCGTGATTAACAATGCCGGTTACCGGGATATCCGTGGTCCGGGAAAAGGCGGTATACGGATAGATCACCGACAGGGTGTTGCAGGCAATGAGGATGGTGTTTGGGGTATATTTTGCCATGGCTGCCATGGCATTATTGAAAACAAGCGCCTTGGCAGCCATATTGGGGAAATGATTATATCCCTTGTCGGGAAACGGCCAGGCATTAAAATAGATCAGGGTGACGCGTTCAAAGGGGGCTGTTTTTGTAAATTGTCTGGCAATGTCGGCAAAAACAGACAGGCCCCCAAGGCCGGAATCGGTTACCAGGATGGTGGTCTCATTTTTACTCATTCATATCGCCCCTTGGTTGTTACCTTTAAATTTTTCGGGTTAACCATTCTTTGGCAAGGTTTTGGGCCCAGGCGGGAGAGGTTTCAAGTTCCCCGTTTACCATGCGGGTCAACAGATCCCGCCAATGGTAAAAATGCTGGCTGGTGGTGAGCCGGTTTCGAAACATGGCACCTCCTTTTTGGGGATCGGTTTTTATTTTTTCCATGATCATGGCCACTTCATTTTTAAATCCGTATTTGCCGTAATGGTGGAGGAATCCGTTCCAGGCATCGCGATTCCCTTCGGGGGTATCCAGCGGAAGGGAAATTTCCTTGAACCGGGTGAAAAAATTGGCAAGCGTTTGGTCTTTCAAGGTGTTCAGCCCATCATCCTGGATTTGGTAGGGAATAAGATCCAGGGAGACCAGGGCGTCACGGGTCACCCCGAGCGTGACCATATAGCCAAGTTTCCTGAAATAAAGGTCTGTGTCCTGGTAAAAGACAAAATTTCCCAGGCTGCAGCAGATGGGCACGCCGCGGTGAAATTTAATGCCCTGGGGAACATGGGGGTGATGACCAATGACCGCATCGGCACCGGCTTTAGCCATTCGTTCAAAGGCCTCCATCACATAGGGGGGGGCAAAGGGAATATATTCAAGGCCGCAATGGGCAATGACAACCACAAAATCAACGGCCTGTTTTAGGGCCTGGATCTGGGCTTCAATCCAGGGAATTTCCCAGCCCATGACCCCGGGGCCTGTGCCTGCTGCGGTCAGGTCTTCGCCTTCGCTAAAATTGACAATGGCAATTTTTAAACCCTTGGCGGTGAGAATCAGCGGCTTGGCCGCCTGTTCAATGGACATGCCCGCACCGGTCCATTGAATCTGGTTCTTTTCGAGGGTATCAAGGGTGTCTTTGAAGGCGGCAAGACCAAAGTCAAACACATGGTTGTTGGCCAGGGTTACCGCGTCAAAGGGAAGGGCTGTTAATCCCGAAACATGTCGACGTTCTCCCTTGAACACGGCCCCGCTCTTGTTCACCGGGGTTCCCTGGTCACTCAAGGGGGCTTCCAGGTTGACAATGGAAAGATCGGTTGATTGAATGATGGGGAAAAGATCCCCGTAAATAGCGGCAGGGTCTGTTTCAATGAGTCGTTTAAAGTTACGAATGGGGGCCCAATCTCCTGCAATGCAGAGGGTGGCCTTGGGATTTTCCCCCGAGGACCAATGGCCTCGTTCCCAGTTAAATGAACCAACAGACAGCATATTATTTTTCTCCCGGGATGTAGCAGATGGGCATCCGTTTGGTCAGCGACGCCGTGATTTCATAATTGATGGTGCCAATGGTTCGTGCAATCGTGTCGGCAGAAATTGTTTCATTCCCCTGGGACCCCATGATCACCACCTCGTCTCCCAGGCGGCAGCCAGGGATATGCCCCACATCAATCATGGTGAAATCCATACAGACCCTGCCGGTGATGCGTGCCTTTGATCCTTTGACAATCATTTCTCCCAGGGAGGAGAGTCGGCGGTTGTATCCGTCTGCATATCCAATGGGGATGGTGGCAATGCGGGTGGAAATCTGGGTGACATGGGTGGAGCCGTAAGATATCTTGAATCCCTTGGATACGGTTTTTAAATGGATGATTTTTGATCGAATGGACATGGCCTGTTTCAGGTGGACCCGGTTATGGTCAGTTTCCTTGGACGGCCATAATCCGTATATGGCAATGCCGGGCCGGACCATGTTAAAGTGAGCCTGGGGCATGTCAATCAAGGCAGCTGAGTTTGCGGCATGGATTATTGGCGGTGCCAGTCCCTTTTGTGAAAGTTCCGTGACAAGGAGTTCAAAGCGGGATATCTGGCGTTGGGTATGGGCCTTGTCCCTGGTATCTGCGTTGGCCAGGTGGGTGTATATTCCTTCTATTTCAATTCCCTTTAAGGCCTGAATCGCCAATATCTCTTCACTGCAGTGAAGGGGAGGGGCAAGGCTGTTGTCGGGTTTTACAAATTGGTCCGGGGTGGCAAATTGATCATGGAGAATTCCCAGACGGCCCATGCCCGTGTCCACCTTGATATGAACCTTTAAGGGGGTGCTGATGCCCTTTGCTGCTACAGCAATGATCCGGGCCGTTTCAAGGCAGGTGAGGGTGGCCCGGATATCATGGGCCACAAGGTAGGGCACCTGCTCGGGCTGTACATCCCCGAACAAAAGGATGGGCGCATCAATGCCGGCTTTCCGAAGTTCAACCGCTTCCGTGATTCTTGCAACTGCCAGCCAATCGGTTCCGTTTTCAAGAACAGTCCGGGCAACCTGGATTGCCCCGTGCCCATAGGCATCTGCTTTGACCACGGCCATAACCCTTGTTCCCGGGGATAAAAGTTCTTTTAATTTGCCGATGTTATGGGCCACTGCCCCAAGATCCACAACAACCCGGGTCTGGGGCAGCAGCGGAAGCGTTTGTTCATGGAGGGACATCAGGCAATGTTGCCCTGGCCATAGGCATGGGTGTAATTTTTAAATAGTTCCATGACATGGCGGGTTTTATCCCCGGGTTTCCCATTGCCGATGAAAAGATCATCCACCTGGATCACGGGTACAATTTCTTTATTAGAGGCGGTGATAAAGATCTCATCCATCTGGTTTAATTCGTCTGCCGCCAGGTGGCGTAATTCAAGGGTATACTGATCTTTTGTCAGATTCATAACCACGTTTCTTGTGATCCCCGGCAGAATATCATCGGGGGGGGTGATGAGGGTGTTGCCTTTAAAGCAGAAAATATTGGTGGTGGTGCCTTCCAATAATCGATTTTCACGGTCCTTGTAAATGGCTTCCACAGCCCCTGTTTTATGGGCCTTTTGCTGGGCAAATACGGCTGACAGGTAATTTGTGCTTTTTGAGGTTGGAATGAACCGTTCTATATCAATGGTGATGATTTTGACACCCTTGGTGTACCACCATGCCGGCAGTTCATGTTTCGGCGTTACCATGACCATGAGAATTCCGTTACCCTGGGGGGTAACCCCATCGGGGCTGATCCCGCCGGTGTAAACGATTCTGATATTGGATTCAGTGTGATGGGGGTTTTTTTCAATTGTCTGGACCACAATGTCACAGATATCCGCATTGGAGTGCTGGAGGGTCAGGCCGATCTGTCTTGCTGAGTTTTCAAGCCGGGCCACATGTTCTTTTATGAAAAAAGGGCGTTTGTTATAGGTGATTAAAAAATCAAAGACACCAAATCCGCGCAAAACCGTAATATCCTTTGCAGAAATCAGTGCAGCGTCCTCTTCTACAAATTTTCCGTCAACATAATAAGTATCCATGGTCTCCTTTATTTCACAGGCGGGGTAAAGACCCGCAGAGAAAGTTCATTGTCCAGCATGAGCAGGCCGTGGCCTTCCCCTTTCACCAGCTTAAGTTTATTGAGGATGGTTTCCATGGAGGCTTCTTCTTCCACCTGCTCTTCCACAAACCAGTCAAAATGGCGCTTGGCAGCATGGTCATTTTCCTGGATGGCCAGGTCCATGAGACTGTTGATCAGGCTGGAAACCAGTCGTTCATGGTCGTAGGCCAGTTCAAATACCTCCAGAGGAGAGTTAAACTCTGTTTTGGGTGCTTCAATTTCTTTGAGAAACACCCGGCCTCCCCGTTCATTGAGAAACCGGTACATTTTCATGGCATGGAACCGTTCTTCTTCTACCTGGACCAGGAAAAAATTTTCAAATCCGCTTAACCCGGTGGAGTTGAAATAGGATGCCATGGAAAGATAGTAGTATTCTGAAAAAAGTTCCCGGTTTATCTGATTGTTAATGGCTTCTTCTAAATTTTTTGATATCATGTGATTCTCCTTTATAAGATGGCTGGGGATGCTAAAAAAAGATTTGTCTATCTTAGCTTTTTTTATAGACAGCTTCAATACACTGGATGGAATTTTTTTTAAAATTATTTTCCATGTTAATGGCAAAAAAAGCGGCATTGGGGCCAAAGACAAGGAGGGGGCTTAGGGGGCGGGGTTTTTTGTTTTTTCCTGCTGTCTGGACCATTTGCCACCATGCCAGGGCATTTTGGGTCTCATCTGAAAAATGATCCGGGATAAAACCTGGGCCAGAAAGGAAGGGCTCAAATTTTTCCCAGGGTAAGAGAAAGGAAATTTCGGGGTTACCGGCCCAGGGAACGGGCAGGGCGATTGTGTTATCTTCCCCCTGGAAAATTTCATGGAGGATGAGGCTTCCCCCGGGTTTTAAAACCCGATAAAATTCTTCCAGGGCGGCTTGTTTGTTCTGGATGTTCATGAGAATGTGTTGGCAGAGAACGGTATCAAAGGTGTTTGTTTTAAAGGGCATGTCCAGGACAGATCCGTGTTCATAGTCAACGGCAGCAGTAAGTTCGCACCAGCGGGTCAGATCCTTTGCCGTTTCAATAAAGGTTTTGGCAAGGTCAATACCGGTGACCCGGCAGTTAAATGTTTTGGCCAAAAGCCTGGAAGACCCGCCAATCCCGCATCCGGCATCCAGAATATGGATATCCCTGAAGGAATTATTATTTGGGGGAAGGTCTGTTTTTTCCAGAAGCCTGAGGGTGGCTTTGGCGCCGCCGGTGTGGAGCTGATCCACGGCTGCCAGGTCTTTTGTGTTCAGTGGGCTTGTGTGTTTACCCGATTTCGTTAAGGCATCCAGGATTTTTTGGGATAGATTTTGGGAATGATAATGGTTTTCTACAGGGGATTCCATGGCCGCGCCTTTGGGTTTTTTTTCAATGGGGTTATGGGGTGGTGGGCCGGAACAAAGCAAAAGCTCCTTTGTTCCGGCCATTGGTTGTTTACGTCAGTCTTTTAGTTCTTCAAGATTTGCAAAAAAATCAAGGGCTTCCGGATTTTTAAGGGCGTCTTTGTTTTTGACTTCCTTGCCTTCAATCATTTTTTTGACCGCCAGTTCCACTTTTTTCATGTTCAGTGTATAGGGCACGTCCGGGGTTTCAATGATCTTGGCCGGCACGTGGCGGGGGGAGGCATTGGCCCGGATGTCATTCCTGATTTTCGTTTCCAGTTCCTCGGTGAGCTCAAACCCCTGGGCAATTTTAACAAAGAGGATTACCCTTACATCATTTTTCCAGGATTGGCCCACCACCACCGAGTCTTCCAGTTCTTCCATGGCATCCAGGCGCCGATAGATTTCCGCCGTACCAATTCTGACACCTCCCGGGTTCAAGGTGGTATCCGAGCGTCCGAACATGATGACCCCGCCCCGGGATGTGACCTGGATAAAATCCCCGTGGGCCCAGATACCGGGATATTGGTCAAAATAGGCAGAATGGTATTTGCTGCCATCGGTATCCCCCCAAAAATAGATGGGCATGGAGGGGAAGGGAGCGCAGCAGACAAGTTCTGCCTGGGTGTCCACCACCGCATTGGCGTCATCGTCATAGGCATACACCTTCATGCCAAGGCCCCGGCATTGGAGCTCTCCTGTGTAAACCGCTCCCATGGGATTGCCCAGAGCAAAACATCCGTTGAGGTCGGATCCGCCGGAAATGGAAGCCAGGAGCAGATCTTCTTTCACATGGGCATAGACAAATTCAAAGTTTTCATCAGACAGGGGAGAGCCTGTGGAAAGAACGGCTTTGAGGGAGGCGAGATCAAATTGTTCCTTTGGTTTAACCCCGGCATTTTTCAGGGCTTCAATATAACCGGCGCTGGTGCCGAAAATCGTGACTTTTTCTTCTTCAGCCATTTTCCACAGAGCATCGGGTCCGGGGTGGAAGGGGTTACCGTCAAAGAGGATGATGGTGGCGCCCACACTCAAAGAGCAGGTGAGCCAGTTCCACATCATCCATCCGCAGGTGGTAAAATAAAAAATGGTGTCTTCTTCTTTTAAATCTGTATGAAGGACCAGTTCTTTTTTCTGGTGGACAAGGACCCCGCCGCCGCTTTGGACCATGCATTTGGGAAGGCCGGTTGTGCCGGAAGAGTACATGATATACAGGGGATCATCAAAATCCATCTGAGTAAACTCAATTTCGGTCGCTTTTGGGTCCTTGAAATCGGCAAAATGCACGGCATTGGGCAGACAGGAAATATCGGGTTTGGCTGTTGTATAGGGAATGACCACTATTCTTTCAATGGAGGGCAGTTCCTTTACAATGCCTGCGATGCGCTGGATACTGTCCAGGGGTTTCCCCTTGAAAAAATAGCCGTCAGCCGTGAACAATACCCTGGGCCGGGTCTGTCCAAACCTGTCCAATACCCCTTTAATTCCAAAATCAGGCGAGCAGGAGGACCAGATGGCCCCCAGGCTTGCGGCTGCCAGCATGGCAATGATGCTTTCGGGCATATTGGGCACAAACCCCACCACCCGGTCTCCCTTTGAGATCCCCATGGCTTTAAGGGAGGCGGCTGTTTTTGCCACTTCATCATAGAGCTGGTTATAGGTCAGGGTTCGCCGGATAGAATCTTCTCCCCTGAAAATAAGGGCCGGCTTGTCGTTTCTATATTGTAGGAGATTCTGGGCAAAATTGAGCTTGCTGTTGGTAAAGAAGGTTGCCCCGGGCATTTTATCCGGGTTATCAATGGGGTTGGTATAGGGAACCGAGGCCTTGATATCTAAGAATTCCCAGGCAATTGACCAGAAATCTGCAAGGTTTGCAACCGACCATTCCCAAAGTTCTGTGTAGTTTGTAAACCCTTTGTTGAAGCGTTCATTCACCAGGGTCATAAATCGGTACATATTGGTACTTTTTATTCTAGGTTCAGATGGCGTCCACAATGGGTGAATCATTTGCTTGTCTCCTTATTCATACAAAACGGCAAGGATGGTGGCACGTTGGGTTTTTGCCGTGATGTAATGGGATGTGGTGGAAAGATAATAGGCACTGTCTCCGGGTTCAAGATCATAGGATTCATTGGCAATGGTCAGGTTGGCAACCCCTTCCAAAACAAAGACAAATTCTTCTCCGTTGTGTACGGAAATTTCTTTTTCCTCATTTTTTTCCAATTGGACGATGAGGGCTTCCATGTGTCGCCCCTGGACTTCAGGGGCTAGGCTCATATAGGAGTAGATATTTTTTTTGCTGGTTTTGGAAGCAGATCTTACCACCTGTTTCCTGTCATTTTTCCGGGTGATGGAATAGAGCTTGGTGCCCATACCGGAAACAAGACGTCCCACAGCAGAATCCAGGGCCTTGGAAAGCCTCATCACTGTTCCCAGTTGGGGCTGTTCTTTACCGGTTTCAATATCTTTCAGATTGGAGACTTCAAATCCGGTAAGGCTGGACAGGTCTTCAAGGGAGATTCCCCTTTCTTCTCTTAGCTGCCGGATGCGGGTTCCCACCTCTTCAACTTCCCCGGTCCTGCCATCTTCGATATTTTCGGTGAGGTCCTCAAAATAGTCTACATTGATATGGGGGATGTTCTCTTTTTTTTCCATGGCATCTCCTTTGATAGATCATCCTTAGGTCAGATCTAAATTTTGGGAAAGTTTTGATCCGGTGCTTCACCTAAGGTTTCTTTAAGTTTGGCAAGTCCGGGCCTGGCATACTCCATATGACCTTGTTTCAGGGTGCGGCCGTTCATGATGGCTTCACTGCGAAGCCTGTGCCCCACGGTTTTCTCCAATTGCTTGCCAAGCCACAGGATCCGGTCAATATCATATCCATGTTCTATACCCATTTCGTCAATTTGTACAAGGGTATCTTCCAGGCAGACCAGGCCCACATACCGGGGGTCGTCATAATAATAATCTCCGGTTCCCTTGATGGGCCGGTCATCCATGAAATTGGCCGGCTGGCCGCCAAGTCCGCCGAGGGTGGCTTCAAAATGGCAGATGCCTGCCTGGAGTGCGGCCAGGACAGAAGCCGATGCCACCCGTTTGGTTTCATGGAAATGGGCAATGTGAAGACGTGTATCCGGGATCTCATCCAGGACCATGGAAAAATAGCGGTACACGTCGGCGGCCGATGCTGACCCGTCATGGTCGGCATGTTCAATGTCCGTCGCCCCCAGGGACAACCAGTGTTTGGTGAACTCCACGGCATCTCGCATGTCCGTGGCACCGCCAATGGGGCTGCCCCAGATGGTCGAAACGGTGCCGCACATTTTAAGACCCGCTGCCCTGCATTTTTCAATGCACCGGGCCGCTTCCGCCCAATAGTTGGGCAGAGTTGTGCCGGAATTGGCAAAATGGTGCTGCTCTTCTGTTGAGACCATCATCAACAGTCTGTCCGGGCCCACCCCGCGGTTTTTAAGTTCAATGGCCCGGTCCACGGCGGATTCCCTGATGGTGATGGCCGTGAGGACAACCTCCTTCATATCAATGCCTTTCTTTGCCGCCCGGGATACAAAATTGTCCGATCTTAAATGGGACAGCAACGCTTCTGCATCGGTAAACTGTGGCATGAGCCGGGGGTTGCCTAGATTTGTCACCTCAATGTTGCGGCATCCGGCAAATATCAACTCCTCAAGATAGGTGATCTTTGCCTGGGTGGAAACAAATTTTTCCAAATGCTGAAATCCGTCTCTTACGGTGATATCGCCCACCGTGACTTTCCGGGGCATTCTGGGGAAAATTTTCCAATAATCATATTCTGTCATGGGGTCCTCCTTTTTAATTCGTGGCTAAAATCTAAAATTTCCAAAGGTGGCCTCGCCAATGGGGCGTATCAGGCTGACTTCAAAGGCCATGCCAAGCCAGTCCCTGATTTCTGAAAATTTTAGAACCCTATCGTTTAAAAGTCTGGATGCGCAGAAAAAGGGATGGGCTTCCCCATCATATTTGTCAATCATTCGCTGCTGGAAGGCTGCGATTTCATCTGTTGTCATGGGGGTGCCCGCGGCATTGCGTTTGGCCTGTTCAATGTGGAGCAGAACCCCGCCGGCACTTTGACCGCTCATCACCCCTGTCCTGGCCCGCATGGTGGAAAAAAGAAAATGGGGTTTATAGGCCCGGCCGCACATGCCGTAGTTGGCCGCCCCGTTGTCAGGGCCGATGACCAGTTGAATCTTGGGCACCTGGGCGCAGGCGACAGCCCTTACCATGTCGGCGCCATATTTTCCGATGCCGGCATGTTCAGAGTCGGACCCGATCATGTAACCCGGGGAACTCTGGATAAAGAGCAAGGGGATCTTTTCATAGGAGCATCTGACCACCCATTCGGCTACTTTTTTGGCAGCTTCATGGAAGATGATACCGGCGCCATTGGAACAGATCACGCCCACCGGTAATCCTTGTATCCTAATTTTTCCCGTGAGGATATTGGTTCCCCGGCCCGGGGCAAAATTTTTCTTGGCTTCGATAAACTCAGATCCGTCGGCAATGGCCTGGATGACCTTATAGCCGTTGAGTCCCTTGTGGGGAGAGGGGGGCAGAACCTCATAGAGGGATTCTTTGGATTGGGGTTCTTGAACCGGATATCGGTGCAGGTTAATCGCCTGGGGGCGGCTCAAGGAGAGCAGTTCCCTGACCCGATCGATGGCCTGGGTCTGGTCGGCGCACAAATGGTCTGCCCCGCCGGATACCTGGGTGTGTACCTTGGCGCCGCCCAGGTCTTCGGCAGATATTTCTTCCCCTGTTGCCATTTTTACCAAGGGCGGGCCGCCTAAAAAAGAAAAGGACTGCTTATCGATCATAATGGATTCACAGGCCATAAAAACAAGATAGGCACCCCCGGCTGTGTTACCGCCGGTGCTAAGCGTTACCTGGCGCAACCCCTTTGCCGACATCCGGGCCATATTGTAAAAGATGGATCCAAAATGCTGGTCATCGGGGAAAACCTCGGCCTGCATGGGCAGAAACACCCCGCCGGAGTCGGCAATATAGATGCAATTAAGACCGCACTTTTCCGCAATGGCCTGGGCCCGCATGTGTTTTTTTAATGTGATGGGAAAATAGGTGCCCGCCTTGACCCGGGCATCATTGGCCATGATCATGGTCCAGTTGCCGTGGACTTTTCCGATGCCTGTGACAATGCCGGCACAGGCCACATCCTCTATGCCTGGATAGTCCATGCCAAATCCGGCGAGCATGGACAGTTCAAAAAACACCGTGTCTGGATCAACAAGGTCTGTGATTAATTCCCTGACCGGACGTTTGTCGCGTTTGGCCAGGGTGTCTATGGCTTTTTGCCCCCCGGGCCAGATGGCCTTCTGCCGGCGTTCTGAAAGGCTTATCTCTTCGTTTTCCCAGAATGCTTTGGTGTTCGTCATGGATTATATTATCTCCCTTTATATACTGGTTTTCTTTTTTCTTTGAAGGCCGCAAGTCCCTCCACCCGGTCTTGGGTGGGGATGGTTACCCGGTAGGCATTGGATTCAATGGCAAGACCCGTGGCAAGATCGGTTTCAATGCCCTTGTCAATGGCATACTTGGCCATTTCCACCGCAATGGGACCGGTCTGGGCGATCATGTTTGCCATTTCCATGCAGGCATCCAACAGGTTCGCCTGGGGGACCACCTGGTTGACAAGGCCTATTTCCAGGGCTTCTGCTGCAGCGACCCGTCTGCCCGTAAAAATCAATTCCTTTGCCTTTGCCACCCCTATGATTCGGGGCAGCCGCTGGGTGCCGCCGCCGCCTGGGATAATGGCAAGCCGAGTTTCGGTGAGTCCCATGGAGGCTGTGTCTGCGGCAATACGGATATCCGATGCCAGGGCCACTTCGGTCCCTCCGCCCAGGGCGATCCCGTTAACGGCTGCGATGACAGGCAGGGGAAGATTTTGGATGGCGGTTAAAAGATTGCGGATGGTGAGGATGAAGCGTTTTACCTCCTCCGGGGGCAGGGTGGCCCTTTCCTTTAGGTCGGCCCCGGCGCAAAAGGAGCGTTCTCCGCTACCTGTGATAATGACGCACCGGATGTCTGTTCTGTATTGCAGGGCTTCTATTTTATCCTTAAGGGCATAGAGCAGGTCAAAATTCAGACAGTTCATTACCCTGGGGCGGTTCAGGGTCAACAAGATTGCCTGATTTTTTTCTTCTGTCAGCAAAAGTGGTTCGTTGTTCATAGTCGTCTCCGTTAAAACAGCTTAGCAGCCAATATATCTTGCAACAACAAGGCGTTGTACTTCCGAGGTGCCTTCCCCTATTTCAAGAAGTTTCTGGTCCCTGTAAAATCGTTCCACATTGTATTCTTTCATTAACCCATAGCCGCCATGGATCTGGACCGCATGGTCCGCCACCCGGCCCATGACCTCGGAGCAGTAAAGCTTGCCCATGGCCGCTTCCTTCTCATAGGGCCGATGGTTGCTCTTGAGCCAGCAGGCTTTATACAAGAGGTTTCTGGCGCATTCGATTTCCATGGCAGAATCGGCTAACTTGAAGGCAATTGCCTGGAATTTGGAAATGGGTTGGCCAAATTGTTGTCTTTGCTTGGCATATTTCAGGGCCAGGTCATAGGCGCCTTGGGCGCCGCCCAACCCCATGGATCCGATGGAAAGTCTTCCCCCGTCCAGGGTGGACAGCATCTGGTGAAAGCCGTCCCCTTTTTTGCCCAGGATATTTTCTTTTGGGACCCTTACATCGTCAAAATAGAGCTCTGCCGTGTTGGAGGCTCTCCACATCATTTTTTTGTGCATGGGAATTGCCTTAAACCCAGGCGTGCCGGCTTCAACCAGGATGCACGAATATTCGGGTTTCCCATTGTCACGGGTGCCGGTGATGGCCTGGACGGTGACGCCCATGGTCAAATCACAGGCGGCATTGGTGATAAATATTTTGGATCCGTTGATCACCCATTCATTGCCATCCAGAACGGCCGTGGTTTTACTGCCCCCGGCATCGGACCCGGCCGTGGGTTCAGTGAGACCAAACCCCCACAAGCCTTCGCCAGCACACAGTTTTGGCAGGTATTTATGTTTTTGTTCTTCTGTGCCAAAATAGTAAATCGGACCGATCCCAAGGGAGTTGCCCGCTGCAATGGTGGCTGCCTGGGAGCCGTCTATTCTTGCAACCTCTTCAACCGCAATAATATAAGAGATATAATCCATTGCCTGGCCTTCATATTCTTCTGAAACAAACATTCCGAAAAGACCGATTTCTCCCATTTTGCGGGTCAGCTTGCTTGAAAATTCTTCTCGTTCATCCAGTTCGCCTGCAATGGGGGCAATCTCTTTTTGGGCAAACTTTCTGACTTCCTTACGGATCATCTCCTGTTCTTTGGTAAGGTCAAAATCCACCCTTTGCCTCCTTCATATTTATGGGTTAACTATAATTCTTGCATATAGGGTGCAACTTTTTGCTCGGGATAGTTTAAAAAAAACTGATCGAGCGCTCAGTCTATTTTTAAGATACTATATTTAAAGAAATTATTTTGTCAAACAATTTTTATCCATGGCGGAATAAAAAATATACCCGGGGCGAAAAATCCCTGGAAACCTGCCGATGCAAGAGAAAAATTTTGTATGCTGCATCAGGGCAAAAAAAGCGTTATGGAGCAGGGGATATAACAAGAGAATGGGAATCAGGTTTTTTTTTTGAATTTTGATATTTCGGTTTTTTCTACCTGCCAGGAGTTGGTCTTGTCCAGAGCTCCCTTTAGAAATCCGGTCCGAAGAAAGTTTTTAATTTTAGCAGAAGACAGGCCCGAGAGTTTGGAAAAAGCTTCAACGCTGATGGCGTCATCTGATACCTTGACGGATGCTTTTTTGATTTTTCTTTCCCGGGCCTTAAATTTTGAAGGGCCTAAAATCTTTTCAAACTCAGATTCAGGGATATGCCATTGGCGATTGCTGATTTTTGTACCAAGGATAAAACCGGTTTTAAGGAAGCGTCTTATCTTGATGGGGTCCATTCGTGTTTCTTTTGCAAATTGTGCAACAGATGTCATGCCTAAGGGGGGAGGGACTTCGGCCATGGTGTCCTTGGCAAAATCCTCTTCAATGGTCCGTATGGATGACTCAATATTGAATCTGCCGGCCCGGGTTTGAAAGGGAACAATGATAACGGGATTGTTTTTAAGATCCGATGCAATTTTGGGTGTGGTATGACTGATTTGCGGAACGGCAACATCAAAGAAAAATCCCTTTTTTGACAGTTCCGCTTTGGCATTGCCCGTGATCATATTGGTCAGCTCGCCAGCAAGATCATATACTTCTTCCTTGGCGGGTGTTGTCTGGCTGTTAAATAAAGTGACAAGGATTTTATTTAAAAAGGACCTGGAAAAATGAATGATAAAATAGCCGCTGATCCCATGGCCGTTGAGCTTGATAAATCCAATGACATCCCCGTTTACTCCCGGCTTGTTCCTGACCAAGGGCCGTCCCGCTTCAGATTTGATACCGGCAAATGTTTTAATTACATCAATGGATGCGTTGATAAAGGGATTTATATAGTTAACGTTCATGCGGTCCTTAAATAATTATAAAAATTAGTCGGGAGTATATCCCTGGTATTTGTCTTTTACAAGATATCCCTGGTTAATTTTTTAAAGAAAACAATTTTAATCATCCCGACAAAGAGGTATAATATTGGTATTCAATCCATAAATTCCGGTTTATATGGACCGGAAAAAGGGGGGCGTGATGAAGTTTGAAATGATATTGAACCCGGTTGACGGGTCAGAACATTCCATGAATTCAACCCTGTCTGCCATTGAGCTGGCCAAACAATTTAAATCTAAAATTGTGCTTTTACACTGCCACAGTCGATTCCCCGTGGTATTGTCCGAGCCCTATTTCCAGCAGGCAATAAATGAAATCATGAAAGCATCTGAAGAGCTGATAAAACCCTTTGAAAAGGTTCTGGAAGAAAGTGGGGTGGACTATGAGGTCAGAATTTTGGAAGGGCTGCCGGGAAGCACCATTGCCAATCTTGCCCGGATAGAAAAAATGGATTTGATCGTCATGGGATCCCGGGGGGTCTCAAATTTTGAAGGATTGTTCCTGGGCAGTGTGGCCCACCAGGTGCTTCATAAATCCGAGTGCCCTGTGTTCATTGTTAAATAGAATTGTTAAATGAGAATATCGTTTTCACAAACGACACGTTTAGGTTTTGGTCTCCATGCCATTTTCCCTGATCTCCTCGGAGAAGGTTTTCACCAGGAAGGGGTCAAGGTGGTTTCCGCTGATTTCTTTCAGAAGTTCCAAAGCCTTTTCTGTGCTCCGGGCTGCCTGATAGGAGCGGGTGGTGGTAATGGCATCGAAACAGTCGGCCACGGCAAGAATTTTGGCCCCCAAAGGAATTTGGTCTCCCGCAAGTCCGTCGGGGTATCCGGTGCCGTCAATCTTTTCATGGTGGGCCGCAGCATAGTCAATGGCAGGGCCAAGAAATTCCAACCCCTGCAGGATTTGGCGGGTCCGAATAGGATGTTGGCGGATTTCTGCGAATATCTCGTGGGAGACCTTGGTGTCTGAGTTTTCAAAGACCTGATCAGAGAAACCAATCTTGCCGATGTCGTGAAGTACGCCGGACACCTGGATGTCGTGGGTCTCTTTTGTGGATAAATTCAGGCGAAGGGCCAAACGCTTGGAATAGGCAGCCACCCGCTCTGCATGACCCTCGGTATACTTGTCCCGGGCTCCCAGAGCCTTTGCAATGGACCCAACGGTCTGGAGTGTGTTTTCTTTGATCGTTTCATTCAGCTTTTGTAATTGTTCCACCATGAGCTTCAGCGCGAATTCCCTGGTTTCTACCTTGACCATCATCATGCCCACGGCCTCGGCGATGCGTTGGATTCTCTTGCTATGCCCCCCGGTGGTGAAGGTCATGATATCGTTGGAATAATCTCCCAGGGAGATGTCCTCCAGTATCTTGATCAGTTTGTCAACTTCATCGATCATGTTTTACTCCCAAACTTTTTTTTGATGTCATGATAGGAAGAGTTCTGGTCAAACGGTTGGGTCCGTTTAACCATGATCGGTTCCGGTCCATATTGTTCCTGTCTGCAAATTTTGTCGGCTGCTTTTGTAGCATTTGTTTTTTTCTTTGTCCATGTCGAGAAAATTTGGGGGCACCTTATATAAATTGTAATGCCATCGGATTGAGAGGGTCGTGTATATTGTGCTTGACAACCCATTGAATAAATGAGAAAAATATATGACTGAGCGCTCGTTCAAGAACATTGGTAGGCTAAAAAACGGGTAAACTGGACCTAGGCAGTAAAGGAGTGGAAAATTGGCTAAAATAAATCAGGAATCAACTCCAGCGACTGCCGAAGAGGTCCCCACCCAGATAAAGAACCCTCAACTTGTCCGGGAACGGCGGCGGCATATTATTGATTCAACTGTTACCCTTTTTATAGAACACGGCTACCATAAAACCACCACCCGGATGATTGCCAAGGCCGCTAATTTTTCCATCGGATCTTTATATGAATATGTCAGTTCCAAGGAAGATCTGCTGTATCTGGTCTGCAAAGCTATCCACGAGGAGGTCCAGGATGCGGTTGAAGATGCATTGTCCAACAGTGCAAAGGAAAGAGAGCAGCTGGCCGAGGTGATCCGACAATATTTTTATGTCTGCGATAAAATGGCGGACCACATTTTAATGATGTATCAGGTCACCCAGTTTTTGCCCCAAAAATGGAAGGAGCAGGTGCTGGTCAATGAATTGAATATCACCGATATCTTTATCAAGACCCTGGGGCAGCTGTCGGGTAAAAATAATTTTCCAAAACTTTCTGGAAAAATTCTCAATCTTGTGGGGCACAATATCTCTGTTCTGGGGCAGATGTGGGCCTTTCGCCGCTGGCATTTGAAAAAAGAATTTACCATTGACGAATATATCGCCATTCAAACCGATTTTATCCTGGGACTCATCTTCTAAAAAAAATTAAAATTTGTATTTATTTTTTTAAATTTATGTGACACTAAATAAATTATAAACTCTGTTTAGTTTAATCAAACTCTTGGTTTTTCGAAAAGGAGAAGTTATGAACGTAGAAGCTGAAGTATATAAACCCATCAACTCCGTTAAAATCGTAACCGCCACCTCTTTATTTGACGGACATGATGCCGCCATCAATATCATGCGCCGGATTTTGCAGGATTCCGGGGTTGAGGTGATTCACATCGGCCATAACCGATCCGCAAAGGAAGTGGTGGATGCCGCCATTGAAGAAGATGCACAGGGGATAGCCGTCTCCAGTTACCAGGGCGGTCATGTGGAATATTTTAAATACATGGTGGACCTCTTAACGGAACGAGGGGCATCCCGTATTAAAATTTTTGGCGGTGGTGGCGGGGTGATCATTCCTTCGGAAATGGACGAGCTTCATGCCTATGGTGTCACCCGGATCTATTCCCCTGAAGATGGCACCCAAATGGGGCTCCAGGGAATGATAAACGACATGATTAAACATATGGATACGCCATTTGTGGATTTTGATACCCTGGACTATTCAGCGCTTACCATTGACAACAAATATGTAACCGCCAATTTTATTTCTGCGGTCCAGGAAGCCTGTGCCTCCCAAAGGGACAAGTTAGAAGAGATCATGGGTCGTATCCACAAGATTGGCCATGGACGGGAAGTCCCTATTATCGGGCTCACTGGTACCGGCGGTGCGGGGAAATCTTCTTTGACCGATGAACTGATCAACCGGATTTTAAGGGACTTAAGTGATGTGAACATCGCTATTATTTCCTGTGACCCCTCCCGGCGCAAGACAGGCGGTGCCCTTTTGGGGGACAGGATCCGCATGAATTCCATAGAAACAGGGCGGGTGTATATGCGGTCCCTTGCCACAAGGCGTTCCCAGACGGAATTGCCAGAAGCCCTTCCCCATGCCGTGGCCGTGGCCAAGGCAGCCGGCTATGATATCATCCTTGTGGAGACCGCGGGCATTGGCCAGGGGGATTCCCGGGTGGTGGATCTGGTGGACATGTCCATCTATGTGATGACTGCAGAGTTTGGTGCCCCTTCCCAGCTGGAAAAGATTGATATGCTGGATTATGCCGATATCGTGGTGGTGAATAAATATGAAAAAAAAGGGTCTGAAGATGCCCTGCGGGATGTGCGAAAACAGGTCCAGAGAAATAGAAAAGCCTGGAATACGGACCCCAAAGATCTGCCGGTATACGGAACCATTGCTTCAAAGTTTAATGATGACGGTATTACAGCCCTCTACCATGGTCTTTTAGATTTGATTCAAGAAAAAAAACAGATTCGATATGAATCTTGCCTTCCCCGGTCCGATTCCAAGGAATCTTCGTCCAAGACCATTATTATTCCCGGAGAAAGAACCCGGTACCTGGCGGAAATCGCCGACACCATCCGGGAATATCATGGGACTTCAGAGCGCCAGTCCAATGCCGTGAGGCAGCGATGGCATCTGCTGGAAACCGCAAAGGTTCTGGGAGCGTCTGAATTGGACGGGCTGACTCAACTCAAGGAAGCTGTTGCCGCGGCAAGTTCTCTTGTGGAAAGAGAGACCGACCAGCTCCTGGCCGACTATACAAATTGCTCAAAGCAGTATGAAAAGGATGAACTGGTATATCATGTCAGGGACAAGGAGTTCCGATTGCCCCTGAACAGCCAGTCTCTGTCCCATTCAAAAATCCCCAAGATTGCCCTGCCGCGTTTCTCAGATCCCGGCGAACAGTATGCCTGGATGCGCAGGGAAAATTTTGCCGGGAATTTTCCCTATACCGCAGGCGTTTTCCCCTTGAAGCGGGCCGATGAAGACCCCACAAGAATGTTTGCAGGGGAGGGCGGACCCGCCGATACCAATCGCCGGTTTAAACTATTATCTGGAACCTATCCTGCCAAGCGGTTGTCCACAGCCTTTGACTCGGTGACCCTCTACGGGTTTGATCCGGACCGGCGGCCTGATATTTATGGGAAAATAGGCACCTCCGGGGTGAGTATCTGTACAGTGGAGGATGTCAAGCTGCTCTATGACGGGTTTGATCTGTGTGCTTCCAACACCTCGGTCTCCATGACCATTAACGGACCGGCGCCCATGATGCTGGCCATGTTCATGAACACCGCCATTGAACAGCAGACACAAAAGTTTCAAAAGGAAAAGGGCAGGGAACCTTCGGCGGCGGAAGCAACAGAAATTAAGCAATTTGCCTTGTCCAATGTCAGGGGAACGGTCCAGGCCGATATATTAAAGGAAGACCAAGGCCAGAACACCTGTATTTTCTCCATTGAATTTGCCCTGAAGATGATGGGAGATATTCAGCAATACTTTATTGATAATCAGGTGAGAAATTTTTATTCGGTTTCCATTTCCGGGTATCACATTGCCGAAGCCGGTGCCAATCCCATCACCCAATTGGCCTTGACCCTGGCCAACGGGTTTACCTATGTGGAGTATTATTTGTCCCGGGGCATGGATATCAACAGCTTTGCCCCCTCCCTTTCTTTTTTCTTTTCCAATGGGATGGATCCCGAGTACACGGTGATCGGCCGTGTTGCAAGACGGATCTGGGCCGTGGCCATGCGGTATAAATATGGGGGAAATGAGAGTTCACAAAAGCTCAAGTATCATATCCAGACATCGGGCCGGTCCCTGCACTCCCAGGATATTCAATTCAATGATATAAGGACCTCCCTCCAGGGGTTGTGTGCGATTTATGATAATTGCAACTCTCTTCATACCAATGCCTTTGACGAGGCCATTACCACGCCTTCGGCAGAATCTGTCAGACGGGCGCTGGCCATTCAGCTCATCATCAACCGGGAATGGGGACTTGCCAAGACTGAGAACCCCCTCCAGGGAAGTTTTATCGTGGATGAACTGACAGATCTTGTGGAAGAAGCGGTGCTGGTTGAGTTTGAACGGATCACCGAGCGGGGCGGGGTCTTAGGGGCCATGGAAACCGGTTACCAGCGGGGCAAGATCCAGGAAGAGTCCATGTATTACGAACATTTGAAACATTCAGGAAAACTTCCCCTCGTCGGCGTTAACACCTTTGAGGACCCGGATGCCGATTATGCGGATATGGCCAACCATCTGGAATTGTCCCGGGCTTCCAATGACCAGAA
This sequence comes from Desulfobacteraceae bacterium, assembly GCA_016743945.1. Lineage (GTDB taxonomy): Bacteria > Desulfobacterota > Desulfobacteria > Desulfobacterales > Desulfobacteraceae > NBML01. Next base: position 23,162 of record JADGFI010000016.1, read on the forward strand.
GGACGAGCAGCTGGAACGGTTGACAGCGTTTAAAACCACCCACGCAAATGAATCGGAACAGGCCCTTGAGGCCCTCAAACTCACCGCCCTGAGCGGGGGAAATCTGTTTGCCCAGCTCATGGAAGCGGTCCGTTGCTGTTCTTTGGGCACCATTACCCAGGCCCTGTATGAAGTGGGTGGAAAATATAGAAGAAATATGTAATAGTTCCTGGTTTGTTTGTGAAAATAGCGAAGATTTATACTATAAGGAGAATATCCCAATGAATAAAGCAGTTATTGTCAGCGCAACACGAACCCCCCTGGGCAGTTTTGGCGGGGGATTGAGCAAAATAGGGGCCACCGATCTTGGTGCCATTGTAATAAAAGAAGCCATTAAGCGGGCCAATATAGCACACGAAGAAGTTGACGAATGCATCATGGGAATGGTCCTGCCCTGCGGGTATGGACAGAACCCGGGCAAACAGGCGGTTGTTAAAGCAGGCCTTCCTTGGGAAGTTGAAGCCATCACCATTAATAAGGTTTGCGGATCATCCCTCAAGGCCGTGATGCTGGCTGCCCAGGCAATTCAATGCGGGGACGCCGAGGTGGTGGTGGCCGGCGGCATGGAAAATATGAGCATGGCCCCTTATTACATGGACAAGGCCCGGTGGGGCCATCGTATGGGACCCGGGAGGATTGAAGACCATATGGTCCACGACGGACTCTGGGATATTGTCAATGACTTTCACATGGGCATGTCCAATGAGCTTTGCTGCGAGCGCTGGGCGGTGACAAGGGAAGATCAGGATAGGTTTGCGGCTGAGTCTTATAAACGGGCCAATGCGGCCGTGGCTGCCGGTCGGTTCAAGGATGAGATTGTGCCGGTCAGTCTGCCCCAGAGAAAAGGTACCCCTGTTCTTTTTGATACAGATGAATGCCCCCAGGACTCCAGCTATGAAGCCTTGGCCAAGATGAGAGCTGCCTTTAAAAAGGATGGGGTGGGTACTGCGGGCAATGCCTCAATTATTTCCGACGGTGCCGCCGCCCTTGTGATCATGAGCGAGAAAAAGGCCAGGGAACTGGGCTGTACCATTATGGCCGAGATAGGCGCCCAGGCTTCCTTTGGCATTGACATGAAATATGTTCTCATGGCCCCTATTCATGCCATTCCCAAGGTGCTGAAAAAACAAGGTATCGGCATCTCTGACGTCGATCTCTTTGAAATCAACGAGGCCTTTTCCGGAACTTCCGTGGGGATCAACAAGGTGTTGGAACTTGATCCTGGGATAGTAAACGTCAACGGCGGCAGCGTGGCCCTGGGGCATCCCATCGGTGCCTCCGGTGCCCGGGTGTTGACCACCCTTTTATATGAAATGGAAAAGCAGAATTTAAAAACAGGACTTGCCTCCCTTTGTCTGGGGGGCGGCGAAGCCGTAGCCCTGGTTGTGAATCGGTAATTAAATGCGGCGAATATTTAAATGTGGCAAATCTATAAAATAAAAGAAATATGCTTTTTTCTATAACCATTTGAGAAGGGCATGGGAAAAGGAGGAAAAATGGGTGTTGAAAAGTTTGGTGTAATCGGTTCCGGTCAGATGGGCAACGGGATTGCCCAGGTGGCTGCTGCCAGTGGACTCAGAGTTTTGATGAGTGATATAAAACAAGATTTTTGCGATCGCGGCATGGCCGCCATTGCCAAAAACCTGGACCGGATGGTATCCAAGGGTAAAATGGAAGCGGGTGAGAAAGAAGCGATTCTGGGAAGGATTGAGACCACCACAGATCTTTCCGACATGGCAGGAGTAGATTTTGTTGTGGAAGCAGCTGTTGAAAGAGAAGACCTGAAATTTAAAATTTTTGAGGATCTGGACAAAATCTGTCCCGCCCATGTAATCTTGTCCACCAATACCTCTTCCATTCCCATTGGCAGAATTGCCGCCAGAACGTCCCGGCCCGATAAAATTATCGGCATGCATTTCATGAATCCGGTTCCCGTGATGAAATTGGTGGAAGTGATCCGGAGCATTGCCACCTCCCAGGCGACATTTGATTTGACCTGGGAGTTGTGTGAGCGCTTCAATAAAACCCCGGCAGAGGCCAATGATTTCCCTGGATTTATTGCCAATAGAATTCTCATGCCCATGATCAATGAAGCCATTTTTTGTCTCTACCAAAGCGTGGGAAAAGCAGAAGATATTGACACGGTGATGAAGCTTGGGATGAACCATCCCATGGGACCCCTGGCCCTGGCAGATCTCATCGGGCTGGACACTTGTCTTGCCATCATGGAAACCCTCTATGACGGATTCAAGGATTCCAAATACAGACCCTGTCCTCTGCTCAGAAAATATGTTGAAGTCGGCTGGCTGGGCCGCAAAACCGGAAAAGGGTTCTATGAGTATAAATAAGCTGCAAGGCGATACTTTATAGATTTTGTATTTCAAAAGTTGCAGCAGACAGGTATCTGAACAAGGTGTTACCGATCTGTTGCAGCTTTTATCTTTACAAAAAGGGTCCCCTAGGAGAGCGCCATGGGTCAGAGACAAGAAAATTTCCAGAAAGACCGCCTGGGTCAATACACCCGGCTTACCCCGGCACCAGAGCTTGATGCAAGGATCCAGGGGTTTCAACAGATACTTTCTTTCCAGGATATTGGCGGGGCCCTCATTGTCCAGAAGGCAGATCTTTTTTATTACACCGGCACCACCCAGCAGGGCTGGCTCTATGTGCCGGTCCAGGGAGATGTCGTTTTCATGGTCTTCAAGGATTTGTTACGGGCAAAGGCCGAGTCCGGCCTCAAACAGATCCTTCCTTTGATCAGTCCCAAAAAAATTCCGGATACGCTTGCCGGACTTGGGGTATCACTTCCAGACCGGTTGGGACTGGAGTTGGATGTGATGCCCGCCAATCAATATTTCATGTTTTGTCGGATATTTTCAGGCGCAAGGATTTTGGATATCTCCACCCCCATCCGGCTTCAGCGGGCGGTGAAATCCGAGTTTGAAATCAATTGTGTGAGAAGGGCCTGTGTCCTGGCAGACCGTGTGGCGGCCCAGGTGCCGGAACTGCTCAGGGAAGGGATGACGGAAGTCGAACTTGCCGGGATGCTGGAGGCCCATGCCCGAAAACTTGGCCACCAGGGATTGATCCGCATGCGCTTGTGGGACAATCATTTGTTCTATGGACATATCATGTGCGGTGCCGGGGCGGCTGTTCCCGGTGCCTTTGCCTCCCCCACGGGCGGGGTAGGGCTCAACCCCAATGTGGGCCAGGGTCCTTCCTTTGCCTCCATAAAATCCAATGAACCCATTCTGGTGGACTATGTGTTTGCCCTGGATGGATATCTGAGTGATCATACACGGATATTTTCTTTGGGAGAAATAGCGCAGGAGCTGCAAGATGCCCACCAGGCCATGCTCGAAATCCAGGAAACCGTTAAACAACAAGCCCTTCCCGGTGCGATCACAGGAGCACTTTACGAAACCATGATGACCATGGCCCAGGACAAGGGATATGCGGATGGTTTCATGGGCGCTGTAGAACCGAAAATCCGGTTTGCCGGCCATGGGTTGGGCATTGAACTGGATGAGTTCCCCTTTGTCGCCAAGGGCCAGACCCTTGCCCTTGAGGCGGGCATGCTCATTGCCCTGGAGCCCAAGGTGGTCCTTCCGGGAAAAGGAGTGGTGGGAATAGAAAATACCCTTCTGGTTACGGAAACAGGACTTGAATCCCTGACGCTTTACCCGGATACCATAACGGTTCTATAGGGGGGACGGTCTGTCACGGGTTTATCATCGTGTCAGCAGAACTTCATCGTTTTCAAACTCTTTTTTGCGGATTTCACTGAACATTTCAACCAGTTTGCCCGGGGTAAGCTTCTTTTTTTCGTCTCCTTCAATATCAATGATGATTTCTCCGCTGTCCATCATGAGGAGCCGGTTTCCGAATTCAATGGCATGTTTCATATTGTGGGTGATCATAAGGGTTGTCAGGGAATGGTCCTGGATGAACTTTTGTGTCAGGTACATGACAATGGCGGCATTCCTGGGGTCCAGGGCTGCCGTATGTTCGTCCAGGAGCAAAATTTTAGGGTTTGACAGCACGGTCATAAGAAGTGTCAAGGCCTGGCGCTGGCCGCCGGACAACATGCAAACATTTTCTTTCATGCGACTTTCAAGTCCCATGTCCAGCCGGATCAATTCTGTTTTGAAAAATTCTCGCATTTTCTTGCCCAGGCTGATGCTCAGCCATTTAAATCCCTTTTTAAAGGTGATCATCATATTGTCTTCAAGGGTCATGCCCGAGGCGGTTCCCAAAAGAGGGTCCTGGAAAATTCTGCCAATGGTGTTTGCCCGTTTGTATTCCGGATCGTTTGTGACCTCTCGTTGGTTGATAAAAATGGATCCAGAACTTGGCAGCAGGTTTCCTGAAATCAGGTTGAAAAGCGTTGTTTTACCGGCACCATTGCTGCCGATGATGGTGATAAAATCCCCTTTTTTTATCTGGAGGTTGAGTCCTTTAATTAAATGGACCTCGTTTGGGGTTGTTTCGTGAAATCGTTTGTTTATATCTGTGAGACGGATCATATGGTTACTCGTATGCTCAAGCTTTATCTGCGCATGGATTTATAATTAGTGATCATCAGGGAGACGATGATCAAAATTCCCGACAACAATTTTAAGTCGTTGGGCGTCAGGTTGATATAATACCCGTAATAACGGCCAAGGTACATGATGGCCTTGTACAAAATGGCACCCAGTATGACCCTTGTGGTCAGGATGGAAATCTTTTCTGATTTAAGCAAAAACTCCCCCAGCATGACAGATGCCAGGCCGGAGATAACAATCCCCTGGCCCAGGTTGATGTCGGCAAACCCCTGGTATTGTGCTGCAAATGCACCAGACAGAGCCACCAGCCCGTTTGAAAGACCCACGCCGATCAATTTCATGGTTGCCGGGTTTATCCCCTGGGTGACCACCATCTGCTGATTGTTACCCAGGGCGCCAAAGACAAGTCCCATGTCTGTGTGGAAAAAAATATCCATCAGCAATTTTATGATCAGCACCACGGCCAGGAAAAACAAGAGGTATGCCACTTCTTCCGGGATGAAACGCTGGGTCATGTCGGATACCTTTGTCATGACGGTTTCCACCCTGAGCAAGGGGAGGTTGGCTCTGCCCCCCAGGATTCTGATATTGATGGAATAGAGCATGGTCATGGTCAGAATCCCGGCCAGAAGATGGGGGACCTTCAGGTAATTGTGGATGGCCGCCGTGACAAAACCGGCCAGGATCCCGCCGGTAAGGGAGAGCAGGAGGCCTAGGGGCAGGCTGATGCCGCTTTTTATGGACATGGCCATGATAACGGCCCCCATGGGAAAAGATCCGTCAACGGTCAAGTCGGGGAAATCAAGTATCCTAAATGTAAAAAAAACGCCAAGGGCCATGATCGAATAGATCAGGCCCTCAACAAAAATTCCTTCAATCATTTAATTTTTAGCCTTTGGTTGGTTTTACAAGCTCAATGGAAGAGCTGTTTTAATTGTGTATCACTTGTCCATCTTTAATGATGGTGTTTGCTTTTTTTATGATATCATCGGGAAAGGTAAGCCCCAGAAATTTTGCCTGGTCCAGGTTGATCAGCAGGTCCACATCCGTTGGGTCGGTCATGAAAATAGTCGGGATGTTTTCCGGTTTTTCTCCTTTTAGAACCCTGGCAACCAGTTTGCCCGTTGCCACTCCCATTTTATAATAGTCAAATCCCCATGCTACCAGAATTTCATGGGTTTGGGCAGAACTTGGATCCGCCGACATAATCGGGATTTTATGTTTTTTGGCAACACTTGTCACAGCCCCCAGTGCGGAAAAAACCGTGTTGTCATTGCTCAGGTATATCCCGTCCACCCTTCCCGCAATTGTCTGAGCAGCCTGCTTTACCTCTGAGGAATTGGTGACGGTGGCTTCAACAAATTTAATTCCCTTGTCTTTGCAGACCTGCCGGGCGATTGCGGCAAGACTGACTGCATTGGCCTCAGAACTGGAGTAGATGTGTCCCAGGGTTTTAATCTCTTTGATCCTTGCTAAAAACTCAATCTGCTCTTTTACCGGAGTCATGTCGGATATGCCGGTGATATTTTTTTCACCTGTCGTTGTGGAGGCGATGAGGCCTGCTTCCACAGGGTCGGTCACTGCGCAATAAATTACAGGGCTGTCCTTAATGGTATTTACCAGGGCCTGGGCCGTTGGTGTGGCAATCCCAACGGCGATGGCAACTTTTTCAGCCTTAAATTTCTGGGCGATTGAAGATGCCGTGGAAATCTCTCCGTTGGCATTTTGCAGATCGAATTTCGCATTGGGAAAACTTAATTTTAAGCCATCCTGAACGCCTTGTTCCAGGGCATCCAGGGCCGGGTGGGCAGTGATCTTTGAGATACCGATAAGAGGGGCATCATTTGCCATACATGGGGTTGATAGAAGAAAAATGGATGCAATTGAGATTATGGATAAATATTTTTTCATGGTTGATTCCTTTGTCAATTGAATTGCCGCATTGGACCTTATACAATATTTTTATTCATAAAAACAGAAGGATCGTTTTTTAAAAGTTGAGAGAAATGCAAAAAGGGCAGGAGATATATCTCCCGCCCCTCCTAATATTCGGTATTTTAATCAATTCTCAATTTGAAATTAGGTCCAAAAAAATTATCCCCCGTACTTGTCATCAAAGGAGTTCCAAAAAGTTCGGTCTTTTTCCCGCCAGCCTTTGCCAAAGGATTTGTCAAAAAAGGGCTTCAGATTGGAAAACCAGGACCCATACCCCTGTTTGCCCTCAATTCTCGCCCGGATGACGTCTGCGGCATGACCGGTCAGGTTTGCCAGTTCATCCTTGGGAATATAGGAGTCTGCCCCTTTCTGGATGGATTCTTTGAGGTTTTCAGGCGTCAGGGCATGGGCCGTGAGCATGAGGGCAGGCACTTTTTTTTCCCGGGCAAGTTCTAAAATGTCATAACCGCTAACCCCCATGATATCAAGGATGGCCAGGTCATATCTATTGTTCTCAATCAGTTTTTTTGCTGTGTCAAAGGAGTTGGCTGTCTCAAGGGTGCACATATCTAAGAGTTCTTCAATGGTTTCAAGAATATCGGGTTCATCGTCCACCACCAATACGCGTCTGTCTTTTAAAAGGTCTTCGGACAAAATAGCGGCAACGTCAAACTTGACGGTTGTGACAGGGCAATGGGCTTTTAAAATTACATAGCGCGCGGTTGAGCCGAGAATGGCTTTTTGAGCACGGGATTTTTTCCGGATGCCCAGAAAAATATGGTCGATATCGTTTTCCCTGGCAAACAGGACCAGGTCTTCGCCGGCGGACATTCCCCGGACGCTTTGCTGGGCCTCGCAGGCGATACCCGAGTTTTCCATGATCTGTCTGGCAAACCCAAGGTTTTCTTCCGCACGAATGATATCTGCCTGTCGTTCAGAACTTCCCCCTTCCATGGAGGTGACCACATAGACAAAGGCACTGTGAATGCCTGCCATATCTCTTGCAAGGGACAATGCAACCCTGCCAACTTCTCCGCCATCATAACCCACCAGTATCTTCATTTTGTACTCCTAAATTAGCCGTCTACATTCAGCAGGTGGTATTACATCCACCAGGTAAATATTACATCCACCGTTTGCGTCTCTTGTAAGATTTAACATCCTTAAAGGATTTTCGACCTCCGCCCTTGGTGATACCCATGTAAAATTCTTTGACATCCGGGTTGTCCTGGAGTTCATTCGAAGGACCCTCAAGGACGATCTTACCAGACTCCATAATATATGCATAATCGGAAATGGCAAGGGCAACCTTGGCATTTTGCTCCACCACCAGGATGGTGGTATCAAGGTCTCGGTTGATTTTTTTTATGTTTTCAAATATTTCTTTTACAAGAATGGGTGCAAGGCCAAGAGAAGGTTCATCCAGCATGAGCATTTGGGGAGCAGCCATCAAGGCCCTTGCAATGGCAATCATCTGCTGCTCTCCTCCGGAGCTGTAGCCCGCCATCCTGTTGGTCACTTTGGAGAGTCGCGGGAAGTGTTTGTACATCAATTCATTGTCGTCACGGATTTTTTTCGATCCGTCTTTTCGTGTAATGGATCCCACCAAAATGTTTTCATTCACTGTCAGGTGTTTAAATATCCTTCTGCCTTCAGGTACCATGACGGCACCCAGTTTGACGATGTCTGTCCCTGAAAGCTGAGTCGTATCCGTTTTATTAAATTTAATATACCCTTCCTTGATGGCACCATTCTCAGGTTTTAAAAGGCCGCTGATGGCTCTTAATGTGGTGGTTTTGCCGGCACCGTTGGTGCCAAGCAAAGCGACAATCTTTCCCTTGGGCACGTTAAGACTAACACCACGAAGTACTTGAACAATGTCGTTATAGACAACTTCAATATTGTTGACTTCCAGTAGATTTTTTTCCATGTGTATTGTCTTTATAATTTGGGCTTTAATTATGGGGTTAAACTTACCGGAAACCAATTTAATTTAAAACGGATTCCCAGTAAGTTAAGGTTCAGCTTACTTTTTATTGATCCCTTAAGGCTCGATAAAAAATGCTACTTGATTTTTTTCATGTATTCAGACGCCAGGGGTTTTCCTACTGCTTTAAATACACCACTTTGTACACTGTAAATCTGGAGCAGATCAACACCGGCACGGTCTGTTTTCGAATAGGTTACAGGACCGGTTGTTGAATAGGGATGGTATGCATTGGCACCATTCATTTTGTTGAGTGTATTGTAAAGGTTGGCTTTGTTTATTTCAAGGCCGGCAGCTTTTGTCCGCTTGATGGCTTCTGTCGTAACCTGGGCTACCATTATGCCGGCTGCATAGTTATGGGAATCAGCCGCTTTTTGATCACGGCCGAATAATTTTGCCAGGGCCAATTGTTTTGTCGTTCCAACGCCTGGAACCGACGTAATATTAAAGGCAGTTATCCAGAAATAATTTTCAGCTGCATCTCCAGCCAGGGCAATAAGATCATTGCCACCCGTGTAATGGGCACCCATGAAGGTGAGTTTTCCCGCTTCCCCAAAAGAAGAAGCCGTAAGCCCGAGACGCTGTGAATCTTTGATCATGGTTGCAACAGGGGATTGAATCGTCTGGCTGATAACATACTGAACATTTTTGCTCATAAGGCGTTTTAACATGGCGGTATTGTCAAGATCTTTACCATGCTCAACAACTTCGACAAGCTCTATGTTAAGCCCTGCTGCAACTGCTTTTTCCACATCTGAAACAGGACCACGGCCAAAGGCTGAGGGGTGAACAAAAAGAGCCACTTTTGCTTTTCCGCCCTTATGATTCTTTGCAACATATTCAGCAAGAATTACAAGCTGGTCTGAATAGGATGCAATGGGAAGGAAAATATAGTTTGAATCATCCAGATTACCTGCATGGTAAGAGGCAGGAAGAACCGCAATCTGTTCTTCTTCAAAATCGCGTTTTAACCCCAGGGTACTTCCGGTGGAATAGTTTAGATACATGACAATACCGTCGTCAAGATACTCTTCAAAATTTCTTTTGGTAACGTCGGTTTTGTATTGATCATCCCTGATGGTGCAGTCAATTTTGTCTTCCCCAAGCATTTTGGTATCATTAACAAATTTAAAATAATCTTCAGTACCTTTTGCATAAGGATTACCTGCATCAGATGTCGGGCCCGTGATTGCCAGGGACATGCCAAGCTTGTAAACTTTTCCTCCGGCATTTACAGTGGTAAATGCAAACATAACGATAAGAATCAGTAATGCTGTTAAAAAATTTTGGCTCTTCATGTTTATTCTCCTCCTATTGGGTTAGTAACACCTAAAACTATATTAAAGGCCTGACGTAACCTTAATACCGGAATGGCCATAATTTGGTATATGATTTTATGATCCTCCACCAGTTTGCGATTCCCCGGGGTTCAAACATTAAAAAGAGGACAATCACCAGGCCAAATGTAAATGGTTTCAGTGCTGTCGCAAGATTCATGCTTGAGGGCAGGTATTGTCCTGCGGTTTCAGCAAGGGTTTCCACCTGTAGATCCAGAAATTTTATGGCAACCGGTCCCCAGAAAGATCCGTTCAAGGTTCCCAATCCTCCGACAATGGCCATGGCAAGATAGCCGACCGATTCATGGAGGGTAAAGGATTCAAACCCGACACCCCGATAAACATAGGCATGGAGAGCTCCTGCCACCCCTGCAAAAAAACCGGCCAGGGCAAAGGCATATACCTTTGTAAGTCCCGGGTTCATTCCCATGGCATCTGCAGCCCTGTCATTGTCCCTGACAGCCATAAGGCTTCTGCCGTATCGGGTTTTTAAAAGATTTCTGATCCCAAATCCCAGGAGAATGACAATGGTCAGGATAATGAAATACCAGAACAGGTAATGATCCTTTCTTCCCACTTTACCGGTAAGCCAGAAAACCCTGCCAACATAAATGGTCTGTCCCTGGTTGAAAAAGGTCATAAATTGAATCGTCCATTCAAAAATCATCTGAAAGGACAGGGTGGCGATCGCTAGATACAGATGCTTGAGCCTCAATGCGGGCAGGCCGACAATTGCGCCGAAAGCCGCGCCCACAAGACCACTTACAACAATCAATACCGGCCAGAAATGGGTAATGATCATATGAGATTCACCAATAGTTCTGCAAAAAGATGCGATGGTATAGGCACCGATTCCCACAAAAGCCGCATGGCCGATTGATATAAGGCCTGCAAACCCTGTCACAAGGTTAAGCCCCATGACGGCGACAATGGCGATGAGAACATTGTCAACCACCAGCATATATTTATTGCTCAGCTCGAACACCAGGGGCCATCCAAACAGGAGGACCAAAAAAAAGGTGAAAAATGTTCTGTCCAGGCTTGTTAGAAATGTCCGTTGTTCCTGTTTATACGTTGTAAAAAAATTTCCCGTTGCTAACCATGAATTTGCTGACATAGATTACACCCGCTCAATTTCATGGATTCCAAATAATCCATGTGGTTTAAAAAAAAGAACAACGACAAGGATGATATAGGGCATGACTTCACCTGTGCCGCTCAACCCCCAATTGCCGTCCAGGTATCCGCTGGAAAACTGCTGGATCAATCCAATGATGATGCCTGCCACAACAGCTCCTAAAATGGAATCAAGTCCCCCTAAAATGATGACAGGGAATACGATAATGCCAAAGGCATGGAGGGTATCAAAATTCAACCCTGTAATATTACCAATGATACACCCTGCTGCCGCCGCAGTTAAACCTGCAAGCGCCCAGGCAAGACCAAAAACCTTTGGTACTGAGATACCCACCGACATGGAGCCGAACTGGTCATCGGACACGGCTCTCATTGATATTCCAATGGTTGATTTTTTGAAGAACCAGGAGAGTCCGCCAATCAGGATGAAGGTGATGATAATTCCAACAAGCTGTGTCCAGGAGATGGAAACACCGCCAAGGGCCAGGGGGGCCTGGGGAAGAAAATTAGGAAATGAAAAATTTTCACTTCCAAAGGGCGTCAGATAGATCAACCCATCCAAAATTGATCCCAATCCGATGGTGACCATAATGACGGATATGATGGGTTCTCCGATCAGACGTCGCAAAAATATTCTTTCAACACTCATGGCCAGAAAGAAGGTGATGATCATGCTGGCGATAAAAGAAAAGAAAATCGGCACCCCCAGTGAAACCGTAAGATAGTAGGTGATAAACGCCCCGGCGGCGATAATCTGTCCATGGGCAAAGTTTGCCACACGGCTTGATTTATAGACCAGTACCAATCCCAATGCGGCCAGTGCATAAATGGATCCCACCACAATGCCGCTGATTACAATTTGAAAAAAATAACTCATCAGATTTCTTTAGACTCCTTTCACCGTGTAAAAAGCAATGCTTGTTTTGACAATATTCGACTGTCCGTCCTGATACTGGAAGGATGCTTCAACCTCTTTTGTATCAATGGTTTCATCGTAGAGTGCATCATACAGGTTCTGGTATCTTTCCTGTACAAACTTGCGGCGGATTTTACCGGTTTTGGTCAATTCCCCGTCATCCACATCCAATAGTTTATAGAGCAGGGCAAACCGTTTGATCTTAAAATGTTCTTTTTCAGCACGACTGTTCACATCTTGCACCTGTTCCATCATAAGCTCGGCCACTTCCGGCTTGCCGGCAAGATCCATATAGGTTGTAAAGGAAATTCCCTTATCCTCTGCCCATTTGCCCACAACAACGGGGTCGATGTTGATCAGACAGGCCACAAAGTTTTCCTTGTTCCCATAGATAACCGCCTCTTTTATATAGGGAGAAAATTTGAGGGCATTTTCCAAGAACATGGGCGAAAACATCTCATCCTTGTTATTGTGCATCACATCAGAAAGCCTATCAATGACCACCAGGTGTCCATGCTCATCAATAAATCCGGCATCCCCGGAATGCAGCCATCCGCCCTCCAGGGCTTCTGCGCTTTTTTCAGGCAGATCAAAATACCCAGGAGAAACAGAGGCTGATTTTGACAGGATTTCCCCGTCATCGGCTATTTTGCATTCAGTACCGGGCAGGGGTTTGCCAACGGTTTCCGGACGGACATCCCCGTCTCTGTGCATGTAGGCTATTCCGGTTATTTCGGTCTGGCCGTAAATTTGTTTTAGGTTTACACCGATGGCCTGGTAAAAGGTAAAGAGTTCAGGGCCTAAGGCCGCACCACCTGTATAGGCCCGTCTAAGTCGCATAAGGCCGATTTGGTTGATCAGGGGTCTTATGATCATCTGGGTGCCCAGCCAGGATTTTAGCCTTAATCCCACCGGCATGGGTTTTCCTGTCATCTTGAAACTTGCCGCTTTCAGACCCACCTTAATAAAATAAGTGTATAAAAGTTTGTTCAACCAATAGGACTGGTCAATTTTCAGCCAGATTTCGCTGCGGATTGTTTCATAAATCCTGGGGGCGCCAAACATGAAGTGGGGGCCGATTTCTTTGAGATCAGACATGGCTGTTTCAACGGACTCAGGAAAGTTGATGGTAATTCCCGTGGCCATGGCTATACCAAATGAGTTCATCTGTTCCCCAATCCAGGCAAAGGGCAGAAATGAGACATATTCATCCGTGGGTTCCAGGGGGTCGACTTGTGTTATTTGAACCCCCATGTTGATATAATTTTTATGGGTCATGATGGTACCCTTGGGAAGTCCCGTGGTTCCAGATGTCAGGCACAAATGGCAGGGGTCATCGGGTTTGCCTTGATCCACAAGGGTTTCAAAAAGATCTGGAGAGCTTGCATGTTCTTTCTCTCCCAGTTTGTAGAGATCCTGGATATCAATGAACCAATCATCGGACATATATTCTCTCATACCCCTTGGATCTTCAAAAATAACTTTTTTCACATTGGGGATAAGATCTCTGACATCAAGAACCTTGTCCACCTGTTCCTGGTTATCACAAAAGACGGCAGCAACTTTTAGGTATTGAAGGATCTGGGCAATTTCAGCGGGCATGCTGGTTTGGTAAATACCTGCTGAAATGGCACCGATTGCGTGGGCACCAATGGCTGTAAACAACAGTTCCGGGATATTATCAGAGATGATGGCAATGGTATCCCCACGGTTTAGACCGATGTGCTGCAGGCCCAGGGCTGTCTTTCTTACATGATCATAGTAATCTTCCCAGGTATAGGTATTCCAGATGCCAAAATCTTTTTCTCGTAAAGCCGGTCGTTTGGGAGAGGTTGCCACCCGCCAGCGCAGCAATTGGGGGATGGAGTATTCGAGTAAGTGATCATTATTGCTCATAGATTTAGTCCTCTCCAATATAGGCTTCAATAACTTTAGGATTTTGGGAAACCTCTTCCGGGGTTCCAGACCCTATCACCTCACCGAAATCAAGAACATAGATTCTGTCTGAAATGTCCATGACAACCCCGAGATCATGCTCAACCAGGACCACGGTAATCCCTCTTTCTTTTTGGATATCCATGACAAACCGGACAATGTCCTCTTTCTCTTCCTGGTTCATTCCGGCCATGGGTTCATCCAAAAGCAATATATCTGGTGCAAGGGTTAAGGCACGGGCTACTTCCACTTTTTTTTGAACCCCGTAACTTAAGTTGCCCACAAGACTTTTCCGATAGGGTTCCAGTTCCATAAAATCAATAATGCCTTCCACAAAGGTTCTGTTCTCAGCTTCCACCCTGGAGGCCTTTCCATAAAACCAGACAGCCTGAAGAAAACTGTATTTTAAATTTTGATGCCTGGCTAAAAGAAGGTTGTCCAGAACCGAAAGACCTGAAAAAAGTTCAAGATTTTGAAATGCTCTGGAAATTCCCATGTTGGACACCTGGTGGGGAGACGCATGGGTCAGCTTTTTCTCCTTGTAAAAAATATCCCCCTTTGTGGGGTGATAAAAACCGGAGATACAATTGAGCATGCTTGTTTTGCCGGCGCCATTGGGGCCGATGATGGAGGTGATAAGACCCGGCTCAATTTTCATGTCCACGTTGGACAATGCTTTGAGTCCGCCAAAGGAGAGGGTTACATCTGAGATATTTAAATGTGCCATATAAAGTCCAAAGTTTATGTCAGATTAACGAAAACGTTCCTGTCTAACCTGCGATACAAAAAGGGTGTACAAAACGATAAAAATGATTGAACCAGATGCCACCTCCTATCATCAATGATTTAAACCTAGGTGATACTATTGCCGGAATGCCATTGTCGTGTATGGTGTTGAATATCATTGCTTCAATATCATTGGCAGATAAAACCATAGATTACACAATGTGGTATCTATGGTTAACCCATAGTAAATCGCTTTTCAGGTGTCAAGTCAAAACCGTCGGTCTAAATAAAGGGTTAAGAAAAGTCTGTCTTTATTTTTATACGGTCAATGGACCCATCATCTGTCCTGGGCAATTGGTCAATGAATTCAATATATCTTGGTTTTTTGTAGCCGGCAATCAAAGACCCGGTAAATGCAATCAGGTCCTCTTTTGTCAGTTTTTTTCCGGGGTGAAGGGCAACCACTGCTTTGATACCTTCTCCAAATTTTGGATCGGGCACTCCGAATACAATAACGCTTTCGACTGCTTCGTGCTTGCGAATGGCTTTTTCTACTTCTGCGGGAAAGACATTCTCTCCCCCTGGTTTGATGAGTTCTTTTTCCGCTTTTCTACCCTTAAAGAATAAAAAACCGTCGGAATCAATCATCCCGAGATCTCCGGTATGGTGCCAGCCTTCCCTGAAGGTGTGATCATTCAGGGACGCTTCATTCCAATACCCTTGGAAAACCAGTGGGCCTTTGACAAGAATTTCGCCCGTGGTACCAGTGGGCAAGAGCGTGTCAACCTCGTCGGCAATTTGAACATAGGCAAGCAGGGAAATTTCGCCTGCCGATCCCGGCCGTCTAAAGTATTCAGAAAAGGAAATCAGTCCCGATGTTTCGGTCTGGCCATACATGGTCCAGAATGTGGAGCCGGTTTTGGCCTCCCATTTTTTTACCGTCTCGGGCATTTCAAGGCCGGCCACAATTTCAAGGCTGGACAGGTCGAAAGTTTTTGTTTCAATGAGGTCTAAAAGGGTGGTTAATATAGGTGGGAAGGAACCCAAAAGCGTTACTTTTTGTTCCTGGATAAGATCGAGGGTTTGCTGGGGATTAAAGCGTTCAAGTATCACATTCTTACCGCCGGCCATGAGGGTTCCCAAACCAAAATTTACCCCCATTATGTGGAACAATGGCAGGATGTTTAGGAAGGTCTTGGTCTTGTTCAGGCCAAAGGTATGGATCAGCTGCAGGTTGGACAATATTATATTCGCCTGGCTCAGTATGGCTCCCCTTGGTTTGCCCTGGACGGCTGCCGTGTGGATGATCACAAAGGGATCATCGGGACAAGATTCAACAGCCCGGGGAAGGGGGGGGGACTGGTACAGGGGGGAAACATTTTTGTCAATGGTAAAATAATGATCCAGACAAGAATGTGTTGATGCCAGAGTTTGGGCCTGGTCGGCCATTTCAGCGTCACTAAAAAGTACCGAAGGGGTGGTGTCTTCAACGATATGGGCGACTTCCTCGGGGCTTAACCTTCGGTTGATAAGGACCAGGCAGAGATTCAAGGCGGCCGCCGCCCCGAAAAGATGGAAAAAAAACGGATGGTTGGTGCTGAGAATGGCGATCCTTGACCCGGGTTTAAGGTTGAGGGATGAGATTCCCTTTGCCAGCTGGCAGGTTTGTAAAAATAGGTCTGAATAGGAGATATCTTCATTGTTCCAGTGGATGGCGCAATGATCGGGGCTTAGCCGTGCATTCTTTTCATAGATGTCAAAAAAGCTTAACGTGTACAGACCATTCATGAACCATTACTCCCTTAGGAAAGGACATATTAAAAGGTTTATGTATGTACAGATTATCCTCGGCTTTGGTCATCAAAACAAATCAGAACGAGCGCTCAGTCTCAGCACCTCTTCAGTAATAAGTCAATTTGTTCAGGTTTGTCAAAGACTTTTTTTTATTCCCATTGTATTTTTATGGTTCATTGGGAAAAAATACTGAAAATAGGGTGCCTCCTGATCTCAGACAATCTTCCTGACAGGTGCAAAATTGGCATTTTAAGATATCTCCCGGACAGCTTTCCGTCTTGTTTTCAACCAGATAACAACAGCGCTTGGAGTCTATATTAATGGTAAATCCCAGGCGATCTGAAAAAAGTTTCATCCGCAGAAGATCCGCTCCTTTCCCGCCGGCATTGAAATCAAAGGGGTTTTTGGTGGAATAGAGCAGGGTTTCCTGGGTGGTGAAAAATCCTTCAAAAATCCGTTTCTGGTCATCTGTTTTAATTCCCACACCAAAATCATGAACCTTAAAAAGGATTCCCTTGTCCCGGGGGTGGGCGGATATATCAATGCGGCCCTGGTCTGGTGTGTTTTCAATGGCATTCTTAATAAGCCCTTCCATGACCTTGTTTAATACCTCGGTTGGCATGTGGAGAGGGCGAAGTGCTTGCCTGATGTCAATGTTTATCTCGACTTGCCTGAAATGAAATAGGGGGCTCATTGCCTGGTAGATTTCCCGGAATGCCGTTGAAAAATCAATGTTTTTGTGGTGTTGTGACCTATGGCCAAATTCCTTGTCAATGAGGTTCCGAACTGATTCGCTCAAATGGTCTGGATCAAAATTTTCACTATGAAGGGTGTTTTCAATCAGGGTTTCCAGTTCATCCTGGCAGGTTTCCAGCATTTTGAGCAATAAAACTCTTGCCGCATATGTTTTGTTTTCCATGATGTCCGCTGTTTCATTCTGGATATCCACAATCCGGTTCAGGTTTCGTTCAATCCGATTCAAGGTGGCATCCACGTTGATATTGGGTAGCTTGCCTATTTTTTTCTTCAGGATTTGCAGGGAACCTGTTAGAATGGCCACGGGTGTTTTTAACTCATGGGACAGGTGGTTTATGGCTTTGCCCTTTGCCCTGTTTAAGGATGCCACATCCCGGTAGGCCTCTTTCAAGGCATCGGAAAACCGTGCATTCTCAATGGAGATGGCAGCGGTTCCGCCAATCATGGTCACAAGTTCCATATCATTGTCATCAAAGCTATTTTGCTTTTTATTAATGGCACAGAGAACCCCAATGATACGGCCATCACTTCGAATGGGAACCCCCATGATATTCCGGGTTTGATACCCCAGTTTTTTCTCCCTTTCGGGATAGGTTTTCAATAGAATATCCGGATCATTCACCACCTCGGCCTGGCCGGTCTTCAAAATTTTACCCGCAAACACCTCGTCCAGGGTAAACCGAAATTCCCGGGCCCGTTCCTGGGTGTCTGAATCGTCATAGGATGCCCCCAGAGAAAAAAGATTTTCTTTTATCTCATCGTAAAGCAAGACAATGGCGCCTTCCACATTTAACAGCTCCTTGATCTCGTGTGTGAGGTAATTCATCAATTCTTCCAGATCGGTATATTCCGGCAGGGCGGCGGATATTCTCATGATGATTTTATTGTTGGCAGCCAGTCTTTTTTCTTCTGTGATATTTCTTAAAATAACAAAGTTTTCTATTTTGTTCTCCTTGAACCGGGTATGAGAGGCTGCCCAGATCACCACATCCAGAATCCTGCCGTCCCGGGTCAACCGCTTTGTTTCATATCGGCCAAGTTTTTTATCCTCTTGGAACTGGGCTAGAATATCATGGGTTTCGGCTGCCAGGGATTCGGGTACAAAGGGAAGGGGCTTGCCAAAAAGTTCCTCCAGGGTCCACCCAAACGTGGTGGTAAATGCGGGATTTACATAGGAGACCAGTCCCTTGTCGTGGTAGACGATGATGGGATAGGGAATGAATTCCAGAATGTTTCGATAGATGCGATAGAGTTCGTTGATTCGTTGTTCCTGGATTTTTTCTTCGGTCACATCCTGAAGGGTTTCAACGGCGCCGGTAATTTCTCCCTTATGGTTTGTGACTGGAGAGGCAGTAAAAAAAAGCCATCTTCCTTCCGGCGGAAGATCCGGGAAAAAGTCCGTGGCGGCAAACCGATCCTTGTTGAAATGGGTTCGGTCATATTTAAATCCGTAATGCTCAATGATTTCTCGATCCGGGGATTTATCAATGATGAGATCGGCCATGACCGGCCGTTTGTTTGCATAAAAGGACTTCCATTGGGAATCGGTTCCCTTCATTTGTTTTGAGGTAAACCCGGTTAATTCTTCAAGGGCCTGGTTAAAATGGGTGATTTTATGGTTCTTGTCCAGGACAAAAATAGGAATCGGGGCTTTGAAAATAATCTTGCTCAATGTCTGGTTCTCTTCTTCCAGCTCGGTTATTCTTTTTTTCAGCGCATCTGTTTCATCTCTACCCATAAAAACTCCAAAAGACTTTACAAGATTAAAGGATCCCCGTATAACAATTTATGATTTTAGCGTTCTTAAAGGGGGCCGATGCCAGCATGAAGCCGTTTGCAACAATTGGTATCAATATATAGAATCCTTGATAACAATTGCAAGGATTTTAAGAGGTAGAGAAGAATATGCCCAACACCACTATTAAAACTGAAATTTTGATTCACGATCTGAAGGTGCCTATCTCTGTTATTGATGCCGGCGCAAAATCTCTTTTGAACCGCCAGGATGCCTATGGACCCCTCACGGAAAAGCAGATCAAGGTGCTAAAGCGCATTATCCGGAACACCCTGACCACCCAGCGACTTGTCAATGATGTCCTGGAACTTGGCCGTTCCCGGGAAGGGGTGATGATCACCTCTGATTTCAGTGTTTCTTCGCTTGTGATTTCCGTGCTGGTGGAAATCTTTGATCTATCCGATCCTGCCGTTGCCGACATCATTCGGAAGGTGGAATCCTATGCCGGGCTTGAGCAGGTGCTAAGCACCGCAGGTGTCAGGCTTGGCTTTGACAGAAAAATGTGGAAAACCATTGTCCATCTGGATGCGGCCAAGGTAAAGCAGGTATTAAGAAATTTGGTGACCAATGCCTTTAAACATCGTGCCTGCCGGGTGGAAATTTCCGGCCGCATTGAAGGAAAACAGATGATTTTAAAGGTCAGGGATGATGGCCGGGGGATACCGCCGGCAAATCACCAACGGATTTTTGAAACCTATTTTACCACCGGCGGGTCCATCGAATCCGCCATTGAAAGCCATGGGCTCGGTCTTGCCGGCGTCATGGTGCTGCTCAAGGATATGGGGGGGGGGCTTGTCCTCGCGTCCGATGACGGAAAAGGGGCTGAATTTACCGTTACCATTCCCCTCTAAGGTTTATAACGATAAAATTAAAATCGTTAGGGTTAGAATTTTTGAAGATCATCCCGGGATGCTGTCTGGTTGTCATCAAATTCATCCCAAAATGCCTGGTCACTCTTGTGCCATCCGTTACCAAACAAGTTATCAAATAGGGGCTTTAGCCGTGAAAACCAGGTGAAACGGGAATCTTTCCCTTGTTCCCTTGCCGAGAGCACATCTGCCATAAACAAGGAGATATCCACCAACTTGTCCTTGGGAACATAGGCATCTGCCCCCTGCTCAATGGAGTGTTTGAGATTGTCCGGGGTCAGGGCGTGGGCCGTGAGCATGATGGAGGGGATATTCAGTTTGTGGGTGATTTTCAGGAGTGAATACCCTTTTACCCCCATGATGTCTAAGATGGCGGCATCATAGGCGTTGTTTTTAAGAAAGGAAACGGCTGATTCAAAGGTGGATGCTGAATCTGTCGTGCAGTCATATAGCAGTTCTTCAAGGGTTTCAAGAATGTCTGGCTCATCGTCCACCAGAAGAATCCTTTTGCCCTTAAGAATGTGTTGGTGGTCCATTTTTCCCTTCCTTGTGGCATCGTGTGGTCAGGTTTGGATACAGTTTAATCTTTTTATTTAAATTTTTCCAATAATTCAATAACCCAATCAATATCAGACCTTGTATGGGCGGCATTTATCTGGAATCGTATGGTTTCGTCTCCCTTTGGCACCACGGGGAAGGTCAGGCCAACCACCAATACCCCATGGTCATATAAGTAGCGGACAAGTGTATGGGTTCGGTCGGTATCCCGGACCATGAGGGGAACTACAGGATGGGGCCCGGGAATGGATTCCAACCCCAGGCTGTCAAGTCCCTGGCGAAACTGGGCGGTTCTTTCTTTTAAGTGGTGTAACAAGGCCAAGCCTTCATCTGAATCGCAGATATCCAAGGCGGTTACTGCTGCCGCACAGTCGGCCACGCTCAAGGGATTGGTGTAAATGTAGGTATCTGCCTTTTGCCGTATGGATTCCACCAGGACGCGGCTTCCCGCAATAAAGCCGCCATTGACCCCAAAGGCCTTGCCAAAGGTGCCCACGATAATATCCGGAACAGCGCCACAAAAATCCTGGGTGCCCCGTCCTGTATCCCCATAGGCCCCCATGCCGTGGGAATCATCCACCACCGTGATCACCCCGTCTGTGAAACGGTCATCATATCTCGTGCAGATTTCGATTATTCGATCAATGGGGGCATGGTCCCCCCGCATGCTGAAAATTCCGTCAAAAATCACCACCACCCGTTCAATTTCTGGCCCCACCTCGGCAAGACAGCGTTCCAGGTCTGCCATGTCATTGTGCTTGAAAATACCCTTGTTTTCTTTTGGAATATTGCTGATGCGCATGGCCCTTATGATGCTGTTGTGGTTGAGCTGGTCCCCGATCCAATGGGTTCGTTTGTCGGAAATGGACAAAGCCAAACCGCAATTGGCGGTATAGGCGGAATTGAAAATTTTAGCCGCGGGTTTCCCCAGAAAGTCAGCGATCCGTTTTTCCAGACGTTTGTGGTGGATAAAGGTTCCGTCAATGAACCGGACCGCCCCCGGACCCACACCAAATTTTTGGGTGGCCTCGTCTGCTGCTTCAATTAACTTTGGATGGTTTGAAAGGGATAAATAAGAATTTGAGTTGAGCCGTAGGAACTCATTGTCACTGCCCAAAAGTTTATACCGGGGACCTTTGGTCCCTTTTGGGGGAATATAGCCTTGTATGACCCGTTCTTCAGATTTTTCCCTGCCTTCTTTTGCAAGGGCGGTCAGTTCTCGTTCCAGGCTTATGTCAAGTTTTGCTGAGCTCATTTTTGCGTCTCCATAAAAAAATCAATGGGATTAATCCCAGTCCAAAATCACTTTTCCGGATTGCCCGGATCCCATTATTTCAAATCCTTTTTGAAAATCAGTATAATGAAATTTGTGGGTGATTAAAGGGGAAATATCAAGCCCTGTCTGGATCATGGCGCTCATTTTGTACCAGGTTTCATACATTTCCCTGCCGTAGATCCCCTTGATGGTCAGCATGTTAAACACCACCTTGTTCCAGTTGATTGCCGTGTCGTCGGGCATGATACCCAGCAGGGCAATTTTTCCGCCGTGGCACATATTGTCTAAAATGGATTTGAGGGCCAAAGGGTTACCCGACATCTCAAGGGCCACGTCAAACCCTTCTTTCATGCCAAGTTGCTTTTGGGCATCTTCAATCTTGTCGCAGCTTACATCAACGGTGATGGAGGCACCGGCTTTTTTGGCCAATCCCAGGCGAAAGGGATTGATATCGGTTACCACCACGTGCCGGGCGCCTGCATGACGGGCAATGGCGGCAGCCATGCAGCCGATGGGGCCGGCGCCTGTAATCAGTACATCTTCTCCCAGAACATCAAAGGAAAGGGCCGTGTGGGTGGCATTTCCCAGGGGATCAAAGCAGGCCAGAACATCCAAAGGGATTGTTTTATCGCAATACCAGACATTTGTCACGGGAATGGCAAGGTATTGGGCAAAGGCACCAGCACGGTTTACCCCGACCCCTCGGGTGTCATTGCACAGGTGCCGCCGGCCGGCAAGGCAGTTTCTGCAGTGACCGCAGACCAGATGACCTTCACCTGAAACCAGATCACCTGGTTTGAAATCAAGTACATGGGAACCGATTTTTTCGATCCGGCCCACAAATTCATGGCCCACATGCATGGGAACGGGAATGGTCTCCTGGGACCATTTGTCCCAGTTGTAGATATGAATATCCGTACCGCAGATTGCGGTTTTGACGATTTTGATCAACACCTCATTGTGTTTGATTTGAGGAATCGGTACTTCTTCCAGCCATAAACCCGGTTTTGGTTTTGATTTTACCAATGCTTTCATCATTTTCATGGGTAATGGGTCCGTTTAATTAAAATAAATATTTAAATTAAATCCTAACATATATAGTTAGGATGCTTAAAAGTGATTGTATCATTTAAATGGGGGATTATATATGGAATTTTCTTAAGCCCGCACGGACGGGTTGTCTTCTATTGGAAATTCTACTTTAAATGTCGATCCTTGATCGGGGATGCTTTCAACAAGAACCTTTCCCCCTTGTCCTTCGGTATATGCTTTGACAATCGCAAGTCCCACCCCGGAGCCATTGCTTTCTATCTTTTCTATATTACTGGCCTGGTAAAACCGATCAAATACACAGGAGAGTTCTTCCGGGTTGATCCCGATTCCCGAGTCTTTAATTGCAACCTGGACCCCTCGATCGCTCAGGCCTATGCTCACCTTGATGTTACCATTTTTCCTGGTGTATTTAATTGCATTGCTGATTAAATTACTGATAATAATGGATACTTTTTCCATATCCACCAGGACCCTGGGAACGGCAACGTCCTCCAGCTCTATGTGTATATTTTTTGAGGCGGCAACAAGTTTTGCCTCATCCACCACAGGCGCAACAATTTTATGGATATCAGACACGGTTATCTTGTATTGCATTGCACCGGTTTCGATTTTTGCAAGGTCAAGGTATTGCATGCTGAAATCTGTTATTTTATCGATGCTCCTTTTAATGGCCGCAAGCATTCGAAGCCGGCTCTCCTGAACAGATCCGGATACCAATAAAACATCATGGGCAGATTGCATTGCCTGAAGAGGGGTTTTAAGTTCATGGGAGATTTGTTGCATCATTTGCGCTTTTAATTTATTTGTCTCATCGATTTTGCGGCTCATGTCATTGACGGCAGAGGCGAGCAGCGCAATTTCATCATGGGAAGACACAAGAATTTTTTTAAAATTGCCCTGGGCAATCTGTTCAGTTCCCCGGATCAGCTGGCCAATGGGGCGGGTAATGGTGCGGGCAATGATTAAGGCGGCTGTCACCGCAGCAAAGAGAGTCCCTGCGATTAATAAGAGGGTGATTTTAGCAGAACGGGTTATCGTCGACTCAATTCGGGCCATTTCTTTTCCAATGGAGAAATGGCTTTTCCGGATAAGAAGATCAAGGGAATCAAGCATTAATCTCTTGTTTTCCCGCCGGATCTGTTTTTGCTTTTCATTGCGGGTACTTTGTTTGTCTTCTTCTTCTTCTTTTTCTTTTTGCTGCATGCTGACAACAATGGAAGCATGCGCTTTTTGCATACCCTTTATCAATAAGAGATCTTCATCGGAAGTCATCGTCTCAAATAATAAATTTATATTTTTCCCGACTTTTTTTTTGTTTTCAACGAACAGGGAAAAATAGGCTTCATCATTTGAAATCAGGTATTTTTCCGCATATTCGGTTTCATTCTGAACAGCGGGATACAGTTGTCTTGCAAGTTTCTGGGTCCTGACATTTGAGGAAAGAATATTTTTTGCGCCATTGGCTACGGCATTTAATTCAAATAGAACATAAGTGCTGGAGAGGATCATTATCGCAATGATGGCAGCAAAACCCATTATCAATTTTATGTATATGCTCAGTTTCATCATACCGGTCTCCTCACGAATGGTCGCAAAATATGATTTATAATCGCTTACATCTCACCGGATGTCAACCGGCTGATTTTAATCTTGTCCAGGATTTTTCGAGGGCAGATCCGTGTGCCGGTTAAACCGTTCTTTACATCAATATTATGGAGTATTTTGCATGTCGGAAAGGCATAAAGAGGGTGGCTCTATCGCTGGGAGAAGGTAGCCCGGCACAAGAATCATTGTGCCGGGCAAGTTGACATTACGTTTGAATGTTAGTTATCCGCCATATACATAGGCCGGCAACCAGACAACAAGCTGGGGCCAGATGGCGATGATCAAAAGTCCTGTGATCTGGAGAATGATGAAGGGAACCACCCCCTTGTATATATCGACCAGTTCCACCTCGGGCGGGCAAACCCCCTTGAGGTAGAAAAGAGCAAACCCCACCGGCGGGGTGAGAAACGAGGTCTGGAGAGTGACGGCGATGAGGACCACAAACCATAGGAGCGTGGGATCTGTTACGACGCCGTAACCGTTGATATCAAACCCAAGTGTGGTGATTACCGGAGCGATCAGGGGCAGGACGATGAGGGTGATTTCGATCCAGTCCAAGAAAAAACCGAGTAGGAACACGCATCCCAGTATAACGGCCATGATACCGTATGGACCAAAGGGAAGACCTGTTATGATACGTTCGATGAACTCATCCCCCCCCAGCATTCTCAACACGAGGGCAAAGGTGGTGGCACCAAGGAAGATTGCAAAGATATAGGCTGTCGTGTTGTAGCAATCCTTCATTACCGTGATGACCACCTTGAAATTGAGCTTCCTGTTCATGCCTGCAAGAATGGTTGCCCCAAGCGCTCCGACACCACTTGCCTCGGTGGGCGTGGTAATACCTGCAAAGATGGATCCCAATACCGCCAGGATCAGGAGTGCCGGGGGCAAGATTGTCTTGAAGACATCCAGTATCATCCTGAATTTGATGGGGCGTCGGGCCGGATCAACCGGTGCCGCATCGGGTCTGAGAAAAGAGTAGATAAAAATATAGGAGATGTAGAGGGTCCCGAGGAGCAGCCCCGGTCCCACGGCCCCCATGAAGAGGTCTCCCACGGAGAGACCGAGTTGGTCGGCCATGATCACCAGCATGATACTTGGGGGAATGAGGATTCCCAGGGTCCCCGAGCTTGCAATGGTGCCCAGCGCCAGGGTTTTTGAATAGCCCTGTTTCAGCATGGCAGGCAGGGAGAGAAGACCCAGGAGCACCACGGATGCGCCGATGATGCCGGTGGAGGCTGCCAGAATGATGCCGATGAGGGTCACGGTAACGGCAAGGCCGCCATGGATTTTACCGAAGAGTTCCTGCATGGAGCGCATCATCTTTTCAGCAATTCCCGAGTGGTCCAGCATCAGCCCCATGAAGATGAACATGGGAAGGGCCACCAGCACCCAGTTGTCCATGTACTTGTATATCCGGTTGACCGCCATGCCAAGGGTTACGTAGTCGAGCCCGATCATGGTATTGAAAAAGGTGTCTGAAATTATGGAGATGAAGGTGTAGAGAACGGCAACGCCTCCAAGCACCCAGGCCACTGGAAATCCGGTGAACAAGAACCCTATAAAGGTTAAGAACATAGCAATGACAAAATAATCGTTGATTTCCATAACCTATCCTTTCCTAAGTGAGAGCCAGATGCGAACGGCACGGGATATAGTGGCAGCGATGAGCAGGCCAAAGGCGACCGGCACCACGCCTTTGATGGCCCAGCGGTACGGGAGGCCTAAAGGGGCCACAGAACTTTCGTTCACCCGCCAGGATTCATAGACAAAATCTAAACTCTGGTGGAAGATGACGATGAGGAACGGAAGCAGCAGAAAGAAGATGCCGAAGAGATCCCATCTTTTTTTCCAGGTGGGTGAGAGCCGTGTGTGGATGATGTCGACCCGGATGTGGGTGTCCTTGACCTGGGCATAGGAAGCCCCGAACATGATTCCTATTCCGTAAAGGTGCCATTGCAGCTCTTCCAGTACGACCATGCCCTTGCCAAAGCCGTAGCGCAGAACAACCTGGATAATGATGGCCGCAACAAGGAGAACACTGCCCCACATGATGACATGGCCGATACCGAGAATGGTCCTGTCGATGGTATCGCAGAATCGATTCGGTACCTCGTGTATTTCAGACGTCATGTTGATAGTCCTTAAATTCAAAAGTTACAAATAAAACAGCGATAGAACTCAGAGGGGCACGGAGCCTTTGCCCCGTGCCCGGGGTAGTTCTATTTGTCAAGTCCCCTGGGGAGGAAAGCGTAGTTTTCCCAGAGATCGTAGTTCTTGCGGAATTCCGACAAATCGTCCCATGATTTTTTGAACATGGGGCTTGTTGCAGAAAGTTCGTCTGCTACTTCGAGCCATGCCTTTTCAAATGCCGTGAGAAGTTCTTGGCTGTAGTACTTGTTTTTGACACCGTGTTTTTCCGCATTATCCGCCATGACCTTGGCCTGGAGGGATTCGGTGTAGGCATAGGCATCGCAGGTTGCGGCCTTACACATCACTTCGAGGATCATCTGCTGACTTTCGCTCATGCTGTTCCAGGTGTCCTTGTTGATCAGAAGCTCAAACACGGTTGCCTGCTGGTGCCATCCCGGAAAATAGTTGTATTTGGCGATCTTGTAGAACCCAAGCTTTGTATCGATGGCGGGCATGGAAAATTCGGTCCCTTCGATGGCGTTTTTTTCAAGGGCAGGAAAGATTTCTCCGCCGGGAATCAGGCTTACCGATGCGCCAAGTTTCTGGAGAACTTTTCCACCAAGGCCGTAGTAGCGGATTTTGAGTCCCTTGATATCATCCAGGGATTCGATGGGCTTTTTGAACCAGCCTCCCGTCTCAGGTGCGATGATCCCGCAGGGGATAACATGGACATTATATCCGCCCTTGTCGTACATCTCCTGGTATAGTTTCAGGCCGTTGCCGTAGTACATCCAGGCCAGGAACTCGCCTGCTTCAGGGCCAAAAGGGACTGTGGAGAAAATAGAGGAACCAGGCATCTTGCCCTCCCAGTATCCGGAAATGCTGTAGCCTGCGTTAACTTTGCCATTGGATACGGCATCAAGGATTTCAAAGGGAGCAATGAGCTTTCCGGGTTCATACACCTTCATTTTAAGGGTGCCGTTGCTTACGATATGAAGTCGTTCTGCAACCCAGGTGGTGGTGGTTCCAAGGCCTGGAAGGGTCGCGGCATAGGTGCTGGGTACCTTGAGAAGAATGGGTTTATCCGCTTTCGCAAAGGCTGAACTCGAGGTCGATACAACAACAAAAAACAGTACAGCCAAACCAATTAAAATTTGAATCAATATGCTCTTCTTGTCCATGAATTTTTCCTTTTTTGTGCTGTTATGCTAATTAGTAATAAATAGGAGTCCGGGACAGATGTTCATTGTAATGGTGTCTCCGATCCTGTCATAGCTCCCCTCCCTTGAAACTGGTTGCAAACTTGGAAAATCCAAAGATGAACATGTTTGCAACGTCAAGATGGTACTGCCTGCTCCTCCCCTGCGGGCATTGGTGTGAAACTTGGTTGTTATGAGGTCTGTCTCTCCCATTTGAGTCGACGGCTTTGTCCAAAGAGTGCCGGGAGAGATGATAATTGCAGGTGATGGTAAAATCTCGAATGTTGGCATGCTCCTTGATGCCGAAGTTTGCAATATTTGAACTGCCCGCCAGGTGAAGCGTTCCCTGGTCCGGGTGCTTCCAAAGGATGTTGCCGATTACGGCGGGTCTGTCATGCCGCTCCGTTATATGACTTAGTACCCGCTGACTCATGAAAAAGGGCATTCGCATCATGAGCTTGTATTTGCAGTCATATTCTTTCAGCGACATTGTCCCGGAAGGGTTGGTCGCTGGAAACGGAGGGATGTTAGCAAGGTAACGTATGGAACCGATCTTTGCAGCCTCTTCCACCGCAAACCCGAGCTGCTTGTCGCTACAATAATTAATCTTGATGAATATGGTCTGACCGCCCATGTCCCTGGCTATCTTCTGGGTTTCTTTTCCGCCGGCTTCATCCATATCTATCCCCACAGTCATGAGGTTATTTGCAGCTGCGGCAATCACTGTGGCCCGTCCAGCACCGGAAGCCGATCCAGTGACAATGCAGATGTTGTCCGGAGTAAATGAGTCATCCTTGAGAAATAAAATATCCCTTTTTTTAAATTCAGGTTTATTGTTCAATATTTCTCTTTTCATTCCATCAATTCCTTGTTATTTATAAAATGAGACATAATTTTTATACGCAATATTAATGCCAGAGCAAGAAGGAAGATTTGAATTATGATAATAATACTACTGGGTAAAGGGGAAAATTTAAAAAAAATAAGCTAAGGGAACTTACCCAGAACCTGGACGGATTCAACAGAATTCTTGACAGTATTCACGACGGCGTCATGGTCACCGATGCAGTGTGCATAACTCATTTCAATCACCATTATTATAAGTTTTTGGGCATACCCCATGGATCAGTCATTGGGAATCATTGTGCGAAAGTGGTTGAAAACACACGCCTTCACATCGTTGCAAAATTATTGGGGATTCACCGGACACTTCTCTATAGGAAAATGGAGAAATATGGTATTGCCCTTGAACGGGAAGTCGTAATGTAGCAAAAAGGCGACAATGTCATTCTCAGAACGATGCGTAGTGGTATGTCTCTGTTTTACTATATGTCTCCTTTTTGCTACAAAATTTCTTTTTTTTCCACGGTAATAGTGTGGCTGTACTTTTACCTGAAGTTGGCTGTCGTTCTGGCCACCAAGATAGGCTTCTTCCCAAAAAAAATCCATGATATAAAGTTGGATTTCAGATAAGTTAACGCTTATCTGCTTGCAACAGAGGCTTGCCTGTAGCGGTTGTTCTGTACCCTGGACGGACCGCATTGAATCTCATTGAAAAACGTGGATAAAAGAAATAGAGCAGACCAGGCCGACAATAAAAAAAATGAGGGCCTGGTATTGAGGTTCTTGAATTTTTCGATCCTTTCTGGGATCGTCGGATCCTGTTTAATCTGTCAGAAGGGGCTGATCATTGATGATTCCCATGGGGTCTGCCCGAAAAATTCTTGAGTCCATCAAGCGAGGAGCCGTCGTTATGACCGGCTTGAAATCCATGTGGGCGAGGATATCGGTTTCAATATCTATTCCGGGTGCGATCTCAATGAGTTCCATTCCCTGGGGGGTTAGCTCGAAAACGCATCGTTCGGTTATGTAGAGTACCTTCTGGCCGGTTTTTATCGCATATTTCCCGCTAAAGGTGACATGCTCTACATGTTCCATGAACTTGATGAACTTTCCTTCCTTGTCAATGGAAATTTGTCCATCGTTGATGGAGACCTTTAACCCCCCAGCGGTAAAGGTTCCCATGAAAATAACCCTCTTTGCATTCTGTGTGATGTCTATGAAGCCTCCGGCACCAGCAAGTCTTGGGCCGAATTTGCTTACATTGAGATTTCCCTGGCTGTCTGCCTGAGCAAGGCCCAGAAATCCTATGTCCAGGCCTCCTCCATGGTAAAAATCGAATTGGGCTGGCTGGCCGATAATAGCCTGGGTGTTGGTGGCGGCACCGAAGTTGAGTCCTCCTGCCGGAAGCCCTCCGATTACGCCTGGTTCCGCCGTGAGGGTCATACTCTCAAGAAGTCCCTCTTCAAAGGCCACCGGTGCTACTCCTTCGGACATGCCGATGCCAAGGTTGACAATATCACCTCGTTCAAGTTCAAATGCTGCCCGGCGAGCGATGATTTTACGTTCGCTCATCTTCATGGGAGTAAGGGAGTTCATGGGTACCTTGATTTCACCGCTGAAGGATGGATTGTACTCCACAGCAAATGTCTGCCAGTGATTTTCCGGTTTTGAGACCACAATATAATTGACAAGCACTCCGGGAATTTTCACCTGCTTGGGGCTCAATGTTCCACTTTGGGCGATTCTTTCCACGGCCACGATGACGATGCCCCCGGAGTTGTGGGCGGCCGTGGCAATTTCAAGGGATTCCAGGGTCAGGGCCTCTTTTTCGCAGGTGATATTACCGTCCTCGTCGGCGGTGGTTCCCCTGATAATTCCGACGTTGATGGGAAGGGTCTTGTATGCCAGGTACTCTTTTCCGTCGAATTCTATCAGTTCAACGATCTCTTCGGTTGTGATGTCGTTGATTTTTCCGCCAGCATCCCTTGGGTCCACAAATGTGCCAAGCCCCACATGGCTTATGGTTCTCGGTTTGTGGGCCGCGATGTCCCGGTACATGTGGGAGATGATTCCCTGGGGAAGATTATAGCCGATCACCTTGTTTTCAATGGCAAGTTTTGCAAGGTTGGGAGCAAGGCCCCAATGGCCACCGATCACCTTTTTTACAAGGCCTTCATGGCCGAAGTGGTTGAGGCCGCGTTTGTCACTGTCTCCCTGTCCTGCCGCATACATTATGGTGAGATCCTTGGGGTGTTTCTCGGCTAAAAAGTTTGTTTCAATTGCTTCGAAGATCTCTTCGGGAATAGCCGTTGCAACGAATCCGCCAAAGGCGATGGTGTCTTCATTGTTGATATGGTTTACGGCTTCTTGTGCCGAAACAATTTTTCCTTTAGTTTTTTTTATTTTTGTCATGATAATAATACTCCTTTCTAGGGTGATAGATCTTGATGAAAAAACGCTGTCAATAAGTAATCTCAATTATTCAAGTTCCATGCCATCATAATTCACGGCCATTGTGGCCCGATGGTATATCCCATCGCAGATTTGCTTTTTCCTTTTTTTTAAAAAATGGATTGGTTCGCTAATTGCATCTTTATCAACTGCAGGATAGTTAGATTAAAATCCGTAACAACTAAAATAGGAGAGAATACAATGTTGGAAATTAAAGATAGTGTGGCAGTTATAACTGGCGGAAGCGGTGGAATTGGCTTTGCCCTTGCAGAGTACTGGGTATCAAGGGGGGGAAAGGTGGTTCTGGCAGACATTGCTAAAGAGGCTCTTGAACGAGCTAAACAACAGCTTAAGGGCGATGTTATCACAGTTGTCTGTAATGTAACAGATGAAAACGATTGTGCCATGCTGGCCGATACCGCCATTGAGGCCTTCGGCCAGATTAATCTTGTGGCCCCTTTTGCCGGGATTATCATGGATGGACTGATGGTAGCCCCGGACCGGGAGACGGGAAAGGTTGTCAAGAAGATGTCCCTTGCGGCTTTTCAAAAGGTTGTTGACATCAACCTTACCGGGGTTTTTCTGACGGTGCGGGAGTGTTCGGAGAGGATGATCAACAACAAGTGCAAGGGGCTTATCTGTCTTATCTCTTCCACGGGGTCCCTTGGGACTGCAGGTCAGATTAACTATTCATCCACAAAGGCTGCCATGGCCGTGATGCCAAAGGTTATTACGGCAGAATTTTTCCGGCGGGGGTTTGCCGATCGCATCCGATGTGCTGCGGTTGCACCGGGATATGTGGGGACCCCCATGGTCAAGAATATGAGCCAGAAGGCCCTGGACAAGATCCTTTCGGATGTCCCCATAAAAAGGCTTGTTGAGCCTGCTGAGGTTGTCTCCCTGGTGGGAGAGATTTATCGTAACGAGGCGCTTGCAGGGGATACCTATTTTATCCACGGCGGACTGAGGCTCGGATCAAGGGGATAACTAAATAATTAAACTAGGGAGAACGTATAATGAAAGAAGCAGTGATTGTAAGCGGCGCAAGGACAGCCATTGGCAACTTTGGAGGCGGATTAAAGACGGTGTCTGCAAAGGATCTCGGGGCAATCGTAATCAAGGAAGCAATTCAACGTACAGGCTTCAGGCCCGGTGTCGGCGGGAAGGTCAGCGCATTTGGGCCTGAACAACTCAGGGACCAGGAGCGGCTTGGGATCGAGAAGCCCCTGGAAGCATGGTCGGATTCATTGGAGCCCTTTTATATAGACGAGGTGATAATGGGAAACGTTCTCCAGGCTGGCCAAGGTCAGAACCCGGCACGCCAGGCCATGATTCGGGCTGGTGTTCCCAAGGAGACGCCCGCCGTGACCGTGAACAAAATCTGCGGTTCCGGGCTTAAGGCAATTGCCATGGGAGCGGCCTCGATCATGGCAGGCCAGGCCGATGTGATCGTTGCAGGGGGGCAAGAAAGTATGAGCACAGCGCCCATGGCCCTTTCCAAGGCTCGCTGGGGTCACAGGATGGAGCTTTCCGGAGTAGGAGAGATTCATGACCTCATGGTATTTGACGGGCTCTATGAGATTTTTTACGGTTATCACATGGGCGTAACTGCGGAAAATATTGCACACCTTTACGGCATCGGTCGCAGGGAGCAGGATGAACTTGGGGTTCTGAGCCATGAGCGTGCAAGGCGTGCCATCCAGGAGGGGGTGTTCAAGGAGGAAATTGTCCCTGTTACCATTCGCTCCAGGCGCGGGGATGTGATATTTGATACCGATGAACGACCCATGGATACAACCCTAGAGAAAATGGCAAAGCTGAGACCTGCGTTTAAAAAAGAGGGTACGGTCACCGCGGGAAATGCTTCCGGTATCAATGATGCGGCCGCAGCCGTTGTCATGATGAGTCGGGATCGGGCCGAGGAGCTTGGACTCGAACCCCTGGTGACGATCAAGGCCTTTTCCGCAGGAGGTCTTGATCCCGCTTACATGGGGCTTGGACCCGTGCCTGCAGTCAAAAGA
Organism: Desulfobacteraceae bacterium; assembly: GCA_016743945.1. Taxonomy (GTDB): domain Bacteria; phylum Desulfobacterota; class Desulfobacteria; order Desulfobacterales; family Desulfobacteraceae; genus NBML01. The sequence continues at coordinate 56,077 of JADGFI010000016.1, forward strand.
GTGCTTGCGGCGACGAACATGACCATTGATGACATGGATATGATTGAACTTAATGAGGCCTTTGCCTCCCAGGCCATCGGCTGCATGCGGGAGCTTGGCATAGAGACGGACAGGCCCAACGAGCTTGGGTCCGGCATATCCCTTGGCCACCCTATTGGCTGCACAGGAGCCAGACAGATGGTGACAGGTATTCAAAATATGAAGAGAAAAGGGTATGCCACCGGGCTTATTACCATGTGTATCGGCGGGGGCATGGGCATGGCCATGGTTGTTGAACGTAATTAGATTGATGTTTGGAAAAACAGTTTAAAACAAGCAGGAGATCGTTGTATGACCGAGTTTTCGTCCAAGCGTTTTGAGTTTATGAAATGGCTGATATTTCTCATCCTTGTATTGTCCTATATCCTTGTCTATTTCCACCGCATGTCACCGGGCATCATCGCCGATGAGCTCATGGCTTCCTTTGATGCCGATGGGGTGACCCTGGGGTCCCTTGCCGCCACTTATTTCATTGTTTACGCAATGATGCAGATTCCTTCCGGAGTGCTGGCCGATACCCTTGGCACCAGGACCGCCATTGTTTTCGGTAACACCCTTGCAGGAGTTGGATCCATCCTCTTCGGTCTTGCCACTTCATTTTCAATGGCAAGCTGTGGAAGGCTTCTGGTGGGCTTCGGGGTGTCGGTTGTGTTTGTAAGCATCATGAAGAGCAATTCCACGTGGTTTAGCGAGCGGCGTTACGGGTTCATGAGCGGTCTTACACTCTTTGTGGGCAATATGGGGTCTGTGCTTGCAGCAGGTCCTTTGGCTGCAATCCTTGGTCTTTTTTTGTGGCGAACTGTTTTTATCACCATGGGAGGGGTCTCCCTCTGCCTTGCCGGGGCCGGGTTACTCTTTGTAAGAAACCGGCCCGAAGATCTTGGCTTCCCCTCCATCCGGGAGATGGAGGGGAAGCCTCCTGCAGTAAAAAGAGAGCAGCACTGGATCAGGGATCTTGCCGGGGTGATCACGGTTACAAGGCTCTGGCCGGGGTTCTGGGTCCAGTTCGGAATGATCGGCGGGCTCTACTCTTTCATGGGACTCTGGGCCATCCCCTATCTTCGGGATATGTACAGCTTTGACCGGGGGGGGGCCGCCCGTTACCTCACCCTGATGCTGGTCGCCTTTGCCCTGGGATCCCTTTTTCTGGGCTGGCTTTCCGATCGTATGGGAAGGCGCAAACCCATCCTTGTTTGCGGTACCGTTGTCTACGTCCTTGTTTGGGGTGCCATGGTCACCTTTTCATGGGCCAGCGTGTTCATGATCTACCTTTATTTTTTTATGCTCGGATTTGCAGGTGCTTCCTTTGTGGTTACCTTTGCCTGCGCCAAGGAGATCATTGGTCCTCATCTCTCCGGCATGGCGGTGAGTGTTGTTAATACTGGGGCATTTCTTGGCACAAGCCTGATGCAGCCCCTGTTCGGGTATATCCTTGATATGGGGTGGGACGGGAAGATTGTCAACAACGTCAGGGTCTATTCCCCGTCCGATTACCAGAATGCCCTGATCATGATGCTTTTTTTTGGCATCATCGGGGTGATGGGGGCCCTGTGCATAACCGAGACCTATTGCAAAAATATATCAGACGGTGCCCCCGGCCCCTCACAGGTTAACCCTGGCTTGACATCATCTTAGTCAGATGCATGATCCTGGCCCATAGTATTGTTGCTGGTATATATAAAGGATTTTTAATGGGTAGAATTTTAGTTGGTACTCTAGCCTGGTTTGGATTTGGGGTTATTGCCGTGGAAATGGTCAATAATTATGATATTTTTGCGTTTAAAATAAATGCTGTTTTAGTAGCCGTTATTATGGCATTGGTGTGTTTTATTTCACAGCTCATATTATCCCGCTATAAAGAAAAAGCAATGGCTTCCGCTGATGGTGAAAAGGCTTATAAAAAAATATTAGTTCGTTATTATTTTATATTGGGCTTGATCGGGTTTATTGCTTTTATAAGTATTCCTGCTATCTGGTGGGGAGTTATGAAACAATTGGCAGGCCTGGGCCATGGAGATGTAAGAACTTTTTAAACAAAGGCTTGTTTCATTTCAATGGGTTTCTTTTGGGGCAATTAATTGGCAGACATGATCTGAAAATCCCGCGCCTGCCTCGGCATAAATATCCAGGACAATGTCAATACCGGCTTCCTCAAGGGGGGCTATTTCATCCTTGTACTGGGCGATTGCGGCAAGTGTTCCAACACGGGGAAAGGCTGAAATCCTTTTTGCCACCGATAAATTAGCCCCATGGGACATGGCCAGAAGTCCCAGGTTGATTTGCTGGGGCGCTGTCATTCCACGCTGCCAGAAATCATCATCCGATGCATCTGCGTGGATCACTTTCCGGCCTTGTTTGATATGGTATGCGACACGATCTTCATCGAAATCAATTCCAATGACCTGCCTGCCATAACGCTGTTTTAAAGTGTCGTAGGCACCAGTGCCAATTCGGCCCATCCCATAGACCGCAACCGTGGCAGTGCCAATATCAACCAGATCATCTCCCGGCAGGCGGGTTTGGGTCTCAAACCGTCTGAGAAATAAATTCCAGCGACAATAGAGTTGGTTTGTCAGATTGATGGCAGGCGAGGCAATCATCATGGAGATTGACAGGGCAACCGCCAGGATCACCAGCCATTCGCTGCCAAACCACCCTTGGGTGACGCCCAGGGCTCCGATAATCAGCCCGAATTCGCTATAATTTGTCAGGTTCATGGCCGTGCGCAGGGAGGTCCGGGCCCGGAGGGAAAACCGGGTGAGCAACCAGAAGAAAAGGATGGCCTTGATGGGGACAAGGGCCACCAGCAAAAGGGCGGTTCCTGCCATCTCAAGGGTGGGCAGGTCGGCCATGCCGATGGTCAGGAAAAAACCCACAAGAAACATATCCTTGAAACCGAACATGGCCTTGGCAAGTTCGTCGGTTTTGGCGTATCCGGCCAGAAGCATTCCAAGGACCAGGGCGCCCAGGTCCGGCTTGAGCCCCACAGATTCAAACAACCCGGCACCGGCAATGGGCAAAATGCAGGATAGCAGCACCAGAAGTTCCCCATGGCCGCTCTTATCCAATAACCCCATGAGGGGCTTTCTTAAAAAGAACAGACCAACCAGTCCCAGGGCAAGGGGGGAGGGGATCTTGCCGCTGGAGATGGTTATGAAAATCACGGCGAACATGTCCTGGATGACCAGAATGCCAATGGCCAGGCTGCCGTGTTTTGAAGACATCTCTCCTTTTTCTTCAAGAATTTTTACCGCAAAAACCGTACTGGAAAAACTTAAGGCAAAGGCAATGATAAAGCAAGAGGGCAGGGACAGCTTGCTGAAAAATGAGAGCCCGGCCAGGCTCACCCCATGGATGAGAGCACCCAACAGCACCACCATGGTGATCATATGTAGAGAGGCGGTTCCCCAGATTTGAGGGGCCATCAATTTTTTTATTTTCACTTTTAAGCCGATACTGAAAAGCAACAAAATAATACCGGTCTCAGACAATTGATGCAGGGCTTGGGTGGTCTCAACTCCAAATAAGTTGAGGACAAATCCAGCAGCAAGGAACCCGATAAGGGGTGGTAATCCAATCTGCTTGGCAGCAAATCCAAAAACAAATGCCGTGGCAATTAATACTATATTCATGGGCGTTTTAAAAATTCAGTGTCTGGTTTAATCGTTCAATCAAAAGGCCGTCAATTTGAATATTCTATAAGAAGACTGGAAATGTCAAGTGTATAAATTATGTCTAAAATCAGGGGGCTTTTTTAAAGGGAGATATTTACCATTAATCAGGAGGTAAAAATCCTTTGCTTTACAGTAATGAATATCTTAATATAAAAGTTTATTGAAGGGGGCTTTGGTTTTGAGCAGGCAAGATTTTTAGGACAAAGCAATTTGCAAAGGCCCATATATATATTAAAAAACAAGGTTAATTATAATTAAAGTTGATGGAGGGAATAATGGATATTAAAGTGACCCGGGTTGCCAAAACAGGTACCCGGCCAAAGGATGCAGATCTGGGATTTGGTACGGCATTCACAGACCATATGTTTGTGATGGATTATTCAGTTGACAAGGGCTGGCATGATCCGCGCATCGAACCCTATGCCGATTTTTCAATGTCCCCGGCTGCCATGGTATTGCACTATGGACAGGCGATTTTTGAAGGGCTCAAGGCCTATAAAACACCGGATAATAAGATTCAGCTCTTCCGGGCCCGGGATAATTTTGCGCGGATGAACCGGTCTGCCAAGGGGCTTTGTATTCCTGAACTGGATATTGATCTTGTCATGGGTGCCCTGAAACAATTGGTTAAACTGGAAGAAAACTGGATTCCCGAAACCCTTGGTACCTCTTTGTATATCCGGCCGACCATTATTGCCACTGATCCCTTCCTGGGGGTGAGATCCTCTTTTACCTTTAAGTTTTATATAATTCTTTGTTCTGTGGGCGCCTATTATGCCGAAGGATTTAACCCGGTAAAAATCTGGGTTGCCAAGGACCATGTCCGGGCAGTTCGCAGGGGGGTTGGTGAGTTTAAAACGGCTGCTAACTATGCGGCCAGTCTCAGTGCAGGGGAACATGCAAAAAAAGAGGGGTATGCCCAGGTTTTGTGGTTGGATGCTCTTGAAATGAAATATATCGAAGAAGTCGGTGCCATGAATATCTTTTTTATTATTAAGGGTGAATTGGTCACACCAAACTTAAGCGGCAGTATTTTGCCCGGAATTACCCGGTACTCTGTCATTGACCTGGCAAAAAAATGGGGGATGACGGTATCGGAACGAAAAATCAGTATTGATGAGATCTTCACGGCCAGTGAAGACGGAAGCCTCACTGAAGTCTTTGGATCGGGAACAGCTGCTGTTATTTCACCCGTGGGCGAGATCCGTTATGGCGACCGGGTCATCAACATTGGTGATGGCATGCCGGGCAAGACATCAATGAAATTTTATGATGCATTGACTGGCATTCAATACGGAAAAGAACAAGACACGGAAAATTGGATTGAAGTTGTCGAATAACTCTTTTGCGTAAAGAGAAAAGAGATATCGATTTTGTTGTTTAACCATGGATAAATGAGCGGATAAACGAGCAAGAAAGAACGTTCGCTCAATCAAAAATGAAGTTTGAAAGATCTCAAACTATTGGAGAACCAATGGCTAAAAAGAAAGAAATAACCCCCATCGGAACACGAATCAGACGGGCCAGGCTGGGAAAGAAGATGAGCCTGGACACCATGGCAAATGAAACAGGGCTGGCAAAGGCGGTTATTAAAAAGATTGAAGGCGGAGAAAAAAGACCCTCCGTGGGAACCTTGCTTCAGATCTCAAGGACCCTTCAACTGGATTCGGGCTTTCTGCTCAAAGAGCAGGAAGACACCCAGGAAGAACGCTCCCAGGCCTATACCAAAAGAACGGACAATTATGCCTATACCCCCTTGACACCGGGGGCGGAGAACAAGCATTTAAAGGCATTCCGCATTGTGGTAGATGCAAAGACCAGCCATGACGGTGTGGGGTTCCACCACGAAGGTGAAGAGTTCGTCTATGTCCTTGCCGGCGGGGTGGAAGTTCAGGTGGGGGACCATGTCAATGTCTTGGAACCAGGGGATTCTCTCCATTTTAATTCAGGGATCAAACATGACCTGCGCAATACCTCAGATACAGATGCGGAATTGATTGTGGTCGTCTATGCCCCCTAATGATAAAGGAGTTACCCATGTTATTCAAGCTTACTGATGAACAATTGATGATCCAAAATATGGTCAGGGAATTCTCCAGAAAGGTCATTGCCGCCACTGCTTCCGAACGGGACAAAACAAAGGAATTCCCTGCGGAGAATTTCAGGCAGATGGGGGAACTGGGGCTGATGGGAATGATGATCCCGGAAATTTATGGCGGGGAAGAGGCCGATGCCGTTTCCTATGTCCTGGCCCTGTCTGAAATCGCCTATTCCTGCGCCTCAACTTCGGTTGTCATGTCGGTTCAAAATTCCATTGTCTGTGAAAGTCTTTATAAATTCGGAACCGAAGAACAAAAACTAAAATTTCTTGTTCCCCTGGCTTCAGGAGAGATCATAGGCGCCTTTGCCCTGACCGAGCCAGATGCCGGATCTGATCCGGTCAGCCAGGCCACAACGGCGGTTCGGGAAGGCGATTCCTATGTGATCAACGGCACCAAGCGGTTTATTACTTCAGGGAAAAACGGTAGCGTGGTGCTGGTAACGGCCAAAACTAACGAGAGCGTCGGCCATCGCGGTATCTCCTGTTTCATTGTTCCCAAGGGAACCCCGGGGCTTGTGGTGGGTCACATGGAAGACAAAATGGGGCTACGGGCCTCTGATACCACCGATGTGATATTTGAAAATTGCCGGGTGCCGATAGCCAATATCCTGGGCAAGGAAGGGGATGGCTTTAAGATTGCCATGTCCGGCCTTGACAGCGGCAGAATCGGTATTGCCGCCCAGTCCCTGGGGGTGGCCCAGGCTGCCTTTGATGCAGCCGTAAAATATGCCCAGAAGAGAAAACAATTTGGGTCTGTCATATCAAAACACCAGGCCATCCGGTTCCAGATTGCAGACATGGCCACCCAGATCGAGGCCGCCAGACAATTGATTTTTTCTGCTGCTTCCATGAAGGATAGGGGAGAACCCTATACCAAGGAAGCCTCCATTGCCAAATTGTTCGCTTCTGAAATGGTGAACAAGGTCACGGCAAGGGCCATCCAGATCCATGGAGGGTATGGGTTTACCAAAGATTACAATGTGGAACGATATTACCGAGATGCCCGGGTGTTTACCATCTATGAGGGCACAAGCGAGATCCAGCGCATGGTGATTTCAAACCATATTTTAAGGGACAAAAGAAAACCTTAGATCAGGTTTTTTTCTCACCTTGGGATTATCTTTTATTAGAAGGAGGACGGTATATTTTCAAAATAGAAAATATACCGTCCGTTCTTGTGCCAGGGCAGTTTAGTACTTACCGCCTTCAAAGATGGATTCCGCAAAGGCAACATCCTCGGGGCAAAAAACAAAGAGACATTTGCCGTCTGAATCAGACACAGATCCGTAGACATAATTGATATTGATCTTTTCTTGTCCGAGTTTTTTGGTCATCTTTGCAAATTCCCCGGGTTTGTTGGTGATATCAATGGCCACCACATCCTTTGAGTCAAACAAATAGTCATTCTCTTCTAACAGGGCAATGGCGTCTTCGGGTTTATCCGTTAACAGGCGGATCAGGGAAAAATCAGCAGAGTCACGCCTCATGGAACTATAACTGGCAGACGATGCCAGTCGTTTCAGGGATTTGCCCCGGGCTTCAAACAGGTTCTGGACATAGGAAGATGCATCCTGGATGGTAATGGCGTCGATGTTGATACCTGCATCGCCTAAAAAAGCAGTGAGTTTTCCCAACTCGCCGGGTACGTTTTTTAGAAAAAGCGATATTTCACGTCTGATCATCTTGTCCTCCCATTTTTAAGCGGTAATTGATTGCTGGCTAATTGTTTTCTGCGAAGCTAACTCCTTCATCAAATGCTCGCATGTTCAAAGGAATGATTTTTGCCTTGGCTGCGAACTCTTCTTTGATACATTTTTTGAGCAGGTCCGGATCCACCAGCTTGGCCTTTGCATTAAAGGCTGCCAGGGCAACAATGTTGGCAGCCCGGACACTGCCGGCTGCTGTGGCAATCTCATTGATGGGCACCACAAGTTCCGTAATATCTTTTCGATTGCTTCTGACGGGAATCAGGGAGCTGTTGACAAATATAATTCCTCCGGGTTTGACGTCACCGGCAAATTTTTCCAGGGAAGGCCGGTTCATTGCCACCAGATGACTTGGGTTTTTAATGATGGGAGAGCCGATCAGCTTGTTGCTGATGACCACGGTACAATAGGCAGTTCCCCCGCGCATCTCCGGCCCGTAGGAGGGTACCCAGGCAACAAAGGATCCTTCTTTCATCGCGGCATAGGCCAGAAGTTTGGCGCTCAGTAAGATTCCCTGGCCTCCAAATCCTGCAAATTTTATTTCTGTTTGCATTGGTTTCTCCAAAAACAACTATAGTATGTTAACATCAGTATCTCATTTCAGGGGGTTATTCAGGGGTTTTAATATCACCCAATTCATAGTAGGGCAAAAGGGTTTCTTCCGCCCATTTCAATGAATCAAGTGGTGTGAGCCCCCAATTGGTCGGGCAGGTGGAAATCACTTCCACAAAGCTGAAGCATTTGTTTTCCATCTGGTATTGAAATGCCTGCTTAATTGCCTTTTTAGTTTTATTGATCTGCTGGGGTTTTAAAACCGCTTGGCGGGTGACATAGGCCGGGGTGACGAGCCCTCCCAAAAGGTTGGCCATTTTGATGGGCATTCCGGTTAGATCAGTGTCTCTTCCCATGGGGGCAGTACTTGCCCGCTGGCCCGGCATGGTGGTGGGGGCCATCTGTCCGCCGGTCATGCCGTAAATGGCATTATTAATAAAAATCGTGGTGAATTTTTCCCCGCGATTGGCTGCATGGATGATTTCTCCCATGCCGATGGAGGCCAGGTCCCCGTCTCCCTGGTAGGTAAAGACCATCAGATCCGGTCTTACCCGTTTGATTCCCGTGGCCATGGCAGGTGCCCGGCCGTGGGCCGCTTCCTGAAAGTCACAATTGAAATAATTATAGGCCAGGACCGCACACCCCACAGGGGCGACGCCAACGGTTCTGTCCATGATGCCGAGTTCATCTATGGCTTCTGCAACAAGCCTGTGGACAATGCCGTGGGTGCAGCCCGGACAATAATGCGTCATGGTGTCGCTGAGCACGGCTGGCTTAGAAAATGCTTTTCCCATTGTTTTACTCCTATATCATTGCTTTAATGATGTCGATGATTTTTTCCGGTGACGGGATATCGCCGCCGCATTCGCCATAAAATTCAACAGGCCGCTGGCCTTTAACACATCGTTCGACATCTTCCACCATTTGTCCCATACTCATTTCAATACTGATGACGGATTTACAGCTTTTCTTGGTGGCTGCCGCATGGACAGCCTGTTCCGGGAAGGGGAACAGGGTCTTTGGCCGCAGCATGGCCACCTCAACCCCTTCTTCTTTCAACTGATCAATGGCGGTCCGGCATACCCGGCTCATGGTTCCATAACTTGTGATCAGTACCTGGTAATCCGTATCTGCATTATAGATTTCAAACTGGATCTCTTCTTGTTTCATCTGCTCGTATTTGGCTTTGAGGGCCAGGTTGTTGGCATTGAGTTCCGTGGGGTCCAGAAATAGGGATTTTACCAGGTTTCTTTTCTTGCTCTTCCTTGTTGCCATTCCATTGGTGGCCCAGTCATCTTTGTTGGAGGCCTCGGTTGCCAAATCCTCAGGGAATTCTACCGGCTCCATCATCTGACCGATGAGGCCGTCCCCTAAGATCATGACCGGTCCCCGGTATTTTTCAGCCAGGGTAAATGCCTGCATGGTCATCTCAACGGCTTCCTGGACACCGTCGGGTGCCAGGACCAGCAATCGGTAGTCCCCGTGTCCACCGCCTTTGGTGGCCTGGAAATAATCTGCCTGGGACGGCAAAATCCCCCCCAACCCGGGGCCGCCGCGCATGATATTGACAAAAACCGCCGGGCACTGGGCCGCGGCAATATAGGAGATGGCCTCGCTCATGAGACTGATCCCGGGAGAAGAAGAGGTGGTCATCACCCGTTCTCCGGCACCGGCCGCACCAAAAATCATATATCCCACTGCTACTTCACTCTCTCCCTGGAGGAAGACGCCGTCCACTTCTGGCAGTCGCTTTACCAGGTATTCGGCAACCTCTGACTGGGGGGTGATGGGGTAGGCAAAATAATTTTTACAGCCCGCTCTGATGGCTGCTTCTCCGATTGCCTCATTTCCTTTCATTAACACTTTTGCCATTTGTTTTATCCTTATAATCTATTCTATGTGGTCTAATTTTACGTGGTTTGGGTTTCAACAATCTGGATGGCAACATCCGGGCACATAATACAGCAGATGGTGCAGTGAATACAATCTTCCGGCCTTGCCTGATAGACTGGAAAATGTCCTTTTGCATTTACCTTGTTGGTGAGTTCAAGGACGTTTTTCGGGCAAAAATTGACACAGAGCCCGCATCCTTTACACCTTTCGGAATCAACAATATGTTCATAGGCCATTTAAAAATACTCCTTATTATATCAATTGCTTGTCCAGGGGAATACCAATTGTCTGTCAATGGTCAGCACCGGGCAATGGAACTTTTCCATATCAAGTTTTGGTATCATCTGGGATGAAGCTGTTATGAATTCAATTGGCAGACCGGTTTCATCTGATACCTTTTTAATAAAGCGATATCCGTGATAGATGTGTTCCGGTGTGGTTTCATCAATGAGGTTGGCATTGGAGACAAGGCCCGTGATTTTAAGCTTTGAAGATGCCTCAATCTCCTCTTTTATTTGAATACAGCCCTCAATTGTTTCGGTGAAGGGTCGAAAAGGATTGATTACCTGGACCATGTGAACTCTTTGTTTGCTCAAAAAATCCCCAAGGGCTGCCAGAACTGTTACGCCGACGTCATCGCCACCGGCATCCAGGATGGTCAGTTCAGCCGGTTGCTGGATCATACCGGCCACGGCAGGGGCAAGAATTGGCAGGTCGGCGTGTATGTAGCGTTTATCCGGCAGCACCACTTCAACCCCTAAGTCTTCAAGAAAAATTCTTGCCTCCCGGGTCCTGAAATAGGGGTTGACCAGGTCCAGGTCGGCTATTTTAACCGCCTTTCCCCCTTGTCGGGATTTGGCGGCAAGATTTACAGCAGTTTCGGTTTTTCCGCTGCCATAGTTGCCGACAATGATTACAATGCCTTTAATGTCAATGTTCAAATATACGTCCTTTATCCCTATATTTTTAAGAGAACAACCTAAATCCTGGATTAAATCAAATAAGGGGCTGTTTTGCAAATATTTTCTTTGTGCAGAGGATTATAACCGAATCGGTAAGAGTCTTCCATCCACCTCAAACTCGAGGGGGCCGATATCTGCCATAAGCTCCAGGTCATTGTTTTTTTTGCCTCCTCTTTCAGGGGCTGGGAAATATGAAAAGTCCCCATTTCAAGGGTGTTTTTTATGTGGACGATTCTGGCCTCGTCAGGGGGTACCGCGCCAATGGTTTGCAGGGCAGCTGTTATGGCTGCCCGGTCCGTGGCAAGACTGACCGGGATTCTGGCTTTTTCCGGTGTCATGGCGGTGATGGCATTGGTGGCCATGGCCTGGGTGTTTAATTGGTCGATCACCCTTTGGGTGGTAAAATCGGCAAGGCCGATGCCGATGGCATTTCCATGGGAGGGTTTGGTCAGGTCCAGGACCACGATGCGGGTTATTTTCGGGATGTCCGGCTCTCGTTCCCCGATAAACATGATTCTGCCGATTACATTGGTATCCATGCCCGTGCCGCTGATGTTTTTTCCCATTTCATCCACAATTAAAATATCGATCCGGTCAAAGGGGAGTCTTGCCATATAGGTTTTTGCCTTTGCCAGCAACGCGGATTCTGTGTGTAAAAAATTTTCGGGCAGGCAGGCCGTAATACAGGCCGTCTCGTCATAGATGTTTTCCACAATCCCAACCCCGAAAAGAACGGGAAGCCGGTCTAAAATAAGGGCGCCGATTTCCGGGATCACCCGGCTGTATCCGAAATTGACCGTTTGTTTATGTACCTCGAAACATCCCTTGTGTTTGCCAAGGCCAATGGCCATCATTTTCATGAGTCCGCTTTCAATGGGTCCTTCAAACTCGGTGTGGGGTTTGATCCGGTTCATCACCACCACCTTGTCGGCGGTTGCTGCATGCTTGTCTACCCAGACGGGAAATCCATGGGAAGAGGTGGCTATTTGCACCACCTCCATGGAAGAGTGGATGGGTACCCCCATGGTTGCTTCACTGATATTCAGGCTGTTTAAGATATCACGCTGTCCTGGGGCCGTACCGTTGCCGTGGCTGCCCATGGCCGGTACGATAAAGGGGGCGCCTCCGTGGCTTTTCAGAACATCAATCAGGGTTTTTAAAATCTTGTCAATATGGTGGATTCCCCTGGAGCCAGCGGTGATGGCAATGCGATCCCCATGGGTGATCCGGGAGGCCAGATCCAGGCGTGCCAGCTCCTGGATGACTATGTTTTCAATATTTTCTATTTTCGGGGCTTCCACTTTCTGGCGGATGCAATACATGGGGGGAAAGTCCATGGTGTTCTCCTATACTGGGGTAATTATCGGGTCTGTGATCACATAGGTGATCAGCTGCCTGGGGCCATGGGCGCCATGGACCATGACAAGCTCTATATCGCCTGTTTTGCTTGGGCCCGAAATAAACGTCATGCAATTGGTCAGGCCGTCTGCTTGTTCTTTTGGGTCCCAGTTGAGACGAAAATAGAGTTCTTCAAGGCTTTCCATGATCTGATCCAGTGTGATAACCGCTACATGGATGGAGGGCACAAGGGAGACTGCCCGGGGCTGGTCGGGTCTTGTCCGCATCACCAGGGTGGCAGACTGGGCCACACAAAAGTCTGCCGAGGTAATGCCCATATAGGATTGGATGAGATGCTGGCGCAGTTCCTGACGCAAAATTGCATCCACCGGAGTCGATGACCGGGTGGTATAAAGGGTGACATCCTCGTCTGCCAGTCGTTCTCCAAGATTTAATTGATCAATCAAGGGGTGGTGCCAGGCCGTCACAGATTTTTGGGTTCCCCATTCAGGCTGGGTTTGGGCAATCAGTTCCTGGATGCCAAGGCCTGCTTCGGCCGTATTCTTTACCGGGAATACCTGCATATTGATAAGCCCTGCCTGGGCAATGAAGGTATCCAGGAGTCGGTTGCGATGGGTCTGTGTTTTGTTGAGATAGGCCGCAAGTAGGTTTTCGTGATCAGCCGGCCGGGTGTCGAAGAGACCTGTCGGTGCTTCCCGGACAGGCCCAACGGGTTTTCCCAAAGCCCTTTGGAGGGTCATTATAAACTCTTGCTCATTGGCATCCGGCGGGTCTGGTGTTTCTGTGGTTAAAGGAGGGATCATGACTTGTTTTTCCTGTTTTTCCAGGTGGTTAAAAAATTTTTGGGTGCAAGGGGTTTGATGTCCCGGCTCTGGGTCCATCCCTTTAAAACAAAGGGAATGGCGGGGATATACCCGTTTTTTTGGGGCAGCAGCCGCTGGAAAAGCGACCCTGCCCTCAGGGCCAGGTCATACACGTTTCGATTTTTGATGACAAGGGACCAGATCCGAAAGGCAAATTTTTCCATTGGATTGGCCCGGGTAACTCCCCACCCTGGATCACCGTCGGCAAGTTTTGCCCGCAGGGCCAGCAGCATCCGGGGCAGGTCAATATCCATGGAACAGGCTTTTTTGCAGGCACCGCACAAAGGCTCCCCACAGCACAAATCCTTTGCCCGGTTGATGCCCACAAAAAGCGGGGTGATCACCGCCCCTATGGGGCCGGAATAGGGGTATCCATAGGCGTGGCCGCCGATTTTTCCATAGGCAGGACATACATTGAGGCAGGCCGCACACCGGATACAGTAAAGCGCCTCCCGGAACTCGGGGTCTGCCAGTATCCGGGAACGGCCATTGTCGATAATGACCAGGTGAAACTGGTCCGGACCGTCCAGCTGATCTTTTGTTCTGGGGCCGCCGATATACGAGACGTAGCCGGCCATGTTCTGGGCGGCCGCCGCTCTGGACAGGAGCCGGAACAAAATATCATGATCAGACAGTTTGGCCACCACCCGTTCCATGCCCATGAAGGCCATGTGAATCTTGGGCATGGTGGTGGACATGCGGATGTTGCCTTCATTGGAGACCGTTGTGATATGGCCGGTTTGTGCACAGGCAAGGTTGCACCCGGACAACCCCATGTCCGCTTCCAGAAATTTTTTGCGCAGCGCTTTTCTGGCCGCCTGGGTCAGGATTGGGGGATCTTCGTTATAGTCAATGCCAAGTTTCAAGGAGAACAGCTCGGCGATTTCTTTCCGGGTCTTGTGGATGGCCGGGGCAATGATGTGGGAAGGGGTTTCCCCGGCCAGCTGGATGATGTATTCCCCAAGATCTGTTTCATTTACCTCAATGCCCTGGGTTTCAAGGGCCTGGTTCAAGCTGATTTCTTCGGTGACCATGGACTTGCCCTTGACCACCATTTTGACCTGGTTCGCCCGGGCCACCTTCAGGCAATAGGCACTGGCAGCTGCTGCATCCTTGGCAAAATAAACCCTGCCGCCCCTGTCCCGGATCTTTGAGGCCAGACGGGGCAGCAGGATATCCAGGTGGTTGATGGCAACTTCCCTTATTTTGTGGGCTTTCTGGCGAAGGCCCGGTCCTTCGGGCAGTTCCTCGTACATGCGGGCGGTGGCCGGACCCAACCGGTCCTGGACATTGGACAGGGCATTTTGCAGTACGCTGTTATCAATGGCCTTGGCTGCATTTTGTCGATAATATTCGGTCTCTATTTCTACCATGGGGCAATCCTTTATGATGAGGCCAGCAACTGGACAATGTGCAGGGTTTTGATGGGAGAATTTTTCCGGCTCAACATCCCCTGGATGTTCATCAGACAACTGATATCGCATCCCACCACTGCATCCACACGGGCTTCGATGATATGGTTTACTTTTTCTTCGAGAATGGCCGTGGAAATATCGGAAAATTTTACGGCAAAGGTGCCGCCGAAACCGCAGCATTTGTCGGCATGGGCCATTTCAATCAGCTGGCAGCCCCGGACATGGGTGATGAGCCGTCTGGGCGGGTCTTGAATTCCCAGATTTCTTAACAAATGACAGGAATCGTGGTAGGTGACCCGTCCTGGAAAACGGGCACCCACATCTTTTATACCTAGGACATCCACGAGATACTCGGTGAGCTCAAAAATTTTATTGCTGATACCAAGGGCTCTTTTCTGCCAGGAGGACCCTTCCTCAAAAAGTATAGGATATTGGTGTTTGACCATGTCCACACAGGAACCGGACGGACAGACAATCACCTGGGAGTCTTCAAAAATTTCAATAAAGCGTTTGGCAGCAACAACGGCTTCTTTTCGATATCCTGTGTTAAAGGCGGGCTGTCCGCAGCAGGTCTGGTCCAAGGGGATGTTAAAAGGGATTTTTAAGTTTTCAAACAAGCGGACCAACGCCGTTCCCACTTCCGGGTACAGGCTGTCCACCAGGCATTGGACGAACAGGGTGACGGGTTTGTTCTTGTTCATGATATTTAAGTTACCTCTTTGTGGGTTGCAAAAAAAAGGGTGATCGTCGGGTTTAAATTTTGTGGTGGGTTTGGGTTATCCATAGGCCACCGACGGCAGCCAGACAACTAATTTCGGCCAATACATGACAATGAACAAGCCGATCAATTGCAGGATAATAAAGGGGATGACCCCTTTGTAAATATCCAGGAGACTGATTTCAGGAGGCGAGACTCCCTTGAGGTAAAATATGGCAAATCCCACGGGGGGGGTGAGAAAAGAGGTCTGCAGGCTGATGGCCACGAGAATGGCAAACCAGACCAGCTCCGGATTGTCAATGACCCCGCCGCCGTCAATGTTCAATCCCAGGCTTGATACTACGGGTGACAGAATGGGCAGGATAATCAGGGTGATTTCAATCCAGTCCAGGAAGAATCCCAGGAAAAAAACCATCATCAGGATGACGGAAATGATGCCGTAGGGGCCGAAGGGAAGCCCTGTAAATGCTGCCGCAATAAATTCATCCCCTCCCAACTCCCGCAGCACCAGGGCAAAACAGGTGGCCCCCACCAGAATGCCGAAAATATACCCCGTGGTGTTAAAGGTGTTGTAAAGAACCTCTTTGAATATTTTTAAATTCAGGCGTCGGTTGGTCAGGGCCAGGAGGATGGCACCCAGGGCGCCGATGCCGCTGGCTTCCGTGGGGGTTGCAAGGCCGGCAAATATGGAACCCAGAACCGCCAGGATCAGGGCGCCTGTGGGGAGGATGGTTTTTAGCACCCGCCATACCATGGCAAACTCCAGTGGCTGCCGGTTCTTTGCCAGGGGAGCTGCCCCGGGGACGCAAAAGGCAAAGATCAGAATATAGAGCATGTACAAAAACCCCAGAAGAATGCCCGGCAAAAGGGCGCCCATGAACAGGTCCCCCACTGACAGGCTTAGCTGGTCTGCCATCATGACCAGCATGATGCTGGGGGGGATGAGAATCCCCAGGGTGCCGGAAGCGCAGACCGTTCCCACGGCCAGGGGTTTTGAATATCCCTGGTTGAGCATTGCGGGCAGGGACAGAAGGCCTAAAAGAACCACCGACGCACCGATGATGCCCGTGGCTGCCGCCAGGAGAATACCGATGAGGGTGACGGAGATGGCCAGTCCCCCCCGTACTTTTCCAAACAGATCCTGCATGGCTGTCATCATCTTTTCGGCAATACCGGACCGGTCCAGCATCAGCCCCATGAAGATAAACATGGGAAGCGCAATGAGTATCCAATTGTATAACACCCTGTACAGACGGTTGACCACAAGTCCTATGGTCATGTAATCAAGTCCCGTGATGGTGCCAAAGAGTTGATCGGATCCATACCCGATCAGGGTGAACAGCATGGCCACACCCCCCAGAATAAAGGCAATGGGGTAACCTGTGAACAACAGGCCGATAAATGTGAGCATCATGGCAAGGACAAGAATACCGCTAGAATCCATTGGTGTTGTTCCTGTTTTTTAAACGATCAATTGCCTGTTTGAGCCGGGAGATGGACCCGATGAACAGGAGAAAAAAAGCAATGGGTATAATCGCCTTGATTGCCCATCGGCAGGAGAGTCCCATGGGGGCATCAGAACTTTCCCCCACTCTGAAGGATTCGGCAACAAAGGGAAGACTGTGCATGAAAAAAACAAAGATCATGGGCCACAAGAAACAGAGGGTGCCCATGATTTCAATTTTATCCTTTGTGGGTCTGGAAAATCTTGAATGCAGGATATCCAGTCGGATATGCGAATCTTGCACATAGGCATAGGACATCCCCAGCATGATGATGACAGCAAACAGATGCCATTGGATCTCTTCAAGGGCGACAAAGCTTTTTTGAAATACATATCGCAGAACCACCTGGACCAGTATGGTCACAATGAGAACGGCATTGAGCCAGGCGGCCGTGTGGCCGATGCCCAATATGATCCGGTTGGGAAGACTGGGTTTGATGTCATCATTCATGGCTTAAGTCCTCGTGTCGGTTAGGGTTTTGTTTGTCTAGGTAAAAAACCCAATGATTTCCAATAGGCATAGTCTGCCCGGAATGCGGTCAGGTCTTTCCAAATTTTGTCGAAACCGGGACTTTGGGCCGCCTGTTCATTTGCCACTTCTTTCCAGGTGCTCTCAAACAATCCCAACATTTCGTCGGACCAGTACATGTTATGGACACCTCTTTTTTCTATGTTTTCCCGGATGGCCGCTCCCTGGATGGCCTCGCAATAGGAAAGGGTATCGACAATATTGGCCTTGGTGGCCATTTCAAGCAGGGCCTGCTGGCTTGGGGACAGGCTGTTCCAAGTATCTTTGTTGATAAGCAGTTCAAGGATGGTGGCCTGCTGGTGCCATCCCGGGAAGTAATTGTATTTTACCACTTTGTAGAATCCAAGTTTCTGGTCAATGGCCGGAAAGGAAAATTCGGTGGCATCGATCACGCCTTTTTCAAGGGCCTGGAAGATTTCTCCGGCCGGCATCAGGCTGACGGCCACGCCCAGTTTCTGCATGACCTTTCCGCCCAGTCCGAAAAATCTCATTTTCAACCCTTTCAGGTCTTCGGGTTCATTGATGGGTTTTTTAAACCACCCGGAAGTTTCAGGAGAGATAACGGCGTAGGGAAGCACTTTTACATTGTAGCCGGCGGTGTCATACATTTCCTGGTAAAGGGCTATTCCGTTTCCCTTATACAGCCAGGCCAGGTATTCGTCGGCTTCGGGTCCAAAGGGAACTGCTGAAAACAAGGCGGCTTCGGGGATTTTTCCTTGCCAATAGGCACCGGAACCGAACCCGGCATTGACTTTTCCACTGGACACAGCCCCCAGGATTTCAAAGGGCGGGATGAGTTTTCCGGGTTCATAATACTTGATGCGAATGCTTCCGTTGCTGGCTGTCTTGACTCGTTCGGCAAATGCGGGAATGGTATCCCCCAGAACCGGCAGAGAGGTGGCAAAGCACAGTGGGGCCTTTAACAATACTTTCTTTTCCTGGGCCTGGGCAACGCCTGCCAGGGCAAGGATGCAACCTGCGATAAGAACGGATAGAATGGCGCGATTTTTCATTGAATACCTCCTTAGTTGATGGTGAAAAACTCAAATTTAGGTATATGGTCTGATACTCATACCAACGGATTTTAGCTCTGTCAAGAAAAAATTTTAGGTGTTAAATCAAATATTTAAAAAAATCTTTCAGGTAAGTTTTTCTATTATCGTTCGTGGTCTGACCAGCATTGTCAATCCTATTGACAAACCAAGGATTAATTTGATAGGTATTATTTTCAGGCCATTGGATACGATTTTTTTTTATATTCCGAAGGTTAACCATCACATCTTACTGGAGTTGTCCCATGGGAACTGTATTTAAGAAAGTAAAACTGCAGAAAGTCAGTGAAGAGGTGGCAGGGCAGATCCGGGATTTGGTCAAGGATGGAAAACTTGCACCTGGAGAAAAACTGCCGTCGGAACGGGTCTTCTCGGAAATGCTGGGGGTTGGGCGCTCTTCCCTGCGGGAGGCCATCAATACCCTGGAGACCCAGGGATTTGTGGAAACCAGAAAGCGCCAGGGAGTTTATGTTTGCAGCCTGGGGGCGTCCATCATTTCCGATCCCCTGCGCCAGATTCTGAAAGAAGACTCCAACAAGTTGCTCCAGCTCTATGAAGTCCGAAAAGATATCGAATTGGCATCTGCCTTTGCTGCTGCCGAACATCGTACACCCGCTGATATTGAAAAAATGCTGCAGGTCCTGGAAAAAATGGAGGCGGATGCCGAAAAATCAATGCCGGTTCTCTATAATGATCTTGAATTTCACCTGGCCATTGCCCGATCCGGCCAAAATATTTTCAGAAACCATATCCTTAAGAATATTTTTGATATTTCCGATGCCAATCTTCAAAATGTTATGGGGATAATGATCGGTGAAAAGACTCGTATTCTGGGACTTTTGGAACAACACCAGGCTATTTTTACAGCCATTGAACAGCAAAACCCTTCCAAGGCGCGCATGGCCATGGCCACCCACTTGAGCTGGGTGGAAGAACAATGGAAGCAGCTTCTGCCTGAAAAAATCACCCGCTGAGTCTGGGGAATCCCGTCCATGCCGTTTAGCAAAGGGATGCGGCAATGGCGGCGATTTCATCTTGCATCAGGCACCTTCCCAGGGTTATGCTTTGGGTCTTGATGGCATCTGTGATCCTGGAAAGTTGCGTTTCTCCATAGGGAATGGTGTTCATATCCAGGTATTTTTGGACCAGATGCCGTCCGCAGAGCAGGTTTAAATAAAATTTTTCTTCGGCCATGGTGCCAAATTCTCCCCCCGCATGGGTACCGGCCACATGGGTTTTGACGGCCTCCCCAAATGCGGGAGTGCTGTACTGGATGAGGCCGGAACCGGTTTGTTCTCTGACAATCTCATCCAGGTATTTATAGTAGCGTTTGAATACGACTAGGTTGTCCGTGTCAATTTTCAGATCCATGCCCTGGTTTTGCAGATGCCGGGCGGTGGTGTAAAGATCGCCGATCCCGTTTCTTTCTCCTATGCCCAGGGCAGAAACTTCCAGTACAGATGCCCCGCCTAGGATGCCCATGACCGAATTGGCCGATGCCATGCCCATGTCATTGTGGCAATGAACCGAGAGTCTTGCCTTCGGGGATAGGATCAGGGCTTGCATCCTGTCATAAACCTGATTGGGGGCCATGATGCCCGAGGTGTCGGGCAATGAGAGTATATCAATTTCCTGGCCCAGGGTCCGGACCCAGGTGGTGAGCAGGGTGATATCTGTTTTGCCGATATCCAGCATGGCTAGGGAAACTAGGGCTTTAGGGAGGCGTTCCCGGACAATGCCGATGACGGCCCGAAGTTCCTTGAACACACGGGTAAGGTCTTCCCGGCTTATGGTCTTTTTAATATGAAGGTGGAAGTGTGGGTCATCAATACCGGTTTGGCAAAGAATTTTGACGTCGGGAATAAAGGCCCTGCCCAGGGCGGCAATGCGGATCTTGAAATTGTTTTTTTTTGCGTGGGCCGCCACCCGGGAAACAATGTCCGCTTCCATGGGGTGGGCCGGGGGGTACCCGGCCTGGCAGACGTCCACTCCCAGGGTTTCTTGAAATTCAAGAATCTTTATCCGTTGTTTTAGTGAAAAGACCACTCCTCTGAACTGCATCCCCTCCCTCAGGGTTTGGTCAATGACCCATATTTTTCGGTCCAGATTCTTGTTTTTATCCGACATAATTTTCCTTGGGGGGGTTGAAATATCCGTGTATCAGATTGGGAAATTCTTGGGATAAATTTTTGATCAGGCTTTCCATGCCCATTGGGCTGCCGCCATCTTCGGCCATTGCCATGATGCGGGTGTAGTGTTTCGGGTCAAAGTTTAAGTTTCTCCATTGGATCATATCAATTCCATGGGTGCGGACAAATTGGACAAGTGCCTCCGCTTCTTTTTGTGAATCTGTAAAGCCCGGACAATTCAAATAATTGATGGAAACAAACTTCCCCTTTGCCTTTGCCATATCAATGCTTTGGAGAACATCTGAAAATTCATAGGACTTGGGCCGAAAATAGGCCTGGTAACAGCTTTTTCGCACCGAGTTCATGCTTACCCGCATGGAATCAAGCCCTGCATTGCAAAGGGCTTTTACCTGGTCCGGCAAGCTGGCGTTTGTGTTCAGGTTGATGGTGCCTTTGGTTGTTCGTTCTCGGATCATTTCAATGGCCGGCACAATGGCCTTTGCTGCGGTCAGTGGCTCTCCTTCGCACCCTTGGCCAAAACTGACAACAGCCTTTTTGACCCGGAGGATGTGTTCGATGGACACCTCGGCAATTTCCTGGGGGCTGGGGGTAAAACTGATGCGATCCTGGCAGGCGCATAGATTTTTTTCCGTCTGGAGGGAGATGCACCCCCTGCAATTGGCATTACACACGGTGGAGGTGGGAAGGGGCGCTTCATACCTACTCAGAAAAAAATTTTTTCCGGCAGGACATCCGTATTCCAGGGCACAGGTTTCAAGATGGCGCATGAGCCGGTTATCCGGGTATGCTTTTCTGATGCGATCCACTCCCTTTACCACCCCCTCCCGGGGCATCTGCCTCAGGTCCTGGCGGGGTTCCGTGTCCACCAGGATGGCGGCGGACTGAAAGTCGTTTTTACCAAATCCCACGGCGCCGTAAGAAAAAAGGGGCAGTGGATTTTCAATGCCGGCATCATCATAGGCACAAACATGCCGGTTGACATAGCCGGGAGAATTGAAGACCCCCACAGGGTAGATTTTTTCCTGTGGGGCATAGGGGTTAAATTCCATCACTTCAAACTGGTCCGTGACCACATTAAACACAAGGGGTCGACGATGGGGCAGCATCATGAGTTCGCTACCATGGGGCATGTCACAGGTGGCAGCCTTTGTCAGTATGGTGAATTTATCCCCTGACATCCCCACGGCACCATAGCCATCCAGTTCAAATATTTCTCCGTTCTCTGCAGCAACGACCGCCGTGAGAATCTGTTTGTTAATATATGCGATAATTTTCACCTGTCCTTTTTTATTCCTAGCGCTTAAATAGTCATTGACCAATAAAATTAAGATATACCAGAACAAAATTTTATTCTCAATGTTCTATCCTGTGCCCCGGGGTGAATTGGTTTGAAATCTGATCCATATCTCCCGGGGAGGCCCGGTGACACCGGCAAACAAATTTTGAAATAAATATTGCCCAATAATTCTCTTATGTTATACTCTGGGCTTAATGTAAAATTGAAGTTTATATGTAAATGGAATTAGGAATAAATTTATGTGTTTAGCAGTTCCGTCAAAAATTATTGAGATCAATGATACCGTCGCAATCGTGGATGTGGATGGGGTGACCCGGGAAACCAGTCTTCTGCTCATAGAAGATGCAAAAATCGGAGACTATGTGATTGTCCATGCCGGCTTTGCCATCAGCAAGCTGGACGAAGAGTCCGCTCTCCAGACACTTACGGATATGCGCAATATTCTGGCCGCAGATTCAGGCCAGGCCTAGTGCCCTCTTTTGATATCCGGTGTCAATTAAAAAAAAAATTGTTTCAAAAAGGCTTGAAATCAGCGGCGTGGTTCAAGGCGTTGGTTTTCGTCCTTTTTTGTTTGGTCTTGCCCTGACCCATCATCTTGCCGGCCAGGTATCCAATACTGCCAAGGGGGTGTTGGTTCGGGTGGAGGGGGATTCTGAGGCTTTGGACCACTTTATCCGGGATATAGGTGAAAAATCCCCCCTGCTTGCCCTTGTCACCGGGATTGAATCTAAAGAGGTGCCCGTCCGGGGGTTTTCCTGTTTTGAGATTGTTAAAAGCCTGGGCAACAATCTGCGCAATACCCTGATTTCTCCCGATGTCAGCATCTGTGGGCAATGCCGGGCGGAGATGAATGATTCCGGGGACCGTCGATTCGAATATCCCTTTATCAATTGTACCAATTGCGGTCCCCGGTATACCATTATTGAGGATGTGCCCTATGATCGCCCTAAAACATCCATGAAGGGGTTTACCATGTGTAGGGACTGCCAAAAGGAATACGATAATCCCCTGGACAGAAGGTTCCATGCCCAGCCCAATGCCTGTCCTGTTTGCGGGCCCAGGGTTTTTCTGACCGACCCAAAGGGAAACCGGCTGGACAAAGACCCCGGGGAGGCACTTGTCCGGGCGGCAGACTTGCTGAACCAGGGAAAAATTCTGGCGGTCAAGGGACTGGGCGGGTTTCACCTGGCCGTGGATGCCACCAATGATGAGGCGGTGGCAAGGCTTCGGGATAAAAAAAACCGGCCCGACAAACCCTTTGCCCTGATGGCGGCATCGGTATCGATCCTGGCGGATCAATTGTGTGTGGATGAAGGGGAAAGGGCTCTATTAAATTCCTACCACCGGCCCATTGTGCTGCTGGCCAAGAAAAACCCGGTGGAAAATCAGGAAAAAAATATCCAGCCCCGAAAAAGACTTTCTCCCGGTGTGGCCCCCCATAACAATTGTCTGGGCGTTATGTTGCCCTACGCGCCCTTGCATTACCTTCTCTTGGAAAAAGGCCCGGATATTCTGGTGATGACTTCCGGCAATAGGTCCGGTGAACCCCTTTCCATTGACAATGACGATGCCCTTGGAGCCTTTGCCCATATTGCCGATTATTTTCTTTTCCATGACCGGGATATTTATTTTCGGGCGGATGATTCCATTGCAAGGATTCAGGCTGGCAAACAGCGGTTTTTACGGCGTTCCCGGGGATATGCTCCCCTGCCCGTTGAACTGGATCGTAAGCTGCCCTTTATCCTGGCCTGCGGGGGGGGGCTTAAAAGTACCATCTGCCTGACCCGGGATAACAATGCCTTTTTAAGTCAGCACATAGGAGACCTGGACAACCCCAAGGTATATAAATTTTATACCAGTACCATAGCTCACATGAAAAAAATTCTGGGAATCGAGCCGGTTGTTGTGGCCCATGACCTTCATCCGGGGTATATGAGCACTGAATATGCCGCCTTCCTCAAGGGCCAAGGCGTCACCTGTGTTCCGGTCCAGCATCACCACGCCCATGCGGTTGCCTGTATGGGCGAAAACCATATTGATGGTGAGGTGATCGCCCTGACACTGGACGGGACAGGTCTTGGCACGGATGGCCATATCTGGGGGGGTGAGATTTTGGTCTGCACTCATTCCCGGTTTTCCAGAAGGGCCCAATTGTCCTATGTCCATATGCCCGGCGGGGATGCCGCGGTTCTTGCGCCCTGGCGCATGGCAGCGGCGGTTTTGTTCAAGGCCTATGGCCGATCTTTTCTGGATTTGGATATCCCCTTTATCCGGTCCATGGATTCCAAAAAGTTGATTTTCATCTGCCAGATGATGGAAAAAAACTTAAATTCCCCGTTAACCTCCAGCGCCGGCAGGCTGTTTGATGCGGTTTCTTCCCTTTTGGGGCTTTGTCATAGCATCAGCTATGAAAGCCAGGCGGCCATGGTGCTTGAGGCTGCTGCAGAACCAACAGGGGGCCTTGAGGATAAAGAGATGGCCAAACCCTATGGAGTTGACCTCATTGAAACCCGAAACCAGGATTTTGACGAAGGTTTTCCGTATTACCAGGTGGATATGATGCATTGCATCCGGGGGATTGTTCAGGATGTGAAATCTGGCATTTGTCCGGGAACGATCAGCCGCAGTTTTCACACCACCCTGGTCAATGGGTTTGTGGATGCCGCGTCCCGAATAAAACAGGACACCGGCATTAAAACAGCTGTTTTGTCCGGCGGGGTCTTTAACAATGATTTTGTGTTGAATCATACTCTTTCGGGGCTTGAGAAAAATGGATTTACCGTATACACCCATACAAAGGTTCCCACGGGAGACGGGGGGGTCTGCCTGGGCCAGGCACTGGTGGCGGCGGGGCAACTTCTTGAAAAAAAAAGTGATTAGTTTAAGGAAAAAATAATGAGCTTAAAATATATAGATGAGTACAGGGATTCGGATCTGGCAAGGATTCTGGTGAAAAAAATTCAGGCCACAAGTCATAAAAAATTGCGGTTGATGGAGGTGTGCGGTACCCATACCATGTCGATTTTCAAGCATGGCATCAGAAGTGTGCTGCCCGGGCACATCACCCTTTTATCCGGTCCCGGGTGTCCTGTTTGCGTGACGGCCCAGCGGGATATTGATGCCTTTGTCCAGTTTTCAAAAAAAGAAAATGTCATCCTCACCACCTTCGGGGACTTGATGAAGGTGCCAGGATCCGGTTCCAGTTTGGCAAGGGAAAAAGCTGCCGGGGCAGATGTCAGAATGGTCTACTCCGCATTTGATGCCGTGGCCATTGCAAAGGAAAATCCGGACAAACAGGTGGTTTTTTGTGCCGTGGGGTTTGAGACCACCACCCCCACCATCGCCGCCACTATTTTGTCTGCCCGTGGGGAGGGCGTCACCAATTTTTCCATTTATTCGGCTAACAAGCTGACGCCTCCTGCGCTTGCTGCCCTCATGGAAACAGATGGGGTAAAGATCGACGGATTTATTCTGCCCGGGCATGTGTCGGTGATCACCGGCACCAATGCCTATCGGCAGACCTTTGAGAAATACGATATTCCTTCGGTTATTACCGGGTTTGAACCCATTGATATCCTAAAGGCCGTTCTTATTCTTGTGGAGCAAAATGAGACCGGGGTAAAGGCCTTGGTGAATGGTTATCCCCGGGCGGTATCCGAGAATGGGAACTTAAAGGCAAAGGCTATTTTGAACCAGGTGTTTGAGCTGTGTGATACCTCCTGGCGGGGGATTGGTGAGATCCCTTCCAGCGGCATGTGCCTTAAAGAAGAATTTAAGGATTTTGATGCGGCTAAAAAATTTAATATGGATATGCCCGATGTGCTGGAACCTGCCGGCTGTGCCTGCGGTCAGATTCTCATGGGGCTGAAAACCCCTGAGGAGTGCAAGCTTTACAAGAAAAAATGCACCCCAATGACCCCGGTAGGGCCTTGCATGGTTTCCAGCGAAGGAGCTTGTGCCGCCTTTTACAGATATAGTTAACGGTTTAGCAATCGCAAAAAAATATTTAGGAAAAATTATGAAGAACGATAAAGTTTTATTGGATCACGGATCCGGCGGTAAAATCTCACATGCAATGTTTTCAGAGCTGATACTGCCGCTGTTTGAAAATTCGGAATTGAGCAAACAAGATGACGGGGCAATTTTGACGGTGGGGGCGGGACAGCTTGCTTTTTCCACGGATTCCTATGTGGTGGAACCCATTTTTTTCCCCGGGGGCAATATTGGCGATCTGGCGGTCAACGGGACCATCAATGACGTTTCCATGTGCGGGGCTGTCCCAAAGTATATTTCTGTGGGGCTTATCATTGAAGAGGGGTTGCCCCTTTCAGAGCTTAAGACCATTCTGGAAAGCATGGCAGGCGCTGCCCGAAAGGCCGGGGTGAAAATCGTCACCGGCGATACCAAGGTGGTGCCCCGGGGCAAGGCGGATAAAATTTTTATCAACACCTCTGGGATCGGTGTGATTCCAGCCGGGGTAAACGTATCCGGCAGCAATGCCAGACCCGGAGACAAGATCATTGTCAGCGGAACCATTGCCGACCATGGAATCACCGTGCTCAGTACCCGGGAAGGGTTGAAATTTGATTCTGATATCCAAACAGATTCCGCCCCATTAAATAAAATGGTTCAGTCAATGATGACTTCGGAGTATGATATCCATGTACTGCGTGATCCCACCCGGGGAGGGCTTGGCACCACTCTCAACGAGATTGCGGTCCAGTCCTGTGTGGGGATGACAATTTTCGAGTCCAGTCTGCCCATAAAGGGAGCGGTGAGAGGAACTTGTGAATTGTTGGGGTTTGATCCCCTTTACATTGCCAATGAGGGAAAATTGATTGCTTTTGTACCGGAAAAGGATGCCCAGGATGTATTGGAAATCATTCAGCAAGACGAATTCGGAAAGGATGCCGTGATCATTGGGGAGGTTACGGAAAAGGATCCCGGTCGGGTTTTTTTGGAAACCCTTATCGGCGGGTTCCGGATTGTGGATATGCTCACAGGCGAGCAATTGCCCCGAATCTGTTGATGGGAAATTTTATTAAACGGGCCTGTTATTAAACGGGTCCGTTTCCTGAATTTTTGGAAGGCGCTTTATACCGCCTGATCTGAGGTGGCCAGAATCTCCCGGATATGTTTTCTTGTGACCGCTAAAAAATCGGGGAAGGCTTTTTTAAGCTCCGGGGTTATTTCGGTTCCCCAGTCTATTTGTTTGGGTTCAATGCCGATCACCCGAAGATAAGGTCTGTGGCCGCGCATCTGGGCCATGCCCAGGGAGTCCAGAAGATCAATGTCATGGAGGGATAGCATTTGTTTTTTCTCTTTTCTCAAGCTCTCTTCTTCCAGGCTGAAAACGGTGCCCGGCACCTGACCGGCCCTGACAATGTCCAGAACCAGGATGTTTTCAAATTCTTCAAATAAATAAAAAATATCCTGGGTAAAGGTCCCACCGTCAACAAAATCCACCAGGGTTTCATCCCAATCATCCCGTTCTTTCCAGAATTCATAGATGGCATGGACCCCAATGCCTTCATCCTTCATAAGGGTGTTGCCAACGCCTAAAACCAATAGTTTCTTCACTGTTCTTAAGTTCCTGTTGTTATACAATTGGTAAATGGTATAAAAGGTATCTTTTGTAAAAATCCTTGGGGGAATGCGTTTACACATCCCCCCAAGGGTTTATTAAACCTAAGCCTTTAATTAAAGTGGCACTTCAACTTTAATTTCTTTGCCAGTGTCTGCGTCCAGCACGTGGACGGCACAACCCAGTCAGGGGTCGTAGGAGCGGATAAGCCGCCCCACATTCACCGGGTTTTCAACGTCGGGAACCGTCACGCCGACCAGGGCTTCCTCAATGGGGCCTCTTATACCCTGATCATCTCTGGGATTGGCATTCCAGATGGTGGCAGAGGTGATCTGGTAGTTGGAGATGACCGAGTCTTTGATGTCCACATAGTGAAGCAGAGCTCCACGGGGGGCTTCTGTCATGCCAAGACCTTCTGCGTTTTTGGGGATGGGAGTGGGAACAAAGGTTTCCTTGCCCGGCTGGGCCTGGGCGATCCATTCTTCAACAGCCATGGCAACCAACGCTGTTTCTTCAGCTCTGGCAACGTGACGTCCAAGGGTGGAGAAACCCGCATCTCCGATATCACGGAAGTTCTTAACACCAAGGGTGTCCTGACCTTTTTTGGACAGCGCAGGATTGGTGGCCCACATTCTTGCCAATGGGCCGGCTTCGTGGGGTTTTCCGTTGTATCTGGGGGCCTTGATAAAGCTGTAGGCACCGGCTTTGGTGGGATCAGGCAGGGTTTTACCAACTGTCGGGTTAAGACCTGTGGTTGAATCTTTAAACCATGAGTATTTTACATGTTCCTTGATCATGGCAGGATCTACTTTATAATCCTTTCCATCGGTGTAAACGCCTGGTTTGAGAAGGGTGTTACCCTTATTGTCCAAGGGGAAAACTCCCCAGGAAACCAGATTTTTATGGCCCACGCCCTGTTTTAGAAGATCCCCATAGGGACCTGCTAAAAGATATACAAGGGGAACATATTTGTTCAAAATAAATTCTTTTACCCGTTTAAAGCGAACAAGATAGGCATCCAAGGCTTCCCGGGTGGGGATTTCAGTGGCACCGCCCACAACAATGCCGGCAACATGGGGCATTTTACCGCCCAACAATGCCACCATTTCATGGAGGATTTTTCTCATCTCAAGGGCTTCGAGATATTGCCCGACAGCCACGTCATTGATTTCCTTGGGAACCCGGACATCATTGTTTTTGTAGCGGGGGATAAAGGGGGCTGTCTCAGGACCATTCACATAGTCAAGGGCTGCCAGATGATAAAAATGCAGGATATGACTCTGGAGAAAGTTGGCTCCCAGGATCAGGTTTCTTGCGATCCGTCCGTTATCTGTCAATTCAACGCCAAAGGCATCATCAAGGGCCAAAGCAGATGCCGTGGCATGGGCCGTGGGGCAAACACCGCAGATTCTCTGGGTAATCTGGGTGGCATCCCTTGGGTCTCTTCCGGTTAATATTTGTTCAAAGCCGCGGTACATGCCGCCGGATACTCGCGCATCAACGACCACACCGCCCTTTACGGTAACTTCTGCTTTAAGATGCCCCTCAATCCTGGAAACAGGATCAATGCTGATCTTAACTTTCTTGCCGGCACCAGCCGGTTCAGCCTGTGGTTTACAGCCTGCCATAATATAACCTCCTTAAGGTTGCGAAAATTTTTTAGGAATTAAGCGGGTTCATAAAAGGGGGATGAGCCGTCGGGAAACCCTGGCTCAACGCAACCAATACAAACAGAATTGTCCACGCACCAGTTCAAGCCGCTATTCCATTTTCTTTTATAGCAGTCCGCATAGGTATCCGGGCCTTTACAACCCAGATCCATCCGGCAGCCTTTGGGATCAGACAAGGTAGCAGACATTTCTCCTTCATCATAAAGAGGAAGTCTGGGGCAATTGTCATGGATGTTTTCGCCAAAGAAAATTAAGGGACGTCCGTCATCATCCAGTTCGGGAATACCTTTTTCCAGCAAATGAACGATGGAACCGACAATCCAATCCGGATGGGGAGGACAACCCGGAATGTTAACCACAGGCGTTTTAATGCCATTGGCTTTAAAGAAATCCATCACGCCGGTGGCACCGGTTACATTTCCTTTTGCCGCCGGAATACCGCCATAGGCAGCACAGGTGCCAACGGCAAGCACTGAACCTGCCATGGGACCCATTTCTTTCATGATATCCACCATGGAGATCTCTTTGTGATTCATTTCTCCAACGATGCAGTATTTACCATCTGCGGCTGTGGGGATGGCACCTTCAACCACAAGGGAGAATCTGCCTTTGTATTCTTCTGCTATGGCATATAGGTTTTCCATTGCAATCTCACCTTCACTGGCCATGACAGTCGGGTTGAACTGCAGGCTGATAACCTTGAGAAGAACATCTGCGATGGGGGGAGACACACTGTTCAACAACGATACTGAACACCCGGTGCAGCCCTGACCTTGAATCCAAAGAACCGGATGGCGCTTTAACCCTTTTTCAAGGGCCTGGATGAGTGCAGGATTGATGACTTGAGAAATACCGATTCCGGCGACTGTTCCAGTAACGGTTTTCAGAAAGTTCCTCCTGGAAACTCCTTTTTTCTTTTGTTGCGCTTCTGGCAACTGTTGTTCGTCTTTCACGGGCACCTCCTTGATGCTGTTAAAAGTCTAACACTTTTTACACGTTTTACCGTAGGAGATCATTGCTCCCCCGGGTTTAAAAAATTGATAGGGCAGTATATAAAGGGATAATAGGCCTGTCAATGTTTTGTATAGAAAATTTGAATTAGTGTTTGCTAATATATTGAGAATCCGAATGACACAGGTTTTAATCAGCCTTTTTACTAACCTAAAAATTCAAGATCAGGAATGGGCATGAGTTTTTTTTCGGCACTTAGACAGACCAGTTCCAAGGTGCAGGAAACAGCCGGTTTTTCACCCTCTGGCCGCCATGCTTCATGGAAAAAAACAATGCGGTAATTTCCTTGTTTTTCCCAGGTGGTCCGGATGTCCAGAAGATCTCCAAATACGGCACCGTCATGGAAGCCCAGGTTTGTTTTGTAAACGGCAAAGCCAATCATGTTATCATGCCACATCCTGGCAAGGGTTTTTACACCAATGATATCTTCCCTGGCGCGTTCAAAAAATTTTAGATAATTGGCATGGTAAACAACGCCGGAGTGGTCTGTATCTTCATAATAGACCTGGGCGTCAAAGTGATGGATCTGGGTATTATCTTTCATGGGATCTTCTTTTTATATAGGATTTTTTTTAAAAATTCACAAAACCAATCTTGATCTTTATTTATACTGCCATCTGATTTTCTTTTCCAGCTAGAAAAATTTGGAGAGGGCAAATCCTGTCCACACAGCTGTAAGTCCCAGGATTATCTGGAGTCCCAGGTTTGTAAGCGCTGCGCCGGTCTGGCCATTCCGGACCAAAAAAAAGATTTCATATCCAAAGGTGGAAAAGGTGGTAAATCCGCCTAAAAACCCGATAAAAACAAGGGCTCTGATTTCAGGTGAGAACACCTCCCGGGTTTCAGACACCCCCCCTAAAAGCCCAATTATAAAGCATCCCGAAATATTGACGGTCATGGTTCCCAGGGGGAGCCAGGCCCCTTTGTATAAAATAAGGGTGGCTTCATAGATAAGATACCGACAAATGGCGCCTGCAAAACCGCCAATTCCCACCATTAATATTTTTAGCATATTTTTCCTCTTTCTCTCAGTTTTTCCGGGGTTACCAAATTGCTCTATGGATTTCACAAAATCCTTTTATCCCTGTGAAGGCAATTTTTTTATTGTTTTCCGGTTTGAAAAATCCATCAAAGGTTCCCACAAATTGGCGGAAGATCATTTTAACAAGCGGCCCCCCATTCATTTTATCATTCCTTTCTCCTTCCGGGGTAAAGCGTATGTCCACGGTGCCTGCTTCATCATAAATATGCCAGCGCTCATAGGGCTCTTGTTCATTGAAATCGTATAAGACTCTGTTTACACGTGTTCGCTTGTGATCAATCCAGAAGGCATTTTCTGAAAAATAGGTCTCATTTGTAAAGGCAGCAAAATTTGCACCGATACTTGTATTATCCGGCAGTATCGCACCAAAGGCGGTCCAATACCAATTGGTTTCCCGCCCCAGGTATCCCCCTGACCAATCATAGATCGCCACCACCTTATCGGTTTCATATTCCAGAAGATTGCCATCCAAAGAAAGTTCAAAATCAGTTGTTGTCAAGGGAGAACACTTTTCTGTATAGGTAAAGCGGGTGGGAACATTTGGATTTAAAACCCTCAAGGGCTGGTGGGATTCTATTGAAAATAAAAACCTGCCTTTAAATTTCAGTCGATTTTTAAAGTTACAATCAATATTTAAGGTGCCTCGGTCATGGCTTTTTTCCACCAAAACAGATGTTTTTCCTGATTTAAAAGTGGTGAGATAATTGTCGGGATTTTTCGGAAAATTCATCTTATTGGATATTCCCAAGGCTTTATCATCGGATTCAAGTATGATTCCCTGGTTTTTGCTATGGATAAAGGCAAACACATTATATAAATATCCTAGATCCACCGTGGCAAACCCAAGGATATATTCGCCGGCAGTGATGCCCACATAATTAAATTGATGATAGGCAATTTTTTTTTTAAATCCCTTGATTTCTCGATTAAAAAAATCTAGGAGTTTAAACTTTTTGTAATTCCACTCAATGGGTTCATCAATGCAGCCGTAGTTAACCCTGTTGTTTTCTCCTATAAGTTTATACATGGGTCTCCTTTTCTTAGGTTTGGTGCCGATGATAGAAAGTGTTGTTTCACAAGTCAAGGCGTACTTTTTCCCAAGCTGCCTAGGATCATCTCTGGGTCATAAAAGCACTTGACACAAGATCTGGGTTTGATTTATATGAAACCTTGGCCAAGGTATTGCAATTATTAAAGTTTCATTTTTTGTTGTGGCCGGAAGCAAATACCCATGCGCCGGCCATGCCGGTTATTCAAAAACAGGCCTCGATTATTTTATCATCCCGGGAGAGAAATAGTGCCAGAATCCAATCATCCAATTTTCATGCAGGCGCTTCCTGTTCGTATCATTATCCCCGTGGCCTTGACCCTGATCCTGTTTATCATGACCATTTTTCTTTTGATCATGCCTTTGTTGGAAAAAAATATGATGGAGGGGAAACGGCAGACCATCATGCATTTGACGGAAACGGCCTGGAGTGCCCTAGGGCTTTACCATGAACAAGTTCGTCTTGGCATCCTTTCAGAGGATACCGCCAAGGAAAATGCCATTCGCCACCTCGCACAATTGCGCTATGGACCGGATCTCAAGGACTATTTTTGGATCAATGATATGGGGCCTGTCATGATCATGCATCCCTACCGGCCTGATCTTGTGGGGCAGGATATTTCCGGGTTTGAAGATCCTGCCGGAAAGCAGTTGTTTGTGGAAATGGTGGCCATGGCAAAAGAAAACAAGGCCGGGTTTGTGGATTATCTGTGGCAGTGGCAGGAAGATTCGGCCAGGATTGTCCCGAAGATTTCCTATGTAAAAGCTTTTGAGCCCTGGGGTTGGATCATTGGTACCGGGATATATGTGGAGGATGTCCGGGCCGAAATCTTGACCATTACCCGTCAGCTTTCCTGGACCTGCCTTTGCATCATGGGGATTGTCCTGCTGTTGTCCGGTTATATTATCTGGGCCGCGGCAGTTGCAAAGAAGGAACGGTTAACTGCCATGGCCCGGTCACACCTGCGGGAAAAACAGCTGATCCAGGCCGATAAGATGAGCTCCCTTGGCATCCTTGTGGCCGGGGTTGCCCATGAGATCAACAATCCTGCCACAGCTCTCATGCTCAATGCCCCGAACCTGAAAAAAGCCTGGGATGCATTTCTTCCGATTTTGGATATCCATTTCCAGGACAATCTTGATGTCCGAGTTTGTAACATGGCCTATCCTGAATTGCGAAACCGAATTGAACTGATGCTGTCTGCCATTCAGGACGGGTCTGCCCGGATTAAGGGGATCATTTCAGAACTAAAGGATTTTTCCCGGCCCACGGGAGCGCGGATGGACCATGAGATTGACGTGAACCAGGTGGTGGAAAAGTCCCTGGACTTGACTGCTGCCATTCTCAAAAAATCCACCGCTTGTTTGTCCGTGACCTATGGCGGCGACCTGCCAAGGGTCCAGGGAAATTTTGGAAAACTGCAGCAGGTGATGATCAATCTGCTGGTGAATGCCGGCCAGGCCCTTGAGCATCCGGAACAATCCATCCATGTACAAACCAGCTTAAGTGCTCAAAAAGATTTTTTGATCATTGAAGTGACAGACACAGGACCCGGGGTGACAGACAAAGACTTGAAAAAAATGAAAGACCCGTTTTTTACCACCCGAAGGGATGAGGGCGGTACCGGCCTTGGTCTTTTTATTTCTGAGAAGATTGCCAGTGACCATGGCGGCTTGCTGGAATTTTCTTCTCCCCCGGGCCAAGGATTGACAGCCAGGATCCTCTTGCCCTGCATTCTAAAATAACCTATAAACAAAGGATACAAAAAATAATTCACCGGGATCAACAAAAAATGACGAATCAACAAAAAGCGGATCAGCAAAAAAATGATGAAAGACCCATTTTTATCGTGGATGATGAACCTGGGATTCTTGTGGCGGTGGACACCACCCTGAGGATGGCAGGGTTTACCAATGTCGTCACCATTAATGACTCCCGGGATGTGATTCGTCAAATGGAACGTAGGATTCCAAGGCTTATCCTCCTGGATCTGAACATGCCCCATATCAACGGCGGCCGTTTGCTCCAGATTATTCGTAAAACCTGGCCCAGGATTCCCGTCATTGTCCTCACCGGTGCCATTGATGTGGACACCGCTGTCCGGTGCATGAAAATCGGGGCACTGGACTATGTGGTCAAACCGGTTGAAGAGGTGCGGTTGCTGGCTGCTGTGAACCTGGCCTTGGATTATGAAAATTTTACGGCGGATAAAAAAGGGCTTCCCAAGGATCTTTTTTCCCAGATTAAAAATCCTGAAGCCTTCCGGCACATCATCACCCAGGACAAGAAAATGCATTCCATCTTTCACTATGTGGAGGCCATTGGACCCTCATCCCAGCCGGTGATGATTTTTGGGGAAACCGGGGTGGGAAAAGAATTGATCTGTCAGTCCATCCACAGCTTAAGCCAGCGCAGGGGAAAGCTGGTCAAGGTCAATGTGGCCGGGTTGGATGACAATGTTTTTTCCGATACCCTTTTTGGCCATGTGGCCGGTGCTTTTACCGGGGCGGACAAGGCCCGGCCCGGCCTCATTGAACAGGCAGCTGCGGGAACCTTGTTCCTGGATGAAATTGGGGATCTGGCACTGTCCTCCCAGGTCAAGCTTCTTCGGCTGCTCCAGGAAGGGGAGTACCTGCCTCTGGGGTCTGACCGTACCCGCAAATCCGATGTGCGGATACTTGCCTCCACCAACCTGGATATATGGGCCCTTGAAAAAAAAGGAAAATTTCGGAAGGATTTGATTTACCGCCTGTCCACCCATACCCTGACCCTGCCGCCCCTGCGGGAGAGACTTTTGGATTTGCCCCTGCTTTTGGATAGGTTTGCCTGCCAGGCTGCCATAGAGCTGGACAAGCCCATTCCTGATATCCCCAAAAATTTAATAGAACTAATGGAAACCTATCCGTTTAAAGGGAATATCCGGGAGCTGAAGTCCATGATCCACGATGCAATTTCCCGTTACAAACGAGGACGCTTTACCCCGGATCTGTTCAAGGGGCTGGCCCCAAACAGTAAACCCTCTGGGAATGAGATCCTGCCGGATCTTCCCACCCTGAAACAGGCCTCCAGGGGATTGGTCGAAAAGGCCCTCAAACAGACCCGGGGCAACCAGTCTGCGGCGGCCAAAATTCTGGGGATCTCCCAGCAGGCCTTGAGCAAACGCATCCAGAAGTTAAAATCAGGGGAAAACTAATTTAAAACTATTCCACAACAAAAGTTGTATTCACAATTTTTGTTGTGGCGGTTACTTTCCTTGCCTATCCCCCGCGCATCCCTTGGGTAACCTTTCTTATTTTTACAATTTTATTTTTAAAAATAAAGAAAATTCTATTTTAAATAAAAATAATAAATATAAAATAAAATCAGATAGATAGATCTTAGTTTGGTCTTCGGCACAAGGATTGCTTTTATACTAAATTATACTAAATGAATGACAATTATTTTTTGTAGGAAGATTACCGCATCCAAAAGTTCTGTAATCGCCTATATATTTTTAAAGGAGACTTAAGATGAATCAGATTAAAAATCTTGGCTGGCGCGTTACATTCGCAGGATTGGGCATTAACCTGGCGTTGGGAATCCTTTATACCTGGAGTATCTTTAAAATGACCATCAAAGAATCCATTCTTGCCGGGGACGGGGTGTATAACTGGAGCTTGGCATCTCTTAACGATCCCTATGCCGTCTGCTGTCTGGTCTTTGCCTTTGCCATGATCTTTGCCGGTCGGGTTCAAGACAGGACAAGCCCCAGGGTTACGGCTGTGATCGGTGGCATCCTGACCGGGGCAGGTCTGATTCTCATTGCCTTCTCCACATCCTGGATCGTCTGGATTTTCGGATTCGGTGTTCTCATGGGGATGGGCCTGGGATTTGGCTATGCATCGGCCACTCCCCCTGCCATCAAATGGTTTCCCCCGGCAAAGACCGGCATGATCGCAGGAATCGTTGTGGCGGGGTTTGGGCTGGCGTCTGTTTATATCGCGCCCCTGGGGACCTATTTGATCGGACAATTCGGTCTTAGCCAGTCCATGCTGATTTTCGGGGTGGCTTTTTTAATTGTTGTTTCTTTTCTGGCCCGGTTTCTGGTGAATCCGCCGGAGGGCTATGTCCACCCCGATGCCGTATCCAAGACATCCTCGGCCGCTCCTGTGGGCATCAATTTTTCCCCCGGCGAAATGATGAAAACCGGTGCTTTCTATAAACTATGGATCATTTTTTGCGTGGGATCCGGTGCAGGCCTCATGATCATCGGCGGTGTTGCCGGCATGGCAAAATCGGGTATGGGGTCCATGGCATGGGTAGTGGTTGCCCTCATGGCCGTGGGCAATGCATCTGGCCGGGTGGTGGCGGGAATTTTGTCCGATAAAATCGGCCGGGCCAACACGCTTTTTATCATGATGACCGCCCAGGCCGTAGTGATTTTTTCCCTTCTTTTTATTCCCCCGGCTCAAATTGTCCTCCTTGTTATCGCCGCCACCCTGATCGGATTTAATTACGGGACCAATCTTTCTTTGTTCCCTTCGGCCACCAAGGATTATTTCGGTTTGAAAAATTTTGGGGTTAACTACGGCCTGGTTTTTTCTGCCTGGGGCGTGGGCGGATTTGTCTTTCCCAGGGTATCCCAGATGATCGTTGCCTATAGCGACAGTCCCAGGATGGCGTATATTCTGGCCGCAGGACTGCTTTTACTCGGAGCGGTTCTGGCCTTGATGACAAAGGCGCCGGTGGCAGCGGTGGAAAAAGAAACCTTTATCGGTATCCCGGTACCCGAAAAAATGAATGCCAAATAAAGCAAAACCCCCATATTTAAAAAAGCCAAGTGCGAATTTTTAAAAAATTGAAAAGGAGACATGATGAGCGAATTCAAATTTCACGCAGACGATGCGCACCGCGAAAATGCCTGGGTAAAAAATATGGATGAGTACAAAAAATTGTACCAGCAATCCATTGATGATCCGTCAAACTTCTGGGCCAAAATGGCAGATCAGTTTTATTGGGAACGCCGCTGGGACAAGGTCAGGGATTATAATTTTTCCATCTCCAAGGGGCCTGTCTTCATTGAATGGTTTAAAAATGCAAAGACCAATATCTCCTATAATTGCCTGGATCGCCATCTTGAAACCCGGGGGGATCAGACCGCCTTTATCTGGGAGGGCAACAATGTGGGGGAAGATCTTGAGATATCTTACAAACAGCTCCATGAAAAAGTCTGCCGGTTTGCCAACGCCCTGAAAACCAAAGGCGTCGTCAAGGGGGACCGGGTGGCCATTTACATGCCCATGATCCCGGAACTGGCCGTCTCCATGTTGGCCTGCGCCAGAATCGGTGCCATTCACAGTATCGTTTTTGGTGGTTTTTCGGCAGAAGCGTTGTCCAACAGGATTTTGGATAGTCTTTGTAAGGTGGTTGTGACGGCCGATGGGGTCATGCGGGGTGCCAAGGCTGTTCCCCTGAAAGGTGCTGCCGATACGGCCATGGCCCTGTGTAAAGAACAAGGGCATGGGGTTGAATGCTGCTTTGTGGTCAAGCGGACCGGTTCTCAGGTTGAAATGTATCCAAACAGAGATGTCTGGTGGCATGAAGCCGCTGCCAAGGAATCCCCGATTTGCCCCGTGGAATGGATGGATGCCGAAGATCCTCTTTTTATTCTTTATACCTCAGGATCCACCGGGACGCCCAAGGGGGTTCAACACACTGTGGGCGGTTATATGGTCTATACCGGGGTGACATTTAAATACATCTTTGACTACCATGACAATGATGTTTATTGGTGCACGGCGGACATCGGCTGGGTCACAGGCCATTCGTATATTGTTTATGGCCCCTTGTCCCAGGGTGCCACAAGTCTTATGTTTGAAGGGGTGCCCACCTATCCTGATCCCGGACGGTTCTGGGCCACGGTGGACAAATGGAAGGTGAATCAGTTTTATACAGCGCCCACCGCCATCCGGGCCCTCATGGCCCAGGGGGAGAGCTGGGTGGAAAAATATGATCTGTCTTCCCTGCGGCTGCTGGGATCCGTTGGCGAGCCCATCAACCCGGAAGCCTGGCGCTGGTACCACAAACATGTGGGCAAAGAACGCTGCCCCATTGTGGACACCTGGTGGCAGACAGAGACCGGTGGTATTATGATATCTGCCTTGCCCTACGCCATTGACCAGAAACCCGGAAGCGCCACCCTGCCGTTCTTTTCTGTGTCTCCGGTACTGCTCAATGAGCAAGGAGAGGTGTTGGAAGGTGCCTGTGACGGTATCCTGGCCCTGAAAGAACCCTGGCCCGGCCAGATGCGAACGGTGTACAACAACCATGACCGGTTTGAAAAAGTCTATTTCCAGATGTTTGACGGCTATTATCTTGCCGGTGACGGCTGCCGCAGGGACGAAGACGGCTATTATTGGATCACAGGCCGTGTGGATGATGTCATCAATGTATCCGGCCACCGCATGGGCACGGCCGAAGTGGAATCCGCCCTGGTCAGTCATCCTCAAGTGGCGGAAGCCGCCGTCATCGGGTATCCCCATGCCATCAAAGGTCAGGGAATATACGCCTTTATCACCCTTATGGTGAGTGCTGATCCTTCGGATGCGCTTCTGGCATCACTGAAAGCCCATGTTAGAAAGGAAATCGGGCCCATTGCCACGCCGGATATGATCAATTTTGCCCCGGCCCTGCCCAAAACAAGGTCCGGCAAAATCATGCGCCGAATCCTGAGGAAAATTGCAACGAATGAATTCGATCAACTGGGGGATATCTCCACTTTGGCGGACCCGGATGTGGTGGGAACCCTTATGACCAGCCACAAAGAACTGGTCAAATAAGCGACCTATTGAATTCCTGAACCAGCGTTTTTTTCCTCTCAATGATAAAAGACCGGAAGTTTTCACATCTTCCGGTCTTTTCGTTTTTAACAAATCCTTTCTTGACACAAAAATTCTATTTGATTATGAAATAGAATCCGGCAATATAATTTTTAATGTTTTGGGAATAAAGAGATATGAATGATCAGGTAACAAAGCTCCAGGAACTTGGCAGGTTGATGCAGGAACGCGGTCCTGAAATGATTTTTGCTCTGATTATATTGATCGCGGGGCTGTTTTTGACAAAATTGGCAATCAAGGCGCTCAAAACACTGTTGGCAAAAGTGACGAAGAATACCGCTACCGTCTCCATCATCGCCAACAGCGTTGGCATCCTCATGCTGGGGATTGTCATTGTGGCGGCGGCAATGGAGATCGGTGCAAAGCCAGGACCCCTCATTGCGCTGATCATGATTGTCGTCCTTGCCGCCATCGGGGTGATTGTGGTTTTCAGGCCTTTGATTCCGACCCTGCCCTTTACGGCCGGCAACACCGTCAAAATAGGCGATTTGCTTGGGAAGGTGGAAGCTACCACCATATTAAATACAAGGATTCGGACCTTTGACGGCAAGACCTTTTTTGTGCCCAACCGGCAGATTCTGGATGGTGTTGTCATCAATTATCATTTTACCAAAACCCGTCGGGTCAAGGTGGATGTCACCATCCGGTATGACCAGGACCTTCTCAAGGCCAAGCAGCTGATCGAAGCAGTTATGACGGAGGATGCAAGAATTTTGACCAAGCCCGCCCCCCAGGTTTATGTTCTGGAACTGGGGCTCAACGGGGTGAAACTGGGCGGCCGCTGCTGGGTCAACAACGCAAAGTACTGGGTAACAAAGTGTGAATTGCAGGAAAAGACCAAGCTTCGGTTTGATGCCGAATCCATTAAATTTGCCTATCCCCAGATGAATGTTTACCACAGGACTGACCTGGAGACAAACCATAGCCAAGAAAACGGTCCGGACGCGTTTTAAAGCCCGGAAGTGTTTTAAGGAAAGGGGAGAAAAAGATGAAATTAGCCGAAGGCTTGAAACGAATAGCAGAGGGCTGGATAATTAAACCCAAGGGATATCGGGTAAGGTTCCAGCAATTGGTTGAGGGTGAGCTGGTAACCGAATATTCTCCCGGTCTGGAGGACAAACCACTGGATTCAGACGTCACCACCTGGCGGTATGCCTGGAAATTGGCCAAGGCCACCCAACCGGGATCAGGGATCCTTTCTCCGGGGGAATTGGTCAATGTCACGGTGGTGGATGACCAAGATACAATGGTCAACTATTACGCCACAGGAAAGCTTGAAATATTAAATCCTGAAAACAAATAAAATTTATGGGGGTGTATCAATACGCCCGGCAACTTCCCTGGCCGGGGAAAAAGGATTTATCTAATGAGACATCATCGTGGCGCATGGATCCTGGCTGTTATTACGACCTTATCTTTTTATCTTTCCGGCTGCGGTTCCAACACGGGTTCCGAAAAAAAAGAGATCGCCATTCAGGTTAACAACTCTAAAATTTCCCTGGCAGAATTTAATGATCTGATAAAGTTTGACGCCTATGCCGATCCTGAGATGGAATTGACAGCAGACACCCGGGATTTGTTTATTAAATATCTGGTTCGCAAGGAACTATTGATCCAGGAAGCAGCCAGGCTGAAACTGGATAGTAAAAAAGAGTTTATCCAGACCATTGAACGCTACTGGGAAGCCACTCTGATTCGTAATCTTCTGGATTTAAAATCCGCCCAATTGAAGAAAGAAGTTTTGATAACCGATGAAGAGATTGACGCCTGCTATTCAAAGAACAGGGAGCGTTTTGTCCAGACCCTTGAAGCGGAAAAGGAAGGGATTAAATGTCTTCTTGAATCAAAAGAGCTGGAAAAAAAATTGGAAAAATGGATCAAAAGTTTAAGGGATTGTGCTGATGTCAACGTCAATAAAGCGCTCCTGAGCGGAAAATAAAACGAGGCTTAAAGATGAATAAGGCGAATAAGATGAATCCAAAAAAAAAGCCAAACCCCATCAAACGAAGACAACTTTACATCAACAGAGATTTTCAGACCCGGTTTATCCTTAAATTCTGCTTGATCCTCCTCCTTGGGGGTGCCATTTCCATCGGCCTTACTTTCTTTAATACCCAGGAAAGTCTGACCTCTTCTTTTAGCAATTCAAAATTGGTGATCCAGAATACCTCCCTTGCCATTATGCCTTCGGTTATTTACACCACTTTGATCAGCACCTTGGTCATCGGCCTGATCGTTATCATGGTGACCCTTCTGGCCTCCCATAAAATAGCAGGCCCCATGTTCCGTTTTGAACAAGACATTAACAATATAGCCGCAGGAGACCTCAAAAGTCGGATCGATATCCGGAAAGAAGATCAGTTCCAGGCCATTGCCACTTCCCTGAACAACATGATCGATAGCCTGAACACAAAGTTTTCCGATATTAAACGAGATGCAAATGCCCTGGCTGAAAAAAAAGACCTGCCGGAAAGTTATCGCCGGGAAATTGTTCGATTCAATGAAAAAATCAACACCCATTTTATACTTTGAATAGGAATTTTCTCATTTCGGTACGGCGGGTCCCGGGACTGGCGTTTTTTTTAGTATCTCTCCTGGCTATCGGTCTGGCCATTGCTGTGGCGGGTGAGGCTGTGGCGGATGAGGCCATGGCGAGCAAGACCACAACCGGTAAGTGGGATACCCTGAAAACAAAATATCTGACCTTGACCTATGAAAATGTCGAGGATCTGGAAGCCTTTAATGGAAAAATTGATTTTTCCTCTGACGTTAGCAGTTTTGCAAGTTTTTTAAATGCCGATCAACCATCGGGAACAGGGATTGAGAGAACAGAGTTTGAAAATGAAGTGATACAAAAAATGGATGCCCTGGTTGAAAAGGTTCAGCTGATTTTAGATATGCGAAAGCCCATAAACGTAATCGTGAAACTCTATCCCGATAAAACGGCTTTGCAGGGGGCTTATTTCAACATATATAAAAAAAAAAAACAATTGCGCGCCTGGTATATTTTCGAATACAACACCATCTACCTCAATGTTCAAGATCTGTTCGCTGAAATGTTTGCCCATGAACTCGCCCATGCCATCGTCGATAATTACCTGGCGGTGAGACCGCCAAGGGCAACCGCAGAAATTTTGGCCCGATATGTAGATGGACATTTACGTAAAAAGGCGAAAGTTTATTAAAAAGAATCCTTATAACCGGCTATTAAAAAGATCCTTGACGGGTATCTGGGAAATAAACTAAGGTGGTGCATCAAAAAAAAGGTCTATTGAAACTGCCCTACGGGGTGGCAGTATATGAATAATATTGAAGGATTAAGATAAGGTGAACGTGGCAAAATGGATGTGAATAAAACACTGGTTACAAGTGAACTTGGGGAAAAAACCTATCATTGGCTGGTGACCGGGTGCGCCGGATTTATCGGGTCTAACCTTGTGGAGACCTTGCTGGGGCTTGGACAGAAGGTCACAGGGCTTGATAATTTTTCCACGGGATTTCAGTACAACCTTGATCAGGCAGCTGCTGCCGTGGGCGAGGAAAACTGGAAAAATTTTACATTCATCGAGGGCGATATCAGACAGGCGGATGTGTGTGCCACTGCATGCCAGGGCCAGGATTTTGTCCTTCACCAAGCAGCCCTGGGATCGGTGCCAAGATCTGTTGCAGATCCCCTGATTACCAATGAAAATAATATTACCGGATTTTTAAATATGCTGGTGGGGGCAAAGGATGCAAAGGTAAAACGGTTTGTGTATGCAGCTTCCAGTTCCACCTATGGGGACCATCCGGGCCTGCCAAAGCAGGAGGACACCATCGGCAACCCTTTGTCACCCTATGCCGTGACCAAGTATGTCAATGAATTGTATGCCAATGTGTTTGCCACCACCTATGGGTTTAAACCAATAGGGCTCCGGTATTTTAATGTGTTTGGAAAGCGCCAGGATCCCTATGGAGGATATGCCGCCGTGATGCCCCTGTGGTTTTCATCCATGATTAAAGGAGAGAAGGTGTATATCAACGGGGATGGAGAGACCAGCCGGGATTTTTGTTATATCGACAATTGTGTGCAGGCAAATTTGCGGGCCTGTCTTGTAACCGATGAGGCAGCAGCGGGTCAGGTGTATAATGTGGCCTATG
This sequence comes from Desulfobacteraceae bacterium, assembly GCA_016743945.1. GTDB lineage: Bacteria > Desulfobacterota > Desulfobacteria > Desulfobacterales > Desulfobacteraceae > NBML01. The sequence continues at coordinate 99,265 of JADGFI010000016.1, forward strand.
GACAAAGAACCACCTTAAAGGAACTGTTTTATCTCATTCGGGACCGGGTGGCCAAACGATATGGAAGGATAGCCGAAATTGAACCGGTATACAGGGACTTTAGGCCCGGGGATGTGCGGCATTCTTTGGCGGATATTTCCAAGGCCCAAACCCTTTTAGGGTATAAACCAAAATTTTCTGTGACCGAGGGGCTTGATCTGGCGGCAAATTGGTATATGGACAATTTAAAAACTGAATAATTTAAAAATTGAATGATTTATTTTTGGAGTGTCTTAGATGAACGATAATAGCAAAATAGCCGTGGTGGGGCTTGGATATGTGGGCCTGCCCCTGGCCATTCATTTTGGTGAGAAATACAGCACCATTGGATTTGATCTGAAGAGCAGCATTGTTGAAAATTGCAGGATTCATAAAGACACCACAGGAGAGGTGAGCCCAGAAGATTTTCAACGGGCGGTTCAGTTTACCCCTACAACTGACCCTCAAATGATGGGGGACGCCGATTTTATCATTGTGGCCGTGCCCACCCCCATTGACCAGGCAAAAAGACCGGATCTTACCCCCGTGGAAGGTGCCGCCCGAACCGTGGGGCGTGTCATGAAAAAGGGGGCCATTGTAATTTTTGAGTCCACGGTTTATCCCGGGGTAACCGAAGATATCTGTGTGCCGATTTTAGAAAAAGAATCCGGATTGACCTGGAAAAAAGATTTCCATGTGGGATATTCGCCGGAACGGATCAATCCCGGGGACAAGGAACACACCCTGACCCGCATCGTCAAGGTGGTGTCAGGCGATGATGAACCTACCCTGGAAAAGGTGGCAGACCTGTATGAATCCATTGTGGTGGCCGGGGTTCACCGGACAAAAAATATCAAGGAGGCAGAAGCTGCCAAGGTGATTGAAAATACCCAGCGGGATTTGAATATCGCCTTGATGAATGAGCTGGCATTGATATTTGATCGGTTGGGCATCGATACCAAAAATGTTTTGGCGGCAGCCGGGTCCAAATGGAACTTTTTAAAGTTTTCACCCGGCCTTGTGGGAGGCCACTGCATTGGGGTGGATCCCTATTATTTAACATTTAAGGCAGAGTCTGAAGGGTATAACCCCCAGATCATTCTGGCCGGCCGCCGTATCAATGACAATATGGGGCGGTTTGTGGTGGAAAAGACCGTTAAAATGATGATTGCCCAGGGCCAGCCCATCAAGAATACCCGGGTGGGAATCCTGGGGTTGACCTTTAAAGAGGACTGCCCGGACCTGAGAAATACCCGGGTGGTGGATATCATTGCCGAGCTTGAGTCCTACGGATGTGAGGTCATGGTCCATGATCCCATGGCAGACCCAGGGGAGGCAAAAAAATATTACGGGGTGGACCTTTGTTCCTGGGAGGCGTTAACCAATCTTGGGGCGATTATTCTGGCGGTTCCCCATGGGGCCTACAAAAAAATAAGTGTGGCAGATCTGGTATCAACCCTGGGACAGGGTGGGTGCCTGATTGATGTGAAAAGTTCCTTGGATATGGATGCGGTAAACGAGACCGGGGTCCCTTTCTGGCGGCTTTAACCCATCTGGTAATTGTTTAGCAGGTAAGATAAAATCAGAATGACATAAATTGGGGCGGGGGTGAATCAAGGGATTCCAGGGCGGCTATTAACCGGGCTGATGTGAATATGTCCGGGATGATGGCGGTGTTGGCCCTTAGAAATGCCAGGGCTTTTTCTGCGGTTTTTTTTGCCCCGGCTTCTCGCCCGGCTTCTAAAAGGGCATAGGTCCCCGCCGATCGAATCAAGGCCTGGATCAGTTTTTTTTCTCTCCCCGTGGCCTGGATCCAGAAAGGTTCCAGCCATTCATGGCATTCAAAAAAAAGAGCCTGATCCCAGAGCAGACAGGCCGTGGTGAAGACGTCTGTTGGGATAAATTCAAAATGGGTAAGGATGGTCTGGTATCGGGCCAGTCGGTTGTCAATGTAATCCACATGAAAGGGGGCCAGTTCCTGTTGCTTCAGGGCCAGGAGGGTACGATCTATAGGTTCCATACTGCGTTCATGGAGAGCTGTCAGGAAATTTTTTGCCAGCCCATTGCGGATATCCCGGCACACCCTATTTTCAAAGGGGGCAAAGGACATTATACCCGTATTTCCCAGCACCGGTGGATCTTTTTTCGCTTGGTGAGATAGTCCTCGGGAATGGTTGTGTCTGTTATCTCAGTGATATCCGTGGCATTTAAGCGATGGGTCTCCATATCAAAATTTTGGTGGTTGGTGGAAAAAAAGAGGGTTCCCTTGGGTCGCATGAGTTCAAACACCCCATTGAGAAGGAGGGGATAGTCCCGGGCAATGTCAAAATGTTTTTGTGTCTCTTGTGTGGTGGAGTAGGAGGGCGGATCCACCACGGCCAGGTCAAAGGAGAGGTTTCGCCACTTGGCCTTGGCCAGGAAATCAAGGGTGTCTTCCTGGACCAGGGTGTGTCGGGGATCGGTCAGCTTGTTGAGTTCCAGATTTTCCCGTGCCCAGTTGATGGCGGTTTCAGACCGGTCCACGGACAGGGTCGATCGGGCACCGCCCCTGGCGGCATAACAGGTAAAGGCGCCGGTGTAACAATAGAGATTTAGAAAATCCTTATTGTTGACCATTTTCTCCACCCGCTGTCTAGTATTTCGATGGTCGGAGAAAAGGCCGGTGTCCACATAATCGCTGGGGTTGATATAAAATTGCAATTGCCTCTCCCACATGGGGATTTTTTGATTGGTATGGTTGAGGCGCTGGTACCGGGTTCCTTCTTTGATGCCGGATTTGCGGATTTTAAGATGGAGTTTTTCTTTGGGGACATTTAAAGCCGTTGCCACGGCCGATCCCATGAGGGGCAACCAGTCAGGCGTCGATTGCTGCCGGCTGTATTCGCCAATGACCAGATGGCCGCCATACCAGTCCACCACTGCTCTGATATCGGGAATATCCCAGTCATAGAGCCGGAAAACCTCCAGGTTTTGTCGGGCATAGCGTTTTCGTAAATGTTTGTATCTTTTTTTGACCTTGTTGGCCAGCATTTCTGCTTGAACCCAGGCTTTATTTTGAGTTTCCATTTGTATTTTTATACACGATTCGGTTGGCCATGGCAAGGGCGCCAGGGGTGAAAATGGGGGGGATGAACCTCATACAACGCCACAGACTGCTGGATGTGGCGGAACTTAAAATTACCAGCACTATCAGGATTTTATCTTTCAAAATAATGTTTTTTTATTGACATACAGATTTTATGTATCCTATTATCAATCGTGGGTGTTGTGCCCTATCAAATTCAAAATTCTTTAACTTCGTTTCCCAATCAGGTTTCTCTGTTGCACTGTTTGATAATTAAAAAAAAGAACCTATCAATTATGAAATTCATCTTGCTGATTGATAGATATGCGGCCAAACGCATACATATTTATTAAAATTATTAAAATGGAGAACCATCAATGAATATCATGCGAATGGATACTATTCGGAAGGTTAGCGGTCTCTACCTCTTGATATGGTTAACACTGTTCATGTTTTCCACTTCATGCTTTGCAGAGTTAGGAAAGAAAGTTGATAACAACATTCAAAATATTTCACAGTCATCTTCCGAGTCAGCCAACCCGGAACAAAAGAGCGAGGAGGATCCCTACGGAGCACCCAACGATGAAGAACCCTATGCGCCCTCTTTGACTTTAATCCTTAGCGCATTAATCTTATTCTTTGGATTGGTTGTAATCCTATTGGAAGTTTTGATTATTCTTCGCTCGGGCAAAGGCCTTGATACCTTTGCATTCAAAATTATTTCATTGACGCTCATTATAACAGGAGCGCTTTTTCTCATGACCGCTGGTTATTCTGAGAATCAACTAACTCCCATCATCGGCCTTCTTGGAACTCTGGCCGGTTATATTTTGGGTCAAAATAACAATCAATAACAACCGAAGGAGAAATTATGAAAATGAAATTATTCGCTATCCTGATGGTTCTATTCCTATTAATTGCTCCGGTTGCAGAGGCAAACGACTGGACTATTGGGCTAAAGAATTCCACGGGTAGCAAGATGAAATTTACAATGACGATTGAAACCTCTTCCGGTGTTCGACATACGCTTTCTCCCCGTGAACAACCTATTGAACACGGGCAGAATTTTTTATTTAAGAGTCCTGGGGATGTGGGTCTAATGGGGAACAAAGCCAAAATAGAGATACAAGGAATACTGGCAACTCCCGCCAAAGTTAGAGGGAAATTATTACCTAGAGAGTGGGGCAACCTTGGTAAGTCTAAATACCTAGAGGCCAAGATCCAAAAAGACAAAAACAAAATTTACATCAATATTCAATAAGTTTATAGCCAAGTTAGGATGATCACTTTGATGAAAAGTATTACGGCAGATTGGATAAAATACAAACATGCTTCAGTCAAAAACAGGACCAATGGGAAGGCGAAAAATAATACGGCAAAGTTTCCTTATTCTGCTGGCAGTATTTTTTGGGAAACTATCCTCTGAGGCCTGGGCCATACATCCGGGTATGGGGACTGTTGAGGTTGAAAACAGTGCGATCCCCATGAGTTTTCACCCCTCTATTGAATACCTGTGGGGTGAATCCAGTGAATATGTATACCGTTCGAACACAGGCCGGAAAATCAGTCAGTTGGATTGGGAGTTAAAAGATATTGTTTTGATCGGAGGGACGGTCAAGATCCGACCGGCCTCCTGGCTTCAGATAAATTTCGGGATTTGGGCTGCGGTTAATGAGGGAAACGGCTATATGGTGGATAGGGATTGGCTTAGGGGCAATCTGGAGTGGTCACACTGGTCACGGAGCCAGGCAATTATAGACAAAGGGTATATTTTTGACCTGAATGCTGGGTTTCCCTTTGATTTTTCCAATGGATTCACCTTGTCGCCCATGATCGGATTTAAATTTGATAATTGGGGATGGTCTGACCGGGGGGGCGAATATATTTATTCAAACCCTGGATGGCGTGATGATTCTGGTCAGTTTACCGATGAAACCGCTATCTGTTACGAACAACAATTTTTTGCCCCCTACCTTGGCTTAAATATCGGGTTTAGCAAAAAAAAATTCTTCTTTAATACCTATGTTAAAGGAAGTTTTTGGGCTTGGTCTAGAGATGAAGATCAACATCTTGTGACGAATGTGACCTATGAAGGTCAGGTGAATAATCAAAATTACATTGGTGCCGGCTTAGAACTGGGCTATCATTTTAACAGACGATTCTACATGCTGATCGGGTATGATTACCAGAGATTTTTTGAAACCAGGGGGGGATTAAAAGAGATTGACGGCAATACCAATAAAGTCGATTATTCTTCTGACGGTGCCGGGATATCGCATCTTTCCAATGCAATATTTTTTGCCCTGGGGTATCAATTCTGATGGGTTCTTTATAAAATGTGGGCACACAATGGTATATGATGACGGAGTGCTGAACTCTACCGGGTTTCTTTGAAAAAACAGGATTGACATCCAAGGGCGGCAGTATTAAAACTGCGGCATTCCTTGATGAAAAACAGATAAATATCGGATGAGAATATGAGAGGAAACAATAAAATAGGAGAACAAAATGCTCAAAGACGGTGAAAAAGGGGTGATTCGCCAGCGGGGTGTGGAGAATGTCACCTATGCCATTGCTCCCCATATGCCCTGCGGGGTGGTGAAACCAAAACAACTTCGTAAACTGGCGGATGTGGCGGAAAAATATGAGGTGGCAGAACTAAAGATCACCAGCGCCGCCAGGATTGCCATCATTGGTATTTCCGAAGAGGATGTGGATGGGGTGTGGAAGGATCTGGACATGGATGCCGGATTTGCCACAGGCCTTTGTGTGCGGAGCATTAAGGTGTGCCCGGGAATCCAGTATTGCCGTCTGGGCCAGCAGGACAGCTTGAAAATGGGCATGGAACTGGATCAGATCTACCACGGCATGGTTCTGCCCAGCAAGATGAAAATGGGGGTTTCCGGCTGCAAGATTCAATGTGCGGAAAATTGCATCAAGGATATCTCCCTCTACGGCACCCAGAAAGGCTGGACCCTGCAGATCGGGGGGAATGGATCGGCAAGGCCCCGGCTGGCCGATATTCTGGCGGAAGATCTCTCCTTTGAAGCGGCCCGGGAAATGGTCGGTCAGGTGGTGGATTATTACCGGGAAAATTCAAAGCGGGAACGCATGGGCAGGATGGTTGACAGGCTTGGTCTTGATACCATAAAACAGGCCCTTTTGGGGTAAAATAAGCAGGGACCAAGGCCTGAAAAATATATAGACAAAATAATTTATGGGGCTGAAATCATTTTGGATGATTCCAGCCCCTGTTTGCTGGGTGTGGGATATTCCCGGGCAAGCTGGCCGGTTTTGGATTAATAATCGCAGATGGAAGGGTCGGTACTTGTGGGAACCCCTTCATAGGGAGTCCATTTGTTGGTGCTGTAGGTATCTTCCCCCCGCATGTTTTTAAGGATTTCGATACTGGTTTTATACCCCTTGTACATCCGGCACATGTCCATGGCCATACCGCAGATCAGGGCCACTGCCTGGAGCAGGTTGACGTCGTTAAAGGAGAATTCCCAGGGGGTGGCAGAGTAGATACGAAGGGCGCCGATGATCTTGTTGTGGCTGATAATGGGAACCCCTAGCAAAGAGGCAATCCCTTCTTTTTGGGCCTGTTCCGGGTATTCGATTCTGGGATCATCCATGACATCAAAAATGGCAATGGGAACCGCATCCTTGGCTTCTCTTATGGTCTGCATGAAATGGATGGGCCCTTTTTGCAGATAATCTTTGCTCAGGCCGGAAGAGGCCACAAGCCCCAGTTCTCTCGTTTCTCTGTCCACAAGGAAGACAGAGCATCCTTTGGCTTTAAATGCGGTTTTGACACTTTCTGCCGTGATCAGTGCAACCTCTTCAGGGTCCTTGCACTGGGAAATGGCAGTGGTGAGTTTGATGATGGTGTCGTAGTACATGGTGTGCTCATCCATTTTGGCCTCCTTTTGGTTTAAATTATCTTAAATTTAAGGCCGGCATCCTGGCTGGATAGCCTTATCCTATCCAAGGTGCAGGTGAAAAACCCATGGGGTACGTGGAAAAAATGGAACATGAGAATAAGAAAAATCGAAAGGTATTGTTCAGAATGAAGCAGTATATGAATTTAAAAGAATCGCGTATCACAAATATAATATATGAGATCAGCTTAGTCAAAGCCTTTTGAATTATTCTTGACAAAAGGAGGGGATTGGGTGGTCATTAAACCCAACATCGGCTGGGATCGGAATGTGGCCCAGGGGGCCAATACCCATCCATCCATCGTTTCAACCCTTGTAACCCTGGTTCTGGAAGCCGGTGCCGCCAAGGTGATGGTGTTTGACCGGACCTGTAATGAGGAGCGGCGATGCTACCAAAACAGCGGGATCAAGCCGGCTCTTGAGGCGTTGAAGGATAGGAGGGTTAGCTGTTCCTATGTGGGACCGCAAATTTGTCCCCGTCACCATAAAGCAGGGAGTATCCTTGAAGGAATGGGCCTTTTACAAGGATGCCCTGGATGCGGATTGTTATCTCAATGTGCCCGTGGCAAAACATCACTTGTATTGTCTGTGAGGAGCATTGCCCGGTCCATGACAAGGCCATCCAATTTGATGTGGTAAAGATTGTGGGGGCAGCAGGACAGATCCAGTCGCTTAAACAGCCCCGGATTATAGCAGACCGCTGTATTGGGTGCGGGGTCTGTGAACATGTCTGCCCGGTTTCCGGAGCGGCTGCCATCCGGGTGCTGGGCCGTGGCAGCCGGAAAAATTTTTCCGCCGTGTCCGGGTATCCGTAAAAAAAACCGACCATGGCTTGCCAAACCCAATCAGATTGTTATGCTATTGGCAATGTTGTAAAAAAAAAACTTTTAACCCAATTTGGCCTTGGTGCCTTGAAATAGGGTGCCATGGGCTAAAAAATGGCGCCTAGGAGAAAAAACGTGAATGTCTTGATTATTGTTGCCCATGGCAGCCGGAATAAAAAATCTGCCCAACAGGTGGCTGCCCTTTGTCAGAAAATATCTGAAAAAGCCCAAAACAAATTTGATCTGGTGGCCCATGCCTTTCTGCAATTTGCCTCCCCCTTTTTAGAAGAGACCATTGAGGATCTGGTTCAACGGGGCGCCCGCAGGGTAATTGTTTTTCCTCTTTTTATCGCTGCGGGCAGTCATCTGCTGCAAGATATCCCCGAGGCGGTTGAAAAGGCAGGCAAGGCATATCCCGGGGTGGCATTTACCCTTACCCGACATTTGGGGGGAATAGAGGCCATAGAAGATATTATTCTCCATGAAGTCATGACTCCGGTGAATTGCCAGGAAAAGGCCGATGAAACCTAAAAAAATAGTGATTGTCAAAACCGGAGACACCTTTCCCTCGATGATACCCGTGCTGGGAGATTTTGAAGACTGGATCGCCAGGGGATTGGGCCAGGCACCCCAGGATATTTCGGTGATCAATATAGAACAACATCAGCCTTTGCCTCGTCTTGATGCTGTCAAAGGGGTTGTGATCGCAGGTTCCCATGCCATGGTGACCCAGAATCTTGACTGGAGCCTTGAACTTGAAGCCTGGATTCCACAGTTGATCCAAAAAAATGTCCCCTTGCTGGGTATCTGCTATGGTCACCAATTGATTGCCAGGGCCATGGGCGGGGTAGTGGACTACCATCCCGGGGGGCTTGAGATTGGTACCACAGATATTGAGTGTGTTGTGGAAGGGGAGGGGGACCCTTTGTTTGGCGGTTTGCCCCGGCAGTTCAAGGCCCATGTGGTTCATTCCCAGACGGTTCTCCGCCTGCCTGAGTCCAGCGTTGTTATTGCAAAAAATGGGTTTGAACCCCACCATGCATTCCGGATCGGCACGTGTGCCTGGGGGGTTCAATTTCATCCTGAGTACGATACTGCCATCGAAACAGCGTATATTGAGAATATGGCCCAGGCCATTGCGGATTCAGGTCAGGATTTATCACAGGTTTTGGGTAGGGTGGTAGAAACCCCTGTTGCGGCCATGGTATTAAACCGGTTCGGAACATTGGCATCCGTGTCGGGTGGATCTTTTTTCTAATGCTGGCGGGGCCTGGCCCTACTACCTGTTCAAGGTCCAGTCATAATCAAGATAGGACAATTTGGTCTTTGGGCCCAGGCTATCCAGCTTTTTTTTGAATTTGGCATCTGCATATTGCCGGATGAACCGGAGGGGCTCACCATTAAAATCCTCTTCAAACCATTTGAAGATCTTGCTGACAAAGAGGGTGTTATTTTTTATAAACGTATGTTTGGGGTCATTGATAAATGCCCGGGTCATGGTATTGAGCTGGGCCTCCAGGGTTTGTCCCTCATAGGGTTGGTTTGACAGTGGCGGGCAACCCTTTGAGGCGCAGTTGATGGCAAAATGGATCCGGGGATCTTTGAAAACGGGGCGTAAAAAATCATGTTCAATTGTATCCAAAGAAACGGTTTGCCCTTCCAGGGAAATAAATTTTATGCTCCAGGGATTTGAAAAAAAAGACCCGATTTCTTTGATGGAATTGATTCCCGGATATTTTGTCAGGATTAATTTGATGGTAAAGGCATTATAGGCATTGATATAAAAGGCAAACCTTTCGTTGTGGGACAGGCGGTTCACCTCGGTTGCACTCAAAATTGCAAGGTAGCTATCCAGACGGGCTTCCTCTCGTTTAAATCCATCATAATCCACCCGGTTTTTCTTTATATGTCGGCCCAGCAGGTTCGCATAAATACTGTTGTCCACCTGGGCTTGTGCAGTGGATGGGGACAGCATAAATTCCATGACAAAACCTAGGACCACGACAAGAATCAGGACGGTCAAAAAACTGGGACGGAAACAAAAGACGGATCTGTTAAAGGGGGTGAGGGCCTGCATGATGTCTCCTTGAAAATTTTGGTGCTACCCCCTGATTTTACCAATGCCGGCAAAAAGATCCAGCCCGCCGTGGAAAAAGGGCATGGGTTGTAATGGCAGTCCCATGGCCTTGCCCAGGGCTTTTTCCGGATAAATAATTCCCACCCGCCAGCCCTTGAAATCAGCTGCCAGCTTTTTTCCGATTTCTGAAAAAAAACGGGTCATATCCATTTGTTTACCCAATCGCTTGCCATAGGGGGGATTTAACACCACCACTCCTTTTTGCTGGGTGAATTGAGTGGGGTGGATATCAAAAAAATCCAGCGTTTGCGCCTGGACGGTTTTTAGAAAATCATGGTGGCCAATGGCCTCTTCTAATAGGGAAAGGCCAGCTTTATCAATGTCCGAGGCAAAAATTTGAGGGCTGGTTTTTGTGGAGACGGTTTTTTGGATCTGGGCCTTTAAATAGGTGAAATTTTCTCGCCTGAATCCGGGCCACTCTTCGACGGCAAAGGATCTGAAAAATCCCGGGGGAATATTGGCCTGGATCATGGCGGCTTCAATGGAAAAGGTTCCGGAACCACACATGGGGTCCACCAGAACGTCCTGCCGTGTGAACCCGGCCGTCTTGAGGATGGCAAAGGCAAGGTTTTCCCGCAGGGGGGCGCTGATCACCTTTTGCTTGACACCCCGCTTGAAGAGCAGGTCTCCGGACATGTCCAGGGAAAGTTCAAATTGATCATGGTCGGCCCGGATGAACAGGTTTTGTTCCGACTTTTTTCCGGGTGCGAACAGCCGCGCCTGGATGATGGATTGGCAGCGCTCTTCAATGGCACCGGAATGGTAGAGTCTGGACTTGTGGGCCGTGACCTGGAGTTTTAACTCTGTATTACCCGGTAAAAAAAGCTCCCAGTCGATTTGTTTGATCTTTTTTTCCAGGGTTGGAAAGTTTTCCGCCTTAAAGGCAGCAATGCGCATGAGAATTTTACTGGGACTTCCCAGGCAAAGGTTGGCCATGCAAGCGGTGGGCAATTTGGTCCGAAAAGCTACTCCGCCAGGCAGGGGCTGGATTTCCTGGATTTCAGGGCCAAGTTCCGCCAGTTCATTTGTACAAGTGGTTTTCAACCCCGGGGGGCAGACGGCAAAAAAATCATGGACCCGGGCCGATATTCTGCGGCGTACCCTTTTTTCAAAGGCAGATGGGCTGACTGTCGGCTGGTCGTCTGATTTAGGCGTCATCTTTATTGGGATTCCTTTTTGGATCGGGATTCTTTTTTGGCATAATTTTCCAGGATAAGGGATACCTGTTTCTGGAGATAGGTATTGGCAGCAGCCAGCTCTTCATGGGTGATCACGGGAAGTTCCTGGGTAAGTTTTTCTACCGTTGCTTCATCTATGCCTGCAATCTTGTTGACGGCATAGGTGTCTGCATCTCCGTCTTCTGCCAGCAAACCGCAGCCACCGGCAACGCCGAGGAACTCATCCTTATATAGGATGGGAACCACCAGTTTGACAAAGCCGGCATCGCATTCTTCGATGACCGGTGCCTGGCTTTTTTTTGCCAGGGCGTTCATGTTCATATGGGCGGAAGAACAGATATAGGTCTGGCCGTTTTCCGTTGCTTTGATGGCAGGACAGAGGTCATTGCTCCAGTTTTTAACCTGGGAGATACGAATCCCCTTGGGGTTAAATACAGATCCCTGGAAATTAAATTTTGTAAATAAGTTGTTTTCAAGTGCTTCCCATGTTTCCAGAGGGCAGATATCTGTCAATTCCATTTTTTGTGTCCGTATCATTAAAAGAGGTTATTAAAATATAAGTATAGAACCCATTGTATTGTGATTTTTAACACACCCGGTTTTATGATGTCAAATAGTTCGTCTTTATCTTGCAAGCATTTATTGTGTAAACAAATGAAGCCCTGTGCTGGTGACACCTTTAATGATAGGGTGAGATAGGGGGCAAGGTGCCACCAGCACAGGGCTTCAAAAGAACCACAATATATAGAGTTTTAAATACGTTCGGGGTTTTTTACCAGTGACCGTCTACATTGGCAGCCTCTGCAAATTCAAATTTTCCGGCAAGGTACTGGTCAACGGCGTTCTGAACGGTTCCCGTTGCATCATTGGCCACTTTAATGTCGGCTGCATCAAGGGTTTTAAAGGCATTGGGCCCGCAAAATCCAGTGAGAACAATCTTAACCCCTGTGTCACAGATATTGGCGGCGGCCTGGATGCCTGCTCCTTTAAAAGAGTCCTTGTTTAAGGCATTGTCGATCACTTCAAATGCCAGGGTATCGGTATCCACAATGATAATGTAGGCGGCACGTCCAAACCGCGGATCCACCTCGGCAGAAAGGTCCTGGCCCTTTGATGTTATGGCAATTTTCATTTTAAAAGTTCCTTTTTTAAAAACATGGGTCCAAAATGGGGGAGGGGGCTATTGGCCACCACCGCCGCAGACCTGGTCGTTGGTAATTTCAGCCAGCTTGCCCTGGATCAGGTCCATGACAACCGGTTCAATGTCTGTGCGCTGGTCGTCATGGAAGACATCGATACCCACCTGACGAAAGCCCATGAGAGGACGCATGCCAATACCGCCGACCACCAGGGCATTGACCCTGTTGTCTGCCAGGAGGTTGACCGGTACCATACATCCGCCCTGGGCATGTTCCTGGTTGGAAAGGGTGGTGACCTCTTTGATCTCTCCGTTTTCTACATCCACAAAGGTAAACACATCGCAATGTCCGAAATGGCCTGCCCGGGTTCCTTTAAGTCCGCCTTCTCCATTTGAGGGAATAGCAATTCTACCGTTTTTCATAACTTGGTGACTCCTTTATTATTGATTTAAGTGTTTTTTGTTTTATTTACATTATTCTTTCTTGCTTCATGGCAGGATTTTTCATGACGGTTTGCCAGATTTCTCTTATGGCCTGGCTTGTACTGGAATTTTTATGGGTTTCCATTATTGTTTTTCCCTGGATCATGGCCTGGGTAAAATTGGGGTCAAAGGGGATTCTGCCTACAATGTGAATATTGTTCTCCCTGGCAATTTGTTCAATGGCAAGTCCCTGGTCCGGATTCAGATCAAATTTATTGACACAGACCATGGCGGGTATCTTAAAATGGGCCGCTAATTGTCCCACCCGTTTCATATCATGGATGCCGGATACCGTGGGTTCAGCCACTATCAGGATACAATTTGCCTGGCTCATGGAGGCAATGACCGGGCATCCGATACCGGGGGGGCCGTCGGTGAGGATAAGGTCAAGGTGCTGTTCTCTTGTCCGTTTTCTGGCTTCTTCCCGGATCAGAGCGACCAAACGCCCGGAGTTCTCCTCTGCGATGCCCAGGCGGGCATGGATCATGGGGCCGAATCGGGTATCAGATACATACCATTCCCCACATGTTTTTTTGGGGAAATCAATGGCCCCTTCCGGGCACAGGTCCACACATACCCCGCATCCCTCGCAGCCAATGGCATCAATTGCATAACTTACGGGGTCCGTAAGTTCAATTACCGCATCAAATCGACACAACTCTTTACACAGTCCGCACCCAACGCATTTTTCAGGATTGATGATGGCTTCATTCCCGCCGACAAAATCGTTTTTTTTCTGGATTTTCGGGGCCATAAGCAGGTGCAGATCCGCGGCATCCACATCGGTATCGCAGAGCATCATGTTTTTTGCCAAGGAGGCAAATGCCGCAGTCAGGCTTGTCTTTCCGGTGCCGCCTTTGCCGCTTAATATTATCAGTTCTTTCATTTGGCTTGCCTCCTTTGTGCGACCATCGCTTCGATGCGATCATAGAGCTTTAAAAATTTTTCCTTGTATTCCGGGAGGCAGGAGATGATCAATTCTCCTTTTGAATATGCAGTTGCAATTCTTCGGTCAAAGGGGATTTCCATGAGAATGGGAATCTCTTGTTCTTGGGCATACCTCTTCACATCATTATTGCCCATGCCGGCCCGGTTGATGACAAGGCCGTGGGGGATATCCAGAATTTTAACCGTTTCCACAGCCAGGATCAGGTCATGGAGGCCAAAGGGAGTGGGTTCTGTGACCAGAAGGACAAAATCAACCCCTTTCGTTGAGGCAATAACCGGACAGGAGGTGCCGGGCGGGGCATCGATAATGGTGAGGCCCTTTGGATCTGCATGGGTCCTGACCTGCCGAATGATGGGAGGGGCCATGACCTGGCCGATATCCATGAGACCGTGGACAAATTTGATTTTTTCCCCGGGATTTTTTTCCTGATCGGTCAATCCCGGTTCGACAAAACCTGTTTCAACAACGCCAAGGGTCCGATCCTTTTCTCTTATGGCATCTTCGGGGCAAATGGCCGCGCATCCGCCACAGGAATGGCAAAGTTCCGGAAAGATCAATACTTTTTCGCCGGCCACTGCAATGGCACCAAATCGACAAATTTCCATGCAGCGTTTACAATAGGTACATTTGGTATCATCAACTTCAGGTATGGGAGCAATAACATCCTCCCTGTCCGTGAAGGTTGGGTTTAAAAAAAGATGTGAATTGGGTTCTTCCACGTCACAGTCCAGAATCGTTACCGGTGCCGGAAGGACGCAGGCCAGGTTGGTGGACACCGTGGTCTTGCCGGTACCGCCTTTTCCGCTTGCTATGCTGATAATCATCTGATAGGTGTCTCCTTGTTCTTAAACTTCCAGAGGGGGTTTAGGCGTTCATGCCCAATATTTTGTTCAGATGGGTCACAAGGTTTTGTGCATCCTGGGCATTGGGCTTTAATGGCAGCTGCATCAAGACACCAAGACCTTCAAAACTCTCGTGAAAGTCCTCGGGGGAAAGGGCGCTGGTCGCCACACAATTGGTCATGGGGGCTTGCATGATGACCTGTTCAACAAGATCTCTGGCGTTTTCATCGGGCAGGTTTCCATCTATGATCACAAGTCCAATTTTTTTGTCGGTGGGGTTCGAAAGTAGGGATAGAAGTTTTTTCCCCGACTCAATCCACTCAATATCCATATGATTCTTGATCAGGGCCTGCTCAACACTCGAAAATATTTCTTTATCCCTGCTAGCAAATACGCAAATCATTTAATAACTCTCCAAAAGCGTTTAAAAATCCATCTGTTATTTTCTAAAACCTTAATAGCAAAGCCTGTGCCAAGGAGGTGTTATGGAAGATTATTTAAAATAATAATTAAAAATCAATAAGTTGCGTTATAAAAGGCGGGGCGGCAATTTTTGGGAATTTTTTCAGAATCGCAAAAACGCGACCAGAGGTGTCATGCATATGGACCCTGTCGCACC
>JADGFI010000170.1 GCA_016743945.1 Desulfobacteraceae bacterium
GCCCAAAGGAGAAGGTCTTGTGGGCTGCTCCTCTGCGTTTAATCATATGATCTCACTTATCCAGCGTGCGGCACCTAGCCAGATTTCAGTATTGCTGTTAGGTGAATCAGGTACCGGTAAGGAACTTGTTGCTAAAGCGCTACACGTAGCTAGCACAAGAGCGGCTCAACCATTTGTTACCGTCGAGTGCTCAGGGCTCAGTGAAGCGTTGTTTGAAAGTGAAATGTTTGGTCATGAAAAAGGGGCCTTTACGGGAGCGGTTAATAAAAAGGAGGGGTTGGTAACGGCAGCTAGAGGAGGGACTCTTTTTTTAGATGAGGTAGGGGATATCCCTTTATCTTTGCAGGTTAAGCTGTTGCGTTTGATTGAAACAGGCACTTATCGAACCGTGGGCGGCCTGGAATTAAAGCATGCTGATTTTCGTTTGGTCTGCGCTACGCACAGAGATTTGTCCGCGAAGGTGGATGATGGAACGTTCAGACAGGATCTTTACTACCGAATTAGCTCATTTCCGATTGAGATACCTTCGTTGCGTGAGCGGACCGAAGATATACGATTATTAATCGATGTTTTATTACGGCGAATCTCCGACGCTGATGAGGTTTTGATAAGTCCTGAAGCCCTTTCGTACTTAAAAGCTTATCACTATCCCGGCAATATTAGA
>JADGFI010000171.1 GCA_016743945.1 Desulfobacteraceae bacterium
CCACTATAATCACCACTACAACCACCTACCACCCCGTTCACAGAAAACCGAGCAACATTTTGAAATCCCAACTAGAAGAACACGTGATCAACATGCATAGCAATTCCAACCTTTTGTTTACAGAAGAATACAAGGTTTGCACATACGCGCACGCATGCGCGCAAACACACGCACGCGCGCATATACACACTACACGCGCAAATACACACGCCGCACGCGCATACACACGCGAACGTATCTTATTTTATAATCATTTATAATTATAAACTATATCATTATTCTTTTTATATCATCGATACCTCATTAACACAGCTCCACTAATAAATATGAATTATTAACAATTGCCCCCGTTAACCTAATAACAATACCCATGTTAACCGTATGTATAATTAACCTACCTTACCCCCTTTTCAATTATTCAGCTATTGAGAACTTGTAGTCCCAAATGCTCTACTTCTGCTGCCGAACTTCCGGAGAACATCTCCAAGAACCGATACACCAACATCCTTCCCTGTTAGTAGTAGTAGTAGTAGTAGTAGTAGTAGCAGTAGTGATACTGGACCGAAGTACAGCCTCGCCAGATCTAGGCACGGCTGGGATGGAATTCTAAGTAAAAAGTACTTACATCCATTCTAAGTAAAAGTACTTACATTGTCACGATG
>JADGFI010000172.1 GCA_016743945.1 Desulfobacteraceae bacterium
GCGCTGATTTCTGTGCCAGGGTTCAACGAAAACGATGGAAAATTGTTCGTCAATTCTATCATTCAGGCAAACACGAAAAGATCATTTCCTTGTCTGCACCTCCAAGCTCCGTTAAGCACTGTAAAAGTATGGGGCTTGATTTAGAACCTTTGACATTACGGTTAATTCGAGTCGAATTGGATACCGGTGAAGCCGAAATTCTTATTACGTCCCTGCTCGATCAACAAGCTTATCCACGTGAGCAATTTGCAGAGCTCTACCACTTAAGGTGGCCGGTGGAAGAGGATTACAAGACCATGAAACACTGGATTGAGATAGAAAATTTTTCTGGCAAATCGGTCCTTTCCATCTACCAAGATTTTCATGCAAAAGTATTTTCAAAAAATTTAACGTCAGTATTGGTTTTCCAAACTCAAAGTGTGATTGACCGAAATACAATAAACTACAAATATCGGTACAAAAAGAATTTTGCCCAAACACTTTCAAAAGTGAAGGATGTCATTCCCTTATTGTTTCTCAGGCATCATGATTCTCTGTGCAAGCTGATTTCAGACATTCATACAATCATTATTAGAACCATTGAACCAATAAGGCCAGGGCGGAGATATCCGAGAAATTTCAACAATCGGAGCGGGAGGTTCAACTATGGATATCAACCGATT
>JADGFI010000173.1 GCA_016743945.1 Desulfobacteraceae bacterium
GGCCTATAGTGAGTATTCAGTGTATGCAGGTATGCAGGTATGCATGTCTGGTTATATGAGCAGATATGTACAGGCGTGTGTGCATGCATCTGCATGCATACACGAACGCGCCTGTGTGTATGTGAACATGTGTCAACTTGTGTGCGCGCATGTCGGCATGCGTTTGTGCGCCTGCCATATACATGCGTACGCGCGCGTGTGTACACCGTTGTACGCTCGTATCTGCATGCTCATCTACACCTCTTGGCCGTCATTATTGATTCTAGGCAACCTGGCACTAGGGCAAAACACTAGAGAACGCCTATTGAGAGTATGCCGACTGTGCACTAGTACTGTAGTAGTAGTAGTAGTAGTAGTAGTAGTAATAGTAGTATTTCTCGAGGTCGAGTACAAGGTCAGGTTTCAAGGGCACCGGCGGGTTACGTAACGCTGCACTGGGCCCCATTATGTAATAACGACCTCCGACAATGTCTGGGCGCGGTTGATTGTTAATTGAACATATTTCACGGTGTATGTCAATTATATAATTGACACGCGCAGAAAAAGAGAGAAAGACTTATATAATAAGCTAGATAGAGATCATATGATGATATATCAAATTGATAAAATTAATAAATTACCAAATGAATAATGTGCTGAAAAATATTAATAAT
>JADGFI010000174.1 GCA_016743945.1 Desulfobacteraceae bacterium
ATATATGCAGAAGGTAATATAAGTTATATAAGAAACGGGTTCAGAGGAGGAGATATGTCCGCGGACTAATGCCATTAACGTATATATATGGGCTTATAAGAGACTTTTCATCCATCGGTTGCATCGGGATTAGAGGATGAGGATGGTTGGATGAAGACATCCGCCATTACAGTTAGCTATTACACCCAGCACTGTCGTGGTGGTCTACCACCACGGATGAATCATCAGCTGTCTCGCCCCGGGCCACCATTAGTCTAGGGGCCGTGTGGTGGTATCCTACGCAACGCTACTAGTGACCACGGACGCTGGTCAAACTACTACTACTACTACTACTACTACTACTACTACTACTACTATTTCGGACGGTGGATTCATATTATTACTACAACCACGGCTACTAATACCACTTTGCTACAACTACAAATACTACTACCGCCGACACAACTACCACTACTACTACATCCAATGCTAGCCACTAAACTCGATGGTTACCCACAGTAGTAGGTCAAAACACCCTAAGTAGGTAACCACCTATAGCAGGTAGTAGGCGTGGTGGTAGATGGAGTTGGAGTGAGAGTGGTGGTACATTTGCATATATCACGTTAGAAATACCATGGGCAACGTAGAGGTATATAGAGCTGTTGACCTAGCATCCACCAC
>JADGFI010000175.1 GCA_016743945.1 Desulfobacteraceae bacterium
GGTCAGTACAAATACAATGGTGTGTGTCATTTGTTTTTGTCGATATCTTTTACTGCGTCAATGGTCAGTAGTCAGTGTCAGTAGTCAGTAGTCAGTGTTCAGTTGTGGTCAATCAGCTAGCAGAGTTGCGCAGCAGCAGGTCAGACGTGGTCAGTGGTGTTAGGGGTTAGCAGATGTAGTCGGTGTAGTAGTAGTAGTAGTAGTAGGAGTAGTAGTAGTATTAGCAGTCAGGATGGTAGTCAGTAGTCGGTAGTCAGATAGTAAGATTATCAAAGAACTATGCTCACTCACTACTAGCATAATGCGGCTCATCTTGGCTGACCTTGGTGGAGAGGAATTACAAATTCACCCCTGTCGAGATTCAACCAATGAGCTTCGTGCAATTGTGGGCGTGTCTAAGTAAAGATCGAGGAGATCACCTTTGACGTGTTCGGTGTCTCGAATAGGTGTGGTGCATCTCGAAGGGGCGTGGTCAGCTTTGGAAGGGGAGTGGCTAGACCAGCGTCGGATACGATGACGATATCGCGTGTTGAATACCCGGTTTTTATGACATCATTCTTCAACTAATTTTACAACCGCAAACATCTACTCAACCTGACAACCTTTACTGCCAATATTCTCTCTCTATCTATCTCCCTCTCTCGTTTGGAATCGTCTCACG
>JADGFI010000176.1 GCA_016743945.1 Desulfobacteraceae bacterium
CATCAGAGCTGTCCAGCCTGAACTTTGGTCCTGTTTATCAATGTCCGCCCGGCCACAACTCACCAACAGTTCGCAGGCTGCCTGGTTTCCTGTGTTTTTAGAGATTAAACCTTAGACTAGTTTACGCATATGAATTATAAAAAATGAATAGCCCGATTTTAGTTAAATGAGATATATATTACATATAAGTATAGTATTCATTTTTAAACACCAATATATTTAAAATATTATTAATTAAAAAACTAATTAAACAGCCCAAACCAATCCATAAACCCCACTAGTACTATTTCGGACTATAGTAGTTGGCCCTTATTGGAATAAATAGATAAAAAGACATATAATATTAAAAATCTATGGGCCGCATTCAAATCTATAGCACCCATTCCAATACTCCTTCTACTACTACTACTACTACTACTACTACTACTACTACTACTACTACCTGCAATAGCTGCGTAGATAAGGGGAGTAGCTCCTTCGTGAAGCGCGTTGCATTGCGATGGATCGCTGTCAATGATGTGCCGTAAAATCTTCAATTCGGAATCCTTTACGGCTTCAAAGATATCCGGTCTCTGTTTCTTTGGTTCTTTACGCAGTATGTAACGGAGTTTGTGATTAGTTGTGTTTTAAAGCAAATATACATTACAATGCTTTAGGAT
>JADGFI010000177.1:0-295 GCA_016743945.1 Desulfobacteraceae bacterium
GGTATGGGTTCTGGTCAGGGGGAAAGTGGTCTCCCGGACAGAAGATGAAAAGCCCTTAATAATGATGGGAACCCATCAGGACATTACCCGGGCCAAAAAAAATCAGAATGTATTAAAAATTTCCAGGGACGCGGCTGAATCTGCCAACCGGGCCAAATCGGAATTTATAGCCAACATGAGCCATGAAATACGAACGCCTTTGAATGCCGTACTCGGTTTCAGCGATCTTTTATCCTCCATTGTGTCCCAGCCCCGGCAGAAGACCTACCTGGATTCCATCCAGGCAGCGGGCAAA
>JADGFI010000177.1:305-659 GCA_016743945.1 Desulfobacteraceae bacterium
TATCAATATAAAAGATGTCATTGCCGATGTGATGCTGATTTTTGATCACACCTGCAAAGAAAAAAATTTGACAACCCTTGTTGACCTGGAACCGGATCTACCGCCAGGACTTCTCCTGGATGAAATCAGACTCCGGCAGATACTGCTGAACCTTGTTGGCAATGCTGTCAAATTCACTGAATCCGGTCGGATTGAAATCCAGGTGAGGGCTGACGCCCAACAGGCAAAAGAAAGATGTGATCTGATCATCAAGATAAAAGACACCGGCATCGGGATTCCTGAAAATGAACAGGAAACGATTTTTGATGCGTTTCACCAGCAGGATGGACAGAGTACCAGGAAATTCGGCGGCAC
>JADGFI010000178.1 GCA_016743945.1 Desulfobacteraceae bacterium
ATATATATATATAACGGTGTGTGTGTGGGATAATTTACAATATACAGTGTAATATATACAATTAACAACATATATTAATAAGACATATTCATTAAACATGATACAAAGATTACAAATGTATTTATTGTTATTTTGCGATACTCGGTTTGACTATCTTTATTATATAATATCATTATTATTATATAATATACCAGTTTTATGTAATATCAAGTATTAATGTAATGTCAGATATTAGTATTTGTAGTAGTTGTAGTAGTTGTAGTAGTCGAGGTTGATGCAGTAGTAGTAGTAGTAGTAGTAGTAGTAGTAGTAGTAGTGGTAGTAGTGGGTGTATTAGTGGAGATAGTAGTGGTTGTAGTAGGTGTAGTGGGTGTGGCTATATCAATGGAAGTAGTAGTCATAGTAGTAGTAGTCTTAGAGGTAGTTGTCCAGCTAGGTTGAGACGCGCCTATCCGCAAATCAACACTATGTGCGCCTTCTGCGGGTAACCAAATACCACAATGCCCCACGTATTGCAAATTTGCCCGCAGACCCATGTTGCTAGGGTAAGCCGTCACGACAGGGTAACGGCGTTGTTATCTAGTGCGTTGGAGAATAAAAAATGTACACTGTACAATGTACATTGTACACTCAGTGTACAGTGTACAGTGTACAATGT
>JADGFI010000179.1 GCA_016743945.1 Desulfobacteraceae bacterium
ACCAGGCACTGAATGTACTGACGTTTCTAGAAACATTCGTACATCCAGGCACTCACATATAGCTAGCTATTCACACTTCCAGGCACTAACGGGCTGGCCGACGGCAACAACTGCAGTTCACGGCCGAACGCGCATACAAAACACGAGTCGTAGATGGTGACGTTTTGTTCCTGGGAAGAATCGTCCAGGTGGTAGCGGGCAATGCGAGACGGAGATCTCTGATTGGATGGCTGCTCCGAGGTGGATCCGGATCCGCGGCCACCGCCGCCGCCACCAGCACCACCACCGCCAGCAGTAGTAGTAGTAGTAGTAGTAGTAGTAGTAGTAGTATTAGTAGAAGAAGAGGAGGACCCGCGGACGTTTGACGGCGAAGGAAACAAAGGGTACGCGGCGACGTTGGTACCAAATATGGCGCGTAATGTCTGCGGTGGTATCGACGGCGAGTTTAGGTTAGATAAGTTGTAGAGGTTTAGTGTTTTGTTGGGAAGGGTTAGGTTAGTGAGGTTAGTGACGCTTAGCGGGAGACATTAAGGATGGGGTTAGGGGAGTGGTTATTGAGGAATCACGTGGTGGGTAAAGGTAATACTAAGTATTATCATTAGGGTAATACTAAGTATTATCATTAGGGTAATACTAAGTATTATCATTAGGG
>JADGFI010000017.1 GCA_016743945.1 Desulfobacteraceae bacterium
TACTAAAACTGTAATAGGTGTATAATTATATTTCATATTAGACCTTAAAAACTAAAAATTGGTTTTGTCGATAAGAAAATCGAGATTTTTCATGATTATGACAGCGGCCATGAACTTTGCATAATAGCCTTTATCATTCTGATGCCCTGCTCGGATTATGTCCCATACACTACGGGAACCCGTTTTTTCAATAGCCTTGCGCAGGTTTGATTTCCCCATGTTGTATGCCAGCACAGCCAATTGCCAATCATCAAATTGAAGTTTGTTTGCCAGCAGATACCTCATCGCTGCGTCAGTGAGAATATCAGTATCGAGTCTTTCGTCCACATCTTTATTAACCGTCAATCCAAAATTACGGGCCGTAGATGGAATAAACATCCAGAGACCTGCGCCTTTGGATTTGGTTGTGGCTTCGCTAAGATTCCGGTAACCTGATTCCACAACCGGTATCGCAAGAAGCGCTATTGGCACATCGTATTCCACCATTTTTGCTTCTATATCTTTTTTAAAATACTTCATTCTTTTGAGAGAATCGCTTATAAACGTTCTTGCTTCGGGAGTTCCAAGGTATGCATTAAGCTCATCCAAAACGAGGTCATTTACGACTATAGGGAATTTTGAATTTAACATAGCCCTTTCTGCCATTTCAGATGCCTGAGCACTAGTTATTTTACCTGATTGAACAACACATTTTGAGGCAATTGACACGGATGTCATTTGTCCAATGATTAACAGTAAAACAAATAAATTGACTGGCCATTTCAATTGAACAGGTATCTTTTCAAATATTTTTTCAATTCTCTTTTTTAATAGCTTGCGTTGTCCTATCAGTATGAGGCCTGTTGCGCATACAGGCACCCATCTTTGGTTTGATGATGATTTTGCTGCTTCAAAAAGACAGCGGGCATAGTCTTGTGAACGTATCCCTTTTTGACTGACCATCACTTCGTCACAGGCAAACTCCTGAAATTCTGTGATTAAACGGCACCACAAATGGATGCAGGGATTTAAAAAACATATAAGCTTTAAAATCCTGACAAGGTAGAGCCATTTTGTATCACCATTACGATGATGCTGAAGCTCGTGTAAAATGATAATTTTATAATCTGCTCGGTTTCCGAGAAGTTCTGTAGGAATTATTACGTTTGCCTTACCTGGCAGCCAGTATGAGAAGGGAATCTTGATTATGTCATTTGCATAGATTGAAACAGCCCCATATTTTCTTATGAGATAAGATCCCTTTTGGACAATGAAAAGTTTACGCAAATCATTGAAAATGTTGATTGTTCCAACGATAAATAATAAAAACAGGAAACCTGCGAACAATACAACAGTATTATTTTGACCATCTGATTCTTTGGACAAAAGCACAGGAAACTTTATATTGCTTTCACTTTCCGGTGAAAAATATTCCGAAGTAAAAGCATCCATAGATCTGACCATCAATATCCGGGAGGCAGGTTCAAAAGTTTTTGTTACAGGTATTACAGGGTAGAGCAATAGAAAAACAAACAATATTGATAATGTTGTGTAATGGAGTTTTAATAATGATCTCGCACTTATGGATCTTTTTAACAGCCCCGCCAGTTTGGGATACAATACCAGACTTATAAAGCCTATACCAACCAATATGTTCAGGTTTATATATGCCAAAATGATTTGTGTAAGGATCATCTATTTTCCTTTTTTTCGATTATTTTTTTAATATCCTTAAACTCTTCATCACTGAGCTCAACAGTATCAAGTAGTGTTTTTATTAAGGTGATTGGCGCACCTTCAAAAACATTAGTAACAACATGCCTGAGTGTTTTTATTTCAAAATCAGTCTTGCTCAATAAAGGGATATAAATATGACCACGCCCTTCCTTACGTGTGCCCAGAATATTCTTTTGTTCCAGTATCCTCAGTATTGTAGACACAGAAGTATAGGCCAGATCACGTCCATCAGGTAGTTGGTCGATAACACTGGCCACAGATCCTTCACCAATACGCCAGAGTATCGTCATAAGCTCCAGTTCAACGTTTGTTAACATTTTTGATTTTGGGTTATTATTTTTATTTTTTTTCATTACAGATCTCCTTTGAACCACTTTATAACTAAACTTTTAGTTACTTGTCAACTATAAGTTTAGTTGAACTGGAGGGGGGGCATGGGGTCACCCATTAAAGGGCAGGTCAAGAGAAAAAATACCTCCCCAAAAGAAAAACTTTCATTTTTCTTGACCTTTTTTTCACAATTTAGAGCGCTTCTGATTTTTATACCTTTTTCACACCTGTTATTTCATCTTGTGGGTTTGCGGTTCACTGATCCGCACCAGTTACCCACTGAGTTTTAGCGTTGGGCTTTAACATCGGGATATAGGCGAATTAAATTCTATGAGGATGCCTGTAAAAAGACAGATGTCGCAAAATCATCTCTATGATTTCAATTTCTTCAATAAAGCTGATGATTTTCATAGATCCCTGACATTTTGGACAAATCAAAGGGTACCCCATACACTTTCTGGTACGAAGTGAAGCTTTAGCCCTATTCATCGAGCCCAATTCTGCCGGAATTCTTTGGAAGACATTGCACTCGGTATAATAGCCGGAATACCATCATCGGCATCAGCCTTTTTTCTCAAACCCCTGGATTTGTTCGAATAAAAACCGTAGTACCTGACAGTCTGTTCATATCGGCTGGGAATGTGAGTCACCAATTGAGCAAGCCAGTCAAGAGCGTTAAAAATTTTCTGGGATTTTCTATCTTTGGAGGTATATACCACTTTGGCAACACCATCAGCTGATTCTTTCGTTGGAACATAAATCATTCTTTCCTGGGGCACGAAGTGAAGCTTTAGCGCTCAAAGCAGGCCCGGACAATGTACCTGGCCAAATTTCCAAGGCCAGTTTTATCTTGAGGATAGATTCTGTCACCGATATATACATGGAAACCAGTATGATGCCAGGAAAGCATGTTTTCGATAACAGCATCATTTATTTTCCCCTCTTTTTTGAGCATTTTCAAGACTTCATACTAAAAAGGCCTCCTCTATGTCTTCCAGCATAAAGCCGGGTGCCGTGCTAAAGTTGCCATCGTCCAGAAAGCATCCATCAGAAACGATAGCCTGGAGTTACCAGGCAGATGAAACCGCAAGGCACACTGTTGGAGGTGCGGGAGTAAGATGCAGGAAAAAGCGAATGCCATCCAGTAACAGGATGGATAGGGATTGAAGAAGCTTTTGAAGAGTTCTGACATTATCCCGTCCGAAAGGAAGCAGACGTCCGGCTGGTATGTTTACAGACACATCAGGGCAGGTGTTTCTTTGTGAGAGAACCTGAAGACTCTTTAAATTTGCTGGTCTTTGTTCAAGGAAATGGTGCAGCTCTGAACGGCCCCGGACAGCCAAAATCCAAATCCCACAGCTGGCCGATTGGATTCAAAACAGGTCAGCAACGGTTCTTCGACCCGGTAATCGGCAATGTACAAATCAAACCCCGGCCTAAGGCAGATTCTTCTCAAGGTGCCTGAACCGACTGCCTTTGACAAGGACCAGCAGGTTTCCCCCCGGGTCTACTGTTGGCAGAGCTTGAAGGAAGATCTGCTTAAAATGCGCTTGCCCGATGCTGCATTAAAATAAATATCCATTACACATCCTTTTATATCACTGTAAAACAAAAAAAATAGGCATACCTAAAAAATATTCCAAGGCTAAATAAATATGTTTTTTCCAAGATTGTTTTTCGGAGCATCGTACCATAGGCGGTTGAAATTTTTTCACCATACCTTAGACCGCAAATGATAAAATCGTTTCATGATTTGATATTTTTTTAATTTTTTTTTTGTTAGGTTGGGCCTGAGCAATTTAACCTGGGGGGGGGAAAGACAGCTTTATTATGTTGGCGGCACAACCTCCCGGACCTAATCATAAAGGAAAATAATCATGAAACAGAAAATAAGACAGATACAGGGGGTTGAAATCACAAGTCTCCAGGATAACTATATCGATGTACTGTCCATGGACAGTAGCGAGGTGGTTCACCGGCCGATCCTGGCAGATCATGTGTCTGAAAAGGACATGATCCTGACGGCCAGTCCCCTTGCCGAACACGGATTTTCAGCCTTTATCCGGATTCTGGACACCCCCCGGGACAGATGTATGCTTTTGGATTTCGGAGGATCGAGTCATGGTGCTACGTTTAACGCAAATCTTCTGGGAGTGGATTTAAGAGAGGTCAGTGAACTTGCCCTGTCCCACGGCCATATGGATCATTTTAACGGGATGGCGGCCCTGACGGAAAAAATCGGAAAAAAGGACCTTCCCCTTACCGTGCACCCGGCTGTATTCAGGGAAAAAAGGCATCTCAAAATTCCCGGGGGTACAAATCTTTTTTTTCCCGGGCTCAGGCGAAACGACATCCGGTCCCTGGACCTTGCCTTGAACGAAAGCGCTGATCCTTCTCCCATGCTGGAGGGAAGAGCCCTGTTTCTGGGGCAGATCCCAAGGAACACTTCCTTTGAGACGGGAATGCAGAATGCCTTTTATGAAAAAGGAGACCAGGTGATAAAAGACGGCATTGAAGATGATACAGCCCTGGTGTTCCATGTTCGTGACAAAGGACTGGTGGTGCTGTCCGGCTGCGCCCATTCCGGGATCATCAATACCATCGATTATGCCAGAAAGGTGACAGGAGTGGAGAAAGTCTTTGCCGTCATGGGGGGATTTCATCTTACGGGCCCTGAGTTTTCCCCCAAGATCCAACCCACCATCCGGGCATTAAAATCCTTTGAACCCGAATTTGTGGTGCCCTGCCATTGCACAGGCAGACAGGCAGTCATGGAGATAGAAAAAGAAATGCCAAAACAGTTTTTGCTCAACATGTCCGGTACCAGAATGTCTTTTAAAGCCTGAAATTCGGGTATCTTCTTAAAAAAGTCCGGACATAAAAAACCCCTTGGGAAAAATTCATGAACTCTTTTAGGATTCAGACAAAAAACAGCTGTGAAAAAAAGGAACCGATTTGTTTTGAGACCTGTCCCGACGGCAGGGCTAAAAGGGTCTGGCATTTGCCCCCGGTTTTAGGGACCGGCAGCTTTACGACCCAGTACCTGGAGGGCGGCCTGGAGCTTACCATCAGTAGCATCCGCCTGGATTCAGAGCTGAACGTACGGCTGATGGACGAAAAAGACAGATGTAATCTGGTATTTTCCCTGAAAGGAAGATCCATGAATAAAAATTCCTTTTTCAAGGAGAGTTTTGAGTTGGCCTGTGGGACCAACTGCCTGTATCGGTCCCCTGATCCTGAACTGATCCGGCAGGCCCCCAGAGGAGAAGATTTAAGGGCGGTGGTTATTTCTGTCCCCAGATCCCGGCTTGCAGGCAGGAGTCATGAGTTTTGCACAGACATGGAAGGATTACCTGCCCTGACTTGTGGGGAGACTTGTCTGATCCGGCACTGCAATACCCCCTCCATGAACCTGGTCCTGGGCCAGATCCTGGACTGCCGGTTCACGGGAAACACAAAACGTTTTTTCCTGGAGAGCAAGGCCCTGGAACTCATTGCCCTTAAGCTGGACCTCATGGATCCGCTGCCTGCCTCAAAATTGTCCCAGGAACAGATGCAGGGGGTGGCCCAGGCCCGGGATTTTCTGCTTAAAGAGATCCAGAATCCGCCATCCATTTCCCAACTTGCCAGGGCTGCCGGAATGTCCCATCCCTTGCTGAACCACTGTTTTAAAAGGGTGTTTGGCTGTTCGGTGTTTGGATTTTTACGAAAAGAGCGGCTGGAGATGAGCCGGAGGATGGTGGCGGAGAACGAGATAAGCATGACCGACATTGCCCATGCTACAGGATATGCCAGTTCAAGTCATTTCTCCAGGGCCTTTCTGGTTTGCTACGGGATCCAGCCCAGCCGCTACAGGAAGGCTGCAGCGGGCAATCCTTTTTTCTCCTTTTCCAAGCAAAATTTAAAAAGTAAGATATGATTTTATTTTTTTTGTTGAGTAAAAAAAAATATGATTCAGGATGCGTCTGCTCTTGATTTTAAAGATAATTCCTTTGATGCTGTAATCGTCTCCAACCTGCCCCATATCATCGACAAACCTGGAAAGGCACTTTTGGAGATAAATCGGTACTCATCCCCGGTGGCCTGCTGGTTGCACCCACTATTTTCCAGATAAAGGGCTTTCCGATTTATCACAGGTTTTCTACAAAAAATTTTGCACGACTGATCAACAATTCGGGGTCTAAGGTGATTGTCCAGACAAGACAAGGCGGATTTATGCCCATATCCTATGTTGTGGCAAAAACTTTGAAAAAAATCGTTCCATGCGGAATTCAGTGCGCCATAGGCTTATACTATTGTACGACAATTATCTTGTCCGGTTAAACATGTGATAAAAAGCCGATTCTTTTAAGCTTATAGGTATATGCACATGAATTGATACTCATTTCATCCTTATTGCTTTTTTCCCTTTACCATGATTAATTTTTATTAAAAATACTAAAGTAGTAACCCCAATCAGATAAGCATTCAGAACAAAAATAAATTTTATATCCGTGTTCCCAAATAAAGCTCCAGCAGTATCAAAAAAGACAGGGGAAAAGAATTGTCCAAAGAAGATACAGCTACTTACAATTGCCATTGCTCTGACATTTTGTTCACGGGGAACTCCCCTGACGATTAAAAGGAGAATCATGGGATAAAGATTTCCAAAACTGAATCCAATAAGGGTGACACCAATAACAACTGTTGATAAAGAGCCGGATATGGATAGTATTCCAAAGCCCGAACTCATGAGAGCCATCTGAAACGGCAGCATTAATTTTTTAAATATTTTTTGAACTCTGATTAATGCTATCCCGGCGACAAAGGCTGCACTTGTTACAATTGCAAGGGTTATTCCTGCTGTATTTGCATTCCCGAGATTATTTGTTTTAAGGAAAATAGCAATATTTGTTGGAACTGCATAAAAAGAAGTCATCATTAAAAATGCAGCAAGTGAAGCCATGTATGTAACCACCGGGAGTTTTTTTGTTGAATTTGTTTTATCGCTTTTTTTTTCAGGTTCCGGTAAAAAAAATTTTACAAAAATAAGTGCAAATACTCCAAGAAGATAAACCCCGAAAGAATACCTCCAGGAAAATGTAGCAAGCCATCCTGAAAAAATCACTGCTATTATACCGCCAAGATTACTTGATGCAGTCGCCCATCCTGTCATTTGGGATGCCTCTTCTCCCTTGAAAAAATCAGCAATAAGAGCTGTTGAAATCGGCATTATTAAACCAACACCGACACCGAGCAAAGCTCTAAATATTAGAAGTGTTGTAATGTCTGAAGTAAATCCTCCGGCAATACCACCGGTTAAGTATGTAATTAAACCCATGTAAAGAACTGTTTTTTTATTAAAAAAATCAGTAAGTTTCCCAGATATAAAAGAAAACGGAATTATCAGCATTGAAGGTAATGTAATAATTAATTTTATAAATGTAGGACTTATATGGGGAAAAGCTTCGGAAATAACACCAAGAGCAGGTGAAATCGCAGCACTTGCCATAATAGTTAATAAAGAAATTGAAAGTATTGATATTTTTAGCATTTTAACTCCTGCTGTGTTTTTAATTACTCAATTTTCAGGGCAATAAGCTCAAGGGCCTTACTTTCAAGAAAATTTTTTCTTGTTCTGCTTGTAATGGCAGTTAATTATCTGTTCCAATGCCATGTTCATTTCAAAACTTAGCTCTTCTGTGGCAAAAATTCCCGATCCGATGGTTGCGGGCAGCTTCCACATAAGCCCTGCTTCAAAGGCCGGGTTCCTCCTGGCATTTAAAGATTCCAGCTTGTCTTGGCTGTTTCTCATGAGTATTTTAGGGTTCATTGATGAATGCTCAATAATCTTCTTTCGTTTGTTCGACAAGCTGTTACGGAATGCATGATCTTACAAATAAAGACGCAACATATGTGTGCTCAATGAATTTTAATATTACCACATATGGCTACTCTGTGTGATGTCCTTAGTTCCGTAACAGTTTGCCGACTGATAATCATTAAAAAGCCTAATAAAGCCCCTCTTTTTCCCGGTTACCCCTTGAAAATCAGGCTTGTTCCAGACATATTTAACAAAAATTGTTCAGGCATCTTCTCTTCGATTTTCATAACAGCTCTTCTACCGGTGCAGTGGGTGGGAATGACGAATTCAGGATTAAAGTCTTTTAGCGCCTCAATTGTTGGGGAAATCTTTGTTGAAAAAGCAGGGCCTGTCAAATGGAAACCTCCCATCACGGCAAAAACATCTTCAATACCTGTTATTTTTTTTGCATAGTTGATCGTATTAATGATTCCTGAGTGAGCACACCCGGAAAGGATAACAAGTCCCTTTCCCTGTATATTGAACACAAGTGAGGAATCGTCTTCTATGTCGTCGAATTTTTCAATTCCGTCCTGTTCATAAAAAGTATTTTTCATCCCTTCTTCAAACTGGTTGACTCGGGGTATTTCTCCAAGAAAAAGGGCTCTATCCTCCAGCATTGCCAGTGGGGAGATGGTCTCTTTAATGGAAAGGCTTGTCCCAAGGACATCCTCTCTTGCAAACGTTGGGAAAAATATTTTTGACCCTGTGGGTGTTTTTATGTAACGATTTTTCCTGAAGGCCGCAGGGTGTAAGACAAGCTTAAGGTCATCTTTTTTTATACGCCTTACAAGTTCTTTCATTCCCCCGACGTGGTCCAGGTGTCCATGGGAGAGGGCAATGGCTTTGACCGTGGTCAGATCGATGGAGAGAAGGTCTGCGTTAAAAGCTGCTCCATGGCCGGAGCAACCGAAATCAAAGAGCATGCTCTGGGAAAAGCCCTTGTCCGTGATCGTAATAAATGCACAAAATCCGTGTTCTGCAATGGGACTTGAGGAAATTTCCATCCTTTTCTCCGGAATATTTTTGACCAGCAGTGGCCTTTGTACAACATCGTTGTCATCCATGACTAGTACATCGATATAGTTGTCCTGGAGCGTGATAATCTTAACGCTTTCTATTTCTTTAATTATGGGTTGCATAAAACTATGTCTTTTTTAGAATTGAGGAAACATTTCCTTTTTTTTTATAATTAAAGATACAAACAAAAGCTATCATATTGTGAAATTTTTCTTGTCATTTGCTGAAACCAGATTTTTAATTTTTTAGTTTAAAGAAATTAGTTCAAAGTGGCAGAAGTTATGATCAGGCCCCATAGTTCAGTGCGCCTATAGATCAACGCACTGAATACCGCATGGGACATTTTTTTTATCGTTTGGTCGGTTTCAAGGTTTACAGATAGGAACCAATGAATATCACTGTACTGAAAGATGAATTAACAGATATTCAGGAGAAGTAATAATGGTTTACAGCCCCGGTGTTCCATGTTCGTGATAAAGGACTGGTGGTGCTGTCCGGCTGCGCCCATTCCGGGATTATCAATACCATCGATCATGCCAGAAAGGTGACAGGAGTGGAGAAGGTCTTTGCCGGTATGGGGGGATTTCATCTTACGGGCCCTGAGTTTTCCCCCAAGATCCGACTCACAATCCGGGTGTCATAGGGAGAGTGGCGGCAATGGGGCATGTCAGACTGTCGAATAATCGCCAAATCCCTTCACGCGGACCGCGCGTTAGTTTTCAATGTTGTTATCATCGCTTAGCTTACCCAAGCTTATATGTCACAAGCCTGGACGAATTTTTAATAAGCGGAATATTGGCCATGATCCGCCCGATAAAGAATCCCCATCGTCGGGGATGCCGTTTCATAAGGAAATCTGTTTTTAGGTGCCGGATCTTCGGATGCCAGGTCTCGATCTTTTTTTCATCATCAATACCAAAATCAAATCTGGCCTCCATTTTTTTTAAGATCTCATTTTTTTTGCCACGCTTGCTCATCCAGGTGCTAATCAGGTCACATTGAACCTCACCTGTGAATCGTTGAGCCAGATTGTAGAAAAATGCTTTAATTTTATTTTCAGGGAAATAGAACGTGACGCCCTCAATGACAAAAAGAAAATATGAATTTTGATGCTGTTCAGCCAGTTCATCCATCCAGGCGGTTTCAAACATGGAAGATTTGATGATAAATTCGTTTTCAGCCGAGGGGAGCACCTTTTCCCGTAAATCCATGACATCGGGCAGGTCCAATTCATAAAAAACAGCCGGTTGATCTGGGCCGCTTATCCGCAGGAACCGGGTATCCATCCCGGCTCCCACATGAACAACCACAGGTTTTTTATCCTTATTCTTTTTAATAAAGGCCGCAGTTTCCTCATCAAAATACTGGGCGCGCACCACCACGCCGGCCGCGGGTTTTGAATTCGTGTCAAACCGCGAGAAATCGTAGTCCAGCCTGTCCATAAGTTCCACGGAAAAGGGATCTTTCAATATTCCATTGGTACGCTGGTGTTCCTGGGATTTCATGGGAATATTGATAAAAAGGGTTTCTGAAATACTGTTTGTGATGTTTACTTTTTCCATGAATATGCTCCTTTTAATTAAAACCGATACCTCAGTTGCAAGTTTCTACCATAGCTTATATTGTTTGCGCTGCTTTTATGCCTTTCTCGGTAAGCATCCATATGGCACTTCGATTTTCAGGAAAATTCTTGGAATTGCAGCAAAAATTGCAGGCCTTGCAATAACTGGAACAACAAGAGAAAACGATATTTTCCACATATCCGAGACGTGCAAGTTCATAAAGCATCTGCTTTGCCATTTTTTCACCAACGCCCAGTTTATTTGCAAGCGCATTGTCCAAATAAACTTCATTTTTTGAAAGTAAATGAATCAGATCGCTCAACATTATATTTCTCCATTTAAAAAGTTTTTCAGGGACTGAAGGGGTCTCCATGCGAATATCGATCGACACCAAATTACGTTCAAAAAATCAACAGGCCCCCATGGTAGACAAGTATTCCGGCCACCAAACTTGATAGGGTATAATATAGCGTCGCGCCCGCTGCCCATTTCAGTGACCTTGTTTCCGAATACAATACGCCAATCGTTGCCGAGCAAGGAATAGAAAATGTTATTACAAATAAGAATGCTAATGCTGACTCAGGGCTGATGGTTTGCATCAGAATGGATTCCAGTGCTTCAAGTTCACCCCCTTCCGGCGGTGCAACCATAGCCAGTCCGGTCAATGACGATAGTTCATGTCCAAAACCATAGACTATGCCAATGGCGGCAAGCGCAGCTTCCTTTGATACCATGGCGGCAATTAAAGCAACCATCAGCCGCCAGTCAAACCCCATCAAATTTCCAATCGGATTTAAAAATTTACCGATTGAAGCCAAAAGACTGGTATCAATGTTACCGTCAGGAAAATATGCCAGCAGCCAGACGAGAAAAGATGTCAAGGCAATTACGGTAAAACCGCGCTTAAGATATGCCTTCTCATTTGTCCAGGCATAGGTCCAGATCGTTTTGAGATTGGGCTTGTGATAGGGGGGTAACTCCATAATTAACCCTGTACGGTTTCCCTTAATGACAATTCGCCGCAGCAAAAAAGAGGTAAGGGCTAAATGGAGCGCTGTCGTTATCAACAGCGCCATGATAATCAACGGTGTTTTTACACCAAAAAAAATAGTACCGATAAAACTGACGATTGCCCAAACAGCAAAACAGGGGATAATGGGAATCAGAAGCACGGTGATAAGACGCTGCCGCCATGTATCAACAACCCGGGTGGCCAATACACCGCCAATATTACAGCAAGCCCCCATCAGAAAAGGCATAAATGACTTTCCATGCAACCCCAGGCCTTGCATAAATGAATCAAAGACATAGGCAAGACGCGCCAGATATCCCACATCTTCTAAAAATCCCACGACAATAAATACTGCCATCAAAAAAAATGAAAGTGCGGTTGCCAGCCCAACGCCCACAATAACACCATCTGCCATCATAGAGCTTAACCAGGCAGGCGCGGGCGCAAGCAAGGAGCGTGTTCCATCGGCTACCAGGGACACAGCCCCTAAAAAAGGCATTCCGAGGTAGCCGATACTCACCGCGGCAACGAGGGCTACAAACAATATCCCTATTGCCATAAATTTTCCCCATACAGGGTGGGTGGCAATTTTGTCGAACCTATGACGTCTGGCCAGGATATTTTTTTTGTCCGGATATTCCACGGTTGAGGAAATGATTTTCCGTATCCATTCATATCGTGAATCGGCTACGAGAAGCGTGTGATCATTGCGTATTATTTTATCTATTTCCTGCCATCCGGCAGGTTCCAGCCGGTCTTTCATTATCCTGCAGATTTCTTGATCACCCTCCAGCAGCTTAATCGCTGTCCACTCCTCCGAATAAGGTGAAGGAACACGGCCCTTGACCTTCAGCCTTATTTTATTTAAAAGCGCCAGCGTATCTCCTTCAAGCACTTGCCGCTTTGGCTTTATATTCGACTTGCCATTATCAAGACTTTCCTCGATCGCTTCGAGAAGGGCTGCAATCCCTTTGTTTTTTGCCGCAACCGTTGGGACGACCTTTACACCCATTTCTCTGCCCATGGCCTCGGGAGAAAATTTACGCCCCTCCTTTTCTGCAATATCCATCATATTTAAGGCGACGATTGTTTTCGTCTGGAGCATAGCCGTTTCTGCGACAAGATATAGTGTACGTTCCAACTGGGAAGCATCAACCACAACAACCAAAACATCAGGTTGTTTTTTAATAATAAAATCCCTGGCAATAATCTCTTCAGCCGAGTTCGCCGTCAAACTGTAAGTTCCGGGCAAATCAACCAGGTTATAGGTTTGGCCGTTGCATTTAAACCTTCCTTGTTTTTTTTCCACTGTCTTACCGGGCCAGTTCCCAATATGCTGATTTGATCCTGTAAGCCTGTTAAAAATGGAGGATTTTCCCGTGTTGGGTTGCCCGGCCAGGGCGATGGTCTTTTGTTTGGTTTTCATATTGCTTTTTTCCTTACAGTTATCCTGCCGGCTTCAGTGCGTCCAAGAGCCATTTGGGTATCCCGTATAAACACAATCACCGGACCCCACTTCCAGTTTTGCAGCATGGTAATTTCTGCGTTACGGGTAAACCCTATGGCCGATATCCTGCTGATGAAACTCAATTCACCGGCAACATTCTCAACAACAGCTTCTTCTCCGACTTTAAGAGTATGTAAAGCTAAAGCCAACATGTCTTTGTCTTCATGAATTTTCATAGCAATCCCCCTTAAAACCGACATGTTAATGTCACACCAAATGTTTGCGGATCACCGGCCCGTGCGAACCAACCCATCGTATCAGAGCCAAAGGCGCTTGTAGCATATTTTTCATCAAAGAGGTTCTTTGCCCATAAATAGACACTGAATCCAAGACCATTATACTCGCCTTCATAGCCCAGTTTGGCATTGACTAAGTTATAAGCGCTTTGTGTTTTTTGGTTGTCCAGGTCAAAATAGATATCACCCACACCCTGAAGTCCTAATCTGAAAAACAGGTTGCCCGAGTCAGATAAGGGAAGGCGGTACTGAGCCGCCAAGTTGTAGCTGAATTCAGGGACCATTTCCAGTTTGTGGCCCTCATAGTTTTCTCCAGACTCCCACTTCCCATATTCCGCATCCGTGTAACCAAAGCCGCCAACAAGCTCCAGACCGCGAATCGGTCTGGCCAGGGCCTCTATCTCAAAACCCTTGTTGGTTGCCTCGGTCGCATTTTTAAAAATATTACTTGTTGCGCCTGTATGTATGAAAACTTGCTTGTCTTCCCACTCGATATAAAATGCAGCAAAATTTAAGATAAGCCTGTCATCCAGCCAGGCGGTTTTAAGACCGGCCTCATAGTTCCAGGAAAATTCCGCATCATAGGGAACCCCTAAAACAGAGGGATCTAAATCATTAAAGGAACCGGCGGTATACCCTTTGGAAATGCTGGCATACCCCATAAAATCTTGAGTGAAACGATAATCAACAGCAAATTTGGGGAGCCATACCTCAAGTGTTTTTTCATTTTCCACGTCAGATGTTCCGGTCCCCATGACTTCCGGTGTATCAAATTTGATGCCTTTAAATTTTTTTTTATCGTTGTCATAACGCAATCCTGCGGTCAGACTCAATTTTTCTCTGAAGGTATAAGTTGCCTGGCCGAAAAAAGCATAGTTTCTTGTATTCAATTCGGTATTCATCGTTGCTTGGTAGGGAGGTATTCCCCATCCGGAAAACCCCTGCCGATAATCATAGGTATTATTAACATCAAAATCTTCGTCAAGATAATATCCTCCAATCAGCCATTTGAACACCTTGGAATCCTTGGGGGACGCAAAGCGGGTTTCCTGGCTCCATTGGCCATGATCCTGCCCGTAATAATCTCTCAGAAAGTCAACCGAAGTGGCGTCCATATCATAGGTATTGCTATAATCCCCATCCCTGCGGGCCGTGATGGAAGTAAGGTCGAACCACTCCCCTTCATAATTTACACTCAGGGACTGGCCGGCTAAATCTTTTTCAAGGCTCCCCTTATAGTCCAGGTTTACTTCATGTGTTATTTCCTTCATTGGAGCAAAGGTAAAAAAACCATCCTCACACCGTTCGGCATTGGCATTTAAGAGAACATCCCAGGCTTGGGTTGGTGTCCATCTGAGTGTGGCACGACCGGTTAGATCATCCCTTTCTTCTACGTCATCGGTTCCAAGGTAGTCGTTTTTAAAATATCCGTCTGAAAGATATTTTTTGGCGCTTATACCAAAAGAAAGCTTGTTCTCAACCAGGGGGCCTTTTACACTGGCTGAATAATCCCGGGTATTATAATTCCCATAACCGACAGATGCCTTCCCTTCCCATATGCTTCCCGGTTTTTTTGTGATAATTCTTATGACCCCTGCCTCGGTATTCCTTCCAAACAATGTTCCCTGGGGTCCTTTGATCACCTCGATACGCTCAATATCCGAAAGATCCGTATCATAGGCCTGGTGCCGGGAATAGGCGACACCGTCCACATACAATCCCACTGTGGGATTAGGATTCATCCTATTGTACATTCCGCGTATAACAGGAGACAGTTCCGAATTAGTTCCCGCTTTACCGATGTACAGACCAGGCGTGTAAAACCCCAAATCCTCCATATCCTGGATCCCGGCATCCTCAATCTGGACCTCGGATAAAGCCGTGATGCTCGCCGGCACTTCCTGGATATTTTCTTCCCGCTTTTGAGATGTAACGATTATTGCCTCTATCTTATATTCTTCAATGGGTGTTTTTTTTTGTACTGTTTTCTGTTTTGAGCCTTCTTCATCAGCCCAAGCAAATGACACCG
The DNA here is from genome assembly GCA_016743945.1 of Desulfobacteraceae bacterium. Lineage (GTDB taxonomy): Bacteria > Desulfobacterota > Desulfobacteria > Desulfobacterales > Desulfobacteraceae > NBML01. The sequence goes on from JADGFI010000017.1 coordinate 15,255, forward strand.
GGCAAAAACTTAAAATGAGCACGGCCGTAAATAGCATATTCATAACACCTGCTGGAACAAGCCTTTTTCCCTCTTTTTCCATTATTTTTTTCTCCTGTAATGCGCTGTTGTCTAAAGGAATCACAAATAATTAAATCCCCAAAAGTTATTCATCTATATCCCGCATGGCTTTTTTTTACCTGTCATCAAAGACTTTTCGGCTGTCATGATGACATTTTTGCAAAAAGGCCGGAGCGTCTATGGAAAATTATGACCTTTTCATAACGATCTAAAAAGAGACATACATGGGAAAAGACTGGAGAAGGAGTGAATCCTGGTTAGAGGAATGATCAAAAAAGGTGATATTTTGGGGAAGTGCAGAAATGTTTTTTAAAGGCTCTTGCAAAATTTTCCGGGTGTGTGTACCCCACTTCATAGGCGACTTCTGTAACACTTTTATGCTTGTTCTCCAGAAGCTCCCGGGCGCGCTCAAGACGAAGGATGCGTAAATGGTCAAACGCACTATTTCCAAAAATTTTCCGGAACCCCTGATTTAATTTATTTTTATTAACACCGACCCTTCGAGCTAACTCTGGGAGAGAGGGAGGGTTCCCAAGGTTGTCTCTCAAAAAAAGTTCAGCTTCCCGGATTAAATCCCCATCGCGCTTATCAAATGTTACGGCACTTTTCGAAGTTATGCCATTTAACGGGCCAATATTGGGTATAATTAGTTCAAGAACTTTGGCTTCCAGATACAAACGCTTCAACGCACCCCGGTAGGGGCAACTTATGATCTGGTTAAGGATGACATGGGTTTCGGGCGGGCAATTCGATAACTGACAATACGGTTTTTGCGCACCATCTAAAATTTTGCGCAAGCCGATCGGTGCTTGGGAATATTCCTCGCCCACCCAGGTCTTGAGCAACCAGGGATCGATACCGATGCCGATTGTGCTTACACTTACCCCTACCGGCGGTCTGCAGCGGCATCGCTCACCCGGTAAATAAGCCACCAACTTATGCCCCGGTCTATTGCTGATACTTCGATGATTCTTTTCGGGTTGTAAGGTGTAGGTGACGCTCCCCGATTGGACATATCCGAAAAAAAGGGGAGCGTTGGCTTTAGTGTATTCAAAATCAAACTCGATATATTCCTTCAACCTGTAGCTTCCGATACCGAGAAGAAGACCTGGCCAGAGCTGTATCATAGTTACATGGCCAATTCCAATTTCAGAAGGCCATTTTTGATGTGTCTCAGAACAGCTGCGATGATCCCGTATATTATCCAGGTTACAATTGTTGCCAAAGAGGGTCCGTGTTCGGATCAGTGATCTTTCTTGTTCAATACCAGCCTCAATATCTGAATATGTGTTTAAATTCATGGGACTCCACCGATGGCTTTAGAATACTTGGCAGATATTTTTACAAATATCCAATAATTAGGAACCCTAATAATCATCAAAAAAATAGTTATATTACACAAGCAAAGTTAGTGTTCCCAAAAAATGTATAGCTTTAGTGATTTTACTTGTCAATGATTTATTTGGTCCTGGCAAACCCGTTTTCCGGCAGCTATGATTACAACCATTGGCAATCCAATGTTTTAATACCCACCTGCATGCCATTTTCCAGCGGTCCCAGAGTTTATGGTAACACTTCGTCAAAGAGAATATTGCCCCGGACCTAATCAGAAAAGGAAAGTAATCATGAAGCAGGAAACAAGACAGATGCAGGGGGTGGCCCAGGCCCGGGGTTTTCTGCTTAAAGAGATCCAGAATCCGCCATCCATTTCCCGGGTTGCCAGGGCTGCCGGAATGTCCCATCCCTTGCTGAACCGCTGTTTTAAAAGGGTGTTCGGCTGTTCGGTGTTTGAATTTTTACGAAAAGATCGGCTGGAGATAATTCTTCTTTTCCAATCAAGATTTAAAAAGTAAAATAAGAGTTTATTTTTTTTGTTGAGTAAAAGAAAGTTCTTGGTCTACAATTTATCCTCACCCATTTATCCAAAGTTTTTGAAAGCATATATTTTTTTTAAAGCCTGTCCAGGCGTCATACCGAATCTTTTTTTAAATGAATGAATAAAATGACTCACATTCGAGTATCCAATATCCCCGGCAGTTTCAGATATATTTTTTTCGCCGCTTTTTAAAATTTCTAATGCTTTTTCCATTCGGTACCGGTTGTAATAATCAAAAATAGTGGTTCCAAATTCTATTTTAAACCCTTTCTTAAGTTTGAATTGGTTAATCCCTGCTCTGTTTGAAAGCTCGGCTATGGTTGGGGGCTTTTTTATGTCCTTAATAAGCATTTCTCTTGCATGAAACAGATTTTGCCTGTCCTGTGGTGATAACTTTATTTCAGGAATGGATTTATTTTTTTGTTCCATAAGCTGAAAAAGTTTAAGGCAGATAAGTTCAGTTGCCTTGGATTGTAAAAAGAACCTGTTTATTGAAAAATCGACACAACAATTGGAAATCGATGCAGCAGCTGTCATCATTGAAGGCGTAATCCCTGAAAAAAATCTATTGCCCCCTTGCTGGGATTTTTTGTTGTACAGAATATCACAAAACTCTTTGGGTAGCCGTTCGGCATCTTCCCTTATATATTCCTTAAGAAGATTCTCATCAATTTGAATTCCTATACTGGAAAAATATACTTTCGGAGGAATTCTAAGGGTTCCCTTAAAAATGGATTCTGTTTTAAATTTAACACCAGCAGTTCCTGGTCTCCGATTGATATTAACAGGAGATGAACCAGATTCGTAGATCAGAAGCTCGCTTTTCCCTGAGAGATTAAAATTAAAAACGATGGGACTTTTTTTTATTTCGTAATTAATTTTTAAACCGGAATCACTGCAATAGTTAAAAAGGCCGATGGAAAGACCATCCATAATTTTAATATTCGTGTAAGCCTCTCCAAGAATGCTGTCTGCATTGTATTCATACTGTCTTTTGGGTCTATTGCGTTCTTTGGAATTTATAGGTGTTATATATCCAGACTTAAAACTGGTATGGGTGTAATTCTCAGGCAATTGCTTCTCTTTATAAAAATTTTTTAGTAAAAACGTTCCATGATATATGGCTGCCTAACTGCCATATATCATGGAACGTTTTTAAAGACTACCTGAAAAAATTCAAACTATTTAAAATACCCCAATCCGCATAAAGAATACCCCAAAAGGTATTATTCCCTACCAGACCCTTGTTACTAAGAAGGACTTTAGAATAAAGTGCCTTCAAAAAACTGAGGAAACCCTGATTTAATTGTTTTTGCAAAAGAGAGCAACCATAACGAAGCGAGGTAGTAAAATGTCATTTTTAAATACGAAACTTTTATCGGTTGGATATGTAAAGAGTGAAATAAGCGAGATATCTATCCCGTTTAAGGACAATGACCTTAAATTTGATCCCCAGGTATGGTCACGGCAGAAATCCAAATCTTCAATTTCAAAAATAATTATCAATGAAGAGTTTGAGGACTGTCTGGATGGGATTGATGAATTTTCCCATATTGTTGTTGTTTTTCTAACCAACACACCTGAAGACACAAGAAGAACCCTAAAAAAAGTTCATCCCGCAGGACGCATCGAGGTGCCTTTAAAGGGTATCTTTTCTTGCCGATCACCTATCAGACCCAATCCTTTGGCAATATCGACAATTCAACTGATAAAAAGAGAGAGGAATATTCTGGTCGTTGACGGGCTTGATGCAATTGACAAAACGGTTATTCTCGATATTAAGCCATACGTGGGAGATACTAACAATATATCGGCAACAGCAACGATAGCCCCATGGGTATCTGAACTGAATAAAATGATTCAAAAAGAAAGGGCTGGAAAAAATGTGAATATTTCCTCAGATACCCTGCCTGCCCCAGGCATATGAAAAAAGGAAAATAATGAAATTACCTAGAAATATTTTAAAAACTATATGTGCCCCTTGTATGGTTGTTTTTTTTTTACCCTGGCCCAGGCAGAAGCGGATAAATCTATTTATAAAATAGAGGATATGACCGTTACGGTGGATAAAAGAGAAGAAAATATCCAGGATGTGGCTGGCAGTGTATCCGCGATAAGTGCTATACAGATAGAGGATTCCGGGTTGGATTCATTTAACGATATTAATAATTATGTCCCGAATTTTATAAGCTACGATAAAATTGGTTTTGATAGCATAAGAGGACAGAGCAACATGGCCAGCTCGTCAAGAGCTGTGGGGATATATGTTGATGATGTCCCTGCTAAACTCACCAACCTCTATGACATCGAACGGATAGAGGTACTAAGGGGGCCCCAGGGGAATTTGTACGGCTTAAATTCAGCGGGGGGTATTGTGAATATTATAACCAAAAAGCCAGACAACATCTTCAGAGTAAATACTGTCGCAGAATTCGGGAATTATGACCTCCAATCATATACAGCCTCGGCCAGTGGTCCTGTTATTAAAGAAACGCTTTTTATAGGCCTTTCCGGAAAACATAAAACACAGGACAATTATGTTGAAGAAGAGGGGGCGAACACACACAAAGATAGCGATATGTCCGGCAGAGTTCAATTAAGATGGGTGCCGTCAGAAAATACAGATTTCCTTTTTACAACAATCGATGAGGAGTGCAAATCTGATCGTGGCGTATGGAGTACCCTGGACGGAGGTCCATATAAAATTAAAAACATGGGCCTTGATGAAAAAACCAATTCCTCCGGAAATATCCGGTCCCTCAGAATTAAGCATCATGCCCCCATGTTTGATCTCACATCAATAACGGCAAAGATGTCAGATGAATCTGAGACGGCTTTCGGAATGGATTTTATTTCCGGAGGTGATAACCTCAAGTCACTGATTGCAGAACACCAAAATGATAGATGGATGCAGGAGATCCGCCTTGCTTCCCCGGAAAAAGAAAATCCATTTCAATGGATTCTCGGCGGATCATACTTGAATGGAAAAGAGCAACTTTGGAATAATTTCCTCAAGGATACCGGAACCATGGCTGCTCCCACCGGAATGTATGCCAGCCGTATAACCGAATCTGAAATTGAGACAAATACGTTTTCATTTTTTGGGCAGGCAGGATATCGCTTTTATGACATGGTGAGGTTTACCGGCGGAATTCGCTATGACAAAGATAAAAGAACAACTGACTTTAAACAAAGTATGAACGGGACTGTTACTTCGGACTATGAGGCATCCACCACCTGGGATGCTTTTTCCCCTAAATTTATTGTTGATTATAGAGCCAATGATTCGATCATGACCTATGCCAGCGCTGCAAAAGGATATAAGGCCGGGGGGTATTCTCCCATTACGGGAGGAACTGCTGAAGATGCACTGTTTAATCCTGAATATGCATGGTCATATGAGCTTGGAATGAAAACAAACTGGATGAACAACAAAATCATTGCAAATATATGCGGATTTTACACAATCGTGGACGACATCCAGATAATGTATACGGATCCAGATACATGGCGGGTAAGCTATAAAAATGCGGCAGAAGCAACTTTATGGGGAATTGAGATGGAAGCGATCCTTCGTCCGTTTGAAGGGCTACAGGTGATGGCATCGTTTGGTTTGCTTGAAACCCAATTTGATAAACATGAAATAAAGGCATATGAGGGAAACAGCGTTCCCCTTGCCCCTGAATATCAGGCACAACTTGCTGCCCAATACAATTTTTTAAATGGACTTTTTATAAGGGGAGAAGCTTTCTGGAATGGGAAAAGCTATTTTACGGAAGATAACACATTCAGCCAGGGAGCCTATATGACGGCAAATTCAAGAATAGGGTATGAAAATGACAATTTTAGTATCAATGTATACGTAAAAAATATGTTTGACGAAGTCTATTATAATTTTGCCAATAAATTAGGTGGGGTAGATAAGGTCATAGGGGCTGAACCTCGTACCGTCGGGGTGCAGATGACACTGAGATTTTAAAAAAAATATATGTGTATATCGGGGATGGTGATTCACATAACCATGAATAATACGCGGGTCAAAGCGATTATTATCCCTGGATATATACGAAAACCAAAAGAAAGAAGTGTATGATTAGAGTAAAAAATGTATTAAAAATATATTGTTTTTTTTGTTTGTTTTTCATTGTCTCGGTTGCAGGAAATGCCCAGGGCAAACAAAATGAAATTACAATAACCGATGCCATGGGGCGGGAGGTGTCAATTGAACAGCCGGTTAATCGTATCGCATTTAGTGGCACTTGTCTTGCTGAAGCGCTTAAAATAATTGGTGTTTGGAACAAAGTTGTGGGAAGAGGATTTCTTATTATACCGGATAAACAATTATATCCGGATATCGAGAATATAACTGTTATTGGCATGGAACCTCCCGGCCCTTATAACATTAATTATGAAAAATTATTAGAACTTGATGTTGATTTTTTAATTACAATTAATGTTCCATTTGAGGGGTTTAAGGAGATGAATGATAAAATTAAATCCCGCACCAAAGTTGTTGCTTTAAATATGTTTCAATCTGATACCCTAAAAAGAAATTTTGAAATTCTTGGTGAAATATTCAGCGCAAAGAAAAAATCCCTGGACTATATTAACTGGTCCGAAAATGTAATGAGTAAAATTATTGATAAAACTTCGACGCTTGCCCCGGCGCAAAAGAAAAGGACCTTTTACAAGGGAACTTCCAGCAGGTTTGACGAAATTAGTACCATGTCGGATAAATTTTCCGGCATGGCCATGGGCAATAAAATCCTGGGTAGTATCAATGTTGCCTCAGATCTAAACAGTGCCTGGAGCGGGACGGTTGACCCGGAATGGCTAATGCAGCAGGGTATTGATATTATTGTATGCCAGGATAGAATATTGAATGGTTATGGCACAGGTGTTGATGATAATGAGAGGGTTACATCTTATAGAAAAAAAGTTATGGCGCTTCCTGTTTTTGCATTCACTAAAGCAGTAGAAAACAACAATGTTTACATGATAAGCCCTCAATTTTTGTATTCTCCAAGTTATGTAATATATTTTGCATATTTAGCCAAATTGTTTCATCCAGACCTTTTTCATGATTTTGATCCTGAATTGATACATCAAAAATATTTATCCCGTTTCATGGATGTGGATTACGATCTGAATAATCATGGTGTGTTTGTTTATCCTGATGCCCACAGGTGCGACAAAAAATGAGCGGTTTGTCGGCAATTCAAGAAAAACGCATTGATTTAAGACAATCGTATTTAAAGTACAAAAAAAGAAAACAATTGTTTGTCGGTATTTTGATCCCCACTTTAGTTGTTCTTGTAGGCATTGCTGTGTCAACAGGCTCTGCAAATATTTCATTTACAGATATTTTTGGATTGCAAAGAAGCCAAGCGTATGAAGAGAATTGATCTGGCTGCAAGATATGCAGACTCAATCATTATGCTCAAGGAGGGAAAAATATACGCAAAAGGTAAACCTGAAAAAGTTTTCACAGAAAGAAACCTTTCTTTGGTTTATGATGTTGAGGCCAAAATCGGAAACCACGGAGACAAAGTCACAATAACGCCTATTGCAAAAATAAACCATTAAAATGATTGAACTGACTTAAGCGGGACCTGGCATCATTGAACAAAAGTCAGCACCATTTTTTGTCTCAAAAAAAAGTTGCATCTCTTATGCATTTTTGAACTTTTTTTAATTTTACGATTGACTTCGTTCATTGACCTTTTATACTTAGTCCATGAACAAAAATGAAAGTGAGCAAAAAGCTAAAAAAATAGATGATAGCTTCCATAGGATCGCGAACAAACTCAATCGAATTGAAAAGATTCCAAGGGATTTTGGAACCGATTTTTTTCTTTATCCATCGGAAATACACACCATAGAAAATATCGGTCAAAACCCCGGAATTAACATCACTGAGCTTGCAAAAAAGCAGGGCGTGACCAAAGGGGCTGTTTCCCAGGTGATCGCAAAACTTGAAAAGAAAAAGCTCGTCATAAAAATGAAGGAAATCGATAATGATAAAACGATTTTTTTAAAACTCTCAAAAAACGGTATAACAGCCTTTGACGGACATAGGGATTTCCATTCAAAAATCCACTCACCAATTGTGGGCCTACTTGAGGAAGCATCACAGGACAAAGTGGGGTTTCTTGATGAGTTTCTTTTTGTTGTGGAAAAATTTTGCGACATAATATTAAAAAAAAACTTTAATAAAGGGTGTTGAAACCGTTCAATTTTTTTTTGAATATCTATTGCTTGTTGGGATGAATCACGAATAAATATCCTTTATCAAATGAAATAATTCTTAATTTGGAGCAAGTTGATTCCAATATACACTTTCCTTATTCTGAGTGCTTGTAAGCGGTTCCATAGGCCGGTCTAAAATTTGAGAATAATTATAATTGTTTACGCCTTCATCCATGGCTTGCTTTGCAATTCTTTTTTGGATTTCTTGGTCATTATATTTCAATATTATTTACAATATTCCAGCCCCGAAAGACATTGTCCCCAAAAAAAGTTATCCACATGAAACATTCTTATTGACACCCACAAAAAAAAGGTTTAGTACCTAATCTAAATTGACTTAGTGTCATGTTTTCTAAGCCTCAAAATTAAAGGAGTGTCTCTTATGAGGAAGGTAATCAGATTTCTTTTTTGTTGTATTTTTCTAACTCAATTCTTTTTTATCCATATTGTTTCCTGCGATGAATTCCCTTCCAAGGAAACAGGCTCTAATAATAATAGAGAAAGACAAGATTCTAAAAAAATAGAATCGATTACAGTAACCGCTCAGAAAAGACAGGAGGACAGTCAAAAGATACCCATTGGTATGTCAGTTTTTTCAAGTATCCAGATTGAAGATGCAGATATTAAAAATGTTAAGGACCTAACCTATTTGGTACCAAACATTCATATGAAGCAAGGAGCCAGCTCCAATGTACTGATCTTCAGAGGGATCTCAAATGATGCGGATTATATTCACTCCACGGCAGGCCTTTATGTGGATGACATCTGCTATTCCATGAACTTCATGCACAATCCCAGCCTTTTTGACATAGAACGCATAGAGGTCTTAAGGGGACCCCAGGGAACCCTGTACGGCAGAAACAGCGAATCCGGTGTTATCAACATTGTCACACGCCAGCCTGATAATTATTTTACCGGCAAGGTGTCCGGCAGTATAGGGGCATATGATCCAGACCACGGTTCGTCCATGAGCTACAAAACAGAACTGAACCTAAGCGGCCCGATTGTGGCGGACAAGCTTTTTATGGGAATCGCGGGCGCTGCGGAAACATCCGACGGATTCATGATGAACTCATTCACCGGGGATGAAAAGGCAGGGTCAATTGACCATAAAAACGGCAGATGGACCACAAGGTGGCTCCCGTCGGATAAACTGGAAATTGGTGCCACCCTGGATGTACTCGACACTTACGACAAAAACGGAAACAAGCGCTATCAGGAAGGGCCGTGGAAAACAGATACCCATAAAATAATGTACAGCACGGACAACAATGTTAACGAACAAAAAGGAGACGGCCAGACCCTTAAAATAAAATATCAAGCAGCTGATTTTGATCTGCTGTCGGTAACCGGAAGACGATTTTATGAGAATCACATGTTAAGAGACAGCAGATGCTCTCCTGTTGATGATGGAATCAATGACATTACATTTTCCAGCGACCAGATCAGCCAAGAACTGAGGATTACCTCCCCCGAAGACAGCCGTAATTTTAAATGGCTGGGGGGCGTATACCTGTTCAGGGAAAAAAATGTCACAGACATTGCCCTGCCAGTCTTTAAAGAGGCCCGGGATACGGATATGGAAACCCGGGGCTATGCTGTTTTCGGACAAGGAACAATGACCTTTAAAAAGCTTCATGTGACAGGTGGGCTCCGGTTCAACTACGATGATCAGAAAGGAGAGATGGACTACACCGGACCCGTTACCCGATACACCTTTGACAAATCCTTTGACGATACCGTTCTTCTTCCAAAGGTATCAATTTCCTATGATCTGACACCGCAGATGATGACCTATACGACGATTGCAAGGGGATACAACACAGGCGGATACAACACCGGATATGCAAAAAATACAAGCAATTTTACATACGACCCGGAATTCACATGGAACTATGAAGCAGGTTTGAAATCTTCATGGCTGGACAATCGGTTGAATTTTAACATGGCATTATTTTACATCAGTATTGATGACAAACAGGTACCGGAACGGGACGGGATTTCTGATTTGATGAACGTAAAAAACGCTGCAAAGGCGCATTCCCAGGGTTTTGAATTGGAGATCCAGGCCAAGCCTTTACCCGGTTTTGATTTGTTTTCCAGCATTGGCTATGCAAACGTTGAATTTGACGAATGGACAACCCCGGACTTTAACTATTCAGGCAAAAATCTGCCCAACGCTCCCCAATATACTGCCAATTTCGGTGCCCAGTACAGGCACATCTCCGGATTCTTCGGCAGGGCCGACCTGATTCTAACCGACGGCTATTACAGTGACGCCCAGAACACCCAGAAACTCAGTGGAAAAACACTGGTTAACCTTCGTACAGGGTATGAAAGTAAAAACTATGATCTGGTCTTTTGGTGTAAAAACCTTTTTGGCGAAACATATCAAACCACGGGATTTGCCCGGAAATTCGATTCCGTGGTTGACGGAGCGCCAAGAATGTTCGGTGTTACATTGACCTGTTATTTTTAAAACGACATCTTTGAGCCTGGGCCGCTGTAATTTGGCATTACAGCGGCTAAACAATATATGAGGAACTTATGAATACGATTCAAAAAGCGCCCGGTTCTATTTTTGAAAAAATAGGGTTTGTTTTTTACACCCACAGAGTCAAAACCATTTTAGTCTTTGCTCTTTTTACGATCCTATCCTTAAACACATTCGAACATTTACGCATGGACGTGAGCATCGAAGGATTCCTTAAAAAAGAGGATTCTGTTCTGGCCGACTACCATCAATTCAGAAAAGATTTTGACAATGATGAACTGATCGTCGTCGGGGTGTCCGGGGAACAGGTTTTTGAAATGGAATTTTTGACAAAACTCAAACGCCTCCATGATGAACTTGAGGCAGAGGTGCCTTACGTTGATGATATAACCGGCCTTATCAATGTACGGCATACCCGGGGCGAAGGCGAGTCGCTGATTGTCGAAGATCTATTTGAGCGGTTTCCGGAAAATGATCGGGACGTGGAAACATTGAAGCAAAGAACTGCAAAAAATGCTTTTTACAAAAATCTTGTGATCTCCGAAGACCTGAAAACAACAGCGATCGTCATTCGGCTCTTATCTTTTTCTCCCCGATCCGGGGAAAATTTTATCCAGGGGTTTGAGGCAGACAACCATTCAAATACCGAATTTGAAAGGCTCACCAGTACCGAATGTGGAAAAGCCGTGGAAAAAACCTGGGAAATCGTTCAAAAATACAATAAAGATGACTTTAACGTACTTTTGTCAGGAACAGCAGCCGTTGACCATTTTTTGGTCAGCATCATCCCCAAAGACACTAAAAAATTTATATTTTTTGCTTACCTTACGGTCATCATTCTCCTGGCAGCTATTTTCAGGAGGCTTTCCGGAGTGTTGTTTCCGCTGGTGATCGTCTCCCTGACCCTGGTATATACCCTTGCCCTTTTTTCAGTATTCAATGTCGCCATTAAGTTGCCTACCCAGACCCTTCCTTCTTTTCTCCTTGCTGTTTCTGTGTGCTACTCCGTGCACATCCTTGCCCTTTTTTATTACCATTATGATAAAGGTATGGAAAAAAAACAGGCCCTGGCACAGTCGATGGCCCACTCGGGCAAGGCCATTCTTCTTACCGGATTAACCACGGCAGCTGGCTTGCTTTCGTTTTCAGGATCACAAAATGCCCCCATTGGGGAACTGGGCATCTTTGCAGGATCTGGGGTATTTATTGCCGTTTTTCTGACCTTTACAGTGTTGCCCTGCCTTATTTCGTTTGTTCCTGAAAAAGGCAACCGCAACAAAAAAGAAAACCCAAAAAAAATGTTTTTGGATAATTATCTGGTTAAGATCGCTGGGTTTTCAACGGGAAAATCCGTGTGGATACTTTGTTTTACGCTGTTCGTACTGATCGTATCGGTTTCAGGTTTCACGAAAATTGAATTCAGTCATAATACCTTATTATGGCTCCCGGAAACCGCAACCATCAGAACAGATACCGAACAATTGGATAAATGCCTGAAAGGCACGGTGTCCATGGAAATAATCATTGATACAAAACAAGAAAACGGGCTGTATAATCCCAAATTGCTCCAGCGCATAGATGCGATATCAACGCAGCTTGAAGGACTCTCTACAAAAAAAGTGACCACCGGAAAAGCATGGTCGCTGGCTGAGATATTAAAGGAAACAAACCAGGCCCTCCACTCAAATGACACAGCCTACTATAAAATTCCAGATCAAAGGGATCTTTGCATCCAAGAGCTTTTTCTTTTTTCCAACAGCGGGTCTGATGACCTTGAAGATTTTACCGACAGCAGTTTTTCAAAAGCCAGGCTCAGTGTAAAGCTGCCCTTTGTGGATGCCATTGCTTACCATGAATACATAAAAGAAGCGGATGCCCTTCTGAAAAAAGAATTTCCCGATGTGTCGGTTACAACCACCGGACTGATCATGATCTATGCAAGGGTAATTTCCAACACTATTATGGATATGAAAACCAGTTATTTTATCGCCATCTGCGCTGTTACTCTTCTGATGATTCTACTCATGGGCGATGTCCGGATCGGGTTGATAAGCATGGTGCCCAACCTGTTTCCTATCATCGTCATCATTGGGATCTCCGGTTTTCTGAAAATTCCTTTCAGCCTGTTCATCATTCTCATTGGAAACATTGTCATTGGCCTTGCTGTAGATGATACCATTCATTTCATGCACAATTTCAAAACCTATTTCAACCAGGGATACTCCTGCGAAAAATCCGTTGAAAAGACGTTGCTGACAGCCGGAAGGGCGATGCTCCTAACCTCTCTGATACTTTCCAGTGCTTTTTTTATTTATCTTTTTTCCACACTCAACCACCTGAACCATTTCGGAATACTTGCAGGCCTTGCCGTTATTCTTGCCCTGGGTTCAGATTTTTTCATCACACCGGCCTTGATGAAGGTCTTTTATTCCAGGCGGGTTTCACCTCCGGTAGAAAAATCGGTGACCACTCCCACTAAAAATGTTTTGGATAGTTAACTATTTACCTGGATCATCTGAGGAAAAATTATGAAAATATTGAATTACACACTTGTCGCCATCTTATTTATGTCCATGGGCTTACCGCTCTCCCATGCCCTGGATACGCCTGCCCCCTTGGAAATAATGGAAAAGGTCGACAGAAGATATGACGGGGATGACAGAGAATCTGAAATGATCATGGTGCTGATCGATAAAAATGGAAAAAAAAGAAAGAGAAAGCTTAAAATTTTTTCAAGGGACAATGGTGAAGATACCTGGTCTGCCTCATTTTTTCTTTCTCCCCAGGATGTAAAAAATACAGGCTTTTTGTCCTATGATTATGATAAAACCACAGAAGATGACCAATGGCTGTATCTTCCGGCACTTCATAAGGTAAAGCGGATCGCGTCAAATGACAAATCATCCAGCTTTATGGGATCTGATTTCAGTTATGCCGATATGACGGACAAGGAAATCAGTGATTACACCTATACCTACCTTAAAACCATGCAGCTAAACAATCAGACATGCCATGTCATAGAATCTATCCCTAAAACAAAAAAAACCATAAAAGATTTCGGATACACCAAATCGATATTTTTCGTACTGGCAGATTCATACGTGGTGACAAGGGCTGTTTACTGGCTGGAAGAACGCAACCGGATTAAATATTATGATGTCAAAAAATTTGAAACGATAGACAATATCCATACCCCCGTGGAAATTCATATGACATTGAAAAAAGGGGGGGTATTTCAACATAAAACCATCATTTTTTATAAAAACATCAAATACAACCAGGGGCTTGACACCACCCTTTTTTCGGTACGGCAGCTTGAAAAGGGGGTAAATTGAAGCAAACGCCGTTTTTATTGCTTATCGGTTTTTCATTTATCCTTTTTCCGTTAAATGGTCTTTCCCTTGAAAGGAATGATGTTCCGGCGCTTTCTTCTGACCTGATTCTGGACGGGTTTGATACGGATTCGGGTTTTACGTTGTCACCAATGGAGCTGGAAGATATGGACCAGGACAGGGTGTATGAATTTTATGTGCGGTCAGAACTATTGTCTTCTTGTTGGCTTAAAGATATTCAGACATCTGCCTTCCAGGAAGATGCCTTCAGGGTTGCAAATATGAAACTCTCTTTTGACCTCAATTTGAAATTGAATTACCAGGGCTGGACTTTTTTTTCAGATTTGGACCTGAATCATGATTTCTCAGTGGCCTTGGGGGCCTCCGGCCAGGAAGAAGTCTACCGCAGAAATATTGAAAAAAATGCAGAGCTCAAAGAACTGTGGGCAGAAAAAAACATCACACCGCATATTGACCTGAAAACAGGGCGGCAGATAATTTCCTGGGGTGTTTCCAATACATTACAGCTGATTGATGTATTGAACCCGGTAGACAACAGATGGATCGGGATGACCGATATTGAGGACAGGCGGCTTCCCGTTGCGATGACCCGGATGGCTTTTTATTCGGAAAAAACAGATTTGGCCCTGGTGGCTGTTCATGAAGTGAGAAAAAACAAATCGCCTGTTTACGGTTCACCATTTTATCAGGAAAAAACAGGGATGACGCCTGATAAACAGGCATCAACCTTTGAACACACACAGTTTGGCCTCTCACTGGACAGGCATTTCAGGGGGATGGATGCGGGGATCTATCTTGCCGGCTTTTTCGACCAGGATGCGTATAGAGATGTCACAACAAACAACCCTGGAGAATATCCCTTTGTAAAAATGGCAGGAACAGCAGGAACCATTGCAACGGGCAATTTTCTGATCAAAGCTGAAACAGCATTCTTTACAGGAAAAAAATACACCGGCGCCCGGAACCCCGAAAAAAATAGATTTGATCTGCTTGCCGGGATTGAATATTCAGGATTCAAAGACACGACTATTCTTGTGGAACTTCTCAACCGGCATATATTTGATTTTGAAAGTCAAATGGAAGCCTATGGATTTGAAAAAGATAAATTTTCAAGTGTTCTCAGGGTTGAAAAAACATTCTTGAATGACACCCTGGGCCTTGTTTTGTTGTCGTCTTTTGATGGATTTCAGCTTGAAGATGGCGGTTTTCTGAGGCTTAAAGCCGAATATGAGTATACGGACAATCTAAAATTCGAATCCGGATTTATCTTTTATTATGGGGGAGAAAACCAATACTACGAAACCATTAAAAATAATGACATCTTTTTTTTCAAAATGATTTTTGATTTTAATGGATTCTAATAAAAAACCTTTTCCCGGGTTGTTACAATCCTTCCCTGCTGTGGGGAACCGTATTTTTGTGCCGAATTGTTTAGGGGGATCTTAAACCAGAAACATAATCAAATAAATCGTTAATTTAAGGAACACAAATGAAGAAAAATTTTTGCATGACCCTGTTTTTTATCTTTGCAACTTTGTCACCGGCCCAGGCACATTCGCTCTGGATCAATTCTTTTGAGTCTGATGTTCATCAGCCACGCCATACCATGGTGTCCGTGGGGTGGGGACATACCCTGCCAATGGGCGATATCCTCACCTCCCCCAAAGGCCGCATCGCCATTGAGCAATTCGAACTGGTGGCCCCGGATCAAACCCGCACCGCCTTAAACCTTCCCGTGTTTAAACTTTCCAAACCGGAATTATCCACTATAAATTTTGACCTGTACGCAGCCGACCTGGCCACACAAAAGGTGGAATTTAAAAAAGACAGTACTCCCGGGGTCTACCAGTTCAGCCTGGTATCCCGGCCAACGGCATACACTAAATATATTGATACCTCTGGAAGAACCCGGTTAAAACTAAAAGAGAAAGACAAAATAAAAAATATTAAAAAAGTATTAATGTCTGTAAAATACCAGGCCTTTGCCAAGTCCTACGTCACCTTGGGTAAGTGGACCGCCCCCGCTCCCCTGGGCCACGGCCTGGAAATCATTCCGCGTACGGACATGAGCAATCTGCACGTCAATGATCTTGTGGAAGTAGATGTTCTTTTCTATGGCAAGCCCTTGAATTCATCTGCCGCAGGCAAGGAGTCTATCCTGGCCCAAAGCAGGGGGTTCGGCCAGGAGGATGGATTTTGCCTGCAGGCTTATATCAAAAAAGGCAGGGCCCAGATCAGGGTCCAGACTCCGGGACAGTGGAAAATAATGACAACCCACAAAGACAAAGTTCTTCCAGACGGAGACCTCAAAGACCTCCAGGGCAAGGTGGACAATGTTGTCCACGGGGCCAGCCTTACCTTTGACGTTAAATAATTCTCCATGGAAAAAATTGAATAACCCGGCTCTCCTCGCTTGCCCGGACTTCAGGCCCCAGGCAAGCGAGATCCGTTGGTTCATTACCCAGGACATCTCTTTTTCCTACTGATGCGCAAAGCGTCTTGTGTCCGGTTCAAAGATGAGTGTGGAGGAAAGACGGTTAGCGTTGGCGGTCATGTGAACGTCATGACGCACCTTATGTTTGGTCTAATAGTATTAGCATCGAGTTCGATTACCGCACACCCGACAAAAAGATTGGTGAAATTTACTGCGGCACATGCCGACGGAAAGGGCAAGTTCGTCCAGGCTGGGAGTATCTTCCAGATTGGTCATCATCAATCCGGCAGCGCGGTGAATCCGTTCGAGCTCACCGGATTTTAACACGGAACCGTTACGAAGGTGCTTATACCCGTTACCCATCTGTTTTATTTTTTAGGCCAGTAGCTCCATGACCTTTCCTTCTATGAAAAACTTACGAGTCAATCCGTGGTAGGGACAATGTATAATCTGCTCAAGAATACCCCATATGGCCGGGGTAATCCCATTGACCAACCGCTTGGATGTCCGGTTGTTCTTGATCAGTTCCAACAGTCTCGATGTAGCGATCAATGTCCGGAAAGGAAAAAAAACGCTTTGGTGGTGATTCTGGGGTGCGGCCTGGATACAATGTTTTTGCGCTTGTGCACCGAGATTACGGACCAGACCGTGTTTTATGAACTGGATCAGCGCGGTCAAGACGACAAAGGCCCCCTTCAGGCTGGCCCTGGATGAGGACCAAAAAATTGAAACCTGGGCCTCTAATCTGAAACTGAAATCCATCCGCCATTACGAGAATTTTAAAGTTTGGATCACCTAATTTCACCTATTCTAATATCCGGAATGATCCGATGCAGAATCAGTTGCCAGAAATATATAAACGATTCCGCTAAAAAAATAAACATAGTCGTTATCGTCCTTGCAAGATCTATGGTTTATTCTTTTTACAAATTAGAAAGTGGTTATGAATCTGCATTCATTTTTTTTATTGGGATGAGCATACCACGGAGAATTTTTAAAAAAAAATTAAAACAAGGAGCTTTGATGAATAAGTTTGAAAATCGAAAAAAAACAAATCAACACCTTCTGTTAAAAATCGTTGTATCTATAGTTGTTTGTCTGTTGTTCTCTTTTAATGCCTATGGACATTCTCTTTACATACAGTCCAGCCGTTATAAGGTACATGAAGGGAAAAGTTCACCTTTGTTTTTTTGCTATGGTCATCATATTCCCATTGATGACGGTGTGAGAGGAAAAAAACTTAAATATATCAAGATACAGTCTCCCGAAGCAACCGTCCAGGAATTAGAAATACGAAATGAAACCTGTTTGCATTCATATATGGTGAATTATAGCACTCCCGGCACCTATGTGTTATCGGCTGAAACCAATCCCGGTTATTATACCATCTATATTGATAAAAAAGGGCGTGAGCGTCATGCCATCAAGCCCAAAAGCGCTATTATCGGCAATGCTCAAAAAATTGTAAAAAGTCTTTACAGCAAACAGTACACAAAAACATACGTGGTGTGTGATACCCCTTCCAGTAATTTTGCGTCCCATGTCGGGCTGAATTTGGAACTTGTGCCGGTCAAAGATATTTCAACATTGAAATCCGGAGAAACCTTGGAACTAATCGTCTATTACAAAGGAAAACCATATAAAGGGAAAGGGACTTGGGATGCTACTTTTAACGGATTTTCAACTGAATCCGAAGACAATTTTTATCCAAAAACCACAGTATCAGGCAGTGATAGAATAAAGATTCCCATTCCCAATGCGGGAAGGTGGTTTGTTCGCTATTTTATTAAAATTGACGCCAAGGGTGAAGAACTGGAAAGGTTTTCTCAAATGAAATATACAGCTACTTTGGTATTCCAGATACCCAATAGATAAAACATGAAAGTTTTTGTTTGGGTTCTTTAAGAATGTCATATAAAAAAAATAAGAATTGTTAGTGAGGGATTGAATATGCATAAAGCAGCTAAGGGAAAAAAATTACGCAGTAATAGTATTTCAATAATTTATTTTACCTATATTCTTATTATCAACGCGCTTTTTTCCTGCCCGCCTGTGTGGGCAGAAGACGATAAGAATGATAAAAAAAGTATTAATATTGGCGATATAACGGTTACCGCAACCAAGATGTCCACCGAGGTGGATAAAATACCTACTAATCTCAACGTCATATCCCGTGAAGAGATAGAAAAGTATCCAGGTCATTACAACGCGCTCACCTTGTTGCGGGAAGCAAATATACCGGGATTGTATTTTCCCGGCAACAGCGGGGGGTCGAATGCCGATATTTCAGTGAGTAGCAGGGGCAGCGAAGTTTCACACTGGGGAATGAAGGTGATGATCAACGGAATAGAGTTTAACCGGGGGAATGGCTACATGAGGGCCGGTCGCTTGGCAGTGCATGATATAGAGCGCATCGAGATTACCAAAACCCCGTCAGCCGAGTATGGAGACCAGGCCATAGGGGGCGTTATCAACATAATCACCCGGGTGGCAACCAATCCCCTGGAGGCCAAGGCAGGTATTGCCTTTACCAGTCTGGGAGGCGGCAATGGCTATGGCGTGATCAATGGGTCTCATGAAAATTGGGAATACTACCTTGATGCATCCGCACTACGCGAAGATTCTTATCAGGATGATGGCTATCTGGATGGTGAAAACGTATATACCATGTTAAGGTATGCACTAAACGATACGGCTGATTTAGCCTTCCATGGCTCATACAAGGATTCAAGGGGAGTTTACACTGCGGGCCTGAGCAGAGAACAATTCGAGGACGACCCTTCTCAAAATCCGAATACCGGGGCTGATTATTACAACGAGACGGAAGAAAGCCTGGGAGCCTTTGTGTATGAACAGCAACTGGGACGACATAAGCTTATGTGCAAAATGGAGTTACAATCTTCAAATTTCCAAATGTATTGGAATTCTTATACCGACGTGGAGGCGTGGCAAGCGCATCCGGAAGTGAACATTTCCTTCAACCATGACATCGCGGGCATGGGAAACAAGCTGGTTATTGGCGGGGAGTATCGTTTCCACGAGATCAAGGCAAAACAATATCAAGCCTCAAGTTTTTACGATGTGGGTGACATCTATCAGGACTTTTCACGGGAAGACATCAGTTATGCGGGTTATCTGCAAGATGAGTTGCGAATAACCGATGCCCTTACAATTAATGCTGGCATCCGCTACGACTATTTTGATTTGGAACAATTTGCCAATATTAAAACCAGCAATGCCTGGGCTCAGGAGAAAGGTGCCTTCAGTCCCAAGATCGGCATCACCTATCAGTTATGCGATGAAGTAAACCTGTTTACGGGATTTAACAGCGGCATAAAAAGTCCGGTAAGATTGGGGCAATGGTTTACAAATGGTGAGCTTGACCCTGAAAAGCTCCGGGCCTATGAAGTGGGTATACGCGGTAATGTTTTCAATTGGTTGGATTACAATATGGCCGTTTTTTGGCAAAAAGTAACCGATAAGTTTGTCAGGCCCAGCGTGGACTGGAGTGCAGAATATGAAAACGCCGGGGAGACCAGCGCAAAGGGTGTGGAGCTGGGGGCCAATGCAAGATTGCCCCATGGTTTTTATGCCTCGACTAGTTTTACCTATCAAAAATCCGAGTTTGATGAATTTATCAGCGGTGGCGTTGATTATTCCGGAAACCATTTGACCGGCGTGCCGGATATGATGTTTGCTTTCCAACTGGGCTATCGCCACGATCTTTTGGGTGATATTTCACTTAATCCTGTTTATACGGGCAAGCGCTATTTCAACTATGCCAACACCAATGAAGATGAAGGTTTTTGGGTGTTGAACGCCAGGTATGCAAAAACAATAGGCCGGGTTGAGTTGTATATTGTGGGGCGCAACCTTTTTGATGAAAGCGCTGTTGGCAGTGGCAGCGGTAATCCAGGCAATGAAAATCTCTACCCAATGGCGGGATTCAATGCGAGCATCGGTTTGAACATGACGTTCTAAGCTGAAAGCTTTCATGGGAAAAAATCAACCCATAATACTGTTGACCACAGTATCAAATTTATATAAAAAAAATAGAAAGGAATAATCCATGAAAAAATCGTTGCCGACCTATTTTCCAGAATTGAATTATCATAAACTGCCCTATATTGCAATCCGCTGGGAAACGGTTAAAACTGCTTTGCTGATAGGCCTTTTTGATCATATGGCAAGATTGCAAAGTGCTTCTGATATTGCTGCGCGGGTTGAGTGTGACTCAAAAAATACCGAATACCTGCTTAACGCATTGACTGCACTGGGGTATTTGTATAAGAAAGACGGCCGTTTTTGCAACACTGAGCAGACAGAGTATTTTCTTACCAGCCGGGGAGATACCGGTCTGGCAGAGTCCCTGCTGGCCTTTGATCAGTGGAACGAACCAGCTCTAAACGGTGGGATGCTTAAGTTGGTCAAGGAGGGTGCTCCTTTCAGCCAGGATATGGTATCTGAACAGGTGTGGGCGGACTCTGCCCGCAAATCAATTAACAGCAGCCGTTGCGGCAGGGCCCAGGGAATCGCCCGGTTGCTTTCCGTGTTTCCCGATTTTGATCAATGGCAAAAAGTTCTTGATATGGGTGCCGGTCCGGGCCTGATAGGGATTGCCGTTGCTGCTGCACATCCTAGGTTGGAGTGCTGTTTGTTTGATCGTCCGGTGGTGATTGATGTGGCAAAGGAGGTGATCAAAGAATACGGTATGGAAGATCGGGTGAAAACCATAAGCGGTGATTATTCTGTCGATCCGTTGGGAGAGGGGTATGATGCCATTATCGCCAGTTATACCTTAAATTTTTATAATGAAGATAAAAAATTGGCCCCAATTATGAAAAAGTGCTTTGATGCATTAAATCCTGGTGGCAACTTAATTATTTTTTCCGATGGTTTGAGTGCGGAAAAAACCGAACCGGATGATATGGTTATCAGCTGGCTGCCCACCGCTTTGATGGGGCAGGATTTTTCCTTTGAAGAAGATGTTTTGCCCCGGGCCATGCTTGCGGCCGGCTTTGTCTCGGTGCGTACCAAAACGCTTACTGACCCGCTTATTGCATCTTTTGGGGTGACGGAATTTCATGTTGGGCGGAAGCTTTAAAATACAAATATATTCTCATTTATGCTTGACTTATATTTTCTCGCTGATTATAAGCTTAAGCACTTTGTTCTGGTGCTTAAGATTAAAAGCATAATAGGGAATCCCGTGAAAATCGGGAACGGGCCCGCCGCTGTAACCGGGGACGAATGCCGCAAAAAATCCACTGCCCGAATTATTTCGGGTGGGAAGGGGCGGTTTTAGGACGAACCGGAAGTCAGAAGACCTGCCTGAACAAAATGGTTTATTTCTCGTGGACAGAGAAAGCCATACTATTATTTTGAGAGATGAAAACGGATATCCTCAACCCATTTTATATTGGTTGAGGATTTTTTTTTCGAAATTAATACCGTGGCCCAAATAAAACCCAGGATTATAGTAAACTTTGAATCCTGGGTTTCAACCAATCGGTTATGACACTTGGTTCATGCCGGTGCAGGCAGCACAAAATGAAAAAAATATTATGGGGACCACCTACTCAGAAGAATAGTAAAGACAAAGGCCTTATTACCATTCCTCCATCCATTGGTAGGGGGAATATTGAAACTATTAATTTGAATTACGGTATTCGATTGGTCATTGCGGATTACAGCCTTAACCAGCCGACTATTTTGGAATCCGGTGTACCTGGTAATTCTTTTGGATTCGGCTTCTGCCTTTCGGGGGATATTGTGTCATATCCGCCATGTTTTAAGGAACCTTTTTTTATAAAAAAAGGGCAAAGCGGTTTTTTTTCTTTCCTGGATACGCTGGGTTACACTGAAATAATAGGTCTTGAGAGAGTGATCAGAATATCAATTTTGATGGACCTGGATCAGATGTCCACTTTTGTAACGGAACATCCGGATCAATTTATGAGCGTATTGATCAACGCAAGTGATACCTCTTTTCGGTTTATAGATACGATTTCTCAGCCCATGTGGGCCACCCTTGACAAAATATTGCATTGTCCTTATCACGGGTTGACCCGTAAATTTTTTATCGAAGGCAAAGTCATGGAGCTGGTAGCCTATAAGATGGAACAGCTGGAAACAAAAAACCGGCAAAACCCTAAAAAATTGGTTTTAGCGCCCAGTGACGCTGATCGCGTTTGTCATGCCGCCCGATTGCTAACCCATGATTTAGAAAATGCACCGGGTTTGACAGAACTTGCCCGTTCCGTGGGGATATGTCGCAGCAAATTGCACTGTTGTTTTTGTAAGTTTTATGGCGTTACTCCTTTTGATTATCTGCGTAACCACCGCCTTGAGACCGCCAGATGCCTTCTGAATAAAGGCGACATGAACGTTACTGAAACAGCTTATAAGGTTGGCTACAGCAGCCTCAGCCATTTTTCCAAAGTATTTAAACACTATTTTGGCTACCCGCCCGGTAAATGTTTTAAAAAATGCCGTTTCCGTATCAAATAGACGATTCCGCTAAAAAAATAAACAAAACCGTTATCGCAGTCCCAAGATTTGTGTTCTATTCTTTGGCAATTAATTAAAGTCGCAGTACTTAAGGAGAAAGAAATTCAATTATAGCGCAATGTTTTTAGAAAGAAAAAGAGGACGGTTGGAGTAATTCTCTCGTGGATAAAAGAGGAGTGTATGCTTAGAGAAAACAATATATTAAAATTATACGGTCTATTTTTACTGTTTTTTATTTTTTTTGTTCCAGGCAATGCCATAGGAAAACAAAATGAAATTACAATAAATGATGCCATGGGGAGGGAGGTATCAATTAAACAGCCGGTTAATCGTATAGCTTTTAGCGGCACTTGTATTGCTGAAGCGCTTAAGATAATCGGTGTCTGGAACAAAGTGGTGGGAAGGGGGTATATGATTCTACCGGATAAACAATTGTATCCGGATATAGAAAATTTACCTGTTATTGCCATGGAACCCGGCCCCTACAGCATTAATTGCGAGAAATTATTAGAACTTGATGTGGACCTTTTAATTACAGTTAATGTTCCGTTTGCAGGGTTTAAGGGGATGAATGATAAAATCAAATCCCGTACCAAAGTGATTGCCCTAGACATGTTTCAACCGGATACGGTAAAAAAAAATTTTGAAATTCTGGGTAAAATATTCAATGAAGAAAAGAGATCTCTGGCTTATCTTAACTGGTCTGAAAATGTGATGAACAAAATTGTTAATAAAACCTCCAAGCTTGCTTTGGCGCAAAGGAAAAAATATTTTTTTAAATGGAGTTCCGGCAGTTTTGACGAAATTTACAGCATGTCAGATAAATTTCCGGGTATGACCCGGTTAAATGAAATCCTTGGCGGGATAAATATTGCAGCAAATTTAAACAGAGCCTGGGGTGGGACAGTTGATCCTGAATGGCTGATGCAACAAGATATTGATATCATCATATGCCAGGATAAAATACTCAATGGTTATGGTATAGGCGTTGATAATAACGAGGTTATCAGGTCTTATAGAAAAAAAGCTATGGGGCTTCCCGTCTTTGCATCCAGCAAAGCCGTAAAAAACAACAAGGTTTACATGATAAGCCCTCAATTTTTGTATTCTCCTGGTTTTGTAATCTATTTTGCATATCTGGCCAAATGGTTTCATCCGGATCTTTTCCATGATTTTAATCCTGAATTTATACATCAGGAATATTTAACCCGTTTTATGGAACTTGATTACAATATGAAGAAGCATGGCGTATTTGTTTATCCTTATTCCACAGATGCAACAAGGTTTTATAAATGAGCGATTTATCGATAATCCAGCAAAAACGCATTGATTTAAGACAATCCTATTTAAAACACAAAGGCAGGAAACAATTGTTTGTTGGTATTCTAATTCCAGCGGTGTTGATTCTTGTGGGATTTGCTGTGTCAACCGGCTCTGCAAGTATTTCATTTGCAGATGTTTTTGCAGTTATTCTAAAAAAAAATCTCCCTGGATTAAATCTTGAGACCGTCCATGCTGATGTCATTATCTGGCAGCTCAGGCTACCCAGAATAATAATGGGTGTTATGACAGGTATGGTCCTGGGTTCTTCCGGGGCAGTTATGCAGGTTGTCCTTAAAAATCCTTTGGCGGATCCCTATATGCTGGGAATCGCTTCTGCGGCAAGTTTCGGGGCATCCCTGGCAATTATTTTCGGCATAGGTTTCTGGAGTGGACCCTATTTGGTTATTGGAAATGCTTTTTTCTTTTCCCTGTTATCTTCTTGTTTAATACTTGGTTTATCGGGAAAAAAGGAGGCATCCCCTGAATCCATGGTTCTTACGGGCCTTGCACTCCTTTTCTTTTTCCAGGCCATGACAACGATTGTTCAATATTTTGGAGATGCAGATGCGGTTAAAGCGGCTGTTTTCTGGACAGTTGGAAATCTGGGAAAGGCTGACTGGAACAACATTTCAATATTGTTCCCATTGGTTGTGGGGGGCTTACTGCTCCTTTTCTGGAGATCCAATGACCTGAATATAATGAATGCAGGGGATGCCACAGCTAAAAGCCTGGGGGTCAATGTCGGATTTACCAGAATTTTTAATATGATTATCTGTTCATTGCTGGTTGCTGGTGTGGTGAGTTTTACAGGAACCATCGGTTTTGTCGGCCTTGTTGCTCCCCATGTTGTCAGAATGATTATTGGTTGCGATAACAAATTTCTTGTACCTGCTTCAGGACTTGTAGGCTCTGCTCTTTTGATTCTTGCCGACACTGTAGCACGTACCGTCATGTCTCCGATAATCCTTCCAGTGGGTGCTATTACCGCTTTTCTAGGAGTCCCTTTGTTTGTTTATTTGATCATCAAAAAGAATGGAACAAACCAATGAGAATAGATATCCGTAATTTTTATTTTTCCTATCCCGGCAGAAAAGTTCTCCACGATATAAACCTAATCATAGAGGATTCTGAAATTGTTTGCGTCGTCGGACCCAACGGCAGTGGCAAGAGTACAATTGTAAAATGCATTGAGTCCCTTCTTGTTCCTGATAGTGGACAGATACTTCTGGATGGCAAAGAATCCAGGAATATGAAAAGAATTGATATGGCTAAAAAGATAGGCTATGTCCCCCAAAGCTCTAATCTTACCTTTTCCGCAACAGTTTTTGATATTGTTTTAATGGGGAGAAGACCTCACGCTTCATGGCAAAGCAGTATGATAGATATTGATATTGTAATTGATATACTTCTTTTATTGGAGTTAGAAGACATTGCCTTAAGGCAGTTTAATCGTCTTTCCGGCGGGCAGCAGCAACGTGTTTTGATAGCAAGGGCCATGGCTCAGCACCCCGAATTATTACTTTTGGATGAACCGACTTCAGCCCTTGATATAGCCTACCAATTGGACATAATGAATATTATAACTAATTTTGTGACAAAAAAAAACATGTCGGTGGTTATGGTTGTCCATGATTTGAATCTAGCCGCAAGATATGCCGACTCAATCATCATGCTGAAAGACGGCCGGATACATGCCCGGGGCAAACCTGAGGATGTCTTCACAGAGGCGAACCTGTCAGCCGTCTATGATGTTGAGGCTGTGATTGGAACCCAAAAGGAAAAAGTTACAATCATTCCCGTTGCAAGGAACAAGGGAAAGGAAAAAAAATATGAAAGAGAGCGTGCTCCGACTTTTTAATATGGCCGGCGATTTTAAGGGAAAAATGATTTCTTCGGTATTGTTGGCCATATTAAGTGTGGCGCTGGGCATAATTCCCTTTTTTATTATGCATCGAATCGTCGTTGATGTTATGGCTGGAACGACTGATTTTAAGCATATCGGCTTATTGGCGGTAACGGCTGGAATTTGTTTGATGATGAAAGTGCTAACATTCTTCAGGTCAACTGTTCTATCGCATCGGGTGGCGTACAGAATTTTATTTAATATAAGAATGTCCCTTGCAAAAAAGTTTGTGGATTTGCCCCTGGGTTTTGTTAATAAAAACGCCTCGGGAGCATTGAAGAAAATAATGGTGGATGATGTTGAGAAGCTGGAACTATTTTTAGCACATAATATTCCGGAGACTCTGTCCAGTTTGATTGTCCCGGTATTCATAATTGCATATATGTTTTTTCTGGATTGGCGAATGGCATTGGTATTATTGTCTACAATTCCAGTGTCTTGTGTTGCATTTTTACTTATGATGAAAGATTCCAAAGTAAAAATGCAGGAGTTCAATGACGCAACCGAGCATGTGAACGGGACCATTGTGGAATATGTTAAGGGAATGGCGGTAATAAAAGCGTTTAACCAAACAACAACTTCTTTTGAAAAATACAATAACGCCTTAACCGGATATCTTAATTATGTATTGGAATGGTTTAAATACTGCTGGCCCTATATGTCTGCATATTTTGTTTTGATTACCGCTGGAATTGTTGTTGTTTTACCTGTGGGAGCATACTTTTATGTAAATGGTTCCTTGAATATAGCGACATACATTCTTTTTATGCTGATAGCGCTCGGCTTTTCAAAACCTTTTTTGAAACTTGCGGAATTTACTGATTCCATAGCCATGATAACCTTGTCAGAACAAAATATTAATAACATTTTAAAAGAGAAAGAATTACATCAGACTGACTTGAATCTGACTCCGATAACATATGATATGAAATTTTCGGATATAAGATTTGCCTACAATGAAAAAGAGGTCTTACATAAAATATCACTTACGGCGAAACAGGGGGATACAACAGCATTGGTGGGGCCTTCAGGCTCAGGAAAATCGACTATTGCCAAGCTGATTGCCAGATTTTGGGATGTAAATTCCGGGAAAATTACCATTGGCGGCATTGATATTAAAGATATCAAGACAGAATCGTTGATGAATATAGTGAGTTTTGTATTTCAGGATGTGTTTTTATTTAATGATACCATAATGGAAAATATCAGGATCGGAAAACAGGGAGCAAGAGATGACGAGGTTATACAGGCGGCAAAAAAAGCCATGTGTCATGATTTTATACTAAAAACCGAAAGAGGCTATGAGACAAGGGTCGGAACGGACGGAAACAAATTATCCGGCGGGGAGAGGCAGCGTATCTCAATCGCCCGGGCATTTCTTCGTGACACTCCCATAATTATATTGGATGAAGCAACCTCCTTTACCGACCCTGAAAACGAAGATAAAATTCAGGAGTCGATTAATAATTTGACCCAAAATAAAACATTGATTGTCATTGCCCACAGATTGTCCACCATAATGCATTCCGAAAAAATAATAGTAATGGATGAAGGGAATATCGCAGGAGACGGAACCCATGATGAATTGTTGGGCAGTTCTCCTTTATACAAAGATATGTGGAATGCCCACATTGATGCCATGGATTGGGAATTTGATATAGAGGGAAGCCGAGAAAATGATTAAAATCATAAAAAGAATTTTTGGTTTGGCGGGAAAATATAAAAAAAAATTGTATTGGGCTTTTTTGTTTGGTTTTCTGGAAAATATTTGTGCCAATATCCCGGTGATTGTCATTTTACTTACATTAAATGATATTACGACCGGACAATTTTTCATGTCGAATATGATGAACAGGTTATGGGTAATGGTGGGTGCATTGCTACTTCAGTATCTGTTTAACCTGATTGTTTCTCATTTTCAAAGCGGCACCGGGTTTAAGATCATTGGACAGCAGAGGTTTAAAATCGGTGAACAACTGAGAAGAGTTCCGATGGGCTATTTTTCCGATAAAAATGTGGGAAATATTTCTGCCGTAGTAACAAGCGATTTAACGTTTATAGAGCTATATTCCATGCAGTTTATATCAAAAATTGTAAATGCAATCGCCGGGGCGATAATAATAGCGGTCTTTGTGTGTTTTATTGATATTCAGATGGCGTTAATCACCCTAACCGCTTATCCCCTTGCATATTTAGTTTACATCAAGATTCAATCTTTATTTAAAGTTTTCGGAGGAATCAGGCAGGAAGCTCAGGTTGACTTGATATCCGGTGTCCTGGAATATGTCCATGGTTTATCAGTAATTAAAGCATTTAACATGAAAGGCAAAGGATTTAAAAAGTTTGCTGATTCTGTAAAGCGGTTTGAAACTTCCGCCCTGGAATTTGAAATGATTGCCGTGCCTTGGTTGACCCTATACAATCTATGTTTTCAAATGGGTGCGGCCCTGATTTTATATTTTGGGCCATATCTCTATTTTGCCGGAGAACTGACTTCAGGAAAATTTTTCATGTTCATGGTAATCGCCTTCAGGATGTATCTGCCAATAGAGATAATCGGCGTATTAGCAGGGATAATAAGGCTGATGGGTGCATGTTTGGACAGAATTGATGAGATAAAAAACATTCCTCTGCTGGATGAGAAAGATGTGGACAAACCACCAAACGGATATGACATAGAATTTAAAAATGTATCATTTGCCTATGAACAGAAAGATACAATAAAAAATTTGAGTTTTAACGTAAAAGAAAAAACAATTACCGCACTTGTCGGACCCTCGGGAAGTGGAAAAACAACGATCACAAATCTGATATCCAGATTCTGGGATGTGCAAAAAGGTGAAATCAACCTGGGCGGAACAAACCTGAAAGATATGAAATGCGATTCAATTGTGTCGCATATCAGCATTGTTTTCCAGAATGTTTATCTTTTCAACGACACCATCCTGAACAATATTAAATTTGGAAAACCCCAGGCAACAATGGAAGAAGTCATTAAAGCTGCAAAAAAAGCCGAATGCCATGAGTTTATCAAAAAATTTGATAACGGTTATGAAACCATGATCGGCGAAGGCGGATCTACGCTATCCGGTGGAGAAAAACAGCGCCTGTCAATAGCACGGGCAATACTGAAAGATGCTCCGATCATTATTTTAGATGAGGCAAGCGCAAGCATTGATCCTGAAAATGAGAAAAAAATACAACAGGCAATAAATTCATTGGTAAAAAACAAGACATTAATAGTGATAGCCCACCGGCTTTCCACCATAAGAAATGCAGACCAGATACTGGTATTGGCAGATGGGAAATTGCAAGAAAGAGGAACCCACGATGAACTGTTGAAGAACCATGGCCTTTATGCGGATTTCTGGCAAAGGCGGCAAAAAACAAGGGATTGGAGGTTATCAAATAAAAACTTGGTGGCGGCACCAAGTTAGGGACAGGAAGCATGTCTTGCAACATAAAGGATATTTCCCCAAAAAATGAGGATACCGCCACAAGGAACTCTTTTTTAGAATCGGAACCATTTGAATTTTGCAGAGATATAATAGCACCTTCAAGAAAAGGAGTTTATGGAGGAGTTGATTTCAATAATGGTTTAATGATATATTTTATGAATCTTCAGATTGATGCCTCCAGTAAAGACATGGTAGAAAAAGTCAACTTTGAATCGTTTTTTGGTTTCAGATTTTGTATTTCAGGTAGGAAAAAAATAAAATCGCCTGTTTTTAAAAACGAAATAATAATAAAACAAAATCACTGTGATATGTTCAGTTTTCCAGAGGAACAATATCGCCATGAATACGTTCCCAATAGCAATCTGCGTATTTTTTATATTTTTGTAAAACCTGCCTTTTTATCCTCTTTACTTGGAAACGATTTAAAAAATCTTATGCCGCGAATTAACCCCTCCTCTAATGAATATAGGGGAGAGCCTTTTCACTTTTCCAATGTTACAACCCCTGCAATGCAGATCTGTCTGCATCAGATATTTAATTGTCCATACTCAGGTTCAGCCAGAAAATTTTATTTTGAATCCAAGTCAATGGAATTGATCGCCCACAAACTGGCGCTATTGGAAGTACAAAATCATACAAAAACTTCGCCCCTGAAATCCATAGATATTGAACGTATGCATTATGCAGGAGAACTTTTGAAGCAAGATTGTCAAAATCCGCCAAAAATAATTGATCTGGTAAAAAAAATAGGAACTTCCCGTACAAAATTTTTCACTGAATTTCGCCAGGTTCATGGACTTTCTCCCTCAGCTTATCTTCGTTGCAGCCGCATGGAAAAAGCAAAAAACATTTTGGAAAATCAAAGCATGAACGTTGCAGAAATTGCCACTTATCTTGGTTTTTCCAGCTCCAGCCATTTTACCAGAACCTTTAAACAGTATTATGGTATTTCTCCGGGTCTTTATAGTAAAAAGTACTAACTGGATAAAAAAATGTACGCATGTGCATGAATTATCATCTGTTTTGTGTTTTAGTTGTGGCGAATATTGTATTGAAAGATAACTTTTTTCGCACCACAACAACAAAGTGAGGCACATCTTATGTCCAGTTTAAAAATACAGTTTTTTTACGGAATTTTTATTTTATTTATAACAACGGCTCTTATTCAACAGTGCTTTGCAGCAGAAGATTCGTCCAAGGCCTTAAGTATTGGAAAAATCACGGTGACAGCAGACAAACGTAAAGAAAATATTCAGGAAGTTCCCTCTGCAATCACCGCTTTAACGGAAACCAATATAGAAGATGCGGACATTGAGAATGTGAATGATCTTGTTAAATTCATTCCCAATATGTTTTCGGGTTCTTCGATGCAAGGATATGGGGAGATCAACTTCAGGGGGATAAGTCTCAGCCAGTTTACCGGGAAAAATCCGGTTGTGATTTTTATTGACGGTATTGCCCAGGATCACTATTCAAACTATGTTGTGGATATGACTAACTTAGAGAGAGTGGAGGTACTTCGGGGCTCCCAGGGTACATTATACGGAAAAAATGCCATTGGTGGTGTAATAAATATTTTTTCAAAAAAACCGGGCAACGATTTTGAAACAAAAATTACAACCCAAGCCGGAGGAAATGAAACTTACAGAATTAAAGCTTTTGCCAATGGGCCGATAGTAAAGGACAAGTTTTTTTTCGGATTGTCGGGAAACTACTATCAAACAGACGGGTATATGAAAAATGATCATCCGGATGGAGGTCATTTTGATGATGAAGAGTCCCTTAGCTTAAAATCAAGCCTGAGATGGATTCCGTCAGAGAAGATGGAGGTAAACTTTCATGCTGGAATGTCTCAAAGATGGGATGGAAGCGGGGTTCAGATTGCTGCAAATTCAGGTGAAGTGGAATACCATGCCCATAAAAATCCCGATGACAAATCAGAGCCGACTTCCTCTAATACAGCCTTGAATATAGGATATGAGGGAAATAATTTTGATTTTACCTCAATTAGCACTTACAGTTACAATGAGATGGATGCATGGATGGACCAATGTTATATAAAGGATACTAGACCCGTTGCTATCTGTGACTCTGATAACCGCATATTTTCCCAGGAATTTCGCATTCAGTCGCCAGATAAAAAACAAGGGATTAAATGGCTTGGAGGGATCTATTATTCCGATGATGACCTTGAATATACAGATAATGCCATGCTTTACGATACAAAAGCATGGTTTGGCCATGATGTAAAATATAACTGGGCTGATAATATAAAAGAGAATACAATGGCAGCCTTTGGACAGATGACATTCCCCCTTCCGGGTAGGTTCGCATTTACTGCGGGGCTGAGATACGAGCGTGTAAACAAGGAGATGGATTACAGATATGAATTGACCCGCACAGATACGGGGGCGATCTTACCGGAAGATCCTTTTATGCCCGGGAGCCCAACACTGATAACATACAATATCGATGACAACTGGGATGCCTTTCTTCCCAAAGGAGTGCTCTCCTGGACAATCAACAAAGACGCCATGATCTATGCAAGCGTTACCAAGGGTTATCTGGCAGGGGGGTTCAATCTTTGTGAAAATATAAAGGAACGGGCAAAATTTGATGAACAGAGTTCAATTGACTATGAGCTGGGAGCAAAGACCTCCTGGCTTGACAACCGGCTGATTTTCAATGCCAATCTTTTTTATATGGATATCAAGGATATGCACGTCTATTATGCACCTGATCCGGTTACCTATCTTACTTCCAATGCAGGAAAAGCGCATTCCCAGGGAGTTGAGGTTGAAGTAAAGGCAAGACCTGTCAGAGGCCTCGACATAATTGCAGGATTTGGTCTGGTTGATGCTGAATATGACAAATATACCAATAGTGCCGGCAAAGACTGCTCAGGGAAAACCTTGGTACGTACACCGGATTACACCTTAAATCTGGCTCTCCAGTACAGACATTCTACCGGATTTTTTTCAAGAATTGATATGCAGGGGTATGGTCAAAATTATTTTGATGATGCCAATACCGTCAGCCAGAAAGCATATGAAATCTATAATGCAAAAATAGGATATGAAGGTTCAAACTGGGATATATATCTTTATGGTAAGAATCTTTTTGATAAGGAGTATTTCAGCTTTGGCAGAACCAATGCAGTGGGACTCATAGCCAATGTCGGTGAGCCTCAAACCTTTGGGATAATAGTTTCAAGACGATTCTAAGGATCTAGGCGGGACGTTCAAACGGCATGTTTTCTTTAAAAGAATAATATTGGGATTTCTTTACTCAAGGAGAAACTTAAGATGAATAAAAAGGCAACAGCTCTTCTCTGTTTTTTAGTGTTAAATTATTTCTTCATTGGTTTTACTGAAGGAAACCCTGCTCAATCGGTTGAACGCGTGGAAAACAGACCCGCCTGGCTACTTGGTGAAACCGCTTCAACCATCACAATATTGGACGACGCAGAAGAAAGGGTTACAATAAAAAAAGACATCAAAACAATTGTCGCAATAGGAACTGCATATCTTTATACTACAATCAGGGCTTTGAAATCAGAAAATAAAGTTGTTGGTATTAGTGACTGGATTTGTAGGCAAAAAACAATTCTTCCTGTAATGGCTAATATAACAAATATTGTTCAAACCGCAGGAACTATAAATTATGAAAAAATATATGAAATCAATCCGGATATTGTTGTTATGATTTCTCCTTTTGTTTACAAAAAGATTGATACAAAATTGGCTTCAAATATTCCTGTTATAAAGCTTAAGCCTAATAACCTGGAATCCATAGCAAAATTAGGCAAGATACTTGACAGAGAAAGTGAAGCCAAAGAATATGTTAATTGGATAATATCAAAAACAAGTGTAATTGAAAAAAAGACAGCATCACTTGGGAAAAATGAGATAAAAGAGGTTTTTTTCTATTATGGTGGAGATTCCGGTATTTCACCGCCTCCACCCTATGGAACATATGGTAAAGACAATTATTGGGTAAATGATTCCATCAAAAAATCTGGAGGAAAGAGTATAACCTGGACGTTGCCGGGAGAATGGATAACAGTAGACCCTGAGTGGATCATAGAAAAAAACCCGTCCATAATAATTAGGGAATTTTTTGTATCGGGGCATGACCCTGCAATGGGCTATGATGTTAACGATACTACAAAAATACAAAAAATGATGGAACGGCTCGTTTCAAGACCTTCCTTCATAACCTCTGATGCTGTAAAAAACAAAAATGTATATATCTGCAGTGGTGTATTTATTCAGTCTTACTGGTTCATAGGATTAAATTATTATGCCAAATGGTTCCATCCGGCATTATTCAAAGATATTGATCCGGAAGCTGTTCATCAGGAGTTTTTAACAAAATTTCTAAGGTTGGATTATGACTTAAAACACAATGGAGTTTTTGCATATTCCGGTAAGTAGAGTAAAAAAAACTGGCTCTGATCAGCCAGTTTTTTGATGCATATTTGGATTAATCGATTCAATGCGATTTTAACGATTGAGCCCGGGAGGGAAACAGGAGAACGATTGATGCAAAAGGAAATAAAAAAAAACAAAAAAGGGTTCTGGAGTAAGACTACAGCCGAGTATGATAACCATACCTCAGGTTCCCGGAATAATTACCAACAGCTGGTAAAACAAATTGCCGTTGATGTGGGAGGTGCAAAGCATGTCCTTGATGTGGGGGCGGGCACAGGAGAGATGGCGCTGGCCATTGCTGAAAATGCCACTGCTGTTGATGCCGTTGATCTGACTCCGGAGATGATAGCGGTTGGAAAAAATAAGGCTATTCAAAGGGGAATTGATAACATTAAATTTACTGTTCAGGATGCGTCTGCTCTTGATTTTAAAGATAATTCCTTTGATGCTGTAATCGTCTCCAACCTGCTCCATATTATCGACAAACCTGGAAAGGCACTTCTGGAGATAAATCGGGTACTCATCCCCGGTGGCCTGCTGGTTGCACCCACATTTCTCCATGGAGAAACGATTGTCAGTCTTTTTTTATCCCTTCTCTTCCAGATAAAGGGCTTTCCGATTTATCACAGGTTTTCTACAAAAAGTTTTGCACGACTGATCAACGATTCGGGGTTTAAGGTGATTATCCAGACAAGACAAGCCGGATTCATGCCCATATCCTATGTTGTGGCAAAAACCTTGAAAATAGGGGGTCAGGTCTACGTTTGACCTTTAAGGACAAACTTGCTAAAAAGGTCAAACGTAGGCTTGACCTCTTATCTCTTAGCTAATTAGACATAATTTGTCTTGACACCCTTGGAAAGATATATTACAAGAACAATTTAATGAGGCATGAAGCCTTTTGATATGGTCGCTATAACCAAGTTTGTTTCGATATAAAGATCCGGTTTCCAAGGCCGGAGTATTTGCATATTAAACACAATTAAGCCAGGAAGGCCGGGATATTATCCGGATTTCCCGGCTTTTTTTATGTTTATAATTTGTGAATTTATCTTTAGATAAGGAGAATGACAAAAAATCAAAATGAATATAAAAAGAAAAGTTCTATTATGCATTTTGTTGTTGAATTTTGTCTGTACTGTTTTTGCTGAAAGAAGTTTTATTAAATCTGTTGAGCCCATAAAGAAGAATCCAGGCTGGCTGATAAAAGAAAGCGCTTCCTCGATCACGATATTGGATGATGGGGGGGTAGAAGTTTTTATGAAAAAAGAGATCAAAACAATTGTCGTGTTAGGGGCCATACCTCTCTGCGTTACAATCAGAGCCTTAAATGCCGAAAACAAAGTTGTTGGAGTAAGTGACTGGATTTCCCAATGTAAGACGATTCTTCCTGTAATGGGCAACCTGACTGACATTGTTCAAGTATCGGAATCGATAAATTATGAAAAAATTTATGAAATTAATCCGGATATTGTTCTTGTAATGGCACATTATTTTTCTGAAAATATTGATAAAAAGCTGGCTTCAAATATTCCTGTTGTACGTCTGAAGATGAACAATACAGAGAGCATAGCAAAATTAGGCAAGATACTTGGCAGGGAAAGTGAGGCCAGAGAATATATTGACTGGATAATATCTAAAACAACTGTAATTGAAGAAAGAACAGCCACCTTTGGAAAAAATGAGATAAAAGAGGCGTTCTTTTATTATGGGGGCGATTGTGGAATGTCGCTGCCTCCTCCCTATGGAACCTATGGTAAAGACAATTTCAAGGTGAACGGTTCCATAAAAAAAGCCGGGGGGAAAAGCATAACCTGGACTCTGCCCGGAGAATGGATAACAGTAGACCCCGAATGGATCATAGAAAAAAATCCTTCCACGATAATTCGGGATTTTTTTGCATTAGATGACGATTCTGCAATGGGCTATGATGTTAATGAGA
The DNA here is from genome assembly GCA_016743945.1 of Desulfobacteraceae bacterium. Lineage (GTDB taxonomy): Bacteria > Desulfobacterota > Desulfobacteria > Desulfobacterales > Desulfobacteraceae > NBML01. The sequence continues at coordinate 51,290 of JADGFI010000017.1, forward strand.
CTGTAAAAGTAAAAAAAATGATGGAACAGATCGTTTCAAGTCCGGCGTTTGCAGCCTCTGATGCTGTAAAAAATAAAGATGTGCATATTTGCAGTGGTTTTTTTATTCAGGCTTACTGGTTCATAGGATTAAATTATTATGCTAAATGGCTTCATCCTGAATTGTTTAAAGATATTGACCCTGAAGCGGTTCACCAGGAGTTCTTAACAAAATTTTTAAGGGTGGATTATGATTTAAAAAAGCGCGGCGTTTTTTCTTATTCCGTCAGGTAGGGATATAAGATATCTCGGTGTGGACTCATGAAACACACCTTCCTTTTTCCCGATCCGTGTTTCCAGTTCATCACATATTTTGTAAAAAACTTACGGCTTCGTCTAATGCCCTGTAGAACATCACGAGCAACGAGGTCTGGATTTATAAATTTTCATCAGGAAATATGGTTGCAACAATGCTATAACGACGGCTAAAATAGCTACCCGCTCCATTCCAACCAGTACCCCGTTGCCTACAGTCATCAACATGGCTGATGAAAGAAGGGCGGCAATTCCGTTGGCGCCATGTTGAACAGAGGACAACAATGCCATAAACGCCGCTCTTTCATGGGGTTTCGGTGATTTGGATGCTTCAGAGGTAGCAGACACATTACGAATACAGACATTTCCCATAAACATGACAAAAATCAGCAGAAGCGGGGTTAGCGGTTCATGAATAAATCCGTCGTATATGAAGAGGATCAACACAATGGTTCCTGTGATATTCGTTGTTATGGAACCGATTTTATCGGACAGGCGCCCCCCCAGCTGAATCATCCCCAAGCTAAACACGCCGCCAACCATATACAACATCCAGAGGGATTCACGGGGATACCCCTGATTGAATTGAAAGAAGGCCGAAACATTGGGGATAATCAGAAAAGATGTGAACATAGCCGATGCCATCATCAGCATCGCCATTAAATTGTCTCTGTTCTTCAGTAAAGCCAGGATAGAGACAACCGGGTTGTCTTTTTTTGCCAAATGCTCCGTCATTGAGGGTGTATACTTAATGATTACCAGGACAACCAGGATTCCTATAATAGAAATGGCATAAAAAGGCGATTCCCAGTTGCCGAGTCTTGCAAGCTCCAATCCAAATGGAATGGCCACAATTGATGAGAGTGAGAAGGAGCCCATCACAACAGCCATGGCCTTCCCCCGACGCTGAGGGGGCACCACATCTGTAACCATTGACAGAGATATCGCTGCGGCAGGGCCTCCAAAACAACCCGCCAGAATCCTGGCACCGATCAAACTGTACAGGTCACAGGCAAAGGCAGCACTTAAAGTTGCCAGAGAGAGTCCCGCAACTGAAACGATCGCAACAATCTTCCTGTCAAACCGATCTATAAAGCGGGCACAAATAATTCCAGAAAAAGCAATGGCCAATGTATAGCAACCACAAATAACACCTATATCTGAATTGGTTATGGCCAGCATTTTCGAAATATCAGGCCCCAAAGGCATTACCATCATAAAATCTATAATGTTCACGAACTGAACACTGGCTGCTATCCAAACATTTTTTTTCTCAACATTCATATTTTTACCTATTTTTTGTTCACTTTTTTCTCCTGCTTATAGGGTTCGTTTAATCTTATGAGTTGAAGTATTCTTCCTGTCTCCGATTAAATACCAATAATGCGGGTCAAGGAGACCCCGGACCGCTGATATCTGTAGGGTGACGATATCCTTCTCCATGGCGGCATGGAACAATGTCATCTGATATTGTGTGCGTTCCTCAAACCATACCTTGGCAACAGGATGCAAAGACACAGGAAGCTTTTTTTTTAAAATTTCTGTAAAAAATTATGGAAAGTAATAAAACCGGTTTTTGCAAATTGTTTAAAACCGGTAGGCCAGTTGTACGCCGATTTCCCTCGGTGGGGAGTATATGGTAAAGTAACCGCCGTGGGCACCCACGGAATCATATTCCGTGTCAAAAAGATTTTTTGCATAACAATAGACATCATAGTTCTCTGCTTCATAACCAATCTTAAGATTGACCAGATTGTAGGCATCTCTGCTGTTTTTATTTTCCTTGTCAAAATAGGTTTTTCCGTATCCGTTGATATCGACCCTGGAAAAAAAACCGTTGCCGGACCGGTATTGGGCCCCGATATTGTAATTGTATTCAGGAGCATAGGGATTTTTGTTTCCCTGGTAGTTTCCGTCGGCATCACTGTATTCGTCAAAGGCCGCATCACTGTAACCGAATGAGGCAAACAATCCCCATGATTTCGATATATTGGCATTGGCCTCCAGTTCAAATCCCTTTGATGTGGCTTTTGCAGCATTTGCCATGTAGGATTTGCCCGGTTCCGGCGAGGTCTTTGTCTGCATGTCATTGATGTCCATGTAGAATACGGCGGCGTTGAGCATGAGTTTGCCGTTAAAAAAGGTGCTTTTGGATCCTAACTCATAGTTCCACAATGTTTCCGTATCATAATCTTTGGAATATCCGGCGGCCGCATAGGGGTGAAAACCGCCCGACCGGTATCCTTTTGAAACCGTAGCATAGAACATATGATGAGCGTTTTTGCGGAATTTTACCTGGAGTTTCGGCGTTATTTCATTACACGATTTTTCCAGATACAGATTCATGCCCCTGTCTTCAAATGTTTTATTGTCCTGATCGTATCTGATCCCGGCCAGGACCGAAAACCTCTGGCTTAGGGCATAGTCCCCGTGGAGGAACACTCCGAAGGAATCCCCCTCAATGGTTTGATAGGTGGGGTATGTTTCCGACGATGAAAATTGAACAAATTCGTATTCATTATCGTCCTTGTCTGCATAGAGGCCGGCCAGCCATGTCAGCCTGTTTGCAGCGCCGGTCACCCTGAATTCCTGGGATGCTCGTTCGTAGGTATTATTGCTTTCCAGATGAAAATCGGAGGTGGGGGGAAAATGGTAATTACCCAGAGTAATACTTTCAAATGTTCTTTGGGTGGTAATGGATTCAAACCGGTAATTGTTGAAGTCGTAGCTGATCTTAAGGGCATGTGAGGTAGATTCCGATTCATCATACCCCATGATATCCGTGCTGATTTTTCTGTTTTCCCCCTGCACCCCGTTGACGGCGTTGTCGCCGTCGTCACGTTTGAGCTTGGACGAGATAAAAGAGATGTCAAGGTTGTCCGAAGGGGTAAATCTCAGGTTTAATTTTCCGAAGTTGTGCTCCCGGTCATCTGTATGGCCGCCCTGTTTTGTGTTTTCGATAAACCCGTCTTTTTCATAGTGTTTTCCGGCTATGCCAAAATAGAACCTGTCTTTTAGAAGGGGGCCGCTTACATTTAACAGGATCGCTCTTTTGTTGTCCGTCCCCAGGTCGGCCTTTATTTTTCTCCTTGCCTCATTGTCCGGTTTCCGGGTGATGATGTTGATGGCTCCGGCCTGGGTATCCTTACCGTAGAGCGTACCCTGGGGGCCCTTCAAGACTTCTATTCTCTTTATGTCCATCAACACTTCGTCAAACCCGTTTGAATTCAGGATAGGGATGCCGTCGATGAACATGCCCACAGAGGTGGACAAAGAGTCCCCTCTTGTTTTGATTCCCCTCATGGTCGGTGAGAAATTTCCGCCGCCGCTGTTGTCAAACAACATCAGGTTCGGGGTATAAGGGGCAATGTCCTTAACGGATTCGATCTGTTTGTCTTCCATGGAATAGGCATCAAAAAGCGTCAGGGATATGGGAACGTCCCGGCTGTTTTCTTCAACTTTTTGAGCGGTAACAGTTGTCGTCCCTGTGGTCATTTCCGCCCTTTGGTCCGCAAAAGCTGCAGTGACAGCTCCAAAAAGCACCAACGCCAGTCCCAAATTAAATATGCCATATGAATTTTTCATAACTCCTCCGGTTCCGTTCAAAAATAAACATGATGTTTGCCGCAATTTCCCGGTGCAGGAAATCTTTTGACAGAACTGTTTTGTTTATACCTAAATATATAAATTATAATAAGATTTGTTATGTCAGGCTAACGATTTTGTCTTTTTCAATGACGCAATCGTTTATTTGGTTCGGGAAAGGGGATTTGAGATATTTGTTGGGGGAAACACCAACATGGTGTTTAAACGTTTTGGCAAAATGGCTCAGACTGGAATATCCGACGGCATATGCCACTTCGGTAACATTCATCCTGCCCTGCTGTAAAAGAGACATGGCGGTTTCAAGCCGTTGTCTGTGTAGATACTCAAACGGAGATATGCCGTAAACAAGACCAAAACAGCGGTGCAGCTTTGTGCGGCACATTCCCACAGAGCGGGCCAGGGATGACAGATTCTTTACATGTTCCGGGTCGCAGGCCATCAGGCGGGCCGCCTGACGGACACGGCCGATATCATCCGGTTTCAAGGAAGCGGTTCCCAAGTGGGGTGAACCTGTCCGGCATTGGTCCATTTTGTATGCCAGAAGTTCCATTACTTTTCCCTCGATGAACAGCCGGCGGATGACCCCCCGGAAGGAACAGGAGAGAATCTGATTGATGACGCTTTGCATGGCCGGCGTGACCTCGTCTGAACAGTGACAAGGCCCTTCTCCCAGGCCCGGCAGTTTTTCGGAGATAAACTCAGGATAATCGGCCGCAAGGGAATCCAAAAAAGCGGGTTCTATTATAACGGTGAGGCTGAGCATCCGGCGGGACTTTATGGTTTCCATAAATTCGATCATCCCGGGAAAAGAAAAAAAGACACTCTGCCCCGCTTTGACCGGAAACGGCTTTTTCAGACATGCCGGATGGGATTCACTATGGCCCGAAAGACAAAATCCGATACCCAGAACGTCCTGGGTATCGGGTTGGGGAATATAGCGAAATCTGACCGGTTCATCCAGGCGGTAATCGGCCACGGACAGATGAATGCCGGGTTTCACGAAAAACATTTCGATCCCCCCTTTGCCAATTGCGGAAGGAATCGGGATGCGGTTATTATGGGTTGTTTTTGTCGGGCTTGAGGCGGCAAGATCAATCGTTTTCACTAGCATTCCCTTTCTAATCATCATTTTCTTTATTTCATCGGGTTCTATTTTTTTCTACGAGGTCAGGCAGGTGCCATAGAAAAGCCTGCCTGACATGTCCGTTCTATTTAATGGCCATTAATGCTTTTTTTATGTCTTTGACTTCATTTTTTTCTCCTGCTTATAGGGTTCGTTTAATCTGATGAGTTGAAGTATTCTTCCTGTCCCCGGTTAAATACCAATAATGCGGGTCAAGGATAACCTTATCCGGTTTAAAAGACAGCTGCAGATTATAGGTGTGGGTACCGGGTTTGATACGGATTTTCTTTGTTTCTATTAACCGGCCTTTCCCATTTAAAAACCCGATTTCAAGCAAGGATGCAAGCGGTTTTCGGGTTAAATTACCCAGGCCGTCAAGGATACCCCGGGCCACCGATATCTCCAGGGTGACGATATCCTTTTCCATGGCGGCATGGGACAATGCCATCTGATATTGTGTGCGTTTCTCAAACCATTCTTTGGCAACGGGATGCAAAGACACAGGAAGCTCTTTTTTTAAATCTCTGTAAAAATCATGGGAAGTAATAAAACCGGATTTTTCTTCCTGCAGCCATTTATTCAGCCATTTGTTAAATATTTCCACGCCGAGCTGCTGTGCCAGGGCGTATAAAGCAAGCCCACCCTTTTCACGGGAAACATAGGCGGCCTCATCAACATCCAGAAGGGTACTCTCGAAAATTTCCTCTTCACCCTTGCCTTCCTGATAATCGTTATACTTTTCATCCAGCCATTTGACTGCATTTTCATGACCGAAACACTCATCCATAAATGTCAGTGCGTAGTATTCGGGAATGGATTCCGTAAAGATTTGTGCACCCTGCACGTTGGCAGGAAGAACTTTTGACCCTATCCACTGCTTTGCAAGTTCCCTTGCAACAGTGTAATAGAGATACTCCTTGTCTTCGGGTTTACTTATATCCGCTGTCCAGCCATGTTTTTCTGAGATTGCCGTTACATTATTAAAGGTAACAAAATCATCATCATAAAAAGTTTTTTCTACAATACGCATGGAAGCGTATGGATACGCTCCCATCTTTTTTGCGAGCCACTGCATGGACTTTTGAACTGCATCCTGGTAAACCTTAATATTATAGACGTGTTTCGGATGATAATAGATCGAAACATGGGCATGCCCTGAATCAAATCCTTTCTTATCAAAATGTGCACAGATCAGCTTAAAGTCAAAGAGGCCCGGCTTTTCGGATCTGTACTGAAAATAATTACGGCTCTTTTCCTTCCAGGATTTAACAAGTCCTCCAGGGCCTGCTACTTTCTGCCCGCCCGAGGTACTGACAACAATGTTCCATTTAAAAAGATCCGCCTGATCTGACTGAACCGCATTTGTTCGGGAAAAAATGTTATCAATACTGGCAAGCTTTGATTTTATAGGCACAAGTCCCTGCTCCAGGCGGTCCTTATTGTTGTCCAGCTCTCTGTCTTCATCATAACCAAAATAGGGAAGAAGATTTGTGCCAAGAAAACTGCCATTGTATGTCAGATCCGCCTGGGGATCTTTTTGCTTAAATCCCCGGTAGTGAAGTTTTGCATGAACATTGAGTTTTATGGACTCGCCGGGTTCCAAGGCCTTTGACAGGCTGTAAATTGTGTGCCGCAGGTCTTTGTTACTCTCTGCGATTTTAAGTTTTTGGCTTTGGCAGGTGATACTTTTTATTGTGAGGAATTTTTTTTGGTCAATGTGCAGTCTCTTGATCGGAAGATGACTTTTATTTTTTAAAGTAAGCTGCGATTCATACTCGGCCTTTCTCTCTTCAGGATAGATAGCAAGTTTTAAGTTCAGGTTTGTTATTTTAGGCTGCACGGTTTCCGCATATTTTTTATATTTTCTTTCATAGGCAGCCGCTTCAGCATCTTCCTGATCCGGGGTTTGATACCCGGCCTTTACTATCAGGTTGTCGTAAATACCATATTGAAAAACGGCAAAAGCAGAGATAAAAAAAACAAGGGCAGATACGCTGGCCGGGGTTAATCTTTTCTTTACAATCTTCAGCCGCTCTTTTAAGGTTCTGTTAGTTCCCCGATTCCAGAAAAGTATGGTCAGCAAAATAAAAATAACGGAAAGCATGCTCCATGCGCCGCCGTACCAGGGTAATGCAGTGTCGAAAACTCCGTAACCGTTTATTTCGGAGTATTGTTCAATTCCCGGAACAAATGGAAAGCCGAAATGAAGCTGATCAATCAAAGCAAATTCAAGGGATACCATGATAAAGATAAACGCTGCGATTGATAGCACATGACCTTTCAGGCGATCTCCAAAAAGAGAGCCGATAAAAAACGCCATGCAAACGACCTGCATGGATGTCATCCATCCAAATCTGGACGAATAAAAATCTTTAAGATACAGGCCCCATTCAATACCGGTAAATCCGGCAGCAAGCTGGGCAAAGAGACCGGTTGCAAGCATCAGTGTGCTTATAAGAAAAACTATTCCTGCAAGTGCAAGAAAGCGGGACAGAATAAAGACCCATGAGGGAGTCGGCATGGCATCTGTTATCTGCCAGACACCCGAGCTGCGAGCCTTAAACAAAAGCTCTCCTGAAAAGAGTATAATAAAAAGAAAGGTCATTACCATCATTATTATGCGCACAAACGTCATTGCAGATGTAAGGGGAAGATGAGACGTCGTAATATAGAATTCAGATGTCCAGACAAAATTGTTAAGCAGAAAGCAGGCACAGAGAAACACCATGACAAAACGGAAAAACGAGGTCCGGGCCATGCCCTTAAAGTCCATCCACGCAAAGCGAAATGCTTTGGTAAAAAAGGATGCCCTGGTAAAAACACAAGTAAACGAAATGCTTTTGCTCTCGCACACATGGTTTTTTTTTAAATCTTTTTCAATAAAAGCTTTTTTCCGTGAAGGTCTTGCAATAAAATATTTAAAATCAAACCTGACAAATGAAGCAATAAACATTGCGATTGATATTGAGATCCAGATAATCCTGTTTAAAAGAAGGCCATGGCTGACAGGAAGATAGGCTGTGTTACGCTCGGCAATACCCATACCGTCAATAATTTCAAGGACAATGCTGTACCCGAAAGGGTCTATCATCTGCAAGAGAAGAGGGTAGGAGGTTTCATGCCTCATGGCGTAGGGAATCATAATCATCATCATTACACAGAAAGAACCGATATAAGCGATCCCGCTTTTCCGGAAAAACACAACAAGAAATATTGCAAACGTCACAATAAAAAGAAGATTGGGGATTGAAAAAATCACGAATCCATGTAAAAGCTGTCCCCAGGGTACTGCCCCGAACTGTTCGGGGGTGCCAGCGCCAACAAAGGGGAGAAGAAGCATACCAAGCGGATAACCCAGAGCGATTATAAAATTTATAGTCAAAGCCCCGAAATACTTGCCCGTAAAAAAAATTTTATCATTCAAAATTCCGGGGTACATGCTTTCTGCGGTTTTAAATTCCAGATCTCTTGCCAGGGCTCCTGCCGAAACAATGGCTGCAATTATAATCAAAAAAATACCGGTTATTGATAAATTCTGATAAAAAACAACAGACGCATTCATCAGGGTATTGCTGTTGCCGTGATAATCATTTGTCCCGACAGCATACCAGATACCCTGTGCTATCATCATAATAAAAAACAAATAGGTGAAAGGTTTTTTGAGATTATAAACAATCTCAAATCTCATTATTTTTTTAAGCATTTTTCCCTACCCCCTTGCCGAAGCCAAAAAATCTATTTCAGGGTGAATAACGGCAAAGTAGGCATCTTCCATGTCCGCCTCTTTCTCCTTAAAAGAGGAATCCGGCAACGTGTCGCTGTAAACGTCCACACTCATCCTGCCCTGTTTTAAATGGGAAGAGGTTACAAAAAATTTTTTCTCGTATTCCGCCAGTTCACCACGGGTAATCTCTTTTTCCCAGATCTTTCCTTTTACGGATTCAATAAGCTTTTTCGGGGCTCCTCTGTACAGTACTTCACCATTGCCGATAACTGCCATATCGCTGCACAGGGTTGTTACATCCTCAACAATGTGTGTCGAAAGAATAACAATCGTCTCTTGGCCAAGTTCGCTCAAAATATTGTAAAAACGCTTGCGTTCAGCAGGGTCCAGCCCGGCTGTCGGTTCATCCACAATAATGAGTTTGGGGCTGCCGATCAATGCCTGGGCAATTCCAAAGCGCTGTTTCATCCCGCCTGAATAGGTCCCCAGCTTTTTTTTGCGGACATCATAGAGGTTAACTTTGTTAAGAAGGGCTTTTACCAGCTTTTTTCTTTCCTTTTTGTTTACAATTCCTTTTAGGTCCGCCACATAATCGAGCATCTCTTGGGCTGAAACAGTGTCGTAAACACCAAACTCCTGGGGAAGATACCCCAGCACCTTTCGTGCTTCCTGGGGTTTTTTAAACATATCAATTTCATCCAGAACGATTTTACCCTGATCCGCATCCTGCAGCGTTGCGATTGTGCGCATAAAGGTTGATTTGCCTGCGCCATTCTGCCCCAAAAGACCAAACATCCCCTTTCCTATTGTCAGATTTATACTTTTGAGAGCCTGCACTCCATTGGGATAGGTTTTTGAAAGATTATTTATTTTAAGTTCCATATTGTTTCCATTCTTATGGTTAATCTGTTTGACCTCACCTGCACTCTTTTTATGCAAAGCCGCTTGAGAAGATTATAGAATTTTTTTAATCTTCTGTTCTTAAATGAACAATCGATGCTATGTTGAAAAAATCCGAAAAATATGAGCCCAATTTCATCTTGAAAGAATATTCTTTTTTCAGGCCCTTATACATCGGAATTTCACTCACTATCCTGATTCTGCTGTCCCAGTTTTCAAGTTCCAGGACTTTCTTTATTCCCCAGCTTTTACCAATTGCCGCACCATTCATACCTCCGGCTTTCAATACCTTTTTGGTTGCTACTTTTATCCCGAAATCTGAAAGAAAATCGAAAATAAAATCACACTTTCCAAAACGATTTGCCATTTTAGTGAAAAATGTTTTCATCTGCTGATCGTCAAAATAGTAGAAGACCCCGCCGGCAATACACATCAGTCCATCCTTAACCTCAATGTCCGCAAGCCAGTTGTTATCAAGAAACGAACCGGCAATTGTTTTTCTTCTTTCATTGTCCTGAAAAAATTTTCTTCGAAGCTCAATAACCTCCGGCAAATCAAGCTCATAAAACAGGATACGGCCGTTGTCTATGCGGTCAAATGTAGTATCCATACCGCAGCCGATATTGACGATGGTTCCGTGCGGAAACTCTTTTATGAATTCGGAGACTATACTGTCTATCTGAAGACTTCGCGCAACCCAGCCCATCTGACTGAGCCGGTTTATATTTTGGGTAATGGTTGAAAAATCATAATCAAGTTTTTCAATAATATCCAATGCCTTCTTATCGAATAATTGAGGATTTGGTTTTTTCGCTTCAACAGCTCTTCCCCATAAAGGCAGTAAAAGAGTTTCCTGTACTTTAGTAAGTTGAATCCTGATTTTTTCACCCATTGTTTTTATCCTTCATAAGATTATTGTACCCACCTGAACCCCTTTCTCTGTGGGAGAAGGTGCCGGTGGGTGAGGTTAGACACTGAACAAATTAAAATCTGTAAACCGCCTGGAGGCCGATTTCTCCAGGTTCACTATAGAGCGTATACATCCCGCCGTAAAATCCGTTGGAATCGTATTTTTTATCAAAAAGATTTTTTGCATAGAGGTAGATATCAAAGGCTTCGGTTTCATAGCCTATCTTCGCATTGACTATTTCATAGGCATCCCTTGAGTACTCATTTGCCTTGTCAAGATACATCTCTCCGTAACCGATCAGGTCTGCCCTGGCATAAACCCCGCTGCCGTGCCTGTATTGGGCACCGATGTTAAACGTGTATTCCGGAGCAAAGGGATTTTTATTGCCCTTGTAATCACCCCGGGCATCTTTAAAGTTGTCAAATTCAATATCGCTGTACCCGAAACCGGCCATGAGGCTCAGGCCATCGGTCATCACCGCTGTTATTTCCAGCTCGATTCCTTTGGCCGTTGCTTCTGCCGCATTGGTAAGATAGTTGACAACAGGTGTAACAGCCTGCTCCACCTGCATATCGGAAATATCCATATGGTATAAAGCCCCGTTCAAAACAAGCCGATTATTGAAGAATGCGCTTTTCACACCAACTTCATAGGACCACAATTCTTCCGCACCATAACTGAAATACAGCGGATCTTCTGCCATCTGATTGAACCCGCCGGAACGATATCCCTTTGAAGCGCCTGCATAGGTCATGATTGAAGAAGAAAATTGATATTCAAGGCCTATCCTGGGGCTCAGTGCATCCCAGGAATCATCAACTTTCATTTTTTTAATATGATCCTCGAATTCCTGATCCTGCTGCTCATAGCGCAGACCACCGACCAGACTGAACTGCCCTGGCAAAGGGCAGGTGAAATTTGCAAATGCGGCCCAGGCATCCCCGTTGATACTCCTACTTGATACACTCGCCATTGGTGGAATCATCGATGCAACTTCAAAATCAAGATCGTTTTGATCTTTATCGTAATACAGACCGACCAGCCATTTCAATTGTTTGGCAGATGAGTCCAGGCGCAGCTCCTGGGACATTTTTTTGTAGTTACCATCCTTGTCTGAATGCATATAGGTGGCGCTGCTGAAATCAAAATCTGCCACAGTCCTGTCCTCGTATACCCTGTTCGTGGTGACGGATGTCAGTGTGATTAAATCACTGAGGTTGTAGCCAATTTTCAGGGACTGGGAGTCGCTGGCTGTCTTGTTCCATCCCTCAAGATTAGACGACACCTTGCGATCCTGTGGCGCAGCAAGGCCGAACATGGCGGCCCCCTTCTCCGTAAAATTCATATTCGGCCCGCCCTCGTCATATTTGAGGTGTGAGGCAATAAGGGAAATATCAAGATCATCCATTGGGGTCCAGCGAAGATGGGCCTTGCCGAACCAGTGCTTTCTATCGTCGTCCATACCTCCCAGATTTGTGTTTTCGATATACCCGTCTTTTTGATAATACTGGCCGGCCAGGCCGAAAAAAAGCCTGTCTTTTTGAATGGGACCGGCCAGGCTGAGTGAAACATCTCCTTTTTTATCCTGGCCCCCTGCCACAGATACCTTTCCCTTAAATTCATTACCCGGCTGCCTGGAGATGATATTGATCACGCCGGTTTCAGTATTTTTACCGTACAAGGTGCCCTGGGGGCCCCTTAATACTTCAATGCGCTCTATATCGAGAAGACCGGCTTCAAATCCGAAACCCGATATCATGGGAACACCGTCCACATACAATCCGGTTGTCGTTGTAAATGTATAGGGGGCCACATGAACCCCCCGCATGGATGGCGAATTCGTACCTGACATACCATTGTCAAGGATCGTCAGATTTGGAACAAAATCAGCTATATCCTCCACGGATTCAATTTTTTTGTCCTCTATATCCCGCTCATTAAACACGGTGATACTCACGGGCACCTCCTGAACATTTTCTTCCTGCTTCTGGGCGGTTACGGTTATTGCTTCTATTTTATGTTTTCCCGGGGTTGTTTTATTTCCGGCCTTCTCTTTCCCGTCAGATGCAAAGGTTGCAAATGGATTTAGCACCAGTACCATTGCAAACATTACAGCCGGAACCCATCGGAAAGTTCCTTTATAAAAATCTATCACTTTATCTCCTTAAGAATCTTTTTTGCGTCACTATTATTGCTATTCCTCTTAAAGAGCAGGAAACCTTTGATCCTAGGGTCCTTATTTTTATTGGTATCTTTCTTTATACCACTGTGGGAATTGGGAAATCCCATTTTTATTTCCTCGCAATATCAAGCTCCATATCATGCAAAGGTGTTTTCAAGGTGCGGGATTGAACTGATTTGAACCCGGTGCGAATCATGGCCTCAGCTATTTGTCCCTGCTTAAAGGTCATGTTTTTTCCCGCTGCAAGGGCATGGGGCGTATGGGCCAGCATGACATCGGGTTTTGTGTTTTCGTGGGTCATTCCATCCTGAAACGTGATAAAAAGTCCCCCCGGATTCAAGGCTGCCAAGATTTTATGGAACAATGGGTCAAGGTTTTGTTTTGCAAAATTTAATGTAGCACTGGCAAATATCAGGTCATAGTTCTGACCGATGGAATCCTCAAGATAATTACCCGCCAGGGTTTCAATGCGGTCCGGAACATGATGTTTTTCGATAATCTTTATGGTGGTCTCAATGACGGCTGGTTGATCAAAAACAACCCCTTTCAGGTCGGGATGCGCTTTGACAATGGAGACACAGCAAAGCCCGGATCCCCCTCCGAGGTCCAGCATTTTACCCCAGGAATTAAACTCCGGAAGGTGGGTGATGATCTCAAGGGCGGAATCAAATCCTCCGGCGATGATCCATGCACCCGAATTTTTTGTGGATTCAGCCCAGAAAAGAGGAGATGAAAAATCCTGGGCAAGGATGCCGGGATTGGGGCCATTTTTTACAAGTTCAGGCAGATGATCCAGAATATCAAGGATGTGTTTTTTATAAAATTCAAGCATGGAACCGATATATTCAGGTTTTTTCTTTACCAGATACGCATCGGTATCTATCTTGTTTTGATAAAGGGACTGGCTTTTTTCAACAAGATCTATTGTGCAAAGGGAATCTAAAAAAATTTCGGTGTTGCCCGGATTCAGCGCCAGCATGGAGGCGACCTCTTTGGCACTTACCTTTGTCTGGAGCGCATCAAAAATCCCAAGCCGAATGCCGCAAATCATTAATCCCGCTTTCATGGGTCCGTTTAAAAAATCTTTGTATAATCGCCCCATGTTTGTGTTTGTGTTTTTTTTTGATAAGTTATTCATTTAACATTACTCCCACCATTTGGTTTGAAGATAAATCGTACTTGTTTTGGGCAGCTGTTATCGTGTTGTCCATTATTTGAACAGATTGCCCGGGGACCCAAAGGTTGTCCGGGCAATCCGGCTTAATATAAACGATGCCGATAGCGGTTAGGGGGTTGCTGTCATGCTGACGCTTGCGCCGTAATAAACCGTTGTGCATTTCCCAACAAGATCTTTTAGTTCATTTTTCGGGGTCACCTCTTTTTTTACCATGACACTGACAACCCATTCGCCGGCCGTGGGAATTCGGACCTGGGCTTTTCCATCCATAATATAGGCGCAGAGACTAAAATTGTCAGGACCGCCATAGGTATTGCTTGTGGCCATGAGGTAATACATGCCGTCCATGCCGCAATTGAGATTTTTACCATTGAGGCTTGCTTCAAAAGTGACAAGATCACCGGCATGGATATCACTTAAATCACAGGTTGGCATCAGCTCAAGCGCGTGGCCTGCAGGCGTCGGCTGGGTCCATTTTTTAATCGCCATATAGGATTTTGCCACAGCCTTGTACCGGGTGCTGAAATTGATTTTTTTGGCTCCCTTGATTTTATCCATGGGTTTTGTTGTCATTTTTGTTTTTCCGTCTTTGTCAACATACCCGGTAAAAAAAGTGGCTTTTGATTCAGCAATCACCTGGTAGGTGCCGGGTTTTGTATTTTCTGTGAGTGATATTTTTCTTAAGCCCAGATCACCGGATACAATATTCATACCGGTTTTGGATGTCATTATTTTTTCTTTTTTAAGGACAGGTAAGGCCATCGCTGTTTTGCTGTTATCAGGCCCCACAAGCGTGTAACTTTCAATGGTAACGGCCCCCGCTTCGGATATGAGAAAATCATCCATGGGAACGACATGTCCCCATCCCAATGATGAAATAACATGTCCCGGAGGGTGGGCAAAGGACTCGTTAATGTTTACCCACAGGGAATGGGAAAATGCGCTGGTGGTTATGGCAAGCGCTGCAATCATGGTAAAACACAGGGTGAATTTTTTGTTCATTTTTGTCTCCTTTTGGGTGGTGGTTTAATTTGATTTTTTTTTATATTATGGAGTTAAGGGGCCTTCTTGGCGAACCGTATGCCCGGGTCCTCCGTCAAGAAAGACGGTATAGGGAACATCCGGCGTTTTAAATGTTGCCTCACCTTCCTCATCCATTTTTAATTTTTTAATGACTTCTCCTTTTTTGTTTTCCAGATAAAGGGGGAGACCTGCGGCATTACTCCCTGTGGAAAACATTCCTTCAACCGTTATGGTTCCGTCTTCATTATCAAGAAGGTTCATGTACAAGGTGTGAGCGAATGCGGCAGAAACGGTTATGGCCAGAAAAATTGCGATAACCGCGCTGATGAGTGTTTTTTTCTTTTTAAAATCAATCAATATCTAAATCTCCTTAAAAATTATCATATAGGACTCTGTTGGGGGAAAATTACTTCCCAAATGGTTTTGCCCAGACAAGCAATATCGGTGTAACAAAATAATCGGTCAGAAGGGCTGTTAAAATGCCCAGGATGGTTAACCCGCCCATAATCACATAATCATTAGCAATGGAGGTCAGGTAAACCGAATAATTGGCCATGATGACCAAGGTGGTCAAAAACAGGGGAATCCCGATGGTCGAAAAAGTTCTTCGGATGCTCATGTGATAATCCTTGCATCGCTCATATTCCAGCTTTGCATGGTTGATAAAATGGATGGTGTCATCCACGGCAAGGCCCAGCAGCATCGGCATGATCGTGATGGTCATCATGTCAAGGGGGATGCCGGCCCAGCCCATGAGTCCCCCCACGGCAATGGCAGGGGTAATGTTGGGAATCATGGCGATGAGCCCTGTCTTGATGCTGCCAAACACAATGATCATCAACAGGGAGATACTGCAGATGGCGATGAAAAATGAGGTTATCTGGCCCCAGGAGACCACGTCCTGCATGACCGTAAATTGAGCGATGGCACCTGCCATGGAAATGGTGGCATCGGGATATGCTTTTTGGGCGCTGTCTCTTAATCTTAAAAGTTCATTTTTTGCCTCAAGGGAATTATAATCTTCCAGGTCCACCATGATCCGCAGGCGTTTATAATCATAATCGATCCATTTTTCCGCTTCTTTTCCACCGGCATTTTCATACAGGAGCATGATCTGGGCAACCATTTGCCGGGTGTCCGGGATTTTATAAAAGTGCTCATCTCCCTGGTTCAGGGCCTGGTTCATGTCCTTTATGATCTCAACAATGGAGGTCACCCTTTTGGTAAGCGTATATCCTTTTATCTCTTCCATGAGGGTATCAAGTTTTTTTAAATTGACAGGTTTTCTTGCCATGCCGTCTTGTTTGAATTCAACCACCATATTATAAGAATAAAGAGAGCCCACCTCGGAGTGACTGACATAATCCAATCTTTCGACATAGGGAACTTTTAATCCCATGTTTTTGCGGATATCAAAGGAAACTTCAAAAAATTTGAGACCAAAACCACAGACAAAAATCATGAGGATAAAAATAGTCATGATTGTTTTTGGCCAGGTAAGCACGTTTATACCAAGGTGATCCATAAAAGATCCAAGCCTGCGATTGATGGTTTTGACCTGGTTTTTTTCGGGCTGGGGCACTTTGTTTTTCCCAAAGCTCAACAGGGTGGGAATCATGATAATGACAATGCAAAAAATGATGGACACCAGCATGGCGGTTGCTGAACCAATCCATCTGACAGGTTTTACGTCCACAAAATGAAAGGAGGCAAGGGCACCGATGGTGGTTAGGGCTGTAAATAAAATGGGCCATCCGGTCTCTTCAATGGCATGATAAATGGACTCTTTTCTTTTACCTGTTTTTGAAAATTCCCTGTCAAAAAAAGAAAAAATATGGATGGAATAGCCGATGGAAACGGCAATCCCCAGATATATCGGTACAACAACCATTCCAATATCAATGGAGATACCCAAAATTCCCTGCATTCCAAAGGTGATAAAGACGCTGCCAAAGGCAACCAGGATGGAAATAAGAACATTTCTGAAAGACCGGAGGGACAGGGACAAGACAACCAGGGATGCCAGAAGGGAAAGCCCCATGGTCCGTTTCATCTCATCTTTGAAAAAGCTCATTTTTTCATGGGACAGTACCGGAAGACCAGCCGATCTCGGGTTGAGGATCTGATATTTATCCTGGCCGATAATCTCAACGGCTGTTTTTCCCACCACCATATCCGCCCCTTCGTTATTTTTATCCCGCCACCCATCCGGAAAGGGGTGAAGCCTTAACATGACCCAAGATTGGGTGCTGTCCTTTGAAATAAGTTTTCCCACAAGCAGTTTTTTGGAAAGGGCAAGATTCCTGATGGTTTCCAATTGTACAGGATCGGTCGGGATAATATCGGGGACAAGATTTATAATTTCAATACCAGTTTCATTTCCAATGGAAAATTCGCAATCTGTTATGGACATGAGATCATCTGCAAAGGGGATTTTTTGTTTAAGCTCATGGCCAAGCTCCCTGATTTTAGATAAAATCTCAGGCGTAAAAAGGTCGTCAACCTCCACCATTACCGCCACATAATCACTGTTCCCAAAAATGCTCTTAAACTCATCCTCGGATATTTTCAAAGCCGATTTTTCAAGCATCCAGCTATCCCACCCGGCATCGGTCTTAATCTTTGATGTTCCCAAAAACGCAATGCTCAAAATCGCAATAAACAAAAAAATATTCACATACCTGAACCGGACGATTAATTGACCCAGTCCATAAAATAACCGATTAATTTTTTTTATTTCAATCATTGTTGCTCCCTATGATTTTTTCTTTTTTTTAGACTTAAAAATTATATTTTACCTTGGCCCATATCTGGGTATTCTCTGTGTATCTTCCAAAACTGCCTGATTGGCAGCCCGTAAAAATATCGGTGCCCAGGAACAGGGACAATCCGTCCATGACCTGGTATTCGGAACTGAGCCGGGTCAGACTGTCTTGTTCATTCAGGTTAAAATAGTGCATCCCGAATAAAATCAGTTTTTCCCGGAACAATTTTTTGGAGATACTCATAGTGACCATGGCTGATTGTGCTTTTTGTTGAATTTTGTCTGAAAATCCAAGAATTCTGTCTTCTGTTACCTGGAACGACAAAGACCAATTGTTCCCCGGAGACCAGTCCAGCCCCAGAAGCCATTTGATCTGATCTTTTTTTACAAGGCAATCCATGGCGTTTGACCCATACCGATTACCATGGGAAAACGCTGCCTCTCCCCTGAAAACAACATCCTTGTAGAGCTTGGAAAATTCCACGCCAAAAATATGGAGACGCTGGAACTTAGGATTCAGCAAGGACCCATTGTCCCGGGTATGGGTGTAATAGGGAAAATCATTCCAGGTATAAAAATAGGACAATCCCATGTCAAATCCCGGCAAAAACAGGGCATACTTTGCTGCCAATTCCCCGTTTTCAATGTTTTTATCCGGCCCGTTGTTGCCCATGGTTTCATTGCCGAAATTCCCCACAGCCCATGGGCTGTCTTTATCGGGTAAAATCCCCTGGGTGAAAAAAGGGATAAAAATCAACTCACCCGTACCATTGTCTCCGAAAAATCTTAATTTCAAGGCATCCACAGCCATCCTGATTTCATCAAAATCCCGGGTGATATACTCGGACAGATCCGAGGGTGAAATATTATCCGTGATGCGAACCCCATCGGAATTTCCCCAGATAATAATCTGCCGCCCAAGGCGCAAATCCCATGAGGGGGCCACATAATCAATATACGCCTCGTGAACGGAGATCCCGGATTCGTCTTCTCTGGCATGATTTGCCGATAAATTCATCGAGGCAAACAAAGACCAGTCATCCTTGAAACTTCTTGTTTCAAGTCTTGCCATTGTTTCGGATGCAAGCCAATCATTGGGGGCTTTAACCTGCAAACAATGCCGTGTCTCCAGGTATCCGGAAAGGTCAAATTCCAGACCTGAAAATTCAAAGGCATGGGCGGTTGAACCAAGGAGAAGGCACCAAAAAAAAACGTAAGGCAAAAGTTTATTTGATAACATTTCACCTAACAATTCCTCTGGATATGGTTGCGGTTTGGAAAAAAGAATCTGCAACGCCGATATTGTATTGAACATCACTCATTTTCATGATGGTGGTGTGATTTTCCCTTGTATTGTTCATTTCCATCTCAAATATGGTCCAGATAGCGTTGTGCCGCTTTATATCTTTAACGGTTAAGGTTTTCAATAATCCTTGGGAATCATAATATTCCGCCTTGATAACAGCCCGTGCATCCTTGTTGACCCACAGAATTTTTTTGTCATAATTGGCATCTTTTTCAAGGGGAATTGATTCAATTTTCCAGCAGTTTGACCCATTGATTGCTTCCTCACAAATTAAGGTATGGGTATCTTCATCCACATTTCTTTTACCCATGTCATCATAGGTGAAGTCACTTCCCATGAAATAATCATTGGTGGATTCTCCTCCAATTCTCCTGACCTTTCTTAACGCCGGCATATAGAGCCACTTATCATCAGTCTTGTCCGGGTCATCCCATTCCCATGAAAGAAAGGCAGTGCCCTGTACATCTGCCGGTTTTTTAAAACACATCACCTTTTTGGAATCTTTGCCATAATCCTTTCGATAGGAAACCATCTGCCGTATCCGTTTTTTTCCCCTTCGATTGATAAGGGTCATCTCTACAATTGATTTTGAATCATCGCCATCTTCACGTTCATCAACCATGATCATCACCTCCCGGCCGGTTAAGCCCCAAACATCCATGCACAAAAATCCCGGGATTGAAAACAGACACAAAGTTGCCATAATAATTTTTTTTACCACCATTTGATCTCCTGAATAAACTTAATACAATTTTAGTTCTTGATTAAAATATTTGGTAATCCTAACATGATAAAGCAATTGTTTTCCACCCCGTAAGGGAGCTTTTTTACCCTGAAAAGGAGTTTGGAAAATGAAGGCGGGATACCCGCTGAATTTCTGGTTACCTGACTGGCCTTGGCAGGCTATCTTCGACCGTTGATCTACCTGCCGAAAAATTACCGGCCCGGAAAATTAAATTCAAAAAATAAAAAAACACTTGACAGATTTTCCTTTGCCTTTTATTGTTAGTCGAAACTAAATTTTACTATAATCTTAAACTGTGGGATTCCTTAAGCACATGGAAATTCACCTGGAGGGAAAAATGACCAATGCACTAATTATCTACGGATCTACCACCGGAAATACTGGAAAAAAAAAGATTCAGGAATTGATTCGGGACGTGACCAATGTTGCATAAAAAACAAATATCGAATGCTTGCCGGGAAAATGTTATTTCAGGGAGTTCATTGAGATCATTGCTTAAAATGATCGGCAACCTCAGTCGCACCGGCATGGAAGCCGGTAACGCCGGCGATTTCGGCATGGCGTTCCTGAATATTGAAGATGCACTGTCCCTGTCACGGGATCTAAATAAAAAGTGTCTCGAAGCCAAGCTGCTGAATAATCTTGGGATACTGCACACTATGAACGGCACATGGGATAAAGCCATGGCCGCCTATGAAGAATCCTTGAACATTGTTAGTGACCATTGCGGAACACAAAATTTTCTTTATAAAACCCTGCAGAAAAATATCGGGCATCTTTTTAATCTGGAGATTACGCCTGCAACTTGAACGCATTGCTGTCCGGCGATTGTGCCGCTCCCTTTCATCCGGAGCGGCACGCCTCTTTTTCGACGCGCAACAAAACATACCGCTTTAAAAATTAAGCGAGCCTAATTCATAACCATTAAAAATCGGGTGGAAAAGAGATGGAAAAAGAAACCTATTGGAGCCATTTTGCAGCGGACTTTGAAAAACGCAATAGCTATGTTATAGGCAAACCGGATCTGGGACTTGCAAAAGCAAAAGTAGCGCGTCAGCAGGACCTGGGCAGGGTTCTGGAACTGGGATGCGGAAACGGTACTTACTCTGAACTTATTGCTCCCCGGACCGACTGTGTTTTGGCCACAGATTTTTCCGATGAAATGGTTTGTGTGGCAAAAAAAAAGCTGAAAAATTTCTGCAATGTCCGGGTTGAAAAACGAAACTGCCTGGAAACAGGCTATGAGGACAACTCATTTGACACAGTGCTGATGGTCAATCTGTTACATATCATCCCCGATCCCCGATCCGCCCTTGAGGAAGCAGGCCGGGTGCTTAAACCCGGGGGGAGGATAATGGTGCTGAGCTTCACCACTGCCGGTATGACCCTGCGGAACAAGCTGACCATGATTTTTCGGTATCTGAGGGCCTACGGGAAGCCGCCTGAAAATAACCGGCACATTGATCCTAAGTCAATGAGGGATTTGCTGCTCCGGGCAGGGTTTGCCGTGGAGGAAAGCACTCTTATCGGCCAGCGGTGCAAGGCGGTCTGGGCCACGGGGGTTTACATGGACTGCCAGACCTGCATCCAGAAGATTACAACGAGGAAAGCCGGATCCCCAGGAGAATAATAGCAGGGAACACAATGGAGTATAGGATATCGGATCGTTTGAGCTGCCTTGCCCCGGGAGATTGAAGCAAAACAACGGGAAGAAAAAAAAGAACCAGCAGGGGTATTCCCGGTATAAAAAATGAGGTTGAATGGGCCAGGAACACCCCGAAAAGAAGAGCAAGCCCTGGAATCGGGAGATTAAAAAATTTATCATTGATCTTAAATTTCCCGGCACCTGCCGACAAAAACACCAGAAACACCACATCGGAGACACCGAATAGGGGCATAAAACTGGGAAAGCCCCACACCGGGATCTTGATGAGAAAATAATCGGCAACCGGCGGCGGCCCCGCCATTGTTCCGGTATAGTAGTGCTCCAGAATACCGGCAATTTTTTGTGTCGGTCCTGCCACAACACTTGCAAGGTCGGCGGTCATTGCAGTCAGGCAGACGGGCACAAACTCTGCTGGCCGCATCAACCCCGTGGCAAGGGCTTTTCCCGACAAGCCCGCCGCCACAATCAGGTTTAATGTACCGACCACCCCGACAACCTCCCGAGAAAGATGTCCGGCCTGATCCAGGAAAAAGACAAGGGCCCATACAGCAAGGCATCCCACAAACAAAAGAGTACCATTTCTCTTGTTGAAGTCTGGCATCAGCGCCAGGGTTCCAAGCATTAGTAAGAAGAATGCCGGGACCAAAACGGCCACCGCGCTTTCGGGTATAACAAGCCCGGAAAACCTGCCGAAAAAAAAGGCAACCATTCCTGCGGGAAGGGCCCATACAAAGCAGGCCAGGCAAAACCATCGGACCTGATTTTTATCCATGGTCAAGCGCCGGTAAATCAATTAAGATACCAGTAAATCAACTGGTCTCCGAACCATAGATAAACCACGGCTGCAAAAGAAATAAAAGGTCCAAACGGAATAGCGATTTTCATATTAAACTTTTGTTTTGACAAAATTATTCCAACACCCGTGATAGTTCCGGTCAAGGAACTTAAAAAAAGAGTAAACAGCACCCCCTGCCAGCCAGTAAAGGCGCCCACCATGGCAAGCAGCTTGATATCCCCCCCTCCCATTCCACAGGTTTTTTTAAACCCGTAATACATAAGGGCTATGAGATAAAGAATCCCCCCACCGGCCATGATTCCAAGGAAAGATTCCTGCCATGTTATTATACCCTGGGAGAAAAAAGATACCACACAAAAAAACAAAATCCCCGGGAGGGATAAAATATTTGGAATTATCCTGTGATCAATATCAATGCAGGATATAATCAGCAATAGTTCAAAAAAAGTAAAGTGAAGCAATCCCAAAGATATTCCATGATATGAAAAAATTAAAAGGGCTGCCGCTCCGGATACAATCTCCACCAGCAAATAACGCGGTCCGATTTTGACACCACAGTTTCTGCATCTCCCCCTAAGAAAAAGATAGCTTATGATTGGAATATTGTCATAAAATTTTATATGTTTTTTGCATCCAGGGCATAAAGAACCTGGTGAAACCACTGACAATGATTTCGGGATTCTTGCAATACAGACGTTTGCAAAACTTCCGATGCATGCTCCAAAAACAAATAAAAACAGGTAAATAAATGGAATCTCAAATGGCTGCAAAAATGAGGTCAACAGTTCTGAATGGATATTGATTTTTAAGCCCTTTCTTTTTGTCTATAATATTTAAGGATAGTTTCTATTTTTGCCAGGCATAAATTTTGATCGGTGTTATTGACAATATCATCCCTGACCGATTCCAATTTTTCCCTGGCGTTTTCATAGCCTAGGCGATCTTCTCTCATGGCGTCGATCATATGATTCAAATCGTGTGATAGTTCTTTAAATGAATCTTTTTTCCTGAACACAATTTTTTTTTCAGGCAGATTTCCCTTTGCAATCTGCCTTAATACGGCGCTTGTTTTTTGTACAGGTCCTGCAATTGAATGTGTAAGCCTTATGGAAAAAAACACAACAACGCAGGAGAAAATAAGGAGAAGCAAAAACATCTGAATAAATATTTGTAGATTACAGGAGGCATGCATCTGATTGTCCATAAAGATAAGATAAAACCAGGATAGCGAAATTCCAGTCGCCAGTATGCATGGGATCTGGATCGCCGTGATTTTAAGAGCATAGCCCAATTGAAATTTTTTATTGATTAGATACTTACGTTTCTTTTTGTTTTTTTGTTTCATGATATCCCATTGTTACGTTTATATGAAATTTCCACCAAGGTGTTGCAATCCCGGAAGTTTCTACCATGTTCGGCCATGCCGATTATCATGGACCCGTACGCCTCATATCATCCTGGGTATCTAAGATACCGTCGGGCCCCAGACTGATTAAGAGATATGTCTTATCTTTTTTAGATGATTTATAAACAAGCCTGTTTCCCCAGTGATCGGTCATAAGATCTTTCAGGTTATTTTCCTTGAAATTTTTTACCATCCAGATTTCAAATCTGTCCGGTCGGGGCAAACGTCCTTTTTTCAAATAGGTATAATCCAGCATCATAGTGATGGATCGCAGATCTCCGGCCGTGGCTATCTGCCGGGACATTGCAACTGTTTCATCATAAAATTCCATGATATTACCTGAATTTCCAACAATAACTCCCAGCGCAATACTTCCGGCTATCAATTGTCTTATTATTTCAACCATAAATTAAAGAACACTTCTTTTTTTTCTACGGATAAAAGCCAATCCCGACAGGGCGATAACCAATCCTGCCGCAGATACCGGGAAAACATATTTATTATAATAATAGCTTGTTTTCTTTACATAGGTATACAGCTCTATTTTTTCTTCTCCGTTTTGTGGATTAAATACCCATCTGCCGTTTGCAAGCCTGTTAATGCTCATTTTATCGTTAAAGATATTTTTTGTTTTAACATCCAGGGTTTTAAAATGAATGACAGCATGGTTTTTATCCTGCTTAACATCTATAAATTTATTAACATAGAACCTTTTTTCCCATTTTTCATACTTATCCTTGTATAGCTGCCTATGAACATATGATTCCATAAAATAGGCGGTATCGTCAACCACCAGGGTATCCTTGTCCAAAGGAACCTTCATCCTTCCCTTTGTACTGTGTGCCAAAGAAGAACTTACAGATCCAAAAATAAGAAACAAAATCAAGCATGGCAGTAGCATTTTTTTCACAAAAACCTCCTTTTTTTGTATGGAAATTCCCACCAAGGCCCTGCAATCATGGGAGTTTGAATTTTTCGTTGCCATAAAATACCAGAACCCATGGCCGTTATTTTGATCTATCCATAAATGCTGCAAGTTTGGTTTCATCTATTTCAACCTTAAATTCTTTTTTAAGCCGGTCATAGGTGTTCTGCCATGCTTTTTTGTATTTTACGTACATCAAATCGTTTTTAATGTAGGCTTTTTTCTCTTTAAAAGAGTGCTGAAGGGGCTTGGTTTTATCCGTTAGTTTGAATATATAAAAGTCTTCCCCGATCTTATGGGGTCCTGATACCTTCCCTGTTTCAAGGGATGAAATCACAGGCTGCCACGTTTTTTTAAATTTTAAAAGAGCTCTCTTACCGATATCTCCGCCACGAGTTTTTGATTTTTTATCCATTGAATATTTCGCTGCGGCCCCGTTAAAATCAAAGCGCCCGGTTTGCAATTTTTCAATTACCTCTTTTGCCGGTTGAAGACTTTGCATTTTGATCATCTTCACACTGTAAAGTGCTTTGTCTTTATAATTGTCCTTATGTTCAGTGTAAAATTGTTTTAACTCTTCTTCGGTAAACTCCTCCTTGTTGATTTTGGATACAAGGCTGTCCTGCATGACCCGAAGAAACAAATCTGACATGAATTCATGGATTTCAGCCCTTATCCTGGGATCAAGGTGCAATTTTTCATCAAGCCCCTTTGCGATTATCATCTCCATATTAAGGGCATGATTAAAGACAACGTCAGGGGTAAGTTCTTGGATTTTGCCTTTAAATGTCCTATTCTTTTTCAGTTTTTCATAATGGGCGTCAAGATCTTGTGTGGTTAAGCTGCCTCCTTTGAATTCAACGATGGCATTTTTATTTGCGCCATCCTTGCAACCGGTAACTGTGATTAAAATTACAGCTATTAATAGTAAAGGCATAAAAATTAATTTTTTCATGGAAAAACTCCGTTATTGTTTGTTTTAAATATTGATCAAAAGACCAGGCGCTGGATAGGCCTCTGGTTATTGTGAATACATGGTCAGCATGCCGGCAATAAGTCCCCAGGCCACGTAACCCACAAGCCCCCCTAAGGTAATAATCAGTGCCGGCTCTATCATTGCCGTCATTCTCGATATTTTATCGGTAAGAATTTTTTCATGAAGCTCTCCCACCGTGGTCATGGACTGATCCATAAGACCCGTCTGTTCTCCGATTTTTATCATTGCCACAACCATTGGCGTAAAAAACCTTTGATCCCGAAGAGCCGACGACAGGGTTTCACCGGCAAGCACTTTTTCATTCATCCGAGCTATCAGTCTCTTCGCTTCTAAATTTGGCACCGTGTCCCCCACTGCCTTTAAAGCATTTATAAGCGTGATTCCGCTTTCAAGAAGAGATGCAAAGGTTTTGGCAAACTGAACAATAACGCCGTACCGCATCACAGGACCTATAACAGGAACATATATTTTAAGCCTGTCTATATGAAGCCTTGTGCCTTTGGTTGTCATGAGAATGATGATTAAAAGGATTAAAATAATAATACCAATGGATATTTCCAGTATATTGGTCTGCATAAAATCGGCCATATCCAGAAGCAATTGTGTATTTGCCGGAAGTCTGCGTCCCTGGAGAAGTGTTGAAAATTTGGGTATTACAAACCCCACAAGAAATCCGACAACTATCATGGTAACGATAAAAACAACCGAAGGATAAATCATGCTGAGGATCATTTTCCCCTTTAAAGCCGCACGACTTTCAAGAAAATCAGAGATTCTGTCAAGGACAACATCGAGGATACCGCCAAGTTCACCGGCTCTTATCATGTTGGTCACCAATGGCGAAAAGATTTTCGGGTACCTGGCAAAGGCATCACTCAAGGGAACCCCGCTTTCTATATCGCTTTTTATATCCGTCAGGGCATTTTTCATTGTTCTGCTTTCCGCCTGCATCTGAAGAATTCCCATTGCCTCGGAAATGGTTACATTGGAATTAATCAGGGAGGAGAACATCCTGAAAAAAAGGATGATTTCCTTTGTCCTGACACCTGCGCCGATGGTGAAGTTTTTTTTGCCGGCAGCGGCTCCCTTGACTTCAATTAATTGCTGAACAATAAAATTGTCACCCTTGAGAAGTCTTCCCGCCGCTCCTTCATCCGGAGCGTTAATGGTGTTTTTGACCTTGTTTCCTTCAGGGTCTATGGCTGTATATTTAAAAATCGGCACGGTAAAAATCCCATCAATCCAATGTTATTCGCATAATTTCTTCCGGGGTTGTAAGCCCCTGTCTTACCTTGTCTATTCCGTCATCCCGCATGGTCAGATAATTCGTGTTTTTAAGTGCATAGGTTTTAAGTTCCTCAAACGTGGCCCTTTCCAGGATCATCCTGCGGATCTGTTCATCAACAGATAAAAGCTCATAAATCCCCATTCTTCCCTTGTAGCCCATGGTGCAATTATCGCAGCCTTTTCCCCTTTTGATTTTAAATTTCTCATCTTCGCAAAGCCCGAGCATGGAAAGCTCGGACTTTGTTATCTCTTGTAACTCACTGCAAAAAGGACAGACTTTCCTTACCAGCCTCTGGGCAAGGACCGCACGAATCGAAGCCGCCACAAGAAAAGGTTCGGCCCCCATATCCATCATCCTTGAAAAAGAGCTGGGGGCATCATTTGTATGAAGTGTGGATAATACAAGATGACCTGTAACTGCGGCACGAAGTGAAATATTCAGGGTTTGGGCATCCCTGATCTCGCCAACCATTATGATATCGGGGTCCTGCCTGAGAATGGCCCTTAACGCATGGGCAAAGGATATCTTTTCACCGGCATCCACCTGGGTCTGGTTTATTCCCCGCACTGACAGCTCAACAGGATCTTCAATGGTTGTAATATTGGTGCGCTCACTTCTCATGGCCTGGAGAGCGCCGTATAATGTTGTTGATTTGCCGGACCCTGTGGGACCGGTTACCAGCACAATCCCATAGGGGGAAGCAAGATTTTTGTTAAAAGATTCAAGCATGGCGGGTTTCATGCCAAGGGTCTCCATCTCAATTATTTCATCATAGGGAGGAAGAAGTCTTAAAACAGCCTTTTCACCATTGACGACGGGAAGTATACTGACCCTGACATTGACGCCGTCCATGGCAAGATCAATCAGCAGGGGTTTAAAATGGAATGAACCGTCCTGGGGTTTTCTTCTTTCCGCAATATCAAGTCCTGCCATAATCTTGATTCTGGAAATAAGCTTTCCGGCAATATCATATGGCAAGTTTTCAGTTTTTTTCATCACCCCGTCAATCCTGAAACGAATGACGAGTTCATCCCGCTCAGGTTCCACATGAATATCTGAAACACCGGCATTTATGCCACGTATCATTATTTTTTCAAAAAGTTCGATAATAAATGTAGCGTTATCCGAAACAATGATAGATTGAGGTTTTATGGTTGTATCAAATTGCCTGGCGTAATAATTACTTTGAAGTTTTTTAATCTGGGTTCTGGAGGCAAGAACCAGCTTGACCTGTTTTTGTGCAAGACGTGACATGTTCTGCATGACAGCTTTTGGCACAGGCCCTGAACAGGCAAGAAGAAGTTCGTTGTTTTTACCGAAGGCAACGGGAAGCACACCTGATTTAAGGCACATTTTCTGGGGGAGAATATGGATGGTTTCTTTTTTGATATCCTTTACCGTTTGCGCCAGGAGAGGAATTCCCAAGAAGGTTGAAAGATACGTTAAGAGGCTGCTGTCGTCAAGGTACCCTTCCTTGACGGCAGCAATGCCTATCTTTTCTCCAATGATTTTTTGTTTGGAGAGAAGGGTGGTCAATTGTTCTTTTGTCATTACGGAATTTGTAACAAGATACTCTCCGAATCTTTCACTGCGTGCCATATTTTCTACCTTTTAAACCATGTTTTTTTCTTTGAACTCTCTGGTTCAATTTCATCTTTCAGGCCAACCTGAAGGCGCTGCTTCATGAGCGTTTTATTCTTTGCCGCCGAAAGAGCCGTCTCAACACTAATTTTTCCCTCTTTCACAAGTTTTACAAGGCATTGCTCCATGGTTATCATTCCTTCATGCACCCCTGTTTCAATGGTTGAATAGATCATATCGTCTTTGCCCTGGCGTATGAGGTTGGAGATTCCCGGTGTGGAAAACATGATCTCCACGGCGGGGATTCTTCCCGTATTTGAAACATTGGGAATAAGCCTTTGTGAAATTACAGCCTTAAGCGTCGAGGCCAGCTGTTGTCGTATCTGGGCTTGTTCACCTGCCGGGAATGCCCCCACAAGACGGTTAAGTGTTGATACACAGTCACGCGAATGGAGGGTTGAAAAAACAAGATGTCCTGTTTCCGCCGCCATGATTGCCGTACCCATGGTTTCAAGATCCCTCATCTCTCCCACCAGTATGACATCGGGATCAGCCCTTAAAGAATCCCTCAGGGCTTCTGCAAATGAGGGAACATCCGAGTGGAGTTCACGCTGGTTTATGATGCTTTGATTATTCTGGTGAACATATTCAATGGGATCTTCTATGGTGATAATATTATGGGCAAAATTTGCATTTATTTCATGTATGATTGTTGCAAGGGTTGTTGATTTACCCGAACCTGTCACACCGGTTACAAGCACAAGTCCGTCCCTGATATAGGGCAGTCTTGCCAGGCTTTGGGGAAGCCCTAAGCTCTCAAAGGTCGGAATTCCCGCAGCAAGCATTCTGCATACAACCGAGAGTGATCCCCTCTGGTAATAGGCCGCAATCCTGAATCTTCCCACATCATCAATGCTGACTGCAAAATCAACCGACCGTCTGGATTTAAGCACCTGCCTGTATCTGTCTGTAAGAATGTCATCCATCAGGTCTTCAATTTCACTGGATGTGTAAGCCACATGATCTTTAAGGGGTTCAAGTTTGCCCTTGACCCTGTACATGGGGGGCATATTGGCTGTGAGATGAAGGTCTGATGCATCCAGTCTGAAAGTCTCTTCAAAAAGAGCCGTCATATTATTTATTTTTATCCCCTTGGGCGGGATTAACATACATGTACCCATTTTTTTTGCCTTTTTGTCATTGATCAATCTGTCAATAAGCTCTCTTTTTTTTCTTTAATCATTTCATTTGAAGTTTTTCGATTAAGAAAATCAGCGGTTTTTGCCCCGGAGAACCCGGGGTGGGTTATGATATGGGGGGTAAGAATTACGATGGTCTCGGTTTTTTTCTTTGTGTTCTTTTTATGTTTAAAAAAGAACCCAAGTCCGGGGATATCCCCCAATATCGGTACCTGGGTTTCATTGTTATCAATGGTTTCCCTTATGATGCCGCCAAGGGCTATTGTCTGACCCGATTTTGTCGTTAAGATGGATTTGATCTCACTTTTACTGATGCCGTCAAGGGGAAAATTTATTATATTTCCAAAATCATCGGCCAGCCCTATGGATGAATAATTGAGTATGGCCGAAGAAATTTCAGTCTCAATCTCCAGGGTAACGGTATTGTCCTCATTGATAAATGTGGACATATCTATACTGGTGCCAAGCTCTTCACGCTTTACATCGACAATAAAGGTGTTAATGGTCTGTCCGCTGTCCCCGATGGTGATGGTTTCCTTTTTTACGTCATCTCTTAGGGGAACCTCTTCACCCACAAAAAAATCAACAGTGCTGTTGTTGGCGCACATGAGAAAGGGTGAGGAGATGGTATTTGCCCGGCCTTCACTTTCAAACAGAGCAACCCTTGCCCGAATATTATTGGAGCTATACACGGCTCCAAGGGTTGATGCGGACATAGCTGCGCCTTCAAGAAGATTTAAACCGCCGCCTTTAGGTATGGTTTCTGGTGGATAATTTCTGTTTTCCACACTTTGACCGAAATCACCATATTCAAGCTTAAAAAAACTTTCAAAATCATCTCCCAGGGTGATCTGGAGTATTTTAACCTCGAGAAGCACCTGGCTTGTGGGAGTATCAAGGGTTTCAATGATCTTTGCCATTTCATTGAGGAGCCCTGCATCCAGGGATCTTACAATAATACAATTATTTCTTTTAAATACCGTAAGTACGGCAAGAAGGGGTTTATGGCCGGTTTTTGATCGTACCCGGGATTTTGCGGCCTTTTTTTTATTGGGCTCACCCTCCCCTTTATCTGCACTGGGGGCCGGCTTCTCTGTTTGAGATATAATATTATTCATAAAAATGATTCTCTGGGAAGATTCGTTGTCCAGTTCCGGACCATCATATTCCCCCGTTAAACTGATATCCTCTTCCGGATCCACATGTCCGTAAATTTTTTCATCTTCGATTGCCGAAAGATAGACCTCCTCCCCCATTAAAGATTGTATGATCTTCGCCATATCCGCCGCATTTGTATATTTTATATAAAAGGCCCGGGTATGCTCGCTCTGGCGAATCTCAATATCTTTGACATATTCCTGCCTTGTCATAAGGGTGATAATGTTATTGCCTTCCCTGTACCACAGGTTGTTAAGGCGGCAGATGGTTTCAAGGGCCGTTCTCAGGTCAATATTCTGCATGAAAATATTGATTTTTTGATTTTCCACACGCTTTGTGGGAACAACATTATAACCGCAAAGTTCGGTGAGCAGCTCAGCGATTTGCCTTACCGGCACATCCTTGAGAATAAGGGATCTTATCTTTTCCGACATACCCCTAAAACCCGGCGCATCTTCTGCCGTAATCATTTTTTTTGCATCCGCCTCATCCACGATATCCCCCTTGATGATTTTTACAATGGGTGTTTCCCCTTCCGGATAAAGATCTTTTAAGCTAGGGTTTTTTGTTTCAATACCGTCAATTGCCAATCGGGTTTTAAAGGGATTCTCATTTCCAAAATAAAATTTGGTTTTTTGGGCACAACCCGTCATGATCATTATCATTGTTGTCAGCAGGACCAATATCATCAGGTGTAAAGATCTAAATATATTCATCTTGCTTCAACCTCGTATGATCTACCGTTTTTCCCCTTGAGTACAATGCCCTTGTTTTTTATTTTATTGAGTGTGAATTCGTGAAGGATGCCGTTACTTTTGATACGTATTCTGTCATTGACCGAATAGACAGAGGCGCCTTGGGTGGTCACCCCATTTAAGGCGGGTGTTGCACCATTGTCTGAGCCCCCGGTGGTGTGTAAAATTACCTTGCCGTCTTTTTCCGTGGTGATAATGCCGATGATCCTGCATTGCTTTTGGGCTTTTTTATAATCATGCATGTCCCTGGCATTGACCGGCTCCTCAAAGGGACTGCGCTCAGCTGAATATGAAATCCCCGACTGAACAGTCATTAAAAGGATTAAAACTAATATGATTTTTTTGGCGATATTTTTCATCTTGTGTGTTTTTTGCCTCTTTATTTTTGGGGTGATCAATTTTATCAATTTGGAAAGCCCTTGGTACACTCCCAAAATCTTTGGTTAAATTTTCAATGTAAATTTTATATTGATGCCCCTTTTTTCACCCGAATTTTCAAGAACCAGATTTCTGATATCCACAGCATCATCAAGGTCCCTTATTTCTTCCATAAAGGCGATAAAACTTGCAAATGAGCCGGAAAGATCCATTTTAAACGGGGCCCACCTGAAATAACGGCCATCTATTCCCTGTTGTGGGACTATTAAATTAACATCGAGTCTGTTTGACTCAATGATTCGGTTTATTTGACTTAAAAGTTCGGTGATTTCATCGGGGTTGCCTGTTTTGACTGAAAGAGTGCCGCTCTCCTTTCGAAGATCTTTAAGAATCTTTTGATTTTTCTCGATGGTCTTTTTCACTTTAAAAAGCGGGGGTATGTCCTTTACCAGGTTCAGCTCCTTGACAATCTTGTTTCGTTTTATAAGCGTGGTCTTGAGCACCTTGGTCTGGGGATCGTACATGTATTTCATATAAAAAAAGGTGCAGGCAATGATCAGGGCCGCCGCCAACCCGAATTTTTCAAGATTGGTCATGGTTTTCATTTATTTCTATCCTGTGTTCCAAAGGTCTCTATTGACATTTCAAAATATAATTTTTCCCCTTGATCCACTTTTTTCAGTTCTTTTATCACGGCAGAGTCACACCACCAATACCGTTGAAGAGAGGTGGCAAACTCTCCTATGGGATTAAGATCATAGGATCTTCCCTTTATCAGAAAAACGTTTATTTTGTCTTCGTTTTGACAAATTGAATCCAGGACAACTTCGCAGGGAAGATCAGAGGCAAATGTAGTAAAGTATGTGATCAGATCAATCAGGGTTTTATCAGACTCTTTTTTGACAAACCTTATTTTATTTTTGGTGTTTTTGATATCCTTATTGATTTTGTCACTTTCTTCTATCAATATTTTATATTTCTGGATTTTTGCTTTGTTTTCTTTCAGCTCAACGGAATATCTTTTTATTTCAGCCTTGAATTGTCTTTCCTGATATTTCATATATTGATTATGCCCTAGAAGACCTATGGCAATCATTCCTGTGGCGGCAAGGGGCATGATATAAGCATTTTTCTTTATCCTTATATAAAGCGGGTCAAGATCATCAATTCCAACATTTTTAAATGACGTGTCTTTAAGCTCTCTTATTCCGGCCCCTGCCGCCGTGCCAAAGGCAGCATCGGCTGGGTCGGGATCCTTTGACGTCACCTGTGATGTTTTTGAGATTAACAGGGGCGTGACACCGCTTGCTGCAAATCGGTTCACATATTCTATTATTTCAGGAACAGCGACCCCCAGGCCTGTTAAAATAACAGATTCGTGTTCCGGGGCCTGGGAAAAAGTAAACCTGAGACTCTCTTCAAGATCCCTTGACTCACCCTCGTTCTCAAGGTGTGTTTTTATGGAATCAAGGCTGAAATTAAGGGTGTTGATCTGATCCGGGTGTTTTCCCCTTAAAATTGCAAAGTTGGAATAATCCTGCCCTATTTCAAGAATGGCCCGGGGGGTAGGAAGATCTTTGAGTAAAAGAGGCATATAAAACGAAACCTCCGGGGGGTATATCCTGACAAGTTTTAATCCTGCGGCCCTGAAACGTTCCTTTATGGCAACATAAACATTTCTCTCGATGGCAGAGATATTGACCAAAATTTCATCGGTTTCATCCTCATACACGATTTCACCGGGTTTTGCCCTGGGCTTTTTTTCCTTTTCAACACCCACAAGGGCGTTATTGCCGGTAATCCCCGTATAGGGCTCTATTTCCCATTTGGCAGCCTCTGAAAGCTGATACAGGTTCATGCCCGAAACCTTTTTTTTATCCATATAAAGCTCACAGGCCCTGGCAAGAGCCGTGACATACACGGCCTTGCCCCTCGTGTACTCAAGCTTTTGAGCCAGCTTTTTCATGGTTTCAACATCGGGAAGGTCTTCATCCGAAGAGGGTCTTTTAAGACTTGTAAAATCCACAACGCAGATTTTTTTGCCCCTGCGCTCAAGCAGCACGGCCCTGATAATGTCACCTGCAACCTCTATGGCAAGAATTCTTTGTTTTTGAAAAATCATATTATTTTAGGATGGTATTCAAGGCGCCGGAATAAAATCACTGGAATTTACCTTTATCTGCGGAACCTGACTGGTTCCGGGCGCGGCCGTTATATTAAAGATGACTGCCTTGAAATTTTCTCCTGTATCAATCTGATTATTTGTGTTTGTATCATTCCAGAACACTAAATACCTGGCCCCCGTATGAATTTTGCCTGTTGTTATATCATTATATTCAAAGGCCGGGGTTCCCACATCTCCTGTTGACCAGTCATCCAATGCAGCGTCACCATCTTCATCCGTCAAGGGGGCAAAAGAGACAAGGGTTTGCGAACCCAGGTCTCCTTCACCCCTGAAAAGTCTTGCCTTTGTTGTGCCTGCCGCGGCATTGAGTACAATAATTTTTTCCACACCAATATATCCAGGGCTGTACTCATAAGCGTTAATGAGGGTATATATATTATCCATATTTTCAGGCAAACCCGGATCATATGTTGTAACATCAACAACCTGTGTAAAGTTCATGGGTTCTGTCTTATCAGGATTAAGTGTTCCGAAATCAAATTTTGCGTCCTCCCCCCTTGACAGTACAAGCAGCGCCTTATGGGCAGTGTCCATAAAGAAAAGAACCTCTCTTTCCCAGGGATCTATTATTATTTCATTCTCTTTTTCTCCATGGGGGGGAAAAAAATAGTTTGTGCGCCAGCCTGTTCCCCAAAGGCTTGCGGCAATGTTGTCACCGACCTGGGCGTTTGGCTTATCTGTCCATAATCCCCTGGGTTGTCCCTTTGTGTAGGGGGCTCCGTCTTCATTATCCCACTGGTCTGCTCCGCCGCCCGTCTCCCACCTGAAAAGATGGGGCAGTCTTTGCATATCCCCTGTAAACCCGTAATTGCTTTTATGGGGGGACTCACCCGTCAGGGCTTTTCTTATATTTTTAACAAGAACCTGGCTCTCCTGCTCTTTTCTTATTTTTTCCTCCAGAAAAATGGCCTCAAATTCATGGGAAAAGATTTTCATCACAAGATTGTCTTTGTTCTGTTCGGTATCCGGGGCATACGCTTGGGCCATGGTATTACTCGAATCAACAGTCCATACCCGGCTGTTACAACTGCCCTTTGTCGGATATTTCCCCTCATAATCAGGGCCTTCGGATATTATCCAGAATATCTGAGAACCGGGCCTGTCCATGTCTGCGGTTATAAAAAATTTGAAAGAGCGTTCCCAGCCGTCTGTCAGCCGTCCGTTGTTTTTAAGGCACCTGAATTTTTCCTTTTCATCATAGAACTCTCCAAGTTCATGGTTGGTCGGGGCATAATCCCCGTCCTCCCAGGCTTCCCAGGCTGATGCATCTATCCATACAGGGGCAAGCAGACGGTAATCATCGTCTGATTTGGCGTAATGGGCCCCGGCTTTTAGATTTTTATCCACGGGAGAAAGTATATAGGGTCCCTTCCAGGCCTCGTTTTCAATCTCGCCAGGGGCGGGGTGGCCGGGAAGGTCAAATGACAGATCTTCGGTAAATCTTGTCCATAATCCCCTTGGCTGCCCCTCGTTTTCGGTCTCAAGCCCGCCGATATGGTCTATATTGTTTACGCTCTCATCAAAAAGTTTTCTATAAGGCCTGTTCCATTTCCAGCGTTTATTGTTAAACCTGCCTGCGGGTCTGAAAAAGACCAGGTCAGGATCAAGGGTATAGGATGGTCCCTGGCCCAGGCCGGCAGCCGGATTTGGAGGCGTTCCATCCCAGGCGTTTCCGGCAAAATCAGGTCTTATTTCAGCCCTGGGTTCCCAGAGATCCGGAAACTTTTTCATATCACCCACATACCCGCCGATCATTCTTCTGCCTGTTTCATTATATTGATCCTGGGGACCGATGATTGCCCTTCTTATTATTTCCATCCTGGCAATGGTTCTTTTTCTTCTTTCGTTATCATCTAAAAGGCCCATGGCAGGCCAGGCCATGGCCGCTATCAATCCCATAATTGAAAGAACAACCATAACCTCAAGGAGGGTAAAGCCAATGTCTGAATTTTTGTTGTTCAATCTATTCATCCAATCTGTTATTAGAGCCGAACCTTTTCAAATACATTCTGATTGACGATTTCCTTTCCGCAGAACTGACATTTCAGCTGGGAAGAATGCACTTTGTTGCCGCAATTTTGGCATGTCACGGGACCTGCGTCGGGCTTAAATTTTCCATCTAACTTTCCATCCATAAGGTCAATTTTGCGTACTGTTTTTATCAGATCATCTTCTGTTAAATCAGTGTGCTGCTCGATAAGTTTCCACATTGCCCTTACAATCAAGGTCAGTCTTTCAACGGATTCAAGGGATGCTAGCGCCTTACGTCCTGCTTTGTCAGCCTTGTAATTTGCCCTGTTCGCATCGGTCTGGACCGTATGTATTTTTAGATTCTGATTAAGATCCCACAAAAAGCCCATGATTAAATCCCCATATCCCCGTCATTGTCAAAATCAATTCCCCAGTACCCGTCTTTGCTTGAGGACAGGAAGTGATAATGCGGGGAGGCTATCTCCTCCCCGCATGCTAAAAGATTAACTGATTAAAATATTAACTATATTGTACCCGCTGTAGGTTTACCGTCACCTGCTGTAGGAGCAAAGTCAACACCCCAGAATTCACCGTCATCTTCAGGATACGCGTGTCCTTCGGGGCACTGGGTGGCAAACTGCCATTTTTCCTGGGCATCGGTAATGGTGAACTGACGATAACGATAACCATCATCATTGGCTACATAATCGTAAGCAGCAGTGGGTGCATTATCATCGTAGGATATGGCGCTGAGCTGAACACCCTCTGTGGTAGTGTCGCCGTCCATGGGAGTAAACACAGCGCCAACAGTTGAATCGCTCATCCTTGCAGCAGTAGCTTCCAGTCTTGGAAGAACAAGGTTGTAGTCATTGTAGGTGCAGTTGTCTGTATTCTGAATTCCGCCGGGGCAATGTGCTGCATTGGAGATTACGCCGCTTGTAACCAGAGAGCATTCAGGACCCATGCCAAGGACAATACGTCCAAACCAATCAGCTTCACCCCATCCGCGTCCTTTTGTGGAAACAACAAAGTTAGCATCAGCAACACCGCAACCAACCATGGTAACACCCAGGTTTTCTTCAACTGTAACATCTTCCATGACAGGTGCGCGATTTGCTTCTATAACAAGAGTATTTGGAACATCATTAATAGCTTCATCGCCGGTGAAAGCATCACCTGCATCGTTTTGACCGCTGTAGTCGTTCAGGTTAAAAACCTTTACAATTCCCATACTTTTAAGTTCTTTTGCTTCATCTTCATCAAGAACGTGAATATAGAAGTGGTTTCTTTCATAAATTTCAGCAGCAAGAACTTCCGCACCATTGTCAGGATCCTGATCTGAAGTCATGGGTACCTGGTATTTGGCTACAGTACCTGCAGCAATTGCGGTATCTTCAGCAACAAGGTTGGTCAGCTTGTTGGGGAACCGATTTGTCTGCTCAAAGTATGAGGACATATAGGTCACCATCCTGTTCTGATTGGTATCGCACACCGTATCCACTGCACCGCCGGAGATACCAGCAAGTCTCGGAGCGACCATTGCGATGAGAAAGCCCATGATGGTAAGGACTACGAGGATTTCAAGCAAAGTAAAACCTTGTTCGTTCTTAAACATTTTTTTCATTTTAAAATTAAAACTCCATATAAATTGTATTTTGTGTCTGCAACCCACCCTGAGGGTCTGCATTCATCGGAATAAATTTTTTGGCGGCCCGGCTGTCCCCCTTTTTTTTGAGGGGGGATCCGTGGCTTTCCGTCCCCGTCTCGCGACGGGTTTGGCCTTATCTTATATACAATTTTTTTTCCTTCCGGCGCTTTGCCGCGACAGGAGGACCGCTTTTTTAAGACGGCCCTGTAAATCCGCTGTCTTTTTATCACCTCCTTTCATGTGCATATTATGGTATCTATCCTGGTTTTTGTTTTTATCCGCCGTTGAGCACGCTATTGGAGTTCATGAGATCAATACCCCATAGTTCGTCATAACGGTCTCTGTTTGTGTCGTAATCCCAGGACTCCATTGCTTTGTTCAGTTTCAGGCCGGCTCTGACCTTGAAATGGTCGGCATTGGCAGCGATATCATAGTCTGTCGTTGGCTTGGGTCCTTTTTTGGCCCAGGATACGGCTTCAAGTGCATCATCAGACAGTCTTGCATAATTAAGGTTACCGCCGCCCCAAAGAGCGCCAAAGGTCACGGTAGCAATATCTGCAAACCTGTCTGCCGTGGCTGCAAGCCTTGGAAGGATCAGGTAGTAGCCGCCGTAGGAAAAATTATCCGCGTTCTGGATGGAACCGGGGCAGTTTGCCGCATTATTGACAATGCCTGAAGTGACCAGCTCGGATTCAGGACCCAGGGCAAAGACAATACGTCCGAAAAGATCCTCTTCGGCCCATCCGCGTTCAGCCGGGATATAGGTGAGGGCTGCGCCGGCACGATCGATTCCGCATCCGCACATGGCAACGCCGACTCCGGTTTCAACGGTGCAGATCTCCATGGAGGGTCTCTGGGCCGTAATTGCGGTGATGTTTGCCCAGTTGGTAACCCGATCGTCATTGGCATCTGGCGGTGTGTGCTGTTTGCCGAAGGCTGCCCCGCCGTTAAGGCCGTCTGCGTCGGCTGCGTAATCGTTCAGGTTGAATACCGCTGTGATGCCAAGGGTTTTAAGTTCCTTGGCTTCTGCATCATTAAGCCTGTGAATCATAAACTTGTACAGCTTGTTATGACCCTGGGCCAGAACTTCTGCGCCGTCGTCGGGATCATCGTTTGAGCAATAGGGGATCTGGTAGCCAGCGGCTGCCAGGTTGGCGGCATCAATGTCAGCCCCGTCTGTCATCACAAGGTTGGTGACTTTGTTGGGATACCTGTTGTACTGCTCATAAAATGAGGACATAAAAGTTTTAATCCTGTACTTGCTGGAGTTGCATACGGTTTCGCTTGCATTGCCCGAAATACCGGCAAGCCTCGGGGCCACCATGGCGATTAGAAACCCCATGATGGTGAGCACCACCAGGATCTCAAGCAGGGTAAAACCCCCTTGCCCGCCAAAAATACCAGGTTTCTTATTAATTTTTAAACCAACGGAACTTCCTTTCATTTCACGCTGTCGCATTTGTCGACACTCCTTTTCTAAAGAGATCAGTATTCTTTCCGACCGGGGGAACAGAGATACCGACTAAATATTATTGTTTCTTTTGCTGCCGGAATCCCTCCGGCCAGCACCTATGACTCATTTACATCTAAATCCCTTGCCTACCCAGACCGGAACCCTCCGGAGCCAGACGTTTTTTTTGATCTTTTTGCGAAAAATTACCTATACTAAAATTTTATATCTCCTCCAGAGCCTTGGCCCATTTCATTAGAATATCAGGATACCCCAAGGGGTCCGCATCCCCGTAAAAAGGGAGGGGAAAGATCGCACAATTTGTAACCGCCTTTGTTTTCCCAAGGGCCGGATTTTTTGCAATTGCCTTGCTGATGGCCTTTATAACGGAAAAGGCATCCCCTGTTATGGCAATCACGTCGGGATTTTTTTCAAGGATACGCCTCACCCTACGAAGCATGAAATTTCCTTTGTCAATTTTATCGGATTCCTTGATCACCTCGGAAGAAATATTTGTGGCCTTGCACAGGTCCAGGATAAACCTGTCCGTATATCCTTTTTCAGTTTCCATGCGGATAAAGCTCTTCCCGGTTTTTGCCTGGTAAACACCCGAAAGAACAGCCACCCGGATTCCAGGCTTTACCCCGGCCATCTGTTTTTTTGCCCGGGTAAGACTTTTTTCATAGGCTTTAATGACTTTTTTTGCCTTTTCCTGTTTTTCAAAAATTTCTGCGATTTGGCGAACGCCGGGGAAAAGTCCTTTTGTAAAGTCAATTTTCTTGATTGTAACGCCCTGTTTTTCAAGGAGAGTGCAGGATTTATCAAAACTGATCCCGGGCACATAAAGGCAGGGTTCCGGATATTGCTCAACATAGGCAAGACTGATACCCCCATTAACAATCGAGTTAATTACCGCCTTTTGTTTTTTCTTGGCAAACCCTTCAGAACAGCTTAAAAACTGGGTAACCCCCGTTATCTTTTGGGATCCTTCCCACAATGATGTTCTGCCCACCATGGCCTGGGGAGCCACACCGAGTCTCCATGCGGTTGACACAATTCTCTCTCCTATCATGACCCCGTCAACCCTGTCCGGCACCGGTGTTTTTGAGCAGGCTTGACTGGATGTGGCTGATACAAGGATGCAGAACACCCCAATGATAAGCGACAACACTGTTACTGCCGGGCGCGGGAAAGAACCTCCATGACCGGCAGCCCCGGCAAACAAAGGTAATGATCTGACTGCAAATGACTGTAAAAATTTTTTGTTAAAAATCATCGTATTTAAGCCCTTTATAATTTTTTTTTTTCGGGAAAGGATTTGAGGTCGTAATCTATGACATACCTATAATCCTTGCCACATTTAATAATGACCTCTTTCTGGCCTTTTTTTAAAAACCGGATCTCCATTTTCATTTCACCAAATCCATTGTGCTGGAATAGATCCTTGTACAGCTCCAATAGCTTTGTCATCACCTTGTCATGTTCTTCAGAAAGTCCCATGAAGTTCCTTTATTATCAAGATCACCCGGTACAAAAAAAAGGCATAAGCTTGAACCTTCCCGATGGGAGAGGGGTTCATTGCTTATGCCTTCACTTTCCGGCCTTGAATCCGAACCGTAAGACATCCGCCTGTGGATGATCCTATATTATTGTTCTCTCTGCATCCCGAACCCGGACAGGCCGGAACCAGAGTTCTTTTTTAATCTATTTCTAAAACAGCACTAAAATCAAAAAACAAAACTCTATTCAATATCGGCAAGCTCCTGAATGAGCCGTTTTCTCAATCCCTCAACCCGCTGGGACTTAAACGACCTTTTTGTTTTCTCAAGCTCTTCAATGGTGATTTTAAGCATTGCCTTGTATCGTATTTTATAGCAGGGGCAGTCGCCCTCCCCACAATTTTCTTCTGTTCCCAGGTAATGCGCCATCAATCGCTTATGTTCTTCCAAACCAACCTCCAAAGAGGTTACGCTCTGCTTTATATCCTGCGCTCCCTGACCGGTGATTAATTTTATTTTTGATGGATGCATTTTTTCTTCCCCCGACAGCTAAAACCGAATAAATCATTGTAAAGGAAAATACTGAGAACAGTTAGTAATCCATATTCTTTTTCATGTCAAGGATAAAAATTTGGTATAGCAAACTTTTTTTAATTATAAAAACAATCTTGGTATCGCATAACGTTTTCCTGACAATAAAAAGGGAGGGCAATGGTGAATAAAAAAAATAAACTCGCTTCTTTTTTATCTTGACAAACAGGTCAGGACAAACTAAGTAGAACATGAAAAAGTTAGTTAATCCAAACAAAATCTTACTCGGGTGAATCCATGAAATCAAATTTTTATTTTGAAACATCCAAAAAAAAACAGGAATACCACATCCACCTCCACGGTGTCTTTGACGGGGCATCGGCCTTTGAACTCATTGAGATAATCCTTGATGGGGAGAAACAGGGGTTGACCATGTTCATCGACACAAGTCACCTCAAAGAGGCCCTGCCTTTCGGCCAGTCCATACTTGACACCCATTTGCCCAGAAACGCAATTCGGGCAAAGCTCAATTTCAAAGGGGCCTGGGCTGGGGACATACTTCCGGCAGGCTGCAATCTGCTCAGCGGTCACCCTGAAAAAGAGCATA
The DNA here is from genome assembly GCA_016743945.1 of Desulfobacteraceae bacterium. Lineage (GTDB taxonomy): Bacteria > Desulfobacterota > Desulfobacteria > Desulfobacterales > Desulfobacteraceae > NBML01. Next base: position 93,082 of record JADGFI010000017.1, read on the forward strand.
AATGTACAGGCAATTGCAGAAATTGCCGATGCAGGCAGGACAGACGCAATCTCAATACAACCTGCGAATTAAACAAAAAAATGGAGAAAAAATGAAGAAAAGCCTTAGCCGTTTTCGGATGTGGTGATTCCGCTTACACCTATTTTTGCGGTGCTGTTGATCTGCTTGAAGAGCGTGTCCGGAAACTGGGGGGCAGCCTGGTCTGCGATTCATTGAGGATCGACGGTGAACCCGAAGAAGAGGAAATCAATGAATGGGTGGAAGGTATGACCAATGCCCCATAAAAAACAGGGTGCCGGATCCCAAGCGGAGTTTTCAGGACATCACGACCGATATGGGTTTTATTTTCCATCTCCCTGAAGATTGCATCAGAATTTTTCCGGCTTCAAAGGGAGCTTTTTTTGTGGCCAAGAACAATTTTGCCTGGAGAAATACGGCAAGAAATATGAAGACTATCAAAAACGCACGTCACGATATTTTGGGCTGAAAGCACTTTATAAAGCAACGAAAACGACACCTTGATGGAATTCACGAAACTGGGGAAGTATCAGTTGATACTGTTCTTGCGCAACCCAATACCTGGGGTTTTGGATTAATCCTTGTTGATGTAATAAATGCTTTGCCCTGGATTGGAATCAACACTAACATTGGCGTTTCTATAGATGGTTTGTATGGTTTCCAAGTATTTTTGTTTTTTAACTATAAGAGGGTTTTTTCGATATTCAACCAGCAGGTTATTAAAAGAACTCACTTTTGCTATCGCTAAATTAACAGTTTCCCTGGCAAAGGCATTGGCTTGGGATTTTACGGAAGCCGATTTCCCCCTGGCCTCAGGAATAATTGAGTTTGCGTACCCTTCCGCGTCCTTAATAATCTCTTGCTTTTTTACCCTGGCATCCGATACATTCTTAAAAGCGGAACTGACGTTTCCCGGCGGCGTTATGTCTGTCAGTTCGACTGAAATAACATTGACACCTGCATTCATCTCATCCAGAATCACCTGCATTTTCCTTTTAACAGAAAGCCTCAAAATTGATTTTCCAGTGGTCATGGCATCATCAACTCTCATTTTTGCCAATTCGGAGCTGAGGCACATCTGCCCGGTGGAACGAATGAACTGTGTCATGTTATCGGTACTGAAAAGATAACTGCCCAAATCCTTGACATCATAGCTGACCATTGCCTTGACAACTATCAGATTCTCGTCTCCGGTAAATCGTTCGTTATTTTCATTTTCCTTTTCCAAAATGGAAATAGTCTGTACATTGGCCACATGAGTTTTAATGGATTTTTCGATGGGATAAGGCAGATGGTAATGAATTCCAGAATCAGTAACTCTTTGGGTTACTTTGCCAAACCTGAGAATCAAGGCATGTTGGCCACTTTGAAGGGAATAAACCCCGCTGAAAAGATACCCTATCACAACCAGGGAAATTAATATCCGGGCTGCAAAACTGAGACTAAACCTCATTTTTCTCCCCCTGACATTAGTGTTTTAAGCATGGGGGATTTCTCATCTAGGACAATGGTTGCCTGGTTTTTGAAAATCTTTTGATAGGCTTCCAGGGATCTGATAAATTTATAAAAATCAATATTTTTTTTGTAGGAATCTCCATAGGTTTTCATGGCTTCCGCCTCAGCTTTTCCTTGAATGACCATTGCTTCGCTGTTTGCTTTGGCTATAATGATTCGCGACATACTATCCGCCTCTGCTCTGATTTTTTGGGCTTTTTCTTCTCCCTCAGCGATGTATTTTTTCGCGATCCGATTCCGCTCGGCACGCATTCTCTGGTAAACGGAATTTCGATTGGCATAAGGCAACATCACTCTTTTGATGAAAACCCTCTCCACTTTAATACCCAGATCCTGGTTATCTTCCTGCATCAGCTTGGTTAAACGGTTATTCAACTCTTCAAATTTTATTTTTTCCTCGTTCACATTAATTAAATCAGACAATTCATAGTGCCCCAACAGGAGACCTGTATGAGAAAACAACAGGTCGGTCAGTCTAATTTCCAGTCCCTTTATATTCCGCACTGTTTTCATAAACTGAATGGGATCAGCGATTCGATAGCAGACATTGTTTTCCAGAATCAGGTTTTTTTTATCCGCGGTTAAAAATTCAGAGGAACGGGGTTGCAGCATAATCAAACGCGCATCAAGAATCTCCACACTATTAAATGGATAGGGAAACCGCAGATAGATTCCGGGTTGGGTAATCATTTTAATGGGCTTACCAAAATTTAATAATACACCTGTTTCTCCCTGGTTAATGATAGTGGTGCAGGTAATATAAAAAATTACAAATAGGGTAAGAGCAACTGAGAGATTTATGGCCGACTTTTTCATTTTATTCTACTATTTAATAGGTTTTTGTGAGATAGATTCTTCGTTTTGCCTGACTGGGAATCACATAGATTGGTTTTCCTTCAATTGTGTCTTCAATGGTTTTCCATTTTAATCGATTTCTTTGAATGGAACTATTTTGCCCAAAATACTTCTGCCTGAGAAGAAAATGCTCGGTTTTACCAATGGCACCCTTCTTTTTCTCAGCAGCGTATGCTTGGGAATCCAAGACAATAGATATTGCCTTACCCCTGGAACGGGGTAAAAGATCATTTTTGTAAGCAACTGCCTGATGAATGATATAGCTTTTTTTCTCTCTGGCCGATGTGACCGCTCGATATTGGGGAATGACTTCAATCGGAGGATGAGCTTCCTGCATATAGACTTTTTCAATGATGACACCCAGCGATAACTGGTCTATTTCCTGTTTCATCTTTTGATAAAGCTCGTCTTGAGCTTTGTTTCGTCCTTGAGTCAACAGCACGTCAAGTTCGAGATGTCCTAAAACCGCATGCGCCTTATGAGTTAAGATAGCGCGTAACAATTCGTGAGTGTTTCGGACTCCCAGTGCATACTGCTTCGCATCAGTAACGCGATAGTAGCACAGAAAATTAACGTCTACCAGATTTTCATCCCCTGAAATCGCGATCGCTTCTTCAGCAACTTTACTATATCTTCCCTCCTGATGGGTATATTCCCACAGGTAAACGTCGGGTTCCTTTCCTTGAAAATTCATATTGGTTCTAAACCCGGTTTCAAGACGAATAGGAACACCTGTATCCACAAATACGACCCTGCCAACAGGTTCAGGAAGGTGAAAGTGCGGTCCGGCAGAGTTTTGTTCAACAACAGCGCCAAAGCGAAACTCTAGTCCTGTTTGATAGGGCAATACTTTATAAAAACCAGTACCAATATATAAGAGAATAATCAGCAATGTGGTTGCTATAATCACTTTTTGATACGCGTTTAAAATAAATTCAGCTGGTATCTTTTGAAGTTTTATGAAGGACTGATTTTTCCCCTCAAGGTTTTGGGTGATTTTTTTTCCAAAGGCTTTCATCTTTTGTCGGTAATCTGGAGTAAGAATGACTTTAACCCGGGAAGGGACCTTAACCCTGAAGTTGAATAGGCGGAAAAACTTTACTAATAACCTGATTCCCACTTGAAAAACAGCAATTGCGATTAATAAAGACATGAAGCGAGCAAACTGAATGCCAAAATAGCCTAAAAACAAAGCAACCCAAACACCAAAGGAGGTCAGGAAATCGGAATAAGTATGGTAGCTTTCTGCGACAAAGGCGATGGAGTTGTGTCTTTTGCCGATCCTGGCTTTATAGCGTGATACGACCAATGTGATTCCCAGGATAATCGAAATGCCAGCCAGAGATATCACCACAGGCACACTATATGTCAGGCTATAACTGTCGGTTTTATCAAAAATAACCGACCAAAACATTTTTGTACTAGTAAAAATCAAGGCCAATGAGATCAGAAGGGCGGCAGCAGCTTCCGTTTGCTTTGCTTTTGGACTGTCGTGAAAACTGTGATGGACAATGATAGAAATTAAGACCATGATGCTCACCGCCAAATCACCACCTGAATGGAGAGCATCCGCTAACAGTAAAGTGTTCTCCGATAAAATGGACAACAGGTATTTAAAGATGATCAGAAAAAGATCAACATTGATTGCGATAAATGAAGCCTTTATCAGCGCACTAAATCTTGAATAATCGGGCGTTACAGAGCTATTATCCTGATCAGGAGAAATTGTATTTTCTATTTCTTCAGTCATGAATGTTTGTTTTATATACCCCCCATTATCAAACGTGTTTTAACAACTGCCTAAGGCATTTCATCAGTTTAATAGTAGATGTAAAGCCAGAATAACCATCAATAGAGCACCCAATAGTTCTAAAAAAAACTCACCAATCCACATTCAGTTAAATTGACTATATATCGATTGTCTCAAACTGGTTTTTGGAAGTAAAACCGCTAGTCCAAATAACGATATTGTGATACCCATTCCCAAGGGCATTGTCAAGGCCAACATGATTCCCAGCAAATCCATTTTCATCGGCAACATAAAAATCAACGAAAAGTAATATATACCATAAATAAATGGGTGCAATCTCGTTTGGTGGCAAAATTTTTAATCATAGTTTTCTGTCTGTCATGTCATAAAAAATCTGTTGTGCTGGCTAAGGAATAGCTAAAAGCGCTATAGCATTTATGGCAATAAATATTAACAAAAGCCGTACAATATATTTTATTATTTCAAATGGTGATAGCCTTTCGAGACAAATTTTTTTTCATTTATATTTCCGCCCGGGGGATGTCCCGGGCGAAAAACCCCACCAGCAGAGAGACCCAGCCGGACATAAAGGCCGACAGATCCCCGAAGCTCTCTTTCAAAAACACATATCCCCCCCTTCCGGCTCTGGGAAATCTTGCCCCCAGCTCGGTATAGCACAATGCTCCGGACAGGGCAAACAGGCCGCCCACCAACCAGCAGAGCATCATGGTAAAGGGGTCCCCCAGTTCTTGGATGATAAACCCCGTGGTGGTGAAGATCCCGGTGCCCACCATGTTGGCCACCACCAGGCCCAGGGCAGAGAACAGCCCGATTTCCCGGTTAGGTATTGGGTTCCGCTGCAGGTCATGGTTCTTACTCTACCGTTTCCATAAAGTCACCCAGGTAAATAAGGTGTTCAAAGGGGATCTTCCCTGCGGCCTTCACTCTGGAGACGATATCTGCCAGGGTGCCCTGGATGACCCTTTCCTGTGCATCATACCCGGCCTTTACCACCAGGGCCATCGGGGTTTGTTCCGGATACCGGGCTTTCAGTTCCCCTACGAGCTTTTCAAAATCTGTGAACATGGTAAAGATCACCATGGATGAACGGGTGGCTGCCATGCGGTCAAGGGTATCCGCACCTGGGTAGTCTTTTTTTAAATCCGCTGCATTGGTGAGGATGGCGGAATGGGAAGCGTTTCCAAAGGTCAGGCCTTTTCCCAGGGCCGCATTGGCGGCATTGAGGCTGCTCACTCCGGGGATCACCTTGGGGTCAAGGTCCTTGAGCATCTCCATGGTCCAGATATAGGGTCCATAAATACAGGGGTCCCCGTGGTCCAGCAGGCAGACGGTTTTTCCGGACTTGACCGCTTGGGTAACGGTTTGGATAAATGTTTCGAGGGCTTTTTTAACCTGGACCTGTTTTTCTTTTTTGATCACCGTTCCCGGGACAGAAAAACCTGTTTTCAGGGCCACGAAATACTTATGGATGGCAACGGTTGGCCGGGGCAGGCACTCTTTTCCCTTGAGCATATCCGGCCACAGCGCTTTCATTTTTTCGGAACAAAAAACAAGTTGTGATTTTTCAATGGTTTTTTGGGCTTTTAAAGTGATATTGTCCGGATCCCCGCATCCTACACTGACCAGGAAGAACCGGGCAGGATCCGGGATGGCTGCACCTGAGGAACCGGGCAGGAACAAGTAAGCAACAATAAGAATTAAGGCCCCCAGGGCCCGGGTGCGGTGGTTTTTGAATGAAATCATGGTTTTTCCTTTGAGATCCTGTGAAGAGGTTGAGATGCAGTCCGGGGCGGATCATTGTCCCCCGGACGGCACCAGGTTAAATTAATAGCAAAAGGTCAGTCCGGCATAAAAAGACATGGGCTCCAGGCCATCATCCACATAGGCATTGGCGATATTGTCCACCCCGGTGAAACATTCCATCTGCCGGGAGAGTTTTTTGGAAATTCTAAAATCAGCCCGGGTAACGGCTGTTTCATTCCCGGCGTCAAACTCGCGTTCTCCGATATGGGTGAGCCGGAAGCTGGTCCTGATGCCCAGGTCCGGGTTGGAGTAGCCCAGCTTGACAAAAGCGCTAATGTCCGGGCGGTTTTCAAGGGATTCTCCGGTGTCCTTGTTTTCAGCATCCAGAAAGCTCAGGTTGGTGATGTCATTGGCCAGTCCTGAATCATCCTTCCGTTCTTCCTCCCGGCCCTCGGCACCGATAGTAACCATGTGCCGGTCAAAGAAAAGGGAGGTGAACCTGCCTTCCAACTGATCCAACCGTCGCTTGGAATGGTTTTCATCCCCGATGGTGCCGGGGGTCATGGAAGTGGGAGGATCCATTTTTATGTCAGCTTCATGGGTGGAATGATTTGTCCTGAGCATAATATTGGATACCGGGCAGCCGGCCAAGTGGAATTCAATTGTGGCCTGGATACCCTCCGATAATTTTCCGTCCACATAAGGCCCCAGGTGATTTTGGGCCTTTTTGCAATTTGTCATGTTTCATCCTCCTACTGAATTACGCGAAGACCGGTCTGGAATCCCCCCTGGGCAAAATCAAAAAAGATCATTCCCCTATTGTTTGTGACCGTACTCACTGCCACCAGAAAAGAGTTATCGAATATGGAGAATGGCTGCTCACCAATGTTTTGAAGGATGTTTCCCACCGACAATGGGTTTTCAGTGTTCCCAAACGATTGCGAATTTTGTTTATCTCTTTTCAGTCTCAATTTGGAAAGCCGGCTCCTTCATAAAATCTCCTACGTAAATGAGATGCTGAGACAAAATCGGTTTTTCCTGGATTTGTTTTAAAATTGTATCAAGTGTTCCTTTAATAACTTTTACTTTTTCCCGATAACCGGCATTACTCACTATTGCTATTGGCGTATCTGTAGGATAATATTGAGCAAGACGTTTAACCAATTGCTTTAATTCAATAAGCATAGTAAAAAATATCATGGAAGAGCGACTGGACGCCAATTTTTCAATCGAATCTTTCCCATGATAGTCTTCGTGTAAGCCAGCGCCGTTGGTCAAAATAGCAGAGGTAGCTTCTATACCAAAGGTCAGACCTTTTTTAAGTGCGGCATTGGCCGCATTGAAACTGCTGATCCCGGGCACGATTTCTGTCTTCATTCCTTTTAGTGCATCCATTATCCAGATATTGGGACCATAAATGGCCGGATCCCCATATTCAAGATAAGACACCACCTTACCGTTGTTGACAGCTTCCCTGATGCGAGCCGTAAAATTGCTTATTTTCAGTTTTAACCGCTTAATTTCATCGGCTTCATATATTTTTTTAGAGGCACCGAAGCTAAAACCGCTTTTTAGAGACATCAAATATCTATTGATGTGATACGTCAGCTTGGGGTAAATCTCTTTGCCGGCTAAGGCATCCTTGAATGGTTCCTTCATTTCATCATTACAAAAAATAATATCAGAATTCTTTATGGTTTCCAGTGCGCGAACAGTGATATTATCACGGTCTCCAACGCCGATACTGACCATATAAAAGCATCCTGGTTCACATGTTTCCGCATTTGTGTCAGCTGGGATATACAGCAAAAAAGAAAAACAAAATATCAGTAAGGTTAAATATATTAAATCTATCGATTTCATAAATAATTTCTCCATTTTTTTTTATATGAAACTTCGTCCAAGGTATCGCAATTATAGGAGTTTTATTGTTTATTGTGGTCAGGGCAGACGTCCTGCTTCGGCCCTGCAGGTTTATATAAAATTCGCTCTAAAGAGCCGCTACCAGAGCCGATCCCCTCCCTTTGGTCCTATCTTAATGTATAGGGGAAAAGGACGAAAATGGTGACAACCAGATTGTTCTATTTCAAATAATTTTCTTTATAATTTTTCCATGAAAAGTCAGGAAGTGTCGTTACCTCAAAGATGTCATCTCCCTTAGCATTCAGGATCTCAATTGCCAGTGATTGAAATCTTTCATAGCATCTTTTTTTCTTTTCGAAAGAGGTCTTCTTCTCCTTCAATTTCGATCTTAATTCGTAAAAATTTTTAGGGAATTGAAATGTCTTAGTTAATTTTATCGCCTTTCCATCAGATATTCGAGCAAATATAAAACAAAATTCTCCGACACTTTTATCAAAGGCAAGATTACCATTTAATATGCCGGAAGATCCTTTTCCGTACCGGGCGCCTGTAATGTAACTGATTGCATCGACCGGACAGGGCCTGATTGAGCCGCTTATTACGAACTGGTCGCCCCAAAGAGGGATATCGTTCGGATAGAGCTGGGAGAGTGCAATCTGGCATGCCCTGTAGCCAAGGGCCACACCGGGCCCTGTTGATCCGTGGAATTTTTCTATATCTTCAATCCCAATGGTGATGTTTTGAGATTTTTCTATTCCGTGAATACACAATGAAATGTCGGGAACCTTTTCAAAGCTTCCACGGTCCTGTGCCGTTGTATTTATTCCTGTAAGCATGACAAACAAAGCAAGAATGCTTAATAGTGATACTATATTCAGAATCCTTTTCATTTCTTTCCCCTTTATTTTTATAATTTATATTATTATTTTTTCTACTTACTTTCCGTTTAATTTATCGCCTGTTTTTTTTAAATCACACAGAACTTGATTGAGATGAAGCCAATTTTTCAATACGCCATCCGGATATTGGTGGAATGCATTTATATAAAGCCCCATTCTCCATTACTTGCAATGCAATTCGCATCATTAATTCACTGAATTTAAAATCTGACTCGTAAATCACAATAATAAAACGCACCCATAACAGGCGTATCTAAATCCGTTATTTTTTTATCAAATAGATTGTCAACTCCGCCAAAGACTTCAAAATGCTGCCGATTTTTTCAGCTCTGTAATTTCCGCCTATGGTTAAACGATGGTCGTCGTTAATAACGAAGTCCATCTGGCTTTCAATTACCTTTGTTTTTCACGCTCCATCGATAAAATCTATGATAGTGCCCGCTTCTATTATAGATCCATTTGAAGGAGTGTCGTTTATATAGCGCTGTTCCACATCATTATGTCTTCTTGAATAATAGGTACGCAAAAATCCTTTCCTTGACGAGCGAAATGTCCATGCAAACAGATGTAAATATTTTTATTGTGTTATTCATTTTTTTATCCTTTTGAGATATTGGGTTATCTTTTGATGCTCTGTTCGGACGTATTTTTTTGGAGTTCCATTGTGGCACCTTTAAAATGAATCATTTCCAGAAGAATGCCTTCGGGGTATTGGTGAAAAGCATTGATATACATGCTCATTCGCTGGGCATGCATCTTGTCCCTGATCAGCCAGAAATATTCCTTTGGGCTGCAGGCACCGGTTTCTTTTAACCGGCTGGCAGATTTTATAAATCCGGCCGCCAGCTTGTTTGCCTGGGCAACAATCCCGTCACCGGCTGCAAGATCCTGCCTTGCCCGGGATTTTGCATGACATCGAGCGCAGATATCCAGCATGGCTTCCCTACGTTCAGTCCATTGTGTCATGGTGGGCCTGAAGCTGTCAGGCGCCAGAATTGGCCCGAGCATTTCCACAGCGGTTTTAACTGTCTTCTGGTCGGCTGCCCGCTTTGGATCGGGCTCTTCTCCCCGTACACCGAAAAATCCCCAGCTTGTTTTAACCATATGATCGCCGTCGGGCATATGGCAGGTGGCGCATGTGGGAATGCTGTCGTCCAGTCCCCGTGATTTGTATAATGCCCCATGTTTTGAAAAACTGTAAGATTCGTACTGGGGATGATTGCCCATGTGACAGGGAAGGCATGATTCGGGTCTTCTCGCTTCCTGGGCTGAAAATCTGTGGCCGCTGTGGCAGGCATCGCATTGCCCACCGTCTTTGCAAATTTCGTTATGACAGGTGGCGCAGGATCGTTCAAAAATTGCAGGAGATTGAGTTTTGACCTTTTTGCCCATGGCTGAAACATATAATGCCTCTTCCGCTTTTCCGTGTTTGCCCATGGTAAAACCTTCTGCCTGTTTCTTATGACATCCTCCGCATTCCTTTATGGACGGCATGACTGCCTTATCCACATTTTTTTCATTTGAGTGGGCTCGGCCGTGACAGTCGACACATCCCATGCCGGAATTTGCCATCCTGGATTTTTCCCACTCCTTAACCATGGAAGGATTGTTTTTCCGGTGACATTGAATACATCCGTCCTGGGACGCATGGGCAAAGGTGGCAAATAAAAACACTGCCAGGAACATCCACTTTTCCATTTTATCTCCTTAATAAACATAATGTATTAAATCAAAACGCATTTAGTATTATATTGATTGTTTTTTTTGTGTCGTTGCGCCATAGCAAGTTAGGGCAAATAAATTTCAAATATTTGAAAAAAGTCAGGCTTAGCATAAGGCCTTAAAAATAAAATATTATTATATGGACAATAGTTTCTCCAGAATATGAAGATAATAGAAATGCGCTGTTCTAACTGTTCCGAATTAAGTTCCAGATATCTTGTCTGCAAATCCTCCAAGTGTTCAAAAACCGTCATAAGAAGATCCAATGCGATATCCGGATATCTTTGGGTTAAGTCAAGAAACTCCTCTTTATTCCAACCTATAACTTCGGTGGATTTAATGGCCTGTGCCGTAACCGGATAAATTTTGTTTTTAAGAACAACAGGGGCGGCCGTCATATACCCGGGAAAGATGTAGCGGATAATGGCTTCCCTGCCCTGGGCATTCAGTTCTGACAACTTCAGACATCCCTTTGTTACCAGGTAACAATTTATGGGGTCATCCCCCTCATGAAACAAGATATCCATGGGGAAAAGGCGCTTACGGATACCAAACTGAAAAATATTTTTATATTTATCCGGTAATAATGATCCCTCCCCACACCCCGGATAGGCTCTGCCTATTATATTCAAGCAATCCATTTTTTCTTTATATTGTAAAGGCTCAGGATAAACAGGCCCAGGCAGAATATAACTAACATCCCCAGGTCAAAGGAAAAGGCCATGATGTGGTGGCCATGAACCGCCCCGTGGAGAAGATCCGTGCCATAGGTTATGGGAAAGGCAAAGGCCAGGGGCTTGAGCAGTAGAGGCAATTTTGCAATGGGGAAAAAAAGACCGCAGAGAAACATCATGGGAAAACGAAAAAAATTGGAAAAGGTCTGGGCCTCAAATACTTCGCTGACGGCGACGGCAATAAAGAGCCCTAGAAAAGTGGAAGAGACCGCTATCAAAAATACTGCGGGAATGAATATGCCCCAGGCCACCTGGGAAAGGTCCGTAAGAATGGCAGCTATAACAACGGGAACAAGGGCATTGACCGAGCCCATGAGAATAGCCCCGGAAGTTTTGGCCAACATCAGGGCACTCAGGGGAATGGGGGCCAGCAAAAGCCGCTCAAAGGAACGGTTTTTTTTTTCAAAGGTCACGGTGACGGCAAGCATGGAGGTGGTGCCGAAAAGGATAGAAACCGCCACAAGCCCGGGCAGCAGGTGGGGGATATCGCCAAGGCCGTTTCCAGATTTGATGAAAAACATCCCGGTCCAGGCCAGTGGAAAAATCAGGCCCCAGCTGATATTGGGCGGTTTGAGATAATAGGTTTTCATATCCTTGACCAATATATTCCAGAAAGCAATCCAGGTCTTCACTGCTGTTTCCCTCCTTTTCCTTTTTCTCTTTTCATGGTGTCTGCCTCAATTCCGGTGAGGTTCATAAATACATCTTCCAGCGACGGTCTGATTCTCCGAGCTTCCCGGACCAGGATGCCGTGATTTTCTAAAAAACGGATCAAAGGGGCCAGGTTCACAGGATCTCGGGATTCCAACCTCAACCCCTTACCGGAAACAAAAAATTTAAAATCGGGGAAAGCGGCTGAAAGGTCATCTGCAATGGCATCAGCCAAGCCTTCACAGGACAGTTCAAGGATTTTTTTATCCTGTATCGGTTCAAGCAGTTGCTGAACCGTCTCAATTTTTACAATTTTTCCTGAAACAATAAATGCGATCCGCTCGCAGAGGCGTTCTGCCTCTTCAATATAGTGGGTGGTCAGGAATATGGTGGTTCCGGACCTATGAAGACGGGATATGATTTCCCTTAGCTGCCGGGCGCCAGCCACATCAATCCCGGTAGTGGGTTCATCCAGAAAAAGGATGTCAGGGGTATGGATTATGCCAGCGGCAATGGTGAGTTTGCGCTTCATCCCCTTGGAATACCCGCCAAATTTTCGTTTGCCGGCCTGGACCAGGCCGAATTCCTCCAGCAGTTTTTGGGCCCGTTCCTGCCGTTTATTTTTTTCCAGCCCGTACAGGGCCGCGCAGAAACATAAATTTTCAAATCCGGTTAGCTCGGGGTAAAGATTGCTCTCATCGGGTACCACACCGATAAGATGCTGGGCAGCCCCGACTCCCCGGGTGCAATTGATACCGCCGATGATAATATCGCCCTCATCCGGACGGGCCAGCCCGGTGAGCATATTAATGACAGTGGTTTTTCCGGCCCCGTTTGGCCCTAAAAATCCGAAGAGCTCCCCTTTAAACACCTCAAAATCAACCCCGGCAACCGCCCTGATCCCGTCAAAATCCTTGACCAGCCCGGAAGCCTTTATTGCAGTCTTTTCTTTCACAACTATCCTCCTGAAACCCGGTTCACCTCTGAACAATAAAATAGAAAACATAACCGTTTATATGAAACTTTGGCCAAGGTATTGTAATTATGGAAGTTTCATTTTTTGTTGTGGCCGAAAGCAAATACCATGCTCCGGCCATGCCGGTTATTGAAAGTCGAGGCAAAAATTTTTTATTGATATTTCCGCCCGGGGATGTCCCGGGCGGAAGACGCTATTATATCAGCGGACCAGAAAATCAGCCCATTGTTTTAAAATACCGGGGTATTCCATGACAGAGGCATCCACGTATCCGGGCAGGCTGAACAGGGCATGGGCCTTGAGAGCCGGCACATCCGCCAGGGCAGGGGTTGCTTTTATTGCCCGATAGATAGCCTTTTGAACGGCTGCGGCATTTCCGGTCATGATGATGGCATCCGGGGCTGCTGCAATCAATCCCTTGAGTTTACGCACCTGGATATGCCCTTTTGACGGGCTTTTACCCTTGGGTACGGCCAGGTGGCCTACGTTTTGAATGTCCAGGGGCGCGAGCAAGAAACGATCGGCATATCCGCCGGGGGTCTCGATGCGAAGAAAGGTTTTACCACTTCCGGCCTGGTAAGTTCCCCGGATGATGACCACCCTTTTGACAAAGGATTTGCCTTGAATAAATGTTTTGGTTTTGTCCGTGGCCTGTTGATAGAGGGACAGGGCTTCACCCGCCTTATCAGTCTGTCCCAAAAGCTTTGCGGTCTGGTTCAAGGCATGTTCCAGTCCCTGGGTGAAATCTACATAACTTACCTCATACCCTTTGGCACGGGCCAGTTTCCCAATTTTTTCAAGATCCAGTTTTGGTACGTATTCACAAAATGGGATGCTTTTTTCTATGAGGACCTTTTTGATGCCGTGTTTTTCTGCGTACTTGAAAAGTGGTGCTCCCTTTTTTTTAAGCAGGCAGTTGGGGCAGCCGAGAACCTGCACCGAAGATTTAAGGGTATCGCACAGGGGCCACATGGCGCAGCGGACTGCCATGGCTGCCGGCACCACTCCGAGACTGTGGGCCATATCCACAAGGCGGTCTCCCACCATTATCACCGGAAGTTTTTTCGAAACCACGGCAGGGGAGGCTTCGGCAGGGGCGAGGGGGAGGGTCAGGCCCAGCAAAAGGATCCCTGCTGTGGTGGCTTTGGCCAGGCCGGCTCCGGCATTGGCAAGGTGTACCTTGGCCTGTTGTGTGGATTGGGGAGCAAACAGGGTACGGATCATATTATAGGCAAAGAGAAAAACGGAAAGGGTAATAAATATGCCGCCAGCAGATACCAGGGTTTTGATTGGGGCCACCAGTTGACGGAATTCCGGTGAGCCTTCGGGAAAACCGGATGAAAGCCCGATAAAGCCGATCATATGAAAACCTGTGACCATCATGAGCAGCCCAAAGGAGTGGCATCCCCAATTTAGGTAGGCAACCCAGGAGGAGTATCGTTCATGGCCACTGATTTTAGGTGCCGCAAAATAAAGCAGGCCCATGAGCGTTGACCCCACCCATCCGATGAGGTTGACATGGGTGTGGATTTTGGCCACAAAAGTTCCGAAAAATTCTTTAACAAATTCCGGAGGAATATGAAAAAGGGTACTATAAAAAGATTTAAACTGCATTTTTGTGGGGAACATAAGCCCCTCAATGCAGCCGAGGACCAGGAAAAACAATCCTGTGGCGATAAAAAGTTTTGCAATTTTTTGTGACATGAATCTTTCCTTTTGTTTTAATTAATTATGAAGAATGTAAAGGAGAAAGGGCAGGGTCTTTCCCCGACCGACCAAGCGTTGCCCGTCTTTTTTTAAACCAGAGGTAAAAAGGCAGGCCAAGGGCAATGGTGCCAAGCCCCCAGGCTGCTGAAACCGGACGGTCTGCAATGGAGAACAGGATGATCCAAATATTTCCGGCCACAAACAAAAGCGGGGTAAATGGATATCCAGGGGTCCGGTATGCCTTGGAGAGATCTATTTTTCCGGAGATCTTTTTTGAACGATACCGCAGCCGCATCATGCCCAGAACGGTTAGGCTGGACACCAGGGACAGGGTGAATCCGATGTAAATCAGCAGGTGCTCAAAGGAGGCTGTCATCACCATGGCAATTGCCAGGCCGGCCTGGAGGAAAATGGCAGACCCCGGGGTGCCCCGTTTCCTTGAGACCCGGGCGAACATGGAAAAGAACAGGCCGTCCTTTGCCATGGCATAATAGACCCGGGGTCCGGTGACAATCATGGCGCTCAGAGCAGAAGCAAGCCCCAGGCCGATGGCCCCGCTGAAAATCCGTCCTGCACATGGCCCGAACAGGGCACAGGCCGCCTTTGCCCCCACATCCGGAGTCCCAGCCATACTGTCCGGGGCCAGGGCAAACACATAGAGGATGTTGAGCAGGAGGTAGAGGCAGATGACCACAAGGGTTCCCAAGATCAGAGCAATGGGAATATTTTTTTTGGGGGACCGGATTTCTCCGCCGAGATATGCAGCAGCATTCCACCCGGTATAGGAAAAACTCACAAATACCAGGGCCACTGCAAACCGGCTGTCCAGAACATCCAGAGGTCGCGTTTCCATGGACAGGAGCGGGCCTGAAAAATGCTCCCATGATCCCTGTCCCCAAACAAATCCCGCCCCTGCAAAACAGAGGATAACCCCGAGTTTAAACAGGGTCAGCAGGTTCTGGAGTCCCTTGCCCAGCCGAACACTCCGGTGGTGGGCAAGGGAAATCAAAACAATAACACCGCAGGCCACCACCGTTTTTATGGAAATATTCATAAAGGGCAGTGACAATACACCCGGGGCAGAAAGTGCCGGGGGAAACAATTGAAAGATATACTCGGAAAAGGCAATGGCTGCCGCAGCAATAGGGGCGGAAAACCCCACCAGCAAAGAGACCCAGCCGGACATAAAGGCCGGCAGGTCCCCGAAGCTCTTTTTTAAAAACACATATTCCCCTCCGGCCCTGGGAAACCTTGCCCCCAGCTCGGCATAGCACAATGCCCCGGACAGGGCAAACAGGCCGCCTACAAACCAGCAAAGCATCATGGTCAAGGGGTCCCCCAGTTCCTGGATGATGAATCCTGTGGTGGTGAAGATCCCGGTACCCACCATGTTGGCCACCACCAAGCCCAGGGCAGAGAACAGCCCGATTTCCCGCTTGAGGTATTGGGTTCCGCTGCAGGTCATGGTTCTTACTCTCCCGTTTCCATAAAGTCACCCAGGTAAATAAGGTGTTCAAAGGGGATCTTCCCTGCGGCCGTAACTCTGGAGACGATATCTGCCAGGGTGCCCTGGATGACCCTTTCCTGTGCATCATACCCGGCCTTTACCACCAGGGCCATCGGGGTTTGTTCCGGATACCGGGCTTTCAGTTCCCCTATGAGCTTTTCAAAATCCGTGAACATGGTAAAGATCACCATGGATGAACGGATGGCTGCCATGCGGTCAAGGGTGTCCGCACCCTTGTATCCGTTTCTTAAATCCGCTGCATTGGTGAGGATGGCGGAATGGGAAGCGTTTCCAAAGGTCAGGCCTTTTCCCAAGGCCGCATTGGCGGCATTGAAGCTGCTCACTCCGGGGATCACCTTGGGGTCAAGGTCCTTGAG
>JADGFI010000180.1 GCA_016743945.1 Desulfobacteraceae bacterium
TATATATCTTAAATTAAAGTTATTTATTTATTACCTCAGACGACTGCAGCCAATCATGATTACTTACTAGCACAATAAACCATGGTTAAAGTCTCTAAACCATATCAAAGTTAAAAGTAAAGTAAGCACACTTTTGACCTTGATATGGTTTAGAGACTGCAACCATTGTTTATTGTGCTAGTAAGCAATCATGATTGGCTGCATCCATCTGAGGTAGTAGTAGTAGTAGTAGTAGTAGTAGTAGTAGTAGTGGGGGTTAGTGTTTGTAAGCAAGTTTAAACAAGTGCGCTTTAAATATTTTTGAATGATTTGGTGAAGTGTTAGCTCGTAAGGGGTTTCGAAGGGAGTTCACGCAATAAGATGCCGATATTGACCATGTTCTATGATTACTCTAGCGGAGTTGATATTATCGGAAGTCCATACTTACAAGATATTAACATCACATTCCTGTTTTCATTCATAATCACGAATGATATCACATACCTTATAAGGATATTATTTATTATCATTTATTACACTAACATTCGTATAGCAAATAATAATATTTTAGTCGTGATATACATAGGTGTTTTTTAGTTACCGATGCAACTGATTCTGATTATAGATTTTTTTTTGTTATGAAGCAATAAAACAATATCATC
>JADGFI010000181.1 GCA_016743945.1 Desulfobacteraceae bacterium
CATTTAGGGAGTGCGACAGACTTTTGAAGTTTAACATGGAAGAGATAGGAAAATTAACATGGGAAAGTTTTAAAAATAGAACATATACAATTTATATTAGTTATAATCAATATTTTTTTTAATTTAATTTTTTTAATTTTTTTTATATATCCTATTGAAAATTTTCCTTTTTTTTGTTTAGTATGTTTATTTATAGTATTCTCACCATAACACTATTTCAAAATAATAAAAAAATATATGAAATGTATAAAAATGGGCAATTATTTAAAAAAATCTCATAATTTGCCAACAATTTTCAAAGTCGTCGAAACCCCCTTCAAAAAAATTCAAAAAATTTTTTTTATATATTTTATTATACGGTTAACCCTATTACTAAATATTTTTTGGCGCACAAAAAAAATAATTCAAATTTCAAATTTTCAAAAATTTCAAATTACCCAAGATTATTCATTTAGTGTAGGCACCACTTGCTATATTATAAGTGTATTACTCATTAATCACCTTTTTCATTTTCATTACATAAGCTTAGGTATCACTTCCCCATCTTAACGTAAATAAATATGACCTAATATCATTATACAAGCGTGTGAATACAAATCACCATATGATATATCAAAACCTCTCATTCAACTTCCTCTTCTTGAT
>JADGFI010000182.1 GCA_016743945.1 Desulfobacteraceae bacterium
TCTGAATTCTTTAAATGATGTACATCCTTTAACATGATTTTAAAGAAGTCTTAAATAAAAACAGTGAGTGTTAGAAAAATGAACTGTATATATTCGTCCATTTCTTCTTATTTTTTAATATTGTTATAACTATCGATTCTTTCTCCTTGTTTTCTTGGCATCCATTTATTATTTCTCCAAGTATAATATGATGGAACATTTTTATATAACAATGTTCTTGCAAATACATCTTCTTCGTTTAATTTAAAAATATGCAGTTAGTTTAGTTAATTTTGGATTTTCTATATGTTGTTGGATATTATTTTCTTTGAAATAAACCATTTGACCATTTTCAAGATGAATATTTAAATGTATTACTGCAGGATATCGTTGATGTAAATCGAATCTTAATATTCTCCAAGCGGCTTCGTTTGATCCAATATACCTGGCTAATTTATAATTAGAAACTTCGTTAATTTCATTTTGGTCCTCTATTGCAAGTAAATGGTAAACTTACCACATACAATTAAAATATCAATTAAAATATGACTCAAAAAATATATATGTAGAATTCCAGGAAGCGTACCTTTATTTTAAAAAAAAAATCAGCGAAATAAGCCTAATATCTTCGGAGGAGATAGGCAACATACACACATAAACTTATA
>JADGFI010000183.1 GCA_016743945.1 Desulfobacteraceae bacterium
CCCAATGGCAATCACAGGCCAGGCCAGGATTCCCAGGTATTGAATAAAGGCCACAAACTCTCCTGGACTTAACCGGTTTTCCATGACCAGAACTCCGCCGTAAAAAATGATGATCAGGGAGGAGATATTAAAAAAAAATTCCAGCAAAGGGCGCAGCAGGGCATTGACATAGGCCCGCTTCAAATTCTTTCCAAAATAGTCCCGGGCGCTGTTTTCCGTCTTTTGCCGAACCTGGGGCTCAAAATTGAACACCTTGATGACCCGAATACCGAAAAAACTTTCCCGGATCTGTTCGGTGAGTGCGGAAAAAGCCTCCTGGGCGGTGGTGTGATACTGATGCATCCTGTTGCCCAAAGTTTTTGTGGTCAGAATCAGGAATGGAAGGGGAATCAGGCACAGGCCGGCAAGCTTCGGGCTTGTCCAGACCATGATGCCGATGCAGGCACTGCCGAGAAGCAGGGTGTCCACCAGGGCGATGATGCCGAAACCAAAGGCCATACGCACATGAATGATATCCGATGTGGCATGGGCCATGATATCTCCGATCCGGGTTTTGTCATAATAGGCCATATCCAAAGAAAGCATGTGGGCATACAGTTCATCCCGCATGCCCCGCTCAAGGTCCCGGGCCGAACCCATTAAAAG
>JADGFI010000184.1 GCA_016743945.1 Desulfobacteraceae bacterium
GTATTAATCCATTCTTAAATAGCCTTTAGATTTTATATATATATATCTGATACTGATATATCAGTACCAATATATCTAATTTACCAACAATACATGTTAAATGAATTACCCATGGACATTATTTTATATTATATTATTTTAACAACTCTAAAATAAACAAAATATAATATATAACAAATTTATAAAAATTCCCATTAAAAGATTCAATACTTGTCGTCGAATAACTTAAAAACTACCAAACCAATTTAAATTTTATTTTTTTATATGAAAGATATATATTAATATAACTAATTTAAGTAATAGTTTCATATAAATAGCTTATAATAGACAATTGCGACTCAAAAGAAAAGTGATTTTTTACAAAAATTTTAATTTTTGTCATTTTTGAAGTGAAAATATACAAATGTTATATATCTTAAATTTTTTATTTTTTTTTTAATTGATAGATATGACCATTATTCATTTTATTAATATATCCTTATAAATTTTTTAATTGTTTTTTTGATAAAAAAATTTTATTTTGTGAAGGTCAGTTTTACATTTTTTTGCATTTTTATAATCCTTAATTTGGACTTATTTTCTATTCAAATAAAGACAAATATATATTTTAATATTGATAATACATTTAATTTTACATATTACAT
>JADGFI010000185.1 GCA_016743945.1 Desulfobacteraceae bacterium
ATGCACCGGTGTCCAGAGATAACGTGAGCGAGTTTACTGTAGAGGTTATGGGGAGGGAGAGGTAGAGAGCGAGCGAGAGAGTCTGTGAGCGATTCGTCGGATATGAACACTGGTTGTGGTTGTAGATTAGCGAGAGTGTATACTTCTGAATACGATCTATACGCTATATATATATATACTTTGACGAAGTCTATTTTACATTACTTATAGTGGTAGAAAGTGTTTCTTACACTACGTGGCAATGGTGATATCAATAACGATATAGATAGGTATGGCGAGCGAGTTTGCTGTAGAGGTTACGGGATATCAATACATTATACTACTTACTACTACTACTACTGCTACTACTACTACTACTACTTCTGGTCCGATGAATGGTATTAGATGCTTATTATGTAAGTTGTAGAGCGAGGCTGGACACGGGTTACACCTTATCAATTTGGTTGCTTCACCGTATCAACTTGGTTGCTTCGCCGGGCAACTGGTTGCTTCGCCGGGCAACTGGTTGCTTCACCACGGTCGCTTCACCGGGCAACTGGTGAATGCACGCCAATGAGATTCTCGCGAGATTCTGGTATACCCTTATATGGGTATAAAATGTATTAGAATAAGTATTTATATAATAAAGCACTTCGTTTTAGTTT
>JADGFI010000186.1 GCA_016743945.1 Desulfobacteraceae bacterium
GTGCAGAATATGGGAACGCAAGGGGGCCATGCCGGCACCGCCGCCGATAAAGCACATTTCCCGGTCCGTATCTTTTGCCATGAATTCCCCGTAAGGGCCTGACACCAACACCTGGTTCCCGGGTTCAAGCCCGAACACATAGGATGAACCAAATCCCGGGGGAATCCCTTCGGTGCCCGGCGGGGGCGTTGCAATACGCACGTTGAGCATGAGAGTCTGGTTATCATGGGGCGGATTGGCCAGGGAATAGGCCCTGAATCCCGGTTTTATCCCTTTGGACGTCAGTTCCAGCAGATTGTACTTTTTCCATTCGCTGACATATTTGCTTGCAATATGAAAATTTTTAAAATCAACTTCATATTCGGGCACGTCAATTTGAATATAGGCCCCGGCTCTGAAATCAAATGGTTCGGTGGGACGCAGCACAAGCTCTTTGATAAATGTCGCTACATTTCCATTGGATATCACTTCGGCCCCCACTTTTTTAATGCCGAAAATGGATTCAGGCACTTCAATGGAAAGATCCTCCTTGACTTTGAGCTGGCAGGAGAGACGAATTCCTGCTGCCTTCTCCTTCCGGCTCAGGTGGGAAAGCTCCGTGGGCAGCACGCTGCCGCCGCCCTCAAGAACCTTGCACCTGCAC
>JADGFI010000187.1 GCA_016743945.1 Desulfobacteraceae bacterium
TTGTTAAAGTTTGTTCCAAGTGTGTAGAACCAAAACCTCCCAGAACCCACCATTGTTCAATTTGTGGAACTTGCATCTTGAAAATGGACCATCATTGCCGTATCCTTTTAAATCTTTGTCATCATCATCAACATCATTATCATCATCAACATCATCAACATCATCATCTACATCATCATCATCTTCATCATCAACATCATCATCATCATTAACATCATCATCATCATCAATATCATCAATATCATTATTATCATCATCTACATCATCATCAACATCATCATCTACATCATCATTATCATCTACATCATCATTATCATCATCATTATTATCTACTTCATCTACATCACCATTATTATCACCATCATCTACATCATCATCAACATCATCATCTACATCATCATTATCATCATCATCATCAACATCATCATCTACATCATCATTATCATCATCATCATCATCATCATCATCTACATCATCATCATCATCATCATAATCTTTTCCACCACCATTATCTACGTCATCATCATCAACATCATTGTCGTCAATTTATTTGTATTCTACTTATTTTTACATCATGTAGACTATAAAATTTGTTACTGTAATATATTCATATCCTCTTCATATTGTGATTATGTTATTATT
>JADGFI010000188.1 GCA_016743945.1 Desulfobacteraceae bacterium
GTATACAGTATATAGAACGACGATGGGTACATTATATACGCCGTACTATATACTCTGTACAATGTACCATACGCTGTACAGTACAATGTAAACAGTGTATAGTGTACAGTACAGCGTATAGTACAGTATACTGTACATATATATACGCCGTACATTGTACGGTGTACGCTATAAAGTGTATATTGTAAATACTGTATTATACGTTGCACATGGTGAGCCGAGTGTATAGGAGGCCTTGACACAGTACGCCGTATACTGTATGCCGTACACTGTACACTAAGCTTGTTCCAAACTAACAGATATTTACGATTGCGCAGTGACAATAACAAATTTAATAAATTTGAAAAATATTTTTTTTTTTTGATACTCGAATCTTTTACTACATTAAATCATGGATCTACGCATCAATGCTTCATTTAAAACCAAATATGGAATATAACTAATGTAATCCATATATATATATAAATATCGGTAAACATTATTATTACATTTAGAGCAACAAAATTCAAATTTTGAACAATTTTACTAATTTAATTTATGAAATATGGTATAAAGCTTCATTACCATTTATTGCCAAGATAAATGTTCAGCAAAAAAATACATGTTACATTGATAGTTTAGTTATCTTTACAAAGCATTTAA
>JADGFI010000189.1 GCA_016743945.1 Desulfobacteraceae bacterium
TGACATAAAAGACCCGATGCCCTCCATCGTGGGTCAGCATATGGTGGCCCACGGCCTGAGACAGATGGCTTTTACCAAGACCGGTCTTGCCTAAAAGATAAAGCACGCCGGTCCCGTTAAGCTTCCCCTGGGCCAGATATAAAGAGGCCGTATATGCAAAACTGGAATTATCCCCCACAACAAAATCATCAAATGTAAAATTTTTTTTAAGCATGCGCCCGCAATTAAATGCCGGTGTCATGCCGGGTAGCTGTGGATGAAACTCTGCCGGCACACTGTCAGCTGTCGGGATGACAGGCAGCACGCCGATTATTTTTT
Organism: Desulfobacteraceae bacterium; assembly: GCA_016743945.1. Lineage (GTDB taxonomy): Bacteria > Desulfobacterota > Desulfobacteria > Desulfobacterales > Desulfobacteraceae > NBML01. The sequence goes on from JADGFI010000189.1 coordinate 319, forward strand.
GTGCCCGACCTTTTTGAGCCTGGCTGGAACCTGATTTCATTTGAGCTGATTTTAATTTTTTTTTGCCTACCTTGAATTCAATACGGACCTTATGCCCCAACCGTAAAAAACCGTCTTCAAAATACTCCATATAGTTCTCTTTGAGCCGTTTGACATAGAAATCATTGGGCACTGACAGAACAATAGTTTCAGCATTGTGAGCGGACAATATCACAGGTTCAATCCACATTCGGTAACAATGGTCTGGAACTAATTCTTTAATATGTGATTTGACTTCTTTTAAAAACGAATCCATTGGGCAATACACAGCCTTCCAAACAATAC
>JADGFI010000018.1 GCA_016743945.1 Desulfobacteraceae bacterium
TGTCTGGAGCTCGCATGAAAGTTTTAGATATTCTCAATGGATTGAAACACGAAATAAGATTATTCAATAAGAATGTGAGTATTAGATTAGTTATAATTTCATTCTTATTTTTCCTAATGATCATTGGTGTTTGACTGTTTTCCACAAAAATTTTGCTTAAAACTAACATCAAATTCTCCTTGAGACTGAACTTTAGATCCTATCTGTAAAGACGAAAAAAAAGTTCTAATTCACTGAAATAATAAGTAAATATCTGAAAAAATCATTTGTTTTTGCTGTGGTGAATTTGTGAAAAACACCATGAAATTAATAAGAAATAACATCAATGATTCATAACAACATTGATTTTTAAATGCAAGCCGGCAATTGTATCCCAAATTCACCTAAGCTCTTTTCCCCAAAATTTTTTAACTTTGCTTGATTTGTTTTAAAAATCCATACTATATAAACCGTAATTACTTCATGAGTTCTTAATGTTTTGCGGTTGGCAAGAGCGGTATTTAAAAAGGAGCACCATGAGATTACTCAAAGAATCTGTTATAAATTGCAGGATAAATATAAATAATGATGATACTTTTATAGCTGAACTCAATAACCTTGTTGAAAAAAACGGAGACGATACTTATAGAGCCGCTATTCAAATACTAACCGATTGTGATCTCGATTCTGGAGAAGCCAAAAAAAGCTGGCTTGAAATCCTTAACCACCGGGAAAATATTTCCAGAGCGCTGGGCAGAAAAATAAGTTTAATGACCGCTATCAGTGACTATTTGAGCTCGTATAAAGAATTGTTAAAAGATCACAAAATTGTCGAGATAAACAGCTATGAACGCGCAATTAAGGATTCGACCCACGATCACCTTACCGGTTTATTCAACAAAGCTTATTTTCAGAGCACACTTGCACAACACCTTTCTTTAGCAAAACGCAACAATACAGATCTGTCAGTTTTATTTCTTGATATTGATAATTTTAAAGAAATTAATGATACGTTTGGTCATAATTCAGGCGATGCGATATTAAAAAACGTTGCCCATATGATTCGCCGGGAGCTCAGAACAAGTGATATCGTAGCACGGTTCGGAGGGGATGAGTTTGTTGTCCTTATGCCGAATACTTATAAAATAAATGCCCTCGTGCTGTCTGAAAGATTACGCAAAACCATTAATCAAAAACCAATAACAATTGACGATATCAATTTAGAAATAACGATAAGTGGTGGTGTGGCAGGTTTTCCGGTAGATGCCCAGCGAGCGCAAAATTTATTAAATCTGGCGGATAGTGCCCTCTATCGAGCAAAGGGTGCCGGAAAAAATAGTATTGCTCTTTTTAAAGAAGATAAACGGCGTTTTTTGCGGATTAAATTTAACCGTTCGATACAGGTAAAGCAGCTGGGATTCAATCACACCCGCATATTATCGGGAACGAGTAAAGACATCGCCTTTGGCGGTATTCTGTTCGAAAACAAAGAACCGCTTCCCATCGGTACAAAGATACAGGTTAATATCCCAATGACAGAAAATTCAGAACCGCTTCTTCTTATTGGTACCGTTGTCAGGATCGAGGCGTTTGGCGCAGATCTCTATGATATTGGCATGACATTGTCTTTTAAAGAAATAGAAAAAACAGCAAAGGATGAAATCTCAAAATTTTTAATTCAGCAGTCAGAGAAACGTGTTGAGGTTAGAAATTGATTGGAATAAATCCCGGGAGCAAAAAAAAACGGTGGATTTGGGGCGAAAGTTGGTGTTGAAAAAATTATTTACCACATATATAATTACCCTTTTGTAAATACTTTGCAGGCATGTCATAAATATTGGCTGCTATTGGAAAAAGGATACCATGTCTGATAAGCTCCAGGTCCTTGCCCGGACCATTAAAAAATATGAAAAAATTGCCATTGCTTTTTCCGGAGGGGTTGACAGCTCATTCCTTTCTGCCATGGCAAAAAAACACTGCCCTTCTGTCCTGGCCATTACAGTGACATCAGAATTTCAATCCCAAAAAGAAGCGGATAATGCCGTTTCCATGGCCAGGGCCTTAAGCCTTTGTCATTTGACTGTCCATGCCCGGGTTCTGGATGATCCTAAAATCGTGGAAAATACCCGTGACCGTTGTTATTTTTGCAAGAAAGCCCTTTTTTCTCTTTTAAAGACAACTGCTTTGGCCCATGGATTTCATACCATTGCCCATGGTGCTAATCTGGATGATTTGAACGATTACAGGCCGGGTTTCAGAGCGGCCCGGGAGATGGGGGTGATCGCCCCCCTGATCGAGGCGGAATTGACAAAGGCTGAGATAAGAACTTTTTCCAGAGATCTGGGGCTTGGGACCTGGGACATGCCTTCCCAGTCCTGCTTGGCCACCCGGATTCCCTATGGGGATAAACTTAGCAAAGACAAGCTTGCAATGGTTGAAAACGGGGAAAATGTCTTGTTTGATCTTGGGTTCAGGAGCGGACGCATCCGATGTCATGGTGAGGTTGCCAGGATAGAGCTTGCCCCAAAAGACCTGGATCTTCTCCTGGAAGAAAAAATGCGTCGGGCCCTTGTTGGGAAAATTAAACAGGCCGGTTTTAAGTATGTTTCAGCTGATCTTGAAGGATATGTCCGAGGGAGCATGAACCGGTCTTTTCATAATTCCGAGATTGTAAAAGATATATAAGAAATCAAGTATCTTAAGCTGGGGTTGGGGGTAAACTTTTATTTGGCAAAAGCATTTGTATTTGTCTGTCCTGATAAATATTGTTCAAAATTTGAATTTCATACATATGTTATTTTTTTTTCAGTTGACAGGCAAATTTCTTTTGTATATGACATGCGCATAGGTTATTACTAATTTTATACTTGCTATAAGCTACTATACTGCAAGTATAATAAATGAAATAACTAGGGTCTGGGAAGGTTAATATTTAATTTTCCCATAAAATTATGAATCCCTTTTTGCTTTTGTCAGCAAGGGGGTGTTAACATTTTGGTAGGTTGCTCCTATCCTTTGGATTTATTGCGTATGCCCGGAATTTGATTGTTTATTATATAACTACCCCTGCGTAATCGGCTACCCTTGGGAACAATATAAGGGACTGCTTCTGATTATGGTCTGACCATAACCAAGCTGCTAAAAAAATAGCAGCTTGGTTCAGTGAAACACTATTAAACCGAATTGCTAAATACAGCAATTCGGTTTTTTTTTTGCGGGCAGGGTAAAACCAGGCATTTTTAAAGTATAAGGATGGGGTTGCCGGGAAAGGCAGAAAAACAACATGGATTTAAAATATTTGAGAGATCTTCTAGAGCAAGTCCAAAACAAAGGAATGAACCTTGAAACAGCCTTGGAACGATTAAAAAAACTGCCCTATGAGGATTTGTCTTTTGCAAAGATTGACAACCACCGGTCCCTGAGAACAGGGGTGCCCGAAGTGATTTACTGCAAGGGAAAAACCAATGAACAGATTGTCGCCATTGTAAGAAAAATGTCTGAAACCCATTCCAATATCATGGGGACCCGTATTGATCCTGAAGTTTTTGAGTCCATCCAGAAAAAGATTAAAAATTGCAATTATTTTTCCGATGCAAGAATCGCCGTATTTTATCCCGAGCCCGTTGAACACCAGGGGAAAATCGCCGTGGTCTGTGCAGGAACAAGCGATATTCCAGTTGCCGAAGAAGCCTGTATTACTGCCGAGACCCTGGGGAATAAGGTTTCAAGGATCTATGACGTGGGGGTTTCAGGAATTCACAGGCTTTTGGACTCCTGTGACGATATCTATACTGCCAATGTGGCCGTGGTGGTGGCCGGCATGGAGGGGGCGCTTGCTAGTGTTGTGGGCGGACTTGTCTCCTGTCCTGTCATCGGGGTCCCCACAAGCATCGGTTACGGAGCCAGTTTCAACGGGGTATCCGCCCTGCTGAGCATGCTTAATTCCTGTGCCTCAGGTGTGTCTGTAGTAAATATCGATAATGGGTTCGGAGCCGGATACCAGGCAAGCCTTATCAATAAACTGGCCATTGGGTCACAGACAAATTAACGGTTTTATAAGGCCTGCAATCCAAATTTAATAAAAAAGGAGAACACAACCATGAAGGTTGCATATTTTAATTGTTTTTCCGGAGCCAGCGGAGACATGATCCTGGGATCGTTGCTGGATGCCGGACTGGATATTGATCTGCTCAGACAGGAGTTGTCAAAACTCAACCTTGATCACTATGATATCAAGGTGGAACCCTGCATCAAGGGCTCCATCGGAGGCAGCCGGGCAATCATATCCATTGACCAGGACCATCACCACCACCATCACCGGAAATTATCCGATCTTACCCAGATCATAGAGAACAGCACGGTCAGCGATTCCATCAAGGAAAAGAGCCTGGCCATATTCACCCTCCTGGCCCGGGCCGAAGCCAAAGTCCACAGGAAAAGCATTCAGGAGGTTCATTTTCATGAGGTGGGTGCCATGGACACCATTATTGATGTGGTGGGAGCCGTGGCAGGACTTGAGCTTCTGGAGATAGACAAGGTTTTTTGTTCTCCTTTGAACCTTGGCAATGGAATGGTGCGCTGTGCCCACGGTACGCTGCCTGTGCCAGCTCCTGCAACCGCCGAGCTTGTCAAGGGCAAACCAGTTTACGCAAGCCAGGGAGAAGGGGAATTGCTGACCCCCACAGGCGCTGCGATTTTAACTTTCATGGCTGAAGATTTCGGTCCCATGCCCCCCATGACTCTTGAATGTGTGGGATATGGTGCAGGAACCCTTGAAACCGAACTGCCCAATCTGCTTCGGGTATGCATGGGGAACGCCCTGGAAGGGTCAATGAAAGCTGCTTTACACCATGAACATCATGAACACCATGGCAATTAAGTTTTATTCGTGTGGAATAAACAATTGTTGTGTATTACCAGGCTGAAAGCGATTACGTCCCAAGGGGCGTTTATTTCAGTCATCGTCCAATAATGGGCTTAGGAAAAGCTCAAACAAAAGAGGTAATGAATATGGAAAAAGAATTACTTGCTACCATGATGGCCGTGACTTCCAATGTGGAGAACACGACTGCTGACAAAATTGAAGCATTGACAAAGGGACATGGCATGTTGAACCTTGCAGCATTTGCTGCTGCAAATGCAATGACCCATGAAATGCTTCGCGGCCGCAAAACCAATATCAATGATGACAACATGGCTGATCTGGAACTTGATTATGTCATGGACTGCGGTATCAAAGCGGCCAAGGAGGGTGGAGCTGCCCCTGCCAATGCCGCATTGATCGTGGCCACCCTTCTCAATATCTCCGGAACCGGTTCCCGGGCCGGAGTTCCTGCAGGAAACCGTAAACTCGGCGGCATGGCCCGGATGAAAGCCGGTGCCGACCGTGCTGGTGTCCAGGCAATCCCCACAACCAAAACCACATTCAAACTTTCAGGTTTTGCTGCTGTCCAGGCTCTTTATGAGGCCATGGACAAGGGTGAAGTCGTCCGGATTGACGGGGCGGATGTCCCGGCATTTGTAGCCGGTGGCGCCATCTATGGCCATAGTGTTTTAGGCGAAGACATGGTCTATGTGGACATGTGCATGAAGGGAACCAAGGCTGCTGTTGACGGTATGTTCAGGGCCTACAAGGGAGCTGGCATCCTACCTTGCCCCATCATGTGCGCCATGCTCGGTGCCGCAGCCACCCTTGAGGTGATCAACCCCGACGGAATGATCGGTGCGGAACACGGTGAATTTTTCGTAAACGGAACAGGATATCTTGCCGGCAAGGGTGCTGCCCAAGCCGCAGGCCTTCCCGAGACCCTTCACTTAAGGGGAACCAACAAGGAGTATGAGACCGCTGCGTTTGTGGGGGACATGGGAATGATTCTCAAGGATGTGGGCGCGCCCACAGTCGTCGGAATGATGACCTTGAATGAAATTCTGGCTGCCTTTGCCGAAGGCCCCATGATCGGTACCGGCTTTGGCGCAGGCCCTGTGAACCCGCCCCTGGGACATCTGCTCGCCGACGCCGTCATTGCCATGAACCTGCTGGTTGAAAACAAAGGTGACATTGAAGCTGCCGCCGATGTGATCAAAGAGGTCAAGGCCACCCAGTTCATGGACGGTGAATATGCAGCCGTTGCAAGCAATACCGTAGCAAGAAAGGCCGAACAACTAAGAAGAGGTCCTGTTACTGACGCGGTTATCAAGGGAACAGAAGGGGTCAGGGTCAATGCTATTTACCAGAGGGCCAAAAGGACCCTGGACGACCTTAATGCGGGCAAGGACTTAAAAGAGATCTGTTTTGCCCTTGACATGGAGCGCCAGGCAAGGGTTGAAGAAAATTCCGGCAAGGTATTGAGCGGCTTTTTCGGCAAGGATATCACCCTGAAATTCACCAAGCTTACCGGCGGTGCCAGACGGGATCATAAATTTGCCAAAAAATACTGGGGTTTTGATGCGGATATTGACGTTGAAGTCACGGTTGACGGTGTTACAACCGTTATGGAGGGCCTTGCCCACAAGGTGGTTCCAGATGCTGTCATCAACAAGAAAGCCGAGCTTTCCCTTCCCATCACAGTTGCCGCAGCCGTTTCCCAGGAACTGATGTATGTGGGTGCCTGCGCCATCAACATCGTTGTGCCGGCAACCATGGCAGCAGCCACGGGTAAATTTACCCCAAAAGAGGCTGCTAAATTAGCTGAAAAGGGTGCCGACCTGACCCGGGCCATTCCGGGTGCAAAGGAAAAGGCCTTGGCAGCAGCCACGATGGCCCAGCGGTTGATGAATGATTTTTAATCCCTGTTAAATGGATTAATACATACTTTTCCGGCAGGAAGAGACCCTTCCTGCCGGATCTTTGGGAATGATATTATGTTACTCATGGTAAATGTTGACGATGTAAACGGTGAGACCGTCTCCCATATCATCAATGAGGTAATGGCTAACGGAGCCAAGAATGTCCATGTTGTGCCGGCCTTTACCAAAAAAGGCCGGCCGGAATATATTTTTTATGTGGATGCAGAAGAAGAAATGATCGATTCTCTGGGGCTTTATTTTGCACGGGAACTTGGAACCATTGGTATGCGGGTTTTAGAATCCCGGCACATGCCCTTTGATTATAAATTTCGAAAGGTTCTGGTCTCTTCTGCCAACAACATGGATGTCAAAAACCTTCCCGTCCGGGTCAAACAGGTTCTTGACAAAAAGGGTTCCGTGATTTCGGTTAAGGCAGATTATGAAGATCTCAAGATTGCCATTGATACATTACGAAAGAAAGGTTTTGCTCAGGATATCTCTTTTACAGCATTCAAAGGCTTTGTAGAACAGGCTGTCCTAGGCCGAAAGGACCTGACCCTGGGTGATCTTACGGTAAATTTAAAAGGAGAAAGTGAAAAATGAAAAAAATATTGATTCAATTGGATACCGATAAATTTTCAAGCGTGTTTGATGCGGTGACTGCCTATGACGCCGGTGTAGACAGACTTTTGCAATATAGCGGGATAGAAAAACCCGATGTTCAGGCCCTGGTCCATGGGGCCATGTTCACAAGGGGGGGAGAGGATCTTAAAAATTCAGCCGTATTTGTGGGCGGTTCTGATGTGGCAAAAGGAGAAGCCGTCTTTAAGGCCGTCAAAAAATCATTTTTCGGACCGGTCAGTGTTTCGGTCATGCTCGATTCCAACGGGTGCAATACAACAGCTGCCGCCGCCGTTGCAAAGATCATCTCTGTGGGAAAGGTTGCCGGTAAAAAAGTGGTTATCCTTTCGGGAACAGGTCCTGTGGGCTTGAGGGCTGCTGCCATGCTTGCCCAGGAAGGGGCAAAAGTTACCTTGACCTCAAGAACCCTTGAAAAGGCCCAGGCTGCCTGTGATTATATTAAAAAGCGGTTTGATGTTGAGATAATCCCTGCTGCTGCCGCTGATGCCAATGCCAATATACCCGTTCTCGAAGGTGCCTATGCCGTATTGTGCACAGGGGCTGCCGGCATCACGCTTGTTTCCGAAGCTGTATGGCAGGAGCATGTGAGTCTTAAGGTGCTTGCCGATGTCAATGCAGTTCCTCCCATGGGAATTGAGGGGATCAAATCCACCTGGAACGGCAAGGAAAAACATGGAAAAATCATTTTCGGCGCCCTGGGAATCGGCGGGTTGAAGATGAAAATCCACAGGGCCTGTGTTGCCCGGCTTTTTGAACAAAATGACCTGGCCTTGGAAGCAGAACAAATTTTTGCAACTGCCAAACAGACAATAAAAAAATAGAGATCTTGCTGGAAAAAAATGCCCGGGTTTTTGGGCAGAATTAATATGATACGGAGGTTTGTCTTGGATAAGAAGTTCATACTTATAACCGGTCGCACCACCAAACAGGCCATTGGAATGCACAAGGGAAAGAGCAGTCCGGAATATAAGTTTGCCACCAACAGAGCAGAGATGAGCGTGGAAGATATGAAAGAGCTGGGCATTGCAGACGGCCAGATGGTCCGGCTTAAAAATTTTGATCAAGCCGTGGATATTCCGGTCTTTATAGCCCAACTCCCCTCTGGCATGATTTTCATGCCCATGGGGCCTGTGGCAAATTGCCTGATTCCGGCTGATACAAGAGGAACCGGGATGCCGCCCTACAAGGAGCAGATGGTAGAGGTTATAACGATATGAAAACAATTGTTGAAAATGCTGTGTGCACCTTTTGCGGCTGTCTTTGCGATGATATAACAGCCCGGGTTGAAGATGGAAAAATAGTAAAGGCAAAACATGCCTGTGCAAACGGCAGGGGAACCTTTCTGGATTATGATCCAGCACCGAAAAAGCCCAAAATTTCAGGCAAAGAGGTGTCCTGGGACGAGGCCATTGCCGAATGTGCCCGCATCCTCACAAAAGCGGACAGTCCGTTGATTTACGGCTTGAGTTCCACGGCAGTTGAAGCCCAGACAAAGGCTGTGGAACTGGCCGACAAGATCGGAGCCATGATCGATACAACATCATCTGTATGCCACGGGCCAACCGGTCTTGCCATGCAGACTGTGGGAGAAGCCACCTGCACCCTGGGGGAAGTCCGCAACCGGAGTGATCTTGTGATCTGCTGGGGGTGCAATCCTTCTGAAGCCCATATGCGGCATTTTTCAAGGTATTCCCTGATGCCAAAGAGCAAACATCTTCCCAATGGCAGGAAGGACAGAGATTTTTATGTGGTTGATGTCAGGCCCACCAAGAGTTCAAAAATTGCGGATCATTTTATCCAGGTAAAGCCGGGATCTGACTATGAGGTTCTCATGACCTTAAGGGCCCTGGTTCAAGGCAAAAAAATTGATGCACAAGAGGTGGGGGGCGTGCCGATTGAGGAACTGATTCATCTGGCCCATGCCATGAAAAGCTGTTCCTTTGGCGCTGTGCTCATGGGCATGGGCCTGACCATGACCCGGAGTCGTGATCTTGGCGTTTCCGAGCTTTTTTCCCTTGTGGCGGATCTCAACGCGTTTACAAGATTTTCCGTTGTACCCATGCGCGGTCACTCCAATGTTGCCGGTGCCGACCAGGTCATGACCTGGCAGACAGGCTACCCCTTTGCCGTTAGTTTTGCAAAGGGATATCCCCAATATGGTCCGGGAGAATTCACAGCCGTGGATGTTTTGGCAAGAAAGGAAGCAGATGCAGCCGTTATCATCTCGTCTGATCCGGGTGCTCATTTTCCAAGGGAGGCTGCCAAAGCCCTGGAAGAGATTCCCACCATTGTGCTTGATCCCGAAGAAAATCTGACGGCAAAAAAAGCCAGGGTTTTCCTGCCCACGGCCTGTTACGGCATTGATGCGTCGGGAACCTACTATCGGCTGGACAATATCTCGATCCGGGTCCAGCAGATTCTGCCCACGGTTCGGCCCACGGACAAAGAGGTCCTTGTAAAGATTATGGAGGAGATGCACTTATGCTAGAAATCAAGAATGGGGACAAAGAGGTCTGGATCAGGAACGGCAGGGTCTATGATCCCATTAATAAAATCAACAACCAGGTTAAAGATATCTGGATCAAGAACGGCAAAATTGTTTCCAAAGATCAGGTCGATCCGTCCCGGGCAAAAATTATAGATGTTGCAGGGAAAATTGTCATGCCCGGGGGAGTCGATATCCACAGTCATATTGCCGGAGGCAAGGTAAATTCAGGCAGAAAAATGCGGCCGGATGACTCCAGGCTTCATGTGCGCAAGAAAAGTTCCATCACCCGATCCGGCACAGGCCTTAGTGTCCCCTCCACATTCAAGACCGCCTACGACTATGTTGAGATGGGCTATACCACGGTGATGGAGGGAGCTTCCCCGCCGCTCATGGCACGGCATACCCATGAGGAGTTCGATGATATTCCCATAATCGACAAGGGCGGGTATATCCTCATGGGCAACAACCATTTTATCATGGAGGCGATCCGAAACAAGGAATATACAAAGGCAAGAGACTATGTTGCCTGGCTTCTGGATGCCACCAAGGGGTTTGGCATTAAAATCGTCAACCCCGGGGGGGTTGAAAATTATAAGTATAATAAGAATGTCACGGATCTTGATGACAAGGTGATAGGCTTTGATATAACGCCAAGGCAGATCCTTGAAACCCTTGCCAGGGTCAACCAGGATCTTGGCCTGCCCCATGTGCCCCATATCCATGGCTTAAACCTCGGGTTGAACGGCAATTATGCCATGACAATCAAGACTTTTGACGCCCTGGAAGGGCGCCAGGGCCATTTCACCCATCTCCAGTTCATGAGTTATGGAAGTGAGATGGGAAAACCGGTTCGTTCCGGGGCCGAGGCCGTTGCCGAACAGGTGAATGCCCACCCCAATATCACCATTGATGTGGGACAGATTATCTTTTGTGACACAACCACCATGACGGCAGACGGCCCGGTTCAGCACAGGCTCCATGTGATGACCGGCAACAAGTGGTTCAATGATGATGTGGAGGCTGAAACCGGAGGCGGTGTCACTCCCTGCGTTTATAAGAAGTCAAATCCCTTTAATGCAGTCCAGTGGATGGTCGGCCTGGAGCTGTTCCTTTTGATTAAAGATCCCTGGCAGGTGTTTTTGACCACGGATCACCCCAATGCAGGTCCGTTTACAAGTTACCCTGAGATCATCCGGCTGCTCATGAACAAGGATGCCAGGATGGAGATGTTTGAAGGGCTGAACAAGACAGCAAAAAAAGGGGCTCTTTTGCCGAATCTTTCCCGGGAGTATTCTTTGTATGAGATTGCCGTTATTACCCGGGCAGGAACCGCCAGAAGACTGGGCCTTGATACCAAGGGCCACCTGGGAGAGGGTGCAGATGCCGACATCACTATTTACAGCGATCTTGATGACAGACAGGCCATGTTCAGCTCTCCTGACTATGTGTTCAAGGGCGGGGATATTGTTGCCAGAAACGGCAGGATTGTCTATGAGAAAAAAGGGTCCACCCTTTATGTCTCCCCGGGATTTAACAGTGAAATCAAAACTGCGATTCAGACCCATGTCGAGGAGAATTACACCATTGCCTTTAGCCATTACAGCGTGGCCAAAGAGGAAGTCTCCCATGGGAGGGTGGTGCCGTGCGAAATTTTATGAAACAAACAAGAGTATTATTTATCAAAGGGAAAAATTCCACCCCTGGAATGCCCGGAGCAGGCTCTAGGGAAGAGGACAGGGAGACCATATGAATATATGCGGCGTCAACATAGAAGAAACCTTTGCAGAAGCGTTCAAAATGTGGGGGTGCAGGCTCATCATAACGGCGGCAAATGAGCGATGGGCGCTTAACGCGGCCCGGGCTGCTACAGGCTTTGGCACCTCCATCATCGGGTGTGGATGTGAGGCGGGTATTGGAAAAAGAGTGTCCCCCGAAACCACCCCCGACGGTCGCCCCGGAATAGAGGTGTTGTTTTTTACCACTTCCAAAAAATTTATTGAACCCCTGCTTTTGGCAAGAATTGGCCAGTGCATCATGACATCTCCGACTTCAGCCTGTTTCAACGGTCTCGTATCGGAAAAAACGGTTGATGTGGGGGGCAAGCTTCGGTATTTCGGAGACGGGTTCCAGAGCAGCAAGCTTATTGGCAACAAGAGATTCTGGCGAATCCCCGTGATGGACGGAGAATTTTTGATCGAGGAAAGTTTTGGCATGCAAAAAGCGATCGGAGGGGGCAATTTTCTGGTTCTGGCCAAGACCCAGTCAGCAGCCCTTGAAGCCTGTGAAGCAGCCGTTTCCGTCATGAAAGATGTCCCGGATATTATCATGCCTTTTCCCGGCGGTATTGTCAGAAGCGGCAGCAAGACCAGCTCCATATACAAGACAATGAACGCCTCCACCAACACGGCCTATTGCCCCACCTTAAGGCAGCAGGTGGATTCAGATCTGCCTGACAATGTAAATTCGGTGATGGAGATCGTGATTGACGGGTTAACGGAACAAGCCATCAGCCTTGCCATGTACCAGGGGATAAAGGCGGCCTGTCGACCCGGGGTGGTCAGCATATCCGCCGGCAATTACGGCGGGTCCCTTGGGCAGTTCCATTTTCATTTACAGCAGATCATGGACCGGGAAGGGAGGTGCGCTTGAACCAGGACCAAATTAAAGGAAACGATATAATGGCGGCTGACACGAATAATTGTGTAACCCTGGATCTGAAGACAGATTCAACCCTTCCGGTTGAAGCGGATTCCATCAGCCCTGACCTGTTTGCAGGACTTAGCAACCGGGAGATCAAGGATTTGCCCCTGTTCTACGGGCGAAGACGCATGACCCTGGGAGATCTTTTCCATGTGAAAGGGGAAAAATCGGACCGGATCATCATCAATGGTAATCTTGACCATTACAAACGGATCGGCCAGGCCATGACCTGCGGAGAGATCCTCATTAACGGCAATGCAGGTATGCACACCGGCGCATACATGTCAGGCGGAAGTATCTTGATCAAAGGGGATGCCAGGGACTGGCTGGGCGCCCATATGAAAGGCGGGTTTATAAGGCTTTCGGGCAATGCCGCAAATTATACCGGCGCAGCGTATGTCGGTGAAAAGCGGGGTGCCAACCACGGGACCATCCTGATACAGGGAAGTGCCGGCAATGAAACAGGTGCCAGAATGAGGCGGGGACTGATTGTTGTCATGAAAGACACCGGCGACTTTACCGGGGCAAACCTGATCGCAGGAACCATTATTGTCCTGGGCCGTCTGGGGGGAATGCCGGGGCCCGGTAATAAAAGGGGTTCCATTGTGGCCCTGGGAGAAGTTTCCAGGCTTTTGCCAACCTATTCTTCCCAATGTTTTTTTGTGCCGGTTTTTTTAAGCCTCTACAAGAGCCTGTTCAAAGAATGGGGACTTGATCTGGCAGCTGAAAAGCTTACCGGCTGTTTTCAGAGATTTGCCGGAGATATCAACACCGTGGGAAAAGGAGAAATTTTAATTTATGATAAGCATCAATAAACAATCAATGTCCCTTGTGGATAAGATGATAGAAAATGCGGATGCCCTGGGTATCAATTGCACAACCCTTGAAAACGGCGCACGAATTATCGATGCCGGTATAGATGTTGACGGAAGCCTTGAGGCGGGCCGGCTCTTTGCCGAGATCTGCCTTGGCGGCCTTGGCAGGGTCGATTTTATCCGCCTTGATTTTAACGGCATCTGTCTGCCCGGGGTCAGTGTGAGTGTCAGCCACCCTGTTATTTCCTGCATGGGGTCCCAATATGCAGGATGGGCCCTTAAGGTCAAGGCCCAAAAAAAAGAGGACAATTATTTTGCAATGGCTTCAGGCCCTGGCCGGGCCTTGTATGCAAAAGAACCCCTGTTTGCCCAGATCCACTACAAAGATAGTGCCGATCTGGCAGTTCTGGCCCTTGAGAGCCGCACGCTTCCCGATGAACGGGTGGCAAGACAGGTGGCAGAAAAATGCCATGTGCCCGAAGACCGGGTCTTTCTCGTTGTGGCTCCCACGGCAAGCCTTGCCGGGTCTGTCCAGGTGGCGGCAAGGGTGGTTGAGACCGGGATGCACAAGATGCATGAGGTGGGTTTTGATATCAATACCATTGTGTCGGGTTTCGGCACCTGCCCCTTGGCTTTTATTGCCAAAAATGATTTAAAGGCCATCGGCCGAACCAATGATACCGTGCTTTATGCAGGTCAGGCCTGGTATACGGTAAAAACAGATGATACGGCCATTGAGGCGGTTATTGACAGTCTTCCCTCTTCGTCGTCCAAGGACTATGGGACAAGTTTTTACGAGCTGTTTAAACGCTATGACAAGGACTTTTACAAGATCGATCCCCTTCTTTTTAGCCCGGCCCAGGTGAGTATGAACAATATGACCTCGGGCCGGACCTTTAGGGCCGGGGTCGTTGATGCGGATCTGGTTCGAAACATCATTGGGGATCAGGGATAAACAGGATGAAAATAGGTATTTTAGGGCAAAGGGGGGGGTGGCATGAACGATCCTTGCAAAAAGGATTTGCAAGGCACGGCATTCAGGCACAAAGCTTTCCCATCACGCGGCTTTGTGCCTCCCAGGGAAAACCGTCGAACATCAGTGTCAATCAAACCATTCTCAATGATTATGATGTTTTGATTGTCAGGGCCATCCCGGGCGGTTCTCTTGAAGAGATCATCTTTCGCATGGATGTTCTCCATTGCCTGGAAAACCAGGGCGTACGTATTGTCAATTCACCCGCTGCCATTGAACGAACCGTGGATAAATATTATACACTTTCCCTTCTGGAGGATGCAGGGCTGCCGGTTCCAGCTTCCATTGTTACCCAGAATTTTGATGAGGCAATGGAAGGCTTTGATACCCTTGGCCAGGATATTGTTATAAAACCTTTGTTCGGGTCTGAAGGACGGGGCATGGTCAGGGTCAGTGATAAAGATACAGCTTACAGGGCTTTAAGGGCGCTTGAGCTTGGTCGTTATATCTATTGTCTTCAAAAATTTGTTCCCCATAGATGCGAGGATATCCGGTCGTTTGTGGTGGGGGGAAGGGTGGTAGCTTCCATGCTCCGGCAGTCAGATTCCTGGAAGACCAATATTGCCCAGGGAGCAAAGGGGAAAGAAATTGAGCTTGACCCTGGCCTTGAACAGATGAGTCTTACGGCGGCCTCAATACTTGGCACAGACTATGCGGGGGTTGATATCCTGCCCACGGAAGAAGGCGGGCATTGCCTCATCGAAGTCAACGGCATTCCTGCCTGGCGCGGGTTGCTTTCTGTCACCGGAGTAAATCCAGGTGATCTTCTGGTGGATTATATTTTGAACAAATATTTGTAAGTTAAGGAAAGACGCGTTTTATGAGAAACACAATCAAGATTGCCATTGCAGGGGTTGGAAACTGCGCAAGCTCATTAATCCAGGGAATTGCCTATTATAAAGGTAAGGATCCCCAGGACACCATCGGGCTCATGCACTGGGACATGGCAGGTTATCTCCCGGAAGATATCCGGGTGGTTGCAGCCTTTGATATTGACAGAAGAAAAATCGGAAAAGACGTTGCAGAGGCAATCTTTGAAAAACCCAATTGTACCCGGGTTTTTTGTTCAGACATCCCTGCCACAGGGATAATTGTGGAGATGGGGAGGGTGGAAGACGGCTATGCTTCTCATATGGACGATTATGACGAGCAATGCCGTTTCCTTGTATCAGATGCCCTTGAGCCTGATAAAGAGACTGTGGTGAAAAGACTGAAAGAGTCCGGGGCCCAGATGCTTCTCAACTACATGCCTGTTGGTTCTGAAAAAGCGGCCAAATTCTATGCCGAGTGCTGCCTTGAAGCAAATATAGGATTTATCAATAATATGCCCGTGTTCCTTGCAAGTGATCCTGTCTGGAGCCAGCGGTTTAAAGAGAAAAATATCCCCATCATCGGAGATGATATCAAGTCCCAGCTGGGTGCCACCATAATCCACCGGACCCTTACCAATCTGTTCAAACAACGGGGGGTAAAGCTTGAGAGAACCTATCAGCTCAATACCGGGGGCAATACGGATTTTCTTAATATGCTGGACAGAAAGCGGCTTGCCTCAAAGAAAATTTCCAAGACAGAAGCGGTTCAGTCCCAGCTAGGGGACAATCCTTTGGATGAGGTGAATATCCATGTGGGGCCCAGTGACTATGTTCCATGGCAAAAGGATAACAAGGTCTGCTTTATCCGGATGGAGGGAAAATTGTTCGGAGATTCACCCATGGAGATTGAGATGAGGCTGTCTGTGGAGGATTCCCCGGATTCGGCAGGGGTGGTGATCGATGCGATCCGGTGCATGAAGATTGCCCTTGACCGCGGTATGGGAGGGGTCATTCATCCGCCCTCCTCTTATTTTATGAAACATCCCCCCATACAGTATACCGATGAAAAGGCCGGGCAAATTCTGGAAGGGTTTATTTTGGACAGCAAAGGAAGCATTCAATCATCATGACTAGGAATATTCCCAAAGAAGGGTTTGCCATTGAAACCATTGAAGGATTGATATTTACGGTAAAAGGACTGGTTCACCCCTGTGACAGCGTGATTGCCTATTTGAGGTATCTGCCCGATGAAAAAGGAGACCGTATCCGGGATGATGTCCGATATCGGCGGGTCTACCAGTTTGCCGAACAGCAGGCCATCCTTGAAGCGCATTTCCCCCATTACCTTGGCAAGGATCCTTGTTTGAATATCCCCGTGCAGATGGTTGCAAAAGACAAGATAAAAAAAATTTATGACCCCTGCCGGGTTCTTGGGCAGATCTTCAAAAAAAAAGGCAACGGCTGCAATCAATTGGAAGGCCAGGCCGCAGCCTTTGCAAAAATCCTCCACACCGAGGCTGATATCCCTCTGTCCAGCCTCGGAATTTCAGGCTCTGTCATGCTGGGGCTGGATCTTGCTTCGTCTGATCTTGATTTTATTGTCTACGGCAAAACACAGTGCTGCAAGGTTTATGCTGCCCTCAGACAGCTTTTGGAACAAGGCCATCAGCCCGGTTCCTTGTTCCGGCGTCTGGGCACAACCGAAATGGTAAGACTCCATTCAAGCCATCGCCCGGATACCCCCATTCCCTTTGATGAGTTTAAACGGCTCCAGAATAGAAAGGTGAACGAAGGATTGTTTAACGGGATACCCTATTTTATCCGGTTTGTCCCGGACCATTTTGAAACGTTTGAACAACACGATGACTTAAGGTTTGAACCCCTTGGCCAGGCCCTTATCAAGGCAAGGATCGTCGATGACAAAGACAGAATTTTTACCCCATGCCGGTACAAGATTGAGGAGGTGGAATGCCTTGAAGGAGAATGCCGAAAGGATATTCTTGAAATTGTCTCTTTCCGGGGGCGTTTCAGCGACCAGGGCAGGAAGACAGAGATGGCAATGGCAAGGGGAAGTCTTGAGCGGGTAACGCCAAAGGCAGCCCCCCCCTATTGCCGCCTTATCATTGGCGGCAGCCCCGGAGACTATCTTATGACCAGGCCTTTCTGGGAGAAGACATCATGAACACCAGCAAGCCATTTGCAAGCAGGATGGAATACCCCTCGGACAGAGATTTTTTCCAGACCAAAGAGGGATTGTTTTTTTGTGTAACAGGCCATCTTCATCCGGATGACAAGATTACAGCCTATCTTAAATATGCACCGTCCAAAAATGGTAAATGGCAGGGTAAAAACACCTCTTTTGCCCGGCAGCTTGAGTTTTACCATGCCCGGAATGTGGCAAAGACCCTTGAATTCTTAAGAAAAGAATATCCTGATTATATAAGTCACTGCCCGGTAAGGAACTTTGAATTTTCTTTGGTGCCAAAAGGTGCCCTGGCCCATTATTATTGCCCGAAAAAACGTCTTTCCACGATCATGGAAAATCCTGAAGATCCCCTGGAAGAGGAGACATGCGCCCTTGTAAGGGTGCTCTCTTCTGCCGCCGGCGTTCCTGAAAAAAGTTTTGGCATTACAGGTTCCATCCTCATCGGTCTCCACAATCTGGAATGGTCGGATATTGATCTGCTTGTTTATGGAAAAAAGAACAGCCAGCTTGTCAGGCAAGCACTTTTAAAAGGCGGTATCAAAGGGATTGAAACCGGGGATAGAGACCGCCTTGAAAACTGGGCCAAACGGGTCAGCAAACGGTTTCCTCTGTCCTATGACGATGCATTTAACATTGCCGTTAAAAGGTGGAATTATGGTTTTTTTAAAGGACGCTATTTTTCAATTCATCCGGTAAGGAACCAAATGGATGAAAAATATGGAGATCATTATTATCGGAATGTGGGGGCGGCAAAGATAAGGGGGGGGGTCACCCGGTCAGATGAGTCTGTTTTTCTGCCTGCTGTCTATGAAATTGATAATGTCCGTTGTGTCAAGGGGTCGATTCGGGGAAGCATGATCAAACAGATCGTCTCTTTTGAAGGGCTTTTTTGCGATATTGCAGATCCGGGGCAGGAGATTGAAGCCCAGGGAAGCATTGAAACCGTGGATGGTCTGAGCCAGAGACTTGTCATCGGAACTTCAGGCCAGGCTTGTCCTGAATATATAAAGGTTTTGAGTTAAGAATTGGGAGGGAAAGATCATTATAAATTGATTTTCCCCTGAACCCGTATTCAAGTATTTTAATTTTGATTGAAAGGGTGGACATGATTAAGAAACTGACTGAACAATTGAGTATCAAAAATCAGATGCTCCTCATTGCCGGAATCTCCTTTTTGGGAAATACATTGATTCTGGTTGGGCTCTTTACAGAGAGCAGTATTGGGGTCAAAGATATTACAATTATCTATCTTCTGGCTGTTTCAGTGACAACCCTGACAGCATTCTACATGGGCAGTCATGCCGGGAAAAGAGCCAAAATGGTTGTGGATATCTTCACTGCCATGTCCAGGGGGGACTTTACCCAAAAGCTCAAGCTTAAGGGAAAGGATGAATTTGCCTGGATGGCTTACGAATACGGCCTTACCCGCAAGGCTGTATCAAAAATTATCAAGAATGTTATTGAAAATACCCATGAGCTCGACCATGCCTCGGGAAGCATTGAGGAACGATCCGGGCAGATCGCGGCCGGAGCCAATGACATGTCTAATAAATCCCAGTCAGCAACCACTGGGATGGAGGGGATGAACGATGACTTGAATTGTGTTGCAGCCATGATGGAACAGACTGCATCCAATATCACCATGATAGCAAGTGCTGCAGAGGAGATGACAACAACCATCACCGGCATTGCCGAAAACTCGGCCCGGGCCCATGAAATCACCCTGACAGCTGTCAGCGAGACCGATAGTGCCGGCCAGCAGGTAAATGTCCTTGGCGATGCTGTCCTGTCCATTGGAAAGATTACTGAGATGATTTCTGATATATCCGAGCAGACCAATCTGCTTGCCCTGAATGCCACCATTGAGGCTGCAAGGGCAGGTGAAAGTGGTAAGGGATTTGCCATCGTGGCCAACGAGATAAAGGAACTATCAGGGCAGACTGCCCATGCCACCCAGCAGATCCGAAATGAAATCAACAGCATACAGGGGGCCACCAACGATACCAGGGACAGGATAAGCTTAATTTCCAAGGCAATAAATAATACAAATGACATGGTGTCAACAATTGCAGCTTCCGTGGAGGAGCAGTCCATAACGGCAAAGGATATTGCCGCCAATGTAGGCCAGGCATCCCAGGGCATTGGTCAGGCAAATGATAATATTGCCAACTCTGCATCCTTGTTCAAGGATATTGTGGTTGAACTGACCAGGGTAAATGACACGGCAAAAGAGATGTCAGCCAATACCGCAACAATTAATGCAGGAGCCCGGGAACTGGCAGGGATGTCAAAAAAGATGAAGACACTTGTAAACGAATTTGTCGTTTAGGTTTTTATTCGGGACAAAATTCTGTTAATGGTGTTTTTTGAAAACAGGTATGGTTCGGCAATGATGGATACAAGATACAGGAAATACTATTTATGAAAAATCAAGAACATTTGAGATTGATCTGGGGAATAACCGGAGCCGGTGATCTTTTATCCGAGACATTCGAAATGGTGGAATCGTTAAAAACCAGGGGGAATCTTACCATAACCGCGGTGTTGTCCAAGGCAGCACTATTTGTTGTCAAGACCTATGGTTTCTGGGGCAGACTTGGGAATATTGCAGACAAGATCCTGGTTGAAAAAAATGCAAACTCGCCTTTTATTGCAGGCGATCTTCAGACCGGCAAATATGATTTTTTTCTTGTTGCACCGGCCACGGGCAATAGTGTTGCAAAGATTGTCCATGGAATATCAGACAGCCTTATAACCAATTGTGTGGCCATGGCCAACAAAACCCTTGTTCCCATTTTTGTTCTTCCCGTGGAACAGGAGGTTGGAAAGATTCAGACAATTCTTCCGGATGGCAGTAGTTTAAGGCTTTTTACCCGGGAGGTTGATGCTGAAAATACCAGAAAATTAATCAACATGGGGGGAATTACAACGCTGAAGAGTCCGGAGGAGATTCAAGGCGTTATTGATTTGGTGTGAAATCATCAAAGGGGGATGATTTTTACGACACCTGATTTTTTTGAAAAACGGATTATAAATAATGTTAGAATTTAAAGGAAAACCTATTAATATCAGCATAAAGACAACAAGCCGTCTTCACCTGGGCTTCATGGACCTTAACGGTGGTCTGGGGAGGCGCTTTGGAAGTATTGGCGTTTCTTTGAATGATCCTTTTACCCAATTGACAATAAAAAAACATGATTGCCTTTGTGTGGAAAATGGGGATGAAGCCATTACCCAGAGGGTTTTGACTTATGTTGATGCATTTTCAAGGTATTTTGATCTGAACCCCAGGGTTTTGATTCGGATTGTTCAGACGATCCCGGAGCATAAGGGGCTTGGGTCAGGCTCCCAGATGGCCCTGGCAGTGTCCACAGCCCTTGCCCGTCTTTATGGCATCGATCCTAAAGTCAGTGAACTGGCCCTTGCCACGGGAAGGGGAAAAAGGTCGAGCATCGGTATTCAAAGTTTTATCCATGGCGGATTGATATTGGATGCGGGAAAAGAGATCGATGCCAATGGCAATCTTTTTCCGGCTCCTCCTGCCACCCTTGTCAGAATGGATTTTCCCAAGGAGTGGCAGTTTGTGATCCTGGTGCCGGAAAAGCCTTTGGGTCTTTCCGGAAAAACGGAAAATAAATTGATCCAGTCATTGACTCCGCCTGGGAAAAATTCGGAAAAAATTTGCAGACTGGTGATGATGAAACTTCTTCCTGCCTTTATGGCAAGGGATATCAAAACCTTTGGAAGCGCCCTGTCTGAGCTTGATTATCGAACCGGTCTTTTTTTCGAACCTGTTCAGGGGGGGATCTACAGCGAAAGCTTATCTTCAAAATTGATCGATCACCTGCTGGGTGCCGGGGCCTACGGGGCCGGCCAGAGTTCATGGGGGCCGGCCATATACGGACTTGTCCTGGATTCAGAAGCTGCGACCATTGCCCGCAGCATGGAGGATTTTTTAAGAAAAAGTCAGATAGAGGCACGGGTCATGATCGCCTCAGCCTCTAACAGGGGGGCAAAAATAGAGTGGGAAGATTGAACCCGGCAGTAAAATATCTGCTTTTGGGGTTGAGCACCCGGGCCTTGGCAGAATCTGCCGTAAAATGCGGCATTGATGTGACTTCCCTGGATTATTTCGGAGACCGGGACCAGAAGGCAATTGTGGAGAATATAAGCCTTGCAAGGGATCGTCATCTTCCCTTTAGTGCCCAAAATCTTCTGGTAGAAGGCCTGGGGCTCGCCTTTGATCGGGTGGTTTATACTTCCAACCTGGAAAATCATCCAGAGCTGGTGGAAGAGCTTGAAAAAGTATCTATTATTGTGGGCAATAGTGCAAAAACCCTGGAGCAGGTCAGAAACTGGGGGCTTTTAAGAAACTTTTGCAGGGACAATGGCATATCCTGTCCTAAAACCCTGCTCCCCGGAGAAGAAGACAGGGCAATAAAAGATATAGACTGGCTTGTTAAACCGGTGAACGGGGGCGGGGGTAGGGGAATTTTACCCTGGGATAAAAACAGTCTGGATCATGATTCCATCCTTCAGCAAAGGATCCCCGGCGTGTCTGCTTCTGCCGTTTTTGCGGCCAATGGTGAAAAAGGGACAGTTCTGGGATTGACCAGGCAATTGATCGGATGTGAGAAACTGGGTGCCAAAGGATATGGCTGGTGCGGTAATATTTTTCCCTTGGACATCAACGATGGTCTGAAACGTTCCCTTGTCGGTCAAATAGGAACCATGCTGGATCTTTTTGTCTCAAAATTCAGGCTCAAGGGCGTTGGCAGTATGGATTTTATCCTAAGCCGGGGCCTTGGGT
Source organism: Desulfobacteraceae bacterium (assembly GCA_016743945.1). Classification (GTDB taxonomy): domain Bacteria; phylum Desulfobacterota; class Desulfobacteria; order Desulfobacterales; family Desulfobacteraceae; genus NBML01. Next base: position 22,272 of record JADGFI010000018.1, read on the forward strand.
TTTTCCTTGAGGTAAACCCCAGGTACACGGCGTCAATGGAGTTGATTGAAAAGGGCATGGACCTTAACATTTTTGATATCCATCTTAAAGCCTGTGACGGGATTTTGCCGGAAATTGATATTTTAAAACAGGGGAAGGGTAGGTTTTATGGTAAGGCCATTGCCTTTGCGCGAAAAGAGATCCAGGTACAAGAGACTGAAAACTGGCATGGCATGGGGCGAAGGGACATCCCTTTTTCCAAAGACAGGATTGAAAAAGGCGCTCCTGTCTGTACCCTGATGACAAGCAATGACACCCATGAAGAGTGCCTTGCCTCTCTTTTCAGGAAAGGCCGGGCCCTGGAAAAGGAATTAGGGATTTAAATGGATAACACAGATTTAGGGCTTGCCGCTCAAATGGCATGCCTGCTTGAGGTGACAGCCCCAAAACCCGGTAATGTGAATAGGGACCACGATTTTAATGATACCTGTTTTGAAGATTTTGTCATCAGTGCGTCTGCAATAGGCCCTGTTTTTAAAGATAGTGACAAATTTTTGGTGGGAGAAATTATATTGAAGGCAGTCCGGGCAACCAGACGGTTTGTCCAGACCAACACAAACCTTGGTATTATCATTATGCTTGCTCCTTTGGCAAAGGCAGCAGGAATGGGGGGCGATAAAAGTCTTCAAACCCGGGTGAAACAGGTTTTAAAAGAGTTGACCATTGATGACGCCCGTCTTGCCTACGAGGCCATACGCTTGGCAAACCCCGGGGGAATGGGCCAGACAGACAAGGGAGATATAGATGAGCAAGAGGTGGATATGACACTGGCCCAGGCAATGTTCCTTGCCCGGGACCGGGATGCCCTTGCAAGGGAGTATGTCACAGGCTATGCCATTACCTTTGATCTAGGACTTCCAGCCCTTAAAATAGCTCTGGCCAAAAAGGCCAATTTTTCCCAGGCCATTGTCCAGGCCTTTCTTTTCATCCTTTCAAAGGTCCCGGACACGCTTATTGCCAGAAAATCAGGATGGGAACAAGCAAAGATAATTTCGTCCATGGCCGGCCAGGTATTGGAAAACGGCGGGGTTTTTACCAACAAGGAGGGCATACAAAAATTTGACAATTATTTGAGGGACCCTGGGCACAGGCTGAACCCCGGAACAACAGCAGACCTTGTGGCCGGAGTTCTTTTTGCATATATGATTGAAAAAAAATTATCCTTTTTTTTCAAAGGGCACTAGGTCCTGCCGGGTTATCCATCCTTTGTGGAGGGCTGTTGCAACCAGGACAGCATCCATGCCGGCCCCATGCAGCGCCTTGAGGTGGGCCGGGTTTTTCACACCGCCCCCGGCAATGAAAAATTTATTTTTAAAAGGCTCCATGGCGCAGCTTAACAGGGGCAGATCCGGGCCTTTGGCAGTCCCCACGGCATCAAGACTCAGGAGAATAAACCGTTTGATCCCAAATTGAACAAGCAGATCCATGGCCTGTCTTGGGGATTTACCCTTAAGTTCCAAGGCGTGGGAGATGATACGGCCGCCCATCATGTCAAGGCTGAAAATAAGGGTCTTACAAAATTCTGATTTGCAGATTAATTTTAATTGTGAAAGATCTTTAAGGGTCTCTGATCCCAGGATAATTCCCCTGGCCCCGGCCTCTATGAGGGAGGGGATGGGCTCTGGGCCTGAGATGCCGGCATCTACCCAGAGATCAATATCCATGTTCGAGGCCAGCTGCCTTATGACAGGCAGGTTATCTCCCTGGCCCTGGATTGCATCAAGATCGGCTATATATAATGATTTGCAACCGGTCTCATCTTTGAGGGCACGGCCGAGTTCAAGGGGATCTGCACTCTTTGTCAGAATGCTTTTTACCGGTTTATAATGCCGGCGTTCACCCTTGACACCATGGACAACGACCTTGCCCATTAAATCTAAAACAGGAATTATTTCCATGAAAATTAGGACTCCTTGTATATTAATCTATGAATATTTTTGTGGTGGTGGCTGGTCAAAACCTGTTTTCCCGCCCGGATATCTGGATGAGGGTATGGCCATGCTCAGGGCTGCTGTGGCAGATTTTAGAAGCTGGGGCAGGGCAAAAATTATCACAACCAGGGATATCCGCCTGCCCGAGATTGCCATGGCTGCCCATAAAATTGTTCCCGTGACCCAGGGCAACCATGACAACATCCTAAAAGACCTTGCCGGCCAATGTACAGCCGCCCTGATCATTGCCCCTGAAAACAATGGTATCCTTGCCGGCCTGAGCCAAACAATGAAAAATCATGGACTTATTCTTCTGGGCAGCTCTCCTTTTGCCGTTAACGCGGCTTCTGATAAATGGGAGTGCTTTAAACGGTTCAGCCGGGCAGGCCTTGCCACCCCGAAAACCCTTTGTGTATCAGACGTAACCGCCCCAAAGGCTGCACGAGCGCTGGGGTTTCCTCTGGTTGTCAAGCCGAAAGACGGAGCAGACTGTGACGGGGTGATGATGGTAAGGGATGAGGATGGCCTGGCAAAAATATTCAGTGAACAATCCAATCATCCGGGGCAAGAAAACTTTTTAAACAGCAGGATGCTGATCCAGCCCTATATCAAAGGGATTCCCATAAGCGTTTCTTTGATGGTTTGCCAGGATAAATCAAGGGTCTTAAGCCTGAACCAGCAATTTATCAATGTTGACCAAACCTTTACTTACCAGGGTGGAAAGGTCCCCTTTTCCTGTGAGAATAAAGAGGCGGCAGTAGCTCTGGCCCAGAGGGCTGCACAACTGATCCCCGGACTCAATGGGTATGTGGGGGTGGATCTGGTCATGGACAGAGGCGTTCCCTGGCTTGTGGAAATTAATCCCCGCCTGACAACAAGCTATGTTGGTTTGCGTAAGGTTGCAGATATCAATCTGGCCCGGGCCATCTGGGACAATACCCTGGAAAAAAAGCTTCCTGAAAAATTGACCTTTTCAGGAAGCATTTCATTTAACAAAAATGAATTTAAAGAGGAATTCATATGATAAAAGCAGACAATTTTGTCCTGGGCCTTGATATTGGCGGTGCCAATATCAAGGCTGTATTGCTTGATGCAGCAGGAAACAAGACCAGGGCCAGCCGGATTGCGGTTCAGCCCTTTGAGATCTGGCAATCCAAAGACAGTCTTTCTCTGGTGTTGGCAGGACTTAAAAATGAACTTGCAATAGCAGGCAACCCTCCCGTTGCCGTTACCATGACGGCCGAACTTGCAGATAGCTTTGCAAGCAAGCGGGAAGGGGTTTTGCATATCCTTGATCAGGTTGAAATAGCGTTTCCAGACGCAACCATTTTTATTTTTACCCTTGACAATGTTTTTTTGGAACTTGAAGAGGCCCGCAAAAGGCCCCTTGGGTGTGCGGCTTCCAACTGGCTGGCAAGTGCCGGGCTTACAGCCCTTTTTCATCCTGACTGCATCATGGTGGATATCGGCAGTACAACAACGGATATTATCCCTGTTTTCCGGGGCAAGGTTATAAACCAGGGCTTTACAGATCCGGAACGGCTCATGTCAGGAGAACTCTTGTATACGGGTGTGGTCAGAACCAATCCCAATGTCATTGTTTCCCATATCCCCTTCAGGGGCCGTGCCACCCGGGTGGCTGCAGAATATTTCGCCTGCATGGCCGATGTCTATCTGGTGCTGGGGATGATTGATGCCAAAGCGTATACATGCCCCTGCCCCGACAACAGGGAAAAAACCGCTGAAGATTCAAGGCAGAGGCTTGCAAGGCTGATCTGTGCAGATGCTGAAATAATGGAAAAAAAAGAGATTGAGGCCATGGCAGCCTACCTTTTTGAAAAACAGGTACAGCAGGTAACAGAGTCTCTTCTCCAGGTTTTGTCCTGTTTAACTTTTTGCGGTAGCCTTCCTTTTGTTACAATGGGGTCGGGACGATTTTTGGCCAATGAGGCGGCAAGGCGCCTGGGAATCCCGGTCATTGATATGTCTTCCTGCCCTCTGGTCGCGTTTCCCGCCCATGCAGCAGCCTTTCTTCTGGCCCGGGACCTGGATTTAAAACATGGCTGAGACAATTGTCAAGGTGGGGGGAAGCCTGGGGCAAGGCCCAGGGCTTGTGTCCCTGATGGAGACATTGGTTGCGCTTGGAACACAACATGATATCCTCATCATCCCAGGCGGCGGACTGTTCGCCGATGCCATCCGGGATTATGACAGGCGTTATGGCCTTGATTTTCGAGCGGCACACTGGATGGCCATACTTGCCATGGACCAATATGCTCATCTGCTGTCTTCCCTTGTGCCCAAAACCTGCCTGGTCCGCAATTTTAAGGATGTCCAAAGGGCAAGGAAAAAAGGTATGCTGCCCGTACTTTTGACCTATGATCTTTTGCGAGAGAAAGATGATCTGCCAAACACCTGGGATCTGACTTCTGATTCCATTGCAGCCTGGGTGGCCATAAGGACAAAATCTTGCCAACTGGTTCTTTTAAAGAGCGTTGACGGCGTTTTTGTTCCTGGTAAAGACGATGTAACGCCTGAAGCGCTGCTCAAATTTATCAGTATTAAACAGCTGAATGACTCAAAAATTGTTGACCCATTTCTTGCATCCATGGTGGAGAAAACCCAGCTTGATCTCTGGCTTGTCAATGGAAAACATCCAAAACGAATAAGACGGCTTTTTGATTCAGGCGCTACACTTGGCAGTCGCCTGGTCCGCTGACAAGGGCTTTGAGCGTTCTAACCAGGCTTGCTTTCACCGTTCCATTGACCCGGTCACCATCACAGGCAGCCCCCCTGAAACCCAGGATATCAGGGCCCAGGGCTGCAATCCTTGGGATATCCGATTTCCCCAGTGATCCTGCAAGGGCGGAGATAAGCCCCTTGTCCCGGCACTGGCAGATAAAATCATTAAGGTTTTCATCATTCATATGGGTGAAAAGCGTTTCACCGTTTTTTCCTGCCGTATCCAGCATACAGCCGTCAGCCCCGGCCTGGGCAGCCACCATGGGGGCCTTCAGGGTGGGAAAGGCCCCTATTATATGGGCATCGGCATAGGCGGCAGCAATTATTTTGGTTTCAGGAGAATAGTCCCTGACCGCCCTGCAAACAGCCTTTAAAAGGGTGATTGCCTGGTCTGTTGTCCTGGTTCCATAGAGTCCTACCTTAATAAACTCCACATTACAGCAGGCCGCTCCCAGGGCTGCCAGGGCAGTTGTTCCGGGTTTATTGGGTGCATCCCCAAGTGCCACACTGATTGGCATCTCTTTGGGGGTCTGTTGGCGCACAGCCCGGATGACATGGGGAAAATTGGCTCCCAATGCGCCTTCCAGGGGATTTTTTATGTCAAGGATATCTGTGCCTCCGGCAACGGCTGCGTAAGCTTCCTGGGTATTTACTATACTTATGAGTAATTTCATGGTAGGCCTCTTTTTATTTTGTGAACCTGAACCGGTTCCGTTAGGATTAATATAATGACATTGAAACAACTGGGAGTAAAAAGGAATTGGCTGTATGAGACGATTATCTCAAGCGCTGGTGCCGGCCTTTTTCATGCAGCACCCTTTGGAATAAGAATTCTTGATTTCCAAAGGATTGCCATTGATATGTTCAAAGGATCAAAATCACTTGAAAATATATTAAATTCAGGCGAGTTTGCCATTAACACAATGGATGACCCCAGGTGTTTCTATGATGCTCTCTGGGACAAGAAATCATTGCAATTTTCCCGGGCCTGTAAAATTTGCGCCCCGGTCTTAATCAATACCCAAGCCAGTATTGAGGTTCGTGTCATGGATACCCAGGACAGGGGAAAAACCTGCCTTGTCACTGCCGGGGTTGTCCATGTTGAGGTTCGCACACCAGGGGAACTTATAAACCGTGCCAAGCACCTTGTTCTTGAAAGTGTTATCATGGCAACAAGACTCTTCTTGGTTCCCGGAACCAGCCTCGAAAAGAGGATAAGGGAAAATTACAGGGTGGTCAGAAAAGTGGCTCCGGAATCGGCCTACGAAGAGACCATGGCCCGGTTGGTAAAGGATTGTTTTGGTTAAGAAAAATTTAACTTGTGAAATATTCGGGCCTAAGGCCCGGGAATGAATATTTTTTATACTTTTGTTCTATTAGACGCGTCTGTGGCACATCCCCAATAGAGATCATTGTCCTGGGAATAGGGCTTGCCAAGCTGCCAGGCAATCTGGGCACGGGCAAGTTCCCCCCCCATATAAAAGGCATGGGAGGCATCTTTTTGAAGTGAAGGAAAATGGTCAAAAACTTCTTTGGGATTTTTTGTTTTTAAAAGACCCTCATTATTATATACATGGATACCAGATTGGGTTACCTGGATACGGAAATTGGGGTCATCGACTTCTGCGGCCAGCTCCTGTATTTCATTGTCACCCGCGGCAAAAGGTTCCCGGGCATGGAGGCTTGCAAGGCCGCTATGGTAGCCCTTGGGAAGGGAGCCATCCTGTTTTGCCCGGTACATGATCCTTCGGGCAAGGTCCAGTTCGGCCACGCACCGCCTGGCATGTGGGCTTACCTGGGTGGTCAAAAGATTTGAGATCCCAAGTTCCGACATTATGCCGGATAAGAGAGCGTTTATGCCGACTGTATCTGCCTCGGTCAGCTCTGTCAAATTGCCGGTGCCCATCATGATCTCAATATCGGGATAGAGAGTCCTTAACCTTTGGTACCGGACAATGGAATCGACAAACCCAAAATGGATGGGATCAATGATCGGATCAGCAATAAAGGGGATTCCTCTCTCCAGGCAGAAATCAATACTCCGGAGAAGAGAATCTGTGTCATCGGGGTTTTCCGGGATCAGAACGGGAATAGCCTCAACCTTGTCTGCCACCCATAGAGTGCTCTCCTTAAGGCTTAGAAGATAGCTTGCCCCGGCCTGGGCTCCCCTCATCAGCATGGCAGGATCCATTGAATCCACACTTACGACAAAATCATGGCTGACAAGGGTTTCAATTATCTCTTCAAGAAGGGGAAAAGGTGTTCCCGGCAGACACCCTAGGTCAATAACATCGGCACCGTCATGGCCATAGGAACGAGCTCTGGCAAGCGCTTCCCGGCTGCTGAGTCTTGGCCCGTCTACAATCTCTGCAAAAATTTTAACCTGGTGACGGCTTAAATCCGGGGGATTTATCCCCCGGCCCAGAAACAGGGGCAATTCCTTGAGATCATTGGGGCCCCGTTCCAAGGGAATTCCCAATTGCGTGCCAGCCTCTTTTAAATTCCCTATACAGAGGCCAGGGGTTATGATCCGGTCTGCTTTTATGGTGCCTTCTAAATGAGAGACAATCATATGGGTTGTCATCAAACCTGCAACGCTTATGGGCAGGACCTTGATCTCAAAACTGAATTCATCTGTGTCAATGGATTCCAATACTTTTGAAAGGCTTTTTTGTGCAAGTCTTCCTGTTAAAAGCAGTAGATGTTTTGTCATGAAATAGTCCCATTGCAAAAAAAGGAGGCACCCCATTGGCTGCGGCCTGTTTTTTTTTGAATAGCTCCGCATTCTTGGTTACAGGCCAAGATAACTCTAAGCTATTGATTTTATGTTCTATACCTTGCTTGACATCCATTGATTGTTTCCTGGTGGTGAACAATGCTCATAACCTTGTTTTGAACTCAACTTCAGCCTGACAAACAAAAAAAGACATTCTAAAAAATATTTAGACTGTCAACTTAAAACTCTGGTTCCCGGCCTGATCATATCATGGAATAATATTCTTGCTTCCATCGGACATTCCGTATATTTGAAAAAGAGTTTTTGAATATACGAGAAAAAAATAGTCAATTGTAGTAAAATAGTCAATAATAATTTGGTTTTTTATTTTTGAAAAAAAAGCCTATATCATGCGTATGATGGACACAAAAAGTAACGATTTCCGTCCTGCCCCATCCCATCAAGAATCAATGTCCATTAAGAATCTATGGTTTTAAGCATCAGATCAACAATTTCCTTGACCGAGGTTGTTTCTGTTTCTAAAAGCCTCTGGAGGATGAAGCCGTCCACCACTGCCACCAAAAATTTTGATTTGGCAGGAATTGCGGTTTGGGAACCGGGCATTTTTGCATAGGCTTTATCCACCAGGCCAAACCATTGGGAATAGGTTTGCTGGAATCGTTTTTTCAGGGAGTCATTGCCTGAAACAGCTTCCCTGACCAGATACAGGTGGAGGCGACTGCGGGCCTCGGAGGTGAGCAGGGTCTCAAAAAAGGCGGTGAACATAATTTCCCAGGAGGGGGAGCTGTTTTTTTCAATCATTGAAAACAGCGCTGTGGTCATCCGTTCCATGTGCAGATCGGCCATGTCAAAGATCAGGTCAGCCTTGCTGGCATAATAATAAAAAAGGGTGCCCTTGCTCAGGCCTGACGCCCTGGCAATCTGGGCCAGGCTGGTTTTATCCACCCCTTGTTCACTGATCATGGCCATGGCTGTTTCAATGATTTTCCGGCGATTGTTCTCCCCTGATCCCTTGGTGGTTTTTGCCATTTAACTCGCCTTTTTAACCAATTTTGGTGATTTTGATAAACGGGGTCCCATGGTAATGGCTTCCACAGGGCAGTCCGCTGCACAGAACCCGCAACCCATGCAGATGGACTCATCGGGCAGGCAGGGGAACACATGGCGGCTGCCCACCTTCTGCAAATTGGCATCCAAAGCGCCGGCCGGGCAGGTGTCCAGGCAGATGCCGCAGGATATGCAGGCATTCAGGTTGAATGTGGGTTTTTCCCAGTCTTGTTTCTTTATCTGTTGGGCCACCACACCGAAATTATCTTCCACAGCTTTTGCAGGGCAGATCCTTCCGCAGGCACCACATTCAATGCAGATGGCCGGGTTTATCGCGTGAAGACCTTTTTTTTCGCCCACGATCGCCTGGGAAGGGCAGATGGTCTGGCAATTTGTGCATCCGATACATGATTCTAATATAAAATATGCCATGATGTATCTCTCCTATAATGGGTTAGGCAACTGAAGCGAGCCCTTCAATGGTTTCCCTGGAGGGAATGCCGGTTTCCGGGTCCCACCCAAACAAACTCCAATAATCTTTCATCATGGTATCAATATCAACACTGCGGCCTTTGTTGGCCCCCCGGGTTTGGGCGGGCAGTCCCAAAAGGCGGTCACTTATCCTATTGTCCTTTGGCAAAAGGCCTTGACGGACGTTGAATGCCTGCTTTAAAGTTTGGATATTGGTACCGATTTCCATGTACTGCTCCGGGGTCCGGTGCCAGCCTGTGGCGGCATTGAGCCAGTCAAAAATTCTAATTCGTTTGGCACCCAGGAATCCTCCGAACAAGCAGGCACCCGAACCGTTCATGACGTTCAGATACTGGGAGTTGGCCTTGCCGATCCGGGCATGTTTGATGTTTTTTTTGTACTTGCTGCTTTTCATATAGACGGGTCCCATTTTGGGAACCCCCTTTACCTTTTTCCAGAGCTGGTACATTTCATAGTAAAGGCCAGCGCCGTTGGTATGACGACCAGGGGCTGGTTCCACGCTGTAATGGAGGGCAAATCCCGGGTCATTTCTTGAATCATGCATGGCAGGCTCCTGACCTCCGGCATGGATGGCAATTTTATCAGCTCCCTTGCCGATGCGTTCTGCGGCAACTTTAACCCCGTCTGCCAAAATGTCCCCGATGCCATCCCGGGTGATCATTTTTTCTATGAGAAATTCAATGGCGATAGGATCCCCCCATTTAAGCTCAACGCCCATGGTATCTCTGGTGGTGATAATGCCTCGTTCAAAACATTCCATGGCAAATCCCACGGCGTGGCCGGCGGAGATGCTGTCCATACCGGCCCGGTTGAGCAATTCGTTGAGATAAAAGACCGAGTCCACGTTCTTGTTCATGAGAAAACCACCCAGGGACAGGACTGTTTCATATTCAGGCTTGTGGGTCTCAGAAAATTTGCCGTCTGTTTTGCAGATGCCGCCGCACCCCAGGGGACAGGAATAACAATGGAATTTGGCCTCCTCTTTTCGGATGAAGACATCGGGATTGGAACTGCGGCTCTTGAAAAATCCCCAGTCTTTATTTGTGCCATTCCAGTTTTTAATGGGGGAATCTCCCATTTCAACGGACATCTGGTTCATGGAAACCGTGCCCCATTTTCGCAAAAGTATTTTGTAAAGAAGTCCATCCTGGGTGAGGACAGCGGGCATCATCCGCATGAGGGCCCCAATGGGGGCGGTGAGAAATCCCGGTACAAAGGGAGGCTGGAACTGGACCCAGCGATTGCAGATCTGGCTGAGCCGTTTGATTTCTTCCCTGTTGTGGACGCCGATTCGTTGGGTTCCTGCCAGTACCAGGGCTTTCAAATTTTTGGATCCCATGACAGCCCCCAGGCCGGACCGGGCAGCGATGCGGCCTTTGTCCGTTGAAACACCTGAAATAAGAGAAAGATTTTCACCGGATTGGCCAATGCAGGCCACCCGGGCATTCTTCTTTTTTAGGCTGTTTATAAGATGGGTTTCGGTCTCCACTGCATCCATGCCCCAGATTGTTGCGGCATCCCTCAATTCCATGGTGGTATCATCCACATACAAATAGACAGGCTTGGGGCTGATCCCTTTAAAAAAGATACCGTCAACCCCGCAGCGTTTAATGGCCGGGGAAAAACTGCCCCCGCAATTGGCTTCCCCCCAGCCTTTGGTCAGGGGGGATTTCCCCACCACCATCCATCGGCCCGTGAACAAAGATCCTGTTCCGGTGAGCAGCCCTGATACAAATCCCAGGAGATTGTCAGGTCCCAGGGGATCGGCACCCGCCGGAATCCTATGATAGAGCAGGTGGGCGGCAAGGCCCATGCCCGATAAAAAAGATTCGTAGACTATTGGCGAGAGTCGTTCTATCTGGATTTTTCCCGTCGTCAGGTCCACATTCATGATTTTTCCCATATAGCCCTTGCTTTGTTTATCCATTTGCTTTGCTCCTTAGCCTTATCCTTGTTTGATGTTTGATCCGGCTATTTATTGTTAAGGGGAGTTCCTTCCCAGGCCGCCCTAAGAACCATGAGGCAGTCTTCAAAATCCATATCTTCCGGGTTGAAAAAGAGCGTTCCGTCTCCCAGAGCAGTCGTTGCAATCTGCTCTAATTTTTTTTCCGGGACCATGGGGGTTCCCTGTTTGTCCATTATCTCTTTAAAACAGGTGGCATGGGCGGCGTTCGTGGCCAGGTTAAGGTTTTGGTTGAGCTCTCGGATACAGGCAATGGCCTTACGGGCACGGTCTTTTTTCGGGGTGCAGGCATATCGTTCTTTCCCTGCCAGGGGAAGCAACAGTTGGGCAATTCGATCTTCTATTTTGTGGAAATTGTATTCCAGGCCATAGGGCAGGAGAATGGCCATGCAGGTGCCGTGGGGTACATGGCAGACAGATCCCACGGAGTGGCCCAACGCATGGACCATGCCCACCATGGCATTGGAAAAGGCAACCCCGGCCATGGTGGCCGCTGTTGCCAGGGCCAGGCGGCCTACCTTGTCTGCGGGGTTTTCAATGACCTGGAAAAGATGGCTGCAAATGAGTTGTATGGCTTCAAAGGCATGGGCATCGCTCAGGGGGTTTTTTGCGAGCATGACAGAGGCTTCCACTGCATGGGCCATGGCATCCATGGCAGTGGCTGCCGTGATATGGGGCGGAAGGGTCAGGGTCATCCGTGAATCAATGATGGCGGCATCGGGCAATAAAAAATAGGAGCCAAACATCATCTTCCGGTTGTTTTCAGGGTCGGCAATCACAGCGGCACTGGTTACTTCAGAGCCGGTCCCTGCGGTGGTGGGGACAGCGATGAGGGGGTTTAGTTTTCGCTTAAGGGCTCCCGCTCCTGTGAATTCCATGAGATCGTCTGCTTTTTCCGAGACCAGGATATTGATTCCTTTGGCTGTGTCAAGGACAGATCCCCCGCCCACGGCAATGATGGCATCGCAGCCTTTTTCCCGGTAAACAACGGCCAGGTGGTTGACCACCTTTAAATCTGAATCAGGGGGCACTCCGTCTTCAATCGTTTTAATGGCAAGCGCGTCACCCATTGCCCCAAGGACAATATCAACAAGGCCCGCCGCCCGTACGCCCTTGTCCGTCAAAACCATGGGATTTTTCGCATCCATGGCCAGGAGCAGATCAGGTATTTTTTCAAGGGCATCGTGGCCTGCCACCATGTTCACCCGGCAGCAAAATTCATAATAATCGGGGATATACATATTTTTTTCCTTTATGACAGGTTCTGGTAAGCTCTGTCTTTTGATCGGCCGTCAAGGGCATGGGTCAGGATGGCCTGGACCTGTTTGGGATCAATGTCTTGGCATTCCGTGCCAGAAATTTCAGACTGGGAGAACAGGGCCTGGGCCAGGTCGGATATTGCTTGCTTGTCCAGACAGGTATCTGCCAGGGTCCGGGGGGAGGTGCCCCGACAAATCCGGTAGAGTTCATTGAGAAGAGACTGGATTTTATGGATGGCCGCACCGGGGCGCTGGGGCTTGGGAAGGAGGCTGAATTCATCTGGTCCCAAAAGTGCCAATGCCAGGTTTCCAAGCTCAGTTTTGTTGGCCATAAGATCCAGGATTGCTGGAACAAGGATGGCCATGGCCTGCCCAGGGGATGCCGTACAATGGTTTGCAAGATGCTTGCCCAATTGAATGCTCAAAAGTCCCCTGCAATTGGTCATTATAATCCCCGTGATCACCGAGGCATGGGCAAGACGTGCCAGGTGACGCTTTGCTGTTTTTGTATCCAATTTTTTGACCGCTTTTTTATTCGGAGCCTCTTGGGAAGCAATCATCTGGCTTACCAGGGGGACAAAATTTTCCATGATAAGCCCAATGCCGGTGGCACAATAGGCCCTGGCCGGGGGATTGCCTGAAAGGACATGGGCTTCGCAGCAGACAGACAGACAGGTCAGGCCTGCATTGATAAGGGTGTCAAATGTGTCCTGGGTGAGTATTTGGGGGTCTATTATTGCCAGGTCCGGTGCAAGAAAAGGGGAGCTGAATCTCTTGCCTTTAAACCGGGCAATGGTGTCGGTTTCCATACCGGTTCCCATGCCCGTGGGAATATAGGCAAAGGGGGCCAGGGGTTGGGTGACCCGGGGAAGATCGGTGGCTTTGAGGGCACCCGTTTTTAAGGCACCCGTTTTTAAGGCATCGGGGCCCAGGGTGACGGCTATATTCAGGGCCTTGGCCAGATCAACCACTTTTCCGGTTCCAAGGGCAATGATGGCATCAAACCCTTTATCAATATAGAGTTTATAAAAGGTTTTGAGAAATTCAATCTCTTTGTCGGCATCCAGGTCCCTGGGAAGGTGCGGGCAGATACCAAGGGTCATTCCTGATTCTTTAAAGGCCCGGATCAATGGCCTGGTACTGCCAAATTTGGCATCTTTGTCCAGGAGGACCAGGGGCTTTTGACTCCCCATGCTGGACAGATCAAAGGGCAGATGCTCCAGACTGTTCATTCCAAACCCGATTTTGGTCCGGCATAAAAAGGTAAAATCATCTAGGCTCATGATGGTTTCCTTGCTCCTTTTATAGGATGTCGTTTTAAATTCCCGTGACGGTTCTGATCAAGATCATTGCTCTATCAACGGTATGGCGTTTCAGGGACCACCGGGGATATCGTTTGACGGCCAGTTTCGCAATGGCTTTGGGGAGCAGATAAACCTGGACAATGTCCAAAATTCTGACGGCTGCACAGGCCTGGGGAACATCACCGTTGACGATCATGCGATCCCGTGAATTGGCAGTGGGAGTGCTTTCTTGAAAAGTAAAGAGGATAAATAGATTTTTCATACTTTTCAGGGTGATTTCAAGATTCACCGGGTGTTTAGATAGATTGTTTCCCAAATATCGCACCTTTCCCCTGTCATCCTTTCCCACAACCATATAGGGCCCATTGGGAAAGGCACCCAGGGAAAAGGTGTAGCCTATTGGCATGGATTTGAATTCTTTTTTGACTTGTTTGTCCACCCGGGCAGCGGCCTGGATGGCTCTTCCCACAAACCAGAGCATGGTGCCAAGGTAAATTCGCTGGAATGGGTTTTTCCTGGGTTTGATTTCAATGAGTGCTTCCATGGCCCTTCCCCCTTTTTTTTAACGACTATAAATTTTTAGTGACCCTGCTGACCTAAGCATTGTTTAGTCGGTCAATCAACCGACTAAACAATATAAAAACTTTAAACACCGACTGTCAAGGGTTTTTCTTAGAATCTTTGAGGCGTGTGGCAACCTTATACGCTTGGCTTACATATGACTTACAATGGTCCGAAATAATTCAATAGTATAGGAATTTGCATTTAGCCGTTAGCTAACAGCTAATGCCTAAATGCTAAAAGTCCGCGCGTTAGCGCTAATTTAACCATTGCCAAGGTTCTGGCACTGCCATCCGAGTTATAATCCGGGTATGCAGACAGTTTTATCACAAATATTTAATAAATATGTTATAAAAAAACTTGGATTTTTTGAAACCCACACCTTGACGGAAATGACACTTAAGCAGGCATGAGGGTGGATGCGACCATTTATAAAATAGTGAAGGGTAAATCCCGGAAAATTTGCGAAAGGAAGGATCATGTTAAAAAAAGAGATTCAAGAGGGTATTGTGATTGCCAGGTTATCCGACAAAAAGACCAATGCCATTACCCTGGAAACACTGAAGCAGATCAAAGAAATTGTGACTGAGGTAAATGAAAAGGATGACCTGAAGGGGATTATTTTAACAGGGGAGGGTCGTTTTTTTTCAAGCGGATTCAGTCTGCCCATGTTTTTGGGATTTGAAACACCGGCGGAGGTGATTTCATTTTTCACGGAACAAGAAGAGATTCTTATGGATTTTTTCACCTGCAAAAAACCTGTGGTCTGCGCCATTAATGGTCATTGTGCCGCCATGGGGATGATACTGGCCATGGCTTCGGACTATCGGATTGTCAAAAACCACCCCAAAATTAAGCTGGGTATGAGCGAGATCAAGATCGGGTTGGGTCTTTCCATTGCCCAGTCCGGCATCATGCGGTTCGGACTTGATAGCGATAAACGATTCAGGGATGTCATGTATTTTGGTGATATGGTGGATGTGACAAGGGCCAGGGAAATGGAAATCGTGGATGAGGTAGTTGAAGAAGAAAACCTTATCCTTCGGGCAAAGCAAATCATTTCTCTGTGGATTGATACCCCCAATCGACCTTTTATCCAAATTAAACATGCCCTTAAAGCAGGTGCGGCGGGACAGATTAACCGATCGCTTAAAGAAGAAAACTGGCAGGATACTATGGCCCAAACCCTTTTGAGCAAGGATGTTAAAGCGACTCTTGAGTTTGTCCAGGCAGCCATGGAGCCTAAAAAATAGACCCCCTAGTTGTAAAATTCGGGTGAACGCCGGCTGCCCATTGCGCTTTTTTTAAGGGCATGGGCAGCGTTTTTTTTGCTAAAGGTCGGAAAGTCCCAGAAATTTAGATCGGATCCGTTTTAAGTGCTTGAGTAAATGCTCTTTTCGGGCCTTGCCCACCTGTTCGGGCGTATTGTTGTGCAAAAGATCCACCAGGTTGGCTAAATCTTCCTTAATGGCCATGACTTCCTGGTTCCACCCTTTATTGTCCATTTTAATCATATTGAAATACCATAGTCGGAAGGTCAAAGAGTAGAGCCGGTCAGACATTTCAATTAAAAATGGGTTACCGGCTGCTTCATGGAAAAGATGTTTGATCTCCATATCCAGGGCTGCCAGGGTGCGGGGGTCTTTGTTGTCAAATTGCTGTTCACAGGTGATTAAACACGCATCCAGTCGATTAAAATGCAGTTTTGTAAACCGTTCTGCCGCCATGGTTCCGATGACAGCCTCCAGCTCGAGTCGTGCCTGGAACACGTTGGTAATGGTGTTTAGTTCCAGCTCCATCACCTGGATACCGGTGCGGGGCAGGATTTTGACCAGGTGCTCCCATTCAAGGCGGGACAGCACCGTACGAAGTGGTGTACGGCTTACGCCGAATTCTTTTGCCAGGATCTGCTCCTTGAGTATCTGGCCGGGGTCATATTCAAGATAGATGATTCGGTCGCGCAGGGTGTTATATATTTCTTTGTTCATAATTAAAGGTGAAACGGTGTAGTAAATTAGGAGATAAATTAAAATATTTTCTATAGTATACCTTAATAATATATGGGGGATTTTTTTGCAAGGTATACAGCTAAAACATTGTTTGGGAAAGGAGTGCGACTATGGAATTTTATGTTGACAATAAGAATTTCTTTGGTATACCATAAAAATATCATAGAAAAGAAATGTATATGTCTGGAGGAAAAATGGAATATTCAAATATCAGTCACGGACTTTGGGCCGCCAGTGCAACGGGAAAACCGGAATTAACCGCACTTGACGGGGAACACAAAACAGAGGTGGCCATCATCGGCGGCGGATACACCGGGCTTTCTGCTGCCCTGCACCTGTCCCTTGCAGGAAAATCCTCCATCCTGCTTGAGGCCAATGATGTTGGCTTTGGCGGTGCCGGCCGGAATGTGGGGCTTGTGAACGCAGGTCTTTGGCTCATGCCCGAAGATGTGATTTCCCTGGTGGGTTCGGAACATGGACAGGCCTTGATTGATGGACTGGGGGCTTCTCCTGACCTGGTTTACGGGCTCATTGATCGCTACAAGATTCAGTGTGAAGCATGGCGGCACGGCACCCTCCACTGTGCGGATTCCAAGGCCGGGTATAAGGCCCTTCAACAGCGGGAAAAACAATGGAAGACACAGGGGGCACCGGTCAGGCTTTTGGAGCGGGATGAAGCGGCGCAAAAATTGGGAACCAAGGCATATCTGGGTGCCTTGCTGGACAACCGGGCCGGCACCATTCAGCCCCTGGCCTATGCCTATGGCCTGGCCAGGGCTGCCCTGGCAGAAGGGGCAAGCCTATACAATCAATCCCCGGTCACCTCCCTGGAAAGAGAATGGGAATACTGGCGGTTGACAACGCCCAATGGATCCGTCCTTGCCAAATCCGTCATCATTGCGGTCCAGGGATATCCGGAAGCTGCCTTTAAAGATCAGGTTCGAAATATCGTGCCCTTTAATTATTTTCAGTTTGCCACAAAACCCCTTGACAAAGAGGTGTTAAAAACCGTTCTGCCTGGACAAAATGGCGCCTGGGACACCAACCTGATCCTTTCTTCCTATCGTCTGGATGCCATGGGGCGTTTAATCATCGGAAGCGTCGGGAATATTGAAAACGTTGCCATGGGGGTCAACAAAGCCTGGGCCGAAAGAAGTATTAAAAAGGTGTTCCCCCAGATCGGGGAGGTGGAATTTGAACACGCCTGGTACGGAAGGATCGCCATGACCACCAACCATATTCCCCGTTTTCATGTCATGGGAGAGAACCTGGCCATGGTCACCTGCTACAATGGCAGGGGAATCGGTCCGGGTACGGTGTTTGGAAAACTGCTGGCCCAATATATGATGGGAGGCTCCTCCAAGGATATTCCGTTGCCGGTATCACAGATAGCCCCTGTTTCCATGCGGGCTTTACGGGGACTTTTTTACGAGGCAGGTTCCCGCCTGTACCATTTGGCCCAACGTCGGATTTAAAGCATCACAGCCTGTCCGATTGATTTGGACAAGGCGTGATGAAGGTAACCTCCTATTTGATCAGATAAATATCAACCTTGGTTTCCAAACCTTTTATCAAGACAGGAGGGGGATGTTGAATAAGGAGGTTTCGGGTGTGGTCTTCCGGAAGATAGCGTTTTGTCTGAGCAGAAAGAATGATGCGGGCACCAAGTTCCCGGGTAAGGGTTTGGAGACGGGAAGCCAGGTTTACCGCATCGCCTACCAACAGATAGGAAAGCCTTTCCGGACTTCCGATATTGGCCGCCAAAACCTGGCCGGTGTGGATGCCGATGCCGTGGGACAACAGGGGTCTTCCCTGGCGGGCAAAGCGTTGGTTTAGATCATTGAGTCTTTCTTCCATATCAAGGGCTGTCAAAAAAGCATTGGACGGGTGATCCTTGCAGGAGACAGGCGCTCCGAATACTGCATAGATTTCATCTCCAAGGAATTGGAGAATCAGGCCGGACCTGGCTTTTATTGCCGCACTCATTTCTTTAAAATAATCGTTTAAGATCCGGACCATTTCCTTGGGATCATTGGCTTGGGTCATGGGCGTAAAGTTTCTCAGGTCTGCAAACAAGATGGTGACGTCTTTGAATTCCCCATCCAGGGGGATCCGTCCGGATATGATTTCATCCCTGACCTCGGGGGCAACGTATTTTCCAAAGGCATCCCGCAGCAGTTTTTTTTCGGCAAGGCTTTGAATCATTTTGTTTGTGGCATCCCCGAGAATTCCCACCTCATCATTGGAGACCACGTTGACCCGGGTCTGGTAATTGCCCTTTTTGATTTCCTTCATGGCATCCAATATGCCATTGATGGGGTCGGCAATGGATCGGCTGATCAGTCGGTTCAAGATTCCTGATCCTAGAAAAAAAAGGATAAAAACCACCAGGGAAAAAATTAAAACTCCCTGGCCATAGGTTTTTGCTGAAACCGTCTCAGCGTTCACCTGTAAATAGAGGACAAAAAGGGTCAGGACAATGTTGGCAAGGGGAATCAGGCTTCCAATCCGGTAAAATGCCCGGAGGCGTTTTAAAATGGAAAGTTTAGCGGTCCCCTCCACCAGGGAGAGTTCTCCTGTGGGAAAAAAAAGGGGAATCAAAACTTTTCTGGAATGGGATTCAATCCCGAAAAATAGAATGGCAGAGGAAACAAATCCCACCATGGTGGACCTAAGGGAAAAGGTGATGGCAGTGGTTAAATCAATTTTATTGATGGCAAAGGCACCGCCAAAAATAACCAGAGGAATGAAAACCCAGAATACAATATTCACCGGGACCATGATAAAGGGCAGATTGATCAGCCGTTGTTTTGCCTTTTGTTCAAGGGGTGGCGGCAGGGATTGGTGCCTATCTTTTAGCAATAAGCATTTGGATATGGGGGAAAGGACATGTTTTAGGATCGCCAGGAAAGGAATACAGGCAAAGGCAGCCAGCAGGCAGAGGATGGAAAATCTAAAGGCAACAACATGGATCCAAAGAATGTCCCCTCCCTGGCGGATGGCCTGGAGTCGGGCAATAACAAATTCAAGGGGGGTGGCCAGGTTCAGGATGGCAACGACCAGGATACCCACAATGGTGGCCCCCACCCCGATAAAATAAAATCTTGAAAGCAAGGCTTTGTGGGGCGATATCATGGGATATTGGTCACCCTATCTATCTTCAATTGTGCACACCACAGCGGTTTTATTATGGAGCTCCACATAACCGCCTTCCATGCTGGAAATTTCGCCAAATGTCAGGGGGCCTATGGGGGAATGGCTTTTCTCCTGCTGATCCGCTGCAATGACTTTAAATTCAACCTCTTCGAAGTGCTGTCCCAGCTTGTTCACCATTTTTTCCCGGCCAAAGCAGTCCATGATGATGACGCGTCGGTCCAGTATATGGCCGGGGAAATTTTTCAGGCTTTCGATATAGGCTGACTGGGCAGCTTCTCTTATTTTGTCGCATTGCTGCTTTGGAGAATTTCCTGGAAGATGCAGGATGCAAACCTTTGTTCCCACCGGGATTTCAGCAGAGAATTGAAGAGATTTGTCTGCCCCCACGGAGACAGCGGTTCGGTCAATGATTTGCTGTTGTTTGCCCTGTTTCCGGATAATCCCCAAGGGATATTTAATGGCCACCTCTTCAAAAAAAAGAGTGGGGTTCTTTAACAAGACTTTTTTTTGATTGGCAATGGCTGGATCTTGTTTTGTGATAAAATCCATATAAAAGTCCAATGCCGGTATTTTATTGATTTTTTCAATAAAGCACCCGTTAACCTCTGAAACTTCACAACTGGAATCTGGCATGGGCTTCCATCCGTGTTCTACCCCAATCCCACTTTTAAGTTTGGTAAAGGCTAACACCGCACCATTCTGGATAATTTTTTCAGGGGTGAAAATGGTATAATGGCTGGCCTTGATATCATCCCTTCCTGTAAGGCCTCCCAGAACATTGAGGGGATATTTTTTTGTCAGCCAGTTGAGGCTGTTGATAAGGTTCAGGTTTAATTCCCCGAAGCCGTCACCAAATACAAAAAGGGTCTGGAATTTTCGCTGGGTCAGGGCTGCTTCAATGGGAGCAATCCCTTTTTTAAGGGTTTCTAAAATATGGGGTTCACTGAGATTTTCAAGGATAACAAAATGAACTTCTGACTGGATGCCGACAAGAATGCTTCCCTGTTCCATGAGTTTTCCATTGTCAAATATTCCAGGGAATATGCCGCCGAAAATATTGATATTGTTATGGACCGCCTTGTTCAGTAGTCCATCGAAGTCTGGTTTTATGCTGGACCATCGATCCATACCCCCTTCACTGTGAAATATAAGGATATGCTTGAAACCGTCTGAAATAAGGGAATTAATGTTTTTTTTAAGGGTTTCAAAATTACCCTGTGCATCTATTTTGATTTTCATTGTGATTGCTTCCCCTTTGGTATTCAGGGCCGTATTTGGAACGAGGCTATCGAACCGGTACCACTTCAAGCCAGTATCCGTCGGGATCATTGATAAAATAAATGCCCATTTCCTTGTTTTCGTAACAGATACAATCCATTTCTTTGTGAAGGGTATATGCGGCATCAAAATCAGGGGTTTTAAAGGCAATGTGGAATTCTTCATCTCCCAGATTATAGGGGATTTGTTGGGATTTGAGCCAGGTGAGTTCCAGTTTGCCAGCAGCAGTACCGTCTCCTAGAAAAACAATGATATAGCTGCCATCCTCGGCGGTTTTCCGGCGTTTCTCTTTTAGGCCAAGTGCGCGATTATAAAAGGCCAGGCTTCGTTCAAGGTCCAGTACGTTGATATTAAAATGGTCAATGGTAAATTTCATTGTTCTTTCCTTGATATAGAGGGTGAAAATGATGGTTAACCATCGCAGACCCCGGGCTTTGGGTCAAGACAAAAATAGGCGGCTAACCGCTGTAAGTTTTTTCTTGGGAAGTCGTTTGGCCGGGTATACACGGGTTTAAATAAATATAGTCTTTAGTTTTTATGCGAAATAATATAGAATAATAGGTCGTATGATGATAGGTCATGCCCGTAAACAATATTTTAGGTTGCAGTACAAATCGGGCAAATGGTGTGGGTGGATTCGACCATATGAAAAGGGGGGATTAAGGGTTAACACTTCAGATATAAAATCATTGAAATCCCGTTGGAATCAAAGAGATGCGAAATTTGATGGTACCTGCCGGGACCATATGGTTCATACCCTTAGAACCGATTGTTATCCCGGAAATCGTCAACGACCCTTGAAACTGGATTTGCGGGGAATCATCCTGGATAACGAAGATTTGTCAGGGCTTGACCTTTCCGGATATAATTTGTCCTTTGCCGAAATGAACCGGGTCAATTTTACCAAAGCCAATCTTAGTTATGCCATTTTACAGGGGGCAAGCCTTGAAAAAGCCCTTTTGGATGAATGTGAATTTATCGGTGCAGATTTGAGCCATGCCGGTTTAAATGAATGCAGTGCAAAGATGGCAGGATTTGGCGGGGCCAACCTTTCCCAGGCCAGCATGATTAACGTTGATTTGAGTGATTCGGTATTGAGCCGTTCCAAGCTGGTGGAAACCGATCTTCGGGCTTCGAACCTGACCCGGGCAAGGCTGTCTGAAGCAGATCTGTCCGGGGCGGTTTTTACCCGGGCGAATTTGGAAAATAGCGATTTAAAGCACAGCAATGTGGAAAATACCAATTTTGAACTGGCCAATATGCAGGGGTGCCGTCTGCTGGGAATTCGCAATTTTAAGAAGGCAGACTGGATCGGGGCGGATATCCGGGGGTTGGATCTTCGGGGGGCATATCTTGTTCGGCGGTATATTGCAGATGAAAATTATTTGTTTGAATTTCAGACCCAAAGCCGGCTGAATAAATATATTTATTGGATCTGGTGGTTTACCTCGGATTGCGGCAGAAGTATTTTCCGGTGGTTTGTGTGGCTTGTGGCCGCCACCCTGATATTCGGGTCCATTTATACGGTGGTTGAAATAGATTACGGACCCCACGAAACCTGGTTTTCTCCCATTTATTTTAGTTTTGTGACCCTGACAACGCTTGGGTATGGGGATGCACTTCCCGTATCCCTGGCTGCCCAGATTTTTGTTTCCCTGCAGGCGATAACCGGATATATGGGGCTTGGGGGATTGTTAAGTATATTGGGAAATAAAATGGCACGTCGTGCTGAATAATCAATTAAGGTGAAATATGTTCTCTTTTTTTCATAAAAAAACAAATCCAAAAGCAAACTTAAAAAAAATACTCAAGGGGTATGCATTGCCTTCATTTCCCGCTGTGGTGATGCAGATTCTTCAAAAAATCAGAAGTCCCTATTCATCCATCAATTCCATTGCAGAGTCTCTTTCCCTTGATCCCGGAATATCGGTAAAAGTGTTGGGAATCGCCAATTCTGCAGCGTTTTCCCCTATCAAAAAAGTGGAAAATCTCACCCAGGCCATTGCCCTGGTGGGAATATCCCAGTTGGAATCCATGGTCCTGGGCGTTGGGGTTGCAAAGGGGCTTCCAAAAAAATCTTGTCAATGGCATGACCCGGGAGAATTCTGGCTGGCATCGGCCAAGCGGGCTGTAATTGCAAGCGATTTGGCCCAAATTCTTTGTCCGGCAAAGGAAGGAGAATGTTTTACCGCCGCTTTCCTCCAGGACATGGCATTGCCTTTTCTTGCCTGTCATCGAAGCGAGGAATATGATCCGATTTTTAAACGCTGGCACCTTGAGGGCGGGGATCTGGCGGCTCTGGAAAGGGAGTATCTGGAGTGGGACCATGCCGAAGTTGCTGCCTGGATCTGCAGTGAATGGGGGCTTCCGGAAAATATTGCTGCGGCCATTCGGGGCCACCATGGGCATTCAATTGCAGATTATGAACCCTTAGGACCTGTCAGGCTTGTGGCCATTCTCCGGGAGGATGAGGATAATTCCGGCATTGAAGAAATGATTGCCGAGGCCAAGAGATCCCATGGGGTGCCTGAAGAAAAAATGTTGGCCATTATTGAACCTGGATTTGAAAAGGCAAAAGAGTTGGCTCGCCTGATTCTATGATTTTTTCAGCGACCGGTAAGTTTACACCTGGCAGATGGGTAGGTTTCTTGCTGATTTTTTTTTGCCTCCAGGCAGTCAAACCTGCCCTATCAGAAGGATACAGCCAGTCCCAATACCAGAGATTTCAGGGCAGACTCATTGATCATCGTTCCCGTCTGAACCCTAAATTCAAAAAGAAGAGACGCCAAACGACCCAATACATTATTGTCCATACGTCTGAACTGGGCCTTGATGCAACCTTGCGGGTGGTGTCCGGTGGAAAACAATTTCAAAGCGGGTATAAAACCCCGGGGGGGCATGCCCATTATGTGATTGCCCGAAACGGGCGTACCTACCGGATTTTAGATAAACGGTACCGGGCAGACCATGCGGGCCGCTCCATGTGGAAGGGTCGGACAGATATCAGTGATGTGTCCCTGGGCATTGAGTTGGTAGGATATCACACGGCCCCCATCACAAAAAGCCAATACCGGTCCTTGGAGATGTTGCTCGGGATTTTAGAAAAGGCTTACGGCCTCAATGACCAAGCGGTACTGACCCATAGCCAGGTGGCCTATGGACGTCCCAATCCCTGGTTTAGAAAAAATCACAGGGGTCGCAAGCGGTGCGCCAAAAATTTTAATCGTACCAAGGCAGGACTGGGCCCGGGCGTGCCATATGATCCAGATGTCCGGGCAGGAAGGCTTATGGCAGATCCCACATTGGCCAGCGTATTTTATGCGCCTGACCTTAAGGCCCCCCTCCCTTTGACACCCCCCCGGAAGTATGGGTCCAATATTATATCAACCACCAATTCTGCCTGGTCCATTGCCGGGGGGGATTACGATAAAAACACCACAGCGTACCTGCTTCCCGACGGCCGGATCCTTCCTGGAAACAGGATCAACAAAATCATCGGCTGGACCCATTTGCCTTTGAATACAAAGGTGCTGCTCAACCAGGATATGGAACCTGCTGTTATCCAGATACTGGCCCGGACCCCGGTTAAAATTATTTCTCGCAATATGACGGCCTGGTCCCATGCCGGGGCGGCATATCGGAAGGATAGCACCCTTTATTTTTTGCCTTCAGGCCGGGTTTACCCCGGTTCAAAAATTTTGGACTGGGATGATTTACCCCTGAAAACCCGAATGCTGGTGGGGTATCGAGGACCTTTTTCCATTACCCCCACCCAAACTGCCTATAAAATTGCTGGTCAAAAATATAAAGCCCCTGAAATCATTTATTATGTAGCGCCGGGAATCCTTACAACCGGAGACAAAATAATTGATTTTAATGACCTACCCAAGGGAGTGCAGATGTATTTGCCCCTTGCCCTGAAATAAACCCAAGGATTCTCCACTAAGATTTACCCACTAGGATTCAACAAAGAGATCAATAGGTATAAAAAAGATCCTGGACCTGTTGAAAGCTGCGCTCCTTTAAAAGGGCCAGCATGAGCAGAATCCTTGCCTTGGCCGGGTTGAGTTCGTCGGAAGCAATAAACTGATTGGCATCATCATCCATTTCCATGTTTCTGCCCACGGTTCCCGTGGGAACCCGGGAGGAACGAACGATGAAAATGCCGCGGTCTGCCATCTTTGCTGCCTTTTGCAGGGTGGCCTTGTTCATGTTTCCATTGCCGTGACCGGCAATGACAATCCCCACAGCGCCGTTTGCCACGGAGCAGTCAATGAGATCCGGGGGCATGTCTGCACAGGCGTACATGATATCCACCCGGGGAAGGGAGGTGACCTTTTTGAGGGAAAATTCGCTGTGGTGGGTGTGTTTTCGAAAAGGGCCCCTAAAATATTGAATAGCCCCGTAAATCACGGTGCCCATGAGCCCGTTTACCGGTGACAAAAAGGTTTCCACCGAGGTGGTATTGGTCTTGCTCAGGGAATGGGCGCCATGGATCCTGTCATTCATGACCACCATTACCCCTCGTTCGATGGCGTCGGGGTCGGCTGCCACGGCCACGGCATTGTAAAGGTTTAAGGGGCCATCGGCACTTAGCGCTGTGAAGGGCCGCATGGCCCCGGTCATGACAACGGGTTTGCTGCTTTTTATGGTCAGGTTTAAGAAAAAGGCAGTTTCCTCCATGGTATCGGTGCCATGGGTAACCACCACCCCGTCTGTTTCTTTGGTTGAAAGAAGGGTATCGATTCTGCGGGCCAAATTGATCATTATCTCAAAGGACATGTCCTGGGATCCTACATTTGAAATTTGCTCGCCTTCTATTCGGGCCAGTTTTTCAAGATCGGGCACTGCCTGGATCATACCCTGGATGTCAATTTTTCCCGAGGTATATCCGGGCTGGGTGGCGGAGGGGGCAGATCCTGCAATGGTGCCGCCGGTGGCCAGGATGGTGATATGGGGTAACTTTTTCATCCGTTTTTTATTGCGTCTCCCTCAAGCATTCGGTTTACAATGACGGCACAGGAAGCATCCCCCAGTACATTGGTGGAGGTTCGCATCATATCAAAGAGCCGGTCCACGCCAAAGATCAGGGGAAGGCCTGCCAGGGGAATTCCGGCCGCCACCAGGACCGCCACAACCAACAAAGCGGGTCCCGGGACCCCTGCCGTACCGATGGCCCCGAGAACCGAGGTCAGGACAATGGCCACATATTGGGCCATGCCCAGTTCCACCTCAAACATCTGGGCGAAAAAAGTGGCGGTCAGGGCATAGAGCATGGCATTTCCGTTCATGTTGATGGTGGCCCCCAGGGGGAGCACAAATGCCGTGACAGCAGGGGTTACCCCCAGGGCCTCACATTCTTGCTTGTTCACCGGCAGGCTGGCCATGGACGAGGCACTGGCAAAGGCCAGTATCTGGGTTTCTTTCATGCCCACAAGAAATTTTATGGGGTTTATCCTGCCCAGGACCATGACCAGCAGGGGAATCATACCAAAATGGATCAGGGCCAGGGTGCCGGAAAAAACCGCCAGCAATGCCAGGACAAGCTTCATGATATCGATGCCGAAAAGTGCAATGGAATTGACCATGAGACCAAAGACTCCGATGGGGGCAATGAGCAGAATTTTTTTAATCATCCAGATCATGGCCTGGTTAATGGTATCCACGAGATCTATCAGGGGCTGCCGTTTCCCGTCGGGTATCACAGACAGGGCGATTCCGAAAAACAGGGCAAAGAACAGGATTTGGAGAATATTGCCGGATACAAGGGAGGCAAAGGGGTTTTCCGGGATAATCCCCATGAGAGTCTGCCAAAAACCTGCAATGTCGGCATTCTGTGCATAGGTGGCGGCATCGGTCTTAAGGGATTCCGGCAGGGTAACCCCTTGGCCCGGTTTAAAAATTGTGCCCATGACAAGGCCCAGGATAACCGATACGGCAGAGGTGCCCAGGTAGAAAACAATGGTGAAGACGCCGACCTTGCCAGCGGATTTTGTCTGGCCCAGGGCAGCGGCTCCTGAAATAATACTGAAAAAAATCAGGGGGATAATTACCATTTTAATCAATAAAATAAAAATATCACCCAGGGGGGCAAATATGGCCCCTCGTTCCCCCAGGAAGAATCCGGCCACAATGCCCAGCACCATGGCCATGAGGATTTGGGTACTATTACTAATTTTTGTCATTGAGTCTCTCCTAAAAACCGATACAAAGAATCATTATTTCATATTAACAGGACACACAGCAAACAGCCAGTCCCCCCAGGGAGGTCTCCTTATAACGGGTACACATGTCCTGTCCCGTTTCCATCATGGTTTCCACCACTTCATCGAAGGTGATTTTTTGCCGGGCCGGATCCCCGGCTTCGGCCAGGATATAGGCATTGACTGCCGTGACGGCTCCCACGGCATTTCGTTCAATGCAGGGAATCTGTACATAGCCGCCAACCGGATCGCAGGTCATGCCCAGCTGGTGTTCAAGGGCTATTTCTGCTGCATTTTCCACCTTTTTCATGGGACCTTCCAGGGCATAGGTCATAAAGGCTGCTGCCATGGACGAGGCCACCCCTACTTCTCCCTGGCATCCGACTTCAGCACCGGAAATACTGGCATTTTTTTTGGCGATAAAGGCAATGGCGGCTGCCGCCAGCATCCCCTCCCGCAATTGTGCCAGGGACAGGTGATACTGGTGTTTTAACAAATAGATCACACCGGGCATGACCCCGGCTGAGCCTGAAGTCGGTGCTGTTACCACCCGTTGGCCTGCGGCATTTTCCTCCGAGGCTGCCATGGCATAGGCGTTGAGCATGGCCAGAAAACGGCCGGTCTCCTGTTGCATTCTATGAGAGTTTTCCATGAGAACCTTGGCCTTGCGTAAAAGACCGATGGGACCGGGCAGGATTCCGTCATTTGCAAGTCCTCGTTCAACACTGGTACACATGATCCCAATTATCTTGTCCAGCCCTTCATGGATCTGGCGCTTGGATTTTCCGGTGATGGCCTGTTCATTTTCCAGAATGACCTGACTTAGGGTCAGCCCAGTTTTGCGCAGGATTTTTCTCAGTTGATTCATATTCTGGTAGGCATGGGGCGGAGGAGCCATCTCTTTTTCGATATCCCCCTTGCCCTGGACAAATCCGCCGCCAATGGAATAGTATTCTTTTTCCAGCAGAAGAACATTTTTTTGGCTGAGTTTGAACTGAAGGGTATTGGAAAAGGGCAGGCGCTCCTTTTGAAATGGCAGGCGCTCCGTCCCGCTATCTTCAAAATGGATATGGCGGGATGAAAATTTAATCGGGCCCGCTTCAATTTGTTCGAGTTTGTTCTGTCCGCCATTAAAAGGGATGTCATAGATTTTTTTTGGGTCCTCCAGCAACCGGCCCAGAAGGTCACAATCGCAGGTTGCAGGTTCCCAGCCCAGAAGACCGCCCAGTATTGCCCTGTGGGTGCCATGGCCCTTGCCGGTAAGGCTCAGGGAACCAAAAAGGTGGACATTTATTTCCAGGGGTCCTTGGGTCATATCAACCGTCAGCCCATTCATGGCATCGCGAAATAAAAGCGCCGCCTTCATGGGACCGATGGTATGGGAACTGGAGGGACCGGGGCCTGTCTTGAAAATATCAAAAATCGAAGTTGTAATAAACCTATTCATTATCATCACCTAAAAGGGAAACTGGAAAGGGCCGGGTTCACATCCGTCCCAACAAAACGGTCTAGTCATAAATGATTTTGCTTTTTTTTGCTCGTTCACGTCGGGTTTCAATCATTTCTTGCTGCCGGGCAATAAATTTGTTTTTCAGAAAAAGGGCCCGACTGGTTTTTTCCAGCCCTTTGTTTTTTTCCAGCCATGGCATCTGTTCAAAATATTCATGGGTTAAAAGGTCAAGGGTTCCATCTGTTTTGATCTGGTCTATAAACAGGTTCAGCCAGTTCAGGAAAACCGGATCTCCATGGCGAATGGCAAAGGCATAATACTCCCGGGTAACCTTTGTCAGCAGCGGTTTGATTTTTAAATAGTGCTCCGGGTGGGTTTTTGCCCATACCCTGACAAAGGGGGAATCTGCCACCATTGCCTTGACCTGGCCCTTGACAAGTCCCTTGGCTGCGTCTTCAGCCGTTGGGTATACGGTAATGGCGGAATCAGAGAAAAGTTCCCTGGCAAAGCGTTCATGGGTGGTGTTCGCCTTTACTCCCAGGGTGATCCCCTTCATATCAACCAGGTCAAAATAGGATTGGGCACCGGGTTTGGCAAGTTCCCGCGTGACCAGGGCTGCCTGGCTGACCTCAAAATAGGGCGTGGTAAAACTCACCTTTAATCCCCGGTCCACGGTTCGGGTCATGGCGGCAATGATGATGTCTGCCTTTCCTGCGAGCAGGGTGGGTATCTGCTGGTCATAGGTTTCAGGCTGGATAAATCGGATGGTAACTCCCAGGTAATCTGCCAAAAGAGCAGCCAGGTCCACGTCCAAACCCCTCAACTGATTGTCAAGGACCATGGAAAAGGGGGGATATCCCTTGTTTAATGAAACAACCAGCTCCCCTTTGGCCTGGATCCTTTCAATTTCCCCGGCCTGGGCAAAGGGTGCTGCAAAGAAAAAACAGAAAATCTGGAACCATCTTACGCATTTCATATTGTTCTCCATTTTTTTGGCAATACAAATTTGTATTGGTTTTTATGCTGTCAGGAAATTGTCAGTTTGAATACTAATTTTTATTTATATCCCATAATAAGAAATGAAGGAGAAGTCAAAACTTTTATTAAATGCCGAACCAGCCCCGGAAGAGCCGTGTCAGCTCTTCGTTGTCTTGATCACTCAAGGTGTCGGCAAACACGCCAAGGCGGATGGAAATGGTCTTGCCATTTCCCCAGGGCCACCAGGCACACAATAACAGTCCATCCAGGTTCGGGTCCGATGTAAAAAGTGTCTGCCCCGGGTTTAGCCCACCGAAATAATCAATGATCATCTGCACCACCTTGGGGGGGTGACGACCCTGATCGACTGCCCAGATCTCGCCCATGTGGCGGGTGAGAGCTGGGTGAATTTTTTCTTTTTTTGTGACGCTGAACTCTGCCAACACCGTTTCAAACCGGTCATCCCATTTCCAGGTTAAGGTTTTTCCAAGGGTGTCGATAAGCTGGCTGCAGCTTTCTTCAAGGCGGGTGATATTGTAATTAAACATTTTATTAATTTCCATAATAAGGTATTGAACTGACCTATTGAATTGACCATGGATCCATGCGTTTATTTAGCTTAACAGATTCTCTATCTTTCCACCATGGCCTATTTAGTGCTATAATAACAGTTTTAGCAATGGAACCCCATGTATGTCAGGCTGTGAACTGCAAGATTTTTCAAAAAATGCCCCATACCAATATTGATACCGATACAACAGGAGCCCCTTTATGGCGATCCCCCAAACATTAGAACTTTTGTCTCCGGCAAAAAACAAGGAATTCGGTATGGCTGCCATCAGCCATGGGGCTGATGCCGTATACATTGGTGCGGCGCAGTTTGGCGCACGATCCGCGGCCGGTAATCCGGTTTCCGAGATTGAAGAACTGGCAGCCTATGCCCATCTTTACAAGGCAAAGGTTTATATTGCCCTGAATACGATTCTTTTTGACAATGAGCTGGCGGATGCTGGAAAATTGATAGACCGTTTATGGAATGCCGGGGCAGATGCCCTGATTATTCAGGACATGGGACTATTGGAAATGGATCTGCCCCCCATTCCCCTTTTTGCCAGTACCCAGGCCAACAACCAGACCGTCGCACGTGTTCAGTTCCTTGAGGCTTCCGGTTTTGAACGGGTGATCCTTGCCAGGGAACTTGGGATCCGCCAGATTGAAGAGATCGCTCAGTCCACCACTGTGGCTCTGGAAGCCTTTGTCCACGGGGCGATTTGCGCCTGTTACAGCGGGCAGTGTTATTTCAGTGCTGCCATTGGTAACAGAAGTGCCAACCGGGGTGAGTGCGGCCAACCCTGCCGTCTGCCCTGGAATTTGATGTTTCAATCAGACCAGGGCCTTGAAGAAGATCGGGTATTGGAAAAAGAACGGCATCTTCTTTCCCTCAAGGATATGAACCGGTCCGACCACCTTGGCCGATTGGCTGCCGCCGGAATTACTTCGTTTAAAATAGAAGGGCGCTTGAAAGATCTTGCCTATGTTAAAAATATTACGGCTTTTTACCGGCAAAAACTGGATTCTTTGATGACAAGCGGATCTGTCTACAGCCCTGCTTCTTCGGGGCGGACGAGCTTCTCTTTTGTGCCCGATCCTTTAAAAACCTTTAACCGGGGCGAAACCGATTATTTTCTTTTCGGACGGAAGGGGAAGATCCATTCCTTTGACACGCCTAAAT
This sequence comes from Desulfobacteraceae bacterium, assembly GCA_016743945.1. Classification (GTDB taxonomy): domain Bacteria; phylum Desulfobacterota; class Desulfobacteria; order Desulfobacterales; family Desulfobacteraceae; genus NBML01. The sequence goes on from JADGFI010000018.1 coordinate 53,153, forward strand.
CCCTGGGGGAGAAAATCGGCCTGGTGGATCGTATCGATACACGGTATTTGACCCTGAAAAAATCCCATGATATTCAAAATGGGGATGGCCTTTGCTACATGGACCAAAGGGGAAGCCTCCAGGGGTTTCAGGTCAATTCAACGGACCAGGGTAATATTTACCCTTCGGGTCGCATGAATCTTAAAAAATCTTCCCTTTTTTCCGGGGCGCTCATCTATAGAAACCACGATCATTTGTTTTTGAAAAAATTGGGGGGTGATTCTGCTCAAAGACGAATCGGTCTTGATCTGTCCTTTCATGAAACCGTGGAAGGGTTTGTGCTGAAAGGACGAGACGAAGATGAAAACCAGGTCGAGGTAAGGCTTGATATGGAGAAAATCGTTGCCCAGAACGAACCGGCGGCTCTTGCCACCTTGAATAAACAGCTTGGCAAACTGGGGGCTTCTGTCTTTTACCTTGGGCAACTTACCCTCCATTCAAAACCTTATTTTATACCCACCCGTGACCTGAATCAAATCAGACGAGCCCTTTTGGAGCGGATGACCCTTAAACGGGCAAAGGCCTATGACCGTGCGGCGGCAATTCCAAGACCCTTGCCGGCACCCTATCCTGAAACCCAGGTGGATTTTACGGCCAATGTTTCCAATGAAAAAGCAATTGAATTTTATCGAAAGCGGGGGGTAAAAATTGTTGAGTCTGCCTTTGAATTGTCTCCCCATGGGCCGGGGACCGTTGTGATGACCCTTCGCCATTGTATCCGTCAGGCCCTGGGAGCCTGCCCCAAGGAAACAAAAACATCCTCCGGGGGATGGAGTGACCCCCTTTTTATTGAAAATAAAAAGGGGCGGTTCCAACTTGTTTTTGATTGTAAGCGCTGCCAGATGAAAATTTTGACCCTGTGAAAACCCCTGTCTTTGTTTCCCGATGTATCTGCTGTAATTGAGGTTTTATTAAAATAAGGTGAATAAATGGTTAATTTAAATATTGTATTGTTAGAGCCGGAAATCCCCCAGAATACAGGAAATATCGGCAGGACCTGTAATGCCATGGGAGCCGTGCTGCATTTGGTGGAGCCCCTGGGGTTTTCTCTGGAGGATAAGTATTTAAAGCGTGCCGGAATGGATTATTGGAAAGAACTTAATGTTAAATATTACAGGGATTATGGAGATTTTCTTGCCAAGAATCCCCGGGGGCAAAAAGTTTTTATTTCTAAAAAAGCTAGTCACAGATGTGACACGTTTTGTTATGAAGCAACGGTCTACCTGGTTTTTGGTAAGGAGTCCGTGGGGCTGCCCGAAGAGATGCTGCAAGAAAACCAGGCGCGTTGCGTGAGGATACCAATGTCTGCAAACACCAGATCCTTAAACCTGGCCAATACAGTGGCGATATTAAGCTATGAGGTCATGCGGCAATATGCCTTTACAGGGCTTAAAACAGAAGGGTGTTTGCCGCCCGTCTGAAATTGATAAAAACCGCGATGAATTTATGGTGAACAAGATGGTAAAACAATTTATGCGTTTTGCGTAGTGTAACCATGGCCAATTTCATTTTTCTTGTAAAGGCATCAAGGAGCGTTATGTCGGCCAATTTTTCATGGCAGGCTTTGAATAAATCTTCAAAAAACCGTTGGTCGATGCTTTCCCTTTAGAACAGGCGCAATCTATTGTACCTGGCCATTACCAGAGAAGGATGACTGATCAAACCATCATAACTCCGAATTTGGATTTTTTTGACCCGTCTCATTCTGGTCAGACATGGTCCCCTTTTTTTTTGTTTAACTTAGGCTATACTTGTGGATATATTTTCTTCCAGCCGCCTAACATTCAATGTACTCTTATCGCAATTAGGTGATGAGTAAAAAAATTTCGACTTCAAAATTATAACAAAAACGAACGATCGTTATTTTTTTTGCTTGACATTAAGATTAATTACATGACTAATATATGGTTTAAATCTCATATAGGTTGTCTAAATCCAGGCGAACTATGATCCCTTTATTAAATTTCCATTCTTTATACACAGGGAACGGGGAAGCAAATCTTTTAATTGAAAAAGATGTGCAAATTTTAAGTTTAATAAAATGTATAGGAGTATAAAATGGCAAAAAAAAGGGACAGGAAACAGGAAGTAATAATTGTCGGTACAGGACCTTCTGGTGCAACAGCAGCCCTTGAACTTGTTAAGCGGGGCAAAAAAGTTCTTATGATAGAAACTGGGATTGAGGATCAATTAGGGCGAGGCGTATTTCATACATATAAAAATCTCTACGACAAACATCTTTTCTTTTCACGTTCAAAAGAAGGAATTATTATTGATCGTGCTTTGACACTTGGAGGTTCTTCTGCGGTTTTTAGCGGTAATGCTTTTCGACCGACAAAGTCGTTTCAGGATGATCTCGGTTTGGACCTCGAATCCACTATTCAGGAAACCATTGATGAGCTGAAACTTGCGCCTTTCCCTAGTGAGTTTATGAAAGGCTGGAATGGAACACGGAGACTTGTGGAAGCCGCGGATACGCTTGGCATCAACTTTGTACCACAACTAAAATTTATTGACCCATCACGCTGTAATCCAAAATGTGATTCCTGTATGTCCGGTTGTTCTATCAACGCACGCTGGACTGCTCGTGATTATGTGAGAAAAGCAATGGCATGGCCCAATGGCATCGACCTTATTATGAATACTACTGTTGAAGAAGTTCTTATGGATAATGATAAAAAAAGAGCCATAGGAGTCCGGGTCTCTGGAAATAAAGATATTCCGGAAAAACTTTATGCTGATACGGTTATTCTGGCTGCAGGTGGTATGGGAAGTCCGACTATTTTACAGAAAAGTGGAATCGAAGAGGCCGGCAAATCATTTTTCATGGATCCAATGGATGTGGTTGTGGGTTTTACAAAAGAAAAAGGACCTTGGAAAGCCATGACATTCACTCATGCATGCGAGGACTTTGAAGAATCAGATCATTTTATGATAGGAAATGTAAAAGGTGAGGGGGCTTGGCTTTCTCAGATGATCCGTATAAAATCATTTTTTAAGAATATTTTGAAATTTCAGAAAAGAGGACTCTATTCCATGGGCATGTTTACAAAGATTGCTGATGAAAACAAAGGGTGGATTGATGCAAAGGGAAGAATGTCAAAGCCAATGACCGATAATGATATGAAAAATATGAAAAAGGGAGATGACCTTTGCAAGCGAATACTGATAGAAGCTGGCTGCGAGCCCGATACTATTTCCATAAGCACAATGATAGGTGGGCATCCGGGGGGGACTGCAGCTATTGGTACCGTTGTTGATCAAAATTTTGAGAGCTTGAAATTTAAGAATCTTTATGTTTGTGATACAAGTGTTTTTCCCCGTTCACCGGGTTCGCCTCCGGTGCTTACGCTAATAGCCATGGTTAAAAAATGGGCCAGAGAACTGGATATTGCTTAGCCCAAGTTCGTCATAAAAAAAAATAAGGCATCCGTGGTTCGGGAACCGGTTTTTTTTACGACGAACTACTCATTCGAATTATATAAATTCCTTGGCAGGGGTACCTCTTTAAGCCCTGAGTCCGCGCATTCTATGAATATTTTTATGATCCGGTGTAAATATTCTGGTTAGTAACGTTTTTCCAAATTTTTTAAAAAAAGTTCGGGACACGAGTAAAATAGTCTGATATAAAATAATCGGAAATAATAAAATCACCAAAAATATGTAATTGATATAATTCCAAAAACACTTCAACAGATAGAAGATGCTTTTAGTCAAGAAAAGTATGAAAAAAAAATTAGCCTCTTTCCCATTTCGTGTGGATAAAATTACTACCGTATAGGAAAAGATTTCTGAAAAATTCTCGTAAGGATTTTCAAAACAGGGTTTGATTTCACTATTGAAAATGATAAAAATTTGGATTGCTTGGTTTGGTCCATTTTTCGTCCTTTTAATAAATATGGCCAATACCGTGGCGATATTAAGTTTATGAGGTCATGCGGCAATATGCATTTACCGGGCTTAAAACAGAAAGGGTGTTTGCCGCCCGTCTGAAATGGATAAAAACCGCGATGAATTTATGGAGAACAAGATGGTAAAACAATTTAAAATGATCGGGGTCATGCTAGGTGTTCTGACTTTTTTTCTCGGCCAGGCATTGGGGAAGGCACCCCTTACAAAACCTTCGGGACAGCTTGTTAACGGGTTCAGGGTGTTGTCGGTCAACAAGTCCGATGGATTGCCGGAATGGACTGTTTTCCGGGGGGATTATATAAAATTTAGTCTCGGGCACGGCATGAAGGACCCGGTTCTCTCTATTCCGTCCCTGTCCATTGAAAAATCCTTGGTTTCCGACCTTGCAAAGGCCCCGTATTTTAAGATGAAAAAAGTCGGGAGTTTCGATTTTTTTATAGGGTCTCTTGTCGGTATCCTCAAGGTTGTCGAATACAATCAGGTTAATTACCAAGCCGTTTCCACCCAACAGGCACAGCAAGTGATTGATTTATTCAATCCCATGATTTTGGATGTCAGAACGCCCAGAGAATATGCAAGGGGGCACCTTGAAAATTCAGTTTTGATACCGGTTCAACGGCTGCAGTCCCGCATGGATGAGTTGGCAGCGTTTTCCGATGAGCCCATTCTGATTTATTGTGCCACGGGAAATCGCAGTACGGTTGCGTCTAAACTTCTTATTGATAAAGGCTTTACCCGGATTTTTAATCTGCGCCATGGTATTAAGGACTGGGCTAAAAAAAAGTATCCCATTGTCAAATGATCCCATTTTCAAGTGATCTGGGCTGTGAGCGCACCAGGAGAACTGTTGCACTTCTTCACCGCGGCTCAGGTAAAAATATATGGGGCTGTAAGGGGTGTGGCATACTTCCTGCTTTGTTAGGTCTCAGATGTTTTTGAGTCTCACCAGAACGAATCTTTTAACCTGAATATTAAGAGAGGGAAGGATGAAAAAAGTATTGATTGCGTACACGAGCAGAGCCGGAACTACTGATAAAATGGCCAATTACCTGGCTGAGGGTGTCAGAATAGCTGGAAATGAAACCACAGTGGTCAAAATTTCATCCATAAAAAAAGAGACAGATCTGTCCGGATATGACGGGTATCTTTTTGGATGTCCCACCTACCATAAGGACATGACCGGCGGAATGAAACAATTTCTTTTTTTAGCCGCAAGCGCCAACTTAACCGGAAAAATGGGCGGGGCTTTTGGATCACATACCCATAGCGGCGAAGCAGCCCCCATGATTTTTGAAACCATGCAGCATGTATTTAAAATGGACGTGACAGATCTTGGGCCTTTAAATCTGACAGAAGAGATGATGGGAACAGATGAAGGGACCCGTGCCTGTCAACAATATGCAACGGCACTGTGTGGAAAATTTTAGGGGTGGATATCCTTAAAGACGAAGGTGTCTCAACGATAAAATAGTTGGTTTTTTGAACAAATATCCCCCGGATGCGCCGTTGCGGTCTGCCTCCGGGGGATAATTATTTTTTCAGGTAGTAATTGGGTTTGCCTGATTATAGATTTGTGCTATGGTAATAATAGTGATTGTCTTGCAGTTATAGCACCTTGTTATATTCTTAAGTTAAGATGGAAACTTTTTAAAAAATCGTTGTCCGTCAATTCTACAAAAAGTGCTGTAAAAGAGTTTACTCTGGGTCATCATCCAAGAAACCCCAGGAAATATCAATATGAAAATAGTGATAAAGATAGATGGCACGATATTTGATTGTATATCTTGATGATCGTGCAAGTAACCTCCAAACAATAAATAAGGAGACAGATCATGGTAAGTTGGATATGTGATAAATGCGGTTACAACCTGGAAGCCGACACACCACCGGAACAATGTCCGTCCTGTAAAAAAGAGTGTTCCTTTGTGGACAACTCCTGTTATACCCCCGATTGTGCCGGTACACCAAATGATCCGAGAATAACCGGAAAAGAATAAGCAAAGGAGAAAATCATGGGCAAAAAAAAATACAGAATTAAAACCTCCTGTCCCCAGTGTGGCTGCGGTGGCGAAGCAGAAATGTCCGAAGAAGAACTTAAAGAAAAATATGGAGATCTCCCCAATATTCACTTGGAATGCCATGAATGTATGATGGTCATGGACGCCGATGTGACAGAAGATGACGGGACTCTTGAATCTTGATGAAACACGTTTAGGACACTTGTGTCTCCCCCGATTCATTGCGGGGTCATAAACACCAGATTGATAATTATTGAATGGAGTAAGGAAAAAAATGGCCGAACCAAAAGAAATGTATCAGTGTCAAACAACCAATTGCGGCTTTATCTATGATCCGGATCGGGGGGACAGGAAGGGTAAAATTAAAAAAGGGATTCAATTTGAAGATCTGCCCGAAGACTGGAAATGCCCGGTTTGCGGTGCCACGATCAAGGCATTCAAATGCCTTGGTTAGGGTGTCCCAAATTTAATAGTATAGGAAATTGCATTTAGCCGTTGGCTAACAGCTAATGCCTAAATGCTAAAAGTCCGTGCGATAGCGCTCGTTTAAATGAAAAGGAAAATACCATGAAATGGTTGCAGTTTTTGACGCCGGTACGTTCCATTGATTTTAAGGAAACCCATGAGATGATTGCCGGTGTAAGGTCAGGTGAGATCATTCTTTTGGATGTGCGCCAGCCAAATGAATATAAACTCAGCCATATTCCCGGGGCCACCCTCATCCCCTTGCCCGAGTTGTCCAATCGGCTTGGTGAAATTGATCCGCAAAAGCCAATTCTTGTTTATTGAGCCGTTGGCGGGCGCAGCCGTGTTGCTGCCCAGATGCTGGCCGGTAAAGGGTTTAAACAGGTGTACAATGTGTCCGGCGGTATCAAAGCCTGGCAGACTAAAACGGCTGTGGGCGCCCAGGATATCGGGATGGAGCTGTTTTCCGGCAAAGAATCTCCCGGCGATATCCTTAAGGTGGCTTACTCCCTTGAACAGGGTCTCCAGGAATTTTATATTTCCATGGAAAGAAAAGCCGCAGACAGCCGGGTGAAGTCCTTGTTTTCAAAATTATCGAAAATCGAAATAAAACATCAGCTTTCCCTATTAAACGCTTTTAACGGGTTAGACCAGGAGGATCCGGTTACCCGGGAAGAATTTGAAGCCATGGTGGGAAAAAAAGCCGTGGAAGGGGGGCTGACCACAGACCAGTATCTTGACCTTTTTGATCCGGATCTGGGGTCTGAAATAGAGGTAATCTCCCTTGCCATGTCCATTGAAGCCCAGGCCCTGGACCTTTACCAGCGGGTGGGAGCTCGTCTGACTCAGCCCGAGGCCCGGGATATCATCCATAAAATTGCCGATGAGGAAAAAAGTCATTTGGCAAGCCTAGGCAAATTGATGGATGAACTGTAAACTTGATTTCATGGGGGAAACTGCAACGTGAGAAAACATCTTGTGCTTGTCGGGGGGGGGCATGCCCACATGGTCACCCTGGAAAATATCAGTCAATTTGTTGAACGAGGATACAAGGTCACCGTGATTGCCCCGTCTTTTTTCCACTATTATTCGGGCATGGGACCGGGCATGCTGGGCAATACCTATGCCCCACAAGACATCCGATTCGCCACAAAGCAGGTGGTGACAAAGCAGGGGGGGGTCTTTGTAAAGGACCGGGTGGTCCGTATCGATCCGGATAAAAAATTGGTCTTTACAAAGACAGGTCATCAGTTTTCCTATGATGTGCTTTCCTTTAATGCCGGTAGCTATGTGCCCATGGCATCCGCTCCTGAAGACTCGGAGACCATTTATCCTGTTAAACCCATTGAACGGCTCATGGAAGCATCTGAAAAACTCAAATTGATGTTTATAAAAAAAAAATGCACCATCAGTGTGGTGGGGGGCGGTCCCTCATCGGCGGAGGTGGCCGGCAACGTCTGGCAGCTGGCCCGGCAGGCAAAGGGGTATCTGCCAAAAATTCAGATTTTTGCCGGGAAAAAATTTATGGCACGGTTTCCCGATACCATTCGACAGCGAATTCTTTCTGTTTTTCGACGAAGAGATATCGAGGTTATTGAAGCAGGATATGTAAAAGCCGTGGGAAAGGACAAAATTACCCTGGAAACCGGGGCGGTCTTTGATACGGATTTTGTCTTCATGGCTCTGGGGGTAAAGCCCTCTACCCTTTTTGAAGCGTCTGGTCTGCCCATGGGTCCTGATAAGGGCCTTCGGGTCAATCAATATCTCCAAAGTGTGGCATACCCACAAATTTTTGGTGGCGGGGATTGTATTTATTTTGAAAACCAGCCCCTGGACAAGGTGGGGGTCTATGCGGTTCGGCAAAATCCCGTGCTGCTCCACAATTTTATGGCAAGTTTGGAGGGAAGGGACCTTGAACCCTTTGATCCCGGGCCGGATTATCTGTTGATTTTTAATCTGGGCGGGAAAACAGGGATTTTGCGGAAAAAGAAATTTGTATTTGGCGGCAGGCTGGCCTTCATGATCAAGGATTATATTGATCAAAAATTTATCCGGCGATTCCAGGCCATTGAGAAAATTTAATACCCTAACTGTTCATGACACGCGAGTGTCTGCCCGGGAAAAAGGAACCCAATAATGAAAAATAGTCCTAGGGTTAAACTTATACTTGGGGCTGGAATACTGATTCTGGTCGGTCTTTTTTTTGTATTTGATCTGGGTCGGTATTTTTCCCTGGCAACCCTTAAAAATGAATTGGATCTGTTTCGAGAGTATTACCAGGAAAATAAGGGATTGGCCATTGGGGTTTATATGGTGATCTATATTTTTATGACGGCCCTGTCCCTGCCCGGCGCAATGGTCTTGACCCTTGCCGGCGGTGCGGTGTTTGGACTTTTTGCCGGCGTGGTGATTGTTTCCTTTGCCAGCACCATTGGCGCGACCCTGGCATTTTTATTTTCCCGGTATATGTTCAGGGACTGGGTCCAGGGTAAATTTTCAGCCAAAATTAATGCCGTTAATGAGGGAATCAAGAAAGAAGGGGGGAGCTACCTGTTTACCCTGAGGCTTGTGCCGGTGTTTCCTTTTTTTATCATTAATCTGGTTATGGGACTGACCCCTATTTCCACGGGTCTGTTTTACCTGGTTTCCCAGATTGGTATGCTGCCGGGCACCTTTGTTTACATTAATGCCGGTACCCAGTTGGCAAAGATTGACACTTTGGGGGGAATTTTATCCCCCAATGTTTTGTTTGCCTTTATTTTGCTGGGCCTTTTCCCCCTCATTGCCAAAAAAATAATGGGCTGGGTGAAAACAAAAAAAATCTATGCAGGGTTTTCAAAACCCCAACGCTTTGATTACAATCTGGTGGTGATCGGGGCGGGTGCCGCAGGCCTTGTCTCCTCTTATATTGCATCTGCGGTGAAAGCCAAAGTTGCGCTGATCGAAGAACATAAGATGGGGGGCGATTGTCTGAACACAGGCTGTGTCCCTAGTAAGGCCCTGATTGCAAGCAGCAAGGTTTTGTCCCAGGCGGCACGCGCTAAAGAATTTGGCTTCGACCATGCCAACATTTCATTTGATTTTGCAAGGGTGATGGATCGGGTACACGCCATTGTGAAAAAGGTGGCTCCCCACGACTCTGTGGAAAGGTATACCCGTCTTGGGGTTACCTGTATAAAGGGCCGGGCAACCATTTTATCTCCCTATGAGGTCCAGGTTAAGGGGGCGGATGGAGATCAAGTGCTCACCACTAAAAATATTATTGTGGCCACGGGAGCCCGACCCATGATTCCTCAATTAAAGGGGATTGAAACGGTTTCCTACCTGACCTCGGACACCATCTGGGATATCCGCACCCTTCCAAAACGCCTGGTGGTTTTGGGGGGCGGTCCCATTGGGTGTGAATTGGCCCAGGCTTTTGTACGGTTGGGGTCGAAGGTGACCCTGGTTCACCGGGGCCCACGGATTATGAAAAAAGAAGATCCGGATGCGGTCAGGGTTGTTATGGAAAAATTTCGTGCCGAGGGGATGGATCTGCGTTTCGACCACGGGGCCAGGGAGATTCGGGTCAATGGAGGGGAAAAATTTCTTGTTTGCGATACCCCAAACAGGGACCCAGGGAACCAGGGCAATAATCAAGACCAAAACAGGCAAGACGATCAAAATAAGCAAGACAGGGAGGTGTTGATCCCTTTTGACCAGATCCTGGTGGCTCTGGGGCGTGTTCCCAATGTGAGCGGATTTGGGCTTGAGGCCCTTGGCGTGACCCTGGGCCCTGGGGGGCACATTGAAACCAACGGGTTTTTACAGACCAATTACCCCAATATTTTTTGCTGCGGGGATGTCCATGGCCGATACCAGTTTACCCACACGGCTGCCCATGAATCCTGGTATGCCGCTGTAAATGCCCTGTTTGGAAGGGTTAAAAAATTTGGAGTAGATTATTCAGTGATCCCCTGGGCCACCTATACAGATCCTGAGGTTGCACGGGTGGGGATCAATGAGCAGGAGGCAAAAGCCGCGGGGATCGATTATGAAATGGTGAGCTATGGGATAGAGGACCTTGACCGTGCAATGGCAGAGTCTCAATCCCATGGGTTTGTAAAAGTGCTGACCATCCCGGGCAAGGATAAAATTCTCGGGGTGACCATTGTGGGGCACAATGGCCCAGAGATTATTGCTGAGTTTGTACTTGCCATGAAACATGGTATCGGGCTAAATAAGATATTGGGAACGATTCATATTTATCCCACCATGGCAGAGGCAAATAAGTATGCAGCAGGCCTGTGGAAAAAGCGACATGCCCCGAAACGCGTGTTGGCATGGGCGGAAAAATTCCACCTTTGGATGCGCAACTAAAACGTTTTTATTAATCACTTAAAGGAGAAAAAGTCAGATGAAAGTAACCATCAGCAAACAGTGCATGGGTGATAGAAATTGTAACGATCTTTGTCCCGAAGTGTTCAAATATGATGAAGACCAGCTTCTTTCCACCATTCAAATTGATCCCATTCCAGATCACCTGAAGGATATTGTCCGTCGGGCAGCAACGGAATGCGGTGCAGATGCCATTACCATTGAAGAGTAAATAAGTAGAGTAAATAAATAGAGTAAATCTCTATAATAGAGGGTACCCATGGGTAAATTCAGGGATAGTCAGACGGCCATAAACCTTCATACTTCATTTGCAGCAGAGGCCCAGGCCAGAACACGGTATAATTTTTTTGCCAACAAGGCCAGGGAAGAAGGGTTTATCCAGATTGCAAAAATATTTGATGAAACCGCGGACCAGGAATTTGAACATGCTCTGCGATTTTTTAAGTTTTTTAACGGGGGGGAACTGCCCATTAACTGGTCTTTCCCCACGGGGGTCATACAAGGCACCCATGCCAATCTGTTGTCGGCAGCAGCCCTTGAGCACTATGTCGGTTTCGACATGTATGCCAAGTTTGCAAAGACCGCCCAGGATGAAGGGTATCAACGGGCAGTGGATACCTTTCATGCCATTATCGTATCTGAACAGCACCATGAAAAACTATATCTGCATCTGGCGGATAATATGGCTTCGGGCAGAAGTTTTTGCCGGGACGAGGAAACAACCTGGCGTTGTCTGAGTTGCGGATATATTCACACGGGAAAGGATGCACCGGATAAATGTCCTGGTTGTGTGAAGCCTGTGGGTTATTTTGAGTTATTGTGTGAAAATTATTAATATACACCCCCCTTAAAAAAAAAGAGACATAAATGTCTCTTTGGGGGATGTATCAATCCTGTCTCATCTGCCGATCGCCTCCGTTGCCATGGGATGATATCTAAGGTTAACCTATTGATATTAAACCATAAGATTCAATGTTTTGGTTATCGGCACACAAATTGCTATTAATAATACTAACACTAATAGCATATGGATATGTGTGCCTATTATTAGATGCTGGCGTTAATTGTTCAGCAAAACCAAAAAAATGGAGGAAGTATGAATCTTCATGAAATAAAAAAAAATTGGGACCTTGTAAATTCCGTTGACTGGGAGATGACACCAGAAGAAGCGATTGCACTTCACCTTGAATGGGGCCCCCTTAGATCCCAGGCCTATTATAATTCCCGGGACAATACCAATGAGACGGTCTATTTTGTGATCAATACCTGGAAACGGCCCCCTATTCTTACCCTGGTCCGGAGACGCGGGTTTGACTCCGAGGAGCTGGGCAATTTCAAACTCCCCAAAAACCTTGAAGCAGAATTCCTCCAGGGAATTGGCAAATACAAAGGCGTCTATGCCGTGGAAGGAAATGTTCGAGAGTGGCTAAAAAAGGAACTTGAAGTTTAAGCCCGCAAAGATTTTAATTTAAGTTCCTTGCCAGGTACCGGGGTCAAGATTCATTCCCTGAATTTTGACCCCGTTGCTGTTTTGGTTTAAAAAATCTTAGTCCTATCCGTTGTTTTTATTGTTCTCGATAAAATCCTTGACCATTAGATCACCCAGCTCCTTTGACCGCTTGGCAGCAGATTCCACGGCATTGATCAGAGTGGTTCTCAACCCGCCCTGTTCCAGGGTGTGAATGCCAGCGATGGCGGTTCCGCCGGGGGAGGCCACCCGGTCTTTGAGTTGCCCCGGGTGTTCCTTTGACTCCAGGAGCATCTTGGCCGATCCCAGAACGGTCTGGGTGGATAAAAACAGAGAATCTTTTCTGGAAAGTCCCATTTTTACGCCGGCATCTGCCAGGGCATCCACAATGATGAAAATATAGGCTGGTCCACTGCCGCTCAACCCGGTGAAGGCATCCATGAGCACATTTTCTTGGATAAAAACCGTCTCACCGACCGAATCAAAGATAGCCCGGGCCAGTTCCACATCTCCTTTCAGAACAAATTCTCCCGCAGCAATGGCGGTAGCACTTTCTTTAACAAAGGCGCAGATATTGGGCATGGTTCGGATTAGGCGAAGTTCTTTGCCGAGGCCTGCTGCAATAGCCGCCAGTGGGACGCCTGCTGCAATGGAAATGATCAGCTTGGATTTATCCAGGCCAGGGGCTGTTTCTTTGAGAACAGACCCGATGATCTGGGGTTTGGTGGCATAGATGATGATGTCTGAGTTTTTAACCACTTCCATATTGTCGGCGGTGGTCGATACACCGTATTTTTGCTGGATCTCTTCCAGCAGATTGGTTGAGAGATCAGAGCAGATAATGTTTTCAGGTTTTGCTGCTTTGGAAAGAACCAACCCGCTAACCAATGCTTCCCCCATATTTCCGCATCCGATGAACCCTATTCTTTTGTCCTGTAGCATTTTTTTTATGGACTCCTCAAAAGATATATTAAAATTAAACCCTAATATTACGGCTTTGGATAAAATCATGTCAAGTGAAATTAATCTTCCCCAGCAATATAAGCCCTTCTATTCAGGTTGCCTGCATGCTCTGGGCGGTTTTTTTGACAGCCTGTTCATCTTCGGCACAACGCAGCAGATAGACCAAAAGACAAGTATCCTTGTCCGTAGTCTTTAATTCCCTGAATTCTCAAGGATTCAAAGATTATCTTTCAATAGAGAAAATTCCAGAAATCTCCCTTCATGTTACGATATATAATCTTTCTTATTGCCTTTTTTGAAAAGGAATGATTAAGCTCTCGTTTAATTATTTTTTATAATATAGAGAGTTCAGATTTCATTAAATATACAAAGGTTAATCACATGAATGTTTCACCTAAACTTTTCAAGCGAATTATTAATTTTTACCCTCCCTATATTGGAGCGGGCATAAAAGTTGAATATATCAGTGAAGATTGGAAAGAACTGCATGTTTCAATGGCTCTACGCTTTTATAATCGAAACGCAGTTGGTACACATTTTGGAGGAAGCCTTTATTCAATGATTGACCCTCACCTTATGTTACTTTTGATGCAATTGTTAGGAAAGCAATATTTGGTTTGGGATAAGTCAGCAAATATCGAATTCGTTAAGGCCAGCAAAAAGAAGGTGAAATCTGTAATTAAAGTCTCTGATAAGGCTCTTGAAGAGATAAAACGTAATACTAAAAAAGGAACCAAATACTTTCCAAAGTTTTCCATTGAAATAAGGGATAAAGATAATGATTTAGTTGCCAGAGTCGAGAAAGTAATTTATGTGAAAAAAAAGTGTATTTAACAAAGAATTAAGCTGAAATATGTGATCCTCCCCATATATTTTGGACATACGGCGTTGAAACAAGCCAAGCATGTATGGTTGTTTATGTGCTAAATTACTTTTTTAATTTGGATTTACACTATTTATCAATCCTGGTATCCCGTTGTTCATATAAAGGGGATATGATGGCTCGGATACTAAACATGATATCCGATTAGATAACAAATTGTGAATGATCGCCGGGCCGATGATCATTTTGTTTTACTGTAAAAGCACATCAGGGGGTAACATGAAAACAATTGGTCTTTTGGGTGGTATGAGTTGGGAAAGTACGGTTGGTTACTATCGTGCGATTAATGAAGGTGTTAAAAAAAAACTTGGCGGTTTACACTCGGCGAAAATTGCTATGTACAGCGTCGATTTTGAACCCATAGAAAAACTACAGCACCAAGGAGATTGGGAAGGTACAGCAAGAATACTTTCCGAGGCCGCTCAAAACATACAGTCTGCCGGTGCTGATGTTTTGCTCATCTGCACAAACACAATGCATAAGGTTGCTCCGCAAATAGAAAAGGCAATTAAAATCCCCTTGCTTCACATAGCCGATGCAACGGCAGAAGTTCTTGTGGATAAAGGCATTAAAACGGTTGGCTTGCTTGGCACAGCTTTCACAATGGAGAAGGATTTCTACAAAGGCCGGTTGATTGAAAAATATGGGCTCAATGTTCAGATTCCAAATGGAGAAGACAGAAAGATTGTTCACAAAATAATTTATGAAGAATTGTGTCTAGGCAAAATACAATCAGATTCAAAAAATGAATATCTACGCATCATTGATATGCTTGCTAATCAAGGGTCTGAAGCAGTAATCCTTGGCTGTACAGAAATTGGAATGTTGATAAGCCAAGGTGATACAAAAGTAAAGCTATTGGATACCACAGCCATTCATGCCGAAAAGGCAGTGGAATATTCACTATAACAGTCGCATACATTCGGACAGCAAAAAATTGTTAAATAAGCACCTGTTAAATTCAAGTTAATAAAAATAAAAATGGTTTTTTTTTGATCTTACTTCGCCGAATAGAGAGAACAGGCCAAATCGATAAAGAGGATTATGATGAAAAATAAAATACTGTTATTTATTGCTTTATTCTTCCTCGGCATAGCAGCATGTACTCAGGAACAAGAAACGGTTACACCAGAAGCAAATGAGAAAACAAAAACCGTGGTTCAAGTGGAAGTTCAAAAAGAGACGGAAGCTGTTGGTTATAAATTAGGGACCAAGGGATTTGTTGATTTGGAGAAGAATATTAACATTCGATACCCTGAAATGAAAAGTTATCGTGGGGAGTTATTGCAGGACTATATGAATCAGAATCTGGCAAAAATCCTTGAGTTATATGGTCAAAATACGAACTACTCTGATGTAACAATCACGTATGAGATAACACGTATGAACAAGGACGTGTGCAGTGTTGTTTTCAGAGGGACAGGGTCATTCTCTGGAAGCAAAGAGTTCTCAATACTTAAATCTATGAATTTGGATGTCGGTAAGTCGTCAAATGAAATCAATTACGGCAACTTTGTTGTGAACGATGCAGAACTTCGAAAGTTAATTGGTAAAAAAGCTGTCGAACAAGACCTTGTAGAATCCTTTGAGGCTGAAGGGATCAATTTCTATTTTAAAGATGATACCGCTGTGTTTTATTACATGCCGCTGGATGACATGGCTGATAAATTTATTGAAGTTCCCATCTCTCTTGATGAAATTGAGGGATACATCTCTTGGGATTTTGGAGACATGCCAGCGAGCTAAAACCAGTTTCTTATATCCAAACCAATAATTTTGTTGGAACAGATGAAAAAATAGGATGAAATTTATGACCAATCGAATTGGGCACACACGAAAAATAGGGAAAAGTATTGGGGTGTTATTTTGTTTATTCTGTATTATAATAGTTGGTTGCATTTCGGGCTCTAACAACACTTCGGGAACAAGTTCGCCTAAAGACGGTTTTATTAATTGCGGTGAAAAACGACCCGAAATTTGTACTATGGAATATGTTCCTGTTTGTGCTGAACTGGATGATGGTACTTGGAAGACTTACAGCAATGCCTGTAGCGCTTGTTCTGATAAAGATGTTGTAAGATATCAGGTCAATCCATGTCCGTAATCCTCAATGACAGGATTAATTAACATGAAACAAGATGGTGGATTAATCAGGAACTGGCAACTTCATCACCTGACTTTACCGGCCATAGAAGGTTTCGAGGCACAATTTATAGCTACTTTCCCCAGCGTTTTGCTTGATCCTGGACCTCTGAAGTTCAGTGGTACGGTTGTTGAAGATTCAGCAGGTAGATATAAACCTGGATGGCACATGATTTCATCTTATATCTGTTCAATTGATAGGGAAAGAGGGGTTATTGAAACAATGAATACCATTTACAAAGTTATTGATGAGGGCAATGATGAACTACCGGATATGGGTAACGATATTTTAAACGTTTTATACAAAGATCCCAAAAAGTAATAGAGCGATTGTAAATTCTATAGGGCACCAGGTCAGGATAAAATTTTAAAGGTGCTGTCAAAAAAAAATATCTCCAGAATCCTTTCCCCCTGAGGGTGCCGGGTAAAAGGGGCAGCCATTCAAGACAAAAAAATATAGGGTAAAAAGCCATTTGAAGTTGTCTTTGTTTTATTGGATTTTTTCCAAATAAAGGGACGTGATAGGGTCCATTGGTCCCGGTATTGCTTATTTAATCTATGTATCGGGGCACCCCGTGTGACACTTAACCAAAGATCCCCCTACCTTAAGGAATGAACACTTGTTAACGATTCAAGAAAAATTGGATGCAGTTTATCAACACTATAATCGGCGCAAATATGTGGACCCCGATCCTTTGCTGTTTTTATATGATTATCCTGATGTCCGGGACAGGGAAATTGCAGGGATTGTGGCCGCCTGCCTTGCCTATGGTCGGGTTGAGATGATCATGAAAACCGTGGGACAGGTGCTGGAGAAAATGGAACCCTCTCCTTTTGAGTTTTTGAACAACACCCGGGATGGGGAAATTGATGCCCTGTTCACAGGATTTAAATATCGGTTTGCCACGGATGTTCATTTATCTAATCTGCTCAAAGGAATCAAGAGGGTGATAATGGAATTCGGGTCCCTTGAAAATTGTTTTTCAGCCGGTGAAGGTAGGTCGAGTGAGACAGTTTTAACCGGCCTTTGTCAGTTGTATCGGGGACTCAATCAACGAGGTCCCATGGGTCATCTGCTGGCAGACCCCAACAAGACCAGCGCCTGTAAGCGAAGCCACCTGTTTTTGCGGTGGATGGTTCGACAGGATGCCGTGGATCCGGGGGGGTGGGACTCTGTCTATCCTTGTCAATTGATCATCCCCCTTGATACACATATGTACAAAATCGGCACCCTGCTGGGGTTTACCCGGCGCAAAAGCCCGGATAAGAGGTGTGCCTTTGAAATAACCGCAGGTTTCAGGAAATTTTTGGCCCGGGACCCGGTTAAATATGATTTTTCCCTGACCCGATTCGGGATTCGACGACATCTTCACATGGATGAACTGAAGGGGTTTCTCAACTCAGGGGATACGCCAGGCGATTCACCGGGCAAATTTTCAGACAAATTTTTAGACAAAGGACAAGAGATTGAAGATGACCTATAAAGGATATAAACTGCCACGCCTGATACAGGGCAAACTTGTCAAGAGGTATAAACGGTTCCTGGCAGATATTGAATTGGAAACCGGGGAGATTGTTGTTGCCCATTGTGCCAATTCCGGCTCCATGCGAGGATGTGCTACCCCCAAAGATCCTGTCTGGATTTCCCAAAGTGACAATCCCAAACGCAAATTAAAGTATACCTGGGAGTTGATTCAGTCAAAGGATTCCATGATCGGCGTCAATACCCAGGTGCCCAATAGATTGGTTAAAGCCTCCATCGAGAACGGATTGATAGCTGAATTAAAAGAATATACACGGGTGACAGCGGAGGTTAAAACCAGTGACCATACACGGCTGGACCTGCTGTTGGAAAATGGGGCGGGAAATAGGTGTTATGTGGAGATTAAAAATTGCACCCTGGTGGAAGCGGGGGTGGCCATGTTCCCCGATGCCGTTACCACCCGGGGCCAAAAGCATTTGGATGAATTGGTTGACTTGAAACGGCAGGGCCATAGAGCCGTGATATTTTATCTGATTCAGCGAATGGATGCCAGGGTATTTACCCCGGCTGCTATGATCGATAGGGTTTATGCACAAAAATTACACCATGCCGTGGAAAACGGGGTGGAAATTATGACCCGGGATACCGCCATCGACACCGGGTGTATCTCACTTCGTCGGGCAGTTCCGGTTCGTTTGTAGGGTGATGGGTAAAAAAACAACAAGGCCGTGTTGACAATCTACCACTCTGTAGTATTTTAGAAAAGGGTATCGGCCTGACAATAATAGTCGTTGGACTTTGATTAAGGAGAAAATTATGTGGGATTATACGGATAAGGTAAAAGAACATTTTTTACACCCCAGGAACGTGGGTGAACTTGAAGGTGCCAATGCCATTGGAGAAACCGGTTCCCTCAATTGCGGGGATGCATTGAAATTATATTTAAAGGTGAATAAAAACGAAAGAATCATCGAAGCCACCTTTATGACCTTTGGTTGTGCCAGTGCCGTGGCTTCCTCTTCGGCCCTTACAGAAATTATCAAGGGGATGACCCTTGATGATGCCGCCAAAGTTACCAATGATGATATTTCAGATTATCTGGGCGGATTGCCCAAGGCAAAAATGCATTGTTCGGTCATGGGCCAGTCGGCCCTCAAAAAAGCCATCGCCAATTTCAGAGGGGTTCAGATCCTTGAAAAACCAGGCCAGATCGTCTGCGAATGTTTCGATGTGACAGACCTTGAGATCATTGACGCGGTCAAGGCCAACGGGCTTGAAACCACCGATGATGTCACCGATTATTTGAAAGCCGGTGGTGGATGCGGGCAATGTCTGGAACGGATCGAAGAAGTAATCGCCTCTACTAAAGTCAAAGGATAATTCCCCATGAAAGTTATATATACGGATAACAATGCCACCACAAAGGTTGCTGGAGAGGTTATCGAAGAGATGATGCCCTATTTTGCTGAACTTTATGGAAATCCCTCTTCCATGCACACGTTTGGAGATGAGGTGGGCAAACGGGTAAAACAAGCCCGGCAGCAGGTGGCAGACCTCATCAATGCAGATCCCGAAGAGATTGTGTTTACCTCCTGCGGGACTGAAAGTGATAATGCCGCCATCAATGCAGCAATCAAAGCCTTTCCGAAAAAAAAGCATCTCATCACCTCTGCCGTGGAACATCCGGCCATTAAGAACCTTTATTCTTATCTTGAGAAGACCCAGGGGTACACGGTTACCTTTGTGCCGGTTGATAAGAAAGGCCGGTTGAATACAGCGGTTTTATATGAGAGCATGTCGGAAAATACTGCCATTATTTCTCTCATGTGGGCCAATAATGAGACCGGGGTTATTTTCCCCATTGAGGAAGTGGCCCAACGCGCAAACGAACGCGGGATCCTTTTCCATACAGATGCCGTCCAGGCCACGGGTAAGATAGACATTGATGTGAAAAAGACCGGCGTGGACATGCTTTCCCTCTCGGGCCATAAGATCCATGGCCCCAAGGGGATTGGGGTTCTCTATGTCAAAAAAGGATTTAAATTTACCCCCTACCTCATCGGCGGTCACCAGGAAGGCGGGCGCAGGGGCGGCACCGAGAATACCGCTTTCATCATCGGCCTGGGGACGGCCTGCGAACTGGCCAAACAGAATTTAGAAATTATGAATACCCGGGTAAGGGAACTGAGGGATTACCTCCAATCCCAGCTGCTGGAGAAAATCTCTTGCACCTCGGTGAACGGTGTGCAAGATAATCGATTGCCCAATACCTTGTCCATCGGGTTTGATGCAGTGGAAGGTGAATCTATCCTTCTGCTTTTGGACCGGGACGGTATCTGTGCCTCTTCCGGCTCTGCCTGCACTTCGGGTTCTCTGGATCCTTCCCATGTGCTCATGGCCATGGAAGTGCCGTTTAAGTCTGCCCACGGCACCATTCGTTTTTCTTTGTCCCATTATAATACAAAGGACGAGATGGATCTCATTGTCAAGAATTTGGTACCCACCATTGAAAAATTAAGGGCCATGTCCCCCTTTTGGAAAGACGGCAAAGTGGTGTGATTGAATTTCAAAAAAAAGGGGATCTGGCAGACGATTCTCGACAAGCAGACAGGTATTTTGTTTTAATACCTGTCTGCATTGCAGGAAAAACAATTGCTTAACTCCTGATTCGCCCGGCATATTTTAAATTTTATCGTTAATCGGCCCATTGAGATATCGGGCATCAGCCGGCATTGCCGCCTCAATATCAAAAAACCTTTACGGATGGGTTCTTATTCATTAGAATACCATATGATAATAAAACTTTGATGGAGTGCGGATTCGAGTATGCTTTCCAGTAAAAAAAAATATTTTATTCAGGTCGCCCTGATGTTAGCTGTTTTTTTTCTTGTGTTGTATAGTCTGGTATTTAAACTGATTGGTGAGATAAGATCAGAATCCATACGAAAAGAAGCCGAACAAATTGAAACACAAAGAATAAAAACCCAGTTCCTTTCAAATATTGAAGATCAGTACCAACAGATGCAAAAGCTTTATCAGGCAAAGGAATACGAAAAAGTTATCAACATGATAAAGGTGTTCAACCAGTATGAACGATCAGATTATAAAAATTTAGCAAATATCAAAAAAGAAATCCGATTGTTTTATCTGAAGAAAAAACTGGATTTTATTCCAAAGATTCATTTAAATGAGTATATACAATTATCAAAAGATATTGAGATAGAAGAGGATAATTCGACACAAGTCTTTATCAGGACGCCCCGATACGGCCAGTATTTTTATCCATCGGATTTTCCCATTCTGCTTGAAGGGATTGCCTTGTCGGTAACCGGTGACTTCTCCGAAGATATCGTCTGGGTAAGCTCTATTGATGGAGATCTTGGGCGAGGGAAAAAATTGCCCGTCCGCCTCTCCATTGGTGAACATAAAATAACTGCCTTGGGTACTAACGGGATGACAACCGGCACCATGGAGACCCGGATCTATATTGAGCGAGATCCGGTTTTCATAAAACAGCATATCAAAAATTAAGGTTTTTTAACGGGTATCCTTCCCTCTTAAGATGAGGACGGATATTCATATTGCACAATTCATTGATTTGAGTTACCATTCAGCCATGTATAATCAAAATCAACTTGATGCCATTGATGACGTGATTCAAACCAAGCTGATCGCAGCCGGGTTGGATCATGTTATTTTTATGGATATGGGCGGCAATGCCATTGCCAAGCATGACAACGGGAAAAATTATCTGGATTCGACTGCCTTTGCAGCTCTTGCTGCCGGCAATTATGCCGCCGTTGATGCCATGGCAAAATTGGTTGGTGAATCTGAATTTTCATTATTGTTTCATAAGGGTAAAAAATTAAGCATTCATTTTAGCAAAGTGACAGATGATACACTTTTAATTTCCATGTTTAATAAAGAATTATCACTGGGACTTGTGAGATTGAAAGTGGCGGATAGCATCAAGGAAATCAATCAGATACTGGTCACGAGCTGATATCCTTTAAACCGCGGCACCTGCATGCATGGGTGGCTTTGGGAGGGCAAACTTGGCACTCATCAATGTAAAAACAAAAGAAGTTCAGATTAAGATTGTCTATTACGGTCCGGGAAGAGGCGGGAAAACAACAAATCTTGAATACATCAACGAGACCTACCAGGACCGGATCAAGACACAGATGGTCAGTCTTAAAACCCATGACGATCGGACACTTTTTTTTGATTTTTTACCCTTTGATGTGGGCCAGATAAAAGGGTTTGATGTAACCATCCAGCTTTATACTGTTCCCGGGCAGGTAAAATATAATGCAACCCGAAGACTGGTACTGAGAGGTGTTGACGGTATCGTCTTTGTTGCCGATGTTCAAAAAGAGCAGCGTAAAAAAAATATTGAGTCTTTAAATCAATTGTATGAGAATATGGATAGCTACAATCTCGATTTGTTTGAGATGCCCCTTGTTATGCAGTATAACAAAATAGATCTGAAACAAGCCAATATTCCGATCTTATCTTCACAAACCCTGCAAAAAGATCTCAACAGCAGTTTGCGAGCCCCTGCTTATGAGGCCAGTGCATTAAGTGGCGGTAATGTGATTCTTACGTTAAAAAAAATTATATCCATAACATTGGCATCTATTCAAGATCAGCTTTTTTAAGGAGGTTTTTTGAATTCACTTACTGAAATCAAACAGGCGATTGATTCCATGGAATCCCGGATTGAAGCGGGTGATGTCGATTTGTTTCAACAACAGCTTTCACTCCTTGGTGAACTATATGCCGGCAAAACTGCGGTGATATCGGTTATAAAAATGATGCAGGCCATTGGCCGATATCTGGGTTCCAGACGAGACAATGCCGATAAAGATGCCTTGCCCGCTTTAAAGTCCATTGCCATTGGGCTTGAAAAACTTGTGACCGGTTCTGATTTTAATAAAGAACAAATCAATCAAATTTTATCGGAATGTATTCAAAACTATAAATCTTTGAAAAGCAAAATTGCGTCTCAACCCCTGATCACGGATGCGGAAATCCAGGATTTAAAAGCTGTCATTCTTGCTATTGACTGGGAAATTTCAGAGATGACACTGAAAACATTCGATACGGTTACCCGTCGGATGCTGATCCGATTAAAATCCCATAAAATTCTTCATGCTTTTTTAATGATTATACACAGCATGGGGCGGTATATCGCTTCAAAAAAAGCAACTGCCCATAAAGATTCTCTCTTACTTTTGCGCTCTGTTTTTGAAAATTTTGAGCGGATTATTCAGACGCCCGGCATGCCGCTCCAGGAGAAACAACAACTGATAGAAAATGATATCGAGGCCTTCCACAATTTTAAACGGGAATTATCCTCCCTGTCGGAAAACAGCCCAGTTTCTCCCGATAAACCAGTTTCCTTCGATAAAATTGATAAAACCGAAGATGAAATCATCCAACCGGCACTGTCCCATGTCAAGACCTCTTCCAGACCCGTTGCACAGGATGTTGTGCCCCTAAGCACATTGTCAGAGACATCCTTTGCCGGGCAATCCCGGGATGCCGAGAATATAACCCCGGCTTTAGCCGGCAAGAAAAAAAGAGTGCCGGCTCCCCGGGATATTATGGAGGACCTTTTCAGCGGTAAAGAGTCCCCGGCAGATGAATTGCTGGATGCCATTCACCTGTCAAGTGTTCACGGTCCTGATCAGAAAAGGGCCATGAATATGGAACCGACGAAAGAAGAGCTTCAAGAAGAAGGGATTAAAAACTTTACCCCCCACCGAAAGGGTAATGAGCCCATACCTGAAATTGGAGATCGACTGGATGCGTTTTTCAACCTGGATGTTTCTGAAAGCAAGACGGCACAAGCCGTTATCAAAAACGATTGGCCCTTGGAGGCTGACGACGCCAGCGATGTCTCCCTGGCAGATGATAGTCCCATGGAAACCATTGTCCCATTCCAGCATGAGGATGACGCTTTTGAAGAAATTCTATCTGAAGAAATTCTATCTGAAGAAATTCTATCTGAAGAAAATTCAGACGAAGAAAATTCAGACGAAGAAAATTCAGACGAAGAAAATTCAACCCAGATAACACTCAATAGAGTATTCTCCCTTGTGAAAATCCCTGACGAGTTATTGGAAGAGGACACTTTGTCCGCCCTGGATCAAGATATTTCCCATCTTAAAACCATGTGGCTCGGTGATTCCGATAAAACAATGCTGGTGGATATCATATCCTGGCTGTTAATGAAAAATCACCCCCTGCCTGTTTTAACGGATTCCAAAATCATGGATGCGCAAACAGCGGTATCCATTCCAGAACAATTGGACAACCGACCTTCTGGTTTTTGGGGGAAAATTAAATCGATATTTTTTAAATCAGAATAATATGATTTTTTTTTGCGAAGATTGCGGGGCTAAAAACGATTTAGGCGAGGCAGATTTTAACGCTGGAAAGGCGGTATTCCGCTGTTGTTCATGTCAATACATGAATTCATATCCGGTTCCTGGCGCTTGGAACAAAATAGATATTCTTTTAAAAAAAATCCAGTTCCACCCTGAAATAATGGGTATTTTTCTATACCATGGGAAAAAAGGCATCATCACAAATCATATGCCCCAGATTTTAACCCCGGCGGATCTTGAAGTGTTGGGGCGGTATTTGAGCAGAAGCTATTTGGCGGCATTATCTCATTATTCGGATATCCATGAAGCCATGATTGCCATATCTGATAAATATATCACGATTCAGCGGATTGGCCTTGATTTGTTTTTGTTTGTTGTCAGCACAACGCTTCCTTTGCCAGAGGTAATAAAGGAGTTACTGATATCAGCGAGAAAAAAGGACAATGGCAATGATTTTTTCTGAAACCTTTTTACATATTTCTAAAATTGAAGGGGTTGATGAATATATTTTCATAGACAATCGGGGAAATATTGCAGGTCATGACATAAAAGATCCCCAAATGGTATCCGGCATGGTTTTTTCCTGTGGGCGGCATATTCGAGCCATCGGAAAAGACAACTTTAAATACGCGGTTTTTTCAAGAAAGACTAAAAAAAATATTATAATTTTTCCTGTTGGCAATTATTTCCTTGGAGTGGTAAAACACGAAAAGACAGATACCCTTGTTCTTGTGAATATTATATTAAAATTTCTCCAGGAACTTTTTTAAAGAAACAGGTCATATATAAAAGGGAGGATCCATGACCGCACAGATGATCATATCCATCTTCACGTTGGTGATATATCTTATTATCATATTTGTATTCAATAAAGCGCGGATTAGATATGCCGGTGGAAAAGTTGGCAAGGTGATCAACCTGATTCTTATAACAGTATGCCTTTTGTTTATTGCGGATTATGTGACAATTTTTGATCAGATGATAGATGCTGAAATTCTTGGTATTATCAAGGCCCTGTTTAGAACCGCCGCCCTCTCCTTTTTGGCCTATGGCGGGGCAAAAATAGCGGATTCATAAAGGAGTTCAGGAAAAAAAAGAAAAAATACCTTTCCTGGGCTTTCTTTTTTTTCCCTGTGTGTTGAATTCTGAGCGTACTGCATCGATGACGTTTCGCATATCATTGACGATTTTATTTTTTTCTTTTGAACCGGTTTGGTATTTTTTAACATATTCCAATACTTTTCCAATATCATTCAATATCTTGATCAATGGCTGGACCCCTAAAATCTCCCCGGTCCTTTTTAACACCTGGGAACAATATTCGGCAAATCCGGAAATTAAAAATTCTTTTTGATTTTCAATATGGTCCAAATTTTTCAAGGCCGCGTTAATTGCCTGGAGGTTGGAGTTTTTATGAACATCCGGGTGGTAATCCTTAAACAACTCTTTTGTTTCCCCTGAAAGTTTTGATTTGCTTTCCTCGAAGAGTGAATAGCTTCTATCTCCTAATTCATCAACAATGTTTTTTTTAATGGATTGAAAAATATCATTAAAAACAGTGAGAATAGCCGAATAACCATTTGCCACTTCCCCGTCACTGAGTTGAATTTCTTCCTCCTGCTCAATCAACCCCGATGAAATAACAGAATAAAAAATTTTATAAACAGCAAATTCATCATACCCGCTTTCTGTGATGATTTGTCGAACGGTTCTTGTACCGTCAATCAGGGAAAGAATCCGCCATTCATTGGCATTGAGCTTGATTTCCTCGTTGCTTTGAACTTTGCCGGACATTTTAAATACCAGTCTGTCGCTGGGGATTGATTGTTTAAGGACAGAAAGTTCATCAATTCTTCTGGAAGCTTCGAGGATCAGCCGCATGGGGTTGAGCTGGGTGACAATCATCCCTTTTAAGTCCAGGCGGGTGTCTTTATATTCAAATTTTCCTTTTTTCCAGAAAAGAAGATTATATAAAATGGCTTCAACTTGTTTGGTATTATATTTTTTCAAGGTATCCAGGGAAATATATCCTTTTTCTACCATGATTTTTCCCAGGTGAACCCCTTCTTCCCTGGCCAGGGACAGGCAGCGTTGAAGCTGCTGGGCTGAGATAACCCCGTCGTTGCGAATCAAAAAGCCAAGCCTGGATTCCTTGAGGGATGAAGATGCATAAACAATGGTCCCCTGTTCAAAGAAAACCCTGCTTTCTTCATCTCCACTGGTTACGGTCAGTACGCCGGTTTTTTGATCATTGCATAGAAGCTGAAGGATACTGGCAAGTGTTAATCCTTCAAAGTCACCCTGGAGATTCATAATACCCTTTCATTTATTCTCATAGGTTTAAATTAACGAGTCCTGAATTCTGCCAACACTATATCACCCAAAATCTGCTATGTAAATTTATGAAAATAAAATCACCCCTTGCCAGGGTTAAAACTTAATCAATAATAGGGTTAAAACCGATCATTTCAACAACAAATAGTCATGGAATATGAATCAAATGGCAAAAAGATCCGTGCTGATATATCTCTCTCCCGTATCGCAAACAATAAAGACAATGGTTTTGCCCGGGTTTTTTTTTGCCACTTGTTTGGCTGCGTGGAAGGCTGCACCCGATGAAATGCCGCTAAGAATTCCATCTTCCTTTGCCAATTGCCTAGCCTCTTTAAAGGCATCATTCGATTCAACCTGAACTATCTGGTCAATGATGGCGGTATTTAAATTGGCCGGTATAAAGCCGGCACCAATTCCCTGGATCTTGTGGGGACCGGGGGAACCGCCGGAGATGACCGGTGAATCGGCCGGTTCCACGGCAACGGACAAAAGGGCGGGATTCTTTTGTTTCAGAAACTGGGAGACCCCAGTGATGGTACCCCCGGTGCCCACACCCGCCACAAAAATGTCTATTTTACCCTGGGTGGCCTCCCATATTTCAGGACCTGTTGTCAGGCGATGGATTGCAGGGTTTGCCGGGTTGGAAAATTGGTCCGGCATAAAGGCATTGGCCGTGGTCTCCACAATTTTTTTTGCCGCTGCAATGGCCCCCTTCATTCCCTTTGGACCCGGCGTTAATACAAGTTGTGCCCCCAGGTGCCGGAGCAATTGCTGACGTTCGCAACTCATGGTTTCGGGCATGGTCAGGATCAGTTTCAGGTTTCTCACCCTTGCCACAAAGGCCAGGGCAATGCCGGTATTCCCGGAAGTGGGCTCCACAATGGTGGTGGTGGTGGTGATTTTTCCGGTGGTGATGCCATCTTCAATCATGGCAAGCCCGATGCGGTCCTTGACACTGGACATGGGATTAAAAAATTCCAGCTTGCCATAGAGGTTTGCACCGCATTCTCTGGAGGCTTTTTCAAGAAAGACCAGGGGGGTGTTGCCGCAGGTTTTTGTGATATCAGGCAGGATTCTCATGGGAAACCTCCTCGTTTGTCGTCTGATTTGTCTCTTGGTTTTTATAAATAAGGTGGGGGGATTCCATGAATACTTTGGTATCGGCCGGTACTGAGTGGGTAAGCCATACATTTCCCCCCACAACAGACCGGGCACCGATGATCGTGTCTCCCCCCAGGATGGTGGCACCCGAATAAATGATGACATCCTCTTCAATGGTGGGGTGGCGCTTTGCGTCCCTGAGTTTTTCCCCTGCATTGGGGGGCAGGGACAGGGCACCAATGGTTACATTCTGGTAGATCCGGACATTGTTGCCAACGACAGCGGTTTCCCCCACCACAACACCTGTGCCATGGTCAATGACAAATCGATTGCCAATGGCGGCTCCCGGATGAATATCAATCCCCGTGAGGCTGTGGGCATGTTCGGACATGATTCGGGGCAGTTGGGGAATCGTGAACTTGTGCAGAAGGTTGGCAATCCGATAGACGGTTATGGCATAGAGGCCGGGGTAGGAAAAAATAACCTCATCGTGGCTCTTTGCGGCGGGGTCTCCTTCATAGGCACCCTTGACATCCTGGGCAAGGGACCGGCGAAGGTCTGGAATGGCCTGGATGACCTTAAGGGCCACACTATTGCCCCGGGGTTCGCATTCTGCGCATTGAAGTTCATAGCGCAGACAGTCATGGCGCAGTACATGGATGATCTGTTCCGAGAGGATATCATATAACTGGGAGACGGATTGGCCGGTGTTATAAAGGAGATTGGCAGAATCCACTTTTTCCCTGGAAAAATAGCCAGGGAAAAGGATTTCCCTGAATTTGTCAATCATTTCCTTGACCGAGGTGGTAAAATGAATGGGTTCGTCACCGATATGGGCAAAACAGGCGTCATCGGCCATGGACACCATGATTTGATCAATCACCTTTGGCAGTTCCCGGCGGTGTTCGGAGATGGTTTTGTGTTCTGTCTGGCAGGCGACAGTGTCAATTATAAACTCATCCATCGGGTAGGATTCCTTGTTCATTTTTAAAAAAATTTATAAACACATTGCATTTTCTGCATTCTTCCATTTTAGCTTCCCATGAAGTGTGGGCCTCACCACTGCACTTGGTGCCGTTGATAAACCAGCATAAATCTCCTGCCTTAAATTCCCAGGCCGGACATTTTGCCAGTTTGTTGTCTGGACAGTCTTGGATATCCCAGCACTTTTCATGGGGCTTGTCACAGTTGATAACTCGGGAAACAAGAAAAAGAAGCTGACGTTCAACGTGGTGGGGGATTCTACGCCATCCTTGTTCATAACTGTGGATTGCTTTTATTGAAATGCCGAGAAGCTGGGCCAGTTCTTTTTGGGTTTTGCCCAACCGGGATCTGACCTTTTTGAAGTTATCGTTGTCCATGGAGTACTCTTCTCAAATGTTGGAGTTAATTATAATAAACTAATTAATTATATACCACAAAGTGGGGGGTGTCAATGCGAAAATCCTTTCTGTCCTTATCTGACAGCTGTCTTTTAAGGGAGCAAATAAAGGGCGGTAAAAATGTTTTGATGTCCTTGACTCGGCAAAGTTTAGTATTACTTTATGTATAAATTTATATTTAATAATATAACATAAAGGATGTAGTATGAAATTTGACAAGTTTACCATGAAATCCCAGGAATTGCTCCAGGCCGCCCATGACCTGGCCGCTCGAATGAATCACCCGTCCATTGATCCCCTCCATTTTTTAGATGCCATGCTGGAAGATGACCAGGGCGTGGTCCTGTCCATATTAAGGAAAATAGGGATTTTGCCCCCTGCTTTAAAACAGGCCGTGGCCAAAGAACTTGCAGGGCGGTCCCATGTGACGGGTGCAGCAGAGCGGCATCTATCCTCTCAAAGCCGGAAAATGTTGGACACGGCCTTTGCTGAATCAGAAAAAATGAAGGATCTATATGTGAGCCTGGAACATATCCTGTTGGGAATGACCCAGATAAAGGATGTGGCGGGAGCTCTTCTGGCCAGTCACGGGGTGACAAAGGCCTCCATACTATCTGTTTTAAAGGATATCCGGGGAAATCAACAGGTGACGGATCAAAATCCCGAGGAACGCTACCAGGCCCTGGAAAAGTTTGGCCGGGATTTGACCCAGCTGGCCCGGGCCGGGCGACTGGACCCGGTGATTGGCAGGGATGAGGAAATCCGGCGCATCCTGCAAATTTTGTCAAGAAGGCGGAAAAACAACCCGGTCCTCATCGGGGAGCCGGGCGTTGGAAAAACGGCCATTGTTGAGGGGCTTGCCCAGAGAATTGTGGAAGGGGATGTACCCGATTCCCTGAAAAACAGGCGGGTGGTGGCCTTGGATATGGGGGCTCTTTTGGCCGGGGCCAAGTTTCGGGGGGAATTTGAGGAACGCCTCAAGGCGGTGTTAAAGGAAGTGGAGGGTGCCCAGGGAGAGGTGGTGCTGTTCATTGACGAATTGCATACGGTTGTAGGAGCAGGGGCTGCCCAAGGATCTGTGGACGCCTCCAATATGCTCAAACCTGCCCTTGCCCGGGGAACCCTGCGGTGTGTGGGGGCCACCACCCTCAATGAATACCGCAAATATATAGAAAAGGATGCGGCCCTTGAAAGACGGTTTCAGCAGGTTTTGACCCGGGAACCCACCATCGAGGACACCATTTCCATTCTCAGGGGGCTCAAGGAAAAATATGAGGTCCACCACGGGATCCGCATCAAGGATTCAGCCCTTGTGGCTGCCGCCACCTTGTCCAACCGGTATATAACCGATCGGTTTCTGCCGGACAAGGCCGTGGATCTCATTGATGAATGTGCTTCCCGGCTGCGCATTGAAATTGATTCCATGCCCCGGGCCATTGATGAGGTCCAGCGAAGGATCACTCAGTCCCAGATAGAACGCCAGGCCCTGCTCCAGGAAAAGGATCGGGCATCCAGGGAACGTCTTGAAATCCTGGAAAAGAATCTTGCGGTCATGGAAGAGGAGATCCGGCCCTTAAAACTTCACTGGGATACTGAAAAACAGCTGATCCAGAAAATATCCGGCATCCGGGAAGAAATTGATAAATGCCAGACAACCGCCCAGGTAGCAGAACGCAACGGAGACCTGGAAAAGGTGGCCCAGATCCGTTACGGCACCATCGCCCAGCTTACCCGTGACCTGGAAAATAGGAAACAAGCGCTTGCCGAACTCCAGAAAATCCGGAAAATGCTCAAAGAGGACGTGGATGAAGCGGATGTGGCAGAAGTGGTCTCCGCCTGGACCCATATTCCGGTATCCAAGATGCTCCAGGGCGAACAGGAAAAACTGATCCACATGGAAGACCACATTAAAAAAAGGGTAATCGGCCAGTCAAAGGCCATTGATGTCGTGTCAAATGCGGTCCGCCGCGCAAGGGCAGGACTTGGGCCCGAGGACCGGCCCATGGGGTCCTTTATTTTTATGGGGCCCACGGGTGTGGGCAAGACCGAACTTGCCAAATCCCTGGCTGCCTTTATGTTTGATTCCGTTGATGCCATGGTGCGGGTGGACATGTCCGAATACATGGAAAAACATTCCGTGGCACGGCTTATTGGCGCCCCTCCCGGATATGTGGGATATGATGAAGGGGGGCTTTTGACCGAGGCGGTTCGGCGGCGTCCCTATTGTGTAATTCTGTTTGATGAGATTGAAAAAGCCCATCCCGACGTTTTCAACGTCCTTCTCCAGGTATTGGATGACGGGCGGATGACCGACGGCCATGGGCGGACCGTAGATTTTAAAAACACCATTATCATCATGACCTCCAATGTGGGATCCCGTTTTCTTTTAGAGGCAGGATCTGCCGGTATCACCCAAAAAAAGATTGACCAGGGCGTCGAACAGGCCCTGAAAGAGGCGTTTCGGCCGGAATTTTTAAACCGGATCGACGAGGTTATCACCTTCCACGCCCTGACCCGGGAAAATATAACAGATATTGCATCCCTCCAGATCGCTGCCCTGAACAAGCGCCTGGCAACCCGAAACCTTTTCATCCAGGTGGACGATGGTGCCATGGCCTATCTGGCTGAAAAAGGCTATGACCCGGGGTTTGGTGCCCGGCCCTTGAAACGGGTCATCCAGCAGGAGATAGAAAATCCTTTGTCAATGGCTGTCCTGAAAGGAGATTTTGAAAAAGGGTCCATGATCCGGTTCAATCGGGCCGGCAATGGACTCAAACTAAACCGTTAGGGACTTGTGTTGCCAGCTGCCCCTGTGTTTGAGGTAGCCGGCAGCAAAATTTCAGGCGGGTTAATCTGCCATGGCCGCTTTTAAATGGGCCACCCAGATATCGATCATATTGTCATATTCAGCCGTTCCCTTCAAGACAAAGGTACATGTAAATCCTTGTCCTTGGAGAATGGATTTCCATGAATCTGCTTCGTCCCCTGCCAGGTCGTTTCTGGCATGGTCTCCGGCAACCGACATAAACGGCGTCAGATAAATATTTTTGATATTTTTTTCTTTTAACATGGCACTGATATCGTCCAGGGTTGGTGCCCCTTCAACGGTTCCCACAAAAATGCGGGGATCCTTTCTCTGGAGATTGAACATCAAGGCCGCATAAAACGCATTGGAGGGGTGGGGGGTGCCATGGCCCATGAGAACAAATGCCTCCCCTTTTTTTCTTTTGGCAGGGATGTTTTCAATAATGGCAGCGGTTACATCTTCCATGTCTTTTGGGCTGGAAAGAAGCGGGTCACCTATCCTTATTCGTCCAATGCCGCCGGGCATTCCTGCAAAGGCATGGGCCGTATGGATAAGATCATCAAACTCCTCTCCTCGGATGGTGTGAAGGGATTGAACCGCCACATGGGTAAATCCCTGGTCCATCATTTTTGCAAGGGCCATTGCAACAGAGTCCAGTTGTTTTCCCTGTTTTGCCAGCTTTTTTCGGATGATATGGGAGGTGAATGCCCAGTGAACAGGGGTGTTCGGGAACTCTTTTTTAACACGGGCATCCAGATTGTCAAAGGATACCTGGGCCTGGGGAACACTGGACCCAAAGGCCACCAGCAAAATACCTTTTTTTGTTTTTTGGGGATGATCATGTGCGGCCATTACAATGACAGGAAACAGCAAAAAGATCAGACATAAGCTTATAATTTGTTTTTTCATGTTTACTCCTTAAATGGCCCGGAGCATTAAAAAAAACCCGGACCGATAATATTAATCGATCTGGGGTGTCCCTTTTCTTTCCTCAAGATCTAATGGCAATTCCCTTGTCCACGGGGAATACCGCAATTTGTCCGGCAGGTCTTCTGGCTTGTGGATCTTCCGAATCGCTTTCGCCTTCCCATCTGATTTTCATTTGACAGTGGCTAAATAAAGTATTCGTCCCCATTTACA
Organism: Desulfobacteraceae bacterium; assembly: GCA_016743945.1. Lineage (GTDB taxonomy): Bacteria > Desulfobacterota > Desulfobacteria > Desulfobacterales > Desulfobacteraceae > NBML01. Next base: position 86,061 of record JADGFI010000018.1, read on the forward strand.
GCGGCGGGCCCGTCCCTGAATTTCACAGGTGTTCCCTTTTAAGCAACATGTGCACCTGAACAATAAGGGTGTTGTATTCATAAAAAAAGTATAAGTCAACCTCTAAAACCCCGAAGGTATTTGGCCCCCGATGACCCCCGTTTTTTTTAAAACCTTTCGGCATATGCTTTGATGGCTTCATGCTGGGCTAAAAATCGGTAAAGGGTTGCCCGGCCCACTCCCAGTACCCGGGCAGCCTTTGATTTGTTGCCCCCGGTTTGGGTCAGGGCGATCTTGATCGATTCAATGGTCAGTTTTCCCCGGGTCAGGGGGCTTCCCATGGGCGCTGGGTTTGGAAAAGCCTCATCGCTCAAAGGGGGGTGGGCCTCTCCGGCAATATCCGCGGGCAGGTCTGTGGGCCAAATCTTGTCACCCCGGGACCGGACCACGGAAAATTGAATTACATTTTTTAATTCCCTGACATTTCCCGGCCATTTATAATCCATCATTAAATTAAGCGCTTCCGGGGCAAGCTCGGGAACCTTGTTTTTGCTTTCCTGCTCAGCTTCTGCAAGAAAATGGGCGGCCAGAAGGGGAATATCACTTTGGCGTTCCCGCAGGGGGGGCAGGTGAATGGGGATTACATTGAGCCTATAGTAAAGGTCTTCCCTGAAACGGCCCTGGCGCACCTCCTCTTTAAGGTTTTTGTTGGTGGCACTGATAATCCTCACATCCACGGATACTTTTTTTTCCCCTCCCACTTTTTCAAAGGAACCTTCCTGGAGAAACCTGAGCAGTTTGACCTGGGTTTTTAAGGGGAGTTCCGCTACTTCATCCAGAAAAAGGGTACCCTTGTGGGCCAATTCAAACCGGCCTTTTCTTTCTTTTACTGCGCCGGAAAAGGCCCCTTTCACATGCCCGAACAATTCACTTTCCACGATCCCTTCGGGGATGGCGCCGCAGTTCACCGGTACAAAGGCACCTGTGCCATAGGCGGAAATGTCGTGGATGGCATAGGCCACCCGTTCTTTGCCTGTTCCGGTATCTCCGGACACATGAACCGGATAGTTGTACAGGGCCACATCCCTGATTTGCCGGAAAATATCCTGCATACTTTTATCCTTGCCGATGATACCGGCAAAATTGGTCATGTTTTCCGCCCGGAGGGAGAGGGTTATGGAATCGGTCAGATCCTTGAAAGAGGCAATTACCCCTTTAAAAATACCGGCATTATCAAGGATGGCAGATACCGTCATGTCCAGGTGACGGGTTTCACCGTTTTTGGTGATGTTGGTGACCGGGTATTGTTTTGTTTCAGTCAGTAAACTAGGTGTTTCTTCGCAAAAAGAGCACTTGGATCCGCAAAAGGGGGTCTGGAAAACAATATGACAGTCCTGTCCTATTACTTCTTTTTTTGAATAGCCGGTTATTCTTTCAGCTTCTTTATTAAATACCGTGATAATACGTTCTGGAGTGTGGGCTATGACGCCTAATTTCAGGTTATCCAGGACAAGATTTAGATTGTCCCGGTCAAGAAGGGAATGGGTAAAATTTTTCATTGCAAATGATTCCAATATCAACAGGTTCGGCATTGTTTCTTCTGGCCCCCTTATTGACACATTTGTGTATCAGGTGCAACGTTTTTTTTTGTGAGAATTGAATTTAGGGGATCCTTATTCCCAGGCAATACAATCCTTGGGGCAGTTTTTTACGGCTTCATGGATATCTTCGTCTGAATAGTCATCCAAGGGCATCACCTCGAAAAAGCCTGCGTCGTTTAACTGGAATGCATGGGGTGCCAGTTCGACGCAGACTTCACAATGGATGCACTCAGCCATATCAAGAACAGGTCTTTTCATGGGTGAACATCACCTTTGTTTGAGTTTAAAAAAAACGGTCCAGCAGACCTTTAAATGCCCTGCCGTGCCGTGCTTCATCTTTGCACATTTCATGAACCGTGTCGTGGATGGCGTCATAACCCAGTTCTTTGGCTTTGGTGGCAATATCTTTTTTCCCTTTGCAGGCACCATACTCGGCCATAACCCTGACCGTAAGGTTTGCCTTGGTATCAGCTTCTACCACTTCGCCCAGGAGTTCTGCAAATTTTGCTGCATGGTCTGCTTCTTCAAATGCAATTCTTTTGTAAGCTTCTGCCACTTCCGGATAGCCTTCCCGGTCTGCCTGGCGACTCATGGCAAGGTACATACCAACTTCCGTGCATTCGCCCACAAAATTATCCTTAAGCCCCTGGAGTATCTCACTGTCAATTCCCTTTGCCACACCAATGGTATGGCCATCGGCCCAGACAAGCTCTCCTTCCTGGACAGAAAATTTGGATTTTACAGCCCCACACTGGGGGCATTTTTCAGGTGCATCATCACCTTCACTTGCATAACCACAAACCGAACAGACATAGGTCTTCATTAAATCATCTCCTTGAGTTAGTATCCTTATTAGTATTGTTGTCCCACCAGCCTTTTTGCATATGTGCATGCTTTTCCTTTTGCGCCAGATCAAGAAGCCTATAGCCGGAATCCAGAAGAATGCCGTAGAGCACCCCGCATGCAGAGTCTTCCTGTTGCTCGTACCCGGTTTGAGCCAGGGCAATCATTTGATGAGCCAGTTCAATGGTCCGTGCAATATTTTTGTCACATTTTTTTTTAAGCATTTTTTTTCTCTTTCATAATTTGTGCACATACAAGGCCAAATTAAGTTGTTTTTAACCACATGATTTTTTAATTCAACTAATGTGCCAGAGTTGATATATTTATGGGATAATTCATTCATTCGTTTGATTAGCACAGAAATGGGCAATATCAGAGATGGTGATTTTCACAAAATCCCAACCGGTGAAAAGGTCAATTTGTTCACAATCGGTTAAAATGGCTTTGGGTATGAGATGAGGTTTAAAACGGCCTGCATTGGCCAGGGCCCGGATGGCATACCCTCGTTTGATGGCGTCAAGGGAGTGAAGGTGTGAGAAAATTAACCCCTGTGTGGTCTCGTTTAAGTTCTGGGGTGCAGCCTTTAAATAGGTTCCAATTCCCCATAACACCCCCCTTTGAAGGATGTCGTGCTCTATGAAATTCCCCCCGGGATCCAGGTATGAAAATAAAATTGATTTAAACTCCATGGCAAGTTGTGGGCTATTGTATAAAATTTGCCCCATGGCTTCCGGGGATCCCCAGCCAATGCCCCCGGATTCATCATTGAGATTCCACATGATACGCCGCATCAATACCCTTGCCGTTTCCATCTTTTTTACGGCAAGGCGCTTGCCAAGCGCTCCCATGGCGGTAATACTGCGAAATTTAATTCGCTCGTCATTCACATAAAAATGTGAGAAAAGATGCCCCACCAATTGTTCATCCGGGATCTGTTCAAGAAGGGTGAATGCTTGTGTTCCAAGAGATCCCAATAGAATGTTCTTTACTTTTCTTCTGGTTTGTCGGCCATATGGTTTTTTCATGGGACACCTGCTCATGGGTTTGCTGTATCGTTATGAAAAGAAATTGTCTGATACTCAAATATTATCAAATACTATCAAATACTAAAACAGCATAAACCATGCCAGTCCCCCGGTGGTGAAATTACCCATGCCATATCCCCGGCACAGGACACGGGAGCTGTGATAGATCTGTCTCAACAAATGGAACACTTTTGTGTCTATAGACAAAAAAGATGCATTGATTTTGCCCCATACATCTGGGTATATAAAGGTTCTCTCCTGGGAGCAGGAGAAATAACCATGAACCATAATTTTACAGGAGTGGTATGGCAACTTCCATGGAATCGACTCTTTCGGCTACCTATTATATTGACAAGGACCATTCTGATATTATTTCCTTTGCAACGCTTGTCTGCAAAGGCCAGACAAGTGACACGGACAAAGCCCTGGCTCTTTACTATGCCGTCCGGGATCAAATTCGATACAACCCCTACAGCATTGATCCGGAAAAATCTGCCATGAAGGCCAGTCAGATATTAAAAAAAGGAGAGGGGTATTGTGTGGCCAAGGCGGTTCTTCTCACCGCCTGTGTCAGGAATCAGGGGATTCCTGCCCGACTGGGCTTTGCCAATGTGAGAAATCATTTAAATACAAAAAAACTTCGGGAAATGATGGGGACCGACATTTTTGTCTGGCATGGGTATTGTGAAATATATCTTGGAGAAAAATGGGTGAAGGCCACCCCGGCCTTTAACCTGAGCCTGTGTCAAAATTTTAATGTGCGCCCCCTGGACTTTGATGGGATAAATGATTCCATATTTCACCCCTTGGATCAAAAGGGCAATCGGCACATGGAATATGTGGCGGATCACGGCAATTTTAACGATTTGCCCTGGGAGCGGATTATAGCGGCCTGTATCAAGGCATATCCTCGGTATTTTGAGATTCTTGACCGGAACCAGGATTTTTCAAAAGAAGCCCTGGCGGAAAATCCATAAAAAGCCCCTGTAACCTGATTCAGGGAATGGTTCAGGGACTTTTTTATGGGAATTTTAAACGTTATTTTGCCTGGATTGCGGCAGAGACTCGTTGGGTCAACTGCAATACCCGTTTGGCAGATTCAAGATCCAGGGAGCCTGTGCCGCAGCTGGGGGTAATAAAGGTCTGTTCAATAATGGTTTTCCGGTTAAATCCCAGGGCCGTTAATTGGGCCACCTGGGCCTCAAATTTTTCCACCAACCCCCGGGTTGTCTGTTGGGCAATCAGTTGAGCATTACCGGTGGGGACGATGCCAAAGGCCAGAATCCCGCCTCTGTTCAAATAGCGCTGTATCATCTCAGGATAGAGAATGAATTTGTCAAAATAGGAAAAGGCATCAAAGCTGATGATGTCAATGTTGGAACCCAAGAGCATATCCCATTCGGTATTGGCACAGACATGGACGCCTGCCAGGCCATTTTGTCCATGGATTTCCAGGACAATCTCTTCAATACAGGCAATGACATCTTCCTTGGAAATGGTGATATAGGCAGAGGTTCCAAATCCGGCCAGAGCCGGCTCGTCCAGGAAAATTATGGGCACAGCCCCGCGTTTTGCCATGGCATTTGCCTGCCACCTGGCATTGAGGGCCAGTTTTTTGACAGCAGCATCCCTTAACTGGTCATTGTAAAAAATGGCCCTGTCCTCTTGGTCCTTGACCCCGGTGCCAAAGGTAATGGGGCCCGTGACCTGTCCCTTGAGGGCAATAAAAGGGGTCTTCTTTTTATCCACCTGGTTTAAAAATTCCAAAAATCCTTTGCCGGTTTCTGATGAAAAGGCAAATCGAGAGTCTGAAAGATCCGATCCCGGTTCGGACAAGGCAAGATAGTCTTCAAAAAAAGCCAGGAATTGCGCATCAAAGTCAGCCGCCTGGGTGTCTATAAAATGTTTGCCTTCCTGGGCAGTGACGCCGGGGAGGCCTGGAATAAACTGGTTGATCATGCCTTCTTCCAGAAATTGGGGGAGTTGAACCCATAACGGAATTTGCGGGGTATGGTCCATCACCAGCCGTGCTGCCGCCGGGTGATCATCCATGGGGAGACTGCCAACGAGGAGGGGGAGTCCGTTTGCTTTAAATGGTGTCATGAAATATGCCTTGTATCCTTTAAAAAATAGTATGGTATTGTTTGCAAATATTTTGACAAACATATCATTTTTGGCGCAAAAAGAGAATGGGTCCCCCGGCTTTTTCTGGTCATATCCGTTTGCGAACCGCTAGAACCGGACAGACAGATCGGCTAATGACCCGGTCTGTGGTGGAACCCACTAGAAATTGTTCCAGAAGGCTGTGTCCATGGATTCCCAAAACCATCATATCCACCTTCTTTAGTTCGGCATAGGTGATTAACTCAGCATAGGCCTGGCCTTCCAGCAGGTTGATTACCGGTGTGCACCAATTTCGGCTTTCTTCGGGGACCATATGGGAAAGCTGGCGCTCAATGCGGCTCAACAGACGGCTTCGTCTTTCACATTCGTCATCCGTGGTTTTTTGTTGTAGGGTTAAAAATTCAGACCGGGTCCACCCCAGGTAATCCCCTTCCTGGATTTTCATATAATCGGTGGTGGCCAGTTCAATATGTTTTTCCGGCTTGATCACATGGACCAGGTGCAGTTCTGCCTGGAATTCCTGGGCCAGGCTCAGTCCATATTCAAAGGCCAGATCCGATTCAGGAGAAAAGTCACATCCCACCAGGATTCGTCCCAGGGGAACCCTGAAAACATTTGGAAATGAGGGATGATCCTCCTGGGCATGGAGCACCAACAGTGGGCAGGTAAGGGTCTTGACCAGACGATCTGTGACAGAACCGATTAAAAACCGTTTGATCCCGGACCCGCCGTGGGTGGCTGCGATGACAAGGTCAATGTCTTTTTCCTGGGCGATTTGGGTAAGCTCATCGGCCGCATGGCCCTGGAGAACGAGGGTTTTGGCATCTATCCCCTGTTCTCTAACCAGATTTTCAAGACGGGCCTTTGTATCATCCAGCCGTTCCTTGGCAACTTTTTCCGATGTAATATAGGCCTGGCCGTGGCTGGACAGCATCACCATGTCATGCAGGACATGACACACATACAGCCTGGCGTGGAATTCTGCGGCCAGTGCCCTGCCATAGGACAGGATAAGATGGGAAAAATTTGAAAAATCAACAGCACACATAATTTTTTTTGGTTGGATTCTCATAATTCTTCTCCTCATAAAAAAATGGTTTAAACGGCAACCGCACTTTTACAAAAAAGATATATTCGAGAAAATGGATGACGGATTCGGCACGAAGATGAAATCCCCAGGCGATTCTGGTTGCTGGAATTGCCAGATGTGCTGAGACCAGATCCATAGCGATATTACGACTAATGTGGTTTCAACTAAATTAAAGTTTAATCTTCTTTTCCAGGGTCCGTCAAGGAAAATTATCCCAGGGCCAGCAATATCAACCCCATAAACATGATGATGACGCCGACAAGTTTTGGGGGGGAGCGTTTTTCCTTTAGGACAAGAATTCCCAGAGCAGCCCCCAGGGGGATGCTAAGCTGGCGAAAACCAACCACATAGCTCACATTGTTCACAAACGCCATTGAAATAAGAACAATACCATAGGTGACCTGAATGGATAGCCCTGCAAAAACGGCATTCTTTTTGTTAAGAAACAGCAGGATTTTTATTTCTGAACGGCCCTTTTGACTCGCTATAACATAGAAAAAAAGCCAGATAGAGGCCATCACTGATTCCCCAAAAGCATAAACAAGGGTTATCCCAATATTTCCCATGGTCATTTGGGGGCTTGTTCTGAGCAGTCTCAGGGCCTCATCATCCAGAAGACTATAGCCGGATGTACCAATAGCAGCCAGCAACGCAAGTGTGCAAGTTGTGTTGAAGTAATTTTTTAAACGAAGATCATTAAATTTTTTGAGGGGGACCAGAAAACAGCCGCCGACAACCAGTATGATGCCGGCAATACACAATTGCGACACCTGGTCTCCCCGGCCGAGAAATAGGGTGACAATCGTCACAACAATAACCGGAGAAGATCTGGCAATGGGATAGGCAATGGAGATGTCGCCTGCCTGGTAGGCGCCGGCAAGGGCGATATAGTACAGGGCCATGAAAAAGCCTGCCATGGTGACCAGCAGCCAGACCTGAAAAGAGATGCCATGGGCAATGGTATCCCAATATATAACAAGAACAGGGGACAGCAGCAGGGCACCGGTAAAACTTGCCACCAGGAAAAAGGCCGATGACGGGTGCTGGCGTTTGCTGAGCAGATTCCACCCCGCATGCATGAAGGCTGAGATGATAACAAGAATAATTGCGAGTATCGACATCTGTATTAAGGCTCGTCCTCAGTGGCAAAGATTACCAATCATGGCTACCCTTAACACAGGTATTTGCCGAAAACAAGAGAGGTTGCCCCCAATTTGAAGGGGATATAGAGACCTCTCCAAACCTAATAGCACAGATAGTCCGGGATACTTTTTGAATTCATGTTTTGTCTTTTTTAAACAACAGCCACAGCATCAGGCCGATAAAGATAAAAACCATGATGTTGAGCAGCGTATCAATCAAATTACCCATCTGTTTCTCCCACATCCTCTTTGAGTGCCTTTATCAGGCAAACCAGCAACACCAGAACAATAAATACAAACGGCCCCGCGCTCATGGCAATGATTTGACGCACGGCTCCCACGCTGTTGGAAAGAATCATAGCAAGTCCTAATGCCCCGAGAATACCTCCCCAGATCAGTTTTATTTTAACCGCCGGATTTTGAGAGCCGCCCTCGGAAAACATGGAGAGGACATAGGCGGCGCTGACCACGCTGGTGACAATAAACAAAAAGGCAGCGATGATGGTCACGATAATGGTAATCGTCGAAAGCGGCAGTGTATCCAGAAGAATAAAGGTTGTCTGGTTTATTTTGGTTTCAACGACTACCGGATCGATTCTGGAGGCCGCTCCCTGGTAAAATGCCATACCACCAAAAATACCGAACCAGAAAATCGAGAAAACCGTGGGGGCGAGCAATACCCCGACAATGAACTCTCGAATGGTACGGCCACGGGAAATTCTGGCGATAAAAACCCCCACAAAAGGTGCCCAGGCCAGCCACCAGACCATGTAGTTTAAGGACCAGTCACTGAACCAGCCCCTGACGTCCTCATCATAAAAGGTATACGTCATAAATCCGTGGGGGATGACGTGGGTAAAATACTGCCCGATCGCCTCAACGATGCCGTTCATTAGAAAAGACGTCGGCCCGACTAACAGCAGATAGACCATCAGGCATACGGCGAGACCTACAGCAATATTTGAAAGCAACGCCATTCCTTTGCTCAAATCCATTGTCAGCGGCACCATGTATACGACAAATAAAATACCGAAAATGATCAGCGAGTATCGAATACCCGTCATATCAATTTTAAACAGAGCTGCCACGCCGTCCTGAACCTGGAATACACCCATGGCAACAGAACCGGCCAAGCCGATTGCAATGGCATAAATGGAAAGAAGATCCATCAGCCATCCGATACGCCTTGGCAATGGCCGGTCACCAAAAACACTCACAAGGGGCGCACTGATCAACTGGGGAGTTCCCCGGCAAAATCCAAAATAAGCGATCACCAGAGCTGTCAAACCGTAAATCGCCCAGGCGTGGAGTCCCCAATGGAAATTGGTGAAGAGCATGGCCATGGAGGCTGCTTTTTCAGGGGCCACGCCGTTTCGGCTGATGGCCAAATAATGTGATATCGGCTCGGCCGCACCGTAAAATAAAAGTCCAACGCCCATGCCCGCCGCAAACATCATGGCCATCCAACTGGTTGTCGAAAATTCAGGTGATTCGCCCTCTTTTCCCAGCATCACCTTTCCGTATTTTGAAAAAGCAAGTGCGATACTCGAGATGAGCATGATGCTTGCCGTCAGCATGATAAACCAGCCACGGCTTCGAAAAGCGATCTCTACATAATTGGCGGCAAAACTGGTAAGTCCCGGGGTGTCGAATATGCCCCAGATAGCCACCCCGATAGTCATTGCAACGGCAACAGCTAAAAGTGGATTTTTAAACACGCAAGCCTCCCTCAAAAAAAATTTCCCCGATCCCTTAAGTTTGGTGATTGACATTCGTATTTATTTTTATTTGCCGGACTAATTACTAAATCAGGATAACAAGTTCTACCATTAAAATTTTAAAACCGCCAGCGGAACTATTATAACCATTACCGGTAATACATAATAGCGGGGGCGGGGTATTGTTTAAAAAAAGGGGCAGGCTCTCCTATCTCAAATCATCGGGGTAAACTTTATTGATATCGTTGAATCTAAAAAATTCTGCCAGAAAATTCTTTCCAGTAGCCTGGGCCCAAGAACGCTTATTTGAATAATGCACTCACGCTTTCACCGGTGTGTACCCTCAAAATGGCCCGGGAAAACAAAGATGCAATTGAAAGAACTTTTAATTTAGGGAATAGTTTGTCTTCCGAAATATGCACCGTGTTTGAAACAACGATTTTTGTAACGTCAGTGGTCTTGAGATTTGCCACTGCATTACCGCAGAGAACCGGGTGGGTAGCCCCTACATAAATTTTTCCAACCCCTGCCTTTTTAAGCGTGTGAACAGTCGTGATCAAGGTACTGCCGGTGGAAATTTCATCATCAAAAACAATGGCATCCTTACCTTTCACCTTACCGACCACCAGCCCCTGCTCTACATCCGAATCGCTGATACGCCTTTTGTCGATAAATGCCATGGGAATGTCCAGGCGGTTGGCAAACCTGCCGACCCTTTTGGCACCCCCTGCATCTGTTGCAACGGCCACCATTTGGGATAGATCCAAGCGGCAGGCAAAATAATCGCAGATGGTCGGTATCGCGGTTAGGTGATCCACTGGCATACTAAAGAAACCATGGACCGAATCCGCATGTAGATCCATGGTCAGGACCCTGTCGGCACCGGCTGTTTTCAAAAGATCGGCGATCAGGCGCCCGGCAATGGATATCCGTGGTGCATCTTTCTTGTCTGACCTCGCATAGGAATAATACGGAATCACTGCAGTGATCCTCCTGGCAGAGGCACTGCGAAGGGCATCCAGGGTTAGCATGAGTGCCATGATATTGTCACTGGCAGGCTGGGTGAGGGATTGAACCACAAAAACATCCTTTTCCCTAACACTTTCTTTAACCTGGACAAAAAGGTTGTCATTTGAAAAACGAGATATATCCAACTGGCTTAAAGGGATACCGAGGTGGTCACAAATTTCCTTTGTAAGAGCATTGTTGGCGCCAGCGGAAAACACTTTTAAGTTTTCATTCATTTAAAACTGATCTCCCTATTGTTTTTGTCTTCATATTGCATTTATTATTTTTCTTAAAAAGGGTGTTTTAAGTTGTATAGCACTTTCTGGACAGATCTCCTGACAGCAAAAGCAGCGTATACAATTATCGTATTTGTATACGGGCACGATTGATTTATCATCATTTTTAAAAAAAATGGCTTTGGGATTTGCCGGACACATACTGACACAGGCACCACATCGAACACATTTTTTTGCCTCAATGTATGGTTTTGATACAATCCGATTGTTCATAAAATTTGAGAAAAAACCTGGGGAATAAGATTTTATAGGTTTCCGATCAATTTTAAAATCATCGGTAAAAAAGCTTTCAAAATCATCACCAAGCAGTTCTATGTCCTCTTCCAAAAATGATCCCATGCCAGCCTGCATACCATATCTTGTTGTTGGAACATATTTTGGATTTACTTTTATTAATCGGCAAACCGTAGCATCCAAAGCAACCGGATCGGAGGAGAAAATAAGTAGATTCATTTTTTTTGGAGTCCCACCTCTTGGCCCATTTCCCTCCATACCATAGATGCCATCCATAATATAAAGCCGTGGCTTGATAAATTTATTCAAATCAACAAGCATTTTTGCAAAATCATCAGCCCCTGGTAATTTTAAATGGAATTCTCCCTTAAGAACTCCGGGAATACAGCCAAACTGGTTCTTGATTGCACCTGTAAATTTCTCTAATCCATGGGTTTTTAATTTCGGAAGACTGATAACAGCATCATTATCAAATACAGCTTTTGCAATGGTGAATTTTCTGTTTTGAATACCTTCATCAAAAAATACATCAATTCCGGTTTTGAAATCTGCCAACTTGATGTTAATTTCATCCGCAACCTGGGCTAATCCGGCTTTTTTTGCGGCCTTCGACGTTTTTCCTATTGCGGGTGAATCGCCATAGGTAACATTTATTCCGGTTTTTATTAATATTTCGGCAACTGCCTTGAAAACAGCCGGATTTGTTGTAACACACTTTTCCGGGGCTTCACCCACTAATATATTGGGTTTTAATAAAATATTTTCGCCCTTTTGAACAAAGAGGGAAACACCACCTAAAAGTGAAATGCCTCTCTCGATACATCTTTTCACGGTTTCATATTTATACGATTCACATCTTATAAGAGCAACTTTTGACATAAAACACCTTATGGTTTCTTCCGTACAGGAATACTAATTGTTGAGTGGGTTCTATCCTTTTTTCAGGCACGATATCCATGCTGTTATATTGACAATTTTATTTACACTTTTTTAATTGCAACAAAATACACCGATTGATCAAATTTATCAGAGTGCGCGGCTTTCCTTTCTTCATAATAAACAACATGGAAATACTTGAAAGCATTTAGCAGTTCATTCGGTTCAAGACAATACTCTTTTCTCTCATCAATGAACGATTCAAAAATAAGAATCCCGCCAGGTTTAAGGCCTTTTTCAATCATTGGAAACAATCGTCTGTCCATAAAACGAATATTAATGATAATCTGATAATGATCCTGGGGGATTTGCCAGGTGTCTATATCCTGACAGATTACATTTATCCTTGGATCTTGGCCTGCCAAATGAGTTATGGCAATATTTGATATATCCACAGCATCCACTTGGAAGCCTTTTTGAGCAAGGAATCTACTATTCCTGCCATTTCCGCAAGCAAGATCCAGGGCGTTCCCATGGGATGCCAGAAAAATGTATTTTTCTAAAAGATTTGAAGGATCTGAATTCCCAATATTCCTCAGATATTTTGAGTCCCATTTTTTTTGATCTTGTTCAGTCAATGTTTCGTCTCCAGCAGATTGTTCAATTTTGAAATATAAACGGTAAAAAAAAATAAGAAAAGGCAAAACTGCTCCTGACGCCATATTTAAAAGCGAAAAAACATCTGCTTGAAAAAAAAAATCAACCGGAATTGAAGACATTGCCCGCCAGGTGGGATATGATGATATCGGATTTTTCAGGAAGGTGTTTGCCCGATATGTCGGCATAAGTCCCAGTTTATATCGGCAAAAATTTAACCGGCATTGCATATGATATGTTTTGGATAGGTTTTTTAGCCGGCACCCGTTTGACAGACCATCTGTTTTTATGAATTTTTTTTATGCAATTGACACAACCAGGAAAAGGAAGACTTACCCTCATTTAGGAACCATGAAAACTCTAACCATTATTTTACCGATTTTTATCATCATTGCCGCCGGTTGGTTGGCCAGAAAACGTAATTTTATCCCGGATGCCTTTATCGGACCTGCCAATCAGATCGTGTATTATTTTGCCATCCCTGCCATGATTTTCAGGGCGATTTCCAAGGCCTCCTTCCACGACGAATTCAGCAGCCGGGTGTTGATGATTACCCTGGTGTGCATTTTGGTCATCTCCGGAATTGCCTGGGCAATTACCATGGCCGGGAGAATGCCCAAAACCCTCCGGGGAACCTTTATCCAAAGTTCATTCCATGGAAACCTAGGATACATAGGCCTTGCGGTTGTGTTTTACAGCCTGGGGGATGCAGGACTTGCCAGCGGTGCCATTTTTGCCGGATTCATCATGATTGTCCAGAACATCCTTGCCGTGGCAGTGCTCCAGATCCATTCGGAAAAAGGGGAGGGGGCCTTGTTTGATCCTCGGGCCAATCTTAAGCGGATCCTGGGGCATCCGGTTATCTTGTCGGCCTGCACCGGCATTGGGTTTTCCCTTCTGGAAATTCCCTTGCCAATTATTGCCGAGCGGAGTCTGGGCATTTTGAGCGGGATGGCGCTTCCCCTGGCATTGCTGCTCATCGGGGCGAGCCTGTCTTTTGATCTCATGCGATTGCGACTTTGGTCCATGCTGGCAGCAAGCGGCATCAAGCTGTTGGTCATGCCGGGGCTGGGGCTGGTTATTTTTACCCTGTTTTCCATACCCGTCCCGGAATTTTTGCCGGCCTTTATCCTGCTTGCTTCCCCCACGGCCACTTTGACCTTTGTCATGGCAAAAGAGATGAACGGAGACCCTGATTTTGCCGTGGCAGTCATTTCCGGGTGCACCCTGATGTCCGGTATCACCTTTTCCCTCTGGCTTCATTTTTTGCTGTGAGTCCAGCTTTTTTTTACATAAAAATGATTTTTAATGTGACTGAGAATCTCTGCCTTTTTTCATGCCTATTGACAAAAAGCGTTTTCCTATCCTATGGTCACAGTGCAATTTGTTCAAATCAAAGACAATTTTTTTAAACATTTGAGGAGGGGATAAGGATGATGCGGATCAAGCAAATCACTTTTATTGTTGCGGCACTGGCATTTTTGTTTGGCATGGTTTCCACCACCCAGGTTCAGGCAGGACAAGAGCGCAGTTATCTTATGGCCACCGCCTCCACCGGCGGGACCTATTATCCGGTGGGCGTTGCCCTGTCGACCCTGGTCAAGGTCAAGCTGCAGCCCAAGCAGAAAATCGGTCTGTCGGCCATCAGCTCGGCGGGTTCCGGGGAAAACATCAAACTGCTGAGGGAGAATGAAGTCCAGTTCGCCATTCTCCAGGGCCTTTACGGGGCCTATGCCTGGAAAGGTACCGGTCCCATAAAAAATGAAGGTCCCCAGAAAAATTTGAGATCGGTGACCATGCTTTGGCAAAATGTGGAGCACTTTACCGTGAATAAAAAATTTGCCAAAACCGGCACGGTTTCCGATTTGTTGGGGATGAAAGGGGAAACCCTTTCCCTGGGCAAGAAAAATTCCGGAACCCTTGGTTCCAACACGGTATTGATGACAAATCTGGGTGCCGATGTTCAAGGGGACTACAAGCTGATCCATGTTGGTTACGGCCCCTCGGCCAACGCCCTGCAAAATAACCAGGCAGCCGGTATGAGCACTCCGGCAGGATCCCCTGTCTCTGCTGTCACCAAGGCCATGGCAAACATGGGCGGTGATATTACCGTACTGGACTTCACCGACGCCCAGATGAAACAGGCCGATGGCGGAATGGAATTGTGGACCCGCTTTGTGATTCCCGCAGGGACCTATCCGAGCCAGGAGAAGGATATCAACACCATTGCCCAGCCGAACTTTTTGGCCGTGCGCGCCGATGTGGATGAGGATGCTGTCTATCAAATCACCAAGACCACCTATGAGAATTTGCCCTTTCTCAATGCCATCCATGCCGCCACCAAGGCCATGGCAATCGAAAAGGCAATTTCCGGACTGCCTCTGCCCCTGCACCCCGGTGCAGCCAGGTATTATAAGGAGGTTGGCATCAAGATTCCCGCTCGCCTGATTGTACAATAACAAACCGATACCCCACGACCGCCCTTTCGGGGGCGGCTGCTAAACCGCCTTATAATGGAGTTCGTTGAAATGGCGACAACTGAAACAAAAACTCAATTGCCACCCTCCCGACTGCTGCTTTTTCTGGGTGTGGCTGTCTCGCTGATGCATCTGTGGTTCAATGTGGGCATAGTATTGTCATCCCTTTGGCAAAATGCCCTGCATTTTGCCGGATTTGTCCTGATGGCCTCCCTGGTCTATCCCCTGCGCAAGAATCCTTCCATGGTCTGGAAGGGGCTGGATATTTTGCTGGGGCTTCTGGCCGCAGGGTCCGCCATCTATCTCATTGCAATGGAAGATGCCATTTATGCCCGGGGGGTGCGGATGGTTCCTGCCGAATGGGTCGCAGGCATCATATTGATCCTGTGTGCCCTTGAATTTACCCGGCGGGTGGCCGGCTGGTTTATTCCGGTGCTCATCCTTGTTGCCTTAAGTTACGTTGGGTGGTGGGGGGGAGAAATCTCCGGGGTGTTTAAATTCGCCGGTTTGAGGCCGGAAACAATCCTCTTTCGCAGTATTTACGGAGATGATGCCCTGTTTGGTACCATTGCCGGCATTTCTTCCAGCTATGTGTTTATGTTCATTCTGTTCGGTGCTTTTTTGCTGCGGTCCGGGGCCGGTGAGTTTGTGATTGATCTGGCCCGTGCCGTTGCCGGAAAAATGGTGGGCGGTCCCGGCCTGGTGGCGGTAATGGCTTCCGGGTTAATGGGGACCATCTCGGGCTCGGCCGTTGCCAACACCGCCTCCACCGGCGTGGTCACCATCCCGTTGATGAAACGGGCCGGTTTCCCCCCCAAGTTTGCAGCCGGGGTTGAAGCCGCCGCTTCCACGGGCGGTCAGCTCATGCCGCCGATTATGGGGGCAGGGGCCTTTGTCATGGCCACCTACACCCAGATTTCCTACAACACCATTGTGGTGGTCAGCATTTTGCCAGCCGTTCTCTACTTTGCCACCGTGGGGTTTTTTGTGAGGATCGAGGCCAAGCGCAGTTATGTCAATGCCCTGGACAACGACAATGTTTCGGCGCTGGAAGTGTTCAAAAAAGGGGGAATCGTCTTTTTGCTGCCCATTGCCGTGCTCATAGGCCTGTTGATCTATGGGTATACCCCCACCTATGCCGCTGGAATTTCCATTGTTGCCGTTGTTGTTGCTTCCTGGTTTTCTCCGAACCGCATGGGGCCCAAAGCCATCATCGAAGCACTGGCCATGGGGGCCCAGAACATGGTGATGACCGCCATTCTGCTTTGCGCTGTGGGCCTGGTTGTCAACATCATTGCCACGGCAGGCATCGGCAACACCTTTTCTTTGATGATCAACCAGTGGGCCGGGCACAGCCTGGTCATCGCCATTGCATTGATTGCCCTGGCGTCGTTGGTGCTGGGCATGGGATTGCCCGTGACCGCCGCCTATATCGTCCTGGGGACTCTTTCGGCACCGGCTCTTTACGCGTTGATTTCCGATGGACTGCTGGTGGATGCCCTTACCAGCGGCCAGATTCCGGAAATGGCCAAAGCTATTTTCATGATTGCTTCCCCTGAACATCTGGCCCAGATTGGCAACCCCATGACCACCTCTGCTGCCCGGGCAATTGTGGATGCGATACCCGTGGACATGGCCAGCATGGTCCGGGAAGCGGTTTTAAGTCCCCATACCCTGACCTATGCCTTGCTGTCGGCTCATTTGATCATCTTCTGGCTGAGCCAGGATTCAAATGTTACCCCGCCGGTTGCTCTGGCCGCATTTACCGCCGCGGCCATCTCCGGCACAAAACCCATGGCAACGGGGTTCCAGTCTTGGAAGCTGGCCAAGGGGCTTTATATTGTCCCACTGCTGTTTGCCTATACCCCATTTATCGGCGGGTCCTGGGCCGATGATTTCATGATTTTCTTTTTTGCCCTGTTCGGCCTTTACGCCTTTGCCGCAACCCTGGAGGGATTCATGGAAATGCGTATTGGTTTTTTTGTCCGGTTGCTGACCCTTGGCTGTGCCGGAGCGCTGCTCTGGCCGGCCCCCTGGTGGGTTCACCTGGCAGGACTTGTGGCGCTTATGGGGATCTTTGTTCGCAACTGGCGGGAATCCCGCAGGGCCCCGGCAGGGCCCTTGGCGGTATCGGTCTGACGGAAGCGGTCCTGGGACAAACTTTATATGAAACTCTCACCTAAGATCTTGTAATTACATACGTTTTATTTTCCGTTGTGGTCGGGACAAATACCATGCTCCGGCCTTGGTTATTCGGGATAGGAATTTTCTATGAGTTCTTTAACCGATTCAATATCTGCCAGGGCTTTTTCCTGGGAAACATCCTGCCAGCCGTCCTGTTTAATCCGTGTCAGTTCCTTTAGAAATTTACCAAGGGTCTGGGTGTAGCGGGCAGCACTGCCAAGGCCGGTACTTGAGGGACCTTTGATTTCACCGCTTTCACGGCGAGCCTCCTGAACTTCCTGGAACGCCTTGTTAATAGATTTTTCCCCGGAACTGATACTTTCCCGGATCTCTTCAGTCCCGTGTTCCATGACCTTTCGGGCCTTGTCCACCTTGTCGGGGCTGATACCCAATTCTTTTGCCCGGATCTGGTTGGTCTCTTTCCTGTTTGGATTTGATCCGTCCTTGTTTCCCTCTTTTTTTGACTCGTGTATGGTATCCAGCAGGGCCAGGCAGTTGAGAATATCCTCGTCGGAAATATTCCTGCGGTTGCGCTGGATATGGAAACTGTAAAGCACCGCATCATCTTCATTGTCAAAGGATTTAAACAGTACCGGCACTTCTTCCATGCCAGCGGCTTTTGCCGCAGCAAATCGGGTATGGCCGTCCACCACAATGTTTTTCCCTTCCCAGGCGATGATGGGAAAAATTTCATCAAACCCGTTGGCCTCCATGTTTTGCTGAATGGACTCAAGGGTCTCGTTTCCAATGGGGAAAATGGCTGCAAAAGGGTCCTGGACTATCAGTTCGGAAATATGTATCAAATCGGTTTTCATTATTATCATCCTGTGTCGGTTTTGTGATCGTTTCGCAAGGGTATGGTTTATATCCCATTGTTGACCGGGAGTGCAATCCTTTTTTAAGGGATTGTATTCCCAGTCCTTTGTGTGATTGAATGAAGATCAATGGCCACGGGCTATTTAAGGTGTCTATTAAGATTAGGGCGGGTGGTTTATTTGATTTTTAGATGGATGTTATGGGCTTTTATGGTGGTCTCCACGGCCTTGCTCAATTCATTAAGGCTGACATTGGAGGTGAATTTATCTCCATTGGTTGTTATTTCGATGCCCTCTATATTC